>DIZF01000025.1 GCA_002427815.1 Ramlibacter tataouinensis
CGCAGGTTCTCTTCCATCATCGGGCCCAGGATGAAGCCGAGCAACAGCGGCGCCGGCTCGCACCCGAGCTTGATGAACAGGTAACCGATGAAGCCGAAGGCCCCCACCATCCAGACGTCGAAGGTGTTGTTGTTGGTGGAGTACACGCCGATGGCGCAGAACAGCACGATGGCCGGGAACAGCCACCGGTACGGCACCGTCAGCAGCTTGATCCACATTCCGATCAGGGGCAGGTTCAGGATGATCAGCATCAGGTTGCCCAGCCACATCGAGACGATCAGGCCCCAGAACAGCTGCGGGTTGCTGGTCATGACCTGCGGGCCCGGCTGGATGTTGTGGATGGTCATGGCGCCCACCATCAGCGCCATCACGGCATTGGGCGGAATGCCCAGCGTCAACAGCGGGATGAAGGAGGTCTGCGCGCCGGCGTTGTTGGCCGACTCGGGCGCGGCGACGCCGCGGATGTTGCCCTTGCCGAACTCGATCTCGCCCGGCTTGCTCTTGATCTTCTTTTCCAGCGCGTACGAGGCGAACGAGGCCAGCAGGGCGCCGCCGCCAGGCAGGATGCCCAGGGCCGAGCCCAGGAAGGTGCCGCGCAGCACGGCCGGGATCATGTCCTTGAAGTCCTGCTTGGTCGGCCACAAGCCCTGTACCTTCGCAGTGAACACCTCCCGCTTCTCGTCGCCCTGAGCCAGGTTGCTGATGATTTCGCCGTAGCCGAACACGCCCATGGCGATCGCGATGAAGCCGATGCCGTCGGTGAGTTCCGGGATGTCGAACGAGTAGCGCGCCACGCCCGAGTTCACGTCGGTGCCCACCAGGCCCAGCAGCAGGCCCAGCACGATCATGGCGATGGCCTTGATCAGCGAACCCGACGCCAGCACCACAGCGCCGATCAGGCCCAGGATCATCAGCGAGAAGTATTCGGCCGGGCCGAACTTGAACGCCACCTCGGTCAACGGCGCCGCGAACGCGGCCAGGATCAGGGTGCCCACGCAGCCCGCAAAAAACGAGCCCAGGCCCGCTGCGGCCAGCGCGGGTCCGGCGCGGCCCTGGCGCGCCATCTGGTAGCCGTCGATGCAGGTTACCACCGACGAGGATTCGCCCGGCAGGTTGACCAGGATGGCCGTTGTCGAGCCGCCGTACTGCGCGCCGTAATAGATGCCGGCCAGCATGATGAGGGCCGACACCGGCGGCAGCGCATAGGTCGCCGGCAACAGCATCGCGATGGTGGCGATCGGGCCGATGCCGGGCAGCACGCCGATCAGCGTGCCCAGCACGCAGCCGATAAAGCAGTACAGCAGGTTGATCGGCGTCACGGCGACGCCGAAGCCGGTCGCGAGGTTGGCAATCAGGTCCATGGTGGTTATTCCTTTTATTTTCAGCCCGTGATGAACGTGGGCCAGACCTGGAACTGCAGTTTGAGCAGCAGGATGAAGGCCAGGTAGCTGCCGATCGCGAGAACGGTTCCCAGGATCAGCACCTCCTTCAAATCGAACTCGTCGCTGGCCAATGCCGACACGATCGTCAGCCCGTAAATGGCCACGATCATCCCCATGGCCGGCAGCCCGATGCTGGGCAGCCCGCCCAGCAGGACGCCGAACAGCAGGTTGGCGGCGATGATGAATCCCAGGGGGCGCCAGGCCCACTTGCCGATCGGCTCGCCGTCCTCGGTTTCGACCACCACCGCTTCGAAGATGATGAACGCCCCCAGTCCCGCCAGCAGCAGGCCCAGCGTCAGCGGGAAATAGCCCGGGCCCATGCGGGCGCCTTCACCGATGGTGTAGGTGGTCGCGCCCCAGGCGAAGGCCAGGCCCACGGCGATGAACATGAGGCCGGAAAAGAAGTCTTTTTGACTTTTGATTTTCATGACGGATAAGCTCCTCTGCAGTCGGTCTTGCAACGCCGATGATGATTGCTCTGTTTATATGACCGCATGCTGACCGGTGCGGTAAGTGGAAGTGCGTAGACTCTGCGTTTCAGAGGACGGGTACACCCACACATGAGGATCCTGCTGGTCGAAGACGACGTCGTGCTGCGCGACGTGATGGTGCGCAGCCTGCGTGACGCCGGGCATCGGGTCGACGTGGCCGGTGCAGTGGAGGAGGCCGACCATCTCTGGCGCGTCCAGGAGTTCGACGCGGTGCTGCTGGACCTGAACCTGCCGCATTCGGCGCACCCGCGCAGCGGGCTGGGCAGCGGCTTGACGGCGCTGCGTGCCGCCCGTGCCCGCGGCAACCGCACGCCCGTGCTGGTGCTGACGGCCCGCAACCGCACCGACGAAAGGATCGCGGGATTGAACGCGGGGGCCGACGATTACCTCGGCAAGCCGTTCGACCTGGCCGAGGTGGAAGCGCGCCTGCGGGCGCTGGTGCGGCGCACCCAGGGCACCCAGGACCATGTCCAGGTGGCCCGGCTGGCGCTGGACCGGCAGGCGCGCCGGTTCAAGCTCGATGGGCAGGACCTCGAGCTGCCCGCGCGTGAATTCGAAGTGCTGTGGGAACTCATGACGCCGGACGGGCGGGTCGTGAGCAAACGAGCCCTCTCGGCCAAGCTCTCCGACCTGGAAGACTGCCTCGGCGACAACGCACTGGAGGCGTTCATCTCAAGGTTGCGCCGCAAGCTGTCGGGATCGGGCGTGCGGATCCGCACCCTGCGGGGCCTGGGCTATGTGCTGGAGGCCGAGGCTTGAGCGGGCCCGAGGGCTATCCCTCGCTTGGCAACCGTGTCCTGCGCCACGTGATGGTGCCTCTGGCCCTGACGTGGATCGTCGGCGCGGTGCTGGCACTGGCCGTGGCGCACTTTTTCACCCAGAACGCGTTCGACCGGTCCTTGCTCGATGACGCCTATCTGCTGGGCTCGAACGTGCATGAGGAGCGGGGCACCGTCCAGCTCGCGTTGTCGCCGCGCGAACTGGAGACGGTTCTCTACGATCCCGTGGAGACCCTGCATTTTTCGGTCACCGGGGCCGACGGCGCCCGGCTGGCGGGCGAGGCCGGCCTCGCGATGACGCCGGAACTCGGGCCGCTCGGACACCGGTTTGCCGAAATCCAGTTCAGGGGCGCGACCTTGCGCGCGGTGACATTGCGCCGGGATCTGCCGGTGCCCTTCGACATCGTTGTCGCCGAAACCCAGGTGGGGCGCACGGCCCTGCTGCGGCGGCTGTTGCTGTACTCGCTGGCACCGCAGCTGGTGCTGCTCGGGCTGGTCGCGTGGTGGGTCACCCGTCTGGTCACGGCCGATCTGCGTCCGCTGGCGCAGCTGCAGCAGGCAGTCGACAACCGCGATGCCAGCGACCTGGCGCCGGTGGAAGTTCCGGCCACCACGCGCGACACGGTTCGCCTCGCGGGCGCCATCAATTCGCTGCTGCAGCGGCTGGAGCGCAGTGTGCGCGCCCAGCGGGAATTCGCGGGCAACGTCGCGCACGAACTGCGCACGCCGCTGGCCGGCATCCGCGCCCTGGCCGAGTACGGCCTGGCCCAGAAGGACCCCGCATCCTGGCGCGAACAGCTCGAACGCATCGCCACCAGTCAGGCTCGCGCCAGCCGGATGGTGGACCAGCTGCTGGACCTGGCTGTGGCGAATGAAGCCGAGGCCGGGCTGAAGCTGGGGACAGTCCGGCTCGATGAGGTGGTGCGCGAGACCGTCCTGCGCTTTCTGCCGGCAGCGGATGCGGCGGGCGTGGACCTGGGCGCGCTGGGCATCGATGGGCCCACCGAGGTTCTCGGCGATTTCATGCTGATCAGCGGCATCCTCAACAACCTGCTGGACAACGCCCTGCGTTATGGCACCGACGCCGCCCACGGCCCGCCGGCCGTCACGGTGGCGATCGAGCAGGACGGGAACGAGACCGTGCTGTCGGTCCTGGACAATGGTTCGGGCCTGCCGGGCGAGATGCAGATGAAGCTGATGGAACGCGGGGCGCAGGGCGACGCCGGCCAGCTGCTGGGGGAAGGCGTGGGACTGGGCCTCGCGCTGGTCGCGCAATATGCGCGGCTCATGGGCGCGCGCATGACCCTGGGCAGCGGGCCCCAGGGCATCGGCTGGATCTGCCGCATCGCGTTTACGCAGGAACTGGCGGCAGCGTCGTCGCAGGCTGCCAGCTAGCGTTGCGGTGCCGGCAGCGCGAGCCCCGCCGCCTGCGCCACGCGCACACAATCCTTGATGTGTTCCTCGCCCAGGTAACGCAAGGCCGTGTAGCCCATGACGGCCGAGATCGCCTGGCCGGCCAGCGGCACGTATTTGGCGGCCTGTTGCACCGTCAGCCGTTTGCCCAGCGTCTGCGCCATCCGGATGACGAGGTCATGGGTGATGAATTTCCCGATCATCACCGAGCCCACCATCGCGAGGGCCTTTTGCACCTGCTCGCGCTTGTGCGCCGGCAACTGGTCGAGCTGCTGCGGCGTCAGCCCGAACTCGGCGTTGATGGCCGGCACCAGCCGCGACAGCAGGGCGGCATCCACGGCCCAGTCCAGCCCAGGCACCGGCACGGCGCTGGCGGCGGCACCGACGAGGGCACGCCGGTTCAGCAGCTTGCGGCTGCGTCGCACCGCACCCATCAGGATCTCGTTGCCTTCGGTGAGGCTCAGGGCAGTTTCCATAATTTGTAGCTGGGGCGCCAGCGGCCCGACTCAAGAGGGATCAACGCGCCGTTTCAATGGCATCGATGTCGCCCGAGAGGGCCAGCCAGCGCTCCTCCAGCTTGAGCAGCTGCTCGCTGACGGCTTTCAGCCGCCTGCCGATCTGCGCGAGCTCGGACGGCGGCGCGGCGCCGGCGAGGCGCGTCTCCAGCGTCGACTTTTCCGCCTGGAGCTGCGCCATCTTCTGCTCGGCCTGCTCCAGTTCGCGCTTCAGCGGCCGGACGCGCGCCCCCAACTCCTGGCGCTGCTGCGCATCGTGCTTGCGCTGTTCCTGCGGCGTGAGCGCGGGCCGGGCCTCGGCGGCGGCGCTGGCGATGGCGGGTTCCGGCTTCGCCGGCTGGGTCGCTTGTGCTCCCGCGGCGCTCTCCACGCGCGCCAGCTCGCGCAGGCGTTTCGATTCGTCCAGCAGGTAGCGCTGGTAATCGTCGAGGTCACCGTCGAACGATGCGACCTGGCCCCGGCCCACCAGCCAGAACTCGTCGCACACGGCGCGCAGCAGCGCACGGTCGTGGCTGACCAGCATCACCGTTCCTTCGAACTCGTTGAGCGCCATCGACAGCGCCTCGCGCGTGGCCAGGTCCAGGTGATTGGTCGGTTCGTCCAGCAGCAGCAGGTTCGGCCGCTGCCACACGATCATGGCCAGCACCAGCCGCGCTTTTTCGCCGCCGCTCATGGTGCCCACCGTCTGCTTGACCATGTCGCCGCTGAAGTTGAAGGTGCCCAGGAAGTTGCGCAGGTCCTGTTCGCGGCTGGACTCTCCCGAATTGGGACCCAGCTCGCGGGCCAGCCGCGCCATGTGCTCCAGCGGGGTGTCCTGCGGCCGCAGCACGTCCAGCTCCTGCTGCGCGAAATAGCCGATGTTCAGGCCCTTGCCTTCGGTGATGGTGCCGCCCAGGGCCGGGATGTCGCGGGCGATGGTCTTGACCAGCGTCGACTTGCCCTGGCCGTTGGCGCCCAGGATGCCGATGCGCTGCCCGGCCAGGACCGAGCGGCTGACGCCGCGCAGGATGATCTTGGGACTGCCGGCCGGGTCCTCCGCGGAAGGCCGGTAGCCGAACACCGCATCCCGGATCGCCAGCATCGGGTTGGGCAGGTTGGCCGGCTCCTTGAACTCGAAGGTGAAATCCGCGTCCGCCAGCACCGGCGCGATCTTCTCCATCCGCTCCAGCGCCTTGACGCGGCTTTGCGCCTGCTTGGCCTTGGAGGCCTTGGCCTTGAAGCGGTCGATGAACTTCTGCAGATGGGCGATCTTTTCCTTCTGTTTGGAAAAGGCCGACTGCTGCAGTTCCAGCTGCTGGGACCGCAGGGTCTCGAAGGCGCTGTAATTGCCGCCGTAGCGCGTGAGCTGCTGCCGCTCGATGTGCAGGGTGACGTTGGTCACGGCGTCGAGGAATTCGCGGTCGTGGCTGATCACGATCAGCGTGCCGTCGTAGCGCTTGAGCCAGGCTTCCAGCCACACCAGCGCATCGAGGTCCAGGTGGTTGGTGGGTTCGTCCAGCAGCAACAGGTCCGACGGGCACATCAGCGCGCGCGCCAGTTGCAGCCGCATGCGCCAGCCGCCCGAAAAGCTGTTGACCGGCTGATACAGCTCGTCGGTCCGGAAGCCCAGCCCCAGGATGAGGGACTGGGCGCGTGGCACGGCGTCGTGCTCGCCGGCATCGGCCAGATCCGAATGCAGGTGGGCGATCGCCATGCCGAGGTCCGCACTGTCCAGGTTCTGGTCATGACGCTCTTCGGCGCGTGCCAGGGCCTGGCGCAACTCCATCAAACGGGTGTCGCCGCCCAGCACGAAGTCGGTGGCCGGCTCATCGGTATCCGGCATGTCCTGCGCGACTTGGCCCAGGCGCCACTGCGACGGCATCGAGAAATCGCCGCTGTCCTCGTGCAGGCTCCCGTTGATGAGGCCGAACAGGGTCGACTTGCCGGCACCGTTGCGCCCGACCAGGCCGATCTTTTCGCCCGGGTTCAGCGTGACGGAGACGTTGTCCAGCAGCACCTTCGCGCTGCGGCGAAGGGTGAGATTGCGCAGGGTGATCACGCGGGCCTTTTCACGCTCAGACGCGAGAATGCCTGGGCGAAGTCGGCCAGCAGATCGTCCCGCGCTTCGATGCCCACCGAAACGCGGATCAGCGAGTCGGCGATCTCCATGCTGGCGCGTTGCTCGGCGCCCATTTCCCAGAAGATGGTGCGGGCCACCGGCAGCGCCAGGGTGCGGTTGTCGCCGAGATGGCTGGCTTTGATCACCAGTTGCAGGGCGTTGAGCACCTCGAACGGGTCGATGCCGGGGACCGATTCGAAACTCAGCAGGGCGCCGAAGTTCCGGAACAGGGCGCGTGAGCGGGCGTGTTGCGGATGACTGGCCAGCCCCGGGTAATGCACGCGGGCCACCAGCGGCTGCGCTTCCAGCCATTGGGCCAGGGCCAGGGTGTTGGCGCAGGCACGATCCATCCGCAGTGCCAGCGTTTCGGCGCCGGCGGCGATGCGATGTCCGTGCTCGGCGCTGAGGGTCGCGCCGATGTCGCGCAGGCCTTTCTTGCGGATCTGCAGCAGGCCCCAGCCGGTAGCGGGACCCTTTCGATAGGCCGGCAGCAGGTTGGGGTAGCGGTCCCAGTCGAAGCGGCCGGTGTCCGAAACCGATCCGCCCAGGGCATTGCCATGGCCGCAGATCGACTTGCTCAGCGAATGCACCACCAGCGACGCCCCGACCGATTTGGGCTGGAACAGATGCGGCGTGGTCATGGTGCTGTCGACCACATAAAGCAGCCCATGCTCGGCGCACAGGGTGCCGATGCCGGCCAGGTCCGCGACCTGGGTGCGCGGGTTGGCGATGGTCTCCACGAACACCATGCGGGTTTGCGGACGCAGCGCCGCTGCCACATTCGCGGCGTCGGTTGCGTCCACCAGGCTGACTTCGCAGCCGAGCTGCGTCAAGGTGTTCATCCAGCTCGCGGTGTTGCCGAACAGGAATCGGCTGGCCACCACATGGTCGCCTTTCTTCAGCAGGGCCAGCAGGGACGAGCAGATGGCCGCCATGCCGGTGGCGAAGCACACCGTGCCGACCGCGTCCTCCATCAGGCTGATCTTGGTCTCCAGCGCAGCCGTGGTGGGATTGCCCTGCCGGCCGTAGATGTGGCCACTGCGCTGCCCCTGGAAGACGGCGGTGAGCTCCTCCGCGGTCGCATAGCCATAGGCCGTGGCGATGTGCAGCGGTTTGAGCACCGCGCCGTGCTCCACAGCCGCCAGCCGGTCGGCGTGCAGGATGCGGGTGGTGATGTCTTGGGTCATGTCCATTCCAGTTTCAACAGGTCTTCCCGCGTGACCAGCAGGACGTGGTCGTCGCCGGCGCTGGCTTCCAGCCAGACCGCTTCCAGCCGCGGGAAGGCGGATTCGAAATGATCGCGCTCGTTGCCGATTTCCAGCACCAGCACGCCTTGCGTCTTCATGTGCGCCGGGGCTTCGCGCAGCAGCGAGCGCACGAAGTCCATCCCGTCAACGCCACCGGCCAGGGCCAGCTGGGGTTCGGCCTGGTATTCAGCGGGCAGTTGCGCCATGCTGTTCGCGTTGACGTAAGGGGGATTACACAGGATCAGGTCGTACGGTCCGGCCACCGAGCGCAGCCCATCCGATTGAACGATGCGGATGCGTTCCTGCAAACCGTGTTTGTCGACATTGATCCGCGCGATCTCGAGTGCTTCGGGCGAGATGTCGGCCGCATCGACCGTGACCTCGGGCCAGGCCATGGCGGCCAGCACAGCCAGGCTTCCGTTGCCGGTACACAGGTCCAGCACCTGGTGCGTAGCCTCGCCCAGCCACCGATCGATAGCTCCGTCCATGATCAGTTCGGCGATGAAGCTGCGCGGCACGATGCTGCGCTCGTCCACATAGAAAGGCACGCCTTGCAGCCAGGCCTCGCGGGTCAGGTAGGCGGCCGGTTTGCGCGACCGGATGCGCTCGGCAATGAGTTCGTGAACGTCATCCCGCTGCTGCGGCGACACGGCCATGCCACCAACGGCATCGAGCTCGTCCAATGGCATACCCAGGCGCCACAGCACCAGCCAGGCCGCTTCGTCGAAGGCGTTGGCTGTGCCATGGCCGAAGGCGACGCCGGCTTGGTCCAGCTGCCTGGCGCTCTTGCGCACGAGTTCAATGAGGGTCATCGGAATGGGAATGGGAAAAGGGAGACGCGAATCCTTCGCGTCCTGGGCGTGCGGCTTTCACTGCCCCGCCAGCCGGCCTTCGAGGTTCTCGAGCGTGCGCCGGTAAATGTTCTTCAGCGGCTCGATGTCGGCCACGCGCACATGCTCGTCGATCTTGTGGATGCTGGCGTTGACCGGGCCGAACTCGATGACCTGCGGGCAGATGCGCGAGATGAAGCGCCCGTCGCTGGTGCCGCCGGTGGTGGAGAGTTCGGTCTCGATGCCGGTTTCGCCGCGGATCGCGTCCTGGATCGCGTGGACCAGCTCGCCGGGCGTGGTCAGGAACGGCAGGCCGCCCACCACCCAGTCCAGGTCGTAGTCCAGCGCATGCCGGTCCAGCACTTCGCGGGTGCGCCGCTGCAGGCCTTCAGGCGTGGACTCGGTGCAATAGCGGAAATTGAAGTCGATCACCACCGCGCCCGGAATCACGTTGAGCGCACCGGTGCCCCCGTGGATGTTGCTGATCTGCCAGCTGGTGGCGGGAAAGAAGTCGTTGCCCTGGTCCCACTCCAGCCGCGCCAGTTCGGCCAGCGCCGGGAGCGCCAGGTGAACCGGATTCCTGGCGAGTTGGGGGTAGGCGATATGGCCCTGCACCCCCTTGACGGCGAGCCTGCCGCTCATGCTGCCGCGCCGGCCGTTCTTGATCATGTCGCCGACGCGCTCGACCGACGTGGGCTCGCCCACGATGCACCAGTCCAGCCGCTCGCCCCGGGAACGCAGCCGATCGCAAACTACGGCCGTGCCGTCGACGGAGGGGCCTTCCTCGTCGCTGGTGATGAGAAAGGCGATCGACAGCGCGGGATCCGGGTGCGCGGCAAGGAATTCCTCCACCGCGACGACGAAGGCCGCGATCGAGGTCTTCATGTCGGCGGCGCCCCGGCCGTACAGCTTGCCGTCTCGATGGGCGGGCGTGAAGGGGTCGCTGGTCCATTGCTCGAGCGGGCCGGTGGGCACCACGTCGGTGTGCCCGGCGAACACGACGGTGCGCCCTCGGCCCTTCGAGGCTTCGAGGCGGCCGGGGCGCTTGGCCCAGAGGTTGGTGACGCGGAACGCTTCCGGCCCGCTCTCGATGGTTTCGCCAACGAAGCCCAGCGGCTTCAGTCGCTCGCCGATGATGCGCTGGCATTGCCCGTCATCCGGGGTCACGGAGCGGCGGGAAATCAGCTGTTCGGTCAGGTGCAGCGCACGGGTCATGGGGTCAGTCGCGCTGTTTCACTGCTTCACGTCGAGCGTGATCTCGGTGAAGGACGGCTCGTCGGCCATGTCTTCCTCCGACGCCCCTTCTTCCTCGCGCTCGCGGTCCTTGCCGGTGAAATCGTTCTGCAGGCGCCATTGCAGGTTGGTCGGCGAATCGGCGAACGACAGCCCTTCCTTCTTGTCGACGGTGCCCTCGATGATCAGCCGCGCGATGTCCTGCTCGAAGGTCTGGGAGCCTTCGGCCATGGACCTTTCCATCGCTTCCTTGATGCCGGAAAAGTCGCCCTTTTCGATCAGCTCGGCGATCAGCTTGGTGTTCAGCAGCACCTCCACGGCCGGGATCCGGCTGCCGTGCACGGTGCGCAGCAGCCGTTGCGACACCACCGCCTTGAGCGCGGCGCCCAGGTCCCCGAGCATGGTGGGCCGCACTTCCACCGGGTAGAAGCTCAGGATCCGGTTGAGCGCCTGGTAGCTGTTGTTGGCGTGCATGGTGGCCAGGCAGAGGTGGCCGGACTGGGCGTAGGCGATGGCGGCCGACATGGTTTCGCGGTCGCGGATTTCGCCGATCAGGATCACGTCCGGTGCCTGGCGCAGCGCGTTCTTCAGGGCCACTTGCATCGACTCGGTGTCGCTGCCCACCTCGCGCTGGTTGACGACCGACTTCTTGTTGCGGAACAGGAACTCGACCGGGTCCTCGATGGTGAGGATGTGGCCCGATACCATTTCGTTGCGATGGTCCATCATCGATGCCAGCGTCGTGCTCTTGCCGCAGCCGGTTGCGCCCACCATCAGCAGGAGGCCGCGCTTCTCCATGATCAGGTCGGCCAGGGCCATGGGCACCGACAGCGAGGCCAGCGCCGGGATGTCGGTGGTGATGTAGCGGATCACGGCGGCATAGGTGCCGCGCTGGCGCATGGCCGAGACCCGGAAGTTGCCGACGCCCGGAATCGCATGCGCCATGTTCAATTCGCCGGTGGTCTCCAGCTCTTCCATCCGGCTGGCGGGAAGCACTTCGGCGAGCAGCGCCTTCGGCGCGTCGGGGGGCAGCAGCTGGTTGTTGATCGGCAGGCACTGGCCGTTGATCCGGATCAGCGCGGGCGAATGCGCAGACAGGTACACGTCCGAGGCCTTCTTCTCGCTCATCAGCTTCAGGATTCGCTCCATCGTGCCCATAACTACTCCTTCGTCATAAGTTTTGCGGCGCTTCGCGTCGCAAAACTTCCTCCGGTTTCAGCAAGCAAAAAAGGCTTGGGGCGGCCCGGCGCCTTTTTCGAACCCTTCATACCTTGAAATCAATCCCGCAACAAGTCGTTCAGGCTGGTCTTGGCGCGCGTCTGCGCATCGACACGCTTGACGATCACTGCGCAGTACAGGCTGTACTTGCCGTCGGCGCTGGGCAGGTTGCCCGAGACCACCACCGAGCCGGCCGGGATGCGGCCGTAACTCACGGTGCCCGTGGACCGGTCGTAGATCTTGGTGCTCTGGCCGATGTACACGCCCATGGAGATCACCGAGTTCTCCTCGACGATCACGCCTTCCACAACCTCGGAACGGGCGCCGATGAAGCAGTTGTCCTCGATGATGGTCGGACTGGCCTGCAGCGGCTCCAGCACGCCGCCCAGGCCCACGCCACCGGACAGGTGCACGTTCTTGCCCACCTGGGCGCAGGAGCCGACGGTGGCCCAGGTGTCCACCATGGTGCCCTCGTCGACATAGGCGCCGATGTTGACGTAGCTGGGCATCAGGATGGCGCCCTTGGCGATGAAGCTGCCGCGCCGCGCGACGGCCGGCGGCACCACGCGCACGCCGCTGGCGGCCATCTCCTCGCTGCTCATGCTCGCGAACTTGGTCGGCACCTTGTCGTAGAAACCGAGGTCGCCGGCGCGCATCACCTCGTTATCCCTCAGGCGGAAGGACAACAGCACCGCTTTCTTGATCCACTGGTGCACCGTCCACTGGCCCACGCCCTGCCGGGTGGCGACGCGCAGCCGGCCCTCGTTCATCTCGGAGATCACATGCTCCACGGCTTCCGCCACTTCCCGGGGGGCGGACCGGGCTGAAATACTGGCGCGGTTTTCCCACGCGTCGTCGATGATCTGCTGGAGCTGCTTTGTCATGGATTATTTCGATCTGGACTGGACGAACTGGACGATGCGCTGCGCGGCTTCCACGCATTCGGCGGTCTGGGCGACCAGGGCCATGCGGATGCGGCCGGCGCCGGGATTGCTTCCCCCGCTGTCCCGGCCGATGAAGCTGCCGGGCAGCACGGTGACATTGTATTGAGCCAGCAGGTCGCGCGCGAAGTCGGTGTCGCTACCCCCTACGCCGGCCCAGAGATAGAAGCCCGCGTCCGGCAGCCGCACGTCCAGCACCGGGCTGAGCATCGGCATGACCTGCGCGAACTTGGCCCGGTACAGCGCCCGGTTCCCGATCACGTGCTGCTCGTCGCCCCACGCGGCGATGCTGGCCTGTTGCACCACCGGGCTCATCGCGCTGCCGTGGTAGGTGCGGTACAGCAGAAACTTCCTGAGCACGGCCGCATCGCCGGCCACGAAGCCGCTGCGCATGCCGGGGACGTTGCTGCGCTTGGACAGGCTGGTGAAGGACACCAGGTTACGGAAGTCGCTGCGGCCCAGCCGGGCGGCGGCTTCCAGGCCGCCCAGGGGCGGCTCGTCGCGGAAGTAGATCTCGCTGTAGCACTCGTCCGAGGCGATGACGAAGCCGTGGCGGTCGGACAGCTCGAACAGCTTGCGCCACTCGTCCAGCGGCATCACGGCGCCGGTCGGGTTACCGGGAGAGCAGACGTACAGCAACTGGGCGCGCGCCCAGACATCGGCCGGCACGCTGTCCCAGTCCACGGCGAAATTGCGGGCGGGATCGGTGGCCACGTAATGCGGCTGCGCCCCGGACAGGATCGCCGCGCCCTCGTAGACCTGGTAGAAGGGGTTGGGACAGACCACCACGGCGTCGCGGGTGGGGTCGATCACGGTCTGGGCCAGGGCGAACAGCGCCTCGCGCGAACCGTTGACCGGCAGCACCTGGGTGACGGGATCGACGGACAGGCCGTAGCGGCGCTGCAGCCAGCCGGCACAGGCCTCGCGCAGCCGGGGCTCGCCGGCGGTGGCCGGATAGGCTGCCAGGCCCTGCAGGGCGCCAGCCATCGCCTGCTTGATGAAGTCGGGGGTGGGGTGCTTGGGCTCACCGATGCCCAGGCTGATGGCGCGGTGCGCCGGGCTGGGCGTCACATCGGCGCAGAGTTGCCGCAGCCGCTCGAACGGGTAGGGCTTCAGGCGTGAAAGCAGGGGATTCATGGGCCGATTATCGGTCCCCGGGCACCGGCCAGCGGTCGCCCGGCATCGCCGCTGTACGCCTGGTTGCATGCTGGTCGGCGGCGTGGCTCGGCTCCCGGTCCAGCACGGTATCATCCGTGCCACTGTCGCCGGCCTTGCCCGGCGCTTCCATTCGTCAGTGTCAACAGGCAGGGCCGTGCGTCTCAATTCCATCAAGTTGTCCGGGTTCAAATCGTTCGCCGAACCCACCAATTTCCTGCTGCCGGGCCAGTTGGTGGGGGTGGTCGGCCCCAACGGCTGCGGCAAGTCGAACATCATGGATGCCGTGCGCTGGGTGCTGGGTGAATCCCGCGCCAGCGAACTGCGCGGCGAGTCGATGCAGGACGTGATCTTCAACGGCACCACCAACCGCAAGCCGGCCTCGCGCGCTTCGGTCGAGCTGGTGTTCGACAACGCGGATCACCGCGCCGGCGGGCAGTGGGCCCAGTTCGCCGAAATCGCCGTCAAGCGCGTGCTCACGCGCGACGGCACTTCCAGCTACTACATCAACAACCAGCCGGTGCGCCGGCGCGACGTCCAGGACGTGTTCCTGGGCACCGGCCTGGGCCCGCGTGCCTACGCCATCATCGGCCAGGGCACGATCAGCCGGATCATCGAATCCAAGCCCGAAGAGCTGCGCCTCTTCCTGGAGGAAGCGGCCGGGGTGTCCAAATACAAGGAACGGCGCCGCGAGACCGAGAACCGCCTGTCGGACACGCGGGAGAACCTGACCCGGGTCGAGGATATCCTGCGCGAGCTGAACGCGAACCTCGACAAGCTGGAAAAACAGGCGCAGGTGGCTCAGCAATACAACGCGCTGCAGGCCGACGCGACCCTCAAGCAGCACCAGCAATGGTTCCTCAAACGCGCCGAAAGCGAGGCCGACCAGGCCAAGGTCAAGGCCGACGCGGAAAAGTCCGTCAACGACCTGGAGTCGCGGGTGGCCGACCTGCGTCGGGTGGAGAGCGACCTGGAAACCATCCGGCAGGCCCACTATGCCGCGGGCGACCAGGTCAACCAGGCCCAGGGGCAGCTGTACGAAGCGAGTGCCGAAGTCGGCCGGCTGGAAGCCGAAATCCGCTTCGTGGTGGAGGGCCGGCAGCGCGTCGAGCAGCGGCTGGTTCAGTTGAAAGAGCAGACGGCCCAGTGGTCCGCGCGCAAGGATGACGCCCTGGCTGAAGTCGAATCGCTGGCCGCGCAGGGGATGGAGGCCGAAGAAAATGCGGTATTGCTGGCGGCGCAGGTCGAAGAGCAGGCCCAACAGCTGCCCGATCTCGAGGAGGCCCTGCGCCAGGCCCAGGCCCGATCGACCGAACAGCGCACCCAGGTGACCCAGGTCCAGCAGCAGATCCAGGTGCTGGCAGCCGACCAGCGCAACATCGAAGAGCAGTCGCGGCAACTTGGCCAGCGGCGCGAACGCCTGGCGGCCGACCGCAATGCGCTCGCAGCGCCGGACGAGGTGCGACTGGCTCAGATCCAGACCCAGCTCGCCGCGGCCCAGGAAGCGGCCGAGACGGCCGATGGACGGCTGCACGAGCTGCAGGAACAGGTGCCCCAACTCGACGACGACCGCCGCGCCCGGCAGCAGGCCGCCAACAGCGAGAGCCACAAGCAGGCCGACCTGTCGGCGCGAATGGAGGCGCTCAAGGCGCTGCAGGAGAAGGTCAAGACCGACGGCAAGCTCAAGCCCTGGCTGGCCAGGCACGGTCTGGACGGGTTGCAGGGTCTGTGGAGCCGCATTCACATCCAGCAGGGCTGGGAAAGCGCGCTGGAATCGGCCCTGCGCGAGCGCATGAATTCGCTGGAGGTCTCGCGCCTGGACATGGTGCGGTCCTTCGCCGGCGACGCGCCGCCGGCCAAACTGGCTTTCTACAGCCCGCCCCAGGCCGGCGCGCCCGAGCCGGCAGCGTCATTGCCGCGCCTGGCCGACCTGCTGCGGCTGAACGATGCCGGACAGAAAGCCTTACTGACGGACTGGCTGCACGGCTGTTACACGGCGGCCAGCTTCGATGAGGCGCTGGCCGCCCGCGACAAGCTGCAGCCCGGGGAAGCGATCTATGTCCAGAGCGGACACGCGGTCACCGCGCACAGCGTGAGCTTCTATGCGCAGGACTCGGAACAGGCGGGGCTGCTGGCGCGGCAGCAGGAAATCGAGAACCTGGAAAAGCAGTTGCGGGCGCAGGCGCTGATGGCCGAAGAGGCGCGTTCGGCGCTGGTGCGCGCCGAGGCGGCATTCACCGACGCGTCCCAGCGGCTGGTCGGCGCCCGGCGCGAAGCGGCCGACACGCAAAGCCGGTCGCACGAGCTGCAGGTGGAAACCCTGAGGCTGACCCAGCTGGCCGAGCAGACCCGGGCCCGCGGCGAGCAGATCGCGGCCGATCTGGCCGAAGTCGACGCCTTGCTGGAAGAGCTGCAGGAACGCCGGGTCACGGCCGAGGGCCGGTTCGAGGAACTGGACATGCAATTGGCCGACAGCCAGGAGCGCCACGCCCAGCTGGGCGACCAGGTGATCGAGGCCGAGCGCCGGCTGGCTGAATGCCGCGAGCAGCAGCGCAGCCTGGAGCGTCAGGCACAGGAAGCGCAGTTTTCGCGGCGCTCGGTTGAAGCGCGCAAAGCCGAGCTGCAACGAGCCATCGAAACCGCGTCGCAACAGGCCCAGTCGATTACCGTCGAGGAAGAGCGGGCCCGCGAAGAGCTCGCGCGGCTCACCGACGCAGCCGCCCAGGCCGGCCTGCAAAGCGCGCTGGCGCTGAAGCTGGAGCGGGAACAGAGTCTGGGCGCCAAGCGCAGCGAATACGACGACCTCACCGCCCGGCTGCGTGCCAGTGACGAGCGGCGGTTGCAGCTCGAACGCGACCTGGATCCGCTGCGCCAGCGCATCACCGATTTCCAGCTCAAGGAGCAGGCCGCGCGCCTGGGCTTCGAGCAATACAGCCAGCTGCTGGCCGATGCCCAGGCCGACCTGGAGGCGGTGGCCCTGTCGATCCAGCAAGTCAACGTCAAACTGGCGGGCCTGCAGGGCGAGATCGACCGGCTGCACCGCGAGATCGCGGCTCTGGGCGCCGTCAACCTCGCTGCGCTGGAAGAACTCACCACCGCCCGCGAGCGCAAGCAGTTCCTGGATGCGCAATCGGCCGACCTGAATGAAGCCATCTCCACCCTGGAAGACGCGATCCGCAAGATCGACGGCGAGACCCGCGAACTGCTGGCCGGCACCTTCAACACCGTCAACGAGCATTTCGGCAAGATGTTCCCCGAGCTGTTCGGCGGCGGCAACGCACGGCTGGTGATGACCGGCGACGAGATCCTTGATTCCGGAGTGCAGGTGCTGGCGCAGCCGCCGGGCAAGAAGAACCAGACCATCCACCTGCTGTCCGGTGGCGAGAAGGCGCTCACCGCCATCGCGCTGGTGTTCGCGATCTTCCAGCTCAACCCGGCGCCGTTCTGCCTGCTCGACGAGGTCGACGCGCCGCTGGACGACGCCAACACCGAGCGCTATTCCAAGCTGGTGACCAGCATGAGCCGGGAAACCCAGTTCCTCTTCATCAGCCACAACAAGATCGCCATGGAAATGGCCGAGCAGCTGATCGGCGTCACCATGCAGGAGCAGGGCGTCTCGCGCATCGTGGCGGTGGACATGGAGTCGGCCGTTTCGATGGCCGAGGCCGCGTGAAGCGGATGAGCGGCGCCGGGCCGTCCCAAGCCGCGAGCGTGGGGGTCATTTCGTGAGCAGCTTCAGTATCGGACTGGCGATCCTGGGGGTACTGGTGCTGGCGCTGCTGGTGGGCTACAACGCCTGGACCTCGCGCCGGAACACGCCGCGCCAGCCCGAGGCCACAGTAGCCGAGCCGCTGGCCGCGGGCGACCGGCAGGACCCGCACTTCGACACCAGCCTGGTGCCGCCGATGCCGCTGCCGATGGCGGAGCGAAGGCCCGGGCTCGACGCCTTGATCGACGTGCTGGCGTCCATCGCCCTGGAGGCGCCGGTGTCCGGCGACGCGGCACTGGCCGCGCTGCCGCCGACCCGCCGCGCCGGCAGCAAACCCTTCGCCATCGAAGGCTGGAACGAGGCGACGCAGCAGTGGGAAGCGCCGCAGCCGGGCCAGCGCTACAGCGGCTTTCAGGCCGGCGTGCAGCTGGCCAGCCGCACCGGGCCGCTCAACGAAATCGAATATTCGGAATTCGTGGTCAAGGCGCAGGCGTTTGCCGACGCCGTCAACGGCGCCCCGGATTTCCCGGAGATGCTCGACGAAGTGGCACGGGCCCGCGAGCTCGACCAGTTCGCCAGCGGACATGACGCCCAGCTCGGCTTCACGCTGCGGGCGAGCAACGCTGCCTGGAGCCCGGGCTATGTGCAGCAGAACGCGTCGCGCCTGGGCTTCGTGGCGGGCGCGATTCCGGGACGGATGGTGTTGCCCGCCGGCGTGCCGGGTGCGCCGCCGCTGCTGGGCCTGTCGTTCGATACCCAGGCCGCGCTGGCGGACGACCCGGCGCAGTCGGCCCTGCGCGAACTCACGCTCAGCCTGGACGTGCCGCAGGTGGATCGCGGCGAACAGCCGTTCGCCCGCATGCGGGAAGCCGCCGCGGCGCTGGCAGCGGCCATGGACGGCATCATCACCGACGACAATGGCCAGGTCATCCGCGACGAAGCCCTGGATGTGATCGGCGCCGACCTGGAAAATCTCTACGACACGCTCGAGTCCCGCGACCTCGCTGCCGGCTCCCCGCTGGCCCGCCGTCTTTTTTCATAAGCCGGCCGCGCGCCGCCCCGTCCCATGCCGGCTGCCACCCCCAGGATCCAGGAGCGCGTCGATGCCTTGCGCGAACTGCTGCATCACCACGCATACCGCTATTACGTCCTGGACGAGCCGGAGATCCCGGATGCCGAATACGACAGGCTGTTTCGCGAGCTGCAGGACCTGGAGGCACGCCATCCCGAACTGGTCACTGCGGACTCGCCGACGCGGCGGGTCGGCGGCAAGGTGCTGGAAGGGTTCGCGAAGGTGCGCCACAAGGTACCGATGCTGTCGATCCGTACCGAAACCGACATCGAGGCCAGCGGCGCTCGCAGCTTCGACGCCCGGATGCGGCGCGAGCTGGGACTGTCCGAGTCGGATCCCCCGGTCGAATACGTGGCCGAGCTCAAGTTCGACGGGCTCGCGATCAACCTGCGCTATGAACACGGCGTGCTGGTGCAGGCCGCCACCCGCGGCGACGGCGAGATCGGCGAGGACGTGACGCAGAACATCCGCACCATCGGGCAGATTCCTTTGCGCCTCAACCCTCTCCCAGAGGGAGAGCGAGGAAAGCAAGAAGGCTCCCTCTCCCGCGGGCGGGAGAGGGCAGGGGTGAGGGCCGTTCCCGATGTCCTCGAAGTGCGCGGCGAGGTCTACATGCGCCGCGACGACTTCGAGCGCCTCAACGAGCAGCAGCGCGAGAAAATCGCCCGCGGCGCCAAGGGCGAGAAGACTTTTGTCAATCCGCGTAACGCCGCCGCAGGCGCCGTCCGCCAGCTCGACCCGGCAATCGCGCACCAGCGACCGCTCAGCTTCTTTGCCTACGGCTGGGGCGAAGTCACCCCGCCGGAGCGCGGCGGCCCGGTCTTCGACACCCATTTCCAGTTCCTGCAGGCCCTGCGCGCCTGGGGATTCCCGGTCTCGCCGCGCACCCGGCTGGCCACGGGCGCCGAAGAACTGGTCGCCTACCACCAGGCCGTCGGCAGGGAGCGCGACAGCATGCCGTTCGACATCGACGGCGTGGTCTACAAGGTCAACAGCCTGGCGCTGCAAAAGAAACTCGGCTTCGTGACCCGCGAACCGCGCTGGGCCGTGGCCCACAAGTACCCGGCGCAGGAGCAGATGACCACCGTGGAAGCCATCGACGTCTACGTCGGGCGCACCGGGAAGCTGACGCCGGTCGCGCGGCTCGCGCCGGTGTTCGTCGGCGGCGTCACGGTGACCAATGCCACACTGCACAACGAGGATGAAGCTCGGCGCAAGGACGTGCGCGTCGGCGACACCGTGATCGTGCGGCGCGCCGGTGACGTCATCCCGGAAGTGGTGGCCGTGGTGCCGGAAAAGCGCTTGCACAAGGCCCGGCAGTTCACCATGCCGAGCCATTGCCCGGTGTGCGGGGCCGAGGCCGTCCGCGAGGAAGGCGAAGTCGACTACCGCTGCACAGGCGGCCTGTTTTGCAGCGCCCAGCGCAAGCAGGCCCTCCTGCATTTCGCCCAGCGGCGAGCGATGGACATCGAGGGCCTGGGCGAAAAGCTGGTCGACCAGATGGTCGACGGCAACGTGATCAGGACCTTGCCCGACCTGTACCGCCTGGGCCTCAATGCGCTGGCCAGCCTGGAACGCATGGCGGACAAGTCGGCGCAGAACCTGCTGGCGGCGCTGGAGGAGTCCAAGCACACCACCTTGCCGCGCTTCCTGTTCGGCCTGGGCATCCGCCATGTCGGCGAGGCCACGGCCAAGGACCTGGCCCGGCACTTCGGCAGTCTGGATGCAATCATGGACGCGAGCGTAGAAGAGCTGCTCGAAGTGCCCGACGTGGGCCCGGTGGTCGCCGAGAGCATCCACACCTTTTGCAAGCAGCCGCACAACCGCGAGGTGGTGGAGCAACTGCGCGCCTGCGGCGTGCACTGGGAGGAGGGCGCGCCGGCCGAGCGTGCGCCCAAGCCTCTGGCCGGCAAGACCATCGTGCTGACCGGAACGCTGCCCTTGCTGAGCCGCGACGAAGCCAAGGACCTGCTGGAAGCTGCCGGCGCCAAGGTCGCCGGCTCGGTCAGCAAGAAGACCGATTACGTCGTTGCCGGAGCCGAGGCGGGCAGCAAGCTGGACAAGGCGCGCGAGCTGGGCGTGGCGGTGCTCGACGAAGAGGGTCTCAGAGCGCTGCTGGGCGGTGCCTGACGATGCAGCCCGGCGCCTGCACGGCAGCCTGGGCATGAAACGATTCGCCGCCCGGCTATGCTAGCGGGCATGACTGTTCGCGAAATTCTCAGAATGGGCGACCCGCGCCTGCTGCGCGTGGCCCAGCCCGTGGCCGAGTTCGATACCGATGCCATCCACCTGCTGGTGTCGGACATGTTCGATACCATGCGGGCCGCCGACGGCGCCGGCCTGGCCGCGCCGCAGATCGGCGTCGACCTGCAATTGGTGATCTTCGGCACCGAAAGGGTGAACCCGCGTTATCCCGACGCGCCGCTGGTGCCGCGCACGGTGCTGCTGAACCCGGTGATCACACCGCTGGGCAGCGAGGAAGAGGAGGGCTGGGAAGGCTGCCTCTCGGTGCCGGGGCTGCGCGGGCTGGTGCCACGCTGGGCCCGGATCCGCTACACCGGTTTCGATCAATACGGCGATCCGGTCGACCGCACGGTGGAGGGCTTCCACGCCCGCGTCGTGCAGCACGAGTGCGACCACCTGGCCGGCAAGCTCTACCCGATGCGGGTGCGCGATTTCAGCAAGTTCGGTTTCACCGACGTGCTGTTTCCGGAACTGGACGCGGGTCAGGACGACTGACCGGCGGGTTGCGCAGGGCGGGGCCCGGTCAAGGCGCCCGCGCTCCGGCTCACCGCTGCAGTTTCGCTTCCTCGACCAGGGCCTTGTAGGAATAGCCCGCGCCAAAATCCTTGTCGGTGCGGACCACGCCCTTGGCCGTCAGGATATCCCCTAGCTTCGCGTCCTCGGTCGTCGTCACCAGCACGTCGTTGGTCTGGTCAGCGGCAGAGCCGGAGCCGTCGCGCAGGTGGATCCAGTTCTTGCCCATGATGCCCGGGTTGTACTTGACGACCTTGCCGCGGACGACGACCGGCTTGTCCTTCAGGGCGGCGGGCTTGGTCATGATCTCGGCAACCGTGTAGGCGTTCGCGCCGGTGGCCTTGGGGACCTTGGCGTCCGGCGCCTCGACACGCTTGCCCGGCAGGGCGTGCGGGTTGGCCGCCGGCTGAGCCGAGGCCTGGGCCCCCTGGGGCGCTGCGCCCTTGCCGGTGCCCAGCACGCCAAAAACGATCGTGGGGAAGGTCTTCTTGAGCGCTTTGCTTTCGAAATTGTTCATCACCATGGCGTTTTCGACGGTCACCTTGGCGCCTTTCTTGACCTGCGCCGTGGGCACGGCCGCCCAGGTCTCGCCCTGTGCCGTCTTGAGGCGAAGGTAGGTATAGCTCTCGACGTCCTTGACTTCGAGGACTTCACCGGACACGGCGGTGGCCGCCGGGGCCTGGGGCGCGGGCTTGTTGTCCGCCGCCCATACGAATGGAGCTGCAACGAGCATGCAGATCACCAGCACATTTTTCATGATTCAGGAACTCCTTGGACAGTGAAGTCAAGCATAACGGCAACAATCCGGTCGCCCTTGAGCCATGTCATTTCGGCGCGCCGGCAGGCCGCAGCTCAAGCCGCCAGCGCCTCCAGCAACTCGGTTTCGATCTCGATCTGCCGGCGGTTCTGCTGCAGCTCGGGCCCGTCGATGAGGAAAGTGTCTTCCACCCGCTCCCCCAGGGTCGAGACCTTGGCCAGCTGCAGGTTGATGTGGTGGCGCGCCAGCACCCGCGCCACCGAGTACAGCAGGCCGACCCGGTCACTGGCGGAGATGCTGAGGAGCCAGCGCTGGGCCTTTTCGTCGGGCGCGAGCTGCACCCGCGGCGCGACCGGGAAGCTCTTGACCCGGCGCGACACCCGGCCGCGGCTGGGCGGCGGCAGCGGGCCGGCTTTCTCGATCGTGTGTTGCAGCTCTGATTCGATCATGCTGATCAACTCGCGGTTGTGCTCGGGCAGCATCGGGCTGACCACCTGGAAGGTGTCGAGCGCGTAGCCGTTATTGGCCGTGTGGATCTTGGCGTCGAGGATGCTGAAGCCGGCCTGGTCGAAGTAGCCGCAGATGCGCGCGAACAGGTCGGCCTGGTCCGGTGTGTACACCAGCACCTGCAGGCCTTCGCCGACCGGGGACAGCCGGGCCCGCACGACGGCCTTGGCCTTGCCGACGTGCCGCGACAGGTGGCGCGTGTGCCAGACGATGTCGCCGGCCTCGTGCCGCATGAAATACCCGACGTCCAGGGTGTCCCACAGTTTCTTGTGGGCTTCGAACGGCAGCGCGTACAGGCCCAGCTGCACCAGCGCCTCGCGCTTGCGTGCCTCGATCTCGGCATGCGGGTCGGGCGCATGGCCGCCCAGCGTGCGCAGGGTCAGGCGGTAAAGGTCTTCCAGCAGCTTGCCCTTCCAGGCATTCCAGACCTTGGGGCTGGTGCCGCGGATGTCGGCCACCGTGAGCAGGTACAGCGCCGTCAGGTAGCGCTCATTGCCCACCCGCCGCGCAAAAGCCGCGATCACGTCCGGATCGCTCAGGTCCTCCTTCTGCGCGATCCGGCTCATGGTCAGGTGCTCGCGCACCAGGAACTCGATCAGCTTGCAGTCGTCCGGCTCGATCCGGTGCTGGCGGCAGAAGACGCGCACCTCGCGCGCGCCCAGTTCCGAATGGTCGGCGCCGCGGCCCTTGGCGATATCGTGGAACAGCGCCGCCACGTACAACACCCAGGGCTTGTCCCAGCCGGCGGCCAGCTGGGAGCAGAACGGATACTCGTGCGCGTGCTCGGCGATGAAAAATCGCCTGACATTGCGCAGCACCATCAGGATGTGCTGGTCCACCGTATAGACGTGGAACAGGTCGTGCTGCATCTGTCCCACGATGCGGCGGAACACCCAGAGGTAGCGGCCCAGCACCGAGGTCTGGTTCATCAGTCGCATGGCGTGGGTGATGCCTTGCGGTTCCATCAGCATGGCCCGGAAAGTGGCATGGTTCACGGGATCGTTGCGGAACTTGGCATCCATCACTTCGCGCGCGTTGTACAGCGCGCGCAGGGTCCGGGCCGAGAGCCCCTTGGCGCCGACGGTCTGCTGGTAGACCAGGAAGGTTTCCAGGATGGCCTGCGGGTTCTTCAGGTACAGGTCGTCGCTGGCCACTTCGACCATGCCCGCCTTGTTGGAGAAACGCTCGTTGATCGGCTGCGGTTCGTGCCCGCTCGGGTTCAGCCGCTCCTCGATGTTGAGCAGCAGGATCTGGTTGAGCTGGCTGACGGCTTTCGCCGCCCAGTAGAAACGCTTCATCAGCGCCTCGCTGGAGCGCTCGACCACCCGCCCGCTGGCACTGATTTCCGTCTTGTAGCCGAACGATTCGGCCACGGCGGTCTGCAGATCGAATACCAGCCGGTCTTCGCGCCGGTGCGCCAGGACATGCAACCGGGCGCGGATCAGGCTCAGCAGCGCCTCGTTGCGCTTGATCTGGCGGGCTTCGAAGGCGGTGGCCAGGCCCCGGCGCGCCAGCTCGTCCCAACTCTTGCCCAGCCCGGCCGCCTTGGCCACCCACAGGATCACCTGCAGGTCGCGCAGGCCGCCCGGCGACTCCTTGCAGTTGGGCTCCAGGGAGTAAGGCGTGTTCTCGAATTTGGTGTGGCGCTGGCGCATCTCCAGCGTCTTGGCCACCAGGAACGCCCTGGGGTCCAGCGCGGCATCGAAGCGCTTCTGGAACTGGGCGCAGAGGCTGGCGTCGCCGATGATCAGGCGCGACTCCAGCAGCGAGGTCTGCACCGTGACGTCGCTTTCGGCCTGGGCCACGCACTCGGACACGGTGCGCACGCTCGATCCGATCTCCAGCCCGGCATCCCAGCAGCTGCCGATGAAGGCCTCGACCCTGCGCCTGAGTTCGGGGTCCGGGTCGGCCAGCACGCCGTCGGGCATCAGCACCACCACGTCGACGTCCGAATGCGGGAACAGTTCGCAGCGGCCGAAGCCGCCCACGGCCAGCAGCGCGAATCCGGCGGGCAGGGCCGCGGCCTTCCATAAGGCGATGAGGGTGGTATTGGCCTCGCGCGCCAGGCCCTGCAACAGGCCGCGGATGCCCCGGGTGGAGCTGCCGCGGGCCTGCAGCGACGCCAGTAGCGCGTTCTTGCGGGCGAGGTGGCTCGCCCGCAGCGCCTGCACGCTGGGCGCGGCCAGGGCCGGGACACCGGCGGGCTGCGCCGCGATCATTTCCTCACCTGTCCTGTCTGGGATGAGAGGGCATCGGCTTCGGTGCCCAACTCATGCGTTGACGAAAGGCGGCGGCGGCGGGGCGCCGGGCGAAAGCGTGAGGACTTCGTAGCCGGTCGGGGTGACCAGCACCGTGTGTTCCCACTGGGCCGACAGGGAATGGTCCTTGGTCACGATGGTCCAGCCGTCGGCGCCGAACTCCTTCACATCGCGGCGGCCGGCATTGATCATGGGCTCGATGGTGAAGGTCATGCCGGGCTTGAGCTCTTCCAGCGTGCCCGCCCTGCCGTAGTGCAATACCTGCGGCTCTTCATGGAAATTGCGGCCTATGCCGTGGCCGCAGAACTCGCGGACCACCGAGAAGCCGTTGCTTTCGGCGAATTTCTGGATGGCGTGGCCGATGTCCCCGAGGCGCACGCCGGGCTTGACACGCTCGATGCCGTGCCACATGGCCTCGAAGGTCAGCGCGCACAGCCGCCTGGCGGCGATCGACACCTCACCCACCAGGTACATGCGGCTGGTGTCGCCGAACCAGCCGTCCTTGATCACCGTGACGTCGACGTTGACGATGTCGCCTTTCTTCAGCGGCTTGTCATTGGGAATGCCGTGGCACACCACGTGGTTGACGGACGTGCACAGCGAAGCCGGATAGGGCGGATAACCGGCTGGCTGGTAGCCCAGCGTCGCCGACGTCGTACCCTGCATTTTCATGCACTCGGCCGACAGCCGGTCGATCTCCTTGGTGGTGATCCCGGGCTTGATGTGCGGCGCGAGGTAATCCAGGACGTCGGCGGCCAGCCGGCATGCCACTCGCATGCCCTGGATGCCCTCGGCGTCTTTGTACGTGATGCTCATGGGCGCAATTATCCCAGAGGGACAAATACCGCGCAGGTAGAATGCCGGCTTGACGCGGGGCCCCAGTCAGCGGCGCCTGCGGTTCACCCCCCGATCCACACAGGTTTCACAGTGACCCTGCACATCACCGAGTTCGAGGGCGGCATGGCCCTCAGCGAATTTCGAGTCCGGCAACTCCTTCCGCGGCTGCAGGCCATCGACGACAAGGTCAGCGGCGTCGCGGCGCGCTTCGTGCACCTGGTGGCCGCCGATCACGTCCCCGCCCCCGCCGAACAACGCAGACTGGCTGCGCTGCTGACCTACGGCGAACCCTTCCGCGCCAGCGGCGAGGGCGTCCTCGTCGTCGTCACCCCGCGTTTCGGCACCGTTTCGCCCTGGGCTTCCAAGGCCACCGACATCGCGCACAACTGCGCCATCGCCTTGAAACGGGTCGAACGCATCACCGAATTCCACATCGGCCTGCGCCAGGGCTTGCGGGCCCAGCCCCTTCCGACACCGGCGCAACTGCAGGCGCTCGCGGCCGAACTGCACGACCGCATGACCGAGAGCGTGATGCTCCAGCGCGCGGCCGCGCACGGTCTGTTCACCGAGCTGGCGCCGGCACCCATGGAACACGTGGACGTTCTCGCCGGGGGCAAAGCGGCGCTGGAACAGGCCAACGCCCGCTTCGGCCTCGCCCTGGCCGAGGACGAGATCGACTACCTGGTGGATGCATTCAAGGGCCTGGGGCGCAATCCCAGCGATGTGGAACTGATGATGTTCGCGCAGGCCAACAGCGAGCACTGCCGCCACAAGATCTTCAACGCATCGTTCACGATCGACGGCGCGCCGCAGGAACGCAGCATGTTCGGCATGATCCGCCATACCCACCAGGTCAGCCCGCAGCACACCGTGGTGGCGTACTCGGACAACGCGTCGGTCATGGAAGGGTCCACCGTGGAGCAGTTCGTGGCCCGGCCGGGCTCGGCCTGGCGGTACGCCAGTGAGCCGGCACTGCAGCACGTGCTGATGAAGGTGGAAACCCACAACCACCCGACGGCGATCTCGCCTTTCCCGGGGGCGGCAACCGGCGCCGGCGGCGAGATCCGGGACGAGGGCGCCACCGGGCGCGGCTCCAGTCCCAAGGCCGGGCTCACCGGTTTCACGGTGTCCCGGCTGTGGGGCAGCACGGTGGGCCGGCCCGGCCACATCGCCAGCCCCTTGCAGATCATGACCGAAGGGCCCCTGGGCGGCGCCGCGTTCAACAACGAGTTCGGCCGTCCCAATCTGCTGGGATATTTCCGCGAATACGAGCAGCAGGTGGGCGATGTGCTGCGCGGCTACCACAAGCCGATCATGATCGCCGGCGGCCTGGGCACCATCACCGCGGGGCTGACGCACAAGATCGAATTCCCGCCCGGCACGCTGCTGGTCCAGTTGGGCGGCCCGGGCATGCGCATCGGCATGGGCGGCGGCGCGGCCAGCTCGATGGCCACCGGCGCGAACGCGGCCGAGCTCGACTTCGACTCGGTGCAGCGCGGCAATCCTGAAATCGAGCGGCGGGCGCAGGAGGTCATCAACCATTGCTGGGCCGAGGGTCCCGACAATCCCATTCTGGCGATCCATGACGTCGGAGCCGGCGGCCTGTCCAACGCCTTTCCCGAACTGAGCAACGACGCCGGCCGCGGCGCGCGCTTCGACCTGCGCGCCATTCCGCTGGAAGAATCGGGTCTGGCACCCCGGGAAATCTGGTGCAACGAGAGCCAGGAGCGCTACGTGCTGGCCATCGCGCCGCAGGACCTGGACCGGTTCCAGGCTTTCTGTGAACGCGAGCGCTGCCCCTTCGCGGTGGTGGGTGTGGCGACCGGGGAGCGCCGGCTGGTGGTGGCCGACGAGGGCGCTGCGACGCCGGTCGACATGCCGATGAACGTGTTGCTGGGCAAGCCGCCCAAGATGCATCGCGATGTTCGAAGCGTGAAGCGGAAATTCGAGCCGGTCGACCTGAACGGCGTCACCCTGCAGGACGCGGCCATCCAGGTGCTTGGCCACCCCACGGTCGCGTCCAAGCGCTTTCTCGTCACCATCGGCGACCGTACCGTCGGCGGCCTCTCGCACCGCGACCAGATGGTGGGGCCGTGGCAGGTGCCGGTGGCGGACTGCGCGGTGACGCTGGCCGATTACCGGGGCTTCGCGGGCGAGGCCATGAGCATGGGCGAACGCACGCCGCTGGCCGCCATCGATGCGCCCGCGTCCGGCCGCATGGCCGTGGCCGAAGCCATCACCAATCTGCTGGCCGCGCCGATCGAGCTGCCTCGGGTGAAGCTGTCGGCCAACTGGATGGCCGCGTGCGGCGAGCCGGGAGAAGACGCGGCGCTGTACGAGACCGTGCGCGCCGTCGGGATGCAGCTGTGTCCCGCGCTGGGCATTTCGATTCCGGTGGGCAAGGACAGCCTGTCGATGCGCACGCAGTGGCGCGATGCGAATGAAACCAGGAAGGTCGCCTCGCCGGTGAGCCTGATCGTCACCGCCTTCGCCACCCTCGCTGACGTGCGCGGCACGCTGACCCCGCAGCTCGACGCCACGCAGGACACCACTTTGGTCCTGGTCGACCTCGGCAAGGGACAGCGCCGCATGGGCGGCAGCATCCTGGCGCAGGTGCTGGACCAGGTGGGCGACCAGGTGCCGGACCTGGACGATCCGCAGGACCTGGTCAATCTCGTCAATGCGGTGAACGAATTGCGTGCGCAGGGCCGGATCCTGGCCTATCACGATCGCAGCGATGGCGGCCTGTTTGCCGCGGCTTGCGAAATGGCTTTTGCCGGCCATGTGGGTGTGGCCTTGAACGTGGACCTGCTGGTCACCGAAGGCGACGGGATTTCCGACAGTCGCGCCGACTACGGCGATGCCAAGAACTGGGCGGCGCAGGTCGGTGCGCGCCGCGACGAACTCACGCTGCAGGCCTTGTTCAACGAAGAGCTGGGTGTGCTGCTGCAGGTGGCGACCGAAGCGCGCAACGAGGTGATGCAGGTCCTGCGCCGGCACGGCCTCGCCAGGTTCAGCCACTTCGTCGGCATGACGCGCCCCGCTTCATCCGCCGTCGAAGCCGGCAAGGGCGAAGTGCAGATCTGGCGCGACACCAAGGCCGTGTTCACGGCCAGATTGGCCGATCTGCACCAGGTCTGGGACAGCGTGAGCTGGAAGATCTGCAGCCAGCGCGACAACCCGGCCGGCGCCGACGCCGAGCATGCGGCCACGGGCGATCCGGCCGACCCGGGATTGCAGGCGACGCCGGCGTTCGATCCGGGCGAGAACCCTGCCGCTCCTTATCTGAATCTGGCGCGGCCCAAGGTCGCCGTCCTGCGCGAGCAAGGCGTCAATTCGCACACCGAGATGGCTTATTGCTTCAGCGCAGCCGGCTTCGAGGCCTACGACGTCCACATGACGGACCTGCAGACCGGCCGCGCCCGGCTGCGGGACTTCCAGGGCTTTGTCGCGTGCGGCGGCTTCAGCTACGGCGATACGCTGGGCGCGGGCATCGGCTGGGCCCGCAGCATCACCTTCAACCCGCAACTGGCCGACCAGTTCCAGGCGTTTTTCGGCCGCTCCGATACCTTTGCCCTGGGCGTCTGCAACGGCTGCCAGATGCTGGCCGAGCTGGCCGACATCGTTCCCGGCGCGCAGGCCTGGCCGCGCTTCACCACCAACCGCAGCGAACGCTACGAGGCGCGCTTGTCGCAAGTGGAAGTGCTGCGGTCGCCCAGCCTGTTCTTCGCCGGCATGGCGGGCAGCCGGCTGCCGATCGCAGTGGCGCACGGCGAGGGCTACGCCAACTTCGCGCAGCGCGGCGACCCGGCGCGGGTGATCGCCGCCATGCGCTTCACCGACCACCTCGGCCGGGCCACCGAAGCCTATCCGTTCAATCCGAATGGCAGCCCGGCCGGCCTCACCGCCGTGACCACCGCCGACGGCCGCTTTACGGCCCTGATGCCGCACCCCGAGCGGGTGTTCCGTAATATCCAGATGAGTTGGACAGCGGGCGACGCCAGCAGCTTGAGTCCCTGGATGCGGATCTGGCGCAACGCCAGGAAGTGGGTCGGGTAGGCAGATTCCACGGGCGGCGGCTCAGTTCGCGCGCCAGATCCACCGATACACCACACGGCTCGCCGGTTGCGGCATCTTTCGTTGCCAGGATCGGATTGCCGAAATTGATGGCGGCGCGCAACCGCCCGCCGGGTGCCAGCTCGGTGACCGGCGCCGGCGCCGGCGCCGGGGCCGATCCCGCAAAGGTTCTTGTCATGCTCCCTGCGCTTTCGGCCCGGCAGCCGCCATGGTTGCGACCTTCCGGGCAAATTCATCAAGGCTGAAAGGCTTGACCATGATGTCCATGCCCGTTCCGGGCAAGGTGCCGGCACTGCCGGCCTTGTCGGTGTAGCCGGTGATGAACAGCACCTTCAGTTGCGGGCGCAGTTCACGCCCGGCGTCGGCCAGCTGGCGACCGTTCATGGGCCCCGGCAACCCGACGTCGGTCACCAGCAGGTCGACGACCGCGGGTGACCGCAGCACTTCCAACCCCTGCGGTCCATCCACGGCTTCGATGACGTGGTAGCCCAGCTCGGTGAGTATTTCCGTCAGGGGATGGCGCAGCGTTTCCTCGTCATCGACCAGCAGTACATGGGTCTTCGCGTCCGGCCGCGGTGATGCGGTCTTGACGCCGGCTTCATCGACAGGCATCTCGCCCTCGTGCACGGGCAGGAAAATCGTCACCGTCGTGCCCGCGCCCGCCGCTGATTCGATCCGCACCTGGCCACCCGATTGGGTCACGAAACCATAGACCATGGACAGCCCCAGCCCGGTTCCCTGTCCGATCGGCTTGGTCGTGAAGAAGGGATCGAAAGCCCGCTGGACGACCTCGGCGGGCATGCCGGTCCCGGTGTCCTTCATGCTGATCGTCACGTATTCGCCGGGGGGCAGGCCGATCGCCGTGGCGGCTTGCGAATCCAGCGCCGTCCTGTCGGTGGCAATGGTGATCTGGCCCCCGCCGGGCATGGCGTCGCGCGCATTGATGGCCAGATTGAGCAAGGCGCTTTCGAGCTGGTTGGGATCGCACAAGGTGATGCAGGGCCCCGGGGCCAGGATCGTGTGGATGCGAATTGCCGGGCCGACGGACCGATCGATGAGTTCCTGGACGAACGGGATCCGCTCGTTCACATCGGTGGCCTTGGGCAGGAGCGTCTGCTGCCGTGAGAAGGCCAGCAGGCGCTGTGTCATCGCCCCGGCCTTGGCCGCGACCGATTCCGCCGCGCCGACGTAGCGCGCCAGATCGTCGACACGGCCCTGGTCCAGGCGAAGGCGCAGCAGCTGCAGGTTGCCGATGATGGCGGCCAGCAGATTGTTGAAGTCATGCGCAATGCCACCGGCGAGCTGGCCGATGGCCTCCATCTTGCGGCCCTGGCGCATCGCTTCCTCGGCCTGTTCCCGGCGCGCGATCTCGCGCTCCAGACGCCCGGCCACGTCGCGCCAGCGTGCGGCGGACTGACGCTGATGGTGGGATTGCCGCGCGACCATCAGCCACAGCGTCACCAGCGCAGCGGCCGCAAGCAGTGCCATGACTGCCGCGGGCATGACGTCGTCCCGCCACTGCCCCAGTACCAGCCGGGTTTCCACGCTGAAGCCGACGTAGAGGGGATAGCTCTTGAGCTGGCTGTAGGCGTTGATGCGTTCGATGCCGTCGACCGGTGACACGGCGGTGTACAGCCCGCGGGACGCCTGATGGATGTGGGCCATCAACGGGCCGTTCGGATTCAGCCGCTGCGGACCGACAGGCGCCGGGTAGCGGACGATGAGCACACCATCGCTGCGCATGAGCGGAATGGCATGGCCGGCCGAAGGGGTGAACTGCTTCCAGAAGCTCACGAAATAGTCCAGCGGCACCGCCGTAAAGATGACGCCGTCGAACGCACCCGACCGGCTGGTCAGGGGAACGCTGACCGCGAAGTAGCGCACGCCCGTCCTGCGGCCCGTGTACGGCTCGCTGAAGTAGATGCCGTGGGCCCGGCCCTGCTTGTGGGCGAGAAAGAAGTCCCGCCCGGCAACCGAGACCTCGTTGGGCGCCCCCGGCAGGCTGCTCAGCCGCAAGCGCCCCTGCGCATCCGCGATGCCGATCACCGCAACCTGCTTGAACCTGCCGGTCATCTCGGCAATCGTCTGCTTCAGACGGGCGTCGCCGGTGATCTCCTGCCAGGACATGCCCTGGGTGATGCCGGCCAATTCGTGCAGGACCAGCGAGTGGGTATCGAGCACGTTCGCGGCATGCTCTTCCAGCGCGATCACCGAGCGCTCCGCCGTCCGCTGCGCCTCGTCAATCACTGCGGCGCGCTGGTACCAGGCGAACCAGGCGGCCAGCAGCGCCGGCAGCAGCAGCGCCAGCATCAGCAAGGCCCGCTGCGGCCACGAGGTGTCGCGCAGCACGTCCTTGATGCCGGCCGAGCCGGGCAAGCCGATGAGCTGATCCTGATGCGACAAGTCTGTTGGGCGAGGGATGGCGCGACACTTCGGGTCGTGCCGGAAGTCCCTGGCGGTTCTCTCCGAGCCCGGGATTATGTCAGGCGGCCGGAATGGGTGCCGCGCGGACGGGGCCGCACGCCATTGGCCATCTCATCCGCCATGGGCGCTCGCACCCTACACTTGGCGCATGGCCCGTGCACGTTACGACTCGATCGATGCCCTGCGCGGCGCAGCCATTGTGTGGATGACGGCGTATCACTTCTGCTTCGACCTGAACTACTTCCACTGGCTGCGGCAGGACTTCTACCGCGATCCGTTCTGGACCTGGCAACGCACGGCGATCGTCAGCCTGTTCCTGTTTTGCGCCGGTCTGGGCCAGGCCGTGGCGTTCGAGCAGCAGCAGGGCTGGGCCCGCTTCTGGAAACGCTGGGCCCAGGTGGCGGGTTGCGCGCTGCTGGTCACGCTGGGCTCCTGGTGGATGTTTCCGAAGAGCTTCATCTACTTCGGCGTACTGCACGGCATCGCGCTGATGCTCGTCCTGGTGCGGCTGAGCGCGGGCTGGGGACCCTGGTTGTGGCTGGCCGGGACCCTGGCCCTGACCGTGGCGCCGCTGGCCGCGTTGGCGCACGGTCACTGGCGGGCGCTGGAGTTTCTCAATCAACCCATCTGGAACTGGCTGGGCCTGGTCAGCCGCAAGCCCATCACCGAAGACTACGTGCCGCTTTTCCCCTGGCTCGGCGTGATGTGGTGGGGCATGGCCGCCGGGCAATCGCTGCTGTCGGGGCGGCGGCAGTGGGTCCAGCGGGCGCTGCCACGTTCGGCTCGGCCGTTGGCCTGGCTGGGTCGCTGGAGCCTGTCGTGGTACATGCTGCACCAGCCGGTCCTGATCGGCGCGATGACGCTCTGGTCGTACGCCGCAGCGCGGTAATCCAAATGGAAAATGCGGCCTGAAGGCCGCGTCCCTGAGGAAAAACACTGCCCATGGACCGCGTCCTGGGCAGGTGCCGCCTGGTTACTCGATCTTCGCCTTGCCGCGCAGTTCTTCCTGGAACTTGGCCAGTTTCTGCTGCTGCAGCTGCTGGGCGATCTGCGGCTTGACCTCTTCCAGCTTGGGCAACTGCGCGTCGCGGACGTCTTCCAGCTTGATCACATGCCATCCGAACTGGGTCTTCACCGGGGTGTCGGTGGTCTGGCCCTTTTTCAGCTTCGCCAGGGCGGCGGAGAACTCGGGCACGTAACTGCCGGCATTGGCCCAGTCCAGCTCGCCGCCGTTGGCGCCAGAGCCCGGGTCCTTCGACTGCTTCTTGGCGATTTCCTCGAACTTGCCGCCCTTCTTGAGCGAGGCGATGATGGCCTTGGCCTCGTCCTCTTTTTCCACCAGGATGTGGCGAGCGCGGTATTCCTTGCCGGCGTTGGTCGCGACGAACCGGTCGTACTCGGCCTTGATTTCGTCGTCTGACACCGGATTGCTCTTCTGGTAATCGGCGAAGAGCTCGCGGATCAGCAGTGTCTGGCGCGCCAGTTCCAGCTGCGCCTTGAAGTCGTCGCTGGCGTCCAGGCCGCGCTTTTGCGCTTCCTGCATGAAGATCTCACGGGCGATGACCTCGTCCTTGAGTTGGCCTTGCATCTCGGCCGAGACCGGCCGACCCGACTTGGCCAGCTGCGAGGCCAGCGCGTCCATTCGCGCCTTGGGCACCGGTTTGCCATTGACGATGGCAACGTTCTGCGCCAGGGCGGGCAGGGCGAGGCCGATGAGGATTGCCGTCAGCGCCGGCAGGAAAAATGGCTTCATGGGATTTCCGTTGAGGTCAGGAGGGGTCAGAAGGTTTCGATCGCGAGGGCGTGCACGCCCCGGTCGATAAAAACTTGGAGGGCATCATACACAAGGCGATGGCGGGCCACCCGGGAAAGGCCGGCAAAGCGGGGGGAGGCGACGCGCACCCGGAAATGCGTGCCGAACCCGCTGCCGTCGGCCCCCGCGTGGCCTGCATGCGCCTGACTTTCGTCGAGTACTTCGAGCCGGGTCGGCGCCAGGAGTTCCGCCAGCCGCTCGCGCATGGCTTCGGCGGTAACACCGGTGGTCATGTGGCCCCCACGCTTGCGGCGCTCATGGCTCGCGAACCTCTTCGGCCTTCGCGTAGCGGCCCAGGTACAGGGCCTGGCCGATCACGAAGACCGCCATCAGGCCCATCCCGCCGAACAGCTTGAAGTTGACCCAGGTGTTGGTGTCGTAGTGAAAGGCAACCCAGAGGTTGGCCACGCCCATGGCGCCGAAAAAAGCGATCCAGCTCCAGGTCGTGACGCGCCACGCGTCCTCGGGCAATTCGAGCTGGGAGCCCATCAGGGTCTTCAGCAGGTTCTTCTTGAAGACGAGCTGTCCCGCCATCAAGGTGCCTGCCATCAGCCAGTACAGCACCGTGGGCTTCCATTTGATGAAGGTTTCGTTGTGCAAGGCGATGGTCAAGCCGCCGAACAGGACGATCACCCCCAGGCTGACCCATTGCATCGGTTCGACCTTGCCGGTGCGGTGCCGCAGCCAGCCGATCTGGCCGATAGTGGCCACGATCGCCGCGCCGGTGGCCACGTAGATGCCGGCGAACTTGAAGGCGACGAAGAACAGGATGATGGGGAAGAAATCGAGCAGCAGTTTCATGGGGATCCGGTCATTTCGGCGGTGTTTCGGGCTGAAAGTCCAGCGAGGCCGAGTTCATGCAGTAACGCAGGCCGGTGTCGATCGGGCCGTCGGGGAAAACATGGCCGAGGTGGGCGCCGCACTGGGCGCACACGGTTTCGGTGCGAACCATGCCGTGGCTGGCGTCGCTGATCTCCTGGATGGCGCCGGGCACGGCCTGTGAAAAACTCGGCCAGCCGCAGCCGGCGTCGAATTTGGTGGCCGAGTCGAACAATTTGGCGCCGCAGCAGATGCAGTGATAACTGCCGTCGGCCCACACCGCCTCGTACTTGCCGGTGAAGGGTCGTTCGGTAGCGGCATGGCGGGTGACTTCGAAGGCGCCGCGTTCGGCGCCTTTTTGCGCCAGCAACGCCTTCCATTCGGACTCGGTCTTCTGGATCTTGAAAGTCATGACGAGCAGCTGATCTCGATCTGTGATGCCCAATCGGGCGGGAAGCCGGCCTTGTCGTCGTGCGCCGGATGTTCGTTATAGGGGGCCTGGACCAGCGCCAGCAGATCTTCGACCGCGCCGGAGTTCTTTAGTTTCGCGTCGCGGATCGCCAATTCGCCCAGATGGTTGCGCAGCACGTACTTGGGGTTGGTGGCGAGCATGCGGTTGCCCGCCAGCTCTCGGCCGGCCGCGCCCAGACGCTCCAAGTATCGCAGGAGCCAGCCGTCGAAGGCCTCGCGCTGCAGGAACAGGTCGCGCACACCCTCCCGGCCTTCACCCGCCACGTGGCGCGACAGCCGGCGCCAGAAGATCGTGTAATCGACCCGGTCGGCCGCCAGCAATTGCAGGATGCCCTCGATGAGTTCCCGGTCGCCCGGCAGTGCGTCCCCCAGACCCAGCTTGGCGCTCATCCGCGCCTCCAGCTCCAGCGGGAACACCGTCTTGTAGGAAGCCAGCGCCGCCAGCGCGAGATCCTCCTCGCCGATCAGCGGCAGCAGCGCCTGGCCCAGGCAGAACAGGTTCCAGTACGCCACGTCGGGCTGCCTGTTGAAGGCGTAGCGTCCCTGCTCGTCGCTGTGGTTGCAGATATGGCCCGGATCGAAGGCATCGAGGAACTGGAACGGGCCGTAGTCGATGGTCAGGCCCAGGATGCTCATGTTGTCGGTGTTCATGACCCCGTGGCAGAACCCGACGGCCTGCCACTGGGCCACCATGGCCGCCGTCCGCTCGCTGACCCGCTCCAGCAAAGCCGCGCAGGCATTGCCAGCGAACTTGTCCGTGGTCCGGCACGAGGGATAGAACCGGTCGATGACGTGATCGGCCAGCCGCGTGAGCTCGGCGTGCTGGCCGCGGGCCGAGAAATGCTCGAAATGGCCGAAGCGGATGAAGCTGGGGGCCACCCGCGTCACCACCGCCGCGGTCTCGATCTCCTCACGCCGCACCGGTGCAGGGGAACCCGTGACGCAAAGTGCCCGGGTGGTCGGGATGCCCAGTGCGTGCATGGCTTCCGAGCCCAGGAATTCGCGGATGCTCGATCGCAGCACGGCGCGGCCGTCCCCCATGCGCGAATAGGGCGTCAAGCCGGAGCCCTTGAGCTGGAACTCCTGCGGGCCCGACGCGGTATCGGCTTCTCCCAACAGGATCGCCCGGCCGTCGCCGAGCTGGCCGGCCCAGACGCCAAACTGATGCCCGCTGTAGACGCTGGCGAGCGGCCGGGTGCCGCCAATCGGGCGATTGCCCGTCAGCGCCTCGACGCCGTCACCTGAAAACAGCAGCTCCGGCGCGATGCCCAGGGCACCCGCCAAGGCTCGGTTGCCGGCGACCAGACAGGGATCGGGCAGGGGCGTCGGCCGCAATTCGGTATAGAAAGCCTCGCCCAGTCCGGCAAAGCTGTTGCGCCAGTCCAGGCCCAGGTCCAGTTGCCGAACCGGCTTCTCCATCACATGGTTCATGCGCCATTGTCCCGCGACCCGGTATTTCCTGGGCGCCGCAGGTCAATAGCGATAGCGGGCGCAGGGCTGACCGGCCGGAGCCCAGCCCGACCCATCTGGGCCCCTCACGTGAAAAACTGACAGGCTTGTCCCTCGGGCGAAACCCGAGGCTTTCCATTCCAGGCCGCCGCCACTACGATCCAGCTTCCGTAACACAAACGTCCCAAGGAGCACCGATGCTGGGTTTGATGCAAAGCCAACCGCTGTTGATCTCGTCGCTGATCGACTTCGCCGAACGCCACCACGGCGATGCCGAGATCGTGTCGCGGCGGGTCGAAGGCGACATCCATCGCTACCGCTGGCGCGACGTCGCCGTGCGCGCCCGCCAGGTGGCACATGCGCTGGACGGCATGAACCTGCTGTTTTCCGACCGGGTGGCGACCCTGGCATGGAACGGCTACCGGCACCTGGAGCTGTACTTCGGCGTCAGCGGTTCCGGCCGCGTGCTCCACACCATCAACCCGCGGCTCCATCCCGACCAGATCGCCTGGATCGCCAACCACGCCGAAGACCAGGTGCTGTGTTTCGACATGACCTTCCTGCCGCTGGTGCAGGCGGTGCACGCGCGCTGCCCGACCATCCGGCAGTTCGTGGCGCTGTGCGACCCCGACAAGCTGCCGGCCGACAGCGGCATCCCCAACCTGGTGAGCTACGAGGCCTGGATCGGCGGCCAGCCCGCCGCCTACGAATGGCCGAGTTTCGACGAAAACTCGGCCTCGAGCATGTGCTACACCAGCGGCACCACGGGCAATCCCAAGGCCGCGCTGTACAGCCACCGGTCCACCATCCTGCACGCCTACGCGGCGGCATTGCCTGACGTGATGTGCCTGTCGGCCCGCGACGCCGTGCTGCCGGTGGTGCCGATGTTCCACGTCAACGCCTGGGGTATCCCCTATTCGGCGGCGCTGGTCGGCGCCAAGCTGGTGTTCCCCGGCCCGGCAATGGACGGCAAGTCGATCTACGAGCTGATCGAGGCGGAGAAGGTCAACTACGCGGCGGGCGTTCCCACTGTGTGGCAGATGATGCTCGGGCACATGAAGCCCAACAATCTGCGCTTCTCCACGCTCAAACGCACGGTGATCGGCGGCTCGGCCTGCCCGCCCGCCATGATCCATGCATTCCGCGACGACTATGGGGTCGAGGTGCTGCACGCCTGGGGCATGACCGAGATGAGCCCGCTGGGCACCTTGTGCACCTTGAAGAACAAGCATTTGTCGCTGCCGGCGGAAGAACAGATGAAGATCCGCCTCAAGCAGGGGCGGGCCATCTTCGGCGTCGACCTGAAGATCGTCGGCGAAGGGGGACGCGATCTGCCGTGGGACGGCAAGACCCCCGGCGACCTCTACGTCAAGGGCCCCTGGACCGTGCGCGAATACTTCAAGGGCGAGGGCGGCGATCCGCTGGTGGACGGCTGGTTCCCCACCGGCGACGTCGCCACGATCGACGCCGACGGCTACATGCAGATCACCGACCGCAGCAAGGACGTGATCAAGTCCGGCGGCGAGTGGATCAGCACGATCGACGTGGAAAACGTCGCGGTGGCGCACCCGGCCGTGGCGATGGCGGCGTGCATCGGCATGAAGCATCCCAAGTGGGACGAGCGGCCCATCGTCGCCGTGGTCAAGAAGCCGGGCGCGCAGCTCACCCGCGATGAATTGCTCGCGTTCTACGAGGGCAAGGTCGCGAAGTGGCAGATCCCGGACGACGTGGTGTTCGTGGATGCGATCCCGCTGGGCGCCACCGGAAAGATGCTCAAGACGCGCTTGCGCGAGATGCTCAAGGACTACCACCTGCCCGCCAACTGATGCCCGATGCAAGCGCCGCGCCGGCGCGGCTTGCACTGCAGAACGGACGCGCCTGCCTTGTCGCTTGCGGGATAGCAAGTGCATCCGTTTTAGGGAAAGCCCGAGCGCTGCACTGCACAAAAACTTGTACCCTGCCGACTGACCGATCCACAAGGAGCCTTCGATGAAATTTGTCCTGAAATGTGCCGCGCTCGGAGCCATCCTGGTCTGCGCCGGTCCGTTGTTCGCGCAACCCGCCAAGCCCGCCGCCAAGCCTGCCGCTGTCGCACCCGCGGCCGCCGGCCCCCTGGCTGGCCAGACCGTGCGCATCGCCTTCATGGACCCCTTGTCGGGGCCATTCGCCAACGTGGGCCAGAACCAGCTCAAGAGCTGGCAATTCGCCGCCGAGCATCTCTCCGGCGCCAAGAATCCCGCCGGCCTCAAGTTCGAGGTGGTCGGTTTCGACAACAAGGGCTCGCCGCAGGAAAGCCTGAACACCATCAAGGCCGCCATCGACCAGGGCTTTCGCTACATCACGCAGGGCAACGGCTCGGGCGCTGGCCTGGCCATTGAAGATGCGGTGCAAAAGTACAACGAGCGCAATCCCGGCAAGGAACTGATTTATTTCAATTACGCGGCGGTGGACCCGGCCATGACCAACGAGAAGTGCGACTACTGGCACTTCCGCCTCGACGCCGACACCACGATGAAGATGGAAGCGCTGACCGCTTTCATGAAAGACCAGCCCCACGTCAAGAAGGTTTATATCATCGGCCAGAACTACTCGCACGGCCAGCAGGTCGCCAAGTACTTCAAGGAAGACATCGCCCGCAAACGGCCCGACGTGAAGATCGTCGGGGAGGACCTGCACCCGATCGGGCAGGTCAAGGACTTCTCACCGTATGTCGCCAAGATCAAGCAATCCGGCGCCGACACCATCGTCACCGGCAACTGGGGCACGGACCTGACCCTGCTGGTCAAGGCACTGAACGATGCCGGGCTGAAGATCCCGATGTACACCTACTACGCCAGCGTGACGGGCACGCCCACGGCGCTGGCCGCCGGTGGCGAAAGCGAGGTTTACATGATCGGGTACGGTCATGCCAACCACGGCGGCGAGATCGGCCAGATGGCGGCGGAGTTCAAGAAGAAGTTCAACGACGACTACTACACCTACGCGACCTACAACGGCATCAATCTGCTCGGCGCGGCGATGGCCAAGGCCAAATCCACCAATCCGGTGGCCGTGGCCAAGGCGCTGGAAGGCCTGACCGTGAAGAGCTTCGCCGGCGATGTGACGATGCGCGCATCCGACCACCAGCTGCAGCAATCCATGTTCGTCTCCAAGTGGCAGAAAGTGGACAAGAAGTATCCGTACAGCGTGGAGAACACCGGCTACACCTTCGTGCCCATCAAGCAGATGGACCCGTACGTGGCCAGCACGCCCACCAGCTGCCAGATGAAGCGGCCTTCCTGAGCGCGTGCAGCCTGAACGCCGGCTGAGGCCTGAAGCCAGCCGGCGTTTTCAAGTCATCCGCGACAGGACGCAGTGCCGGCCGTTCGCCGGCACCGCAACCCTCGTTGGCGCTGCGCCGCGAGGGGCCTCTTAACCACGGACATCGCATGGAGTTCTTCACCATCTCGCTTCTGAATGGCCTGAGCTATGGGCTCCTGCTGTTCATGCTGAGCTCTGGCCTGACGCTGATCTTCAGCATGATGGGCGTGCTGAATTTCGCGCACGCCAGCTTCTATATGCTGGGGGCCTACTTCGCGTACGCCACCACCCAGCTGGTCGGCTACTGGCCCGCGCTGTTCGTCGCGCCGCTGCTGGTGGCCGTGATCGGCGCCTTCTTCGAGCGCTATGCGCTGCGCCGCGTCCACAAGTTCGGCCATGTGCCCGAACTGCTGATCACCTTCGGGCTGTCCTTCATCCTGCTGGAAATGGTCCAGCTGGTCTGGGGCACGAGCTCGGTTGACTACCGGGTTCCCGCTTCCCTGGAAGGTCCGCTGTTCACGATCTACGGAACCCAGTTCCCGGTGTATCGCGGCTTCATGATGCTGGTGGCGGTGCTGATGCTGATCGCCATCTGGCTGCTGCTGACGCGCACCCGCATCGGCCTGGTGATCCAGGCGGCGCTCACCCATCCGGAGATGGTGGAATCCCTGGGCCACAACGTGCCCCGGGTCTTCATGCTGGTGTTCGGCGGCGGCGCGGCACTGGCCGGCCTGGCCGGCGTGATCGGCGGCAACGCGTTCGTGACAGAGCCGGGCATGGCTGCCACCGTCGGGTCGGTGATCTTCGTGGTGGTGGTGGTCGGCGGCATGGGCTCGCTGTCGGGAGCGTTCGTGGCTTCGCTGCTGATCGGCGTCATCCAGACCTTCGCGGTCGGCATCGACAGCTCTCTCATGGGCGCGGCCGCCTCGGCCGGCATGAATGTCACGCCCGATACCTTCGGCTATGCGCTGTGGAAACTCAAGATCAGTCAGGTCGCTCCTATCCTGCCCTACCTGTTCATGGTGCTGATCCTGATCTTCCGGCCCAAGGGCCTGCTCGGAACGCGGGAGGGCTAGCCATGAACGTCGTTCCCAAACCCCCAGCCTCGGCAACGGCCCTGATGCCCGATTCTGCCGCACCGGAACACCCCGACGTGCCCACCGGTTACTACGAGTTCAAGCCGCTCAATGTGGGCCGCTGGATCATCTGGGGGCTGTTCGCGCTGCTATTGCTGGTGGCTCCGCTGGTGTTCACCAGCAGCCTGTCGCAAACCTTGCTCAGCCAGATGGGCGTCGCCATCATCGTCTGCCTGTCGTACAACATGCTGCTGGGGCAGGGCGGCATGCTCAGCTTCGGCCATGCGGTGTATTCGGGCCTGGGCTCGTTCCTGGCGATCCACGCCCTGAACCTGGTCAGCAAGGGCAACCTGCCGATCCCGGTGAGCCTGGTCCCCATCGTGGGCGGGTTGGCGGGGATGCTGTTCGCCGTCGTGTTCGGCTGGGTGAGCACGAAGAAGGCGGGGACCACTTTCGCCATGATCACCCTGGGCATCGGCGAGCTGGTCGCGGCCATGTCGCTGATGTTCCCCGAGGTCTTCGGCGGCGAGGGCGGCATCTCCAGCAACCGGGTCACCGGCCCCCATCCGCTGGGAATCACCTTCGGGCCGCAGATCCAGCTGTACTACCTGATCGCGGTGTACACCTTCATCTGTACGGCTCTGATGTTCGCCTTCACCCGCACACCGCTGGGCCGCATGCTCAACGCCGTGCGCGACAACCCGGAGCGGGTCGAGTTCGTCGGCTACGACACCCAGAAGGTGCGCTACTTCGCCTTCATCATCGCCGCCTTTTTCGCCGGAATTTCGGGCGGGCTGGCGGCGCTGAATTTCGAGATCGTCACCTCCGAGGTTGTGAGCGGTGCGCGTTCGGGCGTCTACCTGCTGTTCACCTTTCTGGGCGGCGCCACGTTCTTCTTCGGCCCCATCATCGGGGCCATCCTGATGGTGATGGCGTTTGTGCTGCTCTCGGAGCTGACCAAGGCCTGGCTGCTGTACCTGGGCCTGGTGTTCCTGTTCATGGTCATGTATGCGCCGGGCGGCATCGCCAGCCTGATCATGATGAACCTGCGGGTGGCGGCATTCGGGCGCCTGAAAGAACTCTGGGTGAGCTACCTGGCGCTTGCCGCGACGGCGCTGATCGTCCTGCTCGGGGCGGCGGCCATGATCGAGATGGTCTACCACCTCAAGCTCAACGCCGCGCTGGGCCCGGAGTTGCGCTTCCTGGGCGCGACGCTGAACGCCCACGGCCTGAACAGCTGGTTCGGCTCCGCCTTCGTGATACTGACCGGCCTGGGCCTGTTCGAGGTGACGCGGCGGCATTTCGTGCGGCAATGGGGCGAAATCCAGGAGTTCATCGAAAAGGAAATCAAGCGGAGGGAAGCGCTATGAGCCGCTGGGCCGCTCCCGAGGCGAATACCGCAGCGCTTGGCGCGGAGGTTTCCGAATGAGCGCAGTGCCCTACGCGCTCGAACTGAAGGACCTGCGCAAGAGTTTCGGCAAGACCGAGATCATCCGCGGCGCCAGCATGGCGGTGCAGCCGGGCGAACGCGTCGGCGTGATCGGCCCCAACGGCGCGGGCAAGTCCACGCTGTTCAACCTGATCAGCGGCCGCTTCGCGCCCACCAGCGGCGAGGTGCTGCTCAACGGCCAGCGCATCGACGGCAAGAGGCCGTTCGAGATCAACCGCATGGGCCTGTCGCGCAGCTTCCAGATCACCAACATCTTTCCCAAGCTCAGCGTGTTCGAGAACCTGCGCTGTGGCGTGCTCTGGAGCCTGGGCTACAGGTACACCTTCCTGAAGTTCCTGGCCGACCTGGACGACGCCAACGAGCGGGCCGAGCAGCTGATGGACATGATCAAGCTCCATCGCAAGCGCGATGTGCTCGCCATCAACCTGACCTATGCCGAGCAGCGGGCGCTGGAGATCGGCATCACCATCGCCGGCGGCGCCGATGTGATCCTGCTGGACGAGCCCACCGCGGGCATGAGCAAAAGCGAAACCCGGCGCTTCATCGAACTGATCAAGGAGGTCACCGTGGGCAAGACCCTGCTGACGGTGGAGCACGACATGGGCGTGGTGTTCGGCCTGGCCGACAAGATCGCGGTGGTGGTCTACGGCGAAGTCATCGCCTTTGATCATCCGGACGCGGTGCGGTCCAACCAGCGCGTCCAGGAAGCGTATCTGGGCTCGCACGTGGCCGACGCGCAGGTGGCAAAGCAGTGAACATGCTCAAAGTCGAGAACCTTCACGCCTTCTACGGCAAGAGCCACGTGCTGCACGGCGTGCATTTCGAAGTGGGCGAGGGCGAGATCGTGGCCCTGCTTGGCCGCAACGGCTCGGGCCGTTCCTCCACCGCCAAGGCGATCATGGGCATGGTGGAATGCACCGGTTTGGTGGATTGGAAAGGCTGCAACACCGTGGGGATGAAGCCCTACGAGATCGCGCACCTGGGGCTGGGCTATGTGCCCGAGAACCGCGACATCTTCCCGAAGCTGACCGTGCACCAGAACCTCATGCTCGGCCAGAAGAGCGCGCGCCAGTCGGGCCGCTGGACCTTCGACGACATGTACCAGATGTTCCCGCGCCTGCAGGAGCGCCGGAACATCGAAGCGGGGGTGCTGTCGGGCGGCGAGCAGCAGATGCTCACGCTCTGCCGCACCCTGATGGGCGACCCCGACCTCATCATCATCGATGAACCGACCGAAGGGCTGGCGCCCAAGATTGTCGAGCTGGTCGGGCAATACCTGCAGAAGCTCAAGCAACGCGGCATTTCGGTGTTGCTGATCGAGCAGAAGCTGACCATCGCGATGGCCATCTCCGACCGCACCCTGGTCATGGGCCATGGAAGCATTGTGTTTCAAGGAACGCCGGACACGCTGCGCGCGGATGCGTACATTCGCAAGGAATGGCTGGAGGTCTAGCACCGCCGGCTCGCAGTGCGCGGCGTTCGCGGCGAAGTATGTCTCTGGCGGGACAAAAGCGATTGCGACGACCGCCAAGCTCCCTACAATTGAAAAAGAACGTTCGTTCTTTTGTTTCGTTCATTGCGCCCGGCATTGTTGCGAGCGCCCATCCGACGGCTGACACCGCCCCCATTTTTCTTCAAGGAAGACCAGCATGACGGCTGAATACAAGGTTCACGGCGACGTGGCCGTGATCACGATGAACAATCCGCCCGTCAACGGGCTGGGCTATGACACGCGCATCGGCCTCACCGGCGGCCTGGAAAAGGCGATCGCCGACGCTTCGGTCAAGGCCATCGTCATCGCCGGCGCCGGGCGTGCATTCTCGGGCGGCGCCGACATCAACGAATTCGGCACACCCAGGGCGCTCGCCGAGCCGAACCTGCACTCCGTCATCCTGGTCGTCGAGAATTCGCCCAAGCCGGTGGTCGCGGCAATTCACTCCATCGTCATGGGCGGCGGGCTGGAGCTGGCGCTGGGCTGCCACTACCGCATCGCGGCGCCCGGCGCCAAGGTTGCGCTGCCCGAAGTGAAGCTGGGCCTCCTGCCCGGCGCCGGCGGCACCCAACGCCTGCCGCGCGTGCTGGGCGTGGAGACCGCCCTCAACATGATTGTCAGCGGCGAAGCCGTGAACAGCGAACTGCTGGCGCAGCAACCGGGCCAGAAGCTGTTCGACCGGATGGCCGCATCGACCGAGTCGGTGCTGGAAGAGGCGATCGCCTTCGCCCGCACGGTGGCCGACAAGCGGCCGCTGCCGTTGGTGCGCGAGCTGCCGTGCAAGCATCCGGTGGGCGACGCGTACTTCCAGTTCGCCCGCAACATGGTCAAGGGCATGGCCAGGAACCTGCCCGCGCCGGCCAAGTGCGTCGACGCCGTGGAGGCATCCACCCAGAAGAAATTCGACGACGGCATGGCGACCGAGCGCGAGCTGTTTATCAACCTGATGTTCACGCCCGAGAGCCGCGCGCTGCGCCATATCTTCATGGCCGAACGGGCGACCTCCAAGATTCCCGATGTTCCGGCCGACACCCCGCAGCGCGAGATCAAGTCGGTGGCCGTGATCGGCGCTGGCACCATGGGCGGCGGCATCTCGATGAACTTCCTCAACGCCGGCATCCCGGTGAAGATCCTGGAGATGAAGCAGGATGCGCTCGATCGCGGTGTCGCGACGATGCGCAAGAACTACGAATCGCAGGTCAAGCGGGGCAAGCTGAAGGCCGAGAAGTACGAGGCGCGCATGGGCCTGCTTTCCACCACGCTCGACTACAACGACCTGAAGAACGCCGACCTGGTGATCGAGGCGGTGTTCGAGGAGATGGGCGTCAAGCAGAAGGTCTTCGAGAAGCTCGACGAGGTGATGAAGCCCGGTGCGATCCTGGCCTCCAACACCTCCACGCTCGACGTCAACAAGATCGCCTCGTTCACCAAGCGGCCGCAGGACGTGATCGGCATGCATTTCTTCAGCCCGGCCAACGTGATGAAGCTGCTGGAGGTGATCCGCGGCGCCAAGACCGGCAAGGACGTGCTGGCCACCGTGATGTCGCTGGCCAAGAAGATCAAGAAGACCGCCGTGGTCTCGGGCGTTTGCGACGGCTTCATCGGCAACCGCATGGTCGAGCAGTACAGCCGGCAGGCCGGCTTCCTGGTGGACGAGGGCGCCACGCCGCAGCAGGTCGACAAGGCGATCGAGCGGTTCGGCTTCGCCATGGGCCCGTTCCGCATGGGCGACCTGGCCGGCAACGACATCGGCTGGGCGATCCGCAAGCGCCGAGCCATCGAGCATCCCAACATGCTCTACAGCCGCACCGCCGACAAGCTGTGCGAATTGGGCCGCTTCGGCCAGAAGACCGGCGCCGGCTGGTACGACTACCAGGCCGGCAAGCGCGATGCCATTCCCTCGCCGCTGGTCGAGAAAATGATCGAGGACCACCGCAAGGAGCTCGGCATCGCGCCGCGCAAGATCTCCGACGAAGAGATCGTCCAGCGCCTGGTGTTTTCACTGGTCAACGAAGGCGCGCGCATCCTGGAGGACGGCATCGCCTCCCGCGCCGGCGACATCGACATGGTCTACCTCACCGGCTACGGCTTCCCGCTGCACCGGGGCGGCCCCATGCTGTACGCCGACCAGTTTGGCCTGTTCAACGTGGTGCAAGCCATGAAACGCTTCCAGCGCAATCCGCGCGACGACGTGAAGTTCTGGGAACCCGCTCCGCTGCTGGCCCGCCTGGCCGCGGAAGGCAAGACCTTCAATCCGACAACTTGAGCCTGATCCAGCCCCTTCCGCGCCATCTCCGCATTCCCCGAAAGGTTTCAAGCCATGACCAACGCACTCATCGTCTCGACCGCACGCACACCCCTGGCCAAAAGCTGGAAGGGTTCCTTCAACATGACCCATGGCGCGACGCTGGGCGGCCACGTCGTCAAGCACGCGCTTCAGCGCGCCGGCATAGACGCCGCGCAGGTGGAAGACGTGATCATGGGCTGTGCCACTCCAGAAGGCGCGACCGGCGCCAACATCGCGCGCCAGATCGCCCTGATGGCCGGCTGCCCGATCTCCGTCTCCGGCATGACCGTGAACCGCTTCTGCTCGTCGGGCCTGCAGAGTATCGCCCTGGCCTCGCAGCGGGTGATCGCGGGCGAGGCCGAGGTGTTCGTGGCCGGCGGGGTGGAGAGCATCTCCTGTGTGCAGCAGGAAATGAACACCCACATGATGATCAATCCCGAGCTGAACAAGCTCAAGCCCGAGATCTACTGGTCGATGCTGCAGACCGCCGAGCAGGTGGCCAAGCGCTACAACATCGGCCGTGATGTGATGGACGAGTATGGCGCCGCCAGCCAGCAGAAAGCCTGCGCGGGCCAGGCAGCGGGCCGGTTCGACGCCGAAATCGCACCGATCACCGTGAAGGCCGGGGTGGCTGACCCCGTGATGGGCCTGCGCACCAAGGAAGTCACCGTGAGCAAGGACGAGGGTACCCGCGAGGGCACCACCAAGGAAGGCATCAGCAGCATCAAGCCGGCGCTGCCCGGTGGCGTGATCGCGGCGGGCAATGCCAGCCAGTTTTCGGATGGCGCCGGTGCCTGCGTGGTGGTAAGCGAGGCTTTTGCGAGCAAGAACAATCTGAAGCCGCTCGGGCGCTTCCTCGGTTTTGCGGTGGCCGGCTGCGAGCCCGACGAGATGGGCATCGGCCCGGTGTTCGCGGTGCCGAAGGTGCTGAAGAAGCTGGGCCTGACGGTGCAGGACATCGATCTCTGGGAATTGAACGAGGCTTTCGCCGTCCAGGTGATTTATTGCCGCGACAAGCTGGGCATCCCGAACGACCGCCTGAACGTCAACGGCGGCGCGATCGCCGTGGGCCATCCCTATGGCGTGTCGGGCCAGCGGCTGACGGGCCATGCGCTGATCGAAGGCAAGCGCCGCGGCGCCAAGCGGGTCCTGGTGACCATGTGCATCGGCGGCGGCATGGGCGCAGCCGGCGTTTTTGAAGTACTGTGAGCACTGAGAAATTTCGCAAGCGAAATTTCTCAGTGGGTTGATCAGCAAAAAAGCTTGGGGCGGCCCGGCGCTTTTTTGGGTATTGAACAGCCACGAGGACCGCTGAGGTTTTCATGGCTTTCCTGTCTTCGATCCATTCACTTGAGATACCCATGAGCCTGCGCCCGACCCTCGAATTCCTGCTGTACGACTGGCTGCACGCGGAACAGCTCACAGCGCGCACCCGCTTTGCCGACCACTCGCGCGAGACCTTCGATGCGGTGCTCGACACCTGCGAGCGCATCGCACGGGAGAAATACGCCCCGTTCAACCGAACGGTGGACATCGAGGAGCCGCGCTTCGACGGCAAGAAGGTGATCCTGCCCAAGGCCACGCACGAAGCCTTCAAGGCGTTCGCGCAGTCGGGGATGCTCAGCGCCGCGCAGGACTACGAGATCGGCGGCATGCAGCTGCCCTACACGGTAGAGGCGGCAGCCCAGTGCTTCTTCGCCATGGCGTCGGTCAGCATCGGTTCGGGCATGCTCACCGTGGGCAATGCCAACCTGCTGCGGGTCCATGGCACGACGGCGCAGCAGGCGGTGTTCGCGCTGAACGAGTTTTCCGGCCGGTGGGCCGGCACCATGGCCCTCTCCGAGCCGCAGGCGGGCTCGTCGCTGTCGGACATCTCGACCCGCGCTGTCGCCGACGGGGCTGACTTCGAAGCCGATCCGCTGGGGCCGCGTTACCGTCTCACCGGCAACAAGATGTGGATCTCGGCCGGCGAACACGAGCTGACCGAGAACATCATTCATCTGGTGCTGGCGAAGATCCCCGGACCGGACGGCAAGCTGATTGCCGGCACCCGGGGCATCTCGCTTTTCATTGTCCCCAAGATGATGGTGGATCGGGAAGGCCAACTGACCGGCGAGCGCAATGACGTCGCGCTGGCCGGCCTGAACCACAAGCTCGGCTGGCGCGGCACCACCAATACGCTGCTCAACTTCGGCGAGGGCAAGTTCCCCGTCCGTGGGAAGGCCGGTGCGGTGGGCTACCTGGTCGGTCGTCCCCACGAAGGCTTGCGCTGCATGTTCCACATGATGAACGAAGCCCGCATCGGCGTAGGTACCGCTGCCGTCATGTTGGGCATGGCCGGGTATTACGCCGCTCTGGAATACGCCAGGAACCGGCCGCAGGGCCGCTTGCCGGTCGGGCAGAAATCTGAACACGGCAGCAGTGCCGTGGGCAAGGACCCGGCGCAGCCGCAGGTGAGGATCATCGAGCACGCCGACGTCAAGCGCATGCTGCTGGCGCAGAAGTCCTATTGCGAGGGCGGGCTGGCGCTGGAGCTCTACTGCGCGCGGCTGGTCGACGAGCAGAACACCGGTGAGCCCGAAGCGGCCGACGACGCCCGGCTGCTGCTGGAAGTGCTGACGCCGATCGCCAAGAGCTGGCCCAGCGAATGGTGCCTGGAAGCCAACTCCCTGGCGATCCAGGTTCACGGCGGTTACGGCTACACGCGCGACTTTCCGGTCGAGCAGTACTGGCGCGACAACCGCCTGAACATGATCCATGAGGGCACCCACGGCATCCAGGCGGCGGACCTGCTGGGACGCAAGGTGCTGATGGAAGGCGGCAAGGGACTTTCGTTGCTGGGAAAGCGCATAGCCGCCACCATCGAGCGAGCGAGCGGGCATCCGGTGCTGGCCGAATACGCAAGCGAGCTGCGCCCGGCGCTGGAGCAAGTCCAGTCAGCGACGCAGGCGGCCTGGTCCACCGGCAACCCCGCCGAGGCCCTGGCGAACGCCGTGCCGTACATGCAGGCTTTCGGCCACATGGTGGTGGCCTGGATCTGGCTCGATGTGGCGCTGGCTGTTCCGCCCGAAGCTGCCGCCACGGATCCCGCCCAGCAAGGCCGGCTGCACGCCACCCGTTACTTCTACCGCTACGAACTGCCCAAGATCGGTGCCTGGCTCGACGTCGCGGCCCGGCGCGATCCGACCTGCGCGCAGATGCCGGAGGCCGCCTTCTGATGGCTTCTGCCGGCACGCTGGCGTGGATCGACCGCCTGGTCTGGACCTTCATCTACGGCGGGCTGTTCACGCTGATCCTGGGCCTCGCGGCGCTGCCGTCTCACGCCGTGGCGAGCTGGCCGCTGATACTGGCCGGAGTCGTACTGGTGGTCGCCGGCGCAGTCCTGATCTGGGTGCGTTCGAGGCTGCGCTCCACCGACTGAAGCGCGCAGCATATCGCTGCCGTGACACACTGGCAGCGGCGGCGAACGCACAATGCGGAGCTGAAATTCACCAAGGAACAAGAGCATGACCCGTACCGTTTCCCAGCTGTTCGACCTCCACGGCAAGACCGCCCTGGTCACCGGCGGTTCGCGAGGCCTCGGCCTGCAGATGGCTCACGCCCTGGGCGAGGCCGGCGCGCGGATCATGCTGACATCGCGCAAGGCGGCCGACCTGGAACACGCGGCTGCCGAACTTCAGGCAGCGGGCATCGACGCGCGCTGGATCGCGGCGGATTGCGCCAAGGAAGAGGAAATCCGCCGCCTGGCCGAGGAAACGCTGCAGCGAATGGGCGACGTGGACATCCTGGTCAACAACGCGGGCGCCGCCTGGGGTGCGGCCGCCGAGGACCACCCGGTAGAGGCCTGGGACAAGCTGATGAACCTGAACGTGCGCGGCTATTTCATCCTGTCCCAGCACATCGCCAAGCGCAGCATGATTGCGCGCAAGTACGGGCGCATCATCAACATTGCCTCGATCGCGGGCCTGGGCGGCAACCCGCCGGAGATGCAGGGGACGCTGGCCTACAACACCTCCAAGGGCGCCGTCATCAACTTCACCCGGGCGCTGGGCTGCGAATGGGGCAAGTACAACATCACCGTGAACGCGATCTGCCCGGGTTTCTTCCCCAGCAAGATGACGCAGTTCACCCTGGATCAGATGGGCGAGGAGAAACTCGCCGCCCATGCGCCGCTGCAGCGCCTGGGCGACGATGAAGACCTCAAGGGCATCACGCTGCTGTTCGCCTCCGACGCCGGCAAGCACATCACCGGGCAGTGGCTCGCGGTGGATGGTGGCGTCAGCGTGATCACCGGTGGCTGATCGGTGCTGCCGGGCGGATTGGACCGCTCTGTGGCAAGCTCGGCACCCACAGAACACAGGAGCAGTATGAAGTTCGGCGTCGACATTCCCTTCGTGAATCTCCTGGGCTTCGAGCTCGTGCTGTTCGAGGGCGGCCATTCGGAGATTCACTACGAAGCCAAGCCCGAGCACTGCAACTCGTTCAACGTCACCCACGGCGGCGCCTGCATGACCTTGCTGGATGTTTCCATGGCGGTGGCCGCGCGCAGCGTCGACAAGGAGATGGGGGTGGTCACCATCGAGATGAAAACCAGCTTCATGCAGCCCGCGCGCGGCAAGCTCAGCGGCAAGGGCCGGCTGATGCACCGCACCGCCACCATGGCCTTCACCGAAGCCACCCTCTACGACAGCGCGGGCAGTGCCTGCGCCCATGCCACCGGCACATTCAAGTATGTCAAGCGCCTGCCCATCGGGGCGAAGAGCGCCATTCCTTTGAACGTCATTTCCACCGATTAGATAGACTTTACGGGACAGATCTTCAGCTCTGTCCCGAACTGATTGGATTACCCTTGCGGGACAGATCTTCAGCTCTGTCCCCAACTGTTTAGAAAGAAGACCATGCCCAAGAACAAGCAGATCCTGCTGGACAACCGCCCCCAAGCGGAGGCCACGGCCGCCAACTTCAAGCTGGTCGTCGCGGACACGCCGGCCCTGCAGGACGGCCAGGTGCTGGTCCGCCATCACTTCCTGAGCCTGGATCCCTACATGCGCGGTCGCATGAACGACGCCAAGAGCTATGCGGCGCCCCAGCCGCTGGGCCAGGTGATGCAGGGCGGCACCACCGGCGAAGTGGTGGAGAGCCGCTCGCCCAAGTTCAAGGCGGGCGACAAGGTGGTGGGCATGGGCGGCTGGCAGGAATACAGCGTTGTGGCTGCCGACCAGCCCGGCGCGCTGCGCAAGGTCGACACCACGCACGTTCCGCTGTCGCATTACCTGGGTGCCGTGGGCATGCCCGGCGTCACGGCCTGGTACGGCTTGGTGAAGATCATCCAACCCAAGGCCGGGCAGACCCTCGTCGTGAGCGCGGCCACCGGGGCTGTCGGCAGCGCCTTTGGCGCGCTGGCGAAGGCGCGCGGTTGCCGCACCGTGGGCATCGCGGGCGGTCCCGAGAAGTGCAAGTACGCGACGGCCGAGCTCGGCTTCGACGCCTGCGTCGACTACAAGAAGCACCAGGATGCGGCGTCGCTGTCCAAGGAAGTGAAGGCGGCCTGCCCCGACGGCGTCGACGGCTACTTCGAGAATGTGGGCGGCATGGTGATGGACGCCGTGATGATGCGAATGAACGCTTTCGCCCGGATGGCCCTGTGCGGAATGATCGCCGGCTACGACGGCAAGCCGGTGCCGATGTCCTATCCGCAGCTGATCCTCACCAACCGGATGACGGTCGAAGGCTTCATCGTGAGCGAGCACATGGAGGTCTGGCCCGAGGCGCTCACGGAACTGGGCACGCTGGTGGGCACCGGCAAGCTGCGGCCGCGCGAAACGATCGCGCAGGACATCGAGTCGGCGCCCGAAGCGTTCCTCGGGCTGCTCAAGGGCAAGAACTTCGGCAAGCAGCTGGTCAAGCTGATCTGAAGGCCGCCAGGCGCAGCGTGGACGGAATAGCACGCACCCCGTTTGTGCCCGGCGGTGCCACAATCACCTGCCCCGCCTGAACCGGCTGCTGGCCGGGAAGGGTGCGTTCCGGAACGCCGAAGTGCGCGATATCGGCGCGACCTGGCGGCTGACCTTCGCGCCGAGGAGCCCGCATGCCCGACCTGACCCACGAAGTGTTCAACCAGCCCGAACCGCTGGTGGACTACAACCTGTTCGAAGGCAACCGCGCGCTACGCGCCGCACTGAAACTGAATGCTCCGCGGCTCGACACCGCGGAGCTGTCGGCGCTCGGGGCGACGCTGGGCACCCGCGAGATGCAAACCCATGCCCGGCTGGCCAACGTGCATACGCCGCAGCTGCGCAGCCACGATCGCTATGGCCGGCGCATCGACGAGGTCGAGTTCCATCCCAGCTACCACGCCCTGATGACAGCAGCGACGCAGGCCGGGCTGCATGGCACGCCCTGGACCCAGCGCAGCACCTCGCCGCACGTGCGCCGCGCGGCCGGCTTCATGCTCTTCACCGAGCTGGAGCCGGCTATCCTGTGCCCGATCTCGATGACCTACGCCGCCACCCCCGCCCTGCGCCGCAATGAAGCCGTGTATGCCGACTGGGCACCGGGTCTCGCCAGCCGGGCTTACGACCCGGCCCTGAAGCTCTGGCGCGACAAGGCCGGCCTGACCATGGGCATGGGCATGACCGAGAAGCAGGGTGGGTCGGACGTGCGCGCCAATACCAGCGAGGCGGTGGTCGACGGCCAGGACAACTGGGGTCAGCGCTTCCGCATCACCGGCCACAAGTGGTTTCTGTCGGCCCCGATGTGCGACGCTTTCCTGGTCCTGGCTCACACGCGCGGCGGTCTGAGCTGCTTTTTCATGCCGCGGGTGCTGCCGGACGGCTCGCTCAACGGCATGAGCATCCAGCGCCTGAAGGACAAGCTGGGCAACAAGGCCAACGCGAGTTCCGAGGTGGAGTTCCAGGGCGCCACCGCGTGGCTGGTGGGTGAGCCGGGGCGGGGCGTTGCCCAGATCCTGGAAATGGGCACCATCACCCGGATGGACTGCGCGCTGGGCACCAGCGGCCTGATGCGGCACGCCCTGTCGATCGCCCTCGATCACACGGCCCAGCGCGAAGCCTTTGGCAAGAAGTTGATCGACCAGCCGTCGATGCGCAATGTGCTGGCCGACCTGGCGCTCGAATCCGAGGCCGCCACCGCACTGGCGATCCGCGTCGCCCGCGCTTTCGACCAGGCGCAAGACGAGCACGAAAAGGCGATTGCCCGGCTGCTGACGCCGATTTCGAAGTTCTGGATCTGCAAGCGCGGCTCACATTTCGGCCAGGAGGCGATGGAATGCCTGGGCGGCAACGGCTACGTGGAAGAGAACGGCGAGGGCATCATGGCCCGCATCTACCGCGAGATGCCGGTCAACTCGATCTGGGAAGGCGCCGGCAACATCATGGCGCTGGACCTGCTGCGGGCCTTGCACAAGGCGGATGCCGCAGCGGCGCTCGCCCATGAGCTCGCGCCCGCCAAGGGCGCCCATCCGGCCCTGGATCGCCTGGCTGCCGCGCTGCCGGCCCGGGTGGACCAGATGGCGACCGAGGTCGAAGCCCGCCGGCTCGCGCAGGATGTCGCACTGGCCGTGCAGGCCGCGCTCCTGCAGCAGACCGCGCCCAGTGCCGTGTTCGCGGCGTTCTGCGAATCGCGGCTGGCGGGAAACTGGGGCCAGGTCTTCGGGACACTGCCGGCCACCACCGACTTCGACGCCATCATCGCCCGCGCCATGCCGCGCTGAAGCTCACCGTCACGCCAAAGGAACGACATGTCCGGCCTCATCCTGCATCACTACCCCAGTTCGCCCTTTTCGGAAAAAATCCGGCTCGCGCTGGGGTACAAGAAGCTGGCCTGGAAGTCGGTGATCATTCCCGCGATCATGCCCAAGCCCGACGTGATCGCGCTCACGGGCGGCTACCGCAAGACACCCATCATGCAGGTGGGGGCCGACGTGTACTGCGACACCGCGCTGATCTGCGACGTGCTGGAACACGTCGAGCCGGAGCCCACCTTGTATCCGCCCCACCTCAAGGGCGTGTCGCGGGTGTTCGCCCAGTGGGCGGACGGCACCTTGTTCTGGGCGGCCATGGCGTACAACCTGCAACCCAGGGGCGCCGCGCAGGTCTTCAGCAAAGCCCCGCCCGAGGCCGCCAAGGCGTTCAGCGAGGACCGCAAGGCCATGAGTGGCGCCATGATCCGGCTGCGGCCCGCCGACGCCACCTGCGCCTATCGGTCCTACCTGCGCCGCATTGCGCACATGGTGGAGGAGCATGACTTCCTGTTCGGCACCGATCCCTGCGTCGCCGACTTTGCTACCTACCACCCGCTGTGGTACACCCGGGTCCAGGTGCCGCTGCTGGCCGACATCCTGAACGCCACGCCGGCGGTGGCCGAGTGGATGGACCGGATGGCGGCGATCGGCCATGGCGGCATGAGCCCGTTCACCGCGGCCGATGCGATCACCGTGGCCCATGGCGCCGAACCGATGCCGCCGGGCCAGAACCTGCTGATCGACAGCGCCTTCCAGGACGACCATGGGATCGCGCTGGGCACGCCGGTCACCGTCACCGCCGAGAGCTTCGGTCCGGAGCCGACCGCGGGCGTGCTGGTGGCCGCTACCCGCACTCACTACACGCTATTGCGCGAAGGCCCGCGCACCGGCGCCGTCCATGTGCATTTCCCGCGCATCGGCTACGTGCTGCGCAAAGCCGAGGGAGCCTGAACGATGATCGCGAATTTCAAGGGCAAGACAGCGGTGCTTACCGGCGCCGGTTCGGGGTTCGGGCTCGAATGCGCGCGCATGGGCGCCGGGCTCGGCATGAACCTGGTGCTCGCCGACGTGCAGCAGGACGCGCTCGACCGGGCCGTGGCCGAGATGGAAAAGGCAGGCGCCCGGGTGCTGCCGTTCCGTGTCGACGTCACCAGCGCCGCTGCGATGGAAGCCATGGCCCAGGCCGTCTTCGAGCGGTTTGGCGCGCCGCATTTCGTCTTCAACAATGCCGGCGTCGGGGCCGGCGGCCTGATCTGGGAGAACACCGTTTCTGACTGGAACTGGGTGCTGGGCGTCAATCTCTGGGGCGTGATCCATGGCGTGCGGCTGTTCACGCCGATGATGCTGGAGGCGGCGCGCAAGGACCCGGCGTGGCGCGGCCACATCGTCAACACGGCCAGCATGGCCGGCCTGCTGACCCCGCCCAACATGGGCATCTACAACGTCAGCAAGCATGCCGTGGTCAGTCTTACCGAGACGCTGTACCAGGACCTTCGGCTGGCAACAGACCAGATCGGTGCCAGCGTGTTGTGTCCGTACTTCGTGCCGACCGGCATCACGCAGAGCGAACGCAACCGCCCCGGCGGTGCGGCGCCGCCCATGACCCGCAGCCAGATGATCGGCCAGGCCATGAGCGAGAAGGCCGTCAGCTCGGGCAAGGTCACTGCGGCGGAGGTGGCGCAAAAGGTATTCGACGCCATCGCCGCCGACCAGTTCTACATCTTCAGCCATCCCAAGGCCTTGGGAAATGTGCAAAGCCGCATGGAGGCGATCGTGCAGATCCGCAATCCGCCCGACCCCTTCCTTGAGCGCCCGGACATCGGCGACCAGCTCAAGGCCGCCTTGCGCGCGGGTTGAATGGGGCCCATGGCAACGGCGGTCGGATTCTGCCTGTTCCCCACGGCGCTGGGCCACTGCGGCCTCGCGTGGAACGAAAAGGGGCTGGCGGGCGTTCAATTGCCCGAAGCCGATGAGAGCGGGACCCGGCTGCGCGTGAAACGCAGCTTTCCCGGGACGCCGGAAATGGCGCCGCCGAACGATGTCCAGTCCGTGATAGCCCGCATTCGCGCCTTGCTGGAAGGAACTCCGGACGGTCTGCTCGACGTCGAACTCGACATGAGCGACGTGCCCGAGTTCAACCAGCGGGTGTATGCAGTGACTCGCGCCATCGATCCCGGCCGAACCCTGACCTACGGCGAGGTGGCGCTGCGCATCGGCGAACCCGGCGCGGCGCGCGCAGTCGGACAGGCCCTGGGCCACAACCCGTTCGCGCCGGTGGTGCCTTGCCACCGGGTACTGGCCGCCCGCAGCGGCGCGGGCGGCTTTTCGGCTGAGGGCGGAGTCGCCACCAAGCTGCGCATGCTGCAGATCGAAAAGGCCCAGCTCGGGCCCGAGCGCGGCCTGTTCGACTGATCCCCGCGCGAGCCGGCGCTGTCAGCCCTCAGACGTTCATGCGCCGGCGCAGCGCCTCGTCCTTCGGCGCGACATCGACCGTCGCCACGTCCAATTGCACCGCGTGCTGGAGCTGAAGGCGGGAATAGAGGCGGCTCTCCAGTTCGGCCAGCTGCGTGGCGAGTGTGCGGTTCATCTGTTCGACCTGGTTGCGCAACTCTCGCTGGCTTTGAACCATCGCCTTTTCGAATTCCGTCCCGGCCACCGCTTCGCGCTGCCGGCTCTCACCCAGCTGCGCGTCGATGTGCTGGCGCAGATCGGTGAGACGCGAAGCTTCGGCCTTCTCCGCGAGGTCGCGCTGGGCCTCCAGGGTCTTGGCGTAGCGCCGGTGTTCGAACAGGTGGCGCGATTCCTGGGCGGCACTGCTGACCAGGAATACGAGGAACGACAGGCCCAGCACGCCGAGCAGGATCAGCCCCAGCGGGGCATTGCTGACGACCACCCCGAAGATGAGCGGCGAGGTCCGCTGGACTTCCGACCAGTTCTGGGCGGCGAATCCCGCGACCAGCAGCATGGCGACAATGATGAAGAGCAATCGGGCGCGCATGGGTGTCTCCTTTGGGTCGCGTAAGGCGTGAAAACCATTATGGGAATGCAACAGCCGCGTTTCGTGTCAGCGAAGACGCCGTTTTTGTGTCCTCTGCCTGTGGCAAACTGCCGGCCCTGACAGCTTGTTCAGACAGCTTTACACAATGCAAAAAATCATCCGGCAGATCGCTGCCGAACTCCGGGTCCGGGAGCCGCAGGTCCAGGCGGCGGTGGACCTGCTCGATGGCGGTGCCACCGTGCCGTTCGTGGCGCGCTACCGCAAGGAGGCGACGGGCGGACTCGACGACATCCAGTTGCGCGAACTCGAATACCGGCTGGGCTACCTGCGCGAGCTGGAAGACCGGCGCGAAGCCGTGCTCAAAAGCATAGCCGAGCAAGGCAAGCTCACGCCCCAGCTGCGTGCCGCGATCGAGGCCGCTCCAACCAAGCAGGAACTGGAGGACCTGTACCTGCCCTACAAACCCAGGCGGCGCACCAAGGGCCAGATTGCCCGCGAAGCCGGCATCGAGCCGCTGGCCGACCGGCTGTTCGCCGATCCGTCGCTCGAGCCCGCAGTGGAAGCTGCTGCTTTCGTCAAGGCGGAAAAGGGCGAGGGAGGCGATGATTTCACCACCGTCGCCGCCGTGCTCGACGGCGTGCGCGACATCCTGTCGGAGCGCTGGGCCGAGCAACCTGCGCTGGTGGGGCAGTTGCGCGAATGGCTGTGGTCCGAAGGCGTGTTCAAGGCCAGGCTCGCGGCCGGCAAGGACGAGAACAATGCCGACGTGGCGAAATTCCGCGATTACTTCGACTATGACGAGCCGATCGGCCGGGTCCCTTCGCATCGCGCGCTGGCCGTTTTCCGTGGCCGGCAACTGCAGATGCTCGATGCCGGGCTGGCCTTGCCGATCGAGCCGGAGCCGGGCAAGCCTTCGATCGCCGAGGGCAAGATCGCGCTGCATCTGGGCTGGAGCCACCAGGGCCGGGCCGGCGACGACCTGATCCGCAAGTGCGTGGCCTGGACCTGGCGCGTCAAGCTGTCGCTGTCGACCGAACGCGACCTGTTCACCCGGTTGCGCGAAGACGCGGAAAAGGTCGCGATCAGAGTCTTCGCCGACAACCTGCGCGACCTGTTGCTCGCCGCGCCGGCGGGGCCTCGGGTGGTGATGGGGCTGGACCCGGGTATCCGCACTGGTGTGAAGGTCGCGGTGGTCGATGCGACGGGCAAGCTGGTGGACACCTCGACCGTCTATCCGCATGAGCCGCGCCGCGACTGGGACGGCGCGCTGCACGCCTTGGAGCTGCTGTGCCGCAAGCACGGCGTCAACCTGATCGCGATCGGCAACGGCACGGCCAGCCGCGAAACCGACAAGCTGGCGGCGGACCTCATGAAGCGCATCGAAGGCATGCAGCGCGTGGTGGTGAGCGAAGCCGGCGCCTCGGTCTATTCGGCCAGCGAATTCGCCTCGCAGGAAATGCCCGATGTCGACGTCAGCCTGCGCGGCGCGGCCAGCATCGCCCGGCGCCTGCAGGATCCGCTGGCCGAACTGGTGAAGATCGATCCCAAGTCCATCGGCGTCGGCCAGTACCAGCACGACGTCAACCAGGGCGACCTGGCGCGTACGCTGGAGGCGGTGGTGGAAGACTGCGTGAACTCGGTCGGCGTGGATCTCAATACCGCCAGCGTTCCGCTATTGGCGCGGGTTTCCGGGCTGTCGGGCACCGTGGCCAAGGCCGTGGTGCGCTGGCGCGAGGCGCACGGCGCTTTCCGCAACCGCCAGCAGTTGATGGAAGTGGGCGGCCTGGGGGCCAAGACCTTCGAACTCAGCGCGGGTTTCCTGCGCATCCGCGGCGGCGACAACCCGCTGGACATGACGGGAGTGCATCCCGAAACCTATCCGGTGGTGCAGCAGATGATGGCCGCCACCGCCAAGCCCGTGGCCGAACTCATGGGCCGCGCGGAAATACTCAAGACGCTCAAGCCCGAGCTGTTCGCCAACGAGAAATTCGGCGTGATCACCGTGCAGGACATCCTGGGCGAACTGGAAAAACCGGGCCGCGACCCGCGTCCCGACTTCAAGGTGGCGCGCTTCAACGACGGGGTAGAGGACATGGCCGACCTGCGCGAAGGCATGTTGCTGGAGGGCACGGTGAGCAACGTGGCGGCTTTTGGCGCTTTCGTCGATCTGGGCGTGCACCAGGACGGCCTGATTCACGTCAGCCAGCTCTCGCACAAGTTCGTCAAGGATGCGCGCGAAGTGGTGAAGACCGGCGACATCGTCAAAGTGAAGGTGATGGAGGTGGACGTGGCCCGCAAGCGGATCGCCTTGTCGATGAAGCTGGGCGACGCACCTGCAGACCAGCGCGGCGCACGGGATAACCGTTTCGAAGGCGCGGCGCGAGGCCAGCGCGCCCCACGCAGCCAGCCTGCCGACACCGCGATGGCCGGCGCCTTCGCCAGGCTGCAGGGCCTCAGGAAATAAGGCTCACATCGATGCGGCCAGGATTTCCTGGTAATCCTGCACCGATGCGATGCGCGGATTGGTCTTGTGGCAATGGTCGGCCAGCGCGCCCTTGATGATCTGGTCGAACTGGTCCCGCCGCACCCCCATGGCGGCCAGACCGGCCGGCAAGTCCAGCCGCGCGTTCATGTCCTTGATGGCCTGCGCGACGTCGCCGCCGGAACCCAGCCCCATCGCATGGGCCATGCGTTCCAGGCGCCTGTCCTTTCGCACCGACTCGGCCTGCGCATTGAACCGCACCACCGCCGGCAGGAACATGGCGTTGAGCGTGCCGTGGTGCAGGCGCGGATCGACGCCGCCGAGGCTGTGACTGAGCGAGTGGACGCAGCCCAGGCCCTTCTGGAAGGCCATCGCGCCTTCCATCGACGCGCTCATCAGGTTGAACCGAGCCTCGCGATCGCTGCCGTTGCGGGTGGCGCGTTCTATATTCGCCCAGCCGCGTTCCAGCCCGTCCAGGGCGATGCCGTCGGCCGGCGGGTTGATCGCCGCCGACATGAAAGTTTCCATGCAATGCGCAATGGCGTCCATGCCGGTGGCGGCGGTGAGCTTGGGCGGCAGCCCCAGCGTCAGATCCGGGTCGCAGATGGCGGTCTTGGGGACCAGGTGCCAGGAGTGAAAGCCCAGCTTGCGGTGATCGTCCACGATGATGATGGCGCCGCGCGCCACTTCGCTGCCGGTGCCGCTGGTGGTGGGCACCGCGATCAACGGCGCAACCTGGTCGGTGATGCGCGGCGAGCCGCCCTCGATGGTGGCGTAGTGCGTGAGCGGGCCTTCGTGGGTCGCCGCGATCGCCACGCCCTTGGCACAGTCGATGGCCGAGCCGCCGCCCACGGCAATGAGCCCGTCGCAGCGATGGGCCCGGTACACCTCGACGGCCGCGCGCACAGCCGCTTCGGTCGGATTGGAGGGGGTCTGGTCGAACACCGCGACCGGCAAGCCGGGCAGGGCGTCCAGCGCCTTTTGCAGCACGCCGGCTGCCTTGACACCAGCATCGGTGACGACCAGGGGCCGCTTGATGCCCACCCGCTCGCACTCCTGCCGCAGCAGTTTCACGGCGCCGAAGTCGAGCTGGATCTGGGTCACGTAGTAGATGAAGGCCATGTGGGGGGTCCCGGGGTAGGATGGAAGCCTCACTTTAACGGCGTCGCCCCGGCATGAAAACACCCTGGCTTCAGATCGCGGTCGCGCGCGCGATAGCATCGGTGCCAGGGGCGGACTGCCTGTCCTGAAACCGTGCACCCATGAAACGACAAGACTTTCGATTTTTCCATCGCCTGCGAGTGCGCTGGGCCGAAGTGGACATGCAGAAAATCGTGTTCAACGCCCACTACCTGATGTACCTCGACACCGCAGTTGCAGACTACTGGCGGGCGCTGGCCATGCCTTACGACGAGGCCATGCGGCTGCTCGGCGGCGACCTCTACGTGAAGAAGGCGACAGTGGAATTCCATGCTTCGGCGCTCATGGACGACCGGCTGGACGTGTGTCTGCGGTGCGGTCGCATCGGGACCTCTTCGATGACCTTCACCGGGGCCATCTACCGTGGCGACGAGTTGCTGATCACCGCCGAGCTGATCTATGTGTTTGCCGACCCTGCCAGCCAGACTTCGCGTCCGGTACCCGCTGCCTTGCGCGCCATGCTCACCGGTTACGAGAACGGGGAGGCGATGCTCGAACTGCGCACCGGCGGCTGGGCCGAGTTGGGCGTCGCGGCCCGACGCATCCGCAGCGAGGTATTCGTGCAGGAGCAGCGCATCCCGGCCGAGATGGAGTGGGACGATGCCGATGACAGCGCCATCCATGCGGTGGCGTTCAATCGCCTGGGTCAGGTCGTGGCGACCGGGCGCCTGCTGCAGCAGCGTCCGGGTGTGGCACGCATCGGGCGCGTGGCAGTGCATCGCATGTTGAGGGGTTCGGGAGTGGGCCGCCAGGTGTTGCAGACCCTGCTGGCGGCCGCGGCCGGGCGGGGTGACCGCGAAGCCGTGCTGAATGCCCAGCGCAGCGCACAGGATTTCTACAGCGGCCTGGGCTTCCAGCCGCGGGGGGAGGCATTCGACGAGGCGGGCATCGCCCACATCGAGATGGCGCGGGCCTTGCCGGTCGTCTGACAATGGCTCGAAAGAAGAGACTTCGCCAGGACAAGGTCGCCGGCAGCAACTTGGGCACCAGTGCCGGCGCGGTCGCGTCGGATAGCGCGGCGACCCCGCCAGTCGCCAATCCGGGGCGACCAACGTCCGGCACCGCGGCGGCACGGCCGGGCCTGCCGCTCGAGGTCGAGGGTGCCGGCACGGTAGCGATCTTCGCCCTGATCATGTTCCTGGCGCCGGCCCTGGGCGTACCCAAGGAAGAGATGCTGCAGGACACCCTGAAATCCATCATCGTTTCATTCGGTGCGTTGGGCGCCGGCCTGCTGTTCTTCTGGCAGGCGCAGCCGCGCCGCGACGGCTTGCGCTGGCACGCCGTCGTGGTCCTGCCGTTGCTGCTGATGGCCTATGCGCTGGGCAGCATGGCCTGGTCGCACACCTATCTGGCCGGGGTCGAGGCCATCCGCTGGTTCATCTTCGCGTTGCTGCTGTGGCTGGGCCTCAATACCATGACGCGCGAGCGCCTGCCGCTGCTGGCCTGGGGTATCCATGGCGGGGCTGTGGTGGCATCGTTGTGGGCGGTGTTGCAGTTCTGGATCGGCTTCGGGCTGTTCCCGCAGGGACCGCATCCCGCGTCGACTTTTGTCAACCGCAACTTCTTCGCCGAGTTCGTCGTTTGCACCCTGCCGTTCTCGGCCCTGCTGATCGCCCGGGCGCGCCAGAGTTCCCAGGCGGTATTGCTGGCGGCCAGCACCGGGCTGGTCATCGTGGCGATCCTGATGACCGGCACGCGCGGGGCCTTGATCGTCCTGTGGCTGCAGCTCGCGCTGGCGCTGCCCGCAATGGGCTGGCTGTACCGGCGGCAGTTCGCCTTCACGGGTTGGGGCCGAGGCACTCAGGCTCTGGTGGGTGTCGTGCTGATCGGCACGGTGCTCGGGCTGGGTCTGATTCCCACGGGCGACGCCAAGATCGCCGGTGAGGGCCGGGGCCTCAACGCGCTGGAACGCGGAATCAAACGCACCGGCACGATTTCCGCGGCCGATCCTTCGTTGGGCGTGCGCATGGTCATGTGGCGGGCCACCGGTCGGATGATGCACCAGCATCCCCTCGCCGGCGTGGGCGCCGGGGCCTGGGAAAACGAGGAGCCGCTCTACCAGGACGCGGGCTCGCAGCTGGAAACCGACTACTACGTGCACAACGAAATCCTGCAACTGCTGGCCGAGTACGGCCTCGTGGGGTGGTTGTTCCTGCTGGGGCTGGTTGCCTACCTGCTTGCCGCAGCCTGGGACACCTTGTCGGCGCGGACGGCGACAGCGCAGGCCGAAGCGCCGTGGCGCGCCGTCTTCCTGTCCAGCCTGTTGTCGCTGCTCATCGTCAGCAACATCGGATTTCCCTGGCGCATGGCCTCGACCGGCGCGCTGTTCGCGCTGTGCCTGGCAGGTTTGGCGGCTTCGGACGCGCGCCTGGGCTGGTCCGTCCCGTGGTCGGCCATGCGGCTGCCATGGAGTCCGCGCCGGTCGCAGGTGGCTGCGGCGTTCATGATCGCCTGCATCGCGCTGGCTGTGTTCATCACCCGGCAGGCGGCCGATGCGGAGTACAAGATCGTCCACGCCACCCGGCTCGCCTTGAGCATTTCGGCTTCAGGCAAACCCAACGACCCGCGCTGGGATGCGACCAAGGCGGAGATGCTCAAGCTGGTCCGCGAGGGCATTGCGCTCAATCCGCACTACCGCAAGATCACGCCCATGGTCGCGGACGAACTCGCGCGATGGGGCGACTGGAAGGACGCCACCTGGATCTGGGAAAGCGTGCTGTCTTCGCGCCCGCATGTGGTCGCGATCCTGGCCAACGTCGCTCGTGGCTATGCCACCATGGGTCAGCCGGCCCAGGCCCTGGCCTACCTCGAGCGGGCCAAGAAGATCCAGCCGCGGGCGCCCGCGGTACGGTCGCTGGAAGTCATCCTCCTCAGCCGCGCCGGAAAGGATGCGCAGGCACTGGCACTGGCCCGCCAGGCTATCGCCGACAACATCTACGACTACGACCTGGCGAACGCCACGTTCGTCCTGGCTTGGCGGGCGAGCGATTACGACCTGGCTGTGCGGGCCATGCGGATCCGCATGGCCGGTTGGCCCGCCACCCGTGCGGAAGGGTATTACCAGCTCGGGACCATGTACGACACCGGCTTGCGCGACACGGACCAGGCACTGGCCGCTTTCAAGCAGGCGCTGGCGCTTGCAACGGACCCTGAACGGCAGGAACTGCTGTCCCGCATCCCGCCGGCTTACCGGGTCAAGCTCGGGCTTGCCAACGACACTCCGGCAGCGCCGGCAGCGTCTCATACCACTTCGCGTTCAATAGATTAGATATTATGATGATGTCCAGATTTTTAGGAGCTGGGCATGAAGACTCTGATTTCGTGTGACAAGTCAACGATCGCAGCGCTGGCGGACCGACTCAAGCGAGCCAACAGTCACGCCGAATACCAGCGCATTCAGTGCGTGCTGATCC
>DIZF01000040.1 GCA_002427815.1 Ramlibacter tataouinensis
GGTCACGTTCGCCGAAATACGCACTCCGGCGAATCCGCTCTGTCTCACGTTGACCGCAACGTCGGTTGACGGAAGTCGTTTGCACAATGGCCGATTGTGGCTGCATGCAAGCGCTGCGGCCTGTCGCCGGGTCATCACCAGGTAACCCCAGAGAGCCCTCGGTCCTCATGACCACGGGCGTCGTCATTAGTCTTTGCGCTGTCCGCAAAAGCGCTTCTTTCGCTGGGTAGTGGGTCATCTGGCTTGCACTCCGACCTGGACAAGTTACCTAAGTCGTTCGCGCCAAGGCCAGTACACAGACCGTCTAGGTAAGCCAAGCGTGCCGGTGTGCATCCGGCCCCGCGCTCACGCGCGTTTGCCCCACGGGTGCGCGGGCCGTAGTCCTACGTGCCGCGCTTGCCCGCGAACTCAGACTGATGCAAGTTCAATCAACAAGTTTGTGCAATGAGCGGCAACACGATCCAGGATGCTGAGGGCGCTGGCTGGTGGTGTGCTTGGAAGAAGCGGCTTCCTCAAGGAGAGAAACCATGAATCAAATCATCTGGCTGGTCGGTCTCGTCGTCATCGTGCTTTTCATTGCCGGCTACTTCGGTCTGCGCTGAATCGCATCCGGTCACTTGCTCTTTGAGACTGGGGGTAGTGAACTTCACCACCTCACGCTGACTCCTGCGACGGCATGCCCCCGACGTCGATCGCATGTGTTTCCTTGTCCGGCCCGCTGGTCTTCGCGCGCTCGGCACGGTTCACGTAGAACATCGCCACATCACGAAGATCCTGTTCGTCCAGGTCTTCGATGCGTATCATGCGGTTGCTCGCCTGCTTGTTCGACGCCAGAAACTCAACGAGCTTCTGGTGCATTGCGACGCCGTCCTTATTCTGACTCTGCTCGATCAGGAACACCATCAGAAACGTGACGATGGTGGTCCCGGTGTTGATCACCAGCTGCCAGTTCTCCGAGAAGTGGAACAGCGGGCCGACCGCAGCCCAAGCGAGCACCGTGAGCAGCGCGGCGAAGAACACGATCGGCGGGCCGGCCCAGCGCGTGACCTCGGATGCGATCCGGTCGAAGCGAGTCAGCAGTGGCGAGTGGGCAGCGTAGGACGCGCTGCTGGTCGTGGGCATCGAGCCCAGCGAGTCGGCGGTCGCCGGACCAAGCGTTGAACTCGTAAGCAGCTCGCACGCCCGCGCGTCACACCGTGGCGCAGGCCAGCAACTCTTCCTTGCGCGTGGCCATCTTGGCGCCGAGCGCCACCATGTCGAGGCTCGTTGCACGGGCCTTCGGGAACATCTCGTCCTGTTCTTCCTTGACATGGTGCTTGACGTATTCCGACAGTACCTTGATCTTGGCGTCGAACATCTCGCCATCGGGCTCGACGCCCTTCACCTGCGCGATCAGATCCTTCAGCGTCGCGTGCTCGACACTCGCTTCGGGAATCAGTTCGTGATCCTTCAGGGCCTGCTTCACCGCCGGATAGAAGATCTCTTCCTCGACCTGCGCATGCACGCAGAGTTGAGTGCAGATCGCCGCGACGATGTCTTTTTTCTTCGCCGCTGATCGAGCCGCCTCGTACAATTCGAATAGGCCGCTGACGTGTTTGTGGTCGGCGCGCAGCATCGCAGTCGCCTCTTGAGCCTTGGGCGAAGCAGAAGCCGTTGTCGTCTTGTGGGTTGCAGTGGTCATGACCGTCTCCTAACGGATAAGACGGCCAAGCACAAAGCCCGCGACCACAGCCATCCCAACTGCCTTCAGTGGGTTCGCTGAAACGTAGTCGCGGGAATCCGCAACCAATTGCTTCTGCGAGGCGTTTATGCTTTCGCCTTGTTCGGTCAGCCAGTCGACCGTCGGAGCGGCGGCGCTAGCCGCCTTGTCCACCGCCTGGTGAGCCATTGCCGCGACTTGGTCGATCGCAGGCTTGGCTCTGCTCGCCGCCTCGTCTGCGATCCCGGCAATTGAATTGACAACTGCGTGTGCGCTCAAAGAGGCCTTGTTCACCGCGCCTTCCGTGTTATCCAACATTCCAGAAGTCGAGGGAGTGTTGTCGCGTGCGATAGTTTCCATGTGATTCTCCTATAGTATGAACAAGAAAAAGCGGACGTTCGCGTGCCATGCGCTACATGAATGCGCCGACCGCGTCGCTCATCCCGACTGGCGGCTCGGCACCGCAGTGCTTATCGCCAGCTGCGGCATCGGCACGCGCGATCCATGCCGGTTGGCGTATACCCAGGTGTATTCCGCGCCGAACAGAAAAATCTGCGCGGAGTAGTAGACCCATGCAATCAGCACCACGAGCGAGCCCGCCGCACCGAATCCGGACGCCAGGCTGCTTTTGCCCAGATACAGGCCGATCAGCACTTTGCCAATGGTAAACAGCAACGCGGTAACCGCAGCGCCGGTCCAGACGTCGCGCCATGGGATGTTTGCGCGCGGCATGATTTTGTAGATCATCGCGAAAAGCAGTGTGAAAATGCCGAACGAGACCGCGAAGTTGAGGATCTCGAGGAACACATCCCAGCCGTCGAACCAGCCGCCCCACCACTTGCCCAAAGCTGCGAGCGCCGCGCTCACGACCAGCGATACGGTCAGCATGAAGCCCAGACCGAGCACGAGCCCGAACGACAGCAGACGCGTGCGCAACAGGTGCCAGATACCCGACTCCGCCTGCGGTGCCGGTACTCGCCAGATACGGTCCAGCGCGCTTTGCAACTCTCCGAAGATCGCGGTCGCACCGAGCAGCAAGATGGCGATGCCGACAATGGTCGCGACCACGCTCTTGGCCGGTTCGCGCGCGGCTTTGAGCATTCCTTCCACAGCCACCGCACCCTCCGCACCCATTATTCCGCGCAACTGCGCGACGATCTCCCCTTGCGCCGCTTGCTGCCCGAACACCATTCCCGCCACCGCGATCACGATGATGAGCAACGGAGCGAGCGAAAAAAGCGTGTAGTAGGAAAGGGCGGCGCCCATGCTCGGCGCGTAGTCATCCATCCAGGCTTTGACGGCCGCCTTGATCATCTGCCATTGTTGGCTTAACCAGTTTCCCTGCGGCGGCAGCGCCGACGGCTCCACGGCCGCCTGCTTCTGCGCAGCGCTCTCCGGCTGCGGTATGACGAGCGGAAACGCGCGTTGGCTTCGCTTGAGAGTCGTCATGGCGGCGCCGAGCGCGCCGAGCAATGGCAGCAGCATCTGGGCCGTTTTCAGCACGCTCATAAGGTATCCGTAAGCCGCTGGGCGGGAGGACCGCGCTCGTGGCTTGGCGCTGCGCATAACGGCAAAGTACCCAACGGCCGCACCGACGGTGACCAACCCGCCGATCACCAAAGGCGACGTCACCAGCCGGCGCACCTTTAACTTCAACACCTGTCCCTGCGCAACGACGCTCGCCGCAGAGGCGGCAACGCGCGCCTCCGCAAGTTCTAGTTCAGCCGGTGCGTTATTCATGGCTCGGTGTGGGTGTGGACTTCAAGCCGAGCTGGCGACGCGTCGCGCAAAACAGAAGATCCTTGCTGCGCTTGATGGCGAGGAACACGAGGCCGCCGGCGCCCGCGAAACTCAGCAGCGCGGCAATCAACAGCGACCAGGCCCAGCCGAGGATATCGTTTTCCACCAAGGCTGCGACTGCGCAGGCGACCAGCGCAAGCCATCCGGTAATCAACAGAACGGCCGCGCCGACACCGAATCCGACGATCAGCGCGAGTCCGATGCCGGCCTTCTTACCTTCGATGACGACGAGGTCGAGGAAATTGTCCAACCAGACGCGCACCGAATCGATGAGCGAGTGGATTGCCGCAGCAGTCGACGGCGGCGAAGCGTTGGCGCGCTTGGATAAGTTATCCATGGCTACAGAACATTTCGAGGGAAAAGGACCCCTTTCGGGGCCCTCCACACTTCAATTGAACTTCTCGCCCAGCGAGCCTGCTTTTTATCAACCCGAGGCGCTTTCAGCGGCCGTCTTTGGCCGTATCGGCAGATGTGGCCCGCTCAACGCGACGCCAGGCGGCGCGCGATGCGTCCTTGGCTTCTTCCCATTGCAGGCGCGATGTTCCTTTGGTGCGCTCGAATTCGCTGCGCAACTTCGGCTCATGCGCCTCGAAAGTCCCGCCTGCTGCGCGAGCACGTTCCCAGCCGGTGTAGCCGGTGCGATACGCGGGGGCGTAGTCGTCGAAGCTGTAGTCGGGCTTGTAGCCCGGCGTCTTGGTGTAGTTGTCGCGCCAGTAGCCGTCTTCCGCTGTGGGATTCACACCCTCGGCGGCGCCTTTTCCCGCAAGGCCGCCCGCAATGGCGCCCACTGCGCCACCGACAACTGTGCCCACAGGGCCTGCCATTGAGCCGATGGCTGCGCCGGCCGCCGCACCGCCTGCTGCGCCGACACCGGTGCCGATTGGATGGGCGCCCGAAGCGCCGGTGATGGGATCTGCATTCGCGGGGTTTTTGTCTGACATGACGCTGTCTCCTTGGTCTTGGCTGATCATTGAGGATGAGCAGTTCGACTCCGGAATCGGCCGAACACTCACCAACCATATTGGGACGTAGCGGTGACGCATCGTGTCGGATAAGACGCTATGGCCGTGTCATCCTGAATGCACGAATCAACTCATCGATATCCGCTCACCTGCGCGTCGGCGGGCCGGCTGCGCGGCAGGCCCGATCAGCGTAATGCCGAGCCCAATTGCGCAGCACAGCGCGTGCAGCCAGTCGCCGAGCACTCAATGGCTCGCGCGCAAGGACTGCAGGCGCGTGACAGGATATGTCGTCGATCATGTTGTTGCACTGAAACGGGGCGGCACGGATCGCCTATCGAACATGCAGTGGCAAACCACTCCGGATGCGATGTAAGCGGCTGGCGAACACACCTTGACGCGGTGACCTCGTAGGACCAAGCCGACACGCACTGACCCCGCAGTCTGAGGCTACGCTTAAAACACAGTGGCTAGGCTCAACCACGTCGAGAAAAGCCACCCGTGGCCAACCGATACTTTCAACGAACTGAGGATTTTTATGAATCGCGATCAAGTCAAGGGCTCCATCAAGGACGCCGCCGGCAAGGTGCAGGAGAAGGCTGGAAAAGTGACCGGCAGCACGAGCCAGCAAGCCAAAGGTCTGGCCAAGCAGGCTGAAGGCAAGATTCAGAAGGGCGTGGGCGATGCGGACCATGCTCTGAAGAACTCAAACCACAAATGGAGCGCGTGCATTCGGCCAGAGACATCGAGTATTTCCATCGACATTTAGGAGAAAGTAATGAGCTACACAGAACGTGATCCCTATGGGATGTATCGCTACACCAGCGGTGAAAAACAGGGACCCGGGCCCGAACTGATGGGAGCGCAGACCCTGCACGGTGAGGATATCTACAACACCAAGGACGAAGATCTCGGTGATCTCAAAGAGATCATGATCGACATGCGTAGCGGGCGCATCGCCTATGCGGTTCTCTCGCACGGTGGCGTTCTTGGCATGGGCGAAAAGCTTTTCGCCATACCTTGGAGCGCGTTAAAGCTTGATACGGTGAAGAAGCGCTTTACGCTTGACATCACCAAGGAACGGCTGGAAGCCGCCCCGGGATTCAATAAGGATGCGTGGCCGCGCATGGCCGATCAGACCTGGGCAACGCAAGTCCATTCGTATTACAAAGCCAAGCCCTATTGGGAGTGATCGGATACCAGGCGGCCGCCGGTGTGCGTATCGTGCAAGGAGCCACTCGCCACACAGGACGTGGACTTGCTGAGGGACGCTCGCCGGCGGGTGAAATTTGTCAGCACCATGGCCAAGCTGGACAGGTCGGTGCTGCAGGTTCTGCAACAGACCGAGCTTTCGGCGCAAGGAAGGGCAGGCCGAGACTGCGATTGACAACAAGGGCTTCAAGGTCGACTGTTTGCGCCGCCAGCCAGTCGATGGCGAGCCGCACGCATTTCGGTTCTCTGGCGACGAGCACGACTTGTCATCTGCGGATCGTCGCTCGGCGTGGACCGGCGGCTGATCAGCAATTAGCGGAAACGCCGGCAGGACAGCAGGACGCGCCAGCGCGACGTCCTACGTGAGACAAGGCCAGCCGCCGACGGCATTGACTTTCGGCTAGCGGCACCATCTTGCCAACTAACGGGAGACAACTACGTGATTGAAGCTACTTCGCCTGGTGAGAGGCACGCAATAGCAATAGCGGCTGAAGCCATCGCTCCGCTCGCGGTCGGCACTGCTACGCATGCGAGTGCGGTCTCCTGGCCAGCAATCGTTGCCGGGGCCACGGGCGCCGCTGCCCTCTCACTGATTCTGCTCATCCTTGGAATTGGCCTGGGGCTGTCATCGGTCTCGCCTTGGGCAGGTCAGGGCGCTTCGGCAAGTACGCTCGGCGTCTCGACTATCCTTTGGGTCTCCTTCACCCAACTCCTCGCAGCGGGCATGGGCGGATACCTTGCTGGCCGGCTTCGCACTCGATGGGCCGGTACACACAGCGACGAGGTGTATTTCCGCGACACCGCACATGGCTTCCTTGCCTGGGCTCTCGCCACCCTGGTCACCGCGGCGATGCTGACATCTACCATTGGCGCCATCGTGGGCGGAAGTGTTAAAGCTGGCGCCGCTGTAGCTGGAGGCGCCGCTGGCACGGCAGTATCTGCCATGGCCGGGGCAGCCAGGCAGGAGGGCTCTGCATTCGGTCAAGGCTACTTCGTTGATTCGTTGTTTCGCAAGAACATGAGCGCGACCACGGCCGGAGCAAGCGCACCGGTAACCAGCCAAACGGATGAGGGATCCCGGTCCAGAGCGGAAATCGGCCGCATCTTCGCCTCAGCGATGAGCAGCGGAACGCTCGCACCTGAAGACAGCAAGTACGTTGCCCAGGTGGTGGCGCAGCGCACGGGCATGCCACAAGCCGAAGCAGAAAAGCGGGTGACCGACACCTTCACACGCATGCAGACGAAGGCCAAGGAGGCAGAAGCCACCGCGCGTGACGCTGCCGACAAGGCAAGGAAGGCAGCTGAATACACCGCGCTATGGATGTTCGTGTCGCTGCTTATCGGTGCCTTCTGCGCCAGCTTGGCTGCCACGTACGGCGGTCGCCAACGCGACCAGTTTTGATTCCCGACAACTCGGAGACGTTTCATGCGCTCACTGCTGCTTCTGTTCCTCGGGGTTCCCATCCCCATCATCATCCTCATCGCCCTGTTCATGCACTGACGACCGGAAGATTGCCGGCGAGGGGCAAGCGGTGCCGAACTTCGGTTTCGGTTCGGTTCGGCCAACGCAACTCGTTGATCCCGTTCGGGAAAACGGTGAAGAAAACCGCGGGTGCCCCAGAAAGGTTCGGGATAGGTTCGGTCTGGACGACGAAGGGCCGGGCGTCAGGAAAAAGGCCTTAAGAATCTTCGCCTTGCAAGCGCCGAACGGTCGGCTTTCTTGTTCTCATAATCCTTTGGTCGTTGGTTCAAGTCCAACACGCCCTACCATTCGAATCAAGGACTTAGCTGTAACGCCAGGTCCTTTGCTTTGTCGGAACGTGACGCAAACGTGACGATATTGCCCACGTTTTCAGCACGACCGCGCTCGATTCTCATGGCGGCTTCGGCCAAATGAGTCGTGGCGTACTTGGCATAGCGGTCCACCATCTCGCGTGACTTCCAGCCGCCCAATTCCTTGAGCTCATCGCACGACGTTCCCGCCTGGCGATGCCACGAAGCCCACGTGTGTCGCAGGTCGTGAAACCGGAAGTCTTCGATACCAGCAGCGATCAAACCGTTTGCTACTATGGATCAATGAGCAGACTCCACGTACTGATTTTGATTATTGTTTTTGGATTTGGGCAGCTGGGAACTGATACCACTTCGCGTTCAAT
>DIZF01000017.1:0-63383 GCA_002427815.1 Ramlibacter tataouinensis
CGGAGATGGGTATAAGAGACAGGTGGTGTGAGAGGGCTGAGGGGGCAACCCCTCACCCTACTCGATTTTCCGGCGCCGCGCGCAGCTTTCCTGTCGGCGGCCGGCCGGGCAGTGGCGTTTGTTTGAGTGCACCCTTCCCAGTGCATAATCAAAAATCTCGACCATGAACCGCCTCGCGTCCATCCTGCCTGCCGCTCAAGTGCTCGTAAAGGTCGACGCGACCAGCAAGAAACGAGCTTTCGAGGAAGCCGGGCTGCTCTTCGAAAACCTGCATGGCCTGTCGCGCGCCCTGATCACCGACAGCCTGTTCGCGCGCGAGCGGCTCGGTTCCACCGGACTGGGTCATGGCGTCGCCATACCCCATGGCCGTATCAAGGGGCTCAAGGCGCCCATGGCCGCGCTGTTCCAGCTGGCCCAGCCGATCGGCTTCGACGCGCCGGACGAGCAGCCGGTCAACCTGCTGATCTTCCTGCTGGTGCCCGAGGCGGCAACGCAAAAGCACCTGGAGATTCTTTCCGAAATCGCCGAGCTGCTCAGCGATGCCCCGCTGCGCGAGAAGATCAAGGCCAGCACCGACGCGGCCGGGCTCCACCAGCTCATCGCGACCTGGCAATCGGCCCAGGCCGCCTAGTGAAACCTACTGTAGTCAGCGCCGACGTCCTGTTCGAAGACCACCGGGCCCAGCTCAAATGGGAGTGGGTGGCCGGGCTGGGGGCTTCGGAGCGTCGCTTCGACGAGATCGCGGTGCGGGCCGCCCGCTCCGGCGCCGACCTGGTCGGCTATCTCAACTACATCCATCCCTATCGCGTCCAGATCCTGGGCCAGCGCGAAATCGCCTACCTGACCAACGCCACGGCCGAGGACTGCGCGCGCCGGATCTCGCGCATCGTGACGCTGGAACCCCCGGTGCTGGTCCTGACCGACAACCAGGTTGCGCCCGAGGATCTGCTGTCGATGTGCGAACGGGCCCAGATCCCGATGTTCGCCACGCATGAGCCGTCGGCCTTCGTCATCGATGTGCTCCGTACTTACCTCTCGAAGCATTTCGCCGAACGCACCTCCATGCACGGCGTGTTCATGGACATCCTGGGGCTGGGCGTGATGATCACCGGCGAATCGGGCCTGGGCAAGAGCGAGCTCGGCCTGGAGCTGATCTCGCGCGGCAACGGCCTGGTGGCCGACGACGCCGTCGACCTGTACCGGATCAACCAGACCACCATCGAAGGCCGCTGCCCCGAGCTGCTGCGCAACCTGCTGGAAGTGCGCGGCATCGGCCTGCTCGATATCCGCGGCATCTTCGGCGAGACCGCGGTGCGGCGCAAGATGCGGCTGAAGCTCATCGTGCACCTGGTGCGGCGCGAGACCCTGGAGCGCGAGTACGAACGGCTGCCTTATGAGCCGCTGACCCAGGACGTGCTGGGGGTGCCGGTGCGCAAAGTCGTGATCCAGGTGGTGGCCGGCCGCAACATCGCCGTGCTGGTGGAGGCCGCGGTGCGCAACACCATCCTGCAGTTGCGCGGGGTGGATACCTACCAGGAGTTCGTCGAGCGGCACCGCCGGGCGATGGAACAGGACAAGTAACGGCGGCCGCCGGCCGGCCGAATCAGCGCGGCGATCCGGGCTCTTCGGCAATCCGATAGCCGTTCGGATCTCCCGCCGGCCGGTTCGGACAGGCTTCCTTGGTGCAGTGGGCGTACAGGCTCAGGGCATGGTCGGCGATGGCGAAACCCTTGATCCTGGCCACGTCCTGCTGGCGCTTCTCGATCTCGGCATCGTAGAACTCCTCCACCCGGCCGCAGTCCAGGCAGACCATATGGTCATGGTGGGTGCCCTCGTTGAGTTCGTAGACCGCCTTGCCGCTCTCGAAATGGCTACGGGTCAGGATGCCGGCCTGCTCGAACTGCATCAGCACGCGGTAGACGGTGGCCAGCCCGATGTCGGAACGCTCTTCCAGCAGCACCCGGAACACGTCCTCGGCGGTCATGTGGCGTTGCGCGCCCTTCTGGAACACGTCCAGGATTTTCAGCCGGGGCAGCGTGGCCTTCAGGCCAGTGCTCTTGAGTTCGTCGATGTTGGCCATGGTCTTCCCGCGCCTCCCCGGGGCGGGGCAGCCGCTACAATCGATTGATCATATCGCTACCGGTTTGCCCATGCCTGCAACTCCCCCTCGTGCATCAAGCCTGATCCTGGCGCTTGCCGCCTGCGCGGCCGTGAGCGGGTGCGGCTCTTTCGACAGTACGAGCCAGCGGCTGGTGAGTTCGATCACGCCCTACAAGGTCGAGATCGTGCAGGGCAATTTCGTGTCCAGGGAGCAGGTCGCGGCGCTCAAGCCCGGCATGAGCCGCCAGCAGGTGCGCGACATCCTGGGCACGCCGCTGGTGACAAGCATCTTTCGCACCGACCGCTGGGACTATGTGTTCACCCTGAAGCGCCGGGGCGTACCGACCCAGGAGCGCAAGCTGGCCGTGTTCTTCAAGGGCGAGGTCCTGGATCGCTTCGAGGGCGACGAGATGCCCACCGAAGCCGAGTTCGTGGCCACGCTGGACAACAAGCGCAAGGACGCCAAGGTGCCGGTGCTCGAGGCCAGCGAGGAGCGCCTGAAGGAGTTCTCCGCTGCCCACGCGGCCCCCGTTCCGGCGACGGCTCCTGCCGAGCCGGCGCCCGCAGCCAGCTACCCGCCGCTGGAACCACCGGCCCGCTGACCGTGGTTTCGACCAAGGCCGTTCCCCGGCAGGCCATGCACAAGGTGGCCGTGGCGGGCGCCAGCGGCCGCATGGGCCAGATCCTGATCGAGGCCCTGCGCGCCGCGGATGATTGCCAGCTGGCCGGCGCGCTGGACCTTCCCTCCAGCCCGGCGATCGGCAACGACGCCGCCGCCTTCCTCGGCCACGCCAGCGGCGTTCCGGTCCTGGCCGATGTGCGCGCGGCCCTCGCGCAGGCTCAGGTGCTGATCGATTTCACCCGCCCGGAGGGGACGCTGGCGCATCTGAAGGTCTGCCGCGAGCTCGGCATCAATGCCGTGATCGGCACCACCGGTTTCGGCGAAGGGCAAAAGGAGCAGATCGCCGACGCCGCGCGCGACATCGCGATCGTCATGGCGCCCAACATGAGCGTGGGCGTGAATGTCACGCTGAAGCTGCTGGAGATGGCGGCCGCGGCGCTGGCCACCGGGTACGACATCGAGATCATCGAGACGCACCACCGTCACAAGGTCGACGCGCCCTCCGGCACCGCGCTGAAGATGGGCGAGGTCATCGCGCAGGCGCTGGGACGCGACCTGAAGGACTGCGCCGTCTATGCCCGCCATGGGGTGACCGGCGAGCGCGATCCGTCCAGCATCGGCTTTGCTGCCGTGCGCGGCGGCGATATCGTGGGCGACCACACCGTGCTGTTCGCGGGCACCGGCGAACGCATCGAAATCACGCACCGGGCAGCCAGCCGCGCCACCTACGCCCAGGGCAGCCTGCGCGCCGTGCGCTTCCTGGCCGGCAAGCGCAGCGGCATGTTCGACATGTTCGATGTGCTCGGCCTGCGATGAGCGCATGGCCGAATCGCTTGGGGTCGGCCGAGGCCGCGTTCCCGGCGGCAGGGGAGGCGCATGAGTCTGTTTGAACTGTTCGCCCGGGGCGACGCCGTGACCAAGGCGGTGGCGGGGCTGCTGCTGGCGATGTCGGTGGCCAGCTGGGTGGTGATCCTGTGGAAGGCGTGGCTGCTGCGGCGCGCCAGCCGGGACGTGGGCCGCAGCACCGCGGTCTTCTGGCAGTCGCCCTCCATCGGCGAGGGCCAGCACCGGGTCGGCGCGTTCGACCGCGAGGCGCTGGTGTTGCCGCTGATCGCCGCGACCCAGCTGGAGGCGCCGGGCTCGCTGGCCGCCGCGGGGGATCGCTCGCAGCAGCTGACCCGGATGCTGCGCGACGCCCTGCACCGGGTGCTGGACAAGCTGCAGTTCGGCCAGGTCCTGCTCGCCACCGTCGGTTCCACGGCGCCGTTCGTGGGCCTGCTCGGCACCGTCTGGGGCATCTACCATGCCCTGACGGGAATCGCCGCGGCCGGCCAGATCTCGATCGACAAGGTGGCCGGCCCGGTCGGCGAATCGCTGATCATGACCGCGGCCGGCCTGGCGGTGGCGATTCCCGCAGTGCTCGGCTACAACGTGTACGGCCGCCTGATCGGCCGGATCGAAGCCGACCTCGAAGGGTTCGCGCGCGACCTGCGCGAGCTGATGACCTCGCACGCCGACTTGAGCACCGCGGGGCCGTCCCAGGGTGCGAGGGCCCCCTCGGGGGGCGGCGCAGCGGCTCCAGCCGCAAGCGTGGGGGCACTGTGACTTTTGGCCGGCTGCAGCGCACGCAGGGCCCGCAGCCCATGAGCGACATCAACATGACGCCGCTGGTCGACGTCATGCTGGTGCTGGTGGTGATCTTCATCATCACGGCGCCCCTGCTCGCCAGCTCGATCCGGCTCGACCTGCCGCACACCGATGCGGCCAAGCCCAACGACGCGCCGGCCTTCGTCACCGTGGTGCTGGACCGCTCCGGGGGGACTTTCCTGGACGAGCAGGCGATCAGCCCGGCGCAGCTGGCGGACCGGTTGGCCCAGGCGGCGCAGCGCAACCCCGACACCGAGATCCATTTGCGGGCCGATCAGGCCGTGCCCTACGGCCGCGTGGTGGAGATCATGGGCGCGGCGCAGAAGGCCGGCCTGAACCGTATCGGCTTCGTCGCGGATCCGGCAGAGCCGGCGCGCTGAGCGCCCCGTAAAATCCCTGCAGGCCGGGTCAAACCTCCGGCAAACCCCTATATGCAAGAGAAATACAACCCTTCAGAGGTCGAGCGCGCGGCGCAGGCGTCCTGGAACGCCCGCGACGCCTACCGGGTGACCGAAGACCCGCGCAAGAAGAAGTTCTACGCGTGCTCGATGCTGCCGTATCCCAGCGGCAAGCTGCACATGGGGCACGTACGCAACTACACCATCAACGACATGCTCACGCGCTACCTGCGCATGAACGGCTACAACGTGCTCATGCCGATGGGTTGGGACGCGTTCGGCCTGCCGGCGGAAAACGCGGCGCTCAAGAACAAGGTGCCGCCCGCGCAGTGGACCTACGACAACATCGCCTACATGAAGCAGCAGATGCAGGCGATGGGGCTGGCGATCGACTGGTCGCGCGAAGTCGCCACCTGCGATCCGGGCTACTACAAATGGAACCAGTGGCTGTTCCTGAAGATGCTGGAAAAGGGCCTGGCCTACCGCAAGACCCAGGTCGTGAACTGGGACCCGGTCGACCGGACCGTGCTGGCCAACGAGCAGGTGATCGACGGCAAGGGCTGGCGCACCGGTGCCGAAGTGGAGAAGCGCGAGATCCCGGGCTATTACCTCAAGATCACCGACTACGCCGAGGAACTGCTGGACCACGTGCGCAACAAGTTGCCGGGCTGGCCGGAGCGGGTCAAGCTGATGCAGGAAAACTGGATCGGCAAGAGCGAAGGCGTGCGCTTCGCCTTCACCCACGGCATCCGCGATTTCGAAGGCCAGCTCATCGACGACGGGCGGATGTACGTGTTCACCACGCGCGCCGACACCATCATGGGCGTCACCTTCTGCGCGGTGGCGCCCGAGCATCCGCTGGCCGCCCATGCCGCGCGGACCAACCGGCGCCTGGCCAACTTCATCGAGGACTGCAGGAAGGGCGGTACCACCGAGGCCGAACTGGCGCTGCGGGAAAAGGAAGGCATGCCCACCGGCCTGGTGGTGTTCCATCCGCTGACCGGGGAGCCGATCGACGTCTGGGTCGGCAACTACGTGCTCATGGGCTATGGCGACGGCGCCGTGATGGGCGTGCCCGGCCACGACGAGCGCGACTTCACCTTCGCCCTCAAGTACAACCTGCCCATCATGCAGGTGGTCCATGTCGACGGCGAACATTACGACTACAAGCAGTGGCAGGACTGGTATGCCGACAAGGAGCGCGGCGTCACCATCAACTCCGACATCTACAGCGGCTTTTCGTATGCGGATGCGGTCAAGGCCATTGCCCATGCGCTGGAGCAAAAGGGCCTCGGCGGCAAGCAGACCACCTGGCGCCTGCGCGACTGGGGCATCAGCCGCCAGCGCTACTGGGGCACGCCGATCCCGATCATCCATTGCGACGAGCACGGGGCGGTGCCGGTGCCCGAGCGCGACCTGCCGGTGGTGCTGCCACTGGACTGCGTGCCCGACGGCTCCGGCAACCCGCTGAACAAGCGCGCCGATTTCGTCAACGCCAAATGCCCCATTTGCGGCAAGGATGCACGGCGCGAAACCGACACCATGGACACCTTCGTGGACTCGTCCTGGTATTACATGCGGTATTGCGATCCACGCAACGAAGAGGCGATGGTGGGCGAGGGCGCGGCCTACTGGATGCCGATGGACCAGTACATCGGCGGCATAGAGCACGCGATCCTGCACCTGCTCTATGCGCGGTTCTGGACCAAGGTCATGCGCGACATCCAGGTCAAGGGCCCGGGAGATTCGCAAGCCCATGGCCTGGTCAAGATCGATGAGCCGTTCACCAAACTGCTGACCCAGGGCATGGTGCTGAACGAAGCCTTCGTTCGCACCGGCGACAAGGCGGGCAGGCAGTACTTCTGGGCCCACGACCTGGATATCGTGCGCGACGAGCATGCCAAGGTGATCTCGGCCACGGCGAAGGCCGACGGCTTGCCGGTCACCTACGAGGGCTGGACCACCATGTCCAAGTCCAAGAACAACGGTGTGGACCCGCAGGACCTGATCGAGAAGTACGGCGCCGACACCGCGCGCCTGTACACCATGTTCACCGCGCCGCCGGAAGCGACACTGGAGTGGAACGACGCGGCTCTCGAGGGCTCCTTCCGCTTCCTGAAGCGGGTCTGGAACTTCGGACACAAGCTCGGCGCGGCGTCGACCAGCGAAAAGGTGGCGGCCAAGCCGACGGGTCTCGGCAAGCAGGGCAATGCCTTGCGCTTCGAAATCCACACCGTGCTCAAGCAGGTCGATTACGACTACCAGCGCATGCAGTACAACACCGTCGTCTCCGGCGCGATGAAGCTGCTCAACTCGCTGGAAGACTTCAAAGGAAATTGGGCCCCCACGCTCGGGGCCGACGCCCCAGCGCTGCCCCCCGAGGGGGCCTTCGCGCCTCGGGGCGGCCCAGCGGCGCTCAAGAGCGAACCCGGCGACTATGCGGCCGTGCGCGAAGGTTTCGGCATCCTGCTGCGCGTGCTCTACCCGGTGACGCCGCACATCGCGCATGAACTCTGGCACGCGCTGGGATACGCGCAAAGCCAGGGCGAACTGCTGGACGCGCCCTGGCCCAAGGTCGACGAGCAGGCGCTCATCCAGGACGAGATCGAGCTGGTGCTGCAGATCAACGGCAAGCACCGCGGCTCGGTGCGCGTGCCCGCCGGCGCCAGCCGCCATGACATCGAAAAGCTGGCCGTGGCAAGCCCCGACTTCGCCAAGCATGCGGGTGAGGCCCAGCCGAAAAAGGTGATCGTGGTGCCGGGACGGCTCGTCAACGTGGTGCTCGGAGAATGAAGGCTGCCGCGCTCGCCGCCGGGTCGACATGGCGCCGCCGCTGCCTGTTCCTGCTGGTCGCGGCTCCGCTGGTACTGGTCGGGTGCGGCTTCCAGCTGCGCCAGGCGCCCACATTCGCATTCAACTCGATCTACGTCGCCGCGGCGCCCAACTCCTCGCTCGGCAAGGAGCTCAAGCGCAGCATCGCTTCGGCCAGCCACATGACCGTGGTCAGCGATGCGGCAAAACTCAACACGGCCCAGGTGGTGCTGGACGTGCTGGGCGACCAGCGCGAGAAAGTGGTGGTCGGGCTGAACGCGTCGGGGCAGGTGCGCGAGTTCCAGCTGCGCACCCGCTTCAAGTTCAAGCTGCGCACGCCGCAGGGCAAGGAGCTGATCCCCGAGACCGAACTGCTGCAGCAACGCGACATCAGTTTCAACGAATCGGCCGTGCTGTCGAAGGAGGCCGAGGAGGGCCTGCTGTACCGCGACATGCAGACCGACATCGTGCAGCAGCTGATGCGCCGCCTTGCGGCGGTGAAGACCATCTGAATGCCATGGAGCTCGATCGCGCCGACCTGACGCTGCTCGATGCCCTCCAGCGCGACGGCCGCGCCACCATCCAGGCATTGTCGGAAGCGATCCACCTGTCGGCGCGTGCCACCCTGAACCGGGTGCGCAAGCTCGAGGCTGAAGGCCTCATCGAGGGCTATCGCGCCCTGATCAGCCGCCGGGCGCTGGGCGAGCAGATCTGCGTGTTCGCCGAGATCGCGCTCAAGGACCAGCGCCAATCCTCGGTGCAGCGTTTCGAAAAGCGGATGGCGACGGCGCCGGAAGTGGTCTCCTGCCACGTGGTCAGCGGACGCTACGATTACCTCGTGCGCATCGCCTGCCCGCACCTCGCCCACTACCACGCACTGATCAATGGCTGGCTCGACGATGCAACGCTCGGCGTGGAAAAGATCGTCACCAACATCGAGTTGCAGACGATCAAGGAGTTCTCCGGCTTTCCGCTGCCGGGAACTTCACCGCGCCGGCGCTGAGGCCTCGATCCAGGGGGCGTGCGACACCGCTTCCGTTTCGGAAGTGAAATGGCGATATCCATGCCATTGCCGCTGTGCCGGGCCGCTCGATTCACGCCCGACGCATCAGCTCCCGGCCTAGACTTGAAGCTGAACACAAGGATCAGCCATGGATGCCACCAACACCGCCACCACCCAGACCTTCATCGGGAAAGAAGCGCGCTACGGCGCCAGGAACTACCGGCCGGTACCGGTGGTCGTCGACCATGCGCGCGACTGCCTGGTGTGGGACGTCGAGGGCCGCGAATACATCGACATGATGAGTGCGTATTCGGCCGTCAGCCACGGCCATCTGCATCCGCGCGTGGTCGCCGCCGCGCAGCGCCAGCTCGAACGCGTGGCCGTCACTTCGCGCGCCTATCACGGCACGACGCTGGGTCCGTTCCTGGAAAAGCTGTGCGCGCTGGCGGGCTTCGACCGGGCGCTGCCGATGAACACGGGCGCCGAAGCGGTGGAGACCGCGATCAAATGCGCGCGGCGCTGGGGCTACCGGGTCAAGGGCATCGCCGACGGCCAGGCCGAGATCCTGGTGGCGCGCGGCAACTTCCACGGCCGCACCACCACCATCGTCGGCTTTTCGAGCGAGGCCGACTACCGTGCCGGCTTCGGCCCGTTCGCGCCCGGCTTTGCGCACTTCGACTTCGGCGACATGGCCAGCGTGCGGGCGGCCACCCATGCCAATACCTGCGCCGTGCTGGTCGAACCAATCCAGGGCGAAGCCGGGGTGATCGTGCCGCCGCCGGGCTTCTTCACCGAACTGCGCGAATGGTGCAGCCGCAACGACATCCTGCTCATCGTCGACGAGGTGCAGGCGGGGCTGGGCCGCACCGGCCGCTGGTTCGCCTTCGAGCACGAAGGCATCCGCCCCGACGCCTTGATCCTGGGCAAGGCATTGGGCGGCGGGCTGCTGCCGGTCAGTGCCTTCCTCGCCGACGACCGCGTGATGGACGTGTTCAATCCCGGCAGCCACGGTTCCACCTTCGGGGGCAACGCGCTGGCCGCAGCGGTGGGCCTGGAAGCGCTGCAGGTGATCGAGGACGAAGACCTGGTGGCGCGCAGCGCCGCGCAGGGCGCGTACCTGCTGGCCCGGCTGCGGGAGGTGATGGCCGCCGCCCGTCCGCTGATCCGCGATGTGCGCGGCCGCGGCCTGTGGGCCGGTGTGGACATCGACCCGGCGCATGCCACGGCCAGGGAACTGGTCGAGCAGTTGGCGACGCAAGGCGTGCTGTCCAAGGAAACCCACGAGACCGTGATCCGATTCGCGCCCCCGCTGACCATCACCCGGGACCTGATCGACCGGGCAGTCGCTGCCTTCCGCCGGGTCGTGCTGGACAAGCGCAAGGAACTTCGCCTCGGCTCAGCCGGCGTAGCCGTGATGGCGCCGGATGAGGCGATGGCGTAGCCGGCGGCTTAAACTCGTCTACATGCAGCTTGCCGCCGCCCAACTGAGCCAACACCTGCAAAAGGGCCTGCGGTCGCTCTACACCTTGCATGGCGACGAGCCGCTGCTGATCCAGGAAGCGGCGGACGCGATCCGCGCAGCCGCGCGGGCCCAGGGCTACACCGAGCGCACGGTGCACACGGTCGCCGGCGCGCACTTCGACTGGAGCGACGTTCTCGCCGCGGGCGGCTCCCTCAGCCTGTTCGCCGACCGCCAGATCGTGGAGATCCGCATCCCCTCGGGCAAGCCCGGCAAGGATGGCGGCCCGGCCTTGCAGCAGCTGGCACAAAGCGCTGCGGGCAATGAAGGCACGCTCACCCTGGTGCTGTTGCCCAGGCTGGACAAGGCGACCCGCTCCAGTGCCTGGTTTGGCGCGCTCGACAGCCACGGCGTGACGATCCAGGTCGACCCGGTCGAGCGCCAGGCCCTGGCGCAATGGATCGCGCAGCGCCTGGCGCTGCAATCGCAGCGGGTCATGGGCGGCGAGGAAGGCCAGCTCACGCTGCAGTTCTTCGCCGATCGGGTCGAGGGCAATCTGCTGGCGGCGCACCAGGAAATCCAGAAGCTGGCGCTGCTGTATCCGGCGGGCGAACTGAGTTTCGAGCAGGTCGAGAGCGCGGTGCTCAATGTCGCGCGCTACGACGTTTTCAAGCTGTCCGAAGCCGTGCTGGCGGGCCAGGCCGCGCGCGTGCAGCGCATGCTGGACGGGCTGCGCGCGGAGGGCGAGGCGGAAGTGCTGGTGCACTACACGCTGGCCGAGGACATCCGCGCGTTGAAGCGGGTGAAAGACGCGATGGCGGCCGGGCGGCCGCTGCCGATGGCCCTGCGCGAGCAGCGGGTCTGGGGCCTGAAGGAGCGGCTGTTCGAGCGCGTGCTGCCGCGGCTGACCCCCACCACGCTGGACAACCTGTTGCATGCGGCGCACCTGGTGGATGGCATCGTCAAAGGGCTGAAGGTTCCCGATTGGCCGTCCGACGGCTGGCAGGCGCTACACCGGCTGGCGTTCGCCCTGTGCCGCGAATGCGCTCCGGTCGCTGCGGCCGAGCGCCGACCGCAGCCGGGCGGCGCCGCGCCGTCAATGTCCCCACCCTAGCGATGCGCCGGGGGGCGAGGGGATAATCGGTCAGCCCGCAGCCGAACCCATAATCCCGCCATGAATGCGCTGAACGTCGCCGAGTACATGCAAACGCTGGGCCTGCACGCGCGGCAGGCCTCGGCCGCGATGGCGCGTTCCGACGCTGCCACCCGCAACCGGGCCCTGCGATCGCTGGCCGCGCTGCTGCGCGGCAATGTCCAGGCCCTGCAGGCTGAGAACGCAACGGACCTCGAGCGGGCAATCGCCGCGGGCCTGGCGGCGCCGATGGTCGACCGGCTCAAGCTCACGTCCGGAATCATCGAAACGGTGGCCCTGGGCTGCGACCAGCTTGCCGCCATGCCCGACATCGTGGGCGAGATCACCGGACTGAAGCAGCAACCCAGCGGGATTCGCGTGGGGCAGATGCGCGTTCCGATCGGCGTGTTCGGCATGATCTTCGAGAGCCGCCCCAACGTGACCATCGAGGCGGCCAGCCTGTCGATCAAGAGCGGCAATGCCTGCATCCTGCGCGGCGGCTCGGAAGCCATAGCTTCCAACAAGGCCTTGGCGCAGTTGGTGCAGCAGGCCCTGATCGAGGCCGGCCTGCCCGCGCAGGCCGTGCAGCTGGTGCAGACCATCGACCGCGAGGCCGTGGCCCAGCTGATCGCCATGCCGCAGTCGGTGGACCTGATCATTCCGCGCGGCGGCAAGGGCCTGATCGAGCGCATCAGCCGCGAGGCCCGGGTGCCGGTGATCAAGCACCTGGACGGCAACTGCCATGTGTATGTCGACGATCCCTGCGACGTGGAGATGGCGGTGCAGGTGGCCGACAACGCCAAGACCCAGAAGTACAGCCCCTGCAATGCCAGCGAAGGCCTGCTGGTGGCCAATGGCGTGGCCGGGGAATTCCTGCCGCTGATCGGGATGATCTATGCGGCCAAAGGCGTCGAGATGCGCTGCGACCCCGAAGCGCGGGCCATCCTTGCCGGCGTGCCCGGCGCCAACCTGAAACGCGCCACCGAGCAGGACTGGTACGAGGAGTACCTCGCGCCCATCATCAGCATCAAGGTGGTGGCGGGGCTGGAGGAGGCGATCGCGCACATCAACCGGTACAGCAGCCACCACACCGACGCCATCGTCACGCGCGACCACATGAACGCGCAGCGCTTCCTGCGCGAGGTCGATTCCGCCAGCGTCATGGTCAATGCCAGCACCCGTTTCGCCGACGGCTTCGAATACGGGCTGGGCGCGGAGATCGGCATCAGCACCGACAAGTTCCACGCCCGCGGACCGGTCGGCCTGGAAGGGCTCACCTCGCTCAAGTGGGTGGTGCTGGGCCAGGGGGAAGTGCGTCGTTGATGCACGACTACTGGCCCGGTTGCGGCTACAGCCTGCTGGAGAAGGACGCCGGGGGCCAGCTCGTCGTCACCGACGACTTCCTGCGCAGCCTGATGGAGAGGCCCGAGCTGGCACCGGTTGCGCAATCATGCGCCGACGAGCTGGCCTTGCACCGGCAGTTGTTCGATCAGCCGCGCGCCGCGGTGGACCCGGCGCAGCTGGCGTCCGTCCGCGACGAGGACGCCCGCGCGAATTATTCGGTCTGGCTGCGTTTCCGCCAGCGCCTGCTGGCCCAGCCCACCCTGGAAGCGAGCTATCTGGCGCTGTTCCGCGGCGAAGGCGTCGACGTCCCGCCGGTCTTCGTGCATCAGCTCACCCAGGTGCTGCTGCGCCACACGCTGGGTGGCGAGGCGACCCCCATGCAGGCGCGCGCCGCCGAGATGCTGTTTCGCAGCCAGCGCATCGCGGTGCAGGAGGACGGCCGGGTGATGGCGGCGGACGATGAGATCGTGGAACGGCACGCCCTGTCGGCGAATTTCGGCTCGCTCGGCGAGCTGTTGAAACAAGGCGGAGCCCCGCTGCGAACGGCCGAACTCGACGTGCTGCAGGCCGAAAACGCGCAGGTCTATTGGGAACGGGACGAAAACCACGACCTGGTCGTCAGCCTCAACCATGGCGAGCCGGCCCTGGCTGCCCTGTGCCGGGTGCTGGAGGGCTGGGTCCGGCATTTCCTGGCGGCGGAAGTGCGCATCGTGGTGGAACGCACGATCGACGACGACCTGTGGGTCTGGCATGTCGGGCTGGATGCCCAGGCCAGCTCGGTCCTGAACGATCTGTACCAGGGCCGGGACGTGGCCCGGGAGCGCATGGCCGGCATGCTGGGCCTGTTCCGCCTGGACTTCAACCAGCCGGGCGTGATGCGGCCCGAGATCGCCGGTTGCCCGGTGTATCTGGCCATGGCCATGGACGGCGAAATGCGGCTCAAGCTCAAGCCGCAAAACCTGCTGCTCAACCTGCCGCTGGCTCAATTGTCTTAGGCGCGGCAGCGCCTTGCAAGGCGGCACTTCGCCCTCACATCCCTACAATCCTGAGACTCAATCTGAATAGCAAGGCAAGGGCTGTATGGTTCCCCATCTCATCACGGCGCTGACCGGGCCCATCAACGAGCTCGAACAGCGCATCCTGGATTCCACGCCGGCGATCGAACGCTGGTTCCGCCTGGAGTGGATGGAGCACACGCCGCCCTTCTACTGTTCGGTGGACATTCGCAACGCCGGTTTCAAGCTGGCCCCGGTGGATACCAACCTCTATCCCGGCGGCTGGAACTACCTCACCCCCGAGATGCTGCCCCTGGCCGTGCAGGCGGCGATGGCCGCGATCGAGAAGATCTGCCCCGAAGCCAAGAACCTGCTGGTGATCCCGGAGCACCACCTCACGCGCAACACCACCTACCTGAGCAATCTCGCGCAGCTCAAGCGCATCTTCCACATGGCCGGGTTGAACGTGCGCATCGGTTCGATCAGCGCCGACATCAAGGTGGCCACCCGCATCGAGCTGCCGGACGGCGAGACGGTGGTGCTGGAGCCGGTGGTGCGCACCAAGCGCAGGTTGGGGCTGAAGGATTTCGATCCTTGCACCATCCTGCTGAACAACGACCTCTCCTCGGGCATTCCCGGCATTCTGGAAGACATCCACGAGCAGTACCTGCTGCCGCCGCTGCACGCCGGCTGGTCGGTGCGGCGCAAGAGCAACCATTTCCACAGTTACGAAGAGGTGTCCAAGCGCTTCGGCAAGCTGTTGGGAATCGATCCCTGGCTGATCAACCCGATGTTCAACAAGTGCGGCGAGGTCAACTTCACCGAAGGCACCGGCATGGAATGCCTGACCACCAACGTCGACGCGCTGCTGGCCAAGGTCCGCAAGAAATACAAGGAATACGGCATCAACGAGAAGCCCTTCGTCGTCGTGAAGGCCGACAACGGCACCTATGGCATGGGCATCATGACCGTGCGCGACGCGAAGGAACTGGACGAGCTCAGCCGCAAGACCCGCGACCGGATGTCCGAGGTCAAGGGCGGCCAGCCGGTGAGCGACGTGATCATCCAGGAAGGGGTGCTGACCAACGAGCGGGTCAATGACGCGGTGGCCGAGCCGGTGGTCTACATGATGGACCGCTATGTGGTGGGCGGTTTCTACAGGGTCCATGCCGAGCGCGGCACCGATGAAAACCTGAACGCGCCGGGCGCCAGTTTCGTCCCCCTGGCTTTTGCCGAGAGCACGAGACTGCCCCAGCCCGGGGTAAAACCCGGGGCCAGCGCGCCGAACCGCTTCTATATGTACGGGGTCATCGGGCGGCTGGCGATGCTGGCGGCCAGTTACGAGCTGGAAGCGACGGACCCGAACGCCGAGGTCTACGACTGAGCGGGCGGCGGCCCGTTGCGCGTTGTTGCGCTGCAACATGCCCGGCATTTCGGGCAGGCCCGGGCGCACAATAGCGATCCCTAAGATATCAACCCCGCGGGCCCGCGGCCGCCAAGACGGGGGCATTTAGTGCAAAGCTCGAAATCCTCGCTGCCGGCGCTGACGCTTGGCGCCATCGGCGTCGTTTACGGCGACATCGGCACCAGTGTCCTGTATGCCCTCAAGGAAGTCTTCGCTTCCGGGCGCGTGCCCTTCACCACGGGCAACGTCTACGGCATCCTGTCCATCTTCTTCTGGACGCTCACGGTGATCGTCTCGATCAAGTACGTGGTGCTGGTGCTGCGCGCCGACAACCACGGCGAAGGCGGGCTGATCGCCATGCTGGCGCTGGCGTCCACGTCGGTCAAGAACCGGCCGAAGCTGCGCGCCACCCTGCTGGTGGTCGGGATCTTCGGCACCTGCCTGTTCTACGGCGACGGCGTGATCACCCCGGCGATTTCGGTGCTGTCGGCGATCGAGGGCCTGGAAGTCGTGTCGCCCGCGTTCAAGACCTACGTGATCCCGCTGACGCTGGCCGTGCTGTTCTGCCTGTTTGCGGTGCAAAAGCGCGGCACCGCCGGCATCGGGCGTTTCTTCGGCCCGATCACCCTGGTGTGGTTCGCCGCCATCGCCGTGCTCGGGATATCCCACATCGCGCACAACCCGGAAATCCTGCAGGCGCTCAGCCCGTACTACGCGGTGCTGTTCATCCTGCACGACCCCTTCGACACTTTCATCATCCTCGGGGCGGTGGTGCTGTGCGTGACCGGCGCCGAAGCGCTCTATGCCGATCTGGGGCACTTCGGCAAGAAGCCGATCCGCCTGGCCTGGTTTGCGATCGTCATGCCGGCGCTCACGCTCAACTATTTCGGCCAGGGCGCGCTGCTGCTGAAAAACCCCGAAGCGGTGAAGAACCCGTTCTTCCTGATGGCGCCCGACTGGGTGATCCTGCCGCTGGTGGCGCTCGCCACCATGGCCACGGTGATCGCGTCGCAAGCCATGATCACCGGCGCCTTCAGCGTCACCAAGCAAGCCGTGCAGCTGGGCTACCTGCCGCGGCTGCAGATGCGGCACACCAGCGTGCGCGAAACCGGCCAGATCTACGTTCCGTTCATCAACTGGGGCCTGTTCGTCGCGATCGTCCTGGCGGTGGTGATGTTCCGGTCCTCCAGCAACCTGGCGGCTGCCTACGGCATCGCGGTGACCAGCGACATGCTGATCACCACCATCCTGACCTTCTTCGTGATCCGGTACGGCTGGCGCTACCCGCTGTGGCTGTGCATCTCGGCGACCAGCGTGTTTCTGGTGGTGGACGTCACTTTCTGGGCCTCCAACCTGCTCAAACTCGAGCAGGGAGGCTGGTTCCCGGTCCTGATCGGCGCAGCCATGTTCACGCTGATGATGACCTGGAAAAAGGGCCGGGCGCTGCTCAACGAGAAGCTCAAGGCCGATTCGATAGACCTCAAGAGTTTCCTGGAAGCCGTGTTCGTCAACCCGCCGACCCGGGTCGAGGGCACTGCGGTTTTCCTCACCGCCGAACCCGGTACGGTCCCCAATGCGATGCTGCACAACCTCAAGCACAACAAGGTGCTGCACGAGCAGAACCTGTTCGTCACCGTGCGCAGCCACGAGGTGCCCTGGATCGGCATGAACAAGCGGGTCGAGATCGAATCGCTGGGCCACAGCTGCTGGCAGGTCATCCTGCACTATGGCTTCAAGAACGACCCCGACGTGCCCCGCGCCCTGGAGCTGATCCGCGGCCGGGGCTGCGAGGTCGAGCACATGAAGACCAGCTATTTCCTCTCGCGCGACACCGTCGTGCCGAGCATCGGCCGGGGCATGGCGCCGTGGCGCGAAAAACTGTTCGCGCAGATGCACCACAACGCCAGCGGCGCGGCCGACTTCCTGAACCTGCCGAACAACTCGGTGGTGGAGCTGGGGTCCAAGATCGAAATCTAGCCGCTCAACGGGGCGCTTCGGTGTCAATGCCCGCGATGATGGCGGCCGTCATGGTGGAGGTGTTGCCGGTGCCGTGGATGTCGGCGGTCCGCGCCTTCGGATCGGCGAGCGTGGCGACGATGGCGCGCTCCATCGCCTGCGCCGCCGCGACGGCCTGCGGGATGCTGCGCCTGCGGCCGAGCCAGTCGAGCAGCATCCGCGTCGAATCGATCATGGCATAGGGATTGGCGCGGCCGCTGCCCGCGATATCGGGCGCCGAGCCATGCGTGGCCTGCGCCATCGCGAAATCGCCGTCGCCGATGCACAGCCCCGGTGCCATGCCCAGGCCGCCGACCAGACCCGCCGCCTCGTCGGTCAGGATGTCGCCGAACATGTTGGTGGTCACCACCACGTCGAAGTTCTGCGGGTCGCGCACCAGCCGCATCGCCATGGTGTCGACGATCACTTCGTTCACCTTGACGTCCGGAAACTCCTTCGCCGCCTTGTAGCACTCCTCCACGAACATGCCGCAGCCGAGCTTGAACACCGTGTTCTTGTGCACGATCGTCAGCAGCTTGCGGCGATTGCGCGCCAGATTCAGCGCCACCCGCGCTACCCGGTTGCTGCCCAGGCGTGTGATCACCCGCACCGAGATCGTCATGTCCTCGCTCGGCCGGAACTCGCCCGAGCCGGCGACCACGTTGCGGTCCGGCTGGAAGCCTTCGTTGTTCTCGCGCACGATGACCAGGTCGACGTCGTCCCGCAGGCAGCCGATGTCCGGGTAGGAGCGGGTCGGCCTGACGTTGGCGAACAGGTTGAAGTGCTTGCGCATGATCGGATGCGGGTTGATGGCACCGGGCACCTTCGGGTACTCGCGATGGCCGATCGGGCCGAGGACGAAACCGTCCATCTTCGCGAGCGCCTCCAGCGTCCCCGCGGGCAGCGTCGAGCCGTGGGTGTCCAGCGCGCGGCGCCCGATCGGCATCGGCCGCCACTCGATGCGCAGTCCGTGGCGCAGCGCCGCGGCGGAAGCGACCGCTACCGACGCGGGGACGATTTCATGGCCGATGTCGTCGCCGTCCAGGACGCCGAAGACGAGATGGGCGTCTTTCATGGGGGTCGATCTTTCTGTGGGGTTTCGAAAATGCCGGGCCGCGCCTCAATGCCCGGTCGCTGCCTGCGTGCGCGCCGCCGCCATGCGGGCTGCGATGCGCAACGCCTGTTCGAGGGCGCCGGTGTCGGCCTTGCCTTGCCCGACGATATCGAACGCAGTGCCGTGCGCCGGCGTCGTGAACACGGTTTTGAGCCCGGCCGTGACGGTGACGCCCTTGTTGAAGCCCAGCAGCTTGGTGGCGATCTGGCCCTGGTCGTGGTACATCATGACGACGCCGTCGTATTCGCCCTTCAGCGCCTTCAGGAAGATCACGTCCGATGGGACCGGGCCGGTGCACTGCACGCCTTCGGCCTGCAGCATGTCCACGGTCGGGCGGATGATGCGGATCTCCTCGTCGCCGAACAACCCGCCTTCGCCGCTGTGCGGATTGAGCGCCGCGACGGCGATGCGCGGCCGGGCGACGCCGTTGGCCTTCAGCGTCGCGTCGGCCAGGCGCACGGCCGAAGTAATGCGCTGCGGTGAGATCATTTCGATCGCCTGGCGCAGCGCGACGTGGGATGTCACGCGGAACGTGGCGAACTCCTTGATCACATTCATCTCGCCAAAGAAGCCCTCGTGCCGCGTGAGCGCCCCAAACATCTGGTGCTCGTCGGGAAATTTCCAGCCGCCCGCGTGCAACGCCGCCTTGTTGAGCGGTGCGAAGCAGATACCGTCCAGTTCGCCCGCGAGCGCCAGTTCGATCATGTGCGCCAGCGTTGCGCCGACGAGGCGCCCGGAGTCCGGCGAGATCTGGCCGCGCGGAATCAGTCCGGGGTCGATGTTGCCCATATCCACCAGCGCAATCTCGTCGCGCGACCAGTCGATGGCCGATACGCCGGGGTAACTGCGCCACCTCGGCCGGATGCCGGCGTCTGCGCAGCCCAGTTGCAGGACACGCGCATCGCCGATCACTGCGATGTGGGCCACGCCCTTGAGGGCGCCCGCCGCCAATACCTTGGCGCTGATTTCGGGGCCGATGCCGGTCATGTCGCCCAGCATGAGCCCGAGGACGGGCAGGCCTGTCGCTTGGTTTGCCATCGTTCGCCTTCAGCCGGCCGCGCGCGTGAGCGCCGCCATCAGTCGTTCCACCGATGGCAGCGTCTCGAAGTCGCGCACCATCGCCACCACCGATTCCGCCTGCCTGGCCGGAAACTTCGCATAGGCTGCGTTTTGCCGGAACTTCTCGGCCACCTCCTCGTAGCTCATCGGGTCGGCCGGGCTGCCCTTGCCGAAATCGGCGCGGCCCGAAATCATGCGGCCGTTCGCGAGCTCGATGTCGATGATGGTGGTCATCTTGTGATAGCCGGCGGCTTCGGCGTCGGAGTCGACGACGAAATCGATCTTTTCGATCATGGCCCTGACATCCGGCCGCAGCACGACCTCGTCGGTGAACTCGCCCAGGCCGGCGCGGCCTTCGAGCAGCAGGATGGCCATGCAGAACTCCATCGAAAACTTGGCCTGCAGCTCGTTGACCGGGCGGTGGTGGATCAGCGCATTGGGCATGTTGTGGTTGGTGCCCACGCGCACGCGCTTCACATCCTTCGCCTTGATGTCGTTGGCGCGGATCAGGCGCAGCATCTCGGTCATGCCCGGATGGGTGAGCGAACCCGACGGATGCGGCTTGATCGAAACGCCGGGGTTGGCGATGGTCCAGGGCGCGCCGAGCTTGCCCGCGATCGCGTCGGGATCGTAGCCGCCGCCCGCCGCGCTGAAAAATCCGCGCGGCGCTTCGAGGATGCGATCGGTGGCCGTCCAGCCATAGGAGGCGAACTGCGCGGCGGCGACACCGCTCTCGGACGCGCGCCCGGCATGGAACGGCTTGGTCATGGTGCCGAAGTTCTCGCGCAGTCCGGCCGACTGGCTGCCGGCGATGGACAGGGCGCGTGCCGTGGCTTCGGCATCCAGTCCCAGCAGCTTGGCGCTGGCCGCCGCCGCCGCGAAGGTGCCGCAGGTCGCGGTGGAATGAAAGCCGGTCTGGTAGTGGCGTGGATTGATCGCCTCGGCGATCTTGCACTCGACCTCCACACCGAGGTGGTAGGCCAGCATGGCGGCGGCGCCGCTGGCTCTGGTGCTTTCCGCCATCGCCAGCGCCGCCGGCAACGCCGGCGCGGTGGGATGGGTGAGCAGGCCGTAGACCCGGTCGGCGGCAACCGCCAGCTGGGTGTCGTCATAGTCGTCGGCGTGGATGCCGACGCCGTTGGCGAAAGCCGCGAAGCGCGGCGCGATCTTCAGGCTGGAACCGATCACCGTGGACGGACCGGCGCCCAGGTGCAGGTCGGCGAAGTGCTTGCGCACCATTTCGCCCAGATGGGTAGCACCACCCGACAGCGCCAGGCCCAATCCGTCCAGGATCGACTTCTTGCCCAGCGCCACTACGTCCGCCGGCAGATCGGCGAGGCGGGTGTCGCAAATGAACTGGGCCACATACCGGGTCAGGTGTTCGTTCTGCGGATTGGATGGGGTGGTCATTTCGTGCTCCGTGGTTGATGATGAATATCGGTGCCCGGCGGCTGGATCAATTCGCAAGGGCCCGGCAATGCTCGGGCGGGAAATGAAGCCAGACGGTCTGGCCTTCCCCGACCGAGACGCCGACCGGCGTGATGGCCCGCACCGTATCGCCGTTGGGCAGGGCCACCAGGTAATCGCGGTGCGGGCCGAGATAGACCTGGCGCGTGACGGTGGCACGGGTCCAGTTGCCCTCGGCCGCGTCCGGTTTCGTTGATGCCAGCTGGACGTCGTGATGCCGCACCGACACCGCCGTGGGTCCTTGCGGCGCGAATTCGCCGGATGCGCAGCGCAGAACCAGACCCTGGCCGCAATCGACGGTATCGCCGCCGGCCCAGCGACCCTTGAAGATGTTGGTGCCGCCTATGAACCGCGCCACGAATTCGGTGCGCGGCTTCTGGTAGATGTCTTCGGGCGAGCCGGCCTGTTCGATCGTGCCCTGGTTCATCACCACGATCAGGTTGGCCGTCGTCATCGCTTCCGCCTGATCGTGCGTGACGTAAACGGTGGTGTACCGGTATTTGTCGTGCAGCCGGCGGATCTCGAAGCGCATTTCCTCGCGCAGGTTGGCGTCCAGGTTGGACAGCGGCTCGTCGAGCAGCAGGATCTCGGGCTCGATCACCAGCGCGCGCGCCAGCGAGACGCGCTGCTGCTGCCCGCCCGACAACGCGCCCGGGTAGCGCTGGGCCAGCTCGGTGAGTTTGGTGGCGGCGAGGATGGTGTCGGCGCGGCGCTGCAAGTCGCTGCGCGCCAAGCCGCGCAATCGCAGTCCATACGCGATGTTCTCGAACACCGTCATGTGCGGCCAGAGCGCATAGCTCTGGAAGATCATCGACATGTTGCGCCGCTCCGGCGCCTCGGTGGCGTCAGGTGAAGAGATGCGGCGTCCGCCGACCCGGATCTCGCCGCCGTCGGGCTCCAGAAAGCCCGCGATCAGCCGCAGCGTGGTGGTCTTGCCGCAGCCCGAGGGGCCCAGCAGGCAGACCAGCTGGCCCTTGTCGATGGCCAGCGAGATGTCCTTTACCACTGCCAGCGAGCCATATCGCTTGGTCAAGCCCGCCAGTTCCAGGAAGCTCATGTCATCCCCCCGCACGTTGGAGCCCGGGGCCGCCGAGACCCGGGAATCGGTTGGCCAGAAAGACGATGGCGAAAGACACCGCGAGCAGCGTCAGGCCGAGCACCGAGATCGCACCCAGGTCGCCGCTCTCGTTCAGGTCGTAGATGATCACCGAGACCAGTTTGGTGTTGGCCGTCGTGAGCAGGATGGTGGCGGAGAGTTCGCGGATGGTGCCGATGAAGACGAAGCACCAGGTGGCGATCACGCTGGTGCGCAGCAGGGGCGCCGTGATCTGCCGCAGCGTCTTCAGCCGGCTGGCGCCGAGGATGCGGCTGGCTTCCTCGAGTTCCGGATGGATGCCGTGGAAGGCGGCCGACATCTGCTGGTACCCGGCCGGCATTTCGATGGTCAGGAACGCGATCAACAGGATCCACACCGTTCCGTACAGCATCAGCCCCGGGTGCGAGTAGGTCAGGAACACGCCCACGCCCAGCACGATGCCGGGGATGGCCACCGGAGCCGTGGCCAGGAATCCGAGCAGCGGCGCGCCACGGATCGTGCTGCGCGAGACCATGTACGAGGTGAGCAGGGCGATGCCGGTGCCGAGCGTGGCCGTCGAAATACCGAGCAGGAAGGTGTTCCACATCGCCAGCTGCGTGGCCGAAAACTCGAAGAAAACGAAATGGAAGTTGTGCAGCGTCAGCGTTGCCCAGGTGAGCGGCTCCGAAACATTGCGCGTCAGCGCGGTCTTCAGCAGGGCCAGGTACGGCAGGATGACGGTGAGCGACAGCACGACCGCCACGAAGGCGATGGCCAGGGGCTTGAAACGGGCGAGCCGGGTGATGCGGGGCTCGCCGCTCTTGCCGCCCAGCACGGTGTAACCCTTGCGCCCCAGGATCCAGCTCTTGCCCTGCAGCAGCAGCACGGTGACGGCGAGCAGCGGCAACGATGCCGCCGCGGCCAGGCCCGGCTTGGGCGGATACTGGAACAGGCTCCAGATCTTCGTCGTCACGACGTGAAAGCCGGCGGGCAGCGCCAGGATGGCCGGCGAGCCGAACATGGTGAGGGCCTGCAGGATCGCGATCAGCGAGCCGGCCAGCATCGCCGGCAACACCAGCGGAATGGTGACGCGCCGCAGGGTCGTCGCCGGGCGTGCGCCGAGGATCGCCGAGGCGTCTTCGAGGTCCGATGGAACCCGGTCCAACCCGTTGGCCACCAGCGTGAAGACGTAGGGAAAGGTGTAGCAGGCGATCGCGAAGATCAGGCCCTGCAAGGTGTAGATGTTGACCAGCGGCGCATCGTAGGGCTGACCCCCGGCGAGCGAGCGGTACAGCACATTGACCAGGCCGCTGTTGGGCGCGGCCAGGATTTCCCAGGCGATCGCGCCGAGAAAGGGCGGCGTGACGAACGACGCCGTCACCAGCGCCCGCACCACGCGTCGCCCCGGCAGGTCGGTGCGGGACACCAGCCAGGCCAGCGGCGTCGCGATCGCGCAGGACAGTGCGCCGACCCCGAGCGCCATCACGATGGCCAGCCAAAACGGCTTGCGCAGCGTCACGTCATTCACCAGAGCGGCATAGTTCGCCAGAGTGAAGGCGCCGTCCTTGTCGACCAGGCTGTAGTAAAGCAGCCATGACAGGGGCAGCACCACCAGCGCGGCCAGCACCAGCACCAGCACGACGAATGCCGGCCGGAACAGGTCGATGCGAAGCGGCGGGGGCTTGGGGACGACTGCCTCGATCGCGACCGACATGGTCCTAGGTTCCGAAATACTCTTCGTACTTCTTCTTGATGGTCTCGACCTGGCCTTCCAGCGCCGCCGGGTCCGAATTCAGCAGTTTGATTTGCGACAGCGGCGTGCGGCCCGCCTTTTCCTTGACCTCGCTATGGAACGAGCGCAGGCCGCCGATATCGCTGTTGGATTGCTGGGCTTCGCGGGTGAACATGAAGTGATAGAACAGCCGGGCCGCGCTCGGATGCGGGGCGTTTTTCAGCAAGCCCGCGTTGCCCACCACCAACGAGGTGCCGTCGGTGGCGTAGACCGGCTCGATCGGAACCCCGGATTCCTTCAGCAGGAACACGTTGTATTCGTTGCCGTCCGCCATCACCGGCCGCTCGCCCTGGGCCAGCTTCTTGGGCGGCTCGGTGGACGACTGAACCTGCATCACGTGCTGCTTGCCCAGCTTCTCGAAATAGCCCCAGCCCAGCGCCTGCGACAGGGCCTGAGTGTCGGTCATGATGGTTCCGCTGTAGCCGGGATGGGCTTTCACCAGCTTGCTGTCCCACTTCCGATCGAGCAGGTCGGCGTGGCTCTTGGGCGCGTCCTCCTTCTTGACCAGCCTGGTGTTGTAGGCGATCACGGAAAGGTGCGCGCGGTAGGCGGCGAACTGGCCGTCCGGATCCTTGTATTCCTTGGGCCAGAACTTGGCGACGTCGGACGGCACCGCCGCTTGCAGCCAGCCATTGCGCTTGAAGGCGACGAAATGGACCGCGTCGGAACTCTCGATCACGTCCGCGTTGTAGATCTTGCTGCTGTATTCCTGGTTGATGCGCTGGAAGTTGCGCTCGGCCCCGGAGCGTTCGACCTGGACCTTGATGCCGGGATATCTGGACTCGAACAGCCTGGCCAGCCCTTCCGCTACCTTGACGTCGGTGGTCGTGTACCAGACCACCTTGCCCTCCTTCACGGCGGCGGCCACCAGTTGCGGTGTGGCGTCGTAGGGGGCCGGTGCCTGGGCGCCGGCCATGCCCGTCCAGAATGAGCCGGTGATAGCGAGCGCAGCGATGCTGGCTTTCGTTGACATGGCTTGTCTCCTTTGACTGAGTGACGAAGGTGCCGGGAGCCCTTGGGCAGGTGACCTGCTGTTGCCTCGGGGGTGCTCCTGAGCCGAGAAGTCCCGTTCCAGCGCCATCCTAGTCGCGCGCCTCAAAGTGTCAACACTTTTCCGTCAAAAGTCTACATAATCAGGGTAATCGTTAATATCGCTCCATGCCGCACCCGACCCATTCGAGCCCGGACCAGGGCTTGCCGGCGACCATCGCCGAGCAGATCAAGCGCCTGATCTATGCCGGCGAGTTCAAGCCCGGCGACCGCCTGAACGAAGCGGCGCTGGCATTGCGCATGGGCACCAGCCGCGGTCCTATCCGCGAGGCGATCCGCATCCTTGCCGGGATCGGCCTGGTGACGGCGGTGATGAATCGCGGTGTTTTCGTGCGCCAGGTTTCGATTGCGGAGATGCTGGAAATCTACGACCTGCGGGCGCTGGTTTTCGGCTTCGCCGCCGAGCGGGCGGCCGAGCATGCGACCGACGAGGACCGGCTCAAATTCGAATTCCTGCTGGACCAGATGGACCAGGCCTGCCGGGACGGAGACGACGATCTCTATTACAGCGTCAACCTCGAGTTTCACGCGCTGATCCTGAGCCTGGCGCACAGCCAGCGGGCGCAGCGTCAGTACGACGATTACGTGAAGGAACTGCACCTGTTCCGGCGCCAGAACTTCAGCAAGCCCGGCAACATGAAGAAGTCGAACATCGAGCACCGCCGCATCTACGAGGCGATTTCCAAGGGCGCGACCGCCAAGGCCAAGGCCCAGGCGGAAATCCACATCCGGTCCGGTCGGCAGCGCCTGCTGGCGACACTCGGCGACGCGACCCGCTAGCGCCTGGTGCCGCCGCGGATGGGAATGCGACCCTCGCCCCGGCGCCTGGATTCGATTTGTGCAACAGTTGGGGCGACCTTCCGATTCTCCTGCCCATGAATATTCTCTTTGTCGCCGACCCGCTCGAAACCTTCCAGACCTACAAGGACACGACCTTCTCGATGATGCGGGAGACCCAGCGCCGCGGGCACCGCATCGCCGCCTGCGAGCCCCGCCATCTTTCCTGGCGATCCGGCGGCCGGGTCCAGGCCCACCTGCGCGAGATCGCGCTGACGGGCGCGCCGGGTGAATGGTTCGAGGTGCAGCGCGAAGTCATGCGTCCCCTGATGGAATTCGATGCGGTGCTCATGCGCAAGGACCCGCCTTTCGACAGCGAGTACTTTTACGCGACGCACCTGCTCGAGCAGGCCGAGCGGGAAGGCGCGCGGGTTTTCAACAAACCGGGATCGCTGCGCGACCATCCCGAGAAGCTGGCGATCATGGAGTTCCCGCAGTACGCCAGCCCGACCCTGGTCACCCGCGATGCCGAGGACGTCAAGCGCTTCCATGCCGAGCACCAGGAAATCATCCTGAAGCCGCTGGACGGCATGGGCGGCATGGGCATCTTCCGGGTCGGCGCCGACGGGCTCAACCTGGGTTCCATCATCGAAACGCTGAACCACCATGGCACCACCACGATCATGGTGCAGCGCTTCGTGCCCGAGATCGCGCAAGGCGACAAGCGGGTGCTGGTGATCGGCGGCAAGCCGGTGCCCTTCAGCCTGGCGCGGATTCCCCAGGGCAGCGAGATCCGCGGCAACCTCGCCGCCGGTGGCAAGGGTGTGGCGCAGGCGCTGTCGGCGCGCGACTTCGAGATTGCCAACGCGCTGGGACCGGTCCTGGCGGCGCGCGGGCTGTTGCTGGTGGGGCTGGACGTGATCGGCGACTATCTCACCGAAATCAATGTCACCAGCCCGACCTGTTTCCAGGAGATCCACCAGCAGGCCGGATTCGACGTGCCCGCGATGTTCGTCGACGCGCTGGAAGCGGCGATGCGCGCCTAGCAGCCTGCGCGGCACTCGACGCCGCGGGACGCGCGCGCCAAGGTAGGTTTGGCGCGGCGCGCGGTACGGAACAGGCCGACGTCTTAGCGGCTCTCCTGCCCATCCACGAACACCCGCAATTCACCGGGCTCGAACGCGACCCAGGACTCGTTGGTGGTGAGCGGCGCGGTGACCACCACGGCCACCCTGTCCCGGGGTGTGGTGCCGCGTGCGAAGTCGACGCTCAGGTCTTCATCGGCCAGGTGGGCATGGGCGAAGGGGTGCTTGCGCTCCACGAAGAACAGACGGGTGGAGCAATGAGCCCAGAGGGCCTGGCCGTTGGACAGCATGAAATTGAACGGCCCATGGCGGGCAAGCCGCGGCGCGAGCTCGCGCAGGGTGAGCGTGAGCTCGGGCACGCTCGGAACACCCGCGTGGGACTTGCCCAGTTCCTGCATCAGCCAGCAGAAGGCGCGCTCGCTGTCGGTGGCGCCCACCGGCTGGAAGCTCGCATGCAGCCGCGGCTGGAAGTTCTCCAGGTTGCCGTTGTGCGCGAACACCCAGTAGCGTCCCCACAGTTCGCGCACGAACGGATGGCAGTTCTCCAGCGCCACCGACCCCTGAGTGGCCTTGCGGATGTGGGCCACGACGTTGCGGCTCTTGATCGGATAGCGGCGGATAAGCTCGGCCACCGGCGAGTCGCAGGCCCGCTGGTGGTCCACGAAATGGCGCAGGCCGGCGCCCTCGAAGAAAGCGATGCCCCAGCCGTCGGCGTGGTGATCGGTGCGCCCGCCGCGCTGGGCAAAGCCCGCGAAACTGAAGGTCACGTCGGTCGGCGTGTTGCAGTTCATACCGAATAACTGGCACATGGTCTTATTCTGGCCCCTGCGCTGGCGTCGTGGGGTCATGCCGCAGGCGCCAGGCGGCCACCAGGGCCAGGCCGCACAGCGCCGACAGCATCCAGAAGACTTCGTTGAAGGCGGCCAGCCGGGCCGGGCTGCTCACCGCGTTCGTCAGAGAGTCGCCGTGGGCGGCGATGCGCCATTCCAGCACGATGCCGCACAGGCTGACGCCCGCCGCACCGCCGAGCATGCGCAGGAAGTTGATGGCGCTGGAACCCTGCGGTATCAAGGCCGCGTCCAGCGGACGCATGGACCCCAGGTTCAGCGAGGGCAGGATGAACCCCAGTCCGATGCGGCTCAGAATGGCCAACGCCACCAGCGTCACGATCGCGGTGCCCAGGCCCACCGTGAACATCAGGGCGAAGGAGATCGCCAGCAGCGCCAGGCCGATGCTCACCAGCAAATGGGTCGGCTGGCGGTCGGCAAGGCGGCCGACCAGCAGGATGGTGACGGCGAGTGTGAAGCCCGCCGGCAACAGGATGGTGCCGACGTACGAAGGCGACAGCCCCAGGCCGAGCTGCATGTAGACGGGCAACAGGTAGGTCGATCCGAACAGAGCTGTGCCGTAGATGAACGCGACCACGCTGCCCATCGCGAAGCTGCGATAGGCAAACAGGTCCAGGTTCATCAACGGCTCGCCCCCGCCGGCCCCCAGCCGGTGCTGCCACGCCGTGAAGGCGAGAAAAAGGGCGGCCGCCGCCAGCAGCAGCAAGGGCCCGGCCAGCCCGCCGCTGTGCAGTTCCACCAGGCCGTTGAGCAGGCACAGAGTGCCCGCGCTGCCGAGCAGCAGGCCGCGCCAGTCGAGGCCGATGCCGCGCCGGGCCGCCGCGCCGCCGGGCGTGGTGACGGGCACATAGCGGAACGCCAGCCACAGCGAAACCAGGCAGAACGGCACCACCATGAAGAAGATCGAACGCCAGCCCAGCCAGTCCACCAGCACCCCGCCTATGCTCGGGCCGATCGCGGGCGCCAGCACCACGCCCATGCCGAAGATGCCGCTGGCGCGGCCCTGCTCGCCGGGCCCGAAAACGCGCAGGATGATGATGGCGGGAATGGGCTGGACCACGCCCGCGGCCAGGCCCTCGGCGACCCGCGCGGCCAGCACCAGCGGATAGTGGGCCGCCACTCCGCCGGCGATCCCGCCGGCCATGAGCAGCAGCATGGCGCCGACATAAGTGAACCGGTAGCCGTAGCGCGCCAGCAGCCAGGGTGTCGTGAGCATAGACACCGTCATCGCGACCATGAAGCCGGAGCTGACCCACTGCGCGCGTTCCTGGCCCAGCGTGAAGTGCTGGCTCATGGCCGGAATCGCCACATTCACGATGGTCGAGGACATGATCGAAGCCATCGTCCCGGTCATCACCGACAGCAGCAACAGCCAGCGGTAGCGCGGGCCATAGCGCTCGCTCAGGGCGGCGAGTGAGGCCGGCTCGTTCAAGCCGACCTCGCGGCGGTCGATGGCATGATTTTCCTTGCGGCCACGGGACCGTGGTTGGGGGATGATAGAAGCACTTGGAGGAGGAGAGCGCCTTGCCGCTGGCGTTGCGGTTCGAACTGGATCGCGAGCACCGGCTGCTGTTCATCAACTTCGAAGGCCCGCACATCGGCGCGGGCCAGACCATCACCGACATCGAGCAGGCGGTGTCCAGCGCCGACGAACGGGTCGCGGTGGTGGTGAACTACGACAATTTCAGCATCGTCCCCGGCCTGCTGGACGAATACCCGGCGATGGTCACGCGCCTGACGCAGCGCTTCTACAGCCGCGTCACGCGCTACGGCACCGGCGGTTTTCTCAAGGCCAGGCTGGACGGCCGGCCGGCGAGCTGATCCGCCGCCTCGGCGCAGGCCGAACAGATGCAGGCCGCGCGGCGTGCCTCGGCAGGCAAACGAGTCAGCAGTTCAGGGCTGAAGGCCGCCTGGCTGCACCAGCAGTCCGGCTGGGCGACGCCGGTGCGCTTCTGCGTCTCCATCGCGCACTGGTTCGGCCGGCCGCACAGTGGACAGCGGGTGGCGTCGATCGCGGCCGGTGTGGTGCGCATGAAGTCAGTATACGAAGCGCGGCCTCGGTCGTTTCAGGGCGAGGCCGCTTCGTGATCAAGCACGCCGAGTGCCTGGACCACGACGCTGTGGGCGCGCACGGGCCGCAGGTACCGTTCGCCGATGAGGCGCTCGCAAATGCGCTTCGTCATCGAATGAGGGCGACCGCCGTGGCTGACGAACATGAAGAGGGTGCCCTTGGAGCTGGCCCAGACCAGTTGGGCGCGGTGCCAGTGCTGCCTGGAGTACAGGTCGACCCAATCGCCTTCGCGCAGCTGCGCGAGGATGGATTGAATGTCGACCGCGGCCGGGTGTTCGGTGTCGGCCTTTGCGTTGCCGGTCGCCTCGTGCGATGGCGCCTCGGGTTGCGCCTGCAACGGTGACGCGCTCGAATCGCCGGGCTCGCCCGTCAGCTGGCCCATGTCCGTCGGCAGCGTGTCCTGGAATCCGGCGGCCTCCAGCTCGCGTGGGCTCATCCAGGGGAGGCCCGGCACAGGCGGATTTTCGTTGGCCACCCATTCCGGCCTTGCCGGTGCGTCCACGGCCGCAAGGGGCGACATCCCGGACTCGCGGGCGTCGCGCCGCGACTTCGCGCGCCGCAGTTTGAGTACCGGATGGTGCAGCTTCATCAGGGCCTGGAAGAAACCTTCGTGCCCGGCCGGATCCTGGCCCAGGGACGCCAGGCCTTCGCGCAGCTTCGCCAGCAGCGGCGGCACCCGTTCGAAGAGCTGGGCCGGCTGGCGCAAGGTCACCTCGCGCTTGACGCTCCACAACAGATCGGAAATGACCGCCCGGTAACCGTTCGGATCGATTTGCCGGACGGTATCGGTCAGCCGCGCCTGCGCCAGCACCAGGGCCCAGGGACCGAACAGAAAATCCTGGATGACGGCCGGCACGCCATCCAGATCGGGCCGCCGGCGCAGGTCCCACGCGATCAGATCGGCTTCGGCCTGCCGCAGCTCGGCGAAACGCACTGCGCGAACCGCCTGGCTGCGCCGGCCTTCCTCGTCGCTGTCCTGCCGCTCCCAACCCGTCACGAGCTGGGTGAGCGCCGTTTCGAACGGTTGGGCGTTTGCAATCTTCAGCTGGTTGAGGATGTTGAATTCGCGGCTGACCTCCGCGAAGAACCCGGCGAACTCGGCGCTGAACTCGTCGTTGTATCGGAAACTCCGCTGGGCCACCTGTTCCATCAGGACCCGGCCGGGATGCCGCTCGTCGCTGAAGAAGCGCGGATCGACCATCGCCAGCCGCAGCAGCGACGGCTCGAGCGCAACGATCGCTTCGCGCAGCGGTGTCAGCAGGCGCGGATCCCGCGCGACCTCATTGACCACTTCGCGCACCAGTTCCATCCCGAGCACCTGGGCCATCCGGGTCACGTCCTGGCGCAGGCGGCTGCGAATCAGCGACCGTTCATGCGAATCGGCGTACCGGCCCCAGACCTTGGAACTCAGCGTGCTTTGCACGCCGACCGCAAGCGATGGCCGGTCGACAGGTGGCATCTCCCGATAGCCCGTCGGCATGGCGGCCGGCGGCCCGCTGTTGCGGCTGCGCCGAGTCCGGCCCCGCAACCAGGCGAGTTCGCGCTCCACCCCGGCGTAATACTCCGCCGACGGCGCTTCGGATGCCGGTGCGGCGCCGCCGTGAAAAAGAAAATCCCTCAGCAAGGCATGGCTGATCTGCTGACTCGACAGGCTGCCATAGGTGGAGGACGGTTGCTCCTCCTCGTCTTGCGCGGGAGCCTGCGTCTCGGCGAAAGCATCGTTCAGGGAGTCGCCCGTGGCACTGCCATGGCCCGAGCCAGGCGTCCTTCCGTAACCGGTTGCCTGTACGTTGGCATCCTTGAGCTGTACCACCAGCCTGTCATAGAGCAGCTCCAGTTCCGCCCCAAGCGGCTCGGCGATGTACTTCATCCACAGGGACCCGGTGGCAGCCTTGACTTGCGACGCGCCGATCAATGCGCGCAGGGTCTGCGCGAAAACCTCGGGCCGGACCGGGTTCAGCTCGGCCTGCACGGTCTCCAGGCCCATCGCCGAACTGACCAGTGCGTCGAGTTCCGACACCGGTCTTTCGAGCAGCGGCATCACATGCTGGACCAGCCTCGAAGTCTCGATGGCCTGCACCATCTCGGCGTCGTCGACGAGTGCCAGATTCATCACCTCGTCGGCGCTCGCGTGTGGGGAGGTGCCGCTGGACGCGGGCTTGGGGTGTCCTGCGGACCGGAATGCCGCCCTCAGTTCATCGGGATACCGCTGGCACCAGGACGCCTTGTGCTGGAGCAGTTCCCGCCAGGCGTCGCTCAGCTCGGTGCGCTCCGACGAACGCAAGCTGTTGCCTTCCGCTTGCTGCAGGGCCGAAATCACATGATCGAGGCAGCGTTCGAGGGCGAGTGGAGCGCCACGGGTCGCTCGGTCGAAGCATTGCTCAAGCGCGATGGAATGCGGGGCCATGGTGGACTGGGGGCGGCCGCCAGTCCCCATTCGAAGAAGTGAAAACGAATCGGCTCAGTGCCCGGCGGCTCAGCCGTGTCTTTTATCACGGATGAGGACAGTGGTGTGCATTGCCCGATGCCCGGTCGACTTGGAGCGCCGGGCGGTGTTGTTCATTCGTAACTGCTCAGCGCGCGGCCTTCACCTTCAGCCGCCAGGCGTGCAGCAGCGGCTCGGTGTAGCCGCTGGGCTGCTCCAGGCCCTTGAACACCAGGTCGCACGCCGCCTTGAATGCAAAGGACGTGTCGAAGTGGCCCGCCATCGGCTGGTAGAGCGGGTCGTGCGCGTTCTGGTGGTCGACCACCGCCGCCATGCGCCGGAAAGTTTCCTTCACCTGCTCCTGGGTCACCACGCCGTGCAGCAGCCAGTTGGCGATGTGCTGGCTGGAAATGCGCAACGTGGCCCGGTCTTCCATCAACGCGACGTTATGGATGTCGGGCACCTTCGAACAGCCCACGCCCTGGTCGATCCAGCGCACCACATAGCCCAGGATGCCCTGTGCGTTGTTGTCGATCTCCTGCTGGCGCTCGGTGGCGCTCCACTGCGCCTGCGCCACCACTGGGATCTGCAGCAGGCCCGCCAGCAGGTTCTCGTAATCGGCGTGGCTCTTTTCCATCTCCTCCTGCACCTGCGCCACGTTGACCTCGTGGTAGTGCAGCGCATGAAGCGTCGCGGCGGTCGGCGAGGGCACCCAGGCGGTGTTGGCGCCGGCCTTCGGATGCGCGATCTTCTGATCCAGCATCGAGGCCATCAGGTCCGGCATGGCCCACATGCCCTTGCCGATCTGCGCCCGGCCCCGCAGGCCGCAGGCCAGGCCGACGGCCACGTTGTTCTTTTCATAAGCCTGGATCCAGGCGGTGCTCTTCATGGTGCTCTTGCGCAGCATAGGCCCGGCGTGCATCGCCGTATGCATCTCGTCACCGGTACGGTCCAGGAAGCCGGTGTTGATGAAGGCCACCCGGGACGCCGCCTCGGCGATGCAGGCCTGCAGGTTCACGCTGGTGCGGCGTTCCTCGTCCATGATGCCGAGCTTCACGGTGTTGGCCGGCAGGCCCAGCAAGGCCTCGACCCGTCCGAACAGCTCGGATGCGAAAGCCACTTCCTGGGGCCCGTGCATCTTCGGCTTGACGATGTAGACCGACCCCGTGCGCGAATTGCGGATGCCCCTCGCGCCGTGGCCCTTGAGGTCGTGGACGGCGATGACGGTGCTGACGACCGCATCCAGGATGCCTTCGGGAATCTCCTTGCCGTCGCCATAGAGGATGGCCGGGTTGGTCATCAGATGGCCGACATTGCGAATGAACAGCAGCGAATGGCCATGCAGCTTGAAAGGGCTGCCATCGGGGGCTGTGTAACTGCGGTCCCCGTTCAGGCCGCGGGTGAAGGTCTTGCCGCCCTTGGTGACCTGCTCGGTCAGCGTGCCCTTCAGGATGCCGAGCCAGTTGCGGTAGGCCAGCACCTTGTCCTGCGCGTCGACCACGGCCACCGAATCCTCCAGGTCCAGGATGGTGGACAGGGCGGCTTCCAGCACCACGTCGCTGATGCCGGCGGCATCGCTCTTGCCGATGGATGTATGGGGGTCGATCTGGACGTCGATGTGGATGCCGTTGTTGCGCAGCAGCACCGACGACGGCGCAGCGGCGTCCCCCTTGTAGCCCATGAACTCGCCGCTGTTCTTCAGGCCGCTCGACGAGCCGTCCTTCAGGTCCACCGCCAGCTTGCCGCCCTCGACCCGGTAGGCGACCGCATCGCTGTGCGAGCCGCCGGTCAGTGGCGCGGCCTGATCGAGAAACTGGCGGGCGTATTCGATGACCTTGGCGCCGCGCGCCGGGTTGTAGCCCATTCCCGCTTCCAGGCCTTCTTCGTGCGGGATCACGTCGGTGCCGTACAGCGCGTCGTACAGCGAGCCCCAGCGGGCGTTGGCCGCGTTCAGGGCGTAGCGGGCGTTGAGGATGGGCACCACCAGCTGCGGGCCGGCCTGCAGCGCGAGTTCGGCGTCCACGTTGGTGGTGGTGCAGCGCACGCCGGCAGGCGGGGGCACCAGATAGCCGATCTGTTCCAGGAACGCGCGATAGGCGGGCATGTCGCGGATCGGGCCGGGGTTGGCCTTGTGCCAGCGGTCCAGTTCGGTTTGCAGGCGGTCGCGCTCGGCCAGCAGGGCGAGGTTCCTGGGCGCCAGGTCGGCGACGATGGCGTCGAAGCCCTTCCAGAATGCTTCGCTCGCGAGGCCGGTGCCGGGCAGCACCTCGTCTTCGATGAAGCGATGCAGTTCGGTGTCGACCTGCAGGTCGTGAATGGAAATGCGCTCAGTCATGGATGCTCCAGATACCAGAAGTTGGAAATCAGAAGAAAGCGAGAACGTCGCGCAGGCTGGTGCCGGTGCGGGTGGGCTGGGTGCCGAGTTCCTCGAACGGAAGCGCGGAGCGATTCACCCATAGTGTGCGATAGCCGTACCAGGTCGCGGCGAGCGCGTCCCAGCTGTTGCTGCTGACGAAGGCGATCTGCCTGGCTTCCAGCCGCGTCGCCGCCGGTCCCAGCGCATAGGCATCCGGGTGCGTCTTGTATTTGCGGATGCCGTCGACGCTGAGCACATGGTCCAGCAGCCCTTCCAGTCCGGCGCTGCGCACCGCGATGCCCAGCATCTCGGGGTCACCGTTGCTGAGGATGCCGGTGGTGACGCCTTTGGCCTTCAGCGCCTGCAGCACTTCGCGGTTCTCGGGAAAGGCCGACAGGTGGCGGTACTGGTTCATCAGCCGTTCTTCGGCCGCGGCCGGCAGCGCCAGTCCCAGGCGTCTGCACGCGTAGCGCAGGCCCGCGCGCGTCAGGTCCCAGAACGGCTGGTAGTGCGCGCCGTCGCTGCTCGTGGTGACGAGCCGCGTGTATTCGATCTGCTTGTCGCGCCACAGCACTCCCAGCGCGTTGCCGTGGCCGGGGAACAGCTGTTCCGCCAGCAGGCCGACGCTGTAGACGTCGAAAAGCGTGCCGTAGGCATCGAACAGGACGGCCTTGAGTTTCTCCATCCTGCTACTGTATTTGACACTTCGATGATGATTGTCATCACCGAATGCGATGCATCCGTCACAAAAATGAGGCTAATGGCTCAGCATCTCGCCCCCCGACCGGGCCCGCTCGGCGGCAAGGCCGCGGTAAAGTGGGCGGGTGAAAAAACACCTGCTCCCCATCATCGCGCTGCTGCTCGCGGCCTGCGGCCAGACCGGCGCCGAGCCGATCGGCGAAGTCGACACCGTCTTCAAGCTGATCGGCCCCGACCACAAGATCATCGTCGAGGCCTACGACGACCCCAAGGTGTCGGGCATCACCTGCTACCTGTCGCGCGCCAAGACGGGCGGCCTCAAGGGTGCGTTCGGGCTGGCGGAGGACCGGGCCGAGGCGTCGATCGCCTGCCGCCAGACCGGGCCCATCGCCTTCAACGCCGGCAAGGTGGAAAAGCAGGAGGAAATGTTCAACGAGCGCATCTCGCTGGTGTTCAAGAAGCTGCGGGTGATCCGCATGGTGGACGTCAAGCGCAACGCCCTGGTCTACCTCACCTACTCCGACCGGGTGATCGAGGGCTATCCCCAGAACAGCGTCACCGCCGTGCCGCTGCCAGCGGGCACGGTGCTGCCGCTGAAGTAATGGCTGCGGGTTTCCTGCGCACGGCCCCGGTGCGAGCGCGCACTTATGTAGTCAGCGCCCGCGGCCTCAGACCTGGCCGCTGAGCCGCCGCGCCGCCTCCAGCACCGGCTTCACATGGCGCTCGTGATAGCGGTGGCTGGGCATGGTCAGCGTGACGGCGGCGGCGAGGGTTCCGTCGGCATGCCAGACCGGCGCCGAAATGCCCGCCACTTCAGCCAGCCGGTCACCGGTTGCGGCGTAGAAGCCGCGCTCGCGGATTCCGGCGAGCAGCTTGCGGCCGGCGGCGCTGCCGCTCTTGCCGCCAGCCGGATCGAATGCGGAGAGCACACGCCCGCCGGTGCCGCGGTCCAGCGGCAGGAGATCGCCCGCCTTGATGTGGTCCCGGATCGGGTGCGGCGAGTCCACGCGGTAAAGACAGAGGCGCGCCTGGCCCTGGCGGACGTGATAGGCCGCGCTCTCGCCGGTCTTCTCGACCAGTTCACGCAGCACCGGCAGGACCACGCGGTCCAGCGAGAACGACGCGGCGTACAGCGTGCTGAGCCGCGCCACTTCGCTGCCCAGCCCGTAGGTACCGTTCTCCAGTCGCTGGAGCAGCCGCGCGTGCTCCAGCGAGGCCAGCAGACGCAGCACGGTGCTCTTGTACAGCCGGGTCCGTGCGGCGAGTTCCGCCAGGCCGAGGGAGACATCCCCGGTGCGAAACGCAGCCAGCAGCGACAGCGCGCGGTCCACGGCAGCGGCGCCGCCGGGGGCGCTATCGGCGGCGGCGACGGATTCGATCTGGGCTTTGCGCGGCATGGGTTGACATCGCGGCACCGATGCGCCAATATTTCACAGGAGAGAATGTCGTTCTATAGTACAGAATATCTCGAAAGCGTCAAGACCTCATGCCCGACACCCCATCCCCCGCCGTGCTGATCAGCGAGGTCGGTCCGCGCGACGGCCTGCAGTCGGTCAAGGCTGTCATGCCGACCGCGGACAAGTTCAAGTGGATCGACGCGCTGTACGCCGCCGGACTGCGCGAGATCGAAGTCGCGTCGTTCGTGCCGGCCCGGCTGCTGCCGCAGATGGCCGACGCGGCCGATGTGGTGCGCCATGCGCTGACGCTGCCGGGCCTGACGGTGCTGGCGCTGGTGCCCAACCTGCGCGGCGCGCAGGCGGCGCTGGCGGCCGGGGTGCACAAGCTCACCATTCCGGTTTCGGCCAGCGCCGCGCATTCGCTGGCCAACGTGCGCAAGACCCGCGAGGAAATGATCGCCGAGGTGAGAAACATCGTGGCGCTGCGCAACGAGGTGGCGCCGTCGGTCCCGGTCGAAGCCGGCATCGCCACCGCCTTCGGCTGCACCCTCCAGGGCGAGGTCAGGGAAGACGACGTGGTCTGGCTGGCGACGCAGGTGATCGAGGCCGGCGCCGAGGAGTCGGGCCTGTCCGACACCACCGGAATGGCCAACCCGGCCCAGGTGCGGCGCCTGTTCAACAAGGTCCGCGCGGCCATCGGCGAGCGGACTGGCGCGGCCCATATGCACAACACGCGCGGCCTCGGTCTGGCCAACTGCCTGGCGGCCTGGGACGTGGGGGTGCGCGCCTTCGATGCTTCGCTCGCCGGCCTGGGCGGCTGCCCCTTCGCGCCTGGGGCTTCGGGCAACGTGGTGACCGAAGACCTGGTGTTCATGTTCGAAGCGATGGGCGTGCGCACCGGGATCGACCTCGAACAGCTGATCGCAGCCCGCGCCCCGCTGATGGCCGGCCTGCCCGGCGAGCCGGTCTACGGCATGACGCCCCAGGCCGGCTTGCCCAAGGGCTTTGTGCAGGGAGCCGCGCATGTCTGAGAACCAGCTGCCCTACGAGGGCCTGCGGGTGGTCGAGTTCACCCACATGGTCATGGGCCCGACCTGCGGCCTGGTGCTGGCCGACCTCGGCGCCGAGGTGATCAAGGTCGAGCCGATCGGCCACGGCCGCGAGGGCGACTCCACGCGCAGGCTGATCGGCTCCGGCGCCGGCTTCTTCCCGCTGTTCAACCGCAACAAGAAGAGCGTCGCGCTGGACCTGCAGACCGCGGCCGGCAAGGAGGCGGTGCTGCGGCTCATCGCCACGGCGGACATCGTCAGCGAGAACTTCAAGCCGGGCACGATGAAGAAACTGGGGCTGGATTACGACAGCCTCAAGCAATTGAACCCGCGGCTGATCTACGTCAGCCACAAGGGCTTCCTGCCCGGCCCGTACGACCATCGCACCGCGCTCGACGAAGTGGTCCAGATGATGGGCGGCCTGGCCTACATGACCGGCCGTCCCGGCGACCCGCTGCGCGCGGGCACCAGCGTGAACGACATCATGGGCGGCATGTTCGGTGCGATCGGCGCGATGGCGGCGCTGGCCCTGCGCGAAAAGACCGGCAAGGGCCAGGAAGTCCAGGCGGCGCTGTTCGAGAACAACGTGTTCCTGGTCGCGCAGCACATGATGCAGTTCGCGGTGACCGGCAAGCCGGCGGCACCCATGCCGGCGCGCATCTCGGCCTGGGCCGTGTACGACGTGTTCGAGGTCGCGGGCGGTGAGCAGATCTTCCTGGCCGTGGTCAGCGACACCGCGTGGGAGATCTTCTGCAAGGCTTTCGGCTTCGGCGACCTGAAGGAAGATCCGCGCCTCGCGACCAACAACCACAGGGTGCGCGAGCGCGACTGGCTGATCCCGCTGCTGCGCGATCGGCTCAAGGGCTTTGGCGCCGCCGAGCTGGCCGCGCTGTTCGAACAACATGCCCTGCCGTTCGCGCCCATCACGCGACCGGAGGACCTGCTCGACGATCCCCACCTCAAGGCCACCGGCGGCCTGGCGCCGCTGACGCTGCCCGATGGCCGCGCCACCCAGACCGTGCTGTTGCCGTTCACGCTGGGCGGCCAGCGGCCGGGCGTGCGGCTCGATCCCCCGCAACTCGGCGAGCACAACCAGGAGCTGCTCGCCCAACTCGGGTATTCGGCAGCGCAGATAGAGGCCCTGAGCCTGACGTCGAAGAACTGATCCCTGCCAACTTCCAGTCCCGCCGCCGCACCACCGGGGGCACCTTTTTCAGGAGACACCATGAACCTCAAGCGCCGCATCACCATGGGCTGCGCGGTCCTCGCCGCATTCGCGTGGCTGGGCACCGCCCAGGCCGACACCTGGCCGGACAAGCCGATCCGCTTCGTCGTGCCCTACACGCCCGGCGGCGGCACCGATACGCTCAGCCGCCAAATTACCGAAAAGATCACCCAGGAAACGAAGTGGGCGTTCGTCATCGAGAACAAGCCGGGCGGCGGCGGCAACATCGGCCTGGACATCGTCGCCAAGGCCAAACCCGATGGCTACACCATCGGCATGGGCCAGACGTCCAACATGGCCATCAATCCAGCGGCGCTGGCCAAGATGCCATTCGACCCGTCCAGGGACATCGTGCCGGTGGCGCTGGTGGCCGAGCAGCCGATGGTGATGGTGGTGCGCGCCGACTCGCAGTGGCAGAACCTGGCCGACATGGTCAAGGCCGCCAAGGCCAGGCCTGGCGAGGTCAAGCAGGCGCTGGCTGGCACCGGCACCGTGGGCCACCTGGTCGGCGAGATGCTGGCCCGCAAGGTGGGATTCAAGGTGCTGAACGTTCCGTACAAGGGCGCGGCGCCAGCCATCACCGACCTGCTGGGCGGTCAGACCGACTACATGTTCGCCACGCCCCAGGCCGTGGTGGGCATGTTGCAGGGCGGCAAGCTGCGGGCGCTGGCGGTGAGCTCGGCCAAGCGGGTCGGTGTCCTGCCGAACGTGCCCACCGTGGCCGAGCAGGGCTACCCGGGGTTCGAGGCCGTGGACTGGAAGGTGATCGTGGCGCCGGCCGGCACGCCGCCCGACGTGGTCAAGCGCCTGAACGCCGCGGCGGCCAAGGCGCTGGCCCAGCCCGCCATGATCGCCAGACTGGCCGACGAGGGCAGCGTCCCCATGAGCGGCAGCGTCGAGGAGGTGGCCAAATACATCAAGGCCGAGCAGGGCGAATGGGCCACGCTGATCCGCGAAGCAGGTATCCGCTTCGAATGAGTCTGCTGCGGAGATCCGGCTGGTTTGATACCTGAATGCGGATAATCCGCGCGTGGACAAACTCAAACAGCTGGAATCCTTCGTGTCGGTCGCCACCAAGGGCAGCCTCACGGCCGCCGCCAAGACCGAGGGCGTGGCGCCGGCCATCATGGGCCGCCGCCTGGACGCCCTGGAAGAGCGCCTGGGCGTCAAGCTGCTGGTGCGCACCACGCGCCGCATCACCCTGACCCACGAAGGCAGCGCGTTCCTGGAGGATTGCCAGCGGCTGCTGGGCGAACTGGCCAATGCCGAGGCCAGTGTCAGCGCCGGCGGCGTCAAGGCCAGCGGCCATCTGCGCATTACCGCACCGGCGGGTTTCGGTCGCCGCCATGTGGCGCCCCTGGTGCCCAAATTCCGCGAATTGCATGCCGACGTGACGATTTCCCTGAGCCTGAGCGACCGTGTGGTCGACCTGGCGGCCGAAGGCTTCGATTGCGCGGTGCGGGTGGGGGACCTGCCCGACTCCTCGCTGGTCAGCGTGCGCATGGCCGACAACCGGCGCCTGTGCGTGGCGACACCCGGTTACCTCGAACGCCACGGCACCCCCAAGCACCCCAGCGAGCTGGTGAAGTTCGATTGCCTCACCTTGTCGAGCGACGCGTCGCAGGCCCGGGGCTGGGCCTTTCGCATCCCCAAGCCCGACCGCGACGAGGTGGTGCACCTCAAGCCCGGCGGTCCGCTGGATTGCTCCGATGGGCAGGTCCTGCACGACTGGTGCCTGGCCGGTTACGGGATCGCCTGGCGCAGCACCTGGGAAGTCGAGAGCGAAATCACGGCGGGCCTGCTGACCGAAGTGCTGGCCGAGTTCGCGGCGCCGGCCAACGGCATCTACGCGCTCGTCCCGCAGCGCAAGCACCTGCCGTTGCGGGTGCGGCTCTGGATCGATTTCCTCAAGCACCACTACAGCCAAACCGGATTCTGGAAAGCCTGACCCCCATGATGCTCGAAGCCCTGCTCTCCTATGCCCACATCCTGGCCATCCTCACGGCGGTGGTGTTCATCTCCAGCGAAACCGCCCTGTGCCGGATCGAATGGATGAACGAGCGCGTGGTGGAGCGCCTGGTCACCGTCGACCGGATCTATCTGGGGGGCGTCGCAGCGGTGCTGATCACGGGCCTTGCCCGCATCTTCTGGGGCATGAAGGGCGCCGGCTGGTACTGGGGCAATGGCCTGCTGCACCTGAAGCTGGCGCTGTTCGTTGTGGTCGCCGTCCTCGCGATCAAGCCCACCCTGATGTTCGGGCGCTGGCGCCGCCAGCTGCGCGAGACCGGGGCCTTGCCCGATGACGCGCAGATCCGGCAGGCCCGCAGGCTGGGCATGGTGGGGGCGCACCTGATCGCGGTGATCCCCCTGGCCGCGGTGTTTCTGGCGCGCGGCTACGGGGCGTCCAACTGAAATGACGAGGGCCGCGTCAGCGGGCCGCGTGTCTCCTGTGCCTATTTCTTCTTCAGGCACTCGCTCATGAATTTCTTGCGCTCGTCGCCCTTCTTGGCCTGGGCCTTGGCTTCGGCATTGCAGGTCGTCATCCGGGTTTGCTGCCGGGTCTTGCCGCCGGCCGAGGAGGCGGCAGCGGCAGGGCTGGCCGCGTAGGCGCCGCCAACGGACAGCGCCAGGCCCAGGGTCATCAGGGAAATCAGCTTCTTCATTGGAATCTCCGCGAAAGGTTGAGAGGTTGTCCCGCAAGCGGGTTCCCACATAACGATGTGGCCAAGCCCTTCGATGACAGGGTGCCGCCCCCGCCCCGTAAAATCCCGTCATGCTCCTCGTCAAACAAGAATTGCTCGGCAGCCTGGCCGCGGAGCTGGACAGGCTTTCCCCCGGCGCGGGCGACAAGGCGCTGTTCGAATCGCCCAAGGTCGCGGCCCACGGCGACCTCGCCTGCACCGCCGCCATGCAGCTGGCCAAGCCGCTGAAACGCAACCCGCGCCAGCTGGCCGAAAGCCTGCGCTCGGCGCTGCTCGAGACGGCGCCGTTCCGCCAATGGGTCGAGGCCATTGACATCGCCGGCCCGGGTTTTCTCAACATCCGGCTCAAGCCCCAGGCCAAGCAGCAGGTGGTGGCCGAGGTGCTGGCGGCGGGCGAAGGCTTCGGCACGCTGCCGGCGAACGGCCGGCGCATGATGGTCGAATTCGTCTCCGCGAACCCGACCGGCCCGCTGCACGTGGGGCATGGCCGGCAGGCGGCGCTGGGCGACGCCCTCTGCAACCTGTATGCCACCCAGGGCTGGGACGTCTGGCGCGAGTTCTATTACAACGACGCCGGGGTGCAGATCGCCACCCTGGCGACCAGCGTGCAGTTGCGCGCCAAGGGCTTCAAGCCGGGCGACGCGCAGTGGCCCGAGGCGGCCTACAACGGCGAATACATCGCCGAGATCGCGGCCGATTTCATGGCCCGCACGACGGTGCGCTCCGACGACCGCGAGTTCACCGCGTCGGGCGACCTCGACGACCTCGATGGCATGCGGCTGTTCGCGGTGGCCTATCTGCGCCACGAGCAGGACCTGGACCTGAAGGCGTTTCAGGTGAAGTTCGACAACTACTACCTCGAGTCCAGCCTGTACACCAGCGGCAAGGTCGACGCCGTGGTGCAGCGGCTGCGCGATGCCGGCAAGACCTATGAGAGCGACGGCGCACTGTGGCTCAAGTCGACCGAGTACGGCGACGACAAGGACCGCGTCATGCGCAAGGGCGACGGCAGCTACACCTACTTCGTCCCCGACGTGGCTTACCACATCACCAAGTGGGAACGCGGCTTCAGCAAGGTGGTCAACATCCAGGGCACCGACCACCACGGCACCATCGCCCGCGTGCGTGCCGGCCTGCAGGCGGCCGGCGTGGGCATTCCGGCCGGCTATCCCGACTACGTGCTGCACACCATGGTGCGGGTCATGCGCGCCGGCGAGGAAGTGAAGATTTCCAAGCGCGCCGGCAGCTATGTCACGCTGCGCGACCTGATCGAGTGGACCAGCAAGGATGCGGTACGGTTCTTCCTGCTGTCGCGCAAGCCCGACACCGAATATGTGTTCGACATCGACCTGGCGCTGGCCCAGAACAACGACAACCCGGTCTACTACGTGCAGTACGCCCATGCCCGCATCTGCTCGGTGCTCGCGGCCTGGGGTGGCGACGCCGGCAGTCTCGACAGCGCCGACCTGTCGGCACTGGACAGCCCGCAGGCGCTGTCGCTGATGCTGCAGCTGGCCCGCTATCCCGAGATGCTGCGCGACGCGGCGGTGGATTTCGCGCCGCACGACGTGACCTTCTACCTGCGCGAACTGGCGGCCAGCTACCACAGCTACTATGATGCCGAGCGCATCCTGGTGGAGGATGAGCGCCTGCGCAACGCCCGGCTGGCGCTGGTCGCCGCCACGGCGCAGGTATTGCACAATGGATTGGCGGTGCTCGGCGTGAGCGCTCCGCGCAAAATGTAGCCGTCAGCGGCAGGAATTCCAGCAGTGAAAAACAGTCAGCGCAGTCAGCGTGGTTCGGTCATCGTGGGCATCATCATCGGCGTGGTGCTGGGCTTGGCCATAGCCCTCGCGGTTGCCGTCTATGTGACCAAGGTGCCCATTCCGTTCCTCAACAAGGGGCAGAGCCGTTCCGCGGAACAGGACGCCGCCGAGACGCGCAAGAACCGCGACTGGGACCCGAACGCGCCCCTGTACGGCAAGAACCCGGCCAAGCCGCTGCCGTCCGCGTCCGGCATCGTTGCGCCGGCGCCGCCGGCGCCGGCAGCCCCGGTGGCGACCATCCCGGCGCCGCAGCCGGCCCCGGCGGCCAAAGACAAGAGCCATGACCCGCTCAGCGAGCTGGCGGCGCGTTCAGCCGCCACCGGCGGCGACCCTTTCCTTTATTTCGTGCAGGCCGGCGCATTTCGCACCCCCGAGGACGCGGAAGCCCAGCGCGCCAAGCTCTCGCTGATGGGCTTCGAAGCCAAGGTCAGCGAACGCGAGCAATCCGGCCGTCAGGTGTTCCGCGTCAGGGTGGGACCCTTCGAGAAGAAGGACGATGCCGACCGGCAGAAGGAAAGGCTGGAAGGCGGCGGGGTCGAGACCGCGCTCGTGCGCGTCCAGCGCTGAGCCGCCCGGCGGAACCTTCCGGTCGAGCCGCGCTCTGATTCTTTTCAAGAAGGAGTGAATCGACATGAATCGACGCGAGTTTTCGGCCGATACGGTCTTTGTTCTGGCTGCCACCGCCTTCGGGTTGCCCGGTGCGGTGTTCGCCCAGGGCAAGAAACCCGAGGAAGGGACCGACTACCAAAAGCTCGGCAAGACCGTTCCCGTCGATGCGCCGCCCGGCAAGGTCGAGGTGATCGAATTCTTCTGGTACGCCTGCCCTCACTGCAATGCGCTCGAGCCCCGTCTGGAGGAGTGGCTGAAGAAGCTGCCGCCCGACGTCGTGTTCAAGCGCGTGCCGGTGGCGTTCCGGGACGATTTCGTGCCGCAGCAGCGCCTTTATTACTCGCTGGAGGCCATGGGCAAGGTCGACGAACTGCATGCCAAGGTGTTCCAGGCCATCCACATGAACCACGAGTTGCTCAATCGCGAAGAACTCATCCTTCCCTGGGTTGCCAAGCAGGGCCTGGATCCGGCCAAGTTCAAGGAGCTGTACAACTCGTTCTCGGTCTCCAGCAAAGCCCGCCGCGCCACCCAGTTGCAGGATGCCTACAAGGTGCAGGGTGTTCCGGCGTTCGGTGTCGCCGGGCGCTATTACGTCGAAGGCGAACAGTCGCTCCAGGTCGTCGATTACCTGGTGGCGCAAACGCGCAAATCGCGTTGACCCGGCGCCTTCCGGCGCTGTCAAGGGCGCCGGGAAATTGTTGACCGGATAGTTCGTGGAAGGCCCGCTGCGCGGGCTTTTTCGTTTGGGCTGGCTACAATACAGCAAGATTCATGCCTTTGCTGCGGCGCCGTAACCTTGGGGTAACCGGTTGGCGCTGTAAACCCTGCCTCTATGAAACATTCCTTCCTCGTCGTGTTGCTGCTGCTGGCGTTTTCAGGGTCGGGGAGCCCGGCGTGGGCCGAGAAGGCCGACCGCAACAAGCCCATGAATGTCGAAGCGGACGCGCTGCGCTATGACGACCTCAAGCAGACCAGCGAGTTCACCGGCCATGTCGTGCTCACCAAGGGCACCATCCTGATTCGCGGCGCACGGATCGATGTCCGGCAGGACCCCGAGGGCTACCAGTACGGCGTGGTGACGGCCGAGCCGGGCAAGCTGGCTTTCTTCCGGCAGAAGCGCGAGGGCCTGGACGAGTTCATCGAGGGCGAAGGCGAAATCATCGAATACGACGGCAAGGCCGACCGCGTCAAGTTCATCAAGCACGCCGAATTGCGGCGTTTTCGCGGCTCGACCTTGAGCGACGAGATCGTCGGCGGCCTGATCACCTATGACAACAACAGCGATACCTTTGCCGTGGATGGCGGACCGGCCAGCCCGGCACCGGGCGGACGGGTGAGGGCGGTGCTGTCACCGCGCAGCCCGGCCTCGGCGCCGGCCGCGGCTGCTTCCGCTGTCCCGCCTGCCGCGCTGCGACCCAGCGTCACCCTGGACGGGGGCAAGAAGTGACGGATGACATGGCCGGCGGCCGCGACAGCTCGCCCGACTCCGGGACTAGCCGGCTGCAAGTCCGGCACCTGCAGAAGTCCTACGGCAGCCGCAAGGTGGTCAAGGATGTGTCGCTCGATGTGGCGAAGGGCGAAGTGGTGGGCCTGCTCGGGCCCAACGGCGCCGGCAAGACGACTTCCTTCTACATGATCGTGGGCCTGGTGCGCGCCGACGCCGGCGAGATCTCCATCGACGGCCAGTCGGTCGAGCACATGCCGATCCACCGCCGCTCGCGCCTGGGGCTGTCGTACCTGCCGCAGGAGGCATCGATCTTCCGCAAGCTCAATGTCCAGGAGAACGTGCGGGCGGTACTGGAACTGCAGCGCGACGAGCGGCGCCAGCCGCTCTCCCGCGCGGAGATCGACAAGCGGCTCACGGCCCTGCTGCAGGATCTGCGGGTGGACCACCTGCGCGACTCGCCGGCCCTGTCCTTGTCGGGCGGCGAGCGCAGGCGCGTCGAGATTGCCCGCGCCCTGGCCACCCAGCCGCGCTTCATCCTGCTGGACGAACCGTTCGCGGGCATCGACCCGATCGCGGTGATCGAGATCCAGCGGATCATCGGCTTCCTCAAATCGCGCGGCATCGGCGTGCTGATCACCGACCACAACGTGCGCGAAACACTGGGCATCTGCGACCACGCCTACATCATCAGCGACGGCCACGTGCTGGCCCAGGGCACGCCCTCGCAGATCGTGAACAACGCCGACGTGCGACGGGTGTATCTCGGCGAACACTTCAGAATGTGATGGCCCCCACGCTTGTCACTACGTGTACTGCGCTGCCCCCCAAGGGGGCCCTCGCGCCTTGGGGCGGCCCGGCGGCGCTCAAGATCTCTGCTCGCTGATTTGGTTTCATGAAGCAGGGCCTGTCGCTTCGCGTCTCGCAACATCTGGCGTTGACGCCCCAGCTGCAGCAGTCGATCCGGCTGCTGCAGCTGTCGACGCTGGAGCTGTCGCAGGAGGTCGAGCAGATGCTCGACGAGAACCCCTTCCTGGAATTGAACCAGGACGAGGCGCCGCGCGAGGAATTCGGCGTGGCGCAGGCGGACACGCCGGTCCCCGAGGATGAGCGCGAGACCGAATTCGCCGATTTCACGCCGGCTGCCGCGGAGGGAGTGCGCGTCGCCGAAGCCGAACCGCAGTCGGGCGCGGAGAGCGAGACGCCCAGCTGGGAGGGCGACGGCAGCACCGAAGTCGTTCCCGACGACGGCGAGTGGGGCGGAGACGCCGCGCCGCGCAAGAACAATCTGGGCGGCGATGAGGATGTGGACGCGACCGACCTGGCGCGCGGCGATGAAACCCTGCAATCCCATTTGCACCGGCAGGCGCTGTCGCTGCACCTCGGCGAGGAAGACCGCTGCGCGCTGAGCTTCCTGATCGAATCGCTCAACGACGACGGCTACCTGGACGAGACCATCGAGTCGCTCGCCGCTGGCCTGGCGGGGGACGACCTGGAGGAGCGCGAGGAACTGGTGCACCGGTTCACCGTCGCGTTGCGGCTGCTGCATCACATGGAGCCGGTGGGCGTCGGCGCCCGTTCGCTGGGCGAATGCCTGTCATTGCAATTGCAGGCGCTGCGCGATGAGGGCGAGGCGCCCGACGCCTGCGCCATCGCCTTGAAGATCTGCGCCCAGCCGATGGACCTGCTGGCCCGGCGCGACGTCAAGCGGCTGGCCCAGTTGTGTGGCGAGCCAGAGGCCGGGATCAAGGCCGCGATCGCCCTGATCCTGCGGCTGGAGCCCAAGCCCGGGCGGCGCTTTTGCAACGTCGAGCGCAACATCGTCGTGCCGGACGTGCTGGTCACCAAGGTCGGCCGCGGCGCGCAAGCCCGGTTCCGGGTCCAGCTCAACGCCGACGTGATGCCGCGGCTGCGGGTTCACGACGTGTATGCGGGCGCCATCCGGGCGCACCGCGGCGAAGGCCACCAGGCGTTGCAGCAGCGGCTGCAGGAAGCGCGCTGGTTCATCAAGAACATCCAGCAGCGTTTCGACACCATCCTGCGCGTGTCCACCGCGATCGTCGAGCGCCAGAAGAATTTCTTCGTGCATGGCGAGCTGGCGATGCGGCCGCTGGTGCTGCGCGAGATCGCCGACGAGCTAGGCCTGCATGAATCCACCATCAGCCGGGTGACCACGGCCAAGTACATGTCGACGCCGTACGGCACCTTCGAGCTCAAGTACTTCTTCGGCTCGGCGCTCGGCACGGAAACCGGCGGCAACGCCTCCAGCACCGCTGTGCGTGCGCTGATCCGGCAGATCGTCGCGGCGGAGAACCTGAAGAAGCCGCTGTCCGACAGCCAGATCTCCGGCATGCTCAAGGAGCAGGGCATCGAGTGCGCCCGCCGCACCGTGGCCAAGTACCGCGAAACCCTGCGCATCGCCCCGACCAACCTGAGAAAGGCGCTGTAACCGCAGCCCAAAGCACCATGAACCAGCTGCGACTGTTCCTGCCCTGCGCCGCCGGCGTCGAGGGCTTCCTGGCCGACGAGGTGTACCGCCTCACGGCCCTTTCCGGCGACGACCTGCTGATCGGGCGGGGCGGCGTGCAGCTGCGCGCCTCCTGGCGCGAGGCCATGCTGCTGAACCTGCACAGCCGGCTGGCACAGCGGGTGCTGGTGCAGCTGTCGCACACGCCCTACCGCGAGGAGGCCGACCTGTACGAGGCGGCCGGCGCGGTGGCCTGGGAGCTGTGGTTCACCACGCGGCAAAGCTTCAAGGTCGAGGTGACGGCCCAGCACAGCCCGCTGAAAAGCCTGAACTTCGCCGGGCTCAAGATCAAGGATGCCGTGGCCGACCGCTTCCGCCACAAGTCCGGCGAGCGGCCCAATGTCGACACGCAATGGCCGGACGTGCGGATCTACGCGCACCTGACCAGCGACATGGCCACGCTCTACATCGACACCTCGGGCGAGCCGCTGTTCAAGCGCGGCTGGCGCGAGGACAAGGGCGAAGCCCCGCTGAAGGAGACCCTCGCGGCGGCGATGATCGCAGCCAGTGGCTGGGACGCCGCGGTGCCGCTGTACGACCCCTGTTGCGGCAGCGGCACGATCGCGATCGAGGCGGCCCAGGTGGCCTGCAACATCGCGCCCGGCCTGCTGCGCCGCTTCGGCTTCGAAAAGCTGCTGCCCTACCAGCAGCATGTGTGGAAGACGATCTGGGAAGAAGCCAAGGCCGCGCAACGGCCGGCCACGGCTCCGGTCTTCGGCAGCGACGTGGCGTTTCGCATGGTCGACTTCGCCGTGCGCAATGCCCAACGCGCCGGGGTGGCCGAGGCGGTGCAGCTGCGCGGCGGCGATGCCCTGCAACGCATGCCGCCTACCACGGAGCCCGGCGTCATGCTGGTCAATCCGCCGTACGGGGAGCGCATTGAAACGGCCGGTGTGGCCGGCCGCAGTCAGGGCGGGCGCGAGCGCGCCGAGACCGCGGACGGCGGCGACTTCTTCAGCCAGCTGGCGGCGCATTGGAAGAAGAATTACCCCGGCTGGACTGCATGGGTGCTCACGCCCGACCTCAAGCTGCCCACGCGCATGCGGCTGAAGGAGTCGCGCCGGGTGCCGATGTGGAACGGGCCGATCGAGTGCCGGCTGTTCCGGTTCGACATGGTCAAGGGGTCGGCGCGCAAGAGCGCGCCCGATACCGCTGCCGATTCCGAGCCGTGACGGCAATCGATCCGGCGCAGGGCTCTGCTGCGTTCCCGTTGCGGATGCTGGTCCTGGACACCAACATCGTGCTGGACCTGTTCGTGTTCGACGACGTGCGGGTGCGGCCCCTGAAGGTGGAGTTGCTGGAAGGCCGATTGAACTGGCTCGCAACCCGGCCGATGCGCGACGAACTGGAGCGGGTGCTGGGCTATTCGCACATCGAGGCCAGGCTGGTCCTGGTCCAACGCTGTGCTGTCGACATACTGGCCAGTTTCGACCGCCACGCTCGCACGGTCGACGTTCCCGACCGGGCACCGGTGACCTGCACCGATCCCGACGATCAGATGTTCATCGACCTGGCCGTGCAGCATCAGTGCATGTTGCTGAGCAAGGACGCCGCCGTGCTGACGCTGAAGAAGAAGCTCGCAATCCTGCAGATCGAGGTCGGCGCAGTGCTGTCCGCATCCGCCTGAAGTCCTGTTACGCGGCGGGGCGCTCGCCCAGCCGCAGCACCAGTCCTTCGAGTGCATGGCGCATCGTGGCTGCGCGCACCGCGGCGCGGTCGCCTGGAAAGCGGCGGGTCTCGCTGGTCAGGTCGCCGTCGACCATGAAGCCGAACCAGACCGTTCCCACGGGCTTGTCCTTGGTGCCGCCGGTGGGCCCGGCAACGCCCGTGACGGCCATACTGACCCGGGCCCGCGAATGGCGCACAGCGCCGGCAGCCATAGCCCGCACCACCGCCTCGCTCACGGCCCCATGGGTGGCTATCGTCTTCGCGTCCACCCCCAGCAGCTCAATCTTGGCTTCGTTGGAATAGGTGACGAACCCGCGTTCGAACCAGTTGCTCGAGCCCGCCAGCTCGGTGCAGGCCGCCGCGATCAGGCCGCCGGTGCAGCTCTCCGCGGTCGCCAGCATCCAGCCCCGGCGCAACAGCATTTCGGCCAGTTGCTCCGCGCTGGTCACCACCATCTCCATGCTGCAATGACCAGCAAGGCGCAGAACGCCGCCACCAGGTCGTCGAAGATGATGCCGAAGCCGCCACGCCAGCCGAAGCCGTGGAACAGGTCGTCGGCCCAGGCCACCGGACCGGGCTTGACGACATCGAAGAGGCGGAACAGCGCGAAGGCGGCGAACTGCGCCCAGAACCCCGCCGGCATGAGCAGCCACAACACGATCCAGAAGGCGATCACTTCGTCCCAGACGATGCTGCCGGGATCGAGCACGCGCATCCGCGCCGCTGTGACGGTGCAAGCCCACCAGCCGATCGCCAGCGACGCGGCGATCACCAGCCCGATGGCGGCCGGGTTGAGCCAGCGTTGCAGCACCACGTAGGCAAGCCATGCCCACAGCGTGCCGACGGTGCCGGGCGCCACGGGCGACAACCCGGAGCCGAACCCCAGCGCGATGCAATGCGCCGGATGCGACAGCATGAAGCGCACGGTCGGCCGCATCACCGGCGGGCGCAACGGCGGATTCAGGGGGGCCGTCATGGTGTGGCGGCGAACTTGTGGTGTCGCATGCGGCAATGGTAACCAGCCCGGCTCAGCGCCTGAGTCCCGTCACTTGCAGCGGCCGTGCTGCTTGCGGAACAGGCGCGGCTCGATGGCATGGCCGCTGTTCCACAGGCCCAGCCGGGCGCTGTGCGCCTGCGCCTGAAGTGCCTGGTAAGGACCGCCCTCGCCGCGAAAACGATAGGACCATGCGTAGCCGCGGCCCACCATCCAGCCGCCCATGTCCTCACCGCCCAGCCTGACCCGGCCCAGGACGCGCTGGTAGCTGTCGCGGGCCCGGCTGTTCACCGTCACCTGACGGTGCAGCACACGCGCGGCCAGCGCACTGCGCGACTGGTCGCCGAAAGCCTGGCAGATCTCGGGCGCGTCGATGCCCTGCATGCGCACTTCGCGCGGAGAGCCGCCCGAGACGGGACGCACCCACAGCGAGTCACCGTCGGTGACATGGGTGACGACGCCCCGGAACGTGGCAGCGTGCAGCGGGAGCGCCAGCGCCAGCAGGCCCGCCGCCACCGCCGTCCCCCGCGCAAGCCATCCAATTGAAGTCACTGCCATGCAACGCCCCGGATCCCATCCGCGTCGACAGACCGTGCCGGACACATCAGGCGAAGTGATCGAAGGAGGCGAAGCGCCGGTCGATCAGCCGGCCCGCTCCGGACATCAGCCTCAACCCGGGTTCGGCCTCGATCTGGCCGATGCGCGTGACCGGCGTGCCGGCCGCCAGGGCCGCAGCCTTGACGGCGTCGCGCCGCGCGGGGGGCGCAGTGAACAACAGTTCGTAATCGTCGCCGCCGGCCAGCACGTACTCCAGGCGCAGGTCCGCGGCCAGCGAGCCGGCCGGGGCGCCCATCAAGCCCGCCGCAATGTCCGTGTCGACGCGCGCACCCACTTGCGACTGCTGCAGGATATGGCCCAGGTCGCCCAACAGTCCGTCGCTGACGTCGATCGCCGAACTGGCGATGCCGAGCAAGGCCTGCCCCAGCGCCACGCGCGGCGTGGGCTGTTCCATGCGTGAGCGTGCCGCCTCGAACACTTCGGCCGGGACTGACAGCGTGCCGCGAAACACCTCCAGCGCCAGCCTGGCATCGCCCAGGGTGCCGCTGACATAGATGTCCTCGCCCGCGCGGGCGCCCGAGCGCAGTAGCGCCTGGCCCTGGGGCACCTCGCCGAAAACGGTGATGCAGATGTTCAGCGGTCCGCGTGTCGTGTCGCCGCCCACCAGCTCGCAGCGGTGTTCGTCCGCGAGTGCGAACAGGCCGCGCGAGAACGGCGCGAGCCAGGCCTCGTCGGCCACCGGCATGGCCAAGGCCAGCGTGAACGCCAGCGGTCGGGCGCCGCAGGCGGCCAGGTCGCTCAGGTTCACCGCCAGCGCCTTGTGGCCCAGCTTGCATGGGTCGACGGTGGACAGGAAATGATTGCCTTCCACCAGCATGTCGCAAGAAACCGCCAGCTGCATGCCCGGGGCGGGCGACAGCAAGGCGCAGTCGTCGCCGATGCCCAGCGCATTGCGCGTCACCGGGCGCTTGAAGTAGCGCTCGATCAGTTCGAATTCACCCATGGCCTAAGCATAGCGGCCCGCTCGACTGAACTGGACAGCGCCTAGCTGAATACCGTTCCGCGCTATACGACAAGAGCCAGTCTTCCCCGCCTTGTTAGTTCTATTTAGTCTTAACCTCAACAGCGGGGTCGCTATTTGTAACCAACCCGCCTACCATCGGATCTTCGTATTCATAGCCCCCCGTGTTACTTGAACGGGGGTGCACCAAGGGACCGGAGTATTTATGCAAGAGCGTATGGAAGAAAGCCACCGCAGCAAGGTCGCAGCGGACGAGTTGGTGCATTTGCGAAATCGTGACCGGGAACTGCTGGCGTACCGTCAGCAGATCGCCCAGCAGGAGCAAGAAGGAATTAGAGGCTAGGGAGAGGTTCTTCAAAGAACGAGAGTTGAAATTCTTTGAGATGCAGCGGGGAATGGAGGAACAACTGCTGAGGCGTGAAGAGGAAGGCCGGCACCTCAGGATGCGCCTTGAAGGAGAAATCGCTAAGAGAGAAGCCCAGCTTGCGGATGCGGCGCAACAGTTGCAGCTGGAAAAGGTTCGCTACACCGAGGAGAGCAGGAAAAAAATCGAGAGCAAGTCCAAAGACTACGTGGCCGCCGCGCTGGACACACTGGAGGGGAAGGAACGGCAGTTTCACAGGATGTCGAAGTTTTGGACGTTTCTTGGTGCCGCGTCGCTGCTCGGTGGACTCTCACTTTTCGGATACGTCACGGTCATGTCCTTTGTGACGCTACCGCCAGCCCTTTCATGGGAGTTCATTGTCTTTTCGGCGTTCAAGGGAGTTGTTGGACTCGCACTATTTGCAGCGTTGGCAAAATATGCCTACTTGCTGGGAAACTCGTATATGCGAGAAGCGTTGAAGAATGGAGATCGTCGGCACGCCATCAACTTTGGCAAGTTCTACTTGGAGTCTTATGGAGCAGCGGCGGACTGGGGCCAGATCAAGGATGCCTTCGAACATTGGAATATCGATGCTCAGAATGGATTTGCAAAGACGGACGAGACGCATCTCGACCTAACATCTCTTGAAAAGCTTACTGGCGCACTGGAAAAGATCAGCAAGCTGATGCCCCAGGCTGCAAAGGCATCATAGCGAACCAGCAGTGCGAAACACTTTGATCTAACAGTCGATTTCCCAGTTCTCATCATTGCTCGTGCCGAGGAGCCGAGGAGCACAGTTGCCGAAGCGTCGAGGGGTTCATGTTCTCCCCCGAAACCGCACCGCCCCCTGCCGTACCACCTCCGCCAGCAGCTGCTCCCGCGCCTGCTTCTCCCGCAGCCAGCGCGCATCGTTGGTGCCCAGCTCCGCGTCCTCGCTGAGCAACTGGATGCAATGGCCGGCGCCCAGTTGGCGGGCGTGGCCGCCGATCTGGCGCATGGTCTGGACGATATGGTCGCGCAAGGGCATGTGCTCCCCGGTCGGTGGGTCTACATATATGGCGTCGAGCCCGAACCGGCAGGCCTGGAAGCGGTTGTAGGTGTAGACCATGTAATCGTCTTCCTGCGGCATGAACGGCTGTTCATTCAGCAACCACGAAGCCAGCGACTGCACAAACCCGGCCAGAGCGACGGCGCGATCCACCGTGAGCGGCGTGTCGAAGACGCGGATCTCGATGGTGCCGTATTCGGGCTTGGGCCGGATGTCCCAGTAGAAGTCCTTCATGCTCTTGACCACGCCGGTACGGGTGGTCTTGGCGAAGAACTTGCCGAACTCGTCCCAGCTCAGCGTGAAGGGCGCGCGCCCGGACATCGGAAAGGCGAACACCGAATTCAGCCGGGCCGAGTCGAACTGCGTGTCCTGCCCCTGCACGAACGGCGACGACGCCGACAGCGCGATGAAATGGGGGATGTAGCGCGACATGCGGTGCAGCATCAGCAGCGCGCTGTCGGCGTCGGGGCAGCCGACGTGCACGTGCTGCCCGAAAATCGTGAACTGCTTGGACAGGTAGCCGTACAGCTCCGACAGTTCGCGAAAACGCGGCTTGTCGTAGATGCGGCGCTCGTGCCACTGCTGGAACGGGTGGGTGCCGCCGCCTGCCACCGCGATGTTGAGTTTGTCGGCGCACTGCACCAGCGCATCGCGGATCTCCGACAGCTCGGACTGCACCTGCGCCACCGCCCCGCACACGCCGGTCGAGATCTCGATCATGCTCGAGGTCATCTCGGGCACCACCGCGCCGGGTAGCTTGTAGCGCGCCATCAGCCGCAGCATTTCGTCCGAATAGGGTGCGAGGTCGTAGTCGTGGGTGTTGACCAGCTGCAGCTCCAGCTCCACTCCCAGCGACAGGGCGGCCGAATGCTGGAACGGCTCGAGGCTGGGGAGCGCTGCGGGTGAACGCGCTGAAGGGTCCGCGCGTTTATCCACGCAATTCTCCTGGCTGGGTCTGGGACATGCCTTTCGACAGCAAGGGCGTGGAGCTCTCGCCGGCGCGGTGGAGGGCGACGGTGGCGATGACCGCGCCCAGCACTTCCAGCAGCAGGATCGCCGGCATGGCGATGCTGGCGATGTGCGGCCCCAATGTGAGCGATGAGGCCACGAACTGGGACACCAGCAGCGTGGCCTCCGATGACATCGGCGCCATGGCGCAGCCGGTCCAGAACGCTTGCCGCCAGCTGGTGCCGCTGCCCCAGTTGGCCGCCTCGACCCCGACGACTTTGGCCACCAGGCGCGCCAGCACGAGCCCCGCGACCAGGCCGGCCACGGCAGGGTTCCATTGGGCCTGGGCCGCCGCCACCGAGACCAGCACGAACATCAGCATGATGAGCATCGACGAAGCGGTGCCCAGCTGGCGCGGCCAGGCCCAGGGCCGCGGATTCAGCTGCTTGAGCAGAATGCCCCCGAGCAGCGCGGCGAGCGGGGCCGATCCGCCGAAATTGGCCGCCAGCGCCGCCGCCGCCGCAATCAGCGCGATCAGCAGCATCGAAGTGTTCTCGCTGGTCGGGCTCATGACGCGAAGGGCCATGCGCAGCACCAGCGCCAGCGCGGCCCCGACCACGATGGACACACCCAGAACCACCGCGACCGGATAGAGCGTCTCGCCCAGGCTGGCCGCCGGTCGGTGCATCACGCCGGTGCGCGCGCTGACCAGCGTCAAGGCAAACAGCGTGCTGAGCGTGGAGAGCGCCATGGCCCGCTCGGTCACCGGGCCGGATGCGTGCGTATCCATGATGACGCGGCTGAGCACCGCCGGCGACGCGGCCATGGCCACCAGGCCGACGCCCTCGGCGACGGTGGACTGCACCCCCATCCAGCGCAGGGCGTAATAGACAGCCAGCGCCGTCAGGATGGACTCCAGCAGGCTTTGCAGCAGCACCATCGGGTTGTGGCGAAACCAGCGCAGCGCAATCCGGCCGCCCGCTTCGAACAGCACGACGGAAACGCCCAGCTCCAGCAGGAACAGGGCGATGCCCTGCAGCGGCCAGACCGCGCCGGAGAAGCCGCCCAGGCCGGCCAGCGCACCGATGATGGAGTAGCCGACGGCCTTGGGCAGGCCGGTGTGCCGTTGCAGCAGGTGGCCCGCCGCGGCTGCCACCGCCAGCAGGATCGACCATTGGACCGTGGGCAGGCCGGCCGAGGGCCTGAGCCAGTCGGCCCAGATGGCCATGATGTCGTTCATGCGCGTTCTCCCCGGCGCGCAATGTACTGCAGCGCGCCCCGCCGGCACTGCAGGACGGCAACCCGAGGCCGGCCGGGCGTCAATGCAGCACGCGGGTGGTGCCGTCGTCGAGCGCGAACAGCGGAATCTCGACGTCGAAGCGGTGTCCGTCGTCGGCCACGAAGAAGAAGCTGCCTTGCATGGTGCCCGAAGCGGTCCGCAGGCGGGAGCCGCTGGTGTACTGGAACGCCTCGCCGGGCTTGAGCAGCGGCTGGTGGCCGACCACGCCCAGGCCCTTGACTTCCTCCACCTCGCCCATCGCATTGGCGATGAGCCAGTGGCGCGCAATCAGCTGGGCCGGCACTTCGCCGCTGTTGGTGATCGTGATGGTGTACGCAAAACTGAACAAGCCCTGCGCCGGCGCCGACTGCTCGGGCAGGTACTGGGGCTCGACTTCGATGCGGAAGCTGTACTTGGCCATGCGGCCGATCGTACCCGTTCGCGATTTGCGAGAATGCCCGGATGAGCAAAATCTATCGCATTTCCCCGTCCATCCTTTCGGCGGACTTCACCCGGCTGGGTGACGAGGTGAAGCGCGTGGTCGCGGCCGGGGCCGACTGGATCCACTTCGATGTGATGGACAACCACTACGTGCCCAACCTGACATTCGGCCCGATGATCTGCTCGGCCTTGAAACCCCATGCGGTCACCTCCGACGGCCGCGCCGTCCCGGTCGACGTCCACCTGATGGTGCAGCCGGTGGACGCGCTGGCCCAGGCCTTCGCCCAAGCCGGCGCCGACCTCATCAGTTTCCACGCCGACGCTTCCATCCATGTCCACCGCAGCGTGCAGGCCATCAAGGCCAGCGGTTGCAAGGCCGGGCTGGTGTTCAACCCGGCGGCATCGCTCGACGTGCTGGACTGGCTGATCGAGGACATAGACCTCATCCTCATCATGAGCGTCAACCCCGGCTTCGGCGGCCAGAGCTTCATCGAGTCGGCATTGCGCAAGATCGAACAGGCGCGACAGCGCATCGACGAGTGCGGCAAGGACATCCGCCTCGAGGTCGACGGCGGCATCAAGCCCGACAACATCGCGCGGGTCGCCGCCGCCGGCGCCGACACGTTCGTGGCCGGCAGCGCGATCTTCGGCAACCCCGACTACAAGGCGGTGATAGCCGCCATGCGCGCCGCGCTCAAGGGCTGAGGTTCCTGGCGTTCGAATCGTCCTGGCGGACGTGCCGCAGCGCTGCTGCAGGAATGCGCCGGGCAGGCAGCTTGCGCGGTGTCGGAGAAGTCCTACCGCCGATTGAGCGCCATTACTACAAACGTGCCCGCCGACTCACTACGGGCATTGCACATGAGCCTGCGTAACATGGGGCCGAGCGCGAAATCGCACGCGCAAGCAAGGAGATGGTCATGGACTGGATTGCCCGAATACCGGACTGGTTGGTCTGGTGCGCCGCCGGCATCGCGGGTGCCATCGCCCTTGGCGCGCTCGCCAACATCCTCGAAGCCGCGTTCGACCTGGACGCGAACTGACCCCCTTCCTTTTCGACGCGGCGGCAGCGCCCGTGGGCGCCATCGCCGCGTCTCCATCAATCAGAAAAAGCCACAGGAGTTTTTGAATGGCACAGCCCAGGCAGGAGGCCCAGCGCAAGTCCAAGGCCGGCGAAAGCGGCGCGGCCAAGCAGAAGCAGCTCGAGTCGTTCAGCCAGGGCCCGGAAAACCTGCTGACCACCAACCAGGGCCTGGTCGTTCCGGACAACCACAACTCGCTCAAGGCGGGTGTGCGCGGCCCGACACTGCTGGAAGACTTCATCCTGCGCGAGAAGATCACCCACTTCGATCACGAGCGCATTCCCGAGCGCGTGGTGCACGCGCGCGGTGCCGGGGCCCACGGCTATTTCGAGCTCACCCGATCGCTGGTCGAATACACCCGTGCCGATTTCCTGCAGGAAGCCGGCAGCCGCACCCCGGTCTTCGTGCGCTTCTCCACGGTGGCCGGCTCGCGCGGCTCGGCCGACACGGTGCGCGACGTGCGCGGCTTCGCGGTGAAGTTCTACACCCGCGAAGGCAACTACGACCTGGTGGGCAACAACATTCCGGTGTTCTTCATCCAGGACGCGATGAAGTTTCCCGACCTCGTGCACGCGCTCAAGCCCGAGCCGCACCATGACATGCCGCAGGCCGCGAGCGCGCATGACACCTTCTGGGATTTCATCTCGCTCATGCCCGAGACCACCCATATGGCGATGTGGATCATGTCCGACCGCACCATCCCGCGCAGCTACCGCATGATGGAAGGCTTCGGCGTCCACACCTTCCGCTTCATCAACGCCAAGGGCGTCGCGCATTTCGTCAAGTTCCACTGGAAGCCCAGGCTGGGCAAGCATGCGCTGGTGTGGGACGAGGCCCAGAAGCTGGCCGGCAAGGACCCCGACTTTCACCGCCGCGACCTGTGGGAATCCATCGCGCAGGGCAATTTCCCCGAGTGGGAGCTGGGCGTGCAATTGGTCGAGGAAAGCAAGGCGCAGAGCCTGGGGTTCGACCTGCTCGATCCCACCAAGCTGATCCCCGAGGAAATGGTGCCGGTGCTGACGGTGGGCAAGCTGGTCCTGAACCGCAACCCCGACAATTTCTTCGCGGAAACCGAGCAGGTGGCCTTCCATCCCGGCCACGTGGTGCCCGGCATCGACTTCAGCAACGACCCCCTGCTGCAGGGCCGGTTGTTCTCGTACACCGATACCCAGCTGTCGCGCCTGGGCGGTCCCAACTTCCACGAGCTCCCGATCAATCGCGGTGTCTGCCCGTTCCACAATTTCCAGCGCGACGGCATGCACCGCATGCTGGTGAACAAAGGCCAGGCGGCGTATGAGCCGAACTCGCTGGGCAACGGCTCGGAGTTTCGCGTCGACGGCGGCCAGCAGGGATTCCAGAGCTTCGCCGAAGCGGTCGAGCCGCCCAAGGTGCGCCGACGCAGCCCGAGCTTCGACGATCACTTCAGCCAGGCCACGCTGTTCTGGAACAGCCAGAGCCCGGCGGAGAAGGATCACATCGTCGCGGCCTTCCAGTTCGAGCTGTCCAAGGTCGAGGTGCCCGCCGTCCGCCAGCGCGTGGTGGACAACCTGGCTCATGTGGACCCCAAGCTGGCGCGCAAGGTGGCCGAACCGTTGGGCATCGGCGCCCCGGACGCCAAGGCGGCGGCGGGCCGCTCCGGCTTTCGCGACGTGCGGGTCAAGCTGCCGCTGGAGGCGTCGGCGGCATTGAGCATGGAAGGCAACGGCGCGAGTATCGCCACCCGCAAGGTCGCGGTGCTGGTGGCCGGCGGCGTGGAGGTTGGCGCGCTGCGGGTGATCCAGCAGGCGCTGCAGGATGCCGGAGCCAGCAGCCGGGTCGTGGCGGCGCATCTGGGCTCGGTGGCGACATCGTCGGGCCAGCAACTGGCGGTGGACCACACCTTCGGCAACATGCCGTCCGTCATGTTCGATGCCGTGCTGGTGCCGGGCGGCTCCGGCAGCGCCCAGACCCTGGCCGGCAACGGCGACGCGGTGCACTTCGTGCTGGAAGCCTACAAGCACTGCAAGACGATCTGCGTCATCGGGGAGGGTGTGCAACTGTTGCGCACCCTGGGCATAGCCGGCGGCGAAGGCGCCCCGGCCACGCCCGGCGTCGTGCTCGGCAGTAACGACCCGCCCCTGCGCGCCCAGCTGGCGCAGGAGTTCATTGCCGCCATTGCTCGCCATCGTCACTGGGTGCGCGCCAATCTCGAGGCCGTGCCCGCCTGAGCAGTCCGGCAGCGCGACATAGGCCGCTTCCTACCGCCTCATCACTGAACTGCCTACCCCGCCCACCCGGACCGCGACCCTGAATTGCGCCGTGGCCGGCGCGGTGCCGGTCGCGCGACAGCGAAGGCGGCAAGGCAGCGCATGGGAAAGGCACTGCTCATGAGTTCGACTCCGACGAAGCCCGTGAAGCCGGCCGCAAGGGCGGCCAGGCCAGCCACAGCGGCGGCAACCAGGGCGGCGTCAGGCGCTAAGCCACTTCCAAATCAGGGGCGCTGGGGCGCCCTTCCTTGCCGGTCGCCGCGGCACGAGCTTGTCCTTCCTGCCAGCGCAGCGTGGCTGCAAAGCGCACAATCGGACCAGATGGCCGTACCCCACTGCACAACGCAGAACCACCTCCTCGCCGCTTTCCCGGTCGCCGAGTACGAGCGACTGGCCCCGCATCTCGAGCTGGTCCCGATGCCGCTGGGCCATGTCCTGTGCGAATCGGGCGGGCAGCTGCAACACGTCTATTTTCCGACCACCTGCATTGTTTCGCTGCTGTACGTGCTGAAGGACGGTGCATCGGCCGAAATCGCCGTGGTCGGCAACGAGGGCCTGGTCGGCATCTCGGTGTTCATGGGCGGCGACACCACGCCCAGCCGGGCGGTGGTGCGCAGCGGCGGCCATGGTTATCGCCTCAAGGCGCAACTGCTGCAGCAGGAGTTCCGCCGCGCCGGCCCGGTTCTGGGTTTGTTGCTGCGCTATACCCAGGCGCTGATCACGCAGATGACCCAGACGGCCGTGTGCAACCGCCATCACTCGGTGGAGCAGCAACTGTGTCGCGCGCTGCTATTGAGCCTGGACCGGCTGTCCTCGAATTCGCTCACGATGACCCAGGAGCTGATCGCCAACCTGCTGGGAGTGCGCCGCGAAGGGGTGACCGAGGCGGCGGGCAACCTGCAGCGGGCCGGCCTGATCCGCTACAACCGCGGCCACATCGATGTGCTGGACCGCGCCGGACTGGAGCAGGCGGTCTGTGAATGCTATGGGGTGGTCAAGCTGGAATTCGACCGGCTGCTCTCCGACATTCCGCGCGCCGCAACGCCTGCGCTGCCGCACGAATTGCCGGTTTGACGGTCACTTCCCGGCCAGGCGCCAGCTGCCGGGGCCCGTCTGCCGGCCCTCGGCCCGGGCCCTTTGTTTCCCCTTGTCTTCCTTATGTGCCTTGCCGCACATACGCGCGCGCAGGAAGCTGTTAACGTGTTTATTCCAGGCGCGTACTTCCCCATCTTGTGAGGCCCGTCACACCTCGCCAGCCCGGCACTCGCAGTCCTTGCGGTGCGTTAGCTTGCTCTTTACGGGAATCTGCCATGTTCAAGACGCTAAACGGTAGCCCGCGTGCCGACGACGATGCCGGCAGGGGGGATGGCGGCACCGATGCGCGCAGCGCGCTGGCGTTGCTCAAGGCGGGCGCGCTGCAGAACGCCATCCTGACCAGCGCCAACTTCTCCATCATCGCCACCGACGAAAAAGGCGTCATCCAGCTGTTCAATGTCGGCGCCGAGCGCATGCTGGGCTACCAGGCCGACGAGGTCGTCAACAAGATCAGTCCGAGCGATATCCACGATCCGCAGGAAGTCCGGGAGCGGGCCGAGGCCCTGACCCTGGAGCTGGGAACCACCATCGCGCCGGGCTTCGAGGCGCTGGCCTTCAAGGCTTCGCGCGAGATCGAGGACATCTATGAGCTGACCTACATCTGCAAGGACGACAGCCGTTTCCCGGCCATCGTGTCGATCACGGCGCTGCGCGACGACTACGGCGTGATCATCGGCTACCTGCTGATCGGCACCGACAATTCGGTGCGCAAGCGCGTCGAGTCGGAGCTGAACGAGGCCATGGCCGCGGCGGACAAGGCCAATCGCGCCAAGTCCGAGTTTCTCTCCAGCATGAGCCACGAGCTGCGCACGCCGCTCAATGCCATCCTCGGCTTCGCCCAGTTGCTGGAAACCGGGGCGCCGTCGCCCACCCCGACCCAGAAGCGCAACATCGAGCAGATCCTCAAGGCCGGCTGGTACCTGCTGGAGCTGATCAACGAGATCCTCGATCTCGCGCTGATCGAGTCGGGCAAGTTGACGCTCTCGAACGAGCCGGTGTCGCTGGCCGAGGTGATGATCGAATGCCGGGCCATGATCGAGCCGCAGGCGCGCTCGCGCGGCATCGGCATGACCTTTCCCCACTTCGAGATTCCCCGCTTTGTCTATGCCGACCGGACCCGCGTCAAGCAGGTGCTGATCAATCTGCTTTTCAACGCCGTGAAGTACAACCGCCCGCAAGGCACGGTGGCGGTGGAATGCGAGCTGGTGCCCCCTGGCTCGATCCGCATCAGCGTGCGCGACACCGGTGTGGGCCTGGCGCCCGAGCAGCTGGCGCAGCTGTTCCAGCCGTTCAACCGGCTCGGCAAGGAGGCCGGCGTCGAGGAAGGCACCGGCATCGGCCTGGTGGTGACCAAGCGCCTGGTCGAGCTGATGGGCGGCAGCATCGGCGCCGACAGCACCCTCGGGAAGGGCAGCGTCTTCTGGATCGAGTTCGCCATGGCGGCGGCGCCCCAGCTCGCCGTGCTGGAGGCGGAGCACGCCGCCCTGGCCAGGCCGGCATTGCCCGATAGCACGCCCCTGCGCACCCTCCTGTATGTCGAGGACAACCCGGCGAACCTGGAGCTGGTGGCGCAACTGGTCGCGCGCCGACCCGACCTGCGGCTGCTTTCCGCGGCGGACGGAAAACTGGGAATCGAATATGCGCGTGCCTGCCTGCCCGAGGTGATCCTGATGGACATCAACCTGCCCGGCCTGAGCGGGATCGAGGCCATGAAGATCCTGCGCGCCGATCCGGCGACGGCACATATTCCCATCATCGCCCTCAGCGCCAACGCGGTGCCGCGCGACATCGAAAGAGGCCTGGAGGCAGGGTTCTTCAACTACATCACCAAGCCCATCATGGTCGCCCAGTTCATGGACGCGCTGGATGTGGCCCTGATCTTTTCGCGGAAAACCACAGACCGCGCAGCCGAGGCGCAGCAACTATGAAGATCACCGATTCCGAAATTCTGCACGCGCGCATCCTGATCGTCGACGACCAGGCGGCGAACGTCGCCCTGCTCGAGCAGATGCTGCATGACGCGGGGTACGACAACGTGACATCGACCATGAATCCGCTGGAGGTGTGCGCGCTGCATCGCAGGAACCGCTACGACCTCATCCTGCTGGACCTGCAGATGCCGGGCATGGACGGATTCCAGGTGATGGCGGGCCTCAGGACCAACGACAGCGACGGCTACCTGCCGGTCCTGGTGATCACCGCCCAGCCCGGCCACAAGCTGCGCGCCTTGCAGGCCGGCGTCAGGGATTTCATCAGCAAGCCTTTCGACCTGACCGAAGTCAAGACGCGCATTCGCAACACGCTGGAAGTGCGGCTGCTTTACAAGCGGCTGGAGCTTCACAACCATGCGCTGGAGCAGGCGGTGCAGGAACGCACGGCCGAACTGCGCGAGAGCGAAGCGCGCTACCGCAGCCTGACGGAACTGGCTTCGGACTGGTATTGGGAGCAGGACGAGAACGGAAATTTCACCAAGGTGTCCGGCCCGGTGCTGGAAATGCTCGGATTTCGTGTCGACGCTTTCGCGGCGGATGCGGTCCCGGTTCAGGATGCCGGGTGGAACCCGGCGGAACGGGCCGCGCTGCAGGCCGCTATCGCAGCGCGCGAGCCGTTCCTCGACTTCGTCTTCAGCCGCGTCAACCCCGACGGATCGGAACAGAAGTTCCAGGTCAGCGGCGAGCCGCTGTTCGGACCGGCCTGCCGGTTTCTCGGTTACCGCGGCATCGGGCTGGAGATCACCGCAAGGAAATAGGCGCGGGTCTCACGTTGCCGTAGGAGTCAGCCTACGTAGGAATAAAGGCGACTTAAGTGCGCTAACGAACAGAGCTGCAAGCACCTTACGGCGTATCTTGGCAAGGCTACTCGCTGTGTCCACAAGTCTGTCCAGGTGAGCGGTTTTCCCCAAGCAATCAACTGGAATCTTCATGAAATATTCAATCGTAATTTCCGCCGCGCTGATGGCGATCTCCCTGGCCGCGTGCCAGCCGGCGACGGTCGTTACCCCCGCACCGGTGGCAGTGCCTGTACCGGGTCCCGCGGGCGCTACCGGCGCTACCGGCAGCACAGGCTCGGCCGGAGCCACCGGAACGATGGGCAATACCGGTTCCACGGGCGCCACCGGCAGCACCGGCAGCACC
>DIZF01000017.1:63564-86420 GCA_002427815.1 Ramlibacter tataouinensis
CCGGCAGCACCGGCAGCACCGGCGATACCGGGACGACGGGTGCCACCGGCAATACCGGCAATACCGGGGACACCGGTGCAACGGGCCAGCGCGGCAAGACGGGAGACGCCTTGGTGATCGTCCCGGCGCCCCAGCGCTGATCGATCGGGGGGCCTGTGTCCGACGCGCCTTTCTTCCACGAAGCCTCCGGGACCGTGCGGTTCTGGGTACTGGTCGACGGACAGGCGCTGGGCGCCAGCGTCAGCCGCGATGCATTGCACTACCGCTATCGGCCCAACGTCCACGGCGATGAGCCCCTGGAAACCTTCCGCGACAACGCGGCCGAGATCGAGGCGGCGGTGCGCCGGCGGCTCGCGCAGGGCGCGAGAGAGCCGGTGATGCTGCGCGAGCACGACTTGCGCGCTGCGAATCCGCAAGCGCCTTGCTGAAGCCGGCGTTTTTCGGTCGGCGGCCGCCAGCGCCGCCCTGGAACGACACCGCGCCGGTGCGGCAGGAGCTGTTCGGAATCGAGCGGCTGGAGCAGCACGCCAGGACGCTGGCGGCGGCCCAGCCGGTCACGACCCGGCCGCCGTCCGTCCTGTCGCTGCATCGCCGGCTCAATGACAACGCGGGTGTGCTGCTCGCGGCCTACCGCGCCAGCGCCGCGGAGCTGGAAGGCGGCCGCGGTGTGGAGCCCGCCGCGGAATGGCTGCTCGACAACTACCACGTGGTCGAACAGCAGATCCGCGATATCCGCGACGACCTGCCGGTCGGCTTTTATCGCCAGCTGCCGAAGCTGGCCGCGGGTCCGTTCGCCGGTTATCCGCGCGTGTTCGGCTTGGCCTGGGCCTTCGTGGCCCACACCGACAGCCACTTCGATCCCGCCGTGCTGCGGCGCTTCATTGCCGCCTACCAGAGCTTGCAGCCGCTCACCATCGGCGAATTGTGGGCGGTGGCGATCACGCTGCGCATCGTCCTCATCGAGAACCTGCGCCGCCTCGCCGAGCAGATCACCGCCGGCCGCCTGGCGGGCGTCGATGCCCAGGCGCTGGCCAACCGGCTGATCGCCTCCGGGCGCGCACGCCATGCACTCGATGCCGACATCGCGACGCGCGAGCCCGGCCCCTTGTCCGAACACTTCGCCGCGCAGTTCGCCAAGCGGCTGAGGGACCAGGATCCCAGGACCACGCCGGCCCTGGGCTGGCTGGAGGAGCGGCTGCGCCTGCAGGGCACGACCGTCGACGAGGTGGTCGAGCATGCCCTGCTGCGCCAGGGCGCCACCAACGTCACGGTGCGCAACGTCATCACCAGCATGCGTCTGATCTCCGACATCGACTGGGCCGAGCTGTTCGAGAGCGTCAGCCTGGTCGATGAACGCCTGCGCGCGCGCAGCGCCTTTGCCGCAATGGACTTCGCCACCCGCAACCAGTATCGCAGCGCGATCGAACAGCTGGCCCGAGGTTCTTCGCGGCCCGAACTGGAGATTGCCGATCGGGCGTTGGAGGCGGCCGACCAGGCGGCGGCAGAGCCCGGCGACGCGCAGGCGGAACGCGACGCGGACCCGGGCTATCACCTCATCGCCGAGGGCCGGCGCGCCTTCGAACGGGCGATCGGCTTCCGTCAGCCCGTGCGGCTGGCGGTGAACCGTTTCAATATCCGCCTGGGTATGGGTGGCTATGTCGGCATGGTCTTTGTCGTTGCGGCGGAATTGCTGGCGCTCGCGCTGTGGGCCGTGTGGGAGCCCGGCCTGGCCACCGGCTGGATCGCGCTGCTCGCGCTGGCGGCGTTCGTGCCCGCGACCGACGTGGCGATGGCACTCGTCAACCGCACGATGAGCTGGAGCTTCGGCCCGGTTGCCCTGCCCGGGCTGGCGCTGCGGGAAGGCGTTCCGCCAGGCCTGCGCACGCTGGTTGCCGTGCCCACGCTGCTGACCAGCCAGGCGGACCTGCTGGAACAGATCGAGCGCCTGGAGGTTCACCATCTCTCGGGCGCCGGCGGCGATCTGGCTTTCGCATTGCTCGCAGACGGGCTCGACGCCGATCAGGAGGTGAGGGAGGGCGACGCGGAGCTGATCGCCGTCGCCACTGCGGCCGTCGCGGAACTGAACCGCCGCTACGGGCCGGGTCCCGGCGGCGGTCCGCGCTTCTTCATGCTGCACCGGCGCCGCCTTTTCAACGCGTGCGAGGGCAAGTGGATGGGCTGGGAGCGCAAACGCGGCAAGCTGCACGAACTCAACCGGCTGCTGCGCGGGGCCACCGACACCAGCTTCGTGCCCCTGACAGAAGGCGAGGGACATCTGCCCGCCGATGTGCGCTACGTCATCACCCTGGATGCCGACACCCGGCTGCCGCGCGACGCGGCGCAGCGGCTGATCGGCAAGATGGCGCATCCGCTGAACCGGCCGCGCTTCAGCCAGGCGCTGCAGCGCGTCGTGGGCGGCTACGCCATTCTTCAGCCGCGCGTGACCCCTTCGCTGCCGGTCGGCCGCGAGGGGTCGTTCTACCAGCGGCTGTTCTCGGCGCCCGGGGGAATCGACCCTTACGCCGCCGCCGCATCCGACATCTACCAGGACCTGTTCGGTGAAGGCTCGTACACCGGCAAGGGCATCTACGACGTCGACGCCTTCGAGGCCGCGCTGGCCGGCCGCGTGCCGCCCAACACCATGCTCAGCCACGACCTGTTCGAAGGCATCTTCGCGCGCGCCGGCCTGGCCTCCGATATCGAAGTGGTCGAGGAATTCCCCTCCCGCTACGACGTCGCCGCCAAACGCCAGCATCGCTGGACGCGGGGCGACTGGCAACTGCTGCCCTGGGTCCTGGGGCACCGGACGGCCGACCAGGCCGTGCCCGCCATCGGCCTGGGCAAGATTGGGGACAACCTGAGGCGTTCGCTGATCGCGCCGCTCACCCTGGCGACACTGGGGCTGTGCTGGGTGCTGCCGCTGCCGCTGCCGTCGGCCGTGAACGGCGCTTTGCTGGTGCTGGCTGCGATGGCCATCCCCGTGTTTCTGCCGCTGCTCCTGGCCATCGTGCCGCGCCGCACGGGCACGCACCTTCCCCGGCACTTCCGCATGCTTGCCGGCGACCTGCGCCTGGCGGTATTGCAGATCTTCTTCTCGCTGGCCTTTCTGGCCGACCAGGCCTGGCGCATGGTCGATGCGATTCTCAGGACGCTGGTGCGCCTGGCGGTGACGCGGCGCCACCTGCTGGAGTGGACGACGGCCGCCCAGTCCGCACAGGCGCCGCTGCTCGATGTGCGCGGTTTCTACCGCCAGATGGCCCGCGGCACGGCGATGGGTCTGGCCATGGCGGCCGGCGCGGTCGCCTTCGCGCCTTCGTCCTGGCCGCTGGCGCTGCCGTTTGCGCTGCTGTGGCTGGCCGCGCCGGCGCTGGCCTCGTGGGCCAGCCGCCCGCCGGCCGTTGCGCCACGTATCGCGACGTCGCCGAGGCAGGAGCGTGAGCTGCGCCTGATCGCGCGCCGCACCTGGCGCTTCTTCGAAACCTTCGTCACGCCGACGGACAACATGCTGCCGCCGGACAACTTCCAGGTGGCCCCCAGGCCCGTGGTGGCGCACCGGACTTCGCCCACCAATATCGGCCTGTACCTGCTCTCGGCGGCCTGCGCGCGCGACTTCGGCTGGACCGGCACGCTGGAGACGGTGGAGCGGCTGGAAGCGACGTTCGCTTCCCTGAACAAGCTGGCGCGCTTCAAGGGGCATTTCTACAACTGGTACGGCACGCTCGAGCTGCAGCCGCTGACGCCGGCCTACGTCTCGTCGGTGGACAGCGGCAACCTGGCGGGCCACCTGATCGTGCTCGCCAATGCCTGCGAGGAGTGGATCTCCGCGCCGTCGGTGTCCGAGGCCCGCTCGGGCGTGGCGGACCACCTCGAACTTGCCCGCGAAGCAATGGCCGTCCTGCCCGCCGCGAGCGGCGAGGGCGGACGGCAGCTCGCCGCCCTGCTGGACGAGATCGAAGCGCACATGATGGGCGCCCAGGCGGATCAACCACTGCCTGCGGTGATCAAGCGGCTTGCCGACAAGGCGGCGAAAGCCGCGCGGGAACTGCTGCCGATGGTCGAGGGTGCCGGCACACCGGACCTGGTGTTCTGGATCGAGGCCATCGGCCACGCGCTGGTTGAACATGCCCGCGATCGGGTCCAGTTGACCGATGGGCCGCTCCTGCTCGGCGCTCGCCTGAAAGTGCTTGCGTACGAGGCCCGCGAGATGGCATTGGCCATGGATTTCGCATTCCTGCTCGACCCCGAGCGCAAGCTGCTGGCTATCGGCTATTCGCTGGCCGAGAACCGTCTCGACCCCAGCTGCTATGACCTGCTCGCATCGGAAGCGCGGCTGGCCAGCCTGTTCGCCATTGCCAAGGGCGACGCGACGACGCGGCATTGGTTTCGCCTCGGCCGCACCGCGACGCCGCTGGGCCACGGATCGGCGCTGATCTCCTGGTCCGGCTCCATGTTCGAGTACCTGATGCCCTCGCTGGTGATGCGCGCCCCGGTCGGCAGCCTGCTCGAGCAGACCAACCGGCTGGTGGTGCGGCGCCAGCAAGCCTATGGCGAGGCGCTGGACATTCCCTGGGGCATCTCGGAATCGGCCTTCAACGCGCGCGACATGGAATTCACCTACCAGTACTCCAACTTTGGCGTGCCCGGCCTGGGCCTCAAGCGCGGGCTGGCCGAGAACATCGTGATCGCGCCGTACGCGACGGGCCTGGCCGCCATGGTCGATCCGGCCGGCGCGCTGCGCAACTACGACCGGCTGGCCGAGATGGGAGCGGCGGGCCGCTATGGCTTTTACGAGGCGCTCGATTTCACCCGGGCCCGGCTGCCCGACGACGCAGGTTTCGCGATCGTGCGCTGCTTCATGGCGCACCACCAGGGCATGACGATCGTGGCCATCGCGAACGCCTTGCACGAGGGCCGGATGCGCGAGCGGTTCCACCGCGAACCGATGATCCAGGCCTGCGAGCTGCTGCTGCAGGAGCGCATGCCCCGGAACGTGCCCATTGCCCACCCGCGGGCCGAGGAAGTGAAGGCATCGCCGGCCCAGCCGGTCGCCGCGGCGTCCGCGATGCGGCGCCTGCGGGGCGCGCGCGGCGGCGCTGCGATCACGCACCTGCTGTGCAACGGGCGCTACGCCGTGATGCTGACGGCCGCTGGCGCGGGCTACAGCCGCTGGCGCGACATCGCCGTCACGCGCTGGCGGGAGGATGCGACCCGTGACGACTGGGGCTCGTTTGTCTTCCTGCACGACATCGAAAGCGGCGCGGTCTGGTCGGCCAGCGTCCAGCCCACGGGCGGCGAGGTGGACCACGCCGAAGTCGTGTTCAGCGAGGACCATGCCGAATTCAGCCGCCGCGACGGCACGCTCGCCACGACCATGGAGGTGGTGGTCTCGGGCGAGGACGACGGCGAAGTGCGCCGGCTGCTGCTGGTCAACAGCGGCCGGCGCTCGCGCGAGATCGAACTCACGTCCTACGCCGAGCTGGTCCTGGCGCCGGCCGCTGCCGACAACGCGCACCCGGCATTCGCCAAACTGTTCGTGCAGACCGAGTACCTGCCGGAATTCGGTGCGCTCATCGCCACCCGGCGCTCGCGCACGCCCGACGAATCGCCGATCTGGGCCGCGCACTTCGCGGTGGTGGAAGGCGAGGTCTCGGCCGAGGTCCAGTACGAATCGGACCGTGCGCGCTTCATTGGGCGGGGCCGCAGCGTCGGCTCGGCCGCCGCCATGACGGGCGGCATGCCGCTTTCCAACACGGCTGGCACCGTGTTGGACCCGATCTTCTCGCTGCGCCGGCGGGTGCGGATCGCGCCCGGCAAGTCCGTGCGCGTGGCCTTCTGGACGCTGGTCGCGCCGTCGCGGGACGAACTGCTTCTGCTCATCGACAAACACCACGACCGCAACGCCTTCGACCGCGCCAAGACGCTGGCCTGGACCCAGGCCCAGGTGCAGCTGCGCCATATCGGAGTGAAGGCCGAGGAAGCGGCGGACTTCCAGCGGCTGGCGGCGCCCATCCTGTATGCCGACGCGGGCTTCCGGGCCCCGTCCGAGGCGATCGTGCGCGGCGCGGGCATGCAGTCGGGGCTGTGGCCCCATTCGATTTCGGGCGACCTGCCGATCGTGCTGCTGCGCATCGACGAGACCGACGACATGGCCCAGGTTCGCCAGCTGCTGCGCGCCCATGAGTACTGGCGGATGAAACGGCTGGCGGTGGATCTGGTCATCGTCAACGAGCGCGCCTCCTCCTACGTGCAGGACCTGCAGATCGCAATCGACACCGCCGTGCGCAGCAGCCAGTCGCGTCCCCGCTTCGGCGCGGAATTGGCGCAGGGCTCGGTGTACGCATTGCGGGCCGACCTGATGAGTGTTCGGGCCCGGGCGCTGCTTCGATCGGTCGCCCGAGTCTCCCTGATTGCGGCGCGCGGCACCATCGCCGACCAGCTTGCCCGCGCGCCCAAACCACCGGCGCGCGCGCCTGCGCGGCAGCGCCCGAAAGCAGCGGCGGCGCCGGGGCAGAACCCGGCGCCGCCGCAGGACCTCGAGTACTTCAATGGGCTGGGCGGCTTCGACCAGGACGGCCGCGAATACGTCACGGTGCTGGACGCGGGCGCAACCACGCCGGCCCCCTGGATCAACGTGATCGCCAACCCGGCCTTCGGCTTCCAGGCCTCCGCCGATGGCAGCGGCTACACCTGGGCGGAGAACAGCCGCGAAAACCAGCTGACGCCCTGGTCGAACGACCCGGTGTGCGACCCGGCCGGCGAAGCCCTTTACGTTCGCGACGAAGCGAGCGGCGAGGTCTGGACCGCCACCGCGCAGCCGATGCGCGATGGCGGCCGCTACACCGCGCGCCATGGTCACGGCTACAGCCGCTTCGAACACCAGGCCCATGGCATCGCGCTCGACCTGCTGCAATACGTGCCGCTGGCCGATCCGGTGAAGATTTCCCGGCTGACGTTGCACAACGTCTCGGGCACGCCGCGCCGCCTGTCGGTCACGGCGTTTGCGGAGTGGGTACTCGGCGCTTCGCGCGGCGCTTGCGGCCCGTTCATCGCGACCGAGATCGATGCAGCCACCGGGGCGCTGCTGGCCTGCAATTCCTGGAGCGTGGCGTTTCCGGGTCGTGTCGCTTTTGCGGACCTGGGCGGCACGCACCAGGCCTTCACCGCGGACCGCGGCGAGTTCCTTGGCCGCAACGGCGGACCGGCGGCGCCGGCCGCGCTGGCCGGCAAAGCGGCGCTGTCCGGCGCCATCGGCGCCGGCCTCGATCCCTGCGCCGCGTTGCAGCGCGTGGTGGAGTTGCCTGCCGGCGAGAGCATCGAAGTCGTCTTCTTCCTCGGCCAGTGCGAGTCGGCGGAAAAAGCGCGCGAGCTCGTCACCCGCTACCGCCGGACGGACCTCGATGCCGTGCTCGCGCAGGTGACGGATCACTGGCAGGAACTGCTCGGCGCGGTGCAGGTGAAGACCCCCGACCGGGCCATGGACATCATGCTCAACGGCTGGCTGCTGTACCAGACGCTGGCCTGCCGCATCTGGGCCCGTTCTGCCTTCTACCAGGCCAGCGGCGCCTACGGCTTTCGCGACCAGTTGCAGGACGGCATGGCCCTGGCCTTCGCCCTGCCGCAGCAGACGCGGGAGCACCTGTTGCGAGCTGCCGGGCGCGAGTTCCCGCAGGGCGACGTCCAGCACTGGTGGCTGCCCCATTCCGGCCAGGGCGTGCGCACCCGCATTTCGGATGACCGGGTCTGGCTGGCCTACGCGACCGCGAGCTATGTCGCGAGTTCGGGTGACGCGGGTGTGCTGGACGAGACGGTGCCGTTCCTGGAGGGTCCGCCGCTGGCGGCGGGCGAGCACGATGCGTTCTTCCAGCCCATGGTGGCGGATCAGCCGGCCAGCCTGTTCGAACATTGCGCGCGAGGGCTCGACCAGTGCCTGACACTCACCGGCCGGTTGGGGCTGCCGCTGATCGGCACCGGTGACTGGAACGATGGCCTGAACCGCGTGGGCGAAGGTGGCCAGGGCGAAAGCGTCTGGCTCGGTTGGCTGCTGCTGCGGACGATCGATCTGTTTGCGCCCCTGGCGGACAGCCGCGACGTCGGCCGCGCGGCCCACTGGCGCGCGCATGCGGCTTCGCTGCGCGAGGCGCTGGAGCGCGAGGCCTGGGACGGCCAGTGGTATCGCCGGGCGACCTACGATGACGGCACCTGGCTCGGCTCGAAGGACAGCGACGAATGCCGAATCGATTCCATCGCCCAGTCGTGGGCCGTCCTGTCGGGCGCCGCCGATCCCGCGCGCGCCGCGGCAGCGATGGTGTCGCTGGAAGAGCGGCTGATCCGACGTGATGACGGCCTGGCCCTGCTCTTCACCCCGCCGTTCGACAAGACCCGGCGCGACCCGGGCTACATCAAGGGTTACCCGCCGGGCCTGCGCGAAAACGGCGGCCAGTACAGCCACGCCGCGATGTGGGCCATCCTGGCGTTTGCCAGGCTGGGCGAAGGCGGCAAAGCCGTGGAATTGTTTGGACTTCTGAATCCCATCAACCACGCGCAGACACCGGCGCAGGCGCAGCGCTACAAGGTCGAGCCCTACGTCGTCGCAGCCGACGTGTATTCGGTCGCACCCCATGTGGGCCGCGGTGGCTGGACCTGGTACACCGGCGCCGCCGGCTGGATGTACCGCGCGGGCATCGAGGGCATCCTGGGCATCCGTCGTGAAGGCGCGCTCCTGCTCTTCGATCCGTGCATTCCACCCGATTGGCCCGGATACGAAGCCAGGGTGAAGGTGGGCGACAGCCGCTATGACATCCGCGTTGACTCCCCGTCCCGGCGCGGTCGCGGCATCTCGCGGGCGGTGCTCGATGGCGCGGCCCTGAGCGTTTCAGACGGGCGGGTGCGCGTGCCCCTGGCAAGCGGCACCCATATCCTGCAGCTCGTGCTGTAGTGCTTTCGGGGTCCAGCAGCGGTGTCTTCTCGGGCGCCAAACTGCACGCGTAGCCGCCATTTCGCACAAAATGACGACGTTATGTTCGCTGGCGAACAGACCGCCCCGGCACTCACGGGCAAGCTCTGGGAGAACCTGGCTCGGATGGTTGTTGGCAGAGAATGCTGCAGCCACGACCCGGAGAATCGGCCTTGTCCGCCACCTGCGGCGAGCGGCCCGCACGTGTATCCATCGGTGACCTCGGCGGCAGAGCCCCGGGGAGCGCAATACAACAATGTCGCATGCTGAAGCGTTCAGAATGGTGACGCAGCCTGAGGAGTCGAAAATCGTCAAGAACCTTGGACCCCTGGCAGCGAGTGGCGCCGATGCGGGGCAGGTGGCGGATGCCGCCGTTGCGGTGTGGGTCGCCATCGACGCGGCCCTGTCCCCCGTCATCGGCGCTCGGGGTATCGCTGCGCTCTATCAACGCGCCCTCCATCTGGCGAGCGCGGAACACCCCTGGCTCGCGGCGGTGTATGAGGGTGCGCTCCAGCCCGGGGGCTTCGCCTCCTTGCGCGCGGCACTGTCCTGTCAAACCGGATTGCGCGCCGCGGCGGCCCATGATTCGATGCTGCAGACCTTCCATGACTTACTGGACAACCTGATCGGCCAGTTGCTCACGCAGCGGCTCCTGCAAGTCGTCTGGGACCAGCCCCCAAGCGGCCCTGCCGTGCAGGACAACTCACCATGACCACCGACAAAGCAACCATCAAACGCCTGCCCACCGGAGTGCCAGGACTCGACGAGGTACTCGGCGGCGGGTTGCCCGAGTTCTCGTTCAACGTCATCGCCGGGTCGCCCGGCTGCGGCAAGACCACGCTGGCGCACCAGCTCATGTTCGCGCTGGCCACGCCCGAACGCCCTGCCTTGTATTTCACGGTGTTGGGCGAGCCGCCGCTGAAAATGTTGCGCTACCAGCAGCAGTTCGAGTTTTTCGACAACGCGAAGGTCAACGCCTGCATCCGGTTCGTCAACCTGTCGCAGGAGACGGCCTCCGGCGACCTGCAGAAGGTGCTGACCCGGATGGTCGCTGAAGTCGAGCGGCACAGCCCCGGCCTGGTCATGGTCGATTCGTTCCGCTCGGTCGTCCTGGCCCATGACAGCGGCAAGTCCTTTATCGGCCTGCAGGAGTTCATCCAGCAGCTGGGCATGCTGATGACGAGCTGGCAGGCCACCACCTTCCTGATCGGCGAGTATTTCACCGAGCACGATCCGAACCCGGTTTTCACCGTGGCCGACGGACTGATCTGGCTGCGCCAGAGCATCGACCGCAATTCGGTGGTCCGGAAGATGGAAGTCATGAAGATGCGTGGGCAGGCCACCTTGTCGGGACTGCATACGTTTCGCATCAGCACCACCGGAGTGCGCGTGTTCGCGCCGCCGCAACTGGCCGGGCCGGGGGAAGCCGGCTCGGCGGTACCGACGGACAACCGGTTGCGGATGGGCGTGCCGGGCCTGGATGAAATGATGGGTGCCGGGCTGCCCCGCGGCTACTCGCTGCTGGTCGCCGGTCCGACGGGCGCGGGCAAAAGCATCCTGGCTGCGGCGTTCCTGGTCGAGGGCGCGCGTGGCGGAGAAACCGGCGTGATCGCGGCCTTCGAGCAGCGCTCCGGTCGTTCGCGCGGCCGCGTCATGTCCGAGCTGATCGCCAGCGGCCGTGTGGGGGTGGTCGACGCGCGGGCGCCGGCACTGTCCGTCGACGAGATTGCGACCCTGCTGATCGCGGAAGTCCATCGGCTCAAGGCGAGCCGGGTCGTCATCGACTCGCTCTCGGGCTTCGAGCTGGCATTGGCGCCCACCTTCCGCGAGGACTTCCGCGAATCCTTGTCGCGCCTGGTGTCGGCGCTGGCCAGCACGGGCGCCACGGTGCTGATGACATCGGAGCTGGAAGACCGCTACGACGATTTGCGCTTCAGCCCCTACGGCACGGCCTTCCTCACGGACGCGATCATCGTGCAGCGCTACATCGAGGTCGACAGCCGGCTGCAACGGGTGATCGCGGTGGCGAAGGTGCGTGGCAGCGCGCACTCCAATGAGCTGCGGCTGTTCAACATCGACGACGACGGCATCCAGATCGGCAAGATGCTGGATGGCTACGAGGGCCTGCTGGGTGGCAGGCCGACCCGGCGCGTCCGCTCGAAGAGCCCCACTTCCGGCTCGGCCGGTGGCTGAGTCCCGGCCAAGGCTTTTGACGTGAACGACTCTTCCGAGCAGAAACAGATTGCCGAGGCAACCGGCGTGCTGGCGCTGCTCGAGGAGCAGGCCCAGACACTGCGCGCGGAATTGCTGGCGCTGCGGCAGGAGCTGGCGCAGGTGGAGCGCGAGTTCAGCGCGAAGCAGGGCGCCACGCTGCTGGCGGCGAATGAACAACTGGTGCTCGCGGCGATGCGCGCGCAGGACATTGCCGACGCGGCCAGGAGCAACCTGGATGGACTGGTCCGGTCGGGGGCGAATGCTGTGCTGGTACAGGTGCCGCAGCGCTCCGAGCTGGCGCTGGCCGAATACGAGCAGGGTGTTCGGGATCTGCGCGAGGCCAACGAGCAGCTGGTGATCGCAGCCCTGGAGTCCAAGCATCTGGAGGCGACGGCCCAGGCTGCGTACCACCGGCAGATTGCGTTCCTGGCGACGGTGGCCCATGAATTGCGCAACCCGCTGATGCCCCTGCGGCTGGCCGCGCACATGCTCAGCCGTGCCCGCACCGACGAAGCTGTCCATGCCAAGCTGCAGGCGACCATCACAGACCAGATCGCGAACATCGCGAGGTTGATCAATGATCTGCTCGACGGCTCGCGCATCGGCACCGGAAAATTCAGGCTGGAACGCACCATCATCGTGATATCCGGCGTGGTCGATCTCGCGATCGAGACCTGCCGGCCTGCGATCGACGCTCGGCGGCATGGGCTCACGGTGAGCATGCCGCCCGAACCGGTCAGGGTGCTCGGCGATGCGTTGCGTCTGGTGCAGGTTCTGAGCAATCTGCTCGTGAACGCCTGCAAGTACACGCCGGAAGGCGGGAAGATCTCGCTGGAGGTCGCGGTGCGCGGGCGTGGGGTGGAGATCACCGTGCAGGACAACGGCATCGGCATCAGCGCCCCGGCCCTGCCGCGTGTCTTCGATCTGTTCGTTCAGGACGCTCCGGCCACGCTCATGAGTCCCGGCGGCCTGGGCATCGGCCTGGCCGTGGTGCGCGAGCTGGTCAAGGCGCATGAGGGCACAGTCGAGGCGCGCAGCGCCGGACTCAATCAGGGAAGCCAGATCGTCGTGATGCTGCCGCTGGCGGGCGCGATCTAGGCGGACAGCGCCCGACAGTCAAAAAAAAGCGGCCCGCGGGCCGCTTTCCTGTTGCTGCCGGCGCGCTCTTACTGCCTGGGTTCGCCGTTGTTGTTCACGGCGATGGTGTTGCCCGGGGGCGCCGTCATTTGAATGCGGTGATCCTGCCCGCGGAAGTTGTAGGTCACGTCCCAATAGGCCGGGGCGCCGCTGGCGGTGCTTTCGCACCGGCGCACATCCTGGCTGGTGGTCTGGCCATTGCGCCCGACATTGGAGCCGATCACGCCGCCGGCGACCGCGCCGCCCACGGTTGCCAGGTCCTTGCCGCTGCCGCCGCCGACCTGATGGCCGAGCACCCCGCCGATGAGCGCGCCGGCAATGGCGCCACCCACGTTGCGGTCACTGTTGACCTGCTGGCGTTCCACCCAGCAGCGTTCGGTGGGTGGGCCCATCACCGCGTGAACCGAGGTCACAGGTGCCTCGTAGACGCGTTCGTTGGCGCGGCGGCGCCAGGCGTAGTTGGGCGTTTCCAACGGCGCCGCGACCTCGTTGTCACGGGGTCTGCGGTCGTTGACCGGTCGCGCCGAGGAGATGGCGTCGGCCAGGCCCGAGGCCGTCAGCGTGTCGTAGCTGCCGCGGCGCAGCACGACGCAGCGACCACGGAAGTTCGCGTGCTCGCACACTTCCCAGCGGCCTTTGTCTATCACGATCGATGAGGTGCGGTCATTGAAGCCGGTGCGATCGAAGTTGGGCACCGGGTTGCTGGTGGTGAAGGCGCGTCCGCGAAAGCCTTCGCCCTGGTAGAACGTGATTTGCGCTGCGGCATGGGCCGCGAAAACCAGCGCCGATACCGCCAGGGCGGTTTTCAGTTGTCGTTTCATGTTTGACTCCAGTGTGGATTCCCAGCCCGAAGGATGCGCAGGATGCGATGGAAACGGGCCTTGGTTGCAAGATTGCTCTTCCGTGGATGCGCTGTCTGTGCGATCGCACACATAGAGGCACGGGGCAGGCAACTGGCGACTTTCTCCTACACGGCCCCAAGCCCGTCGGTGCGGCAGCGCACAGACGCGACTTCGGGTGGCGGGCACTCTCGGGTTGTTGACGTTGTCATCCAGCCCTGCGACACCTCGCCGGTCTGCCATCCGAATCACTGGAGTATCGAACCATGAACAAATTCAGCCGCATTTCCGTCCTGGTCGCTGCCGTCGCCTTGACCGCTCTGGCAGGCTGTGCCTCGACGCAAAAACACGAAAGCACCGGTCAGTACCTGGACGACAGTTCCATCACGACCCGCGTCAAGACCGCCATCTTCCAGGATCCCAGCCTCAAGTCGGCCGAGATCAATGTCGAAACCTTCAAGGGCCGGGTCCAGCTGAGCGGCTTCGTCACCTCGCGCGCCAACATCGACCGCGCGACTGCCGTCGCGCAAAGCGTCAGCGGCGTCGCCTCGGTCGCCAACGACATGCGAGTCAAGTGAGATCGATCGCCATTCACCACACCAAGGGGTAACTCATGAACACGATGAAAACTATTGCAGCCGCCACATTGACCGCGGCAGTCCTGTTGAGCCTGGGCGCATGCGCCGGCATGTCGACCCGTGACCAGAACACCGCCGTCGGCGCCGGCATCGGCGCGGTCAGCGGCGCCGTCCTTACCGGGGGCAGCGCCATCGGTACCGTGGGCGGTGCGGCCGTCGGCGGCGTCATCGGCAACGAAGTCGGCAAGCGCTAAACCGGGCACGACGCTGCGATGCCCGCACCGTCGTCGCTCCATGCTTTTTCCAACCCTGCAGGGCAACACATGACCCCGATCGTTCCGCTTTTCGCGACAGTCAACGGCAAGCGCAAGGGTAGAGTGAGGGCGATTCGCTCCCGCTTGCCCACGGCCCTGGCCGGCTTTGTCGGGTCGATCGTGTTCGCGACCGTCGCGGCGGCGAGCACGCCGCTCATGAGCTGGATGGGAGAGACGCTCGATCCGACGGCTTCGCTGCCGGTCCAGCGTGCATCGGAGGCATTGGCCGCGCCCCTGAGTGCGCCTGAGGCCGACGGCCGGGCCCGCGGCAGGTCGTCGTGCGACAGCTGCGGCTTCGTCGAATCGGTGCGGCAGCTCGAGCCGGTCGGGAACATGCCTGCAGCCTATGAATTCACGGTGCGGCTGCGTGACGGATCGAGCCGCATCAGCAGCATCGCCAATACCGCGCGCTGGCGCGTCGGTGACCGCATCATGCTCATCGGCGGCGCGAAGCCGTCCGCCCTCTAACATCTCCGGGGAATATTCATGCTCTATACCATCGCCGTCGTATTGCTCATCCTGTGGCTGCTCGGACTGGTCACCTCGGTGACCCTGGGCGGCTTCATCCACGTGCTGCTGGTGATCGCCATCGTGGTGATCCTGCTGCGGGTGATCAGCGGGCGCAAGGTCCCGTAGCAGTCCCCGCGCGGGCGCAAGGACGGTCCGGCTCATCGGAATCGCGATGGCGCCAGATGCGCCAGAATTCGAGGTTCCATCTCTCGGATCCGCAGTCCATGAATCGGCCTTCCCTCGTTCTGCACGCAGCCATCGTCGACCTGGACGGCACCATGATCGACACCCTGGGCGACTTTGCGGTCGCCCTGAATCGGATGCTGGTCGAGCTGGGGCTGCCGGGGATCGAACGCACCGACATCGCACGCCTGGTGGGCAAGGGATCGGAACACCTGATCCGCTCCGTGCTGGCCCAGGTCCAGGCCGATCCTTCGCTTTATGAGCAGGCCTGGCAGTCCTACCAGAAACACTACCGGGCGATCAACGGGCACTATGCCTCGGTGTTCCCGGGCGTCGTGGAAGGCCTGCAGGCCCTGCGCCGGGCCGGCCTGCGGCTGGCCTGCCTGACCAACAAGCCCACGTCCTTCGCGCAGACCTTGCTGCAGGCCAAGGACCTGTCGGGTTTTTTCGAGACCGTATTCGGCGGTGACGCCTTCGAACGCCGGAAACCCGACCCATTGCCCCTGGTCAAGACCTGCGACGCCCTGGGCTCGCTGCCGCGGCACACCTTGATGATCGGCGACTCGAGCAACGACGCCGCCGCGGGTCGCGATGCCGGGTGTCCGGTCCTGTTGGTGACCTACGGCTATAACCACGGCGAGCCGATACGTGCCGTGCAGGCCGATGGGTTTCTGGATTCGATGGCCGAACTCTCCGGCTGGCTGGCGGCGGTTCTGTCGCGCTGATCGCGCTCAAGCGGCCTTGCCCAGCAGCGCGTCCTTGAGCTTCCAGTCCGCGGGATTCGGGCCCAGCCAGATGCGCAGCAGCGCGTTGTAGAACTCCGGTTCCTTGAAGGGCTCGCCTTGCTGTGCGCCCTTGACCATGATCACGGTGCCGGTACCGGGGATCCAGTCGATGTCAAAGGTGTCGCCGCTGCTCAGTTTCTTGTGCTCCGAAAAAATCTGGCTCATGCGCAGCACGCCGGGGATCAGCTTGGAAAAAGCCGTCTTGTCCATGTTGTCCTCGATCCCGCGCGAGAACAGCTTGCCCAGTTCCGACGAGTCGATCTCTCGCAACATGGTGATGTGCATGTGCTTGGCGCCCGGCGCCGCCAGCACTTCCTCGGTCGATCCGGCCTTCTTCGCGAGGTAAAGCCCCGCCGTGTAGACCTTGAAGATGGCCTTGTACCGGGTGCCGGCGCCGTTGAGCTGGAGCCTGGTGCCGCGCAGCTCGCTGGTCTGCTCGTATCTCACACCCGAAACCGTGACCTGGGCCCAGACGGCAGGCACCAGGAAAAGTGCGGCGCCTGCCAGCACCCAGGATTTGACGAAATTCATTGGGTCTCCTGAAAAAAAGAACGGTCGTTCGATCGCGGCATTCTTCGGCACGCGCATGCCGCGTGGCAAGAGGGTTTGCGCGGGAGGCGAAAGGTTTGCTGACTTCACGCAAGGCGCCGCCGCTGGTTTGCTACACTTTGCCCATGTTCATCCACCGCAACGCCGTTATCGGGCACTCCAGCCGGGGAGCCTGGCCCTGGCGCCGGCCTCGCTACCTGCGTTCCTGACCGCACGGGGCAGCCCGTGCCCCGCGCCTCGCATGCCGAGGCATCCCGATTGAATGAACGCGGCCCGCCCGGCCGCCGAGCTTGTGGAGGCTCACCCCTTGATCACCGAACTGGAATTCAAAAGCCTTGCGTTGCAGGGCTACAACCGCATCCCGCTGATCGCCGAGGCTTTCGCGGACCTCGAAACGCCGTTGTCCCTTTACCTGAAGCTGGCCCATGCCAGGGACAGCGGCAAGCACAGCTTCCTGCTCGAATCCGTGGTCGGCGGCGAGCGCTTCGGCCGCTACAGCTTCATCGGACTGCCCGCGCGCACCTTGCTGCGTTCGAGCGGTTTCGGTGCGGATGCGAAGACCGAGGTCGTGAAAGACGGTCGCGTCATCGAAACCGCCCGCGGCAATCCGCTGGACTTCATCGCGCAGTACCAGCAGCGTTTCAAGGTGGCGCTGCGCCCCGGGTTGCCGCGCTTTTGCGGCGGGCTGGCCGGCTACTTCGGTTACGACACCGTGCGCCACATCGAAAAAAAGCTGGAGCAAAGCTGCCCGCCCGACACCCTGGGCTGCCCGGACATCCTGCTGCTGCAATGCGAGGAACTGGCCGTCATCGACAACCTGTCGGGCAAGCTGTACCTGATCGTGTACGCCGATCCGGCCCAGGGCGAAGCCTTCGCCGACGGCAAGAAGCGGCTGCGTGAACTGAGGGACCTGCTCAAGTACTCGGTGAGCGCGCCGGTGATCCGGCAGACCCAGACCTTTCCGGCCGAGCGGGAATTCGCAAAAGCCGATTACATTGCCGCTGTGGAGCGTGCCAAGGAGCTCATCGCCGCCGGTGATTTCATGCAGGTCCAGGTGGGTCAGCGCATCAAGAAGCGCTACACCGAGTCGCCGCTGTCGCTGTACCGTGCGCTGCGTTCATTGAACCCCAGTCCCTACATGTACTACTACCATTTCGGGGACTTCCATGTGGTCGGCGCGTCGCCCGAAATCCTGGTGCGGCAGGAGCAGACCCCCGAAGGCCAGAAGATCATCATCCGGCCCCTTGCGGGCACGCGGCCGCGCGGGGCCACGCCCGAGCGCGACAAGGTGATCGAGCAGGAACTGATCAACGACCCCAAGGAACGCGCCGAGCACGTGATGCTGATCGACCTGGCGCGCAACGACATCGGTCGCATCGCCAAGACCGGCACTGTCAAGGTGACCGAGGCTTTCGCGGTCGAGCGCTACAGCCACGTGATGCACATCGTCAGCAACGTCGAAGGCCTCCTCAACGACGGCATGACCAGCATCGACGTGCTCAAGGCCACCTTCCCGGCCGGCACGCTGACGGGCGCACCCAAGGTTCATGCCATGGAACTGATCGACCGGCTCGAGCCGACCAAGCGCGGCCTCTATGGCGGCGCCTGCGGCTACCTGAGCTACGCCGGCGACATGGACGTGGCGATTGCGATCCGCACCGGCATCATCAAGGACCAGACGCTGTATGTGCAGGCCGCGGCCGGCGTGGTGGCCGACTCGGTGCCCGAGCTGGAATGGAAGGAAACCGAAGCCAAGGCGCGCGCCCTGCTGCGGGCCAGCGAGTTGGTCGAGGAGGGGCTGGAATGAACGCCGGCACCGAATGTCCAGTTTTCAGGAGCACCCCATGAAGCTCCTGATGATCGACAACTACGACAGCTTCACCTACAACCTGGTGCAGTACTTCGGCGAGCTGGGGGCCCAGGTCGAGGTGTTTCGCAACGACGAGATCACGGTGGAAGGCATCGCGCAACGCAAGCCCGACCGGTTGGTGATTTCGCCGGGCCCCTGCTCGCCGGCCGAAGCCGGGATTTCGGTCGAGGCGATCCGGCACTTCGCGGGCAAACTGCCGATCCTGGGCGTTTGCCTGGGACACCAGGCGGTGGGGGCCGCGTTCGGCGGCAGGGTCGTGCGGGCCCACCAGCTGATGCACGGCAAGACCAGCGTGATCACAACCACGGGCGAAGGCGTTTTCGCCGGGCTGCCGCGGCAATTCACCGTCAACCGCTATCACTCGCTGGCGATCGAGAAGTCGTCCTGTCCGGCCGAACTGGCCACCACGGCCTGGACCGACGACGGCGAGATCATGGGCGTGCGGCACCGGCAGCTGGCCGTGCAGGGCGTCCAGTTCCATCCGGAATCCATCCTCACCGAGCACGGCCATGCCATGCTCAAGAACTTCCTGGAGCAGACATCATGACGACTGTTGTAGACCTTCGCAGCGACACGGTGACGCAGCCGACCCCCGGCATGCGCGCCGCGATGGCGGCGGCACCGCTGGGCGATGACGTGTTCGGCGACGACCCGAGCGTCAACGCCCTGCAGGACAAGATCGCAGCACTGCTGGGATTCGAGGCCGCCCTGTTCGTGCCGACCGGCACCCAAAGCAACCTCTGCGCGATCCTGTCGCACTGCCAGCGCGGCGACGAGTACATCGTCGGGCAGATGCAGCATTGCTACCGCTGGGAAGGCGGCGGCGCGGCGGTGTTCGGCAGCGTCCAGCCCCAGCCGCTGGAGCACCAGAGCGACGGCACGCTCGCGCTGGCGGACATCGAAGCGGCCGTCAAGCCGGACGATCCGCATTTCGCCCGCAGCCGCTTGCTGGCGCTGGAGAACACGCTGGGCGGCAAGTTGCTGCCGATGGCCTATGTCGAGCAGGCCACCGATCTGGCGCGACGCAAGGGTCTGGCGCGGCATCTGGACGGTGCCCGCCTGTTCAACGCGGCCGTGGCCCAGGCGGCGGCGACCGGCGCCGACCCGCGGTCCGAGGCCCGGCGCATCGCGCAATGCTTCGACAGCGTCTCGGTCTGTTTCAGCAAAGGACTGGGCGCACCGGTGGGCTCGGCCTTGTGCGGTTCCAGGGACTACATCGCGCGCGCCCGGCGCATCCGCAAGATGGCCGGCGGCGCCATGCGGCAGTCGGGCATGCTGGCGGCAGCCGCATCATACGCCCTGGATCACCAGGTCGAGCGCCTGGCTGACGATCACGCCCTGGCCCGGCGCTTGGCCGAGGGCATGGCTGGAATCGAGGGCCTTCAGGTCGAGGCGCCCCATACCAACATCGTGTTTGTCGACCTGGTGGGCCCAGCCCGGGAGCGGTCCGCTCCCTTGCTCAAGCACCTCGCAGACCGGGGGGTGCTGGCGACCGGCCTGTACCGGCTGCGCTTCGCCACCCATCTGGATGTGCAGGCCGCCGGCATCGAGCGGGCCATCGCGGCGATCCGCGGGTTCTTCGGCGCCTGACCCAGCCATGCCCGATCGCGTCGCCGCGGCATGTTCATCGGCTTCGGCCTGAAGCTGGCTTTGTCCGACAATCCCACCGCTCACTAGGAGGCCTCATGCCCATCACTCCCCAGGAGGCGCTGCAGCGCACCATCGAACACCGCGAGATCTTCCACGACGAGATGCTCAAGGTGGTCCGCATGATCATGAGCGGCGAGCTCTCGCCGGTGATGATGGCCGCGCTGATCACGGGCCTGCGCGTCAAGAAGGAAACCATCGGCGAGATCACCGCCGCGGCCCAGGTCATGCGCGAGTTTTCGACCAAGGTGAACGTGGCCGACAAGACCCACCTGGTGGACATCGTCGGCACCGGCGGCGACGGCTCGCACACTTTCAATATCTCCACCTGCTCGATGTTCGTGGCTGCGGCGGCGGGGGCCAAGGTGAGCAAGCACGGCGGGCGCAGCGTTTCCAGCAAGAGCGGCAGCGCCGATGTGCTGGAAAGCCTGGGGCTGAACATCAACCTGCCGCCCGACGCCATCGCCCGGTGCATTGCCGAGGTGGGGATCGGCTTCATGTTCGCGCCCAATCACCATCCCGCCATGAAGAACGTGGCCCCCGTGCGCAAGGAGCTGGGCGTGCGCACCATCTTCAATATCCTGGGGCCGCTCACCAACCCGGCCGGTGCCCCCAACATCCTGATGGGCGTGTTCCACCCCGACCTCGTCGGCATCCAGGTCCGGGCGCTGCAACGGCTGGGCGCCGAGCACGCGCTGGTGGTGTACGGCCGCGACGGCATGGACGAGGTGAGCCTGGGTGCCGCCACTATGGTGGGCGAACTCGTGAACGGCGAGATCCGCGAGTACGAAATCCATCCGGAGGATTTCGGCCTGCCGATGGCCAGCAACCGCTCGCTCAAGGTCGAAACCCCGGCAGAGTCGCGCCTCATGCTGATGAGCGTGCTGGATGACGAGCCCGGCGCCGCCCGCGACATCGTGGTTTTCAACACCGGCGCCGCCCTGTACGCGGCCAATGTCGTGGACAGAATCGAGGCCGGCATCGAGAAGTCGCGCGCCGCCATCGCATCGGGCGCGGCCAAGGCCAAACTCGAGCAGCTCGTCAAGCTGGCGAAGTCGCTGGCGGGCTGAAGCCATGTCTGACATCCTGAGCCAGATCGTCGCCGTCAAGCGCGAAGAGATCGCTGCCGCCAAAAAGCGGGTTCCCCTGGAGGCCATCCGTGCCGACGCGCTGAGCCGGGTGCTGACGCGTGACTTCGAAGGCGCGCTGCGCCGCAAGATCGCGGCGGGACGAAGCGCCGTGATCGCGGAAATCAAGAAGGCCAGCCCGAGCAAGGGGCTGCTCCGTGCCGACTTCATTCCCGCTGACATTGCGCAAAGCTATGCCGAGTCGGGCGCCGCCTGCCTGTCGGTGCTGACCGACCGCCAGTTCTTCCAGGGCCAGAACGACTACCTCAAGCAGGCCCGGGCTTCCTGCGACCTGCCGGTGCTGCGCAAGGACTTCATGGTCGATCCCTACCAGATCTACGAGTCGCGCTCGGTCGGGGCCGACTGCGTCCTGCTGATCGCCGCCTGCCTTCAGGATGAACAGATGGCCGAGCTGGAAGCGATCGCCCGCAGCCTGGACATGGCGGTGCTGGTCGAGGTGCACGACCGGGCCGAGCTCGAACGCGCGCTCAAGCTCAAGACGCCGTTGCTGGGAATCAACAACCGCAACCTGCACAGCTTCGAGGTGTCGCTCCAGACCACGCTGGACCTGCTCGGGCAGGTGCCGGCGGACCGGCTGGTGATCACCGAATCGGGCATCCAGACCCCGACCGACGTGAAACAGATGCGCGAGGCCGGCGTCCATGCCTTCCTGGTCGGCGAGGCTTTCATGCGGGCGGACGACCCGGGCGCGGCCCTGGTGGCCCTGTTCGGCCGCTGAGCCCGGCGCCCAATGCCGGCAGGACAGGCAGGCCAGGTCGAGCTGGCGCTGGACAGCGCTGAACCGGGACGCTTGCTGCGCTGGGAGCCCGAGCGCTGGCCCGTCGCGGAAGGCTGGCGCCCGGTCGTCGACGCTTTTCTGGCCAGCGATGCCGGGCTGCAGCTGGCTTCCTTTATCCGCGACCGGCTGGCCGCCGGAGCGATCATCTATCCGCCAAAGCCTTTTCGGGCGCTAGCACTCACTCCGTTGGGCCGCGTACGGGCCGTGGTGCTGGGCCAGGACCCGTACCACGGGCCCGGGCAGGCCGAGGGTCTTGCGTTTTCGGTGCCACCCGGCGTTCGGCCGCCGCCCTCGCTGCGCAACATCTTTCAGGAATTGCGGTGCGGGGCGGATGAGCCGGTGCCCGAGCACGGTTGCCTGGTGGCCTGGGCCGAGCGCGGCGTCCTGCTCCTCAACACCAGTCTCACGGTCGAGGAGGGCCGGCCCGGCAGCCATGCCAAGAAGGGCTGGGAAACGCTGACCGACAGCCTGCTGGCCGAGGTTGCGGCCCGAGCCTCGCCTTGCGTCTACCTGCTCTGGGGAGCCCATGCCCAGGCCAAGGCCGGGCTGATCCAGGAAACGGCGTCGCAGCACGGCTGCGAGATCCTGGTCCTGCAGGCCAACCATCCGTCGCCGCTGTCGGCCCGCCGCCCGCCGGTTCCCTTCCTCGGGTGCGGCCATTTCGCCCTGGCGCGCGACTGGCTCGCAGCGCGCGGACATCCTGGTCTGTTCGGCCCCTTGGGTGGGACGACCGGGCCGGCACCGGCCCGTGGCCCGTCAGTTGTCCCGACCCGCCCGCTCAAGGGGTGAAGGCCCCATCGCCGGCTGACCCTGACGGTTAAAACATGCTATATTTCGAGGTTCGCCGGAGGGGTGCCCGAGTGGCTAAAGGGGGCAGACTGTAAATCTGTTGGCTTACGCCTACGATGGTTCGAATCCATCCTCCTCCACCAGCCTTCATTGTCGAGGCGGGCGAATGTGTTTGAAGTGGTTTTGTGTAGCGCGATGAGAGGAACGGATCCGCTGAGGGTTCGGTGCCTGCCGGGGTCGTTGAAGTTCACCCGATGCGGGAGTAGTTCAATGGTAGAACCTTAGCCTTCCAAGCTAATGACACGGGTTCGATTCCCGTTTCCCGCTCCACGAACCGCCGGGACAGCATTGATGGGCGCGGCAAAGAATTCAGCCCTTGTGGCTCAGTGGTAGAGCACTCCCTTGGTAAGGGAGAGGTCGCGGGTCCGATTCCCGCCAAGGGCACCACGTTTAATGGTGCGCGCTTTGAGCGCCGCACCCCGGTTTTAGTGATCGTCTAGTTACTTTTTCGGAGTCGAAAAATGGCAAAAGCAAAATTTGAGCGGACCAAGCCGCACGTCAA
>DIZF01000020.1:0-250 GCA_002427815.1 Ramlibacter tataouinensis
GCGCGTTCTTCGGGAACAAACTGAGGTGCATGACCCGCAGTTTCCGACGCGTTGCCTTTTGGCCGCAGCTCTCCGGGTGGACCCGGAAGACAAGAGTTAGCTGCTTACTGATCACGACGGTTCTGACGAACGTTCACTTGTGCTTCCCATACCCTTTACCCCGTCCGCCTTCGACCGTCTTGTTCTGGTCGATTCGCCGTGCTTGCACATGGCTTATGCGCTTGCGCGCAGGCGGTTTATCCGTGGCTCC
>DIZF01000020.1:507-124329 GCA_002427815.1 Ramlibacter tataouinensis
AGCGACTTCGAGTCGCACCATGCAGTCAGTGTAAGAGAATCGGGCCATGTCGCAGGCCTCTTTCCGCCCCTTGGTCCGCCCGCTCGTGCTGGGGTCGACCTCGCCCTACCGCGCCCAATTGCTGTCGCGCCTGAAGCTGGTCTTCGACGTGGTGGCGCCTGAAATCGACGAGTCGGCGCGACCGGGCGAACCGCCCGATGAGCTGGCCCGCCGGCTGGCGCTGGTCAAGGCCCATGCGGTGGCCGCCCGTTTCCCGGATGCCGTGGTCATCGGTTCGGATCAGGTCGCCGACCTCGACGGTGAACCGCTGGGCAAGCCCGGCAGCCATGACAAGGCAATGGATCAGCTGCGCCGCATGCGCGGGCGGACGGTGGTGTTCCAGACCGCGGTGGCCGTGGTTTGCGTCGCCACCGGCTTCGAGCAGTTCGACCTGGCACCGGTCAAGGTGCGGTTCCGTCATCTTGACGATGCGGAGATCGAGGCCTACCTGCACGCCGAGCAGCCCTACGATTGCGCCGGTAGCGCGCGCAGTGAAGGGCTCGGTATCGCCTTGCTCGACTCGATCGACAGTGACGACCCGACGGCCCTGGTGGGATTGCCGCTGATCCGCACCTGCCGCATGCTGCGCGCGGCCGGCGTGAAGGTGCTGTGATGGCGGTGGCGCAACCGGGCCGGCTTTACCTCGTGCCGGCACCGCTGGATTTCGGCTGTGCCGAAGCGGTTCCGTTGGACCAGCTGATGCCCGCCGGCACCATGGCAGTCGCGGCCGGGCTGACCCACTGGATTTGCGAAAACGCCAAGTCGGCCCGCTCCTACCTGAAACGGATCGGCGAGCTGCAGCCGCTGGCCCTGCCGCTGCGAGAGCAGGACATCGTCGAACTGCCGCGCCATGTGCACAAGAAGGGCGACCACGAAGGCAGCTTTGACGCGAAGCCTTTGCTCGCGCCGGCACTGGCTGGACATGACGTCGGCCTCGTCAGCGAAGCCGGGATGCCGGCCATCGCGGACCCTGGCTCCTCCGTCGTTCGCGCCGCGCACGACCTTGGCCTGCCGGTCGTGCCGCTGGTCGGGCCCGCCTCCCTGCTGCTCACGCTGGCCGCCAGCGGCCTGAACGGCCAGAACTTCGCCTTCGTCGGCTACCTGCCTCAGGACGCGGCGCAGCGGGCCCAGCGGATCCGGGAACTGGAGACGCTGGCGCTCGCCGGCGGCCAGACCCAGCTGTTCATCGAAACGCCGTATCGCAACGCCGTACTCTGGGAAGCATTGTTGAAGTGTTTGCAGGCAGGTACCCGGCTGGCGGTAGGAAGCGGCCTGACTTTGCCCCAGGGGACTGCCCGCAGCCAGACGGTCGGCGCCTGGCGCCGGCAGGCGGCCCCAGTGAAGAACGACACGCCGGCCGTGTTCGCGCTCGGCCGTTGAAAGCCGGCCCGCGGCGGCGCCAGGCGTGGAAGTGAGAGTGCCCCCGTGGGGGTTACCGCAGTGCCGGTATCGCCTGGAGCGCGTGCACCGCACCCTCGCCCATGGCGGCCCCGAATCTCTTGGCCAGCCGCTCGGCGACATTCTCCCGTCGCGTGTAGTCCACCAGATCCTCGGCCTTGACGATTTCACGTGCCACGTAATCCAGGTTGCCGAGCTGGTCGGCCAGCCCCATCTCCACCGCCTGCTGTCCGGTCCAGAAAAGGCCGCTGAACAGCTCCGGGGTCTCCTTCAACCGCTTGCCGCGGCCGGCTTTCACCGCATCGATGAACTGGCGATGCACCTGGTCCAGCATGGCCTGAGCGAACACCCGGTGCTTCTCCGTCTGCGGGCTGAACGGATCGAGGAAGCCCTTGTTTTCACCCGCCGTCATCAGGCGGCGTTCGATGCCCAGCTTGTCCATCAGGCCGGTGAAGCCGAACCCGTCCATCAGCACACCGATACTGCCGACGATGCTCGCCTTGTCCACGAAGATGCGGTCCGTGGCGGACGCGACGTAATACGCGGCCGAGGCGCACGACTCTTCGACCACGGCGTACACGGGCTTGTTGTACTTGGCCCGCAGGCGCCTGATTTCGTCATACATGATGCCGGCCTGGACCGGGCTGCCGCCGGGCGAGTTGATCAACAGCACCACGGCCTTGGCGCCCTCGTCCTCGAAGGCACCGCGCATGGCGGCCACCACGTTTTCTGCGCTGGCGTCGGAACCGGAAGCGATCTCGCCCTTGAGTTCGATCACCGCCGTATGAGGCGAGGTCTTGTCGGTGCTGGGACCACCGCGGCTCATCAGCGCCCACAGCAGGAAGACGAAGAAGGCGAGCCAGGCCAGGCGGATGAAGCTGCGCCAGCGGCGGGCCGTTCGCTGCTCCTGGAGCGTCGCGAACATGAGCTTTTCGAATGTGGCGCGCTCCCAGCCGGGTTCCGCGGTCGGCCGGCCAGCGGAGCTCGTGGCGACATTGGGGCGGGAATCCGGTCCCGGGAATTCGGGCGGTGGCGACTCGGTCATTTGGGAAACTCGACAGGTTGGAGGTTGTGGGCAGTATGCCAGTGCACCACTCCAGCCCGCTCGGTCAGGCTGATTTTCACCAGGCCACCGCGACAGGGACCATCGGCGCAGGCGCCGGTGTCGGGCTGGTATACCGCTCCGTGAGTGCTGCACAGCAGCCAGCGACCGCTGTCGTCGAAGAAACGATTGGGCTGCCAGTCCATTTCCATCGCCACGTGGGCGCAACGGTTGAGGTAGGCGTGAACCTGGCCCTGGTAACGGATCACGAAGGCACGGCAGATCTGGCCGCCGAATGAGACGTCGAACGGCACGGCCGGACCGCCGTCGAGCAGGTCGGCCGAATTGCAGAGCGACACCGCTTCAATCATCCGTCGCTTCAGCCGTTTCGCAAGAGCCAGTCGTGCAACCCTCGCACCGAGTCCGCGACGAAAAGCGGCTTCAGGCTGCCAAAATCCTCCGGCGGATGGGCGCCATAGCTCACACCCACGGCCGCGCAGCCGGCGTTGAGCGCCATTTGCAGGTCATGTGTCGTGTCGCCGATCATCAGCATGCGATCGGGCCCGGTGCCGAATTCGCGCATCAGCTCCTGCAGCATCAATGGATGGGGCTTGCCCGCTGTTTCGTCCGCGGTGCGAGAGCCGTCGAACACTCCCTTCAGTTGCACCAGATGCAGTACCTCGTCCAGTCCGCGCCGGGATTTGCCGGTCGCCACGGCCAGCCAGTGATGCCGCTCCTTCAGTTCGTCCAGCATCGGCAAGACGCCTTCGAACAGGCTCAGGTCGTTCTGCTGCGCCAGGTAATGGTGGCGGTAGCGCGCGCCGAGTTCGGGATATTTCTGCTGCGGGACATCCGGGGCGGCGTGGGCCAGCGCCTGCATCAGTCCCATGCCGATCACATAGGCCGCCGCCTTGTCGGAAGGCATTGCGCCGCCGACGTCCACAACCGCCCGCTGGATACAGCGCGCGATGATCCGGGTGGAGTCGAAGAGTGTGCCGTCCCAGTCGAACGCGATCAGGTCAAACCGGCGGGGGCGCAAGGACGGCATGGTCGGAAAACTTCTTCAGTTCGGGCGGCAACGGGGCGAGCAATTCGATCCTCTCACCGGTGGCGGGATGGTTGAACTGTAACCGCCAGGCGTGCAGGAACATGCGTTTGAGTCCGTGCTTTTGCAATGCCTTGTTGAGTTCGAAATCGCCGTACTTGTCGTCGCCGGCGATCGGGTGGCCCTGCGATGCGAGATGGACCCGGATCTGGTGCGTGCGACCGGTCTTGATGGTCACTTCCAGGAGCGTCAAGTCGCAATCACCGCGTTCATCCCGGCCCACTGCCAGAGGGAGCCCGTGCGAGACCTGGGCGACTTTCACCAGGGTTACCGATCGCATGCCGTCCGGATCGTCCCTGGCCACCACCTTGACGCGCCGCTCGCCATCGGCCTGAAGGTATTTGTGCAACGGCACGTCGATCACCTTCTTGTTCGCGGGCCAGACGCCGGTCACCAGCGCCAGGTAGGTCTTGCCGGTCTCGCGATCGCGAAACTGGTCCTGCAGCCGGGTCAGCGACGAGCGTTTCTTGGCCAGCAGCAGGATGCCTGAAGTATCGCGGTCCAGGCGGTGCACCAGCTCGAGAAATTTCGCGTCGGGACGGGCCTGCCGCATCTGCTCGATCACGCCGAAACTCACGCCACTGCCGCCATGCACGGCCACGCCGGCCGGCTTGTCGATGGCAACCAGATGCTCATCCTCGTAAAGAACCGGGAACTCGCGCGCCGGGGCTGGGGTTTCGAGCTTTTCGGCGGCTCGTTCGGAAGTCCGCAGCGGCGGCAGGCGCACGACGTCGCCGGCAGCCACCCGGGTATCGGCTTGCGCCCGACCCCTGTTCACCCGGACTTCACCGCTGCGAATGATGCGGTAGATATGGGTTTTGGGGACACCCTTGAGCTGGCGAATGAGAAAGTTGTCGAGCCGCTGCCCCGCCGATTCGGCGTCAACCGACACCGATTTCGCCCCTGCGCTTGCAGGAGGCGCCGCGCCCCCTATAATGTGTTTCACTAGCGTAACGCTGTAAGTGGTTGATTTGCCTTGGAGTTTAGTCCACGCATTGCCACCGGCCACGCTGGAAGGTCGATGCCACCGCAGCCCCGCGTGCAGATTGCCAGCCAGATGCTGGCGATGGCCCGCCAAGGCAGCGGTCAAGCCGGCACTTTGAAACACTGATACGGAATACCAGTCCGCGAGCCCAGCGCTTGCGGACGGACTAAAGCGAGAACTCCTGTGTTGATGGCGATGCTCTTGGCCTGCTGGCGGTGGCTCACAGCCCCGGCCGATGGCTTGGCGTCGCCGCAAGCCCGCCACCCGCGGGCTCGATACGCTGCAATCCCTGCAGCTCCACAGCGCCGCCTTCGCGGCGACCCGTTCTTCGCCACCCTCCACGCGCCCTTGCCACGCCTGCTGAGTTAGCTCTCGGCAGCCGCGTTCGCATCCCCGGCAATTCCATCCGTTTCGAAGCGTCTGCCCGGCATCGTTGGCCCGTCATGGGTCGCTTGATGTTTGACTAGAAGAAGGTGACGCTATGAAGCGGATGCTGATCAACGCCACACAGCCGGAAGAACGCCGGCTGGCGATCGTCGATGGACAAAAACTCCTCGACTATGAAATTGAAATCGAAGGGCGCGAACAGCGCAAAGGCAATATCTACAAGGCCGTGGTGACGCGCGTCGAGCCGTCCCTGGAGGCCTGCTTCGTCGATTACGGCGAAGACCGCCACGGCTTCCTGCCGTTCAAGGAAATCTCCAAGAGCTACTTCGCCCAGGGCGTCTCGGCCTCCCAGGCCCGCATCAACGAGGCCATCCGGGAAGGCCAGGAGCTCCTGGTCCAGGTCGAAAAGGAAGAACGCGGCAACAAGGGCGCGGCGCTGACCACGTTCGTTTCACTGGCCGGCCGGTACGTCGTGCTGATGCCCAACAACCCGCGCGGCGGCGGCGTCAGCCGCCGGATCGAAGGCGACGACCGGGCCGAGCTCAAGGAGGCGATGGACCTGCTCGAGTACCCCAATGGCATGTCCATCATCGCCCGCACCGCCGGCATCGGCCGCAGCGCCCCGGAACTGCAGTGGGACCTGAACTACCTGCTCAAGTTGTGGAACGCCATCGATGGCGCCGCCAAGGGCGGCAAGGGGGCCTTCCTGATCTACCAGGAGTCGTCCCTGGTCATCCGCGCCATCCGCGATTATTTCAACAACGACGTCGGCGATATCCTGATCGACACCGACGACATCTACGAGCAGGCCCAGCAGTTCATGGCCCACGTGATGCCGGAGCATGCCCCCCGCGTGAAGCGTTACCGCGACGATGCGCCGCTGTTCTCGCGCTTCCAGATCGAGCACCAGATCGAGTCAGCCTACGCCCGCGAGGTCAAGCTGCCCAGCGGCGGCGTGGTGGTGATCGACCACACCGAGGCGCTCGTCTCGATCGACGTCAACTCGGCCCGCGCCATCAAGGGCGGCGACATCGAGGAAACCGCGACCCGCACCAACCTGGAAGCCGCCGACGAGGTGGCCAGGCAGATGCGCCTGCGCGACCTGGGCGGACTGATCGTCATCGACTTCATCGACATGGAGGAGTCGAAGAACCGGCGCGAAGTGGAAAGCCGTTTGCGCGATGCACTCCGGCAAGACCGCGCCCGGGTGCAGTTCGGCACCATCAGCAAATTCGGCTTGATGGAAATGAGCCGCCAGCGCCTGCGCCCGGCGCTGTCCGAAGGCGCATCGGTGCCCTGCCCGCGTTGCGGCGGCCATGGACACATCCGCGACACCGAGAGTTCGGCCCTGCAGATCCTGCGCATCATCCAGGAAGAGTCCATGAAGGATGGGACCGCTGCCGTCCACGTCCAGGTGCCGGTGGAGGTCGCGTCCTTCCTGCTCAACGAGAAGCGCACCGAGATCGCCAAGATCGAACTGAAGCAGCGCCTCAGCGTGATCATGGTGCCCAACAAGACGCTGGAAACGCCCAACTACCGGCTCGAGCGCCTGAAGCACGATGACCCGCGCCTGGACAACCTCCAGGCCAGCTACCACATGGCCGAGGAAATCGAGGATCCGACCACCGTCACGCGCCGCACCCACGAGCGCAGCAACAAGCAGGAGCCGGTGATCAAGGGTGTGTTGCCCGACGCGCCGGCGCCGATTGCAGAGCCCAGGCCCGAGCCGGCCAAGATCGCGCCGGTGGCCAAGGCGCCGGTGGCGGCCCCGCCGGTGGTGGCAGCGAACGCACCTGTACCGGCCGATACCGGATTCATGGCCTGGCTGAAATCCCTGTTCGGTGTCGCGCCCGCTCCTGTCGCAGCGCCCGCCCCGAAACAGGAAACACCGAAGGAAGAACGGCGCGAAGCCGGACGAACCGAAGGACGCGGCGAAGGACGCCGCGGCGGCCGGGGTGACGGACGGGGCGATCGCCGCGGCGGGCGCCGCGACGATGGCCGCGGACGCGATGGTGAGCCACGTCGCGAACGCGCTGCCGCCGAAGGCAGCGAGGGCCAGCCACGCCCCGCCGAGGGCGGGCGGCGCGAGGGCGAACCGCGGCGCGAAGGCGAGCCGCGCCGGCAACGCGGCGACCGGCCACGCGGTGACCGGCCCGAGCGCGCAGAGCGCCCGGAGCAGCGCGGCGAGGGCCGCGGCGCTGAGGAAGTGCGCGACGCACGGGAAGGTCGGGGCGAAGTTCGGGGCGAGCGCCAGGGTCCGCGCGAGCGCAGGGACATGGACCGCGCAGCGCCCGAAGGCATCACCGCCGATTTCCAGCCTGCCGTCGAGGGCACAAGCGCCGAGCAGCGGCCCGAGCGAGGCCCACGTGGCGAACGCGGCGAAGGCCGTCGTGATCGCGGTGAACGCGGCGGCGATGGCCGTCGTGACAGGGGCGAGCGTCGCGGGCCGGGCGGCGTGCGTGAGGACGGCGCCGGGGCCAACGCCGAGGCCAACGCCCTGGCGGGCGCAGCCGGCTCGGTCGGGATGGTGACCGACATGGGAGCTCAGCAGGCGCCCAGCGCGGACGCCGTGCTCGAGTCCCATACCCACCACGATGCGGCTCCTGCGGGACCCGATGGTGAAGACCGGCGCGATCGCCGTTCACGCGACCGTTATGGCCGTGACCGCCGCGAGCGCACCGACCGTCAGCCCCGCGATGAATCGGCCGTCGCAGTTGCCGCAGTCCCCCGCGCGGAGGCCGGCGACACAGTCGACACCGGCGACGCCGCACAGGCGCAGCGGCTGCGTTACCCGACCGGCTTCGTGACCGAGGAAGCGCAACCGGCTCCCGAAGTCCGGTCCGAAGCAACGCCTTCGTTGATCGCCCAACCGGCGCCGGCGAAGGTGCCGGCGGCGGCCGCGGCGGAGTTGCCCAAAGTGCGTCCGTTCAAGCTGCCGGTGGCCGAGTTGGCCCAGGTGGCGGAAGGTTCGGGGCTGCAATGGGTCAATTCGGACGCGCAGAAGATCGCTGCTGTCCAGGCTGCGATCGCGGCCGAGCCCAGGCCGACCAGGATCCCGCGCGAGCGGCCCCTCGCCATCGTCGTCGATGAAGGACCGCTGGTGCTGGTGGAAACCCGGCGCGATCTGCGCGAAATGCAGCTGCCGTTCGAGCAGACCAGCCTGCCGCTGCAATAAGGCGGCGCGCGGCTAATCGGTGGCCGCGCGTTTCCAGGCCTGCGCGGCGGCGCTTGCGTCGCCGCGCTCCTCCGCCAGCAAGGCCAGCGCGCGCCACGCGTTGCGGCGCAGGGTCACGTCCTGCAGGTTGACGCTCGCCTGGCTCATGAGCTGCTGGGCCTTGCCCCAGAGCTGCCGCTTCATGCAGGCCATGCCTGCGACATATTGCAGGGTGGCATCGCGGGGGTTGTCCTTGTGGGCAACTTCGATCCGTGCCAGCCAGGCTGCGTCCAGGCTGTCCAGGCCGGCCTCGAGCGCGCGCACCAGTTTGACCTTCAAGCCGTCGCCGAGCTGCGTCTGCTGTTCCCACACCGGCAGCAGCCACTCGCGCGCCAGATGGGCATCCCCGCCAAGGGCCATCAATCGTTGCGCAGCGTGGATCGCGAGCTCGGGCATCACGCGTTCGGCGGACTCCAGCGAGTTCCAGGCCCGCTGCAACTGCGCGAGGTCGTGCGAGCCGTTGAGCAGGTCGATGGCCAGTCCACGCACGATGCTCTGGGCGGCGCCGCTGGAGAAGGCACGGTGCTTGGCGAGCAAGCGCGCCGTTTCCAGCGCTTCCGCAGGCTCTTGCGCCAATCGGGCCGCCTTCAGCTTCATGCGCAGCGCGAGCGTGCGGCGCGCGGCGCCTTGCGGCAACTGCCGCAGCCAGGCCATCGCGGCATCGGGGTCGCGATCGTCCAGCGCCCAGCGCGCGGCCCGCATCAGCGCCCCCTCGTGCGTTTCCTGCGCGTCGCGCGAAGCGCCCTGTTCGAGCGCCTGCTGCAGATGTTCCTCGCGCGCCCCCCTGTCCTGCAGAGCCTGGGCGCTTTCGGCCGCGAGCAGGTGGGCCAGTGAGCGCACCTGCGCCGCATTGCCCAGTCGTTGACCGCCGACGCTCAGGGATTTTTCCTGGCTGAGCGCCGTCTCCGCCGACTTGCGGCCCCGGATGAAGCGGCCCGCCAGCAGGTGGGAGATCGAATCGAGCAGCGACGCATGCACGGCCCTTTCCTTTTGCTGCGAGCGCCAGCGCAGGGCCTGGCGCGGCAGATCGAACAGCGCGGCCAGCGCGCCGAGCGCGGCGTGCAGGAACACGAATGCGAAGAACAGCGCCAGCAGTACGAGATTGAGCGACAGGTCGACCCGGTAGGGCGGCCAGAACACGGTAACCGTGCCCTGGTTATTGCCCGCGAACAGGGCGATGGCGACCGCCACGCCGAACAGGGCCAGGAGCCAGAGGGCAGCACGCATCTCAATACTTTCGCTGTCGGTGTCGCATCGGGCAGGGGTGGGGCGGCGGCATCCCTACCTTCCAGCCGCGGCCGTGACCAGCGCGGCGAGCGTTTCGTCGATGCGCGGCAGTTCCACCGCGCGCAGTTGCGACTGCACCTGCTGCAGCAGGCTGGCGGCAGCCTGGGTGCGGCGCGCTCCCGGATCGAAATACTTGCGCAGCGCGGCCGCCGCAGCGGCCACGTCGGCGCGGGCCGAGTCGGTCTGCCGCGCCAGCAGTCCCAGCCGCGCGTTGAGCAGCTTCAGCTTGAGGTTTTCGCGCAGGAAGAACGCCTGGTCGGGGGCCACCAGGACGGCCTCGGGCTGGTCGATGCGGCTGACGCGCACGAGGTTGCGCGCCTCCTCGCGGATGTCGTTCCACGCGCGCTCCCACCACCGGACTGCCGCGGCAGGCTGTTTGCGAGCTGGCGCCGGCAGCACGCCGCTGGCGACGGCATTGGCCAACGGCAATTCATCCACCAGCCGGGCAACTTCGTCCAGCTTGACCAGCAGCCCGGGCACGTCGGAAACGCTGGACACCTTGATGCGGTCGATGTCGCGTGCAATGGCTGCGCGCACCCGTGAAAGACGCGGCTGCCCGGAGCGCTCCAGTCGCTGGTCGGCGCTGCGCAATGCGGCCAGCAGCGGCTCGGCGCTGCTGGTCAGCTGGACCTGCTGCTGGGCCAACCGCAAGGCCGATTCGATATCGGCCAGCAGGTTCTCGTCGCGCGAGCGCGAGAGGCCTTGAATCAGCTCCTCCAGCTGGCTGCGCTGCAACGCCACTTCGCCCAGCCGGGTTTCGGTCAATGCCTGGCGCGCCGCGGTTTCGCGCGCCAGCTCCTGCGCTTGCCGCGCCAGTGCCCGTGCTTCGATCGCGTTGGTGCCGGCGTCGGCACTTTGCCGGGCCAGCTGCTCCTGGATATTGGACAGCTTCTGCCACAGCATGAAGCTGGCTCCCAGGGAGAGCGCGCAGATCACCAGAAAGAAATAGAGCGTGCCGCGGGCCACCACCACGCCGGCGGATGCCGGCACCGCGGTGGCAGCCCCGGCGTCGGGGGTATCCAGCGCCGGAACCGTGTTGCCGGCCAGGGACTGGCTCGAAGGCTCGGAACTCATCCAAACGATTCTAGGGCCGCCACCACGGCGTCCAGGGTCGGCCGTGACTCGCAAACAACACCGAACCCGGCGCGTCGTGCCGCCTGTGCGATGCGCGGATGCGTGGCCACGGCACGGGCAGCCCGCCATTGCTGATCGGGCAGCAGGGTCTGAAGGTGGGCAATGGCCTGGGAACTGCTGAACAACCAGACCCCGTCGGTCGCGTCGCCCCGCACCATCGCCAACTGCTGCACGTCGAGTTCGGGGATGGCGCGCACATACGCGACCACAGTCTCCACCCGTGCGCCCGCCGCGGCCAGCTGATCGGCCAGCCAGTCGCGACCGGCGGCCTGGCCGGAGGCATCGCCGCCTCGAACAAGCAGGACTGCATCGCCGGGCCGGACTTGGCCGACCACCTGCTGCCACAGTGTTTCCGAGTCGAATTGGGCGGCCTGCGGCGGTGGCGAGTCGATCTGGGAGCCGTCGATCCCCGCCTCGAGCAAGGCATCGCAGGTACCGGTTCCGGTGGCCCAGGCGCGGGTTCGGTGCGGCCAGCGGGCCGTGGCCGGCCGGTGACCGAAAAAGTGCCGCACCGCATTGCCGCTGACGAACATCACCGCGCGGTAACCGTCCAGGGCCAGCCAGACCGCGCGCAGCGGCTCGGTCCGGCCCGGTGGGACGATCGCGATCAGCGGAAAGAAGATTGCGTCGATGCCGCGCTGTCGCAGCTCGTGGACCCAGCGCCGGGCCTCGTTTTCGGGCCGGGTGACGAACACGCGCATGGCGCGACGGCTGTCAGTGAGCGCCCGCGGCGCGCAAGCGCGCGGCCACCTCGGTCCCCAGCGCCGCCGCCTGGTCCAGGTCGGCAGCCGCCACCGCCAACTGCGCCCGCACCAGCACCGCGGCACCCTCCGGATCGCCCCAGGCCGCCCGCAACTGCAGGTGCTCCCCCGAAAAGGTGGCAAACGCGGCCAGCGGCATCGAACAGCTGCCGCCCATGGCCCGGCTCACGGCGCGTTCGGCCGCGACCGCCAGCCAGGTGCTCTGGTGCGCAAGCGACGCCAGGATCTCCGCCACATCGAGGCGGTCGGCTCGCGTTTCTATGCCCAGCGCGCCCTGCCCGGCCGCCGGCAGCATCTGCTCCGGCTCGAACAGCTGGCGGATGCGCTGGCCCAGACCCAGGCGCTTGAGGCCGGCGGCAGCCAGCACGATCGCATCGTAGTTGCCGTCGTCGAGCTTGCGCAGGCGGGTGTCCAGGTTGCCGCGCAACGGCTCGATCTTCAGGTCCGGCCGCAGGGCGCGCAACAGCACCACGCGGCGCAGGCTGGAAGTGCCCACCACGGCGCCCTGCGGCAGTTCCGCCAGACCGGCAAAGCGGTTGGACACGAAGGCATCGCGCGGATCTTCGCGCTCCATGACGCAGGCCAGGGAAAATCCCTCGGGCACGTCCATCGGCACGTCCTTGAGCGAATGCACCGCGATATCGGCGTGGCCTTCTTCCAGCGCCACTTCGAGTTCCTTGACGAACAGTCCCTTGCCGCCCACCTTGCTGAGGCTGCGGTCCAGGATCTGATCGCCACGCGTGGTCATGCCCAGCAGGCTCACTTCGTGGCCGCGCTGCTCGAGCAAGGCCTTCACATGCTCGGCCTGCCAGAGCGCGAGGCGGCTTTCGCGGGTAGCGATCACTAGCTTGCTCACTTCGTACCTGTCTGTCGTGCTTGGGGGTGGTCGATGCTAGCATGCACGCTGCAAAAAAATTAAGGCAGCCCAGGACCCCAAACCCATGTCGCCAGCCGCACCACAGTCGCCCGCCGCGCCGTCGCGGCGGGCGCGCGACAACGAACGACCGCTGGTGGAAGACATCCGCCTGCTGGGCCGCATCCTCGGCGACGTGATCCGCGAGCAGGAAGGCGTGCCGGCGTTCGAGCTGGTGGAGCGCATCCGCAAGCTCTCGGTGGCCTTTCGCCGGGACGCGGACCACGAGGCGGACCGGGCCCTCAAAAGTCTCCTGAAATCGCTCACGGGCGAACAGACCGTCAGCGTCATCCGGGCCTTCACCTATTTCAGCCACCTGGCCAATCTGGCCGAGGACCGCCATCACATCCGTCGGCGCGCCATCCACGAGCGCGCCGGCGATACCCAGGAAGGCAGCATCGAGGTCGCGCTGGCGCGGCTGCGCTGGGCCGGCATAGCCGCCAAGGCGGTGTCCCAGACCCTGGGGCAGAGCCATGTTTCACCCGTCCTCACCGCCCACCCGACCGAAGTGCAGCGCAAGAGCATCCTGGACGCCGAGCGGGACATCGCGAACCTGCTCACCAGTCGCGACGAGATCCGCGTGCGGGCCCTGCCCAAGGACGCATTGGCGCCGCGCGAGCTGGCGGCCAACGAGACGCAAATCCGCGCCCGCGTGCTGCAGCTGTGGCAAACCCGGCTGCTGCGTTTTACCAAGCTGACCGTGGCCGACGAAATCGAGAACGCGCTGAGCTATTACGAGACCACCTTCCTGCGCGAGATTCCCAAGATCTACGCCGACCTGGAGCGCGAGCTGGGCCAGCACCCGGTGGCCAGCTTCCTGCGCATGGGCCAGTGGATCGGCGGCGACCGCGACGGCAATCCCAACGTCGGCGCCCCCACGCTCGAGTACGCGCTGCGGCGGCAATGCGAAGTGGCGCTACGGCACTATCTCACCGAGGTCCACTTTCTGGGCGCGGAGCTGTCGCTGTCGGCGCTGTTGGTCGGGGTCACGCCCGAGATGCGCGAGCTGGCCGCGAGCTCGCCCGACACCAACGAGCACCGGCTGGACGAGCCGTACCGGCGCGCGCTCACGGGCATGTACGCCCGCCTGGCGGCCACGCTCAAGGAATTGACCGGCGGCGACGCCGCACGCCATGCCGTGGCGCCCCAGAACCCCTATCCGCGAGCCGAGGACCTGCTGGCAGACCTGCGCGTCATCGAGGCATCCTTGCTCGCCCACCATGGCGCCGACCTGGCGGGCCAGCGCCTGCATCCCTTGATCCGCGCCGTGGAAGTGTTCGGCTTCCATCTGGCCACCGTGGACCTGCGGCAGAGTTCGGACCAGCACGAGGCGGTGATCGCCGAACTGCTGGCGGTGGCGCGCATCGAATCCCAATACGCGAGGCTGGCGGAGCCTGAGCGGTGCGCGCTGCTGGTCCAGCTGCTGGCCGATGCCCGCCCGCTTCGCGTCATCGGCGCGCCCTATTCGCAGCACACCCGCGGCGAGCTGGCGGTCTTCGAAACCGCCAGGCGCATGCGCGAGCGCTTCGGCGCTCAGGCGATCCGCCACTACATCATCAGCCACACCGAAGCGGCGAGCGACCTGCTGGAAGCGCTGCTGCTGCAAAAGGAAGCGGGCCTGATGACCGGCACGCTCGACGACAAGGCAACGGCCGACCTGATCGTCGTGCCCCTGTTCGAAACCATCGCGGACCTGCGCAATGCCGCGCCCGTCATGCGCGAGTTCTACGGCTTGCCCGGCGTGGCCAGGCTGGTGCAGCGCTCAGGTGGCGAGCAGGACATCATGCTGGGCTACAGCGACAGCAACAAGGACGGCGGCATTTTCACCAGCAACTGGGAGCTGTACCGGGCGGAGATCGCGCTGGTGGCGTTGTTCGACGAGCTGTCCACCTCCCACCCCATCCGTTTGCGCATGTTCCATGGGCGCGGCGGCACCGTCGGCCGCGGCGGCGGGCCCAGCTACCAGGCCATCCTGGCGCAGCCGCCGGGCACCGTGCGCGGCCAGATCCGGCTGACCGAACAGGGCGAGGTGATCGGCTCGAAGTACGCCAACCCCGAGATCGGCCGGCGCAACCTGGAAACGCTGGTGGCCGCCACGCTCGAGGCCACCCTTTTGCAGTCCAGCAGGCCCGCGCCCAAGGCCTTCCTGGCGGCAGCCGAGGCGCTGTCGCGCTCCAGCATGGCGGCGTATCGGGCACTGGTCTATGACACGCCGGGTTTCACCGAGTACTTCTTCGATTCCACACCGATCCGCGAGATCGCGGAACTCAATATCGGGTCGCGCCCCGCATCGCGCAAGGCGTCCGATCGCATCGAGGACCTGCGCGCCATTCCCTGGAGCTTCAGCTGGGGCCAATGCCGACTGACTCTGCCGGGCTGGTACGGCTTCGGCACCGCGGTGCACGACTTCCTCCATCCCGTTCGCCCCGAGCCGGCCGGAGGGTCAGTGCGAACGGCCGACAAGGAACGACTGGCGCTGCTGCAGAAGATGTACCGCCAGTGGCCGTTCTTCCGGGTCCTGCTGTCCAACGTGGACATGGTGCTGGCCAAGAGCGACCTGGCGCTGGCGTCGCGCTACGCCGAGCTGGTCGCCGACGCGAGGCTGCGCAAGCGCATCTTCGCCACCATCGAAGGGGAATGGCACCGCACGGTGGAAGCGCTGCAGCTGGTGACCGGCGAAAAGCAGCGGCTGGCGACCAATCCGGCGCTGCAGCGATCGATCCGCCACCGCTTCCCCTACATCGACCCCTTGCACCACCTGCAGGTGGAACTGGTGCGGCGGTATCGCCAGGGCAAGCTCGACGAGCGCGCTCGCCGGGGCATCCACATCTCGATCAACGGCATCGCGGCCGGCCTGCGCAATACCGGTTAGGGCGGCCGTCAGGCCTTCGGTTCAGTTTCCCAGAAGTTCGCCCACGGGCTTCAGGTCCTCGACCCGGTCGCAGACGGCCTTGACCGCCATCAGGATCGGAATTCCGAGCAGCAGGCCCCAGACACCCCAGAGCCAGCCCCATGCGAGCACGCCGATGAACACGGCGACCGGATTCATGCTGCTGGTCCTGCTGGTCAGCCACGGCACGACCAGGTTGCCCTGCATGGTGTGGATCACCAGAGAGGCGCCCGCAAGCGCCAGCGCCATGTTCAATTCACCGAACTGCACGAATCCCACCAGCGCGGCGGCGCCGGCGATCACAGCCGAACCGATGTAGGGAACCAGATTCAGGATCGCGGCGGCGATGCCCCACACGGGCGCGTGCTTGAGGCCCAGCGCCCAGAATGCCAGGCTCGTGGCCAGGCCCACGACGACACTCGACAGCAGTTGGACCAGCAGGTAGCGCTGGATCTGCTGGGTGATTTCATCGAGCGCCTGCACGGTGATCTTCTTGTTGGACAGGCTGGGGCCCGTCAGTTTGACCAGCTTGCGGCGGAAGGTGTCGCCCGACACCAGCAGGAAGTAGGTGAGGAAAATCACGATGGTGGCCTGTCCCACCAGGCTGGCCAGGCCCAGCGTGCCATTCCACAGGTGATCCTGGATGTTGAAGCGCGGCTTTTCGATCATGACGCGCTGGACGCCGCGAGCGGCGGGGGTGGGGGTACCCGCCTCCTGGGCCGCCTGCTCCAGTTGGGCGGCAGCCTTCTGCACTGTCCCCAACGGGGTATGTGTCCCGGCGCCGCGCGTGTGCAGGGAGTCGCGCAACTTCTTCGCGGCATCCGGCAAAGACTCGATCAGCTGGTTGGCGTCGTCGCTGAATGAATACACCGCAGCTCCGCCTCCGCCCAGGATTCCGATGATCAGCACCCCGGCGCTGATCGCCCGCGGGATGTGCAGGCGCTGCAGCCAGTTGACCACCGGGGACAGCGCATAGCTGAACATGAACCCCAGCATCAGCGGGATGAAGAACGGGCTGGCCCAGCGCAGGGTGGCCAGCAGCGCGAGTGTTGTGAGCACCACCAGCGCCATGCTGCGCACGTTCACCGGCACGCGCAGGAGCACGTGCGTGGGGTCCTCGGGGTCGGCCGCCAGCGACGGCAGGACCGGCTTGCCGTTATCGGCTTGTTCGTCCATGGCGCCTCTTTGCTACTTCCCGGACCGATGAAATTTCCCTACGCCGCCAGCGCCTCGCGCACCGCACTGAGCTGTCGGCGCGATACCGCAAGCACCTCGTCGAGGCCGTGGAGCCGTACCGCCCAGCCCTCGCCCTCGTCCGGGTCGTCGTGCTTCTCGAGCGAGCGCATGGCGTGGCGCGCCACCAACGCATTCCGGTGCACGCGCAGGAAATGCTCCGCGTGGCGTTCTTCCAGCTCGCTGAGCGAGGCATCGAGAATATAGCTTCTGGCAGCGGTCCGCACGGTGATGTACTTCAGTTCGGCCTTGAAATACAACACCTCGAACAACGGAACCCGTTCGGTGCGGCCGCGATCCTGGATCAGCAGCACGGGCGCGGATTCGTCCGGCGGCCCGGCGAGGCGGGACTGGACCAGCCGTTCGACCTTCTGCAGGGCCGCCTGCAGTCGCTCCAGCCGCACCGGCTTGGTGAGGTAGTCGACCGCCTCCAGTTCGAACGCCGCCACCGCGTGTTCGGCATAGGCCGTAACAAAGACCACGGCCGGCGGCTGCGCCATCGACCGCAGGGTTTGGGCCAGGACCAGGCCGTCCGCGCCCGGCATGTGGATGTCCAGCAGCACCGCGTCGAAACGCATGCGCAGCAGCAGTTCCATCGCCTGGGCGGCATTGGGGGCCTCGCCACCGACCACGGCCGCCGGCGCCATGCACTGCCCCAGCAGCGTGCGCAACCGCGAGCGGGCGAGCGCTTCGTCGTCCACAACCAGCACCTGCAAGCTCATGTCCGCTTCGTCCCGCTCATGCCGGCACCTCCATTCGCACCTGATAGACCCCGTTCTTCAGCGCGGCCTGGAAATGGCCTTGCACATCGTGCAGCAGGTGCAGTCGTTCGCGCACATTGGCCTGCGCCACGCCCTGACCACTGCGGCCCTGGCCGGCCGGCACCGTGTTGGTGACCTTTATCACCACCGTGCTGCCCCGGCGCTGCGTGCTGATCCTGACCTGTGCGCCCCGCACGCTGGGCTCCACTCCGTGCTTCACGGCATTCTCCACCAGCGGCTGCAGCATCAGCGGTGGTACGCGCGCATCGCCTGCCGACGCGTCCACCGCCCACTCGACCTGAAGCCGCGGACCGAAACGCACCTGTTCGATGTCCAGGTAGCGCCGCGCCAGGGCCACCTCCTCGGCCAGAGTCACGGACTCGCCCAGGTCGACCAGGGCGTGGCGAAACAGGTCGCTCAGGTCTTCCAGGATGGCCTCGGCCCGCGCCGGATCCTCGCGCACCAGCGCCACCGCGCTGTTGAGGGTATTGAACAGGAAATGCGGCCGGATCCGTGCCTGCAATTCCGCCAGGCGCGCGGTGGCATCCGCCGGCATACGACCCTTCGCCCGGAGCACCAGCGCGGCCACCAGCGCCGCCGCCAGCAAGGCGCCGGCGAATCCCGAAGCCACCCAGGGCACGGCCTGGAGAAACCCGACCAGCGCCAGCAACGCGCAGCCGTAAATGCCGGCCAGGGCCCCCAAGACCATGCCAAACAGGTGCTGCCCCCACGGCACCAGCCGGGCCAGAAGCTTTTTCAGGCTGCACGCCACGATCAGCCATAACAGCGTGGCCGGCAAGGCGGCGCCGCTGAGCACCGCCACGCGCAACAACCAGTCCGTGGCGCCCGCCGAACCGAACATGGCGCCGACCGCCATCACGGTTTCCACGAACAGGACAGCGCGCAGGATGACGCCGATATGGCAGGCATCGAATACCAGCACCCGCGCCGGCGGCTCTGCCCGGGCCGCTTCGCCCGGCAGATCCTGGAACGCCGATAGAATTTGCGAGTCCTTCATCAAAGAAACGTTGCCTTGGGCACGATTATTGGTGATCCTTGCGTATTCCTCCCCAGGGCGAACCAGTAAGGCGCCGCCCCGCCCTCTCCTATGAACCAACTCGATAAGAAATCCCAAAGCTGGTCGGCCCTGTTTTCCGAGCCCATGAGCGAGTTGGTGCAACGCTACACCGCCAGCGTGTTTTTCGACAAGCGTCTGTGGCGCTCCGACATCGACGGGTCGCTGGCCCATGCCCGGATGCTGGCCGCGCAGGGGATCGTAACCGCCGCCGACCTGCAGGCGATCGAGGCGGGACTGGCCACCATCGCGCAGGAAATCGAGTCGGACCGGTTCGAGTGGAAGCTGGAGCTGGAGGACGTGCACCTGAACATCGAGGCCCGACTCACCCAGCTGGCGGGCGACGCCGGCAAGCGGCTGCACACCGGGCGCAGTCGCAACGACCAGGTCGCGACCGACGTCCGGCTGTGGCTGCGCGGCGAGATCGACCTGATCCTGGGTTTGCTGGCTGACCTGCAGCGCGCGCTGGTGGATCTGGGCGAGCGCAACGTTGAAGTGATCCTGCCCGGGTTCACCCACCTGCAGGTGGCCCAGCCGGTGAGTTTTGGCCACCACATGCTCGCCTATGTGGAGATGTTCAGCCGCGACACGGAACGGCTGGTCGAAGTGCGCCGGCGCGTCAACCGGCTGCCCCTGGGAGCGGCGGCGCTGGCCGGCACCAGCTATCCGCTGGACCGGGAAAGCGTGGCGCAGGCGCTTGGCATGGACGGGGTCTGCCAGAACTCGATCGACGCCGTGAGCGACCGCGACTTCGCGATCGAATTCACCGCCGCGGCCGCGCTGGCCATGGTCCACATCAGCCGCCTTTCCGAGGAACTGGTGCTCTGGATGAGCCAGAACTTCGGCTTCATCGGCATCGCGGACCGCTTCACCACCGGTTCGTCCATCATGCCGCAGAAGAAGAATCCGGACGTGCCGGAACTGGCGCGCGGCAAGACCGGCCGGGTGGTCGGCCATCTGATGGGGCTGATCACCCTGATGAAGGGCCAGCCGCTGGCCTACAACAAGGACAACCAGGAAGACAAGGAACCGCTGTTCGACACCGTCGACACCTTGAAGGACACGCTGCGCATCTTTGCCGAGATGGTGGGCGGCATCACCGTGCGACCCGAGGCCATGGAGAAGGCCGCGCTCAAAGGCTATGCCACCGCCACGGACCTGGCCGACTATCTGGTGAAGAAGGGTCTGCCGTTCCGGGACGCCCATGAAACCGTAGCCCACGCCGTGAAGGCCGCGATTGCGAGCCAGATGGACCTGTCCGAGCTGCCCCTGGCCGTGCTCCAGCAATTCAACCCGGCGATCGGCGAAGACGTTTACGGCGTGCTGTCGCTGCGCGGTTCGCTCAACGCGCGCGACGTGCTGGGCGGCACCGCGCCAGCGCAGGTGCGCGCGCAAATTGCAAGGCACCGCGCCCGGCTTGCTTGAAACGACCTGCTGCTCTCCCCCGGCAATGGCGGGGACCATCGAACGCGTTGACCAGAAAAACAAAGGAGACATTGATGACAAGCAATATGTACCGGATTGGCCGGCGAGCGATCCTGGTGGCCGGCGCCGCCGCTGCGTTGGCAGGCGCGGTGCAGGCGCAGCCCGCCTACCCGAATCGGCCGATCCGGATTCTGGTGGGGTTCTCGGCGGGTGGCGGCGTGGATGCCATGGCGCGGATGCTGGCGCCTCGCCTGGGCACCTTGCTGGGCCAACAGGTGGTGGTGGAAAACCGGGCGGGCGCAGCCGGACTGATCGCCGGGGACGTGGCGGCCAAGGCCGCACCCGACGGCTACACCATGATGCTGGCCGACAGCTCGCTGCTGATCGCCCAGTACCTGCAGCCCAAGATGAGCTTCGACCCGATCAAGAGCTTTACGCCGGTGGCAAGCGTATTCATGATGCCGCTGGCGATCATCGTCGGCAACGATTTCCCGGCCCGGACACCGCAGGAGTTCGTGGACCTGCTCAAGGCGAACCCCGCCAAATATTCATTCGCGACCTCCGGTGTAGGCACGGTGCAGCACCTGGGTTTTGAAATGCTCAAGCGCCGCACCGGGACCTTCGTCGTGCATATCCCCTATCGCGGAGCCGCCCAAATCCTGCCGGATGTGATCGGTGGCGCTGTGCCCATCGGCGTGGTGAGCGTCAGCGCCGCCATCGCCCAGGCCAAAGCCGGCAAGCTGCGCGCACTGGCGCTCATGAATCCGGCCAAGATCCCGGGAGCGGAAGACATCCTCCCTCTTTCCGACGTGCTGCCGGGGTTCAGCGCGGTCCCGCGCCTGTTCCTGCTGGTGCCCACGGGCACGCCGCCGGCCATCGTGGAAAAACTCAGCGAGGCAACCCGGACCGTGATGGCGGCACCCGATATCGCCCAGGTCGCAGCGCAACAGGGGGCGGTGCCCGCTTTCATGCCCGCCGGTGCGCTGGCGGCCGACCTGCAATCGGAATCGGCGGCCTGGGCCCAGGTGATCCACGACCAGAAGATCAGCGCCCAGTAAGCCGATAACCAGAAGGAGAGAGAACCCATGCCCGTCATCACCAACATCGAAGACCTGCGGGTCCTGGCAAAAAAGCGCGTGCCGCGCATGTTCTACGATTATGCCGACTGCGGCTCCTGGACCGAAGGCACCTATCGGGCCAACGAAGCCGATTTCGACAAGATCCTGTTTCGCCAGCGGGTGGCCATCAACCTGGAAAACCGCAGCACCCGCACAACGATGATCGACCAGGAGGTGGCGATGCCGGTGGCCATCGCGCCGGTCGGCCTGACCGGCATGCAGCATGCTGACGGTGAAATCCTCACGGCCCTGGCGGCCAAGAAGTTCGGCATCCCGTTCACGCTGTCGACCATGAGCATCTGCTCGATCGAGGACGTGGCGCAGGCCACCGGCAACCATCCGTTCTGGTTCCAGCTGTACGTGATGAAGGACCGCGACTTCATCGAGCGCCTGATCGACCGCGCCAAGGCGGCGCATTGCTCGGCCCTGATGCTGACGCTGGATCTGCAGATCCTGGGCCAGCGTCACAAGGACCTGAAGAACGGCCTGTCAGCGCCACCCAAGCTCACCCTGCCCAACATCCTGAACATGATGACCAAGCCGCGTTGGGGCCTGGGCATGCTGGGCACTTCCAGGCGCGAGTTCCGCAACATCGTCGGCCACGTCAAGGGCGTCGAGAACATGGGGTCGCTCTCGGAGTGGACTTCCAGGCAGTTCGATCCGGCCCTGTCCTGGAACGACGTCGAATGGATCAAGAAGCGCTGGGGCGGCAAGCTGATCCTCAAAGGCATCCAGGACCCAGAGGACGCCCGCTTGGCCGTCGAGAGCGGCGCGGACGCGCTGATCGTGTCCAACCATGGCGGGCGCCAGCTCGACGGCGCCGCTTCGTCCATCTCGGCACTGCCGGAAATCGTGGACACCGTGGGCAGCCGCATCGAGGTGCACATGGACGGCGGCATCCGGTCGGGCCAGCACGTTCTGAAAGCCATGGCTCTGGGTGCCAAGGGAACCTACATCGGCCGGGCCTTCGTTTACGGTCTGGGGGCCATGGGCGAGCAAGGCGTCACCAAGGCGCTGGAGATCATCCAGAAGGAGCTGGACCTTTCGATGGCCTTCTGCGGTCGCACCGATATCCGGTCGGTGGACAAGGGCATCCTGCTGCCCGGATCGTACTGAGGCCGCCGGGACCGGTCGGCGTGCGGGGCAGTCGCACGCCGGGCTGATACACCGGGCGCCGTTGCGTCGCGACCAAGCAAAATCCGGGTTGTGACCGCCCTGCGCCGCATCGCCCACCTCGACATGGATGCTTTCTTCGCCTCCGTGGAGCTGCTGCGCTACCCGCAGCTCAAAGGCCTGCCCGTGGTGATCGGTGGCGGGCGCCGCACGGCGGACGATCGGGTGCTGCAACGCCATGCGGGCCTGCCCTTGAGCGAGATCCCGGCTTCCGCGTTCCCCCTGCTGCGCGACTATGTTGGCCGCGGCGTGATCACAACCGCCACCTATCCCGCCCGCCAGTTCGGTGTCGGGTCGGCGATGGGCATGATGAAGGCTGCCAAACTGTGCCCCCAGGCGATCGTGCTGCCGGTGGATTTCGACGAGGTGCGCACGTATTCGCGACGGTTCAAGAGCACCATCGCGGAGATCGCGCCGGTGGTGGAAGACCGCGGCGTGGACGAGGTGTACATCGATTTCACCGAGGTGCCCGGGGGACAGCGCGAAGGCGGGCGGGCCCTGGCCCGCCTGATCCAGCGGGCCATTTTCGAGAACACCGCCCTGACCTGTTCGATCGGCGTGGCGCCCAACAAGCTGCTCGCCAAGATGGCCAGCGAGTTCGACAAGCCCAACGGCATCTCGATCGTTTACGAGGCCGACGTGCAGACCCGGATCTGGCCGCTGCCGGTGCGCAAGATCAACGGCATCGGCCCCAAGGCCGAGCTCAAACTCGCGAAGCTGCACCTGCACACAATAGCCGACATCGCTTCGCAGTCGCGCGACTGGCTGATCGACAATTTCGGCATGGCGACGGGGGCCTGGCTGCACGATGCCGCGTGGGGACGTGACAACCGGCCCGTCGTCACGGAAAGCGAACCCGTGTCGATGAGCCGCGAAACCACCTTCGAACGCGACCTGCACCCGGTGCGCGATCGCGCGGAATTGGGCGCCGTCTTCACCGACCTGTGCGTCAAGGTCGCCGGCGACCTGCAGCGCAAGGGTTATGTCGGCAAGACCATCGGCATCAAGCTGCGTTACGACGACTTCCAGATCGCCACCCGCGACCAGACCATCGACCATTTCACGGCCGACGCGACCACCATCCGGCAGATTGCCGGCCAGTGCCTCAAGCGGGTCGACCTGAGCCGTCGCCTGCGCCTGCTCGGTGTGCGGGTGGGCAAGCTGGCGAAGGCCGGTTCGGCGCCAGCGACGCAGATTGCCGATCAGCCTGGCGCAGGGGCGCCGCGCGCGCCGTCCGGGTCTGCACCCGAAGTCAATCTCGATCTGTTCGAGCGATCCTGACCACCATGTCGCGCAGTTGCCATCCGCTTGCGGCTGCCGGCGCTACATTGGCGATCCGGTTGCCGCTTGGCGACGGCCGTTTGCCCGCCACCGAGGAATCTGCATGCATTGTTTCAGCCTGACCCAGCAGGACCAAGTCGCCCACCTTGTGCTCAACCGCCCGGAGGCGATGAACACCATGCACCCGGGGTTCTGGCGCGAGCTCGATGAGGTCCTGACGCAGCTGCACCGTGATGGCCAGGCCCGGGCGCTGGTCATTTCCTCGACCGGCAAGCACTTCAGCGCCGGCATGGCGCTGGAGACTTTCGGCGGCGCGATCGCGATGGACGATCGCACGCCCGAAGGCCGCAGCGCCATGTTCGACCTGCTGACCGGGATGCAGGCGACTTTCACCAAGCTCGAGACGCTGCGCATTCCGGTCATTGCCGCGATCCAGGGCGGGTGCATCGGCGGCGCCGTGGACATGGTGACGGCCTGCTGCATCCGCTACGCCACCGCGGATGCGTTCTTCTGCATCCAGGAAATCAACATCGGCATGGTCGCCGACGTCGGGACCCTGCAGCGGCTGCCCAAGCTGATCCCGCTGGGCGTGGTCAAGGAACTGGCCTACACCGGCCGGCGCCTGCCGGCGGCCAAGGCGCTCGCCTATGGCCTGGTGAACGAGGTGTTCGACTCGCAGGAAGCCATGGTGGCGGCCGCTCTGCAGTGCGCGCGCGAGATCGCAGCCAAGCCGCCGGTGGCGATCTGGGGCACCAAGCACGTCATCCACTATGCACGCGACCATTCGGTCGACGATGCGCTCAGGCAGATGGGCTGGGTCCAGGGCGCGATCTGGAGCAATGAACATGTGCGCGAGGCCGTGACGGCCATGAAGCAGAAACGCGCCGGCGCATTTCCCGATCTGGCGAAGCTGGGGCCGTTCCGCGACCTTTGAACCCGATCAGCGCCTGCGCGCAGCGTCGGACTTGGACCCCATGGGGGTCCTTCACTGCCGCGCGGTCCTGACGTTCGCCGGCACAGCCAGCGGGTGGCTGGTGCGGAAGGGATTGATGTCCAGGCCGCCGCGCCGGGTGTAGCGGGCATACACGGCCAGCTTGGCCGGCTTGCAGCGCTGCCAGACGTCCACGAAGATACGCTCGACGCAGTGCTCGTGGAATTCGTTGTGATTGCGAAAACTCACCAGGTAGCGCAACAGGCCGCCCTGGTCGATCTGCGGTCCGCTGTAGTGGATTTGCACACTGCCCCAATCGGGCTGGCCTGTGACCGGGCAATTGCTCTTGAGAAGGTTGCTGGTCAGCACCTCTTCCACCGGCTTCTCGTCCGCCGCGGCCGTAAGCAGGTCGGGTGCGGGCGTGTACCGGGTGCATTCGATGTCCAGACGGTCCAGGCTCAGGCCGCCCAGTTCCTGCACGCGCTCGCGGTCGAACTCGTCGGGCAGCAGCAGCCGCACCCCCACCGAGGACTGGGTCGCGGCGCCACGCCATACGGCCTCGCTCACGTCGGCACGGATGCGCGCGCGGACCTCGTCGGCGGAAGCAAACGAGCTGTTGCTGAAGCTGTTGATGTAGAGCTTGAAGGACTTGCTCTCGGCCAGGTTGGGCGTTTCGCAAGGCACGGTGATGTGGGCGATCGCCACCTGGGGCTTGCCGCGCGGCGTGAGCCAGCTCAGCTCGAAAGCGCTCCATAGATCCGCGCCGAGAAAAGGCACGGCGCCGTGCAGGCCAAGTTCCGCCCGCTTGGGCCAGCGCGAGATCGGGAACAGCAACGACGGGTCGTACCGGTCCACGTAAGGCGCAGGCTTGCCCAGCAGCGAATGTTCCGGCAGATTGGTCATCGCTCAGTGCACACCGGCATTCAGGCGAAGCGCCGTTCGCGCAGCCACTTGGTCGCGATCCATTTTTCGCCCGCCAGCACCGGGGAGCCGCCGTGCAGCGTCCGCGTCGACGGATGCGGCCGCTCGTAAGTGAAGAACACCGCGTTGCCGCGTTTGGGCGCGACCTCGAGGTGGACGTCGGGAAAGACCGTGCCGCCGCCCTTTTCCGGCTCGTCCAGGTACATCACCAGCGTGCCGACGCGCTGGCCGCCGCGCTGGAGGATGCTCGGCGTGCCGGGCTGGGCCGGGTCGAAATAATCGTAATGCGGCTTGTACTCGGTACCGGGGCGATAGTGCAGGATCTGCAGCCCTTCGCCATTCTCCTGCGGCCAGTTGACCAGCCGCGCAATGCGCGCCTCGATACGCCGCACCAGTTCGTTCTCTGCGCGCTGGAAGAACATGCCGTTGCTGGTGCGGTCGGCATTGATTTCTTCTCCTCCCGTGTCGGTGTCGACTGTCAGCGAGCGGGCCAGCCGCGGCTTGGCCAGTTCGATCAGCGCCTCGCATTCCTCATCCGACAACAGCCCGCCGAAAACCACCACGCGCGGGTCGTACATCGTCTGCAGGACGCAGACCTGGCGGTCGCCGGCGTCGAGGTACAGCGGCGATTCATCCAGGTTGGGGTTGGGGACCCGAAGTGCCGGCGGCAGGCCTTGCTGCACCGCTTTTTCCTCCAGGTGGCTGCGCAATGTGCTTTCCAGCGCATCGACGGCCACGTCCTCCTGCCACCCGGAAGCCAGCATAGCCTTCACCACCGCTTCGGCGCTGTGCCCGGCTTCGGCCTGTTCGACGATCCACTGCCGCAGCTGCGGCGTCACCTGCTGGGTCTGTTGTGTCGTGCTCATTGTTCCATCCTGCGCCTGAACACCATCCGGTCGCCCCGGGACGCGTCCGGATCGAACGCATAGCCCTCCCGGTTGAAATCCTGGAGCTTGCGCGGCGTGGCTATGCGTCGCTCGATGGCATACCGGGCCATCAGGCCCCGGGCCTTCTTGGCGGCGAAACTGATGATCTTGTAGCCACCGCCTTTCCACTCCTCGAACACGCAGTCGATGACCCGGCCCTTGAGCACCTGGCGGTCCACCGCCCTCGCGTATTCCTGCGAAGCCAGGTTCACCACCACCGGGGTCTTGTCGGCCGCCAGCCTCCGGTTCAGGTAGCCGGCAATTCGCGTGCCCCAGAACTGGTAAAGACTGGCCGCGCGCCCCACCTCCAGCGAGGTGCCCATCTCCAGCCGATAGGGCTGCATCCAGTCCAGCGGTCGCAGCACGCCGTACAAACCGCTGAGGATGCAGAGGTGCTCCTGCGCCCATTCCAGGTCGGCGCTCGCCAGCGTCCCGGCCTTCAGGCCACCGTAGACATCGCCGTTGAACGCCAGCACGGCCTGTTTCGAATTACCGGCCGTGAACCGGGACGACCATGCCTGGTAACGGGCCACGTTGAGGGTGGCCAGGGCGTCGCTCACGCCCATCAGCTGGGCCACCTGGCCCGGGGTCATTTGCCGCAATACCCCGATCAGCTCGGCCGATTGCGGGGCGAAATGGGGCCGGGTATGCGGCAAATCCCCGGCGGGTGTGTCGAAATCGAGCGTTTTCGCGGGCGACAGCAGGTACAGCATGGCGGCAATTATCCGGTTCAGCCCTGCCAGGAGCGGCTGCAGACCCATTGGCAGGCCGCCACTGCGCCGACCAGCGCGGCGTAGGTGGCCATCTTGCCGTCGACGCCGTAGTGCCAGAGTCCAGCCCCCAGCGCGGCCATGCCCGCTATGGAATTCAGAGCGAACTGGACCCACCAGGCAAGGAGTCCGGCCCGGCGCGGCATGAAAATCCGGGCCGCGAGCGCGACCAGGGCGGCCACGGCCAGGGCCGGCGCGAAAAAACTGAGCAGGTGAATGGCGATGTCCAGGGGGCCCATGTTGAGGCACTTGAGAAAACGCAAGTACGCGCGATCCGGGCAAATTTTATAATCAGCGCCATGGCAGTCTGGGCTTTGGGAATTAACCACACGACCGCGCCGCTCGATTTGCGCGGCCGGTTCGCGTACGCCATCGACCAGGTCGAGCCCACACTCAAGGCGCTGCGCAGTTCCATGTCGCGCCAGCCGGAGGCGGCCATCCTGTCCACCTGCAACCGCACGGAAATCTACTGCGCGGGCGAACACAGCGACATGGACCACACCCTCGACTGGCTGGCCCACTCGGGCGGCGTGTCGCCGTCGCTGCTGCGCTCGCATGCCTATACCCTGCGCGACGGGCTCGCCGCCCGCCATGCGTTCCGGGTGGCCAGCGGGCTCGATTCGATGGTTCTGGGCGAACCCCAGATCCTGGGCCAGCTGAAGGACGCCGTGCGGGTGGCCGAGCAGGCCGGCGCCCTGGGAACCACGCTCAACCAGTTGTTCCAGCGTTCTTTTGCGGTGGCCAAGGAAGTACGCACCTCCACCGAGATCGGCGCGCATTCCATCAGCATGGCGGCCGCTGCGGTACGACTGGCCAGCCAGCTGTTCGAGGACATGGGCGAGATCCGGGTCCTGTTCGTCGGCGCCGGCGAGATGGTGGAACTGGCCGCCACCCACTTCGCCGCCCGCAATCCCAAGGGCATCGCCATCGCCAACCGGACGCTGGAACGCGGCGAGCGGCTGGCATCGCGCTTCGGCGGCGAGGTGATGCGCCTCGCAGACCTGCCGGGGCGCCTGCACGAATTCGACGCCGTGATCAGTTGCACGGCCAGCACGCTGCCCATCATCGGCCTGGGCGCGGTCGAGCGCGCGCTCAAGGCGCGCAAGCACCGGCCGATGTTCATGGTCGACCTGGCGGTGCCGCGCGACATCGAGCCCGAGGTCAAGGACCTCGAGGATGTTTACCTGTACACCGTGGACGACCTGGCCAGCGTGGTGCAGACCGGCCAGGCCAGCCGCCAGGCCGCCGTGGCGCAGGCCGAAGCCATCATCGATGCCGGGGTGCAGAGTTTCCTGCACTGGATGGACAAGCGCGGCACCGTGCCGCTGATCCTGCAGCTGAACGCGCAAGCCGACGAGTGGCGGGCGATGGAACTGGCCCGGGCGCGCAAGCTGCTGGCCAAGGGCGAGAATGTCGACGCGGTGCTGGAGGCCCTGTCCAAGGGCCTGACCCAGAAGATGCTGCATGGCGCCATGGCCGAGCTTCATGCCGGCGACGCCGAAGCCCGTGAGCGGGCCAGCTCGGCGATCCAGCACTTCTTCCTGCGCAAAGAGCGTTAGCTGCGGCGCGCGGTTGCCACCCAGGCGCCGTTTGGACGTCCAGGACGGGAAGATTCGTCACAGACGGGCCAATCCAAATGGCTTCTTTCGCGTCCTTTGCTATTCCTTCGCGCCCCCCTGCGCCCTGAACCCGGTCCCCGATTCCCTTGAAAACCTTTCTCCGCCAGCAACTCGACCGCTATCCCGTCCGCCTCGATGAGCTGGATTTCTACCTGTCCCAGCCGGACGTGGTCAGCGACATGGACCGGTTCCGGGCGCTCACGCGCGAACACGCCGAAGTGAGCGAAGTGGCCGCCCTGTACCACCGGTTCCGGCAGCGCGAAAACGACCTGGCCCAGGCGCGCGAGATGCAGGGCGACCCCGAGATGGCCGAAATGGCCGGCGAGGAGATCGCAGGCATCGAGGCCGAGCTGCCGGCCCTGGAAGAGCAGTTGCAGCGCCTGCTGCTGCCCAAGGATCCGGATGATGTCCGCAACACGTTCATCGAGATCCGGGCCGGCACCGGTGGCGACGAGTCGGCCCTGTTCGCCGGCGACCTGCTGCGCATGTACATCCGCTACGCCGAGCGCCAGGGTTGGCGCGCCGAGATTGTGAGCGAAAGCGGGGGCGAAGTGGGCGGCTACAAGGAGGTGGTCATCCGCATCGTCGGCGACGGCAGTTACGGCAAGCTCAAGTTCGAGTCGGGCGGGCACCGCGTGCAGCGCGTGCCGGCCACCGAGACCCAGGGCCGCATCCATACCAGTGCCTGCACGGTGGCGGCCCTGCCCGAACCGGACGAAGCGCAGGCGGTGCAGATCAACCCGGCCGATCTGCGGATCGACACCTACCGCGCGAGCGGCGCCGGCGGCCAGCACGTCAACAAGACCGACTCGGCCGTGCGCATCACCCACATTCCCACCGGCATCGTGGCCGAGTGCCAGGACGACCGGTCCCAGCACCGCAACAAGGCCAAGGCCTTGCAGGTGCTGTCCGCACGGATCAAGGAAAAGGAACGCTCGGAGCGCGCAGCCAAGGATGCCGCCACGCGCAAAGGCCTGATCGGCAGCGGCGATCGCAGCGACCGGATCCGCACCTACAACTTTCCTCAGGGCCGCCTGACCGACCACCGGATCAACCTGACGCTGTACAAGCTGCAGTTCATCCTGGACGGCGATCTGGACGAGGTGATCGATGGGCTGCTGCTGGCCCGCAAGGCCGAACAGCTGGAAGAGTTGGAAATCGGATTGGGCGGTCCCCGGCCGTGACCCACGCCGAGGCACTCGCAGCCGCCGCTGGCCTGGGCCTGGACCGGCTCGACGGACAACTGCTGCTGTTGCACGCAATGGGCCGTGGGCCCGACGAGCGGGCCTGGCTTCTGGCTCACGACACGAACGAGCTTCAGGATGCGGTGCGCTCGAATTTCATGAGTTTGTGCCGGCGGCGCGCCGCCGGCGAACCGCTGGCCTACATCACCGGCCACCGGGAATTCTTTGGCCTGAAGCTGATGGTTGACCCGCGAGTACTGGTGCCGCGGCCGGATACCGAAACGCTGGTCGAGTGGGCGCTGGAGGTCATTCGCCACCGTCCGGCACCGCGCGTGATCGATCTGGGCACCGGGAGCGGCGCCATTGCCCTGGCCATCAAAAGCCGCCGACCCGATGCCCACGTCACAGCCACCGACACCAGCGCCGGGGCTCTCGAAGTGGCGGCGGCGAATGCCCGCGCCCACGGTATGGACATTGACTTTCGCCAGATGACATGGCTCGCCGGCACGCAGGGTCACTTCGATCTGATCGTGAGCAATCCGCCCTACGTGGCGATGCAGGATAAGCACCTGCCTGGCTTGGCCCACGAACCCCTGGGCGCCCTGGTGGCCGGCCCCGAGGGGCTGGACGACCTTCGCGCGATCATCGGCCAGGCACCGGCCCATATGGCGGCGTCCGGGTGGCTATTGCTGGAACACGGGTATGACCAGGCCGAGGCGGTGTGCGCCCTGCTGGCCGGCGCCGGTTTCCACAACATTGCGGGCCGGCGCGACTTGGCGGGAATCGCGCGCTGCTCCGGCGGGCAGTGGCTTGAACTGGGATAATCCACCCCAACGTTTTATCGGCCCGTGGGGCGCAAAAAAGGAGCTATTCATGAGTGACGGTCAGCAACGCATCGAGCAACTCGTCAAGAACAACGACGTGCTGCTGTTCATGAAGGGCGACCCGAATTTCCCGATGTGCGGCTTTTCCGGCCGCGCGATCCAGATCCTCAAGGCCTGCGGCGTGGACCCCAAGGCCTTGACCACGGTGAACGTGCTGGAAGACGACGAGATCCGCCAGGGCATCAAGGATTACAGCAACTGGCCGACCATTCCGCAGCTGTACGTCAAGGGCGAATTCATCGGCGGCTCGGACATCATGATGGAGATGTACCAGAGCGGCGAATTGCAGCAGATGCTGGGCGGCACGCCGAGCTGAGATCCACCAGCAGTCGCAAGGGACGGCTGCCAGCGTGTCGGCAATTGCTGACATCAGCTTGCGCCAGCGCGCTATTCGATTGAACTCTGGCACGGCATATGCTCGAATGAAGACGCAAGCCCTGCCAGGAGTACTCGATGGAAACACGCAGTCTCGTTCCGCATCAGTCGTCCCCATTCCAGCTGCCGATCGCCAATCTGCGCAGCGTGTTCCAGCCCCACGAGGTGGAGCGCAAGCTGGCCAAGCTCCCCGATCGGGACCACGAGCATCTGCGCACCACCTACGAGCGCATGCTGGAACGCGGCCCCGAGCGCTTCCAGGTCAAACCAAGCGGCCTGCCCGACATGGCGGCCTTATATGAACAGCTGCCCAACTTCATCGACGCACTGGATGACGTGAAGCGCCATGTCGCGCTGTCGCAGGACTGCCGCGACGGCCTCGAAGTGACGCCTATGCTGCTGCTCGGCCCACCGGGAATCGGCAAGACGCACTTCGCGCGCAAGCTGGCGGACCTGCTGGGCACGGGCATGAGCCTGGTGCCCATGAGTTCCATGACCGCCGGTTGGCTGCTGTCGGGCGCCTCTTCACAATGGAAAGGCGCCAAGCCCGGCAAGGTGTTCGAAGCCCTGGTGGACGGCCAGTACGCCAACCCGGTGATCGTCGTCGACGAAATCGACAAGGCGAGCGCCGATGCCCAGTACGACCCGCTCGGTGCCCTGTACAGCCTGCTGGAACACGACACGGCGGGCTCCTTCACGGACGAATTCGCGGAAGTGGCCATCGACGCGAGCCAGGTGATCTGGATCATGACGGCGAACGACGAGCGCTGCATTCCCGAGCCTATCCTCAACCGGATGAACGTGTTCGAGATCGAGGCGCCGTCTTTCGAGGCTGCGCGCCGGATCGCGCGCAGCCTGTACCGTTCCATCCGCTCCGAGCATGGATGGGGCGAACGCTTCAAACCTGAGCCTTCCGATGATGTGCTGGACCAGCTGGCCGCGCTGGCGCCGCGCGACATGCGCAGGTCCCTGATGACCGGTTTCGGCAACGCCAGGCTGGACCAGCGCGGCGAGATCGCGGTGGATGACCTGCCTCGCAGCGGCACGCCCAAGGGCAAGATGGGGTTTGTGCAGTAACCGCTGAGATTCAGGCCCGGGCGAAAAAGGCCTGCACCAGCCGGACCCAATAGGTCGAGCCCACCGGCAGCAACGCATCGTTGAAATCGTAATTGGGGTTGTGCAACTCGCACGGCCCCATGCCGACGTAGCGGCTTTCGCGATGGTCGCCCTCGCCGTTGCCCATGAACAGGTAGGAGCCCGGCACTTTCTCCAGGTAGAACGAAAAGTCTTCCGCGCCACCATGCTGCGGGGTGTTGCGATCGACCTTGTCGGCACCAAAGACATCCTCCGCGACCTGCGCGGCGAAGTCGGTAGGCGCATCCCAGTTCACCAGTGGCGGGTAGGCGCGGTAGAACTGCAATTCGCCCGTGCCACCATGCACCTGCGGCAGCGTTTCGGCGACGCGTCGCATGTTGGCTTCAATCTCGTCCAGCACCTGCGTGCTGAAGGTGCGCACGGTGCCGCGAATCACGGCCTCGCCGGGCAGCACGTTGTAGGCATCGCCCGCGTGGATTTGCGTGACGCTGAGCACGGCGACGTCGATGGGGTTCTTGTGGCGTGAAATCAGCGTTTGCAGCACGCCCACCATTTCGGCCGCGATGACGATGGTGTCCACCGCCTTGTGCGGCTGCGCGGCGTGACCGCCGGTGCCGCGGACGATGATGTCGAACCGGTTGCTCGACGCCATGGTCGGGCCCTTGCGGAAGGCGAAGTGGCCGGCGGCAAAGCCCGGCATGTTGTGCATGCCGTAAATCTCGTCACACGGAAACTTCTCGAACAGGCCGTCTTCGATCATGGCGCGAGCGCCGGCGTTGCCGCCCTCTTCCGCCGGCTGGAAGATGAAGTTCACCACGCCGTCGAAGTCCCGGTGCGTGGACAGGTACTTGGCCGCGCCCAGCAGCATGGCGGTGTGCCCGTCGTGGCCGCAGCCGTGCATGCGCCCCGGGTTGGTGGAGGCGTGCGGGAAGCGGTTGTGCTCGGGCATGGGCAGGGCGTCCATATCGGCACGCACACCGATCGCGCGGGGCTTGCCCGTGGCCGCAGTGCGCGTGCCGCGCAGCACCCCGACCACGCCAGTCTTGCCCAGGCCGCGGTGGACCTCGATGCCCCAGGCGGCCAGCCGCTGCGCCACCACATCCGAAGTGCGGCGCTCCTGGAAGGCCAGTTCGGGGTGGGCATGAATGTCGCGCCGCAGCGCGGTGAATTCTTCGTGGGTGTCTTCGATTTCGGCAATCAGGCTCATGTCAGGTCTTTCACACTTGGCTTTTCACATAGGCGGCGATGTCGCGGGACACCTCGGTCAGCGCATTTTGCAGGGCGTTGAAACCCGAGCTGCGCTCGCGCGTGTTCTCGTCCATGTACAGGCCGCGATGCAGTTCGATCTGCAGGCTGTGGCGGCGCTGGGCCGGTCGCCCCAGGCGGGCGATCAGCGCCACCCCTTTGAACGGATCGTTGAGGGCCACCGAGAAGCCGCGCTCGCGCAAGGCCTGGGCCACCATATTCGTGAACTCCGGCGCGGCGGTGGTACCGTCCCGGTCGCCCAGCACGAAGTCGGCCAGCGGATGATCGCTTTTGATCTGCAGCCCTTCGTAGGAGTTGGCGGGCATGGAGTGGAGGTTCAAATGCCACACAGCGCCAAAACGCTCATAAGCCGCCGCGATCTGCTCGCGCATGGCCGCCTGATAGGGCGCGTGGTACGTAGCGATGCGGTTCTGGACTTCGGCCACACTCAGCAGGCGGTCGTAGATGGGCACGCGGGCGTCCGGGCCCGCCTCGCGCCAGATCAGGCCGATGCCCAGGCGCGTCTTTTCGCCGGGACTCAAAGGGGTCGGCCATGTGTCGGCGAGCATGGCTGCATCGAGGTCCTCCACATCGCGGTTGGGGTCGATGTAGGTGCGTGGAAACTGCGCCGCCAGCAAGGTCGCTCCGACCGAGGGCAAGGCTTGCCACAGCACTTGGACATCGGTGTCTTCGCCGGCGCGCAATTTTTCGAAAGGCAATGCGTAACTGAAATCATCCGGGTACAGCACACCGCTGTGGGGAGAGTCGCACACCAGGGGAATGACATCGCCCTCCGGCAGGCGCAGCGTGTAAGGCGGGAAAGGCGTGGGGACGCTGGGAAGTACTGTGGCGGTCATAAGAATTCGGGGACAGTTGGCAAAGGTGCATCGTTCAGGTGACAGGCGCTGGCATGGCCCGTTCCCAGATTTCGAAGCGCCGGCATTTCGACCTGACAGCGTGCCATGGCACGCGGGCAGCGCGGGTGAAAGCTGCAGCCGCTGGGTGGCCGCAGCGGCGATGGCAGCTCGCCCTTGATCGGCTGATAGGAGCGGCGGCGGGTCTCCAGGGTCGGCAGTTCCGACAGCAGCGCCTGGGTGTAGGGGTGGTTGGGGCGGCTGAAGATCACCTGCGTGGGGGCGACTTCGACCACACGTCCCAGATACATGATGACCACGCGGTCCGAAATGTGCCCCACCACGCCGAGGTTGTGGCTGATGAACAGGTAGGTGAGGTCGAACTCGCGGCGCAGTTCCAGGAACAGGTTCAGCACCTGGGCCTGGATGGACACGTCCAGGGCCGCCACCGCTTCGTCGCACACGATGAGCTGCGGCTTGAGCGCGAGTGCCCGCGCCACGCCGATGCGCTGGCGCTGCCCGCCGGAAAACTGGTGCGGATAACGCTGTCCGTAATCGGGATCGAGGCCCACCTGTCGCATCAGTTGGGCCACATAGTCGGCCTTTTGCGAGGCGCGAACGATGCCATGCACCACCGGCGCTTCCCCGATGATGTCCAGCACGCGCATGCGCGGGTTGAGGGACGCCATCGGATTCTGGAAAATCATCTGCACGCCCAGCGCGTAAGCGCGGCGCTCGCTGCGCGACATGTCCTGCAGGCGCCGGCCCCGATAGCGGACCTCGCCCGCGCTGGCCGGGCTGATGTCGGCGACGACGCGCCCGAGGGTGGATTTGCCGCAGCCCGACTCGCCCACCACGCCGATCACTTCACCGGACCGCACCTCCAGGTCGACACCGGCCACCGCATGCACCACCGCCGGGCGGTTCTTCGCGCCCAGGAGATTGGCCAGGCGCCCCGCGAGATCCACCGGCTGGACAAAACGCTTTTCGATGCCCCGCAGCTGCAGCAGCGGCGTGGTTCCGGAGATTGCGACAATCTGTTCCATGTGGCCTGTCTTTCAGCCCAGCGCGTGCCAGCAGCGCACGCTCTTGGCCGGCGGGATGTCCGTCGCCTGCGGCACCGTCAGGCAGATGTCGCTGGCATAAGTGCAGCGCGGGCGAAACGCGCAGCCCTGGGGCAGGTGCAGCAATGACGGCGTCATGCCCGGGATCTGCCGCAGCAGCGAGCCATGGGTCGCGCGAGTGGGAATGGAGTTGATCAGGCCCTGGGTATAGGGATGCGAAGGTTGATGAATGACGTCGTCCGTCGCACCGCTTTCGACAATGCGGCCCGCATACATCACTGCAATCCGGTCGGCCAGGCCCGACACGACCGCAAGATCGTGCGTGATCCAGACCAGGGCCGTGCCGGTTTCACGGCAGAGTTTCTGCACCTCGTAGAGGATCTGCGCCTGGATGGTGACGTCCAGGGCGGTGGTGGGCTCGTCCGCGATGATGAGCTTGGGCCGGTTCAGCAGGGCGATGGCAATCGCCACCCGCTGGCGCATGCCGCCCGAGAGCTGGTGCGGATAGGCCAGCAGCCGCTCTTGCGGCGAGGGAATGCCGACCATGGCCAAGGCCGTCAACGCGCGGTCCCGCGCCCCCGCGGCGCTGACCTTCTCGTGCGCGTGGATGGCCTCCACCATCTGGGTGTCGACGCGCAGCACGGGGTTGAGCGTCATCATCGGATCCTGGAAGATCATGGCGATCTCCTTGCCGCGCAGCCTTTGCAGGCGCGCCTCGGTCGCGCCGACCAGTTCCTCACCCAGATAACGGATGTGGCCGCCCACGATGCGGCCGGGGGCATCGATCAGTCCGATGACGGAAAACCCGGTGATGCTCTTGCCGGAGCCGGACTCGCCGACCAGGCCCACGATTTCACCGGCACACACCCGCAGGTCGACGCCATCCACGGCCTTCACCACGCCGCCGTGGGTAAAGAAATGCGTTTGCAGGCCCTGCACATCCAGCACCGGCAGGTCCGGGGATCCGGAAGAATTCTGCGAAAGGGTCATCGCCTAGTAAGCGTTGTGCGGATTGAGGATATCGCGCAGGTGGTCACCCACCAGGTTGATGCCCACGATGGCCAGGGCCAGCGCGATCCCCGGGAAGAACGAAATCCAGTAGTGGCCGGACAGCATGAACTCGAAGCCGTTGGCGATCAGCATGCCCAGCGAAGGTTCGGTCACCGGAACGCCCACCCCCAGAAAGGACAAAGTCGATTCCAGCGCGATGGCGTGCGCCAGGTCGATCGTGGCGATCACGATCAGTGGCGGCATGCAGTTGGGCAACATATGGCGCAGCAACACGCGCGGCCAGCCCAGTGCCATGCATTGCGCGGCCTCGACATACTCCTTGGCGCGTTCCACCAGGGCCGCCCCGCGCGCCGCTCGCGCAAAGTAGGCCCACTGCACGATGATGAGCGCGATGATCACTTTGTCCACGCCCTTGCCCAGGATCGCCAGCAGGATCAGCGCCACCAGGATGGCCGGAAAGGACAGCTGAATGTCCACGATGCGCATCAGCAAGGCATCGATCCAGCCGCCGAAGTAAGCGGCTGCCAGGCCTACGATGCCGCCGATGGCCAAGGCAGCGGTCACTGAAATGCCGCCGACCATCAGACTGGTGCGCAAGCCGTAGAAGATGGCGGAGAGCACGTCCCGCGCCTGCCCGTCCGTTCCCAGCCGGTAGATCATGGTGCCGGCGGCATTCCTGCTCCCGGGCGGCAGCTTGGAATCGAAGATATCCAGCTTGCCGATGTCGTAGGGGTCCTGCGGCGAAATCCACGGCGCGAAGACGGCGACGCCGACCGCCAGGAGCAGCAGGACCAGGCCCAACATGGCCAGCTTGTTGGCCATGAATTCACGGCGCAGGCGTTGCCAGGGCGTTTCCGGCGGCGGCAAGACCAGGGTCGGCTCGGGGAGTGCGACAGATGCCAGGACTTCGCTCATGCCTTCGCCCCCTGCAGCCGCACGCGCGGGTCGAGGACCGAATAAAGGATGTCCACCGCGAGGTTCAGCATCACCAGGAAAAAGACAATGAGGATGAGGTAGGCCACGACCACCGGGCGGTCCAGCGTGATGATCGAGTCGAGCAGCAGCTTGCCCATGCCGGGCCACGCGAAGATGGTTTCGGTGACCACCGCAAAAGCCACGACCTGGCCGAACTCCAGCCCGCAGACGGTGACGATGGGAATCATGATGTTCTTGAGCAGGTGCACGCGCAGGATCCGGCTCCAGGCCAGGCCTTTGGCGCGCGCGAACTTGATGTAGTCCATCGGCAGCGCCTCCCGGGTGGCGGCCCGCGTGACGCGAATGATCAGGGCGGCCTTCGCCAGGGCGATCGTGCAGGCCGGCAGCAGCAGACGCGACCAGCCATCCAGCGTCAGGACGCTCAGGTCCAGCCGCCCCACCATCACCGTCGCCCCGCGCCCGCCGGCGGGCAACCATCCGAGATACACCGCGAACACCATGATGAGCATCAGACCGACCCAGAAGTTGGGCAGCGAGAAGCCCAGCACCGACCCGGTCATGATGCCGCGCGTGCTGAGCGCCTGCGGCTTGAGACCCGCCCAGATACCCAATGGGACGCCAACCAGGATCGAGAGCAGCATCGAAACGCAGGCCAGCTCCAGCGTGGCCGGCATGCGTTCCAGGATCAGGCCCATGGCCGACTGCCCGGTCAGGAAGCTCTTGCCGAAATCCAGTTGCAATGCGTGCGACATGAAGATGCCGTACTGCTGCCAGAGCGGCTTGTCCAGGCCGAAGCTGGCGCGAATCGCATCCCGTTCCAGATCGGTAGCCTCCGCGCTGGCCATCATCGACACCGGGTCGCCGATCACGTAGAGCCCGAGGAAGACGAGGCCGGACATGACCCCCATGACCAGCAGCGCCTGCAGCAGGCGGCGAATGATGTACGCGAGCATCAGGGCCGGCGCATCGCCTACTTCGCCGGCGTGGCGTACTGCACCATCGTCTGCTGGTCGGCGCGGCCCTGGAAGGTGATGCCCTTCTTCATGGCCCAGACCGAGTGCTCGAAGTGGATCGGCAGCATTGCGAAATCGGCCATCGCCAGTTCACTGGCCTTGGCCAGTGCGGCTGCGCGCTGCGCGTCGTCCATCATGCCGCCGGAATCGATGACCAGCTTGTCCATGGCCAGGTTGGAGTAGCGGCTGCGGTTGGTGGTGCCCTGCCCTTTTTCCTTGTTGGGCGTGACCAGCAGGGACAGCAACGTGTTGGACATTTCGCCGGTGGCGGTGCCCCAGCCCGCCAGGTAGGCGCTGTAGGCATAGCTGTCCCGGTTCTTGAAAAACACGGCGGGCGCATTGGCATCGATCGTCGTCTTCACACCGATGCGCGTCCACATGGCCGCCAGCGTTTGCGCCACCTTGACGTCGTTGATGTAGCGGCCGTTGGGGGTGCCCAGCACCATCGTGAAGCCATCCGGATAGCCCGCCTCCTTCAGGAGTGCCCTGGCGCGCTCGGGATCGGCCTTGGCCGGCGTCACCAGGTTCTTGCTGGCACCAAACATCGGGTAGGGCAACAGTTGTGCCGCCGCCGTAGCGACGCCACCCATGGTGCGCGACACCAGTGCCTGCCGGTCGATGGCCAGCGACAGGGCTTCACGAACGCGCTTGTCGAGCAGGGGGTTCTTGCCGTTCGTGCCCTGGATGCCCGGGGTCGGCTCGCCGTGCTGGTCCAGCGCCACATAGATGATGCGGTTCGACGCCTTGGTCACCACGGTGAGCTTGGGATCCTTCTGCAGGCGTTCCAGGTCGTCGGTCGGCGGGTCTTCCACCATGTCCACGTCACCGGCCAGCAGGGCGGCGACGCGTGCCGCTGGATTGCTGATGGGCCGGTAGATCACCCTGTCCCAAGCGGGCGCCGGGCCCCAGTAGTAGGGATTGCGCTCGAAGATGATTTCGGAACCGCGCTTCCAGGACACGAATTTGTAGGGTCCCGCACCCACCAGGCCGTTCCCGGCGTTGAGTTCCGTGGTGGTCTTGCCCTCCGGCGCCGGACCGGCGGCTGCCTTGGCCGACATGATGGGCAAGCTGCCCATATTGGTCGGCAAAAGGGGATACGGTTCGGACGTCGTGATGCGCACGGTCAGCGGGTCGACGGCTTCGACTTTTTCCACTTTCTGCAGGTACACCTTGTAGGAAGACGGGCTGTTGGGCACCTTGCCCACCCGATCGAGCGTGAACACGACGTCGGCCGCTGTGAGCGGCGAACCGTCGGAAAACTTGACACCCGGGCGCAGCTTGAACGTCCAGGTATTGCCACTGGCAGTCCACGACTGCGCCAGGCAGGGCTTGACGACCAGATCGGCGTCGGCACACACGAGTGAATCGAACAGCGTCTGCGACAGCTGGATGTTGGGTGTCAGCGCATGGTATTGGGGGTCCATCGAAGTAGGCTCGGTCTTCAGCGCCACCACCAGGTCGCGCGCGGCCGCACCGCCGGCAAACCCGGCCACCATCACGGCAACTGTCACGGTCCACGCGGACCCGCGCAAGCCGTTGCCCCACAAATTTCCTCGCATACGATTTTCTCCAGAACGGTTGAGAAGAGACCCCAAGCAATAGTTGCGCCAGTCAACGTAAGCCTGCAGACGCAGCATAGCGACGACCTGTGCGTGCAACACCGGTGATAACCCGCTTACTCGCATCGCACCGGACCGGCAGTAGGAGGAAAGTGCTGCGCGGCCGGGAACCTAGTTCGGCCCGCCGGCCGCCTTGTCTGCCGGGCGGGAGGGATCGGGGAGCCTTTCGGGCAACGGCGGATTGCGGAAATCCCAGCCCTTTCCGGCTGCCAGCACCGCATTCGGATACTGCGGTTGGCCACGGCTGCCGTTGTAGCGGCCCAGCGCCATGAACAAATCGCCGCGCTCGCGGTCGATGTAGTGGCGCAGGATCACGCAGCCGAAGCGCAGGTTGGTCTGCATGTGGAACAGCTTGCCGGCATCGCCGTCGCCGATCACGCGGGTCCAGAACGGCATGACCTGCATGTAGCCACGGGCGCCGACAGGGCTTACGGCGAATTTGCGGAAATTGCTTTCCACCTGGATCAGGCCCAGCACAAGGCCGGTATCGAGGCCGGCCCGCCGGCTCTCGTACCAGACGGTTTGCAGGAACTCCTTGCGCTCCAGCCATTCGGTCTGGCGCTTCCTCAGCCGGCCGCTCATGGCGCCCAGCCAGCGCAGATAGGCAAGGCGCGCGTCGGTGTCGCGGAATTCCGGAATCGGCGGCGCCGAGTTGGCGATGGCCGAACTCAGCGCCGTGCGCACGGAATCGGCCAAAGGCTCCTCGATCTGCCCGCCCGCGCGCGCCGGCGGCGCCAACCACAACAGCCCGAGCCCGGCCGGAATGGCCATCAGGCACTCGCGTCGATCCATCACGCGGGCAACCGGGCCTTGAGGAAGCCGAAAATCCCGGCGGCGGGCACCTTGGTCGCGGCCGCATCGCGGCGGTGCTGGTACTCGAGCTGGCCTTCCTTGAGGCCCCGGTCGGAAATCACGACCCGGTGCGGCACACCGATCAGCTCCCAATCCGCGAACATCGCGCCAGGGCGTTCGCCGCGGTCATCGAGCATTACGTCCACGCCGGCCGACTGCAATTCCTGATGAAGGTTCTCGGCGGCGGACCGGACCTCGGCGCTGCGGTCCATGCCGATCGGGCAGATCACGACGGTGAACGGCGCGATCGCGTCGGGCCAGATGATCCCGCGCTCGTCGTGGTTTTGTTCAATGGCTGCGGCGGGCAGCCGCGTGATGCCGATGCCATAGCAGCCCATCTCCATCAGCTGCGGCTTGCCCGTTTCGTCGAGGAAGGTTGCATTCATCGGCTGGCTGTATTTGGTGCCCAGATAGAACACGTGCCCGACTTCAATGCCGCGCTCGATCGCCAGCACGCCCTTGCCGTCCGGCGAGAGATCGCCTTCCACGATATTGCGCAGGTCGGCGACCGCATCCGGCTCAGGCAGGTCGCGGCCCCAGTTCACGCCGGTGAAGTGGAAGTCTTGCTCGTTGGCGCCGCAGATCCAGTCTGACATCACAGCCACTTCGCGGTCTGCCACGATCTTGACCGGCCCCTTCAGGCCGATCGGGCCGAGGTACCCCGGCTTGGCGCCGAAATGGTCGACGATCTCCGAAGCGGTAGCGAAACGAAAGCCGCTTTCGAGCCCGGACACCTTGCCCACCTTGACTTCGTTCATGTCGTGGTCGCCGCGCACCAGCAACAACCAGACCTGGGTGCTGGCGACTTCGCCGCGTTCGCCCGGTTGGTCGGTAGCCAGGACCAGCGACTTGACCGTGGTCGCGAGCGGCACTCCCAGCAATTGCGCCACATCAGGGCAGGTGCTCTTGCCGGGCGTTGGGGTTTTCACCAGCGACGCGGCCGGCGTCTTGCGCGGCAACTGCGGAGCCAGGGCTTCCGCCTTTTCCATGTTGGCGGCGTAATCGCTGGCGGGGCAATAAACGATGGCGTCCTCGCCGGTGGCGGCGATCACCTGGAATTCCTCGCTCAAGTCGCCGCCGATCGCGCCGCTGTCCGCCGCGACGGCGCGGTAAGTCAGGCCGAAGCGGTCGAAGATCCTGCGGTAGGCCTGCGCCATGACTTCGTAGCTCGCAATGGCGCCGGCGGCATCGCGATCGAAACTGTAGGCATCCTTCATGATGAACTCGCGGCTGCGCATGACGCCGAAGCGCGGCCGGCGTTCATCGCGGAACTTGGTCTGGATGTGGTAGAAGTTTTTCGGCAGCAGCTTGTAGCTGCGCAACTCCTGGCGGGCGATGTCGGTTACCACTTCCTCGCTGGTCGGCTGGATGATGAAGTCGCGGTCGTGCCGGTCCTTCACCCGCATCAGCTCGGGGCCCATCGTGCCCCAGCGGCCGGTCTCCTGCCAGAACTCAGCCGGCTGGACCACCGGCATCAGCAGTTCGACGGCGCCGGCGCGGTTCATCTCCTCGCGCACGATGGCCTCAATCTTGCGGATGACACGCAGGCCCAGCGGCATGTAGCTGTAGATGCCGGCGCCGAGCTTCTTGATCATGCCGGCGCGCGTCATCAGTCGGTGGCTGACCACCTCGGCGTCGGCAGGCGCTTCCTTGAGGGTGGATATGAAGAACTGGGAGGCTTTCATCGAGTCGGTGCGTGGCGTTTGCCACTGAGCCTTTGCCTGGGCGCGTGGCGCCGTGCATAATGAACTCAGTTTAAAAATTTGGGGTTTGATTATGCTTGACCGGGACGGCTTTCGGCCCAACGTCGGCATCATCCTGCTCAACCAGAAGAACCAGGTGTTCTGGGGCAAGCGCATACGCACCCACAGCTGGCAGTTTCCGCAAGGCGGCATCGACCGGGGCGAAACCCCGGAACAGGCGATGTACCGGGAACTGCACGAGGAAGTGGGCCTGCATCCCGAGCATGTGCGCATCATCGCCCGTACCCGTGACTGGTTGCGCTATGAGGTGCCCGATCGGTACATACGCCGCGATGCACGCGGCCATTACAAGGGCCAGAAACAGATCTGGTACCTGCTGCATCTCATGGGCCAGGACTGGAACCTGAACCTGCGCGCCACGACCCACCCCGAGTTCGACGCCTGGCGCTGGAATGACTACTGGGTACCGCTGGACGTGGTGGTCGAGTTCAAGCGCGGCGTCTATGAAATGGCGCTCACCGAGCTGGCCCGGTTCCTGCCGCGCCATGACCACCGGAATCGTTACCTGCGCAGCGGGATGCGTTCGCGCGACCACGAGCTTGCAGACGGCTGGATCGAACCGATGCCCGGCGGCGGCTTCGAGCTGCCGCCCGGTGCCACCTTCGAACCCGATCCGCAGTCCGGTCTCAATGCGTTGCCGCAACAGGACAAATATGCGCTTTGATTCCTGGTTGCCGGCTCTGCTGCTCGGCACCTGCGCTGCGCATGCCCAGTTGGCGCCGCTCGACCCCGACTGGAAGGAAGTGGAAGCCCCGCCGGCGCCGTCCTTTCAGACGACCGGGCTGATCCCGCTCGATATTCCGCGATCGTCCTTGCGCTTCGGGGTCGACCCCGCTTCGATCTCGCTGGGCCGGGACGGCGTCGTCCGCTATGTGGTGGTGGCCACCAGCGACACCGGCGCGGTGAATGCGCTGTATGAAGGCATCCGCTGCAGCTCCGGCGACTTCAAGGTGTACGCGCGCCACAACCCCGGCAGCGGCTGGACGGTGGCCAAGGACACGCCCTGGCGGTCGCTGCACGAGCAACCCATATCGCGCCACAGTCTGACGATCGCCCGCACGGGCGCGTGCATCGGCGACGGGACCAACCGCTCGGCCAGCCAGATCGCGCGGGACCTGCGGGCGTCGGTCGACAGGCGTTTCAGCGACTGAGCGCAGCGGGCGCTGCTGCCGGATCGCCCTGCCTCGCGGCTATCGGCTAACCACCAGGTTGGTGCGGTGGATCATCTCGGGCTCGGCCACGTAGCCCAGCAACCGTTCGATTTCGCTGGAGGGCTTGCGGCACAGCAGACGCGCTTCCGCGCTGGCGTAATTGGCCAGCCCACGCGCGATCTCGACGCCGCCCGGATCGCGCACGGCAATCACGTCGCCGCGCGAAAACTCGCCGTCGACTGCGGTCATGCCGATGGGCAGCAGGCTCTTGCCTTCGGACCGCACCTTGGCAACCGCCCCCTCGTCCACCGTCACCGCGCCACGCAGCTGCAGGTGATCGGCCATCCAGCGCTTGCGCGCCTGGTGTTTCTGCGTGGGGGCCACCAGCAGAGTCCCGATGGCTTCGCCTCGCGCCAGACGCAGCAGGCAATCCGGCTCGCGGCCCCAGGCGATGACCGTGGATGCGCCCGAGCCGGCCGCGCGTTTGGCCGCCAGAATCTTGGTGATCATGCCGCCCCGGCCGAGGCTGGAGCCCGCACCGCCGGCCATGGCCTCGAGCGCGGCATCTCCGGCACTGCCTTCGTGCACGAAGGTGGCTGCGGGATCCTTGCGCGGGTCGGCGCTGTACAGGCCCAGCTGGTCGGTCAGGATCACCAACGCATCGGCCTCGACGAGGTTGGCCACCAACGCGCCCAGCGTGTCGTTGTCGCCGAACTTGATCTCGTCGTTGACCACCGTGTCGTTCTCGTTGATCACCGGCACCACATGGAGCCGCAGCAGGGTGAGCAGGGTCGAGCGGGCGTTGAGATAGCGTTCGCGATCCGCCAGGTCCGCATGGGTGAGCAGCACCTGGGCCGAGCCCATGCCGTGCTCGCGCAGCTTGGTCTCGTACATCTGGGCCAGGCCCATCTGGCCCACGGCGGCGGCCGCCTGCAATTCGTTGATCTCGCGCGGCCGGGCGGTCCAGCCCAGGCGCTTCATGCCCTCGGCGATGGCGCCGCTGGACACCATGATCACCTCGCGCCCATCCCGCGCCAAGGCCGCCAGCTGGCGGCACCACTCGCCGATCGCGGCCTCGTCGAGGCCCCGGCCCTCGTCGGTAACGAGGCTCGAGCCGACCTTGACCACGATGCGGCGGGCATCGCGCAACAGGCGGGAAGCTGAAGGGGCAGTCATGGGCCGGCGAGCCGTTTCAGGGGAGCAAGACGCTGTTGTTTCGGGTACGGATTCAGTCCGGCGCCGCATCGGCGAAACGCGGGTCGACATAGACCGGGGGCTGCTCGGCCACCTGCTGCGCCTTGATATGCTGGTACGCGGACTTCACCAGGTTTTCGCAGCCCTCGTGGGTCAATGCCGAAATCTCGAAAACCGGGCCTTTGTACCTGAAGCGTTTGACGAAGTCCTTGACCCGGGCCTGGCGCTCCTCCGCAGGAACCATGTCCAGCTTGTTGAGGACCAGCCAGCGCGGTTTGTCGTAGAGCGCGGGGTCGTATTTCTTCAGCTCGCCGACGATTGCCTTGGCCTGCGCCACCGGATCGGCGCCATCGAAGGGCGCCAGATCCACCACGTGCCACAGCAGCCGGGTGCGCTGCAGGTGCCGCAGGAACTGGTGACCGAGCCCGGCGCCTTCGGAGGCGCCTTCGATGAGGCCCGGCAAATCGGCTACCACGAAGCTCTGCTCCGGCCCGACCCGCACCACGCCCAGGTTGGGGTGCAGCGTCGTGAAAGGGTAGTCCGCGATGCGCGGGCGCGCATTGGAGATCGCCGAGATCAGGGTCGACTTGCCTGCGTTGGGCATGCCCAGCAGCCCGACATCGGCCAGGACCTTGAGTTCGAGCTTGAGGTTCTTCTTCTCGCCCGGCCAGCCCGGCGTCTTCTGGCGCGGCGCGCGGTTGATGGCGCTCTTGAAGCGCATGTTGCCGAAACCGCCATCGCCGCCCTTGGCAATGGTGATCATTTCCGCGGGCTTGAGCAGTTCGTACAGGACCTCGCCCGTCTCCACGTCGCTGATGATGGTGCCCACCGGCATCTTGAGGACGATATCGTCGCCGGCGGCGCCGAACATGTCCGAGCCCATGCCGTTCTGGCCGCGCCTGGCGTCGTGCCGGCGCGAGAAGCGGAAGTCCACCAGGGTGTTGAGATTGGGGTCCGCCACGGCATACACATGGCCGCCGCGACCGCCGTCGCCGCCGTTGGGGCCGCCGAACTCCTTGTACTTCTCATGGCGGAACGAGACACAGCCGCTCCCGCCGTCTCCGGCCGAGACGTCGATATAGGCTTCGTCAACGAACTTCATGATGTCTTCAGTATAAGAATTGGCGCCCGGCTGCGCTGCCCCTCGGATCTGTCTGCTGACCAGGCCCTGCAGCAAAAGCGAAGCCCCGACGAGTCGGGGCTTCGCGGGTGAGCGAAGTGACGGGTTACGCCGGCAGCACGCTCACGGTTGACTTGTTGAGCGCGCCTTTGGTCGCGAAGGTCACGTGGCCGTCCACCAGGGCAAACAGGGTGTGGTCTTTGCCCACGCCGACATTAGTGCCGGGATGGAACCTGGTGCCGCGCTGGCGCACGATGATGGAACCGGCGCTGATGAGTTCACCGCCGAAAGCCTTCACGCCGAGCATCTTGGGCTGCGAATCCCGCCCGTTTCGCGTAGAGCCGCCGCCTTTTTTCTGTGCCATTTCACTTTCCCCTAATCAGTTGGGGACAGAGCTGAAGATCTGTCCCGCAAAATCATCCGCTTAACCAACGATGGCGCCGATCTGCAATTCCGTGAACTGCTGGCGGTGCCCTTGGCGCTTTTGATAGTGCTTGCGGCGGCGCATCTTGAAGATGCGAACCTTGTCGTGCTTGCCGTGCGCCACCACAGTGGCGACTACAGTCGCGCCGGACACCAGGGGAGTGCCGACCTTGATCTCGCTGCCGTTGCCGACGGCCAGTACCTGGTCGATCACGATTTCCTGGCCTACGTCCGCAGCAATCTGTTCTACTTTAATTTTTTCGCCGGAAGCAACTCGATACTGCTTGCCCCCGGTTTTTATGACCGCGTACATGTTGACCTCTTGAAATGGAGTCTCTCCGGACGGATTTCCGTAGAGCCCAACACTATAGCATAGCTTGTGGTTACTCACAACGGCTCCGAGGTGGACAGCCGGTGCGCCAAGTCGCCTTTCTATAATCGCAGGAATTGCTCGCGCGCCCTCCCCTTGACTGACTCCAACATCGCCTCCGTCCTCTCGCTGATCACTGACGACATGCGCGAGGTCGATGTCGTCATCGCCCGCAGGCTCGATTCGGGCGTGCCGCTGGTTGGCGAGGTGTCGCGTTACATCATTTCTGCGGGCGGCAAGCGACTGCGCCCCGCCCTCCTGCTGTTGGTGTGCGGGGCACTCGGCTACCGGGGGCCGCAGCGCTTCAATCTGGCCGCCGTGGTGGAATTCATCCATACCGCCACCCTGCTCCATGACGACGTCGTGGACGAGTCGACGCTCAGGCGCGGGCGAGCCACCGCCAACGAGAGCTTCGGCAACCCGGCCAGCGTCCTGGTCGGCGATTTTCTCTATTCACGCGCATTCCAAATGATGTTGGATGCGGGACAGATGCGGGTCATGGAGATCCTGGCCGACGCGACCAATGTGATCGCCGAGGGCGAGGTGCTGCAGTTGATGAACATGCACGATGCTTCGCTGGACCAGGCCGCCTACCTGCGGGTGATCCGTTCGAAGACGGCCAAGCTGTTCGAGGCCAGTGCGCGCCTCGGGGCTGTGCTGGCCCGGGCCGACACCCGGCTGGAGCAGGTCTGCGCCGATTACGGTCAGGCGCTGGGCACGGCATTCCAGGTGATCGACGACGTGCTCGATTACGACGGCGACGCCGGGGAGATGGGCAAGAACCTGGGCGACGACCTGCGCGAAGGCAAGGCCACGCTGCCCCTGATCGCGGCCATGGAACGCGGCACCGCGGAACAGCGCGAGGTGGTGCGCCATGCCATTGAAACCGGTGGCGTGGCCGAACTCGACCGGATCGTCGCCATCGTCCAGGACACCGGCGCGCTGGCGGTGACCCGTGATGCGGCCGCGGCGGAGGCGCAACGTGCCGTCGACGCGGCACGGCTGCTCCCGTCCAATGCCTACAGTCAGGGTTTGCTACAATTAGCGGCTCAATTGCTGCAACGCCGACACTGACTGCCCAGGGCAGCGGCGCAACGCGGCAAACGGGGTGTAGCTTAGCCTGGTAGAGCGCTACGTTCGGGACGTAGAGGCCGGAGGTTCGAATCCTCTCACCCCGACCAGTATTTTCCCGCGTGACTTCGATCCAACTGCCGTCAGGCAGTTGCCACGCTGGCGATTTACAGCACCAGGGCAATCGGCGATGATTGGTTGGCTTGCTCTTGCCGAAGGCAGGGGCCGCTGTCCAACGATCACACTCTCGCAATGGCCGCTGTCGAACCCTCCGTCATTTCAGAAACTTCCGCTTCCATGGCCCTGCCGGGACTGGCGCGGGCTCTGATTTCGGCCGGCAAACTCGGGCAAAAATCCGCAGAAGAACTCTCCCGCAAGGCCCAGGCCAAGCGCACGAGCTTCATCGCGGAGCTGACCGGCTCGGGCGCGGTTTCCGCTTCCGACCTGGCTCACACCATGTCGACCTCGTTCGGCGCGCCTTTGCTCGACCTGGATGCGGTCGACCTGCAGCGGTTGCCGAAGAATGTGCTGGATCCGAAGATGTGCCAGGCCTTGCGGGTGGTTGTGCTGAGCAAGCGCAACAACCGGCTGATCGTCGCAACGGCCGACCCGTCGGACCAGCAGGCCGGCGAGAAGATCAAGTTCGCCACGCAGATGGGCGTGGACTGGATCATTGCCGAATACGACAAGCTGACCCGGATGGTGGAGGCCGGCGCGGCCACCACCACCGAGACGATGGACAACATCATCGGGGATGATTTCGATTTCGACGATGCCAGCCTGGAGTCCGACACCGAGGAAGAATCGGACAAGGGCGTCTCCGAAGTCGAAGACGCCCCGGTCGTCAAGTTCCTGCACAAGATGCTGTTGGACGCCTTCAATATGCGGGCGTCGGACCTTCACTTCGAGCCTTATGAGCACACCTACCGCGTTCGCTTCCGCGTCGACGGCGAGCTGAGGGAAATCGCTTCGCCGCCGGTAGCCATCAAGGAGAAGCTGGCCTCGCGCATCAAGGTGATCTCCAAGATGGACATCTCCGAGAAGCGGGTGCCGCAGGACGGCAAGATGAAGCTCAAGGTCGGCCCCGACCGGGTGATCGATTTCCGCGTCAGCACGCTGCCCACGCTGTTCGGCGAGAAGATCGTGATCCGTATCCTGGACCCCAGCAGCGCGAAGCTGGGCATCGAGGCGCTCGGTTACGAGCCCGAGGAAAGGACGCGGCTGATGGACGCCGTGAGCCGGCCGTACGGCATGGTGCTGGTCACCGGCCCGACCGGTTCCGGCAAGACCGTGTCCCTGTACACCTGCCTGAACCTGCTGAACAAGCCGGGCGTCAACATCTGCACCGCGGAGGACCCGTCGGAAATCAACCTGCCGGGCGTCAATCAGGTCAACGTGAACGAGAAGGCGGGCCTCACGTTCGCCGCGGCGCTCAAGTCGTTCCTGCGGCAGGATCCCGACGTGATCATGGTCGGCGAGATCCGGGACCTGGAAACCGCCGACATCGCGATCAAGGCGGCCCAGACCGGCCACATGGTCCTCTCGACGTTGCACACGAACGACGCGCCGGCCACTTTGACGCGGATGCGCAACATGGGCATCGCGCCTTTCAACATCGCCTCCAGCGTCATCCTGATCACCGCCCAGCGGCTGGCGCGGCGCCTGTGCCCCACCTGCAAGGCACCGGCCGACATCCCGCATGAAACCCTGATCGAGGCGGGATTCAAGGAGGAAGAAGTCGACGGCACCTGGACGCCATTTCGCCCGGTCGGCTGCGCAGCCTGCAACAATGGCTACAAGGGACGGGTGGGCATTTATCAGGTGATGCCCATCACCGATGAAATCCAGCGCATCATCCTCGCGGACGGCAGTGCGCCGGAGATAGCCAGGCAGGCCGAGATCGAAGGGGTCAGGAGCTTGCGCCAGTCCGGTCTGTACAAGGTGAAACTGGGAGTCACTTCGCTGGAAGAGGTCCTGGGCTGCACCAATGTATAACCGGCGCGAAGGTTAAGAGGAGTACCCGCACATGGCCACGGCCGCTACCAAAGTCGTTGAGGTTGTTTTCGAGTGGGAAGGGCGCGACCGCAACGGCAAGCAGATCCGCGGCGAGACGCGGGCGGCCGGCGAGTTCCAGGTGCTGTCGGCGCTGCGGCGCCAGGGCGTTTCCCCGACCAAGGTCAAGAAACGGCGCATGCGCTCGGGCCGCAAGATCAAGCCCAAGGACATCGCGATCTTCACCCGGCAGCTCGCCACCATGATGAAGGCCGGGGTGCCCCTGCTGCAGGCCTTCGACATCGTGGGCCGGGGAAATGCCAATGCCAGCGTCACCAAGCTGCTCAACGATGTGCGTACCGACGTCGAAACCGGCACATCGCTCTCCGGGGCCTTCCGCAAGTTTCCGATCTACTTCAACAACCTCTACTGCAACCTGGTCGAGGCGGGCGAAACCGCCGGTATCCTGGACGCCCTGCTGGACCGCCTGGCCGTCTACATGGAGAAGACCGAAGCGATCAAGTCCAAGATCAAGTCGGCGTTGATGTACCCGATTTCGGTGGTCGTGGTGGCCTTCATCGTGGTGGCCGTGATCATGATCTTCGTCATTCCAGCCTTCAAGGAAGTGTTCAGCTCTTTTGGCGCCGACCTGCCGGCACCCACCCTGATGGTGATCGCGATGAGCGAGTTCTTCGTCAAGTACTGGTGGCTGATCTTCAGCTGCCTGGGCGGGGGGTTCTATTTCTTCATGCAGGCGTGGAAACGCAGCGAAAAGATCCAGATGTTCATGGATCGCGTGATGCTCAAGGTGCCGGTTTTCGGGTCGCTGGTCTACAAATCGGTGATCGCGCGCTGGACCCGCACGCTGTCGACCATGTTTGCGGCCGGCGTGCCCCTGGTCGAGGCGTTGGATTCGGTGGGCGGTGCTTCCGGCAATTCGGTCTATGCAATGGCCACCGAGAAGATCCAGATCGAAGTGTCCTCGGGTACCAGCCTCACGGTGGCCATGCAAAATACCAATGTCTTTCCCACCATGGTGCTGCAAATGTGCGCCATTGGCGAGGAGTCCGGCTCGCTCGACCACATGCTGGGCAAGGCAGCCGACTTCTATGAGGCCGAGGTCGACGACATGGTCGCCGGCCTGTCCAGCCTGATGGAGCCCATCATCATCGTGTTCCTCGGTACAATCATCGGCGGCATTGTGGTCGCCATGTACCTGCCCATCTTCAAGCTCGGCCAGGTCGTCTGATGCTCGTTTCGCCTTTGATCGATGCCGCTGCGGCCGGTGTCCTGGGCTTGCTCGTAGGCAGCTTCCTCAACGTCGTGATCTACCGCCTGCCCAAGATGCTGGAGCGGCAGTGGGCCGACGAATGCGCGCAGCTGCAAGGCAAGCCGGCCGAGCAGGCGCCCCCGTTCGACCTGACGCGGCCCCGGTCGCGTTGCCGGCAGTGCGGCCACCTGATCCGCTGGTATGAGAACGTGCCCGTGCTGAGCTACCTGATGCTGCGGGGCAAGTGCTCGGCCTGCGGCACCGCCATCGGCCTGCGCTACCCCCTGGTGGAACTGGCGACCGCCGCCCTGTTCTTCTTTTCGATCCTGCATTGGGGCGCGAGCCCGGCCGGTGCGGCTTGGTGCGTTTTTTCCGCGGCGATCGTGGCGCTGGCACTGATCGACTGGGACACCACCCTGCTGCCCGACGACATCACCCTGCCGCTGATGTGGGCGGGCCTGATCGTCGCCGCGCTACGCTGGAACGATGTCACGTTGCCGCAGGCGCTGTGGGGCGCGGTGGCCGGCTACCTGTCATTGTGGCTCGTCTATCAGGCGTTCAAGCTGCTGACGGGCAAGGAGGGCATGGGCTACGGCGACTTCAAGCTGTTCGCGGCGCTCGGCGCCTGGTTCGGCTGGCAGGCGCTGGTGCCCATCATCCTGATGGCTTCTGTCATCGGTGCGGTGGTCGGCATCGCCATGAAGTTCTCCACCGGGCTGCGCGAGGGCGGTTATGTCCCGTTCGGGCCGTTCCTCGCGGGCGCCGGCCTCACGGCCATGATCTTCGGGCCGGCATCCATCCTGGCAGCGATCGGGCTTTAGGAAGCTCTTGACATGACCATGCGGGTGGGCCTCACGGGCGGCATCGGCAGCGGCAAGAGCACCGTGTTGCAGATGCTGGAGGCGCTGTGCGCGGCCGTGATCGACGCCGATGCCATCTCCAGGGCCACCACCGCCGCCGGCGGCGCGGCCATCGCCGCCATCACGCAGCATTTCGGCGCCGGGTTCATCACATCCGAAGGTGCGCTCGACCGCGTGCGCATGCGCGAACACGCCTACGCGGATCCGCGGGCGCGCAAGCAGCTCGAAGACATCATCCACCCGCTGGTGGGACAGGAAAGCGCACGTCAGGTGCAGGCCGCGCTCGATGACCGGGTGCCGTGCATCGTGTTCGACATCCCGTTGCTGGTGGAATCGGGTCGCTGGCGTGCACAGGTGGACCGGGTGCTGGTCGTGGACTGCTCCCCTGAAACCCAGGTCGAGCGGGTGGTCGCAAGAAGCGGCCTCGAACCCGAAGCCGTGCGCGCCATCATGGCCGCGCAGGCACCGCGCACCCTGAGGCTGGCAGCCGCGGATATCGTGATCTGCAACGAGGGGCTCTCGCTCGAGCAGTTGCGTGACAACGTGGTACAGGCGGCATCAAGCTTCGGGCTATGATTGAGCTCCTTGCCGGCTTCCGGCAGCGGACAACCGCCCTGCAAGAGCTTGTCAAGCGAACCCGAGAGCCCGCCAAGCGTGATCCTCTACGAATACCCCTTCAATGAACGAATCCGCACTTACCTGCGCCTGGAACACCTGTTCCGCCGTCTGGCCGAACTGGTTCCGCGTTCGCATCCCATCGACCACCATTACGCGCTGGCCACCATCTTCGAAGTGATGGATGTGGCGGCACGAGCGGACCTCAAGTCCGATGTGATGAAGGACCTCGAAAAGCAGAAACAGTCCCTCAACAGCTACCGCGGAAATCCCGCCATTGCCGAAACCGTGCTGGACGAGGTCGTCGGCAAGCTCGACCGCTGTTTCTCGGCCCTCAACACCGTCCCGGGCAAGGCCGGCCAGTCCTTGACCGAAAACGACTGGCTGATGAGCATTCGCAGCCGGGTCGGCATACCCGGTGGCACCTGCGAGTTCGACCTGCCGGCCTACTACGCCTGGCAGCACCGGGATGCCGGCAGGCGCCAGGTCGATCTCGAACGCTGGGCCAACACGCTGGCGCCTCTGGCGGAGTCGATTCACATGCTGCTCAAGCTGTTGCGCGACTCCGGCACGCCGCAAAAGGTGATGGCAAGCCACGGGCAGCTGCAGCAGAATCTGCCGCAGGGCCGTACCTTCCAGTTGCTGCGCCTGCGCCTGGACCCGGTGCTGGGGCTGGTTCCCGAAATCAGCGGCAATCGCCTGATGGTTTCCGTGCGCCTGATGCGGCAGGAAGCGGCCGACCGGCTGCAAGCCAGCAACGACGACGCCCAGTTCGAACTCACCCTCTGCTCCTGATCGCCTCCCATGGACAAGCCGCAATCGAATGCTGCCGTGAAGCCGCGCCTGGTGCGCTGTCCTGCCTGTGGCGGCGACAGTGTGTATGCCGCCAGCAATCCGTTCCGGCCGTTCTGCTCGCAACGCTGCAAGAACATGGACCTGGGTGCCTGGGCCAGCGAGAGCTTCCGGGTGCCGGACGAAGCGCCGCCCGACGACCAGTCGTTCGGCGACCCGAAGCTACAGTAGCCGCCGCCCTCAGGGCGTGTCGGTCGCGTGGGTCGGTCCGCTGAAACCACGTTCCTGGGCGAACCACTGCAACACGGGGACGGTGCCCGGAAGCACGGGCCGCACCAGGACCGGCAGCGTCTGCCAGGCGAAAGACTGTCCTTCGTGCATGTGCAGCTCGCCAGCCCAATCGAAGACCTTGCAGAAATTCAACCGGACCAGCGCATGCGGGTAGTCGACCCGCTCGACCCGCCAGGGATGCACGGCGCCGATGTCCAGGCCGATTTCCTCGGCCAGCTCGCGCCGCAGCGCCTGCTCCACCGTTTCGCCCGGCTCGAGCTTCCCGCCCGGGAATTCCCAGTAGCCCTCATAGACCTTGCCCGGCGGCCGCGAAGTCAACAGGAATGCACCATCCTCACGGATGAGCACCCCGACCGCGACTTCCACTTCCTTGCGGTCGACTCCGCCTTCGCGTGGGCGATCGGCATCGGCAACCAGCACGGCCTTCGGTCTCATTGGGAGTGTCGGCCGGCGTAATCGCGCGCGAACTGATAGGCCACCCGGCCACTGCGCGATCCGCGCTCCAGCGCCCAGACCAGTGCCTCGGGCCGGGCCACGTCGATGGCCGGCGCTGCGACGCCGAACCAGGACAGCCACTGGGCCGTGATCGCGAGGTATTCGTCCTGGCTGAAGGGGTAGAAGCTCACCCAGAGCCCGAACCGTTCGGACAGCGAGATCTTTTCCTCGATCACCTCGCCCGGATGCACCTCGCCATCCGATGTATGGGTGTAGCTGAGGTTTTCCTTCATGTACTCCGGCAACAGATGGCGCCGGTTGCTGGTGGCATAGATCAGCACATTCGGAGACGCCGCCGCCACCGATCCGTCCAGGATGGACTTCAGTGCCTTGTAGCCGGGCTCGCCTTCCTCGAAACTCAGGTCGTCGCAATAGACGATGAATTTTTCCGGCCGCGATGCCACCACGTCCACGATATCGGGCAGGTCCACCAGGTCCGCCTTGTCGACCTCGATGAGCCGCAGGCCGAGCGGCGCGTACTCGTTAAGACAGGCCTTGATCAGCGATGACTTGCCAGTGCCCCGCGCGCCGGTCAAGAGCACATTGTTGGCGGGCTGGCCCTGCACGAACTGCAGTGTGTTGCGCTGGATCTTTTCCTTCTGTGCATCGATTTCCTTCAGGTCCCCGAGGCGGATGGCCGCGAGGTGGCGCACGGGTTCCAGCACGCCATGACCCGAGGAGCGCTTGCGATAGCGCCAGGCGGGCGAAATGTGCCAGTCGGGCGCCGACAGCGGTTGCGGGAGGATGGCTTCGATGCGCGACAGCAATTGGCCGGCCCGCTCGATCAACTTGTCGAATTTGGGGTTCAAGTCACGGTCTTTCATTTTCGGATGTCGGTCACGAGCCGCGGTGTCGGCGGCCGCCAGCTGACCCCGGTCAGCTGCGATAGTCGGCGTTGATGCTCACGTATTCGTGGCTCAGGTCGCAGGTCCAGACCGTGTCGGAGGCACTGCCGCGGCCGAGCACCACCCGAACGGTGATTTCGCTTTGTTTCATGACCCGCTGGCCGTCTTCTTCGCGATAGGCGGGATTGCGGCCGCCATGGATTGCCACGTGGACGTCGTCGAGATAGAGATCAAGGGTGTTCGGGTCGAGATCGGCTATGCCGGCATAGCCGACCGCGGCCAGGATGCGGCCCAGGTTGGGGTCGCTGGCGAAGAAGGCCGTCTTGACCAGCGGCGAATGGGCGATCGCATAGGCCACCTTGCGGCATTCCTCCGCGGTCTTGCCGCGCTCGACCTGCACCGTGATGAATTTGGTCGCGCCTTCGCCGTCGCGGACGATCGCCTGCGCGAGCCGGCGCGCCACCTCGAGCATGGCGCCCTTCAGCGCCTGGCCGGCCGGGCTGTCCAGCGAAGTGATAGTGGCATGGGCGGCCTGGTTGGTGGCGATCACCACGAACGAGTCGTTGGTCGAGGTGTCGCCATCGACCGTGATGCGATTGAACGACCCCTCGGCCAGCTCCAGCGCCAGCTGACGCAGCAGCCCCGGGTCGACCTTGGCGTCGCACCCCATGAAGCCCAGCATGGTCGCCATGTTGGGGCGGATCATGCCCGCGCCCTTGCTGATGCCTGTGATGGTGACCGGCGCGCCATCGATCACGATCCGCCGGCTGAAGGCCTTGGGCACGGTATCGGTGGTCATGATGGCCTGCGCGGCGCGCAGCCAGTTGTCGGGCCGGGCGTCGGCCAGGGCGGCCGGCAACCCGGCCTCGATGCGCTCGAGCGGCAGCGGCTCCATGATCACGCCGGTCGAGAAAGGCAGGATTTGGCCCGGGGCGAGATCGAGCCGGCGCGCCAGCGCAACGCAGGTGGCGCGGGCCCGCGCCAAGCCGTCTTCCCCGGTCCCGGCATTGGCGTTTCCGGTATTGATCACCATGGCCCGGATACCGCCCAGTCCCAGGTGCTCGCGGCACACCTGCACCGGCGCGGCGCAAAAACGGTTCTGTGTGAACACGCCGGCTACCGATGCGCCGGGCTCGATCAGCACCACCGTCAGGTCCTTGCGGTTGGCTTTGCGGATACCTGCTTCGGCGACGCCCAGCCGGATGCCGGGAACGGGATGAAGATTGCCTGCATCGGGCACTGACAGATTGACGGCCATGTCTGGGATTGTGGTTCGGTGAGGTGATGCGTATTGTCGCGTACCAGGCCGGCGCCGGGCCGGCGCAAGGGTCTGTGGGGACTGCGCCCGGCGGGTTGCGGGGTGCCGAGCTGCGCTCAGCCCTGGCGCCAGGGCAGGCCGCGAAAACGCCAGCCGCCTCGCCGTCCGCGCTGTCCGTTGTCGTCGGGATCGCCCTCGAAGCCTTCCAGGATGTTGTACGCCTCGATGCCCAGTTCGGTGGCGCGCCGGGCGGCCGCGATGGAACGCACGCCACTGCGGCACATCAGCACCGCTTTCTTGCCGGGCGGCACCGCAGCCTGGATGCCTGCGTCGAACGTCGTGTTCATCGTCATGCCCGGCCATTGCTTCCAGGCCAGCGGCACCGCGCCCGGCACGAAGCCGACCCATTCGCGCTCCGCATCGCTGCGCACGTCGAGCAGCACGGCTTCGCCGTTTTTCCACCACTCACAGGCCAGCTCCGGCGGCACGTCGCCCGCATAGCCCTGGGCCGGCCGCGCCTGCATCACGGGAGCGCCGGCGTCATGACGCAGTCCCGAGTGCAGGTTCGCCGGCACCGCTTCCTCCAGCCGTTTGGGTTTCGGAAGATGCAGCTCGTGCATGATGGTTTCGAATTCAGCTTGCGTCTTGCCTGCCACCCGCTTGTTATGTGCTTTTTCGGCGCCGATCTTGGAGTGGCTTCGGCCCTGGTAGTCGTGTCCGGGCCAGACCGTGGTGTCCTGCGGCAAGGCGAACAGCACCTGCGTGAGGCTGCGGTACAGCGCTGTGGCACTACCCGACTGGAAGTCGGTCCGGCCGCATCCATCGATGAGCAAGGTATCGCCCGTGAACACGTGGCTGCGCCAGAGGTAGCTCATGCTGCCGGCCGTGTGGCCGGGCGTGTGCAAGGCTTTGATCTGCTCGCTGCCGAAGCGCAGCACATCGCCATCCTTCAGTTGCACCGCCGCGGTGCCGATCCCGCAGCCCTCGGGTGCGGCAGTGCGCGCTCCGGCCTCCTCGGCCAACAACGCAGCGCTGGTGATGTGATCGGCATGGGCATGGGTCTCGAGCGACCAGACCAGCTTCAGCCCGTGCTCGCTCAGCAAGGCGAGGTCGCGTGTCAGCTGATCGTCGACCGGGTCGATGATCACCGCTTCGCGTGTGGCTTCGTCGAACACCAGGTAGGTGTAGCTGCTCGATGCGGGGGCGAAAAGCTGGATGGGTTGCTGCATGGCGGGCTCTCCTGCGTCGCAAGTGTAGAGGTCCGCTGCCGAACGCGCCGGCGCTGCCGCTAGACCACTTTGACGCTCAGGTCGGGCAGCCCGTCGATATGCATTTCGATCACGTCGCCACGCACCACTGGACCGACATTCGCGGGCGTTCCCGAATAGATGATGTCGCCGGGGAACAGCTCGAAGGCCTCGGACAATTTGCTGACCTGCTCGGCCACGGACCAGATCATCTGGTTGAGATTGGCGTTCTGTTTGAGCTGGCCATTGACCTTGAGCCAGATGGCACCCTGGGTGAAATGCCCGGTCTGGGCCACGGTGTGCAAGGGGCCGAGCGGGGCCGACCGGTCGAAACTCTTGCCGATCTCCCACGGTTTCTTCTGGTCGCCCATGGCGTTCTGCAGGTCGCGGCGGGTCATGTCGAGGCCCAGCGTGTAGCCCCACACATGATCGAGGGCCTGCGCCATCGGGATGCTGCGGCCGCCCTTGCCGATTGCCGCGACGAGTTCCGCCTCGTAGTGATAGTTCTTCGTCAGCGGCGGATAGGGGTGGTCGGGCACGGTGCCCACGGGCACGAACCGGATCGCGTCGGTCGGTTTCTGGAAGAAGAACGGCGGCTCACGCGTGGGGTCGGATCCCCGCTCGATCGCGTGCGCCGCGTAGTTGCGTCCGATGCAATAGATCCGGCGCACAAATGAGCCGCCCCGGAGCATCGAATGGGGCGCGCCGGGGCCCCTTTTCATTTGGCCGAAACCCGGTAAGATTGACGTTTACGTAAACGTCAAGCCCGAGCCCGGGCGTCCGCCCGGGCTCGCGACGGAGAGCACTCATGACCGACCTGTCCGCCGAATTCAAGGCGCTCGCCAACTACCGCCCCACGCACAAGGTGCGCTTCGTGACCGCTGCCAGTTTGTTCGACGGGCACGATGCGGCCATCAACATCATGCGGCGCATCCTGCAGGGCATGGGAGCCGAGGTGATCCACCTGGGCCACAACCGCAGCGTCGAGGAAGTGGTCACCGCGGCCCTGCAGGAGGATGTGCAGGGAATCGCCATCAGCTCCTACCAGGGCGGCCACCTCGAATACTTCAAGTACATGGTGGATCTGCTCAAGTCGCGCGGCGGCGAGCACATCCAGGTCTTCGGCGGCGGCGGCGGCGTGATCGTGCCACCCGAGATCCGCGAGCTCCAGGCCTACGGCGTCGCCCGCATCTACAGCCCCGAGGACGGTCAGCGCATGGGGCTGGCCGGGATGATCGGTGAGATGGTGATGCGCTGCGACAAGGACCTCACTTCCTATGCGCCGCACGACCTGAAGGCCATCCAGGGTCATGGCGAGATGAACTGGCGCGCGCTGGCCCAGCTCATCACGGCGCTGGAGAACGGCAGCGCCGATACCAGGCTCATGCAGGCCGTCCAAGCCCGCGCGAAAGCGCACCCGGCGCCGGTCCTGGGCATCACCGGCACCGGGGGCGCCGGCAAGTCGTCGCTGACCGACGAGCTGATCCGGCGGCTGCGGCTGGACCAGGACGACCGGTTGCGGGTCGCCGTGATCTCCATCGACCCTTCCCGCCGCAAGAGCGGCGGGGCACTGCTGGGCGACCGCATCCGCATGAACGCCATCGGACCCTGGCGGCAAGGGCCCCGTATCTTCATGCGATCGCTCGCGACGCGCGATTTCGGCAGCGAAATCTCCGCCGCCCTGCCCGACGTCGTTTCCGTGTGCAAGGCCGCCGGCTTCGACCTGATCGTCGTGGAGACCTCCGGCATCGGCCAGGGCGATGCCGCCATCGTCCCGCTGGTGGACATCCCGATGTACGTCATGACGCCCGAGTTCGGCGCCGCCAGCCAGCTCGAGAAGATCGACATGCTGGACTTCGCGGAGTTCGTGGTCATCAACAAGTTCGACCGCAAGGGAGCGGCGGACGCGCTGCGCGACGTGGCCAAGCAGGTCCAGCGCAACAAGGACGCCTGGGGCAAGAAGCCCGAGGAGATGCCGGTGTTCGGGACCATGGCCGCGCGCTTCAACGACGACGGGGTGACGGCGCTGTATCAGGCGCTGAAACCGCGCCTGGTCCAACTGGGCCTGGCCCTGGCGGACGGCACCTTGCCCCGGGTCGAAGTGCGCCACAGCACCAACCAGACACCGGTGGTGCCGGCAGCGCGCACCCGCTACCTCGCGGAGATCAGCGACACGGTTCGCGGCTACAAGAAGCGGGCGCGCGAGCAGGCCGCGCTGGCGCGCGAACTGCAGCAGCTGCGCGAGACGGCACGCATGCTGCAGCAGGACGACGCTGAGCGCGACGGCGCCAGGAAAACGGTGCTGCGGCTGGCCGACGAGCGCGATGCCGGCTTCGATGCGGCCGCCCGCAAGCTGCTGGCCCAGTGGCCGCAGATGCAGCGGGCCTACGCCGGCGACGAATACGTCGTGAAGATCCGCGACAAGGAGATCCGCACCGCCCTCACCAGCAAGTCGCTCTCGGGCACCACCATCCGCAAGGTCAGCCTGCCCCAGTACGAGGACCATGGCGAAATCCTCAAGTGGCTGATGCTCGACAACGTGCCCGGCAGCTTCCCCTACACGGCGGGCACCTTCGCCTTCAAGCGCGAGAACGAGGACCCGACCCGGATGTTCGCCGGCGAGGGCGACCCCTTCCGCACCAACCGCCGCTTCAAGCTGCTGTCCGAAGGCCTGCCGGCCAAGCGCCTGTCGACGGCTTTCGATTCGGTCACCCTCTACGGCAACGACCCCGACCTGCGCCCCGACATCTACGGCAAGGTCGGCAATTCGGGCGTGTCGATCGCCACGCTGGACGACATGAAGGTGCTGTATTCCGGCTTCGACCTGTGCAGTCCCAGCACCTCGGTCTCGATGACCATCAACGGGCCGGCACCGTCCATCCTGGCAATGTTCATGAACACGGCCATCGACCAGAACCTGGAGAAATTCAAGGCCGACAACGGCCGCGATCCCACCGACACCGAGGCCGCGAAGATCCGAGAATGGGTACTGGCCAACGTGCGCGGCACGGTGCAGGCCGACATCCTGAAGGAAGACCAGGGCCAGAACACCTGCATCTTCTCCACCGAGTTCAGCCTCAAGGTGATGGGCGACATCGCGGAGTATTTCGTTCACCACAACGTGCGCAATTTCTATTCGGTGTCGATCTCTGGCTATCACATCGCGGAAGCCGGCGCCAACCCGATCAGCCAGCTGGCCTTCACCCTTTCCAACGGGTTCACCTTCGTGGAAGCGTATCTGGCGCGCGGCATGCACATCGACGACTTCGCGCCGAACCTGTCGTTCTTCTTCTCCAACGGGATGGACCCGGAATACACGGTGATGGGCCGGGTGGCGCGGCGCATCTGGGCCGTGGCCATGAAGGAGAAGTACGGAGCGAATGAACGCTCCCAGAAACTGAAATACCACATCCAGACCTCCGGCCGCAGCCTGCACGCGCAGGAGATCCAGTTCAACGATATCCGCACCACGCTGCAGGCGCTGATCGCGATCTACGACAACTGCAACTCGCTGCACACCAATGCCTTCGACGAGGCCATCACCACTCCGACCGAGGAGAGCGTGCGGCGAGCGATGGCCATCCAGATGATCATCAACCGGGAATGGGGACTGGCGAAAAACGAGAACCCCAATCAGGGCGCCTTCATCATCGAGGAGCTCACCGAACTGCTGGAAGAGGCCGTGCTGGCCGAATTCGACCGCATCGCCGAGCGCGGCGGCGTGCTGGGCGCGATGGAAACCGGTTACCAGCGCGGCCGGATCCAGGACGAGAGCATGCACTACGAGATGCTCAAACACACGGGCGAGCTTCCCATCATCGGCGTCAACACCTTCCGCAACCCGCACGGCGACGCCGTGCAGGACAAGCTCCTGCTGGCGCGCTCGACCGAGGAGGAAAAGCAAGGCCAGCTCAAGCGCCTGCAGGGCTTCCACGCCCGCAACGCGGGTGAGGCGCCCGCCATGCTCAAGCGCCTGCAGCAGGCCGTCATGGACAACGGCAACGTGTTCGCCGTGCTGATGGACGCGGTGCGCGTGTGTTCCCTGGGTCAGATCACGAATGCCCTGTTCGAAGTCGGCGGGCAGTACCGCCGGAACATGTGAGTCCCACCGCCTCCGCCGACGACGATGCGATCACCTACCGGGGCACTGTCTACCCCTGGCATTGCGATCACGTCGGGCACATGAATGTGATGTGGTACGTCGGCAAGTTCGACGAAGCCACCTGGAACCTGTTCCAGCGGGTGGGGATCACGCCGGCTTACCTGCGAGCCAACCAGCGCGGGATGGCGGCCGTGGACCAGCACATCCAGTACCAGCGCGAACTGACGGCCGGCGATGTGGTGACGATCCGCTCGACGATCCTCGAAATCGAGGGCCGGAAGATCCGCTTTCGCCATGAAATGACGAATGGGGATACCGGTGAAGTCGCGGCCGTGACAACCTTGTTGGGGGTCCACATGGACACCCAGGCGCGCAAGTCCTGCCCTTTCCCCGCCGAGGTGATCGGCCGGGCCCGGCAGCTGTATGGGGCCGTGCCCGCGACACCCGGCGCCCCCGCCTAGGCGCCACCTTGGCGAAGACCGGCCGACACGCAGAACTACCTAGGGTCTTACCCACTACCGCACTGCAACATGCATCCCTAGCATTCGGCATCTTCCACGCTGGGCACGGCTGTCCGGCATTTCGACAACCAGGAGCGCGATTTGTCGGGTGAGTTCATTCTCGAAACGAAGGGCTTGACCAAGGAGTTCAAGGGATTTGTCGCGGTCAACAACGTCGACCTGAAGGTCCGCCGCGGCCACATCCATGCGTTGATCGGACCCAACGGCGCCGGCAAGACCACCTTTTTCAATCTTCTGACCAAATTCCTGCCGCCCACGCGCGGCACCATCACCTATCAGGGCGTGGACATCACCCACGAAAGGCCGGCGCAAACCGCGCGCCGGGGCATCGTGCGCTCGTTCCAGATTTCGGCCGTGTTCCCCCACATGACCGTGCTGGAAAATGTCAGGGCGGCCCTGCAACGCAACCTCGGGACCTCCTTCCACTTCTGGAAGCCAGAGAAATCCCTGGCGCACCTGCATCAACGCGCCGGCGAGCTCCTGGCGGCGGTGGACCTGGCGCAGTTCGCCAACGAGTTGACGGTGAACCTGCCTTATGGGCGCAAGCGCGCGCTGGAGCTCGCCACCACCATGGCGCTGGAGCCCGAGTTGATGCTGCTGGACGAGCCGACCCAGGGCATGGGCCACGAGGACGTGGACCGCGTGACGGGGCTGATCAAGAAGATGTCCGCCGGCCGCACGATCCTCATGGTCGAGCACAACATGAACGTGGTTGCATCGATCGCCGACCGCATTACGGTATTGCAGCGTGGGGCCATCATCGCGGACGGCCCTTACGCGGAGGTCTCAGCCAACCCGCTGGTGATCGAAGCCTATATGGGCACATCCGATGCCGCATTGCAGGGAGCCCACTGAATATGGCCCCCACGCTTCTCACTTCGTGTCCTGCGCTGCCCGGATATTGCGCCCAAGCCCGCCCAGGGGCGGCCCGTCGGAGGCCTGAATGACCAAAGAGCTCCTGCGCATCGAAGGCCTGAATGCCTGGTACGGCGAATCTCACATCCTGCACGGCGTCGCCCTCGTGGTGCACGAGGGCGAAGTGGTGACACTGCTGGGCCGCAATGGCGCGGGGCGCACCACCACGCTGCGTGCCATCGTCGGTCTGACCGGGGCGCGCGCCGGATCGATCCGCATCAACGGGGAGGAAGCGATCAAGTTGCCGCCCCACAAGGTCGCCCGGCTGGGCGTGGGGTATTGTCCGGAGGAACGGGGCATCTTCGCCAGCCTGTCGGCCGAGGAAAACCTGATGTTGCCCCCCGTCATCGGACCCGGGGGCATGAGCGTGGACGAGATCTACGCGATGTTTCCGAACCTCCGGGAACGGGCGAACAGCCCCGGCACGCGCCTGTCCGGCGGCGAACAGCAGATGCTGGCAGTGGCCAGGATCCTGCGCACCGGCGCGCGACTGTTGCTGCTGGACGAGATCTCGGAAGGCCTGGCGCCGGTCATCGTGCAGAAGCTCGCCGAGATGATCCTCACGCTCAAGTCCAAGGGCTACACGATCGTCCTGGTGGAGCAGAACTTCCGTTTCGCGGCGCCGCTGGCCGACCGTTTCTACGTGATGGAACACGGGCGGATCGTCAAGCAGTTCGAGCAGGCCGAGCTGAACCAGAACATGGCGATGCTCCACGAGTACCTCGGAATCTAGGCCGACCACCCCTTCCTTTCACAGTTTTATCCAGGAGAACCTTATGAAACTCAAGACTCTCGTAGCAGCACTGGCCATCGGCCTGGGCACGTTCGGCGCCTTCGCGCAGACCGCTTCCGGACCGGTCAGGATCGGGTTCATCACCGACATGTCCAGCCTGTATGCGGACATCGATGGCCCGGCCGGCGGCGAAATGATCAAGTGGGCGGTGCAGGACTTCGGCGGCAAGGTGCTGGGGCGCCCGATCGAGGTGCTCACTGCCGACCACCAGAACAAGGCCGACGTCGCCAGCTCCAAGGCGCGCGAATGGATCGACAAGGACAATCTGGCCATGCTGGTGGGCGGCACCAACTCCGGCACGGCCCTGGCGATGTCCAAGGTGACTGCGGAGAAGAAACGGCCGTTTCTGGTCATCGGCGCCGGATCGGCCCGTTTGACCAATGACGACTGCACGCCCTACACCGTTCACTACGCGTACGACACGGTCTCGCTGGCGAAAGTGGCGGGCAACGCGCTGGTCAAGGCCGGCAACAAGACCTGGTTCTTCCTGACGGCCGACTACGCTTTCGGCTATTCGCTCGAGGGCGACGCCGCCAACGTGGTCAAGGCCAACGGCGGGACGGTGGTCGGGACGGTTCGGCATCCGCTGAACGCGTCAGACTTCTCGTCCTTCCTGCTGCAGGCCCAAGCCTCCAAGGCGCAGATCCTGGGCCTGGCCAACGCCGGCGGCGACTTCACCAATGCGATGAAGGCGGCCAAGGAATTCGGCATCAACAAGACCATGAAGATCGCCGGCCTGCTGGTGTTCATCAACGACGTGCACAGCCTGGGCCTGGCCAACACCGAAGGCCTGCAGCTGGCCGACAGCTGGTACTGGAACCAGGACGACGCTTCGCGCAAGTTCGCCAAGCGCTTTTTCGAGAAGTACAAGCGCATGCCTTCGAGCCTGCAGGCAGCCGACTACTCGGTCACCACGACCTACCTGAAGGCAGTTCAAGCCGCGGGCACGACGGACGCCGACAAGGTGATGGCCACGCTCAAATCGATGAAGATCGACGACTTCTACAACAAGGGCCAGATCCGCGCGGACGGTCGCATGATCCACGACATGTACCTGTTCCAGGTGAAATCGCCCAAGGAGTCGACCACACCGTGGGATTACTACAAGACCATCGCCAAGGTACCGGGCGACCAGGCCTTCACCACGGTTGCCGAATCGAAGTGCTCGCTGATCAAGAAATAGCAAAAGGGCGGAAGGCGGCGGGGCAAACTGCCGCCTGAGCTGAGGCCCCGCTGAACGAAACGGCATCCATGGAAATATTCGGCATTCCCCTTCAGGCATTTCTCGGCCAGCTGATGCTGGGGCTGGTCAATGGCGCTTTCTACGCCATGCTCAGTCTCGGCCTGGCCGTGATCTTCGGCCTGCTGGACATCGTGAATTTCGCCCATGGTGCCCTCTACATGCTGGGCGCTTTCGCCGCGTACATCATGCTGGACCAGTTCGGCATCAACTACTGGCTGGCCCTGGTGCTGGCCCCTCTTGTCATCGGCGCGCTCGGCGTGGCGATCGAGCGCGTCTTTCTCAAGCGGCTGTACGGGCTGGACCCGTTGTACGGCCTGCTGCTGACCTTCGGCCTGTCCCTGCTGCTCGAAGGCCTCTTTCGCGAGCTGTACGGCGTCTCGGGGCAAAACTACCCGGTACCCGAACTGCTGTCCGGCGCGACCAACCTCGGGTTCATGGTCCTGCCCAACTACCGTGCATGGGTGATTTTCGCCTCCCTGGCGGTCTGCCTGGGCACCTGGTTCCTGATCGAGCGCACCCGATTGGGCGCTTATTTGCGTGCCGGCACCGAGAACGCCAAACTGGTGCAGGCGTTCGGGGTGAACGTGCCGATGATGGTGATGCTCACGTATGGCGGCGGCGCTGCATTGGCGGCACTGGCCGGTGTGCTGGCGGCTCCCGTGATCCAGGTCACGCCCCTGATGGGTTCGAACCTGATCATCGTCGTGTTCGCCGTGGTCGTGATCGGCGGCATGGGTTCCATCCTGGGCTCGGTGATCACAGGCCTCGGGCTGGGCGTAGTCGAAGGGTTCACCCGCGTGTTCTACCCGGAGGCTTCGAATGTGGTGGTGTTCGTGGTCATGGTGATCGTGCTGGTGCTGCGCCCGGCCGGTTTGTTCGGCAAAGAGGCATGAGCGTGAATTCTTCAGTCAAACTCGTTCGCATCACATACATGGTCCTGCTGGCGCTATTGCTGGTGGCGCCGTTGATCGGGCTGTATCCCGTGTTCCTGATGAAGCTGCTGTGTTTTGCGCTGTTCGCCTGCGCGTTCAACCTGCTGCTGGGCTTCACCGGGCTGCTCTCGTTCGGGCATGCGGCGTTCTTTGGCAGCGGCGCTTACGTTGCGGGCTGGTTCATCAAGGCCCAGGGCTGGTCACCCGAGCTGGGCATGCTGGCGGCCGTGGTGGCTTCGGCGTTCCTGGGCCTGTTGTTCGGGCTGGTGGCCATCCGTCGACAGGGTATCTATTTCGCGATGATCACCCTGGCGCTGGCCCAGATGCTGTTCTTCATCTGCCTGCAGGTGCCCTTCACCGGCGGCGAGGATGGACTGCAAGGTGTGCCACGTGGCAGTCTGTTGGGCGTACTGCCGCTCGAGTCCGATACCATGATGTACTACGTGGTGGTCGCCATCTTCCTGGCTTGCTTCCTGGCGATCGGCCGCATCGTGACGTCGCCCTTCGGACAGGTGCTCAAGATGATCCGCGAGAACGAGCCCCGCGCCATCTCGCTGGGCTATGAAGTGGACCGCTACAAGCTGCTGGTCTTCGTGCTGTCCGCCGGCCTGGCCGGCCTGGCGGGCGCCATGAAGACCCTGGTCATGGGTTTCGCCACGTTGACGGACGTGCAGTGGCAAACGTCCGGCGAGGTGATCCTGATGAGCCTGTTGGGCGGCGTTGGCACGTTCTTCGGCCCGGTGGCCGGCGCCGGCATCGTGATCGCGCTGCAGGACACGCTCGCCGACAAGGTGGGCGCCTGGGTCACCGTGATCATCGGCGCCATCTTCGTGCTGTGCGTGCTGGCCTTCCGCAAGGGCGTTGTCGGCGAACTGGATGCATTCCTGCAGCGGCGTCGGGCCCGGACCGCGACCTGAGGCATTGCCGGAATTCCCATGGACGATCTCTTCTCCCTCGAAGGCCGCAAGGCGCTGGTGACCGGCGGCTCGCGCGGCATCGGTCGCATGATCGCAGCCGGCTTCCTCGCCCGAGGCGCAACGGTCTACATTTCCTCGCGCAAGGCGGATGCATGCGACGAGACGGCCCGGCAGCTGTCCGCGCTCGGGCCGTGCTTTCCGCTGCCGGCGGATGTGTCCACGGTGGAAGGCGCCGGCGCCCTCGCCGCCGCCTATGGCAAGCGCGAGCAGGTTCTCGACATCCTGGTGAACAACGCCGGTGCGGCCTGGGGCGAGTCGTTCGACACCTTCCCGGAAAAGGGCTGGGACAAGGTGGTCGACCTCAACTTGAAGTCGCCCTTCTTCCTGACGCAGGCGCTGCACGAGCCGCTGCGCAACGCAGCGAAGGTCAGGCCCGCCAAGGTGATCAACATCGCGTCGATCGACGGCGTTTCGGTCAACCCGCAGGAGACCTATTCCTACGCCGCCAGCAAGGCGGGGCTGATCCATTTGACGCGGCGCATGTCGCTCAGGCTGGTGCGGGACAACATCGTGGTCAGCGGCATCGCACCCGGCGCTTTCGCCTTGGACATGAACAAGGACGCGCGTGACCACGCCGAGGAGGTGTCCCGCCGGATACCGGCGGGGCGCATCGGCACCGATGACGACATGGCCGGGGTGGCGATCTACCTGGCGTCCCGGGCCGGCGACTACGTGGTCGGACAGACCATCGTGGTCGACGGCGGCGTCACCATCGCGCGCGGCTGACGGAGCGCCGGCCGCGTCGGACTCGCCGCGCGCACACCTGAAGCGCTCAGCGCGCGATTCACTTTCGCAGCTGGTCCAGCGCGTAATTCTGCGGCCCGCGGCTGGCGATCTTGATGGCGCCGACCTGGTTGCCCAGCCGCGCGCAACGCGCCAGCGGCCAGCCTTGCTCCAGGCCATACAGCAGCGCGCCGCGCCAGGCATCGCCGCAACCGGTGGGGTCGACGATCTGCTGGGCCTGCACGGGTGGAACCAGGGTCTTTTCGCCACCGATCCAGACCTCGCAACCTTCGCCGCCCAGCGTCACCACCAGACCCTGCACGCGGCGCGAGATTTCGGCGCTGCTCCAGCCGGTGCGCTCGCTGAGCATCTTGCCTTCGTAGTCGTTCACCGTGACCCAGGTCGCCCGGTCGATGAAAGCTGCGAGCTCCCGCCCGTCGAACATGGGCAGGCCCTGGCCGGGATCGAAGACGAACGGGATGCCCGCCTCCTCGAACTGGACCGCATGCTCGAGCATCGCTACGCGCCCATCGGGCGAAATGATCCCCAGCTTGATGTCGGAGCGCGCCTGGAGCCGCGTGACATGGGCATGCATCATGGCACCGGGGTGGAATGCCGTGATCTGGTTGTTGTCCCGGTCCGTCATGATCATGGCCTGGGCCGTATAGGTCTCGTCCACTTCGCGCACGAACTCGGTGCTGATTCCCAGGGCGTGCAGCCGGGTGATGTAACCGTAGCCGTCGCTGCCGATCGTGGCCATCGGCAGCGGCTGCCCGCCCAGCAGCTTGAGGCTGTAGGCGATGTTGCCGGCGCAACCGCCGAAATCGCGCCTCAGGGCCGGGACCAGGAACGATACGTTGAGGATGTGTAGCTGGTCGGGCAGGATCTGCTCGGCAAAGCGCCCCTCGAAGCTCATGATGGTGTCGAAGGCAAGGGAACCACAGATCACTGCTGCCATATTGATTTGGGTAAGGTTATGGATAGAAAGCCAGCAGGCGGTAGCCTGCGATCCGGCCGCCCGATGCGCTGTCGGCTACGGCCAGCGCCATCGAACTGGACCACTCGGAGACGGGCGCAATCACACCCGGGTTCGGCCCCAGTTCCGCGGGCATCAGGACGCGCCGGACCACGGGGCGGTCCTGGCCGTCGGTGAGCGTAAGCTCCAGGGCCGGCATCGCCACCTCGGTTGCGCCCTGATTCCTCAAGGTCACCTGCAGGCGATAGGCTTCGCCGCGCAGCTGGTTGAAGGAAGAACTCTCGATGGCGATCGCATCGATTTTTCGTTGCGGGCCGATGGCGCAGTTCAACGGTCTGCACAGCATGGCCAGCCAGGGCCTCAGCGCAGGCTCGGACGCGGCCAGGCGATCCCGGTCCTGCACCGCCGCCTGCAACACCAGCAGCGCCGCCAACGCGACGACCGCAAGCCACATCAGCGCGCGAACGGCCGGACGGGCCCAGAAGGCTTGGCGCCGGGCCTGGCGCACGAACGTCAGGTCTTCAAGTTCCGGCTCGGGCTCGATCAGGGACGAGGAAGCGGACGAAGGCCCTTCTTCGTCCTCGGCAGCGTCCTGCCGGCGCAGTTCAAACGGCCGGTCCAGCGGATCCTCCCGCAACGCCAGCGCTTCAGCGTCGATCAGCGCCGAATCCGGCGTTTCCGAAAGAAGGCCCTCGTCGATTTCGCTGTTGGACGACGAGCCGAACGCCTGGCTCTGCGGCCCTGCCGCGAAGGCAGGCGCAGGCATGGCCTGGACACTGCGCGCCGGCCCATTCTCGACCGCGGGCTGTGCCGAGGGTGCCGCGGCTGCCTGCAGGTGGGCGCTGGCATCGAAGATCTCTGAACAATGGCCGCAGCGCACCCAGCCTTCGGAGATCTTCAGCTGGTCGGGCACGACTTTGAACATCGTCCCGCAGGCGGGACAGCGCGTGATCAGGCTCATGAGCGAAGAATTGTAGCCAGGGGACCGCCAACGCCTCGCCACCTGCCCCACTAGCAGCGAGCCGTCATCAGGATCCAGCCCTCTTCAAGATCCGCCACTTCGAGCCGGACGTGGGGCGCGTACGCCGCCTTCAGTTCGTCGGCCTGGCGCTCCAGGATGCCGGCCAGTACCAGCCACCCGCCCGCGGCGACATGCGCGCACAGCAGCGGCGCCAGCACCTTCAGCGGTGTCGCGAGGATATTGGCCAGCACCACCTGGTAGTGGCCGAGCGCCAGATCGGGCAGGCCCGCATGGACCTGCGCACCGTTGGCCCGTGCGTTGGCCTGGGCCGCTTGAACCGCCGCGGGGTCGATGTCCACCGCGTCGATGGACGCGGCGCCGAACCGGCCCGCCGCTATCGCCAGGATGCCGGAGCCGCAGCCGTAATCGAGCACGCGCTGGCCGAGCGGAGAATGCTGTGCGATCCAGCGCAGGCACATGCGGGTGGTGGGATGGGTGCCGGTGCCGAACGCCAGGCCGGGGTCCAGCCTGATCACCTGACGGGCCTGGGGCGGCGGTTCATGCCAGGTCGGCACGATCCAGAACTCAGGCGTAATTTCCACTGGTGCGAATTGCGATTGCGTGAGCCGCACCCAGTCCTGATCGGGCACAGGCGCAATGCCGAGCACCTGGCAGCCGGCGAAGAAATCCTGCGCCTGCAGCAGCAGCAATGCCTGTGTCGCGGCGGCCTGGCTCTCGAACAGCGCCAGCACGCGGGAACGTTGCCAGCCCTCCTTGGGCGGCGGCATGCCGGGTTCGCCGAACAGCGCCTGCTCGGCCTCGGTCTGCGCATCGGCGTCTTCCACCGAAACGCTCAGCGCGTCCAGCGCCTCCAGGGCCTCGCTGAGGGGTCCGATGCCCGCCTCGGGACAGAGCAGACCGAGTTCGAACATCAAGCCGCCTTCAGCGGCCACAACCATACGCCATTGGCGGGCTCCACCCGCCAACAGAGGGGAGCAGTCCCTACCTGTTGTGGTGCGACAGCCATTCTTCGAGATAGTGGATGTTGGTGCCGCCGTCCAGGAATTTTGCGTCGACCAGCAGCTCGCGGTGCAGCGCGATGTTGCTGTTGATGCCTTCCACCACGGTCTCCAGCAGCGCCGTGCGCATCCGTGCCAGGGCCTGGTCGCGCGTATCACCGTGGACGATGATCTTGCCGATCATCGAATCGTAGTTGGGCGGCACGAAATAATTGGTGTAGACGTGGGAATCGACGCGCACGCCCGGCCCGCCCGGCGCGTGCCACATCGTGATCCGTCCGGGGGACGGAGTGAACTTGTAGGGGTCCTCGGCATTGATCCGGCATTCGATCGCATGGCCGCGCAGGGTGATGTCGCGCTGGGCGAACGGCAGCTTCTCGCCGGCGGCCACCATGATCTGGGTCTTCACGATGTCGACACCGGTGATCAGTTCGGTGACCGGGTGCTCGACCTGAACCCGCGTGTTCATCTCGATGAAATAGAACTCGCCGTCTTCGTAGAGGAATTCGAAGGTGCCGGCGCCGCGATAGCCGATGCGCTTGCAGGCGGCGACACAGCGCTCCCCGATCTTCTCGATCATCTTGCGCGGAATGCCCGGGGCCGGAGCCTCCTCGATCACCTTCTGGTGGCGCCGCTGCATCGAGCAATCGCGCTCGCCCAGGTAGACGGCGTTCTTGTGCTTGTCCGCCATGATCTGGATTTCGATGTGGCGAGGGTTCTGCAGGTATTTCTCAAGGTAGACCGCCGGATTGCCGAAAGCGGCGCCGGCCTCGGCCTTGGTCATCTGCACCGCGTTGATCAGCGCGGCTTCGGTATGCACCACGCGCATGCCCCGGCCGCCGCCGCCGCCGGCCGCCTTGATGATCACCGGGTAACCTACCGTCTTGGCCAGGCGCCGGATCAGCACCGGATCGTCCGGCAACTCGCCCTCCGAGCCGGGAACGCACGGCACCCCGGCCTTGATCATGGCCTGCTTGGCCGCGACCTTGTCGCCCATGATGCGGATCGATTCGGGCGTCGGGCCGATGAACTGGAAGCCGCTTTTTTCCACCCGCTCGGCAAAGTCGGCGTTCTCCGAGAGGAAGCCGTAACCGGGGTGGATCGCCTCGGCGTCGGTGACCTCCGCCGCCGAGATGATCGCCGGCATGTTGAGGTAGCTCTGGGGCGAAGGCGGCGGGCCTATGCACACCGCTTCCTCCGCGAGCTTCACGTACTTGGCCTCGCGGTCGGCTTCGGAATAGACCATCACGGCCTTGACACCCATCTCACGGCAGGCGCGCTGGATCCGCAAGGCGATCTCGCCGCGATTGGCAATCAGGATTTTCTTGAACATGAACAGGCGCTTACCTGGGCGTCACTCAATCACGAACAGGGGCTGTCCGTATTCCACCGCCTGGCCGTTCTCGCACAGGATCTGGGTGATGGTCCCGGACTTGTCGGCCTCGATCTCGTTGAGGATCTTCATGGCCTCGATGATGCAGACCGTCTCGCCTTCCTTGACCTGGGTGCCGACTTCGACGAACGCCTTGGCGCCGGGGCTTGCGGAACGATAGAAGGTGCCCACCATGGGTGACTTGACGACGTGGCCGGAAGGCGCCTCGACGACCGGCGCCGCCGGGGCCGCCGTTACCGCAGCCGCGCTCGCTTGCTGGGGTGCCATGGCAATCTGGGGTGCTACCCCTGCGTGGAAGGCGGCCCCGCTGCCTTTGACGATGCGAACCTTGCCCTCGGCTTCTGTGATCTCGAGTTCCGACACGTTGGATTCGGATACCAGGTCAATCAACGTCTTGAGTTTGCGCAAGTCCATATTGTCTCCAACGCACGAGGAAAGCAAAGGAATTTACAGCAAAATTCAATTACTTTCGGCTTCTCCGTTTATTTTTAGTTTATTTTCAATGTAGGACTTGACTTGAAAGTCCGTGCGGACGCTGGGACGCTGTCCGTCCAAGTTATCGAAACTCACGCCACTGGGCCAGTTCAGCCGCGCTGACCCGTCCTATTCTACGCTGGAGGACCTGGCCGGCCGAGCCGATGACCACGGTGAAAGGCAAGCCGCCGGCGAGATTGCCCAGCGCCTTGCTCAACTCGGAGCCGCCCAATCCGGCCAGCCCGACTGGGTAACTGACCGGGGTCCGCTCCATGAAGAGACGCACGGCGCTGGGCTGGTCAATGGCCAATCCGACTACTTGCCAGCTTTTAGCCGTGTTTTCGCGAAAGAACGCATCAAGCATGGGCATTTCCTCCACGCAGGGCGGACACCAAGTGGCCCAGAAATTCAGCAGCAGGGGTTTGCCGCGCAGGGCCTGCATCTCGAGCTTGGATCCGCTGGGGGTGTCGAAGCTCAATGGCCACAGCGTCGCTGCAGCGTCACCCTGCGCCGCCCCCGGACTCCACTTCCACCACGCGAGCCCACCCCCCGCCAGTGCCGCAGCCGCAGCCACCCCCGCGTACAGCAGACCCCGCCGAGTGGGTTGACCGCTCTTCGGTGCGCCTGTTTCATTCATTGCGATTTCTCCACCAGTGCGCGCAGCGCACGTAAGTCGCCCCGGGGGCTGCGCCCCTTCGCGTCGGGCCTGAGCGCACCGCGAACGTCGTCATGATCGTAGATCATCAAATGGACACCGATCATCTCGCCCAGTTCCCGGCTCATGCTCGACAGGCTGAGCGCCTCCACCGGCTCCCCGTTGAATCCGGCGACGGTGCGGGCTTCGTAAGCCACGCCCTTTTCGATCAGGGCGATCTCGGCCGATTTCGGATCGTCGCAGAAAAGCTGGAGGTAGATATCCGACAGGCGGGTGGCCGTGCCGTGCCAGACAGCACCACCCAGATAGGGCCGGAACTGGGCGAGCCGCTCCATCCACGTCAGCGCCAGCCGGCGCAGGGCCGTCAGTTCCACTGGCTGCGTCTGCGCGCAAAACAGCTCGATGTACTCACGCACGGCCTCTTCCACGCTGTCGTTGTCCGGCAAGGCACTGCGGGCATTCAGGCCGAGCTGCTTGACCGCCCGGCGCTTGGCCGCACCGTATTCCAGGCCTTCCTCCACCACCATGCGGGCCGCCGTGGCCGCGATTTCCGATTTCAGGCTGTCCATATGGGGAGATTCTGCATTGATTGCCGATGGCGCAGCCCGTACAGTGCCATGCCCAGGAGGACCTAATGCAAAGCACCATGATGAAGACGCCGTTGTCGCTCAACCACCTGCTCGAGCGCGCCGGGCATCTGTTCGCCGGCAATGAAGTCGTTTCCCGCCTGCCCGACAAGACGCTGCGGCGTCACACCTACGGAGACTTCTACCGTCGCACCCGCTCGCTGGCGTCCGCGCTCGGGCAACTGGGGATGAAGAAGGGTGACCGGGTGGCAACGCTGTGCTGGAACCACCATGTCCACCTGGAGTGCTATTTCGGCATTCCGGCGGCGGGCGGGGTGATGCATACCCTGAACCTGCGGCTGGCGCCTGAAGAGATCGGCTGGATCGCCGCCGACGCCAAGGACCGCTTCCTGGTGATCGACGATGTGCTGCTGCCCCTGTATCGCCAGTTCGCCCACCTGCACCGGTTCGAGAAAGTGATCGTCTTTCCGTTTTCGGGCGCGCCCGTGGACGCCGGGTTGGCCGACTATGAAGCCCTGCTGGCGGCCGCGGACCCCGATTCGTTCGACTACGCTGCCCACGACGAGGACGACCCCGTCGCCATGTGCTACACGTCCGGCACCACCGGGCGGCCCAAGGGCGTCGTGTACTCGCATCGCTCCACCGTCCTGCATACCTTGGTGGCCAGCCTGGGTGACTTCTGGGGACTGCGCGGCACCGACGTGGTGCTTCCGGTGACGCCAATGTTTCACGCCAACAGCTGGGGCATGCCCTATGGCGCCGTGATGATGGGCGTGAAACTGGTGTTTCCGGGGCCGCACCTGCATCCGGACGACCTGCTGGACCTGATTCAACTCGAGCCCCCCACCTTGTCGCTTGGCGTGCCCACGATCTGGATGGGCCTGATCCAGGCGTTCGACGCCTCACAGGTTGCCGGTTCGCCCAACCACGGGCGCTGGAAGCTGCCGCGCGGGATGCGCTCGCTGGTGGGTGGCGCCGCGGTGCCCGAAGCGCTGATCCGCGCGTTCGACCGCCATGGCATCTGGATCCTGCAAGGCTGGGGCATGACCGAGACCTCGCCGGTGTGCACCATCTCCTATCCGCGTGCCGAGTTACGCGACGCCACAGCCGACGAGCGTTACCGGCGGGCCGCCATGGCCGGGGTGCCGGTGCCGCTGGTCGAGCTGCGGGTGCGCGGCGACGACGGCGCGGACCGGCCCTGGGATGGCCAGAGCGTGGGTGAAATGCAGGTGCGGGGCCCCTTCATCACGGGGAGCTACCACCAGGTGCCGGTCGACGCCGAGAAGTTCACCGAGGACGGCTGGCTGCGGACGGGGGACGTGGCTTCGGTGGACGCGCTCGGCTTCGTGAAGATTTCCGACCGCACCAAGGACCTGATCAAGTCCGGCGGTGAATGGATCAGCTCGGTCGACCTGGAGAACGCGATCATGGCCTACCCGGCGGTGGCCGAAGCCGCGGTGATCGCCGTTCCGGACGAGAAATGGAGCGAGCGCCCGCTGGCCTGCGTGGTTCTGAGGCCCGGGCAGAGCGCTACGCCCGAGCAGCTCAGGGCCCACCTGCTGCAGCACGGATTCGCCAAATGGCAGCTGCCCGATCGCTATGAATTCATCGACGCCGTGCCCCGCACTTCGACCGGCAAGTTCTGGAAAATGAAGCTGCGCGAACGCTTCGTGAAGTAAACAGAGCCCCCACGCTCCCCCACTGCGTGTGGGTCGCTGCGCCTGGGAAGCATTCGCGCCTCGGAGCGGCCCCCGCGGCGCTCAAAGCCGCTGCATCGAAGGCTACGATAATCGCGCGGATGCACATTCATATCCTCGGCATTTGCGGCACTTTCATGGGAGGCCTGGCCGCACTTGCCCGCGAAGCCGGGCACAGAGTTACAGGCTGCGACGCGGGTGTCTACCCCCCGATGAGCGACCAGCTGCGCTCCCTGGGCATCGACCTCATTGAAGGCTACGGGGATGACCAACTCAGCCTGAAACCCGACGTCTGGGTGGTCGGCAATGTGGTCTCACGCGCGCGTCAAGCCGACGGGTCACCGCGCTATCCGCTGATGGAAGCCATCCTGGACGCGGGCCTGCCGTACGCCAGCGGCCCGCAATGGCTCGCGGAGCACCTGTTGCAAGGCCGGCATGTGCTGGCGGTGGCTGGCACCCACGGCAAGACCACCACCAGTTCGATGCTGGCCTGGATCCTCGAATACGCGGGGCTGGAGCCCGGTTTCCTGGTTGGCGGCGTCCCGACCAATTTCGGCATTTCAGCGCGGCTGGGTAAGGGCGGTGCCGGGCTGGCGGCGGCGCAGGCATCGCCTTTCGTGATCGAGGCCGACGAATACGACACGGCCTTCTTCGACAAGCGCAGCAAATTCGTCCATTACCGGCCGCGTACGGCGGTGTTAAACAACCTGGAGTTCGACCATGCCGACATCTTCGACGACCTCGCGGCGATCGAGCGGCAGTTCCACCATCTGGTGCGCACCGTGCCGTCCACCGGACGTGTAGTGGTCAACGGACTGGAGGAAAGCCTGGCGCGCGTCCTGCACATGGGCTGCTGGAGCGAAGTCCGCAGCTTCGGCGCGGCGGTGAGCGATTTTGCGGCGCAGGGTGAGCCGCACAGTTTCCAGGTCCTGGAAGGCGGACAGCCGGTGGGGCGTGTCGACTGGGACCTCACAGGGATTCACAACCAGCTCAATGCCCTGGCCGCCGTCGCGGCGGCCCAGCACGCGGGCGTAGCTCCTGAAATTGCCGTGAAGGCACTGTGTGAATTCCATAACGTCAAGCGCCGCATGGAAGCTCGCGGCAGCGTGAACGGCATGACCGTCTATGACGATTTCGCGCACCATCCCACGGCGATCCGGACCACCCTGGACGGCCTCAGGCGCAAGCTCGCTGTCCAGCCGACGCCGACCGATGCGGCCGCGGTCGGCCGCATCCTGGCGGTCTTCGAACCGCGCAGCAACACCATGAAGCTGGGCAGCATGAAAAGCCAGCTGCCCTGGGCCCTGCAACAGGCCGACCTCGCGTTTTGCTACGGCGGCGGCCTGGGGTGGGATGCGGCCGAGGTCCTGGCCCCGATGGGCCCGAAGGCGAAGGTAGCCGGGACCATCGATGAACTGGTGCGGCAGGTTGTCGATGCGGCTCGGCCGGGCGACCACATTCTGTGCATGAGCAACGGCTCATTCGGCGGCATCCATGCCCGTCTTCTGCAAGCCCTCGCAACCCGCCCGCCAGTGGGTTCTGCCGCGCTGGCCCACTGATCGCGGCACAGGCGGTGTCAGCCGCCGGGCGGCGGGCGATCGAGCCGTAACGGCAGGGTCATGAGGGCCGACTGGGCATGGGCTCGCTCCAGCAGCGATTCCTCTCCCGGCCCCGCGCTGCTTCCATGGCTGTCTTCCCTCTGTCCCAGGGGCGCGGCCGCGTTGGCGGGGGTGGTGGTGATGGAGCCTGCATAGTAGAGGCAGGCCAGGTCATGCTCGATCTGCTTGAGGGGCAGGCCGGTACGCTGGCTCAGATTCTCCAGGGTACCCGACTCGGTCGACAGCTCGCGCAGCAACACCATCTGTGAATCGCCCAGCCAGCGCAGCGGCACGCGCGGCACGTGCCGGTAGTAAACGGTATCGCCGCGATAACGAGCCGGCAGCATGTCGCGATCCGTGCGGCAGACATAGGCCCAGGCCAGCTGGGTCGTGCTGTAACGTTCGAAATTTCCGGGCGGCTGGGCCGCGGCGTGCGGCCGCTTGTCCCATTCCCCCAGCCACAGATCGCCCGGATAGACCCCGGGCAGGAGCGCGACCTGTCCTTCCTGAAAATCGAGTACGGCGACGAGGACGCCGCGATGGATCAGATGGTAGACGCCGCGCCTCTCCTGACTGTTGCGCTGTATCAGCAGGGCCCCCAGCACGAACTGGGCACGCACCGGCCGCAGCCAGTTTTCGAATTGCAGCAGCGTGGCCACAATGCTGTGCTGGGACTCGGGGTCGAAGGTGCACAACGGCTCGATCTCCGGGGACGCCATGGGCTTGGCAAATGCCAGCGGACGGTTCACCTGGCTCAAGTCGAGTTTCAAGGCGCGCTCGGTCGGCAGGCCCGCCGCAACTTTCAAGGTGCCCCCCGGCAGGCGACTGGCTTTGGCGCCGTTCACCCACCACCCGTCCGCATCGCCGAAACCAGAGACGCGCCAGCGCGACGATCCGCTGGACGATGCCAGCGAAGCTTCCAGTGAAGCCCTTTGCGCCGGGGCGAAACCGGCCATGCCGAGCCACAAGACAGGCTGCTCCGTGGCTTCCAGGAGTGCACGGGTTCCAGCGGACAAGACGTTCCCCTTTTTTCAACCGCTCCGGCCCGTGGCCTTTCAGCCGACCCCCTTGCGCCGGAACTCTGGTTGTCATTCTGGCCTAACTCTGCGGTATTGGATAGCGCGGGCTGTCCCCCCAGCGCCCGGAGGTACCGCCGGCGTACCGACGCCGCGCGCAAGCGGCCTCCAGGTCAGAAAAATTTTATAAGAACCGGCAGCCGTCGCGGCGCTAGCGAGCGCGGCGCAGCTTCACTGCTTCGGACAACAGATCCAATACCTGCAGCGAGTCGCCCCAGCCCAGGCAGGCGTCGGTGATGCTCTGGCCGTACTCCAGCCGCGCCGGGTCATCCTTGCCGGGTGTGAACTTTTGTGCACCTGCGGTCAAGTGGCTCTCGACCATCACTCCGAAAACCTGGTGCGACCCCTTGGCCACCTGGCTCGCGATCTCGCGGGCCACGTCGATCTGCTTTTGATGCTGCTTGCTGCTGTTGGCATGGCTGCAATCGACCATCAGGGTCGGCGGCAGTTTGGCGGCCTCCAGTTCCCGGCAGGCGGCTGCGACGCTGGCCGCGTCGTAGTTGGGCGACTTGCCGCCACGCAGGATCACATGGCAGTCCTTGTTGCCGTTGGTCTGCACGATCGCGACCTGGCCGTTCTTGTGCACCGAAAGGAAATGATGCCCTCGCGCAGCCGCCTGGATCGCATCGGTGGCGATACGGATGTTGCCGTCGGTGCCGTTCTTGAAGCCGATCGGGGCCGACAGGCCCGACGCCAGTTCGCGGTGCACCTGGCTCTCGGTGGTGCGCGCTCCGATTGCGCCCCAGGAAATCAGGTCGCCAATGTACTGGGGCGAGATCACGTCCAGGAACTCGCTGCCCGCGGGCAGTCCCTGCCGGTTGATCTCGATCAGCAGCTGGCGCGCGATGCGCAGGCCTTCGTCGATGCGAAAGCTCTGGTCCAGGTAGGGATCGTTGATGAGGCCCTTCCAGCCCACCGTCGTGCGCGGCTTTTCGAAATAGACCCGCATCACGATCTCCAGGGTCTGGCTGTAACGGGCGCGCGCCTCCTTCAGCCGCCGCGCGTAGTCCAGCGCCGCGCCGGGATCGTGGATCGAGCAGGGGCCGATCACCACCAGCAACCGGTCGTCCTTCGCGGCCATGATGTTGTGGATGTGCCGGCGGGTTTCCGTAATGAGCTTTTCCACGGGGGTGCCGCGAATCGGGAAAAAGCGGATCAGGTGTTCGGGAGGGGGCAGCACGGTGATTTCCTTGATGCGTTCGTCGTCGGTCTGGCTGGTCTTGTCGACGGCGTGCGCATACCTGGTATCGCTGGGGGCGTTGGATGTGGCGTTCACTTCTTGCTCCTCTGAGGTTCTGAATTCGGACATAAAAAAACCGCCGGGGTGTCCGGCGGTTTGAGGGAAGTTCGTTCGCGTGGGTTTCGGGTACGCTCAGATCTCTCGGCCGCCGGGGGGGCTGGAGAACCAGAAGTAACCAAAAAAATACGCGCGAGTCGTATGCATGGCCTTCAATGTAGCACATTCGCCCCCAGCGGCAATTGAGCAAGGCCGCCGTTTCACAGCCGCAACTTCTTCCACCACTGAACGGCCCGTTCCACCTGCGGCTCCTCGAGCGCACCCAGGACCGACTGGTCCTTCGCCTCGGAGCGAGCCCATTGCTCGTACATGTCGATCAGCAGCACACCCTCACCCAGCGTGCGCCAGGCCACCAGCTCGAAATCCTCGGCGCTCAGCAGCAACTGGGTACTGCGCGGACCACCGTCGAGCAGCCACTGGCCGATCAGCACCCGGAAGTTGTTCAACGCCTGCAGGTAGCCCGCGTACTCGTAGAGTCCGCGCCACGGCAGGCCCAGGTTGACCACCATGTTGCGATGGGTGCGCAGCACCGTGAGCAGGTCCACCAACAAGGGGGCCACCGACGCCCGCAGCCCGTTGCGGCGCAGCCCGGCGATGATGGCTTCGATCTGGCTGGCCAGCCCGCTCATGCTGTCGGACATGAGCCGGCTTTCTTCGTCCGCAACCGAACTGCGCAGGAACTGGCTGAGTTGGCTGAACGAGCTGAAGCTCGGCAGGTTGGTCGTCGGGTTGATCGGTACGCGCGGACCGGGAGGCATGGCGATCTCTCTCGTCAGGCGTCAGGCCGTCCCGCCCACCGTCAGGCCGTCGATGCGCAAGGTCGGCTGGCCCACGCCCACCGGAACGCTCTGGCCTTCCTTGCCGCAGGTACCGACGCCTGTGTCGAGCTTCATGTCGTTGCCGATCATGGTGACGCGTGTCAGCGCATCCGGGCCGTTGCCCACGATGGTGGCGCCCTTGACCGGGTAGAGAATCTTGCCGTTCTCGACCCAGAACGCCTCGCTGGCGGAAAACACGAACTTGCCGGAGGTGATGTCGACCTGGCCGCCGCCGAAGTTGGTGGCATACAGCCCCTTCTTGATGCTGGCGACGATTTCCTCGGGCGCCCGATCGCCGCCGAGCATGTAGGTATTGGTCATGCGAGGCATCGGCACATGGGCATAGCTTTCGCGCCGGCCGTTGCCGGTGGGCGCCACGCCCATCAGGCGCGCGTTCAGCGAATCCTGGATGTAGCCGCGCAGGATGCCGTCCTCGATCAGCACATTGCGCTGGCTGACGTTCCCTTCGTCGTCCACGTTCAGCGAGCCGCGGCGGTCCGACAAGGTACCGTCGTCGAGCACGGTGACACCTTTGGCCGCGACGCGCTGGCCGACGCGGCCTGAAAAAGCGCTGGAGCCCTTGCGATTGAAGTCGCCCTCCAGGCCATGGCCGATCGCCTCGTGCAACAGGATGCCGGGCCAGCCCGGGCCGAGCACCACCGTCATTTCGCCGGCCGGCGCGGGCCGCGATTCGAGATTCGTAAGCGCCGCGTTCACCGCGTCACTGACGTAGGTTTCGATGCGTTCATCGTCGAAATAGGACAGGCCCAACCGGCCGCCGCCGCCGCCCGAGCCCATCTCGCGCCGGCCGTGCTGTTCCGCGATCACGGTGATCGACAGCCGCACCAGCGGCCGCACGTCGGCAGCGAGCGTGCCATCCGCACGCGCCACCATCACCACGTCGTATTCGCTGGCCAGCCCGGCCATGACTTGCGCCACGCGAGGATCCTTGGAGCGCGCGAGCTTTTCGGCGCGCTCCAGCAGCTCGACCTTGGCCTTGCTGTCGAGGCTGGAGATCGGGTCCTGCCCGTGGTAGAGCGAGCGGCCAGCCGCCACTTTCCGTACATGAACCCGGGCGCGGCCGGAGCCGCGCGCCGACGAGATGGTGCGCACCGTGCGCGCGGCGTCCAGCAACGATGCCTCCGAAATGTCGTCCGAATACGCGAACGCCGTTTTCTCACCGCTCACCGCGCGCACGCCGACGCCCTGGTCGATGCTGAAGCTGCCGGTCTTGACGATGCCCTCCTCCAGGCTCCAGCCTTCGCTGCGGGTGTACTGGAAATACAGGTCGGCATCGTCGACCTTGTGCGCCCGGATTTCAGCCAGGGCGCGCGCCAGATGGGTTTCGTCCAGGCCGAACGGTTCCAGCAGCAGGCGCTGCGCCGTGGCCAGGCGCTCGAGGGTGGGTTCGCGGGAGATCATCGGGATCATTCTAGACTTGCGGCCGTGTCCCTGAGCCCGCAGGGTCAGTCAACCGTCTTCGCTATTCCTTGCCGCCCCGCTGCCGGCGCCTCTCTCCAACACGAACGCCGTCGGCGCTAGGACTGCACCAGCCGCTTGCCCTTGGCAATGGACATCAGGATACCCAGGCCCATGCCCAGGGTCACCATAGCCGTGCCCCCGTAACTGATGAACGGCAAGGGCACGCCCACCACCGGCAGGATGCCGCTGACCATGCCCATGTTGACGAAGGCGTAGGTGAAGAAAATCATGGTGATCGCGCCGGCCAGCAGCCGCGAGAACAGCGTCGAGGCCTCCAGCGTGATGGCGAGGCCGCGCAGCACGAGAAACAGGAAGCTGCCGATCAGGCACAGGTTGCCGATCAGGCCGAACTCTTCCGAATAGGCTGCGAAGATGAAGTCGGTGGTGCGCTCGGGAATGAATTCCAGGTGCGTTTGCGTGCCCTGCATGAAGCCCTTGCCCGTCACACCGCCCGAGCCGATCGCGATCATGCCCTGGATGATGTGGAACCCCTTGCCCAGCGGGTCCTTGCCGGGATCCAGCAGCGTGCAGATGCGCTGCTGCTGGTAATCGTGCAGCACCGGCCAGCGCACGCCGTCCGCGCACAGCTGCGACTCGAACACGATGACCAGCACCGCGGCGGTCAATCCCACCAGCACCGGCGGCAGGATCAGCTTCCAGGTGAGCCCCGCGAAGAAGATGACCGATACGCCCGCGGCCAGCACCAGCACGGCGGTGCCCAGGTCGGGCTGTTTGATGATCAGTCCCACGGGGACCACCAGGAACAGGCCCGCCATCAGGAAATCCAGCGGCCGCAGCTGGCCTTCGCGTTTCTGGAACCACCAGGCCAGCATCAGCGGCATGGCGATCTTGAGGATCTCGCTGGGCTGGATCACGACACCGATGTTGATCCAGCGTCTGGCCCCCTTCTTGGTGACGCCGAAAACCGCCACCGCGATCAGCAGCGAAACGCCCAGCACGTACAGCGGCACCGCCAGGCTCATCAGACGCTGCGTCGGGATCTGGGCCACCACGAACATGACCACGCCCGCGATGAGCATGTTGCGGCTGTGGTCGACAAAGCGGTTGCCATGGTCGTAGCCCGAGGAGTACATGGTGACCAGGCCGGCGCAGGCCAGCAGGAACACGGCGAATGCCAGGGGCCCGTCGAAACCCTGCAGCGTGGGGGCTACGCGCTGCAGGATCGATGGCTTTTCAAATACGGCGGACATGGCGGAATTATCTCCGGTGGCATCATTGCTTCCATGATCGCGCCGCCACTTCCGGTTACAAACATTCTTTACCTGCACGGCTTCCGCTCGTCGCCCCGGTCGACCAAGGCGCAGCAGCTCGCGCGCCGGGTGCGCGAACGCCACCCGCAGGTTCACTGGTGGTGCCCGCAACTGCCGCCGTCGCCGCGGGCTGCCATGGAAATGGTGATGCAGGTGGTTTCAAAATGGCCCGGCACGACGGCGGCCGTGATCGGGTCCTCGCTCGGCGGGTTCTACGCCACCCATGTCGCGCAAACGCTGGGATGCCGCGCCGTACTCCTCAACCCCGCGGTTCATCCGGCGCGCGACCTGGCCGGCGCCATCGGCGAGCAGACCGCGTGGCACGAGCCGGCCCAGCGCTTCTTCTTCGAGCCGGGCTTCGTGGACGAATTGCGAGCCCTGGAAAGCGGCCCCATCAGCCATCCGGAAAATTATTTCGCCGTGATCGCCAAGGGCGACGAGGTGCTGGACTGGCGCGAAATGGCCGGCCGTTATGCCGGGGCCCGCATCAAGCTGCTCGAGGGCGGCGACCACGGCCTGTCCGATTTCGACCGCCATATCGATGACGTGTTCGATTTCCTGGGGCTCGCCTGAAAACATCCGCATGGGACAATCGATCCCATGTTTGCATTGTTTGAAGAAGCCGGGAAATTCCAGACCGGGCGGATGCTGGCCGAAGCGGAAGCCTCGGCCCAGATCGAGCTCGACAGCGGCAAGCGCGTCAAGGTCAAGGCCGCCAATATCCTGCTGAAATTCGATCAGCCGGCGCCGGCCGACCTGATGCGCGAAGCACAGGCCCTGGCGCAGGGCATCGAGCTGGAGCTCGCCTGGGAATTCGCGCCCGAGGACGAATTCGGTTTTGCCGACCTGGCGCGCGAGTATTTCAGCGACAGGGCCACGCTGGCCCAGCAGGTGGCGGCATTGCTGCGGCTGTTCGAGTCTCCGCATTATTTCCGGCGCGCCGGCCGGGGGCGCTTCCGCAAAGCGCCGGCTGAAATCCTGCAGCAGGCGCTGGCGGCCATCGAAAAGAAAAAGCAGGTGCAGGCGCAGATCGCCGCCTGGGCCGCCGAGCTGGCGGGCGGCAGCTGCCCGGCGCCGATCCGCGAGCAGCTGTTCAAGATCCTGTTCAAACCCGACAAGAATGCGGCCGAGTACAAGGCCGTGGTCGAGGCTTCGCGGGCCACCCACACGGCGCCGCTGGACCTGCTGCAGCGGGCCGGCGCCATCGCCTCGCCCTATCAGTTCCACTGGAAGCGCTTCCTGTTCGAGAACTTCCCCAAAGGCACGGCCTTCCCTGCGCTGCAGGCCCCCGAGATCCGGGACGAGCTGCTGCTGGCCGATGTCCGGGCCTTTTCCATCGATGACTCCAGCACCACGGAAATCGACGATGCGCTGTCGGTGCAGGGACTGGGTTCGGGCACGGTGACGATCGGCGTCCACATCGCGGCGCCGGGACTGGCGCTGCAGCCGGCCAGCGCGATCGACCAGGTGGCGCGCCAGCGCCTGTCCACGGTCTACATGCCGGGCTACAAGATCACGATGCTGCCCGACGACGTGGTGCAGGCCTACACGCTGCAGGAAGGGCGCGACTGCCCCGCTGTGTCGCTCTATGCCGACTTCGACGAAGCCACGCTCGCGCTCAAGGACACGCGCACCCGGCTGGAACGCGTTCCCATCGTGGCCAACCTGCGCCACGACCAGCTCGATGCGTTGATCACCGAGGAATGGCTGCGCGACCCGGCCCACGGCGCCAGCGAGGTGCCGACGGCCATCGCGCCACTGCGCGAGCCCTTGTCGTTCCTGTTCCGGCTGGCCTCGCACCTGAAGTCCTTGCGCGAGGTGGTGCGCGGCAAGCCGGAAAATTTCAACCGTCCCGACTACAACTTCAGGTTGATCGGCAACGGCGGCGCCGAACCCGACGGCAACGAGCAAGTCCAGATCTCGGTGCGTCGCCGCGGCGCGCCGCTGGACCTGATCGTCTCCGAAGCGATGATCCTGGCCAACAGCAGCTGGGGCAGCTGGCTCGGCGAGCTGGGCGTTCCGGCGATCTACCGCAGCCAGGCCAGCCTGGCACCCGGCGTCAAGGTGCGCATGGGCACCAAGCCGCTGCCGCATGCCGGCATCGGGGTCAAGAGCTACGCCTGGAGCACGTCGCCGTTGCGCCGCTACACCGACCTGGTGAACCAGTGGCAGATCATTGCCGCCGCCCGCCACGGCCGCACGGCGGCGCTGGCGGCGCCGTTCAAACCGAAGGACGCGGAACTGTTCTCCGTGATCTCGGGCTTCGATGCGGCGTATGCCGCGTACAACGCCCACCAGGCCGGCATGGAACGGTTCTGGACGCTGCGCTACCTGCAGCAGCAGGGCATAGCCGAACTGGTTGGCACCGTTTTCAAGGAAGGCCTGGTGCGCGCCGACGACCTGCCGCTCGTGCTGCCGGTGCTGGGCGGCGGCGAACTGCCGCGCGGCGCCCGGGTCCGCGTGAAGCTCGGCGAGATCGACGTGATCACGCTGGACGTCAAGGGTACGGTGGTCCAGAGGCTGGATGCCGCACCCGAGGCCATGGCCGCCGAGGAAGAAGCCGAAGACGAAGCGGTGGCCGGCCCGATTGCCATCGCCGTCGATGTCAACGACACTGAGGAAGTCGCCACTCCCGCCGATAATCCGACTTCGTGAACCTGCGTTCGTTCAGTACCTTGCAGATCGCGCTCGGCGCGTCGTTTGCCGTGCATGCCGTCCTGCTGACGGTGCGCTTCGTCGACCCCGAGACCTTCAACCGGGTGTTCGAGGACACCCCGCTGGAAGTGATCCTGGTCAACACCCGGACCAATGAAAAACCCGACAAGGCGCGCGCCATCGCGCAGACCTCGCTGGCCGGCGGCGGTGAAGCGGCCAGGGGCCACGCCACCTCTCCGCTGCCGCCTTCGGCGCTGATCTCGATGGGAGACGCCGCCGAAGATGCGCAAAAGAAGATCGAGCAGATGCAGGACCAGCAGACCCTGCTGCTGGCACAGATCCGCAAGATGCTGGCGACGCTGCCGCCGCCCGACCCCAAGCAGCCCGCCAGCGACCCGGACGCGGTGGCGCGCGAGAACAGGCGCAAACAGCTGATCAAGATGCTGGCCGAGATCGAGCGGCGCATCAACGAGGAAAACGCGCGTCCCAAGAAGCGCTACATCAGCCCGTCCACGCGCGAGGAGGTCTACGCGGTGTACTACGACGGGCTGCGCCACAAGATCGAAGACAAGGGCACGCACAACTTTCCCGAGGTGGCGGGCAGGAAACTGTATGGCGAACTCACCATGATCGTCACCGTGAATTTCGACGGCAAGGTGCTCGGCACCGAGGTGGCGCAGACTTCCGGCAACCTCGCACTGGACCGGCGCGCCAGGGCCATCGCCCGCAGCGCCGGCCCGTTCGGGCGCTTCAGCGACGCCATGCGCCGCAAGGCCGACCAGATCGTGGTGGTGTCGCGCTTCAAGTTCACCCGCGACGAAACCCTGGAAACCAGGCTCACCGACCGATGACCGACCGCTATTGCGTCATGGGCAATCCGGTGGAACACAGCAAGTCGCCCTGGATCCATGCCCGCTTCGCCGAGCTCACCGGCCACGACCTGCGGTACGACAGACAGCAGGTGCTGCCGGGCGATTTCCCGCGCGCCGTCCAGGCGTTCCGCGCCGAGGGCGGCAAGGGTTGCAACGTCACGGTGCCCTTCAAATTCGAGGCGGCCGCCCTGGCCACCCGGCGCTCGGCGCGGGCCCAGCTGGCACAGGCCTGCAACACCCTGCGCTTCGACGGCCACGAGATCTTCGGCGACAACACCGACGGCATCGGCCTGGTGAGCGACATCGCCGGGAACGCCGGCGTGGCGCTGGCGGGCCTTGACCTGTTGCTGATCGGCGCCGGCGGCGCGGCCGCCGGGGTGCTCGGTCCCCTGATCGAGGCGCGCCCGCGAACAATTGTCGTGGCCAACCGCAACAAAGAGCGTGCGGCCCGACTGATGGAGCGTCATGCCAGCCTGGGCCGCGCGCACGGAGTGGCCCTGGTGGCCGCCGGGCTCGACGACATCCGGGGTGCGTTCGACCTGCTGGTCAACGCCACCGCCAGCAGCCTGAGCGGCGGCAGCGTCCCGGTCCCGGCAACGGTGCTCAAGCCCGGCGCATTGGCTTGCGACATGATGTACGGCCCGCTGGCCCATGCCTTCCTGGATTGGGCCCAGCGGCACGGCGCGGTGCCGCGCGACGGCCTGGGCATGCTGGTGGAGCAGGCGGCCGAGGCGTTCCGGATCTGGCGCGGCGTGCGCCCGCCATCGACCCAGGTGCTGGCCGAATTGCGCTCGATGGTGGATTCGCAGCGATGAAAGCCGTGTGGCGCGCATTGGGGCTGGTGCTCATCGCGGCCCTGGCCCTGCAGTTGTTCTTTCTCGGCCGCATTGCGTTGATGGCAATGGTCGATCCGCAGTCCACCAGCTTCCAGCGATCCGAGGCCTGGCGCCTCGCCCGGGCCAAGGGGCCGTTGCGCTGGCGCCAGCAGTGGATGCCCTACGAACGCATTTCCGACAACCTGAAGCGCGCCGTGATCACTTCCGAGGACGGCACCTTCGCCAACCACGACGGCGTGGACTGGGAAGCACTGGAAAAGGCCTGGGAGCGCAATGCGCAGGCGCAGGCGCGGGCGGCGCGGCAACGCCCGCGGGCGGCGCCGCGAAACCCGCTCGCACCCCAGCCCGCGCGGCCGCCCAAGATCGTCGGCGGCTCCACCATCACCCAGCAGCTGGCCAAGAACCTGCTGCTCTCGGGCGAGCGCACGCTGCTGCGCAAGGGCCAGGAGATCCTTTTGACCTTCGCGCTGGAGACGATGCTGAGCAAGGAGCGCATCCTGGAGATCTACCTCAACAGCGTCGAATGGGGCGAGGGTGTGTTCGGGGCCGAGGCCGCGGCGCGGCATTACTACCGCAAGGGCGCGGACCGGCTCAGCGCCTACGAAGCGGCCCGACTGGCGGTCATGCTGCCCCGTCCGAAGTATTTCGAGAAGCTGCCCAACTCCGGTTATCTGGCCAGCCGCGCCTCGACGATCGAGGCCCGCATGCATGCCGCCGAACTGCCCTGAGGCGATGCGGGCGCTTATCATCCGTCCATGCTTGCCACGCTGAGCCTGAAGGCATGACCACCTTGCGCATCCTGGGCATAGACCCGGGCCTGCAGACCACCGGTTTCGGCGTGGTCGACGTCGAGGGACAGGCCCTGACTTACGTGGCCAGCGGCACCATCACCACCACCCACCTCGATCGCGGCAACCTGCCGGCGCGGCTGAAGGTGCTGTTCGACGGCATAGCCGAAGTGCGCGAGCGCTACCGGCCCGACGTGGCGGCGGTTGAAATCGTCTTCGTCAATGTGAATCCGCAGTCCACCCTGCTGCTGGGGCAGGCACGCGGTGCCTGCATCACCGCCCTGGTCGCCTGCAATCTGGCGGTCGCCGAATACACGGCGCTGCAGATGAAGCAGGCTGTCGCCGGCCATGGCAAGGCGGCCAAGGCCCAGGTGCAGGAAATGGTCAAGCGGCTGCTTCGGTTGCCGGGTTTGCCCGGCAAGGACGCCGCCGACGCGCTGGGCCTGGCAATCACCCATGCCCATGCGGGCGCCGCCATGGCCCGGATCGCGCAGGCCACTGCCACGGCGCGCCGATCCAGCGGGATGTACAAGGCAGGCCGGACCTACTGATCCGGCCAGTGGCCCGGGTTCAGGCCAGCCGCTCCGCAACCAGCACGGCAAAAAACGCCAATGCGGCGATCAGTGTCCACTTCAGCGTCACCAGCCCATAGCGCCTGAAACGGACTTCGCCAGTCCCGGCATAGAAAGCGAAGCACACCGCGGCACCCAGCAACAGCAGCAGGATCGCCCAGCGAAAGAGCAGCATGGCTACCAGGCCCGCAACGGCTGGGCGAAGCCGGCCGGCGCCTGCCGTTCGTCTTCGAAGGTCACGACTTCATACGCATCGCCCTGCGCCAGCAATTCGCGCAGCAATCTGTTGTTCAGCGCATGGCCGGACCGGAACGCGCTGTAGGAAGCCAGCAGCGGCTTGCCGATGAGGTACAGGTCGCCCATCGCGTCCAGGATCTTGTGCTTGACGAACTCGTCGTCGTAGCGCAATCCCTCGGCATTGAGCACGTGGTAGTCGTCAACCACCACGACGTTGTCGAGGCCGCCGCCCAGCCCCAGGCCGTTCGCGCGCATCATCTCGACGTCCTTGGTGAAACCGAAGGTGCGGGCCCGGGCGATGTCACGGGCATAGGAGCCCGAGCTCAGGTCGAACTCCACGCGCTGGGCGGTGGAATCGACCACGCGATGATCGAAGTCGATCTCGAAACTCAGCTTGTAGCCGTGGTAAGGCTCCAGCCTGGCCCACTTCAGGTCCTGGCCCTCGCCTTCGCGCACCTCGACCGGCCGCCTCACCCTCACGAAGCGGCGCGGCGCCTTCTGCAATTCCATGCCGGCGCTTTGCAGCAGGAACACGAAGGATGCGGAGGAGCCGTCCAGGATCGGCACCTCCTCGCCCGTGATGTCCACATACAGGTTGTCCAGCCCCAGGCCGGCACAGGCCGACATCAGATGCTCCACCGTGTGCACCTTGGCGCCGCCGCTGGAAATGGTGGAAGCCATCCGGGTGTCCGTCACGGCCTGGGCCGATACCGGGATGTCCACGGGAATGGGCAAATCGACGCGCCGGAACACGATGCCGGTGTCCGGCTGGGCCGGGCGCAGCGTGAGCTCGACGCGCTGCCCGCTGTGCAGGCCCACCCCGACCGCCTTGGTCACGGTCTTGAGTGTTCGTTGCTGGAGCATGTCTGGATTTTACGTTTGCGGCCCACCCGCGGCCACGCACGTGCCGATGGCATGCGCCGCGCAGGGCTGCTTGGGGAAAAAGGGTGGGCTGTTGGCACAACCCACCCCAAGCACTCACCCTGGAGAACTCCCTTGTTATCTACGCCCAGCCGGCGCCGAGCCGCCTCAAGCCGGCTGCGCCTCGTTGGGGGGTACGGCGCTGTCGTTGGGGGCCCTACCTATCTAGTCGGCCTGCTTGCGCAGGAAGGCCGGAATCTCGAAGTCGTCCATGCCGCCGCTGGACAAGGCGTCGACCTTGGCCGCCGCCTGGGTCCGGTTGGTGCGCCAGACGCTGGGCACGGCCATGCCGCCGTAGTCGGGCTGCGAGGCAGCGGCCGCCGGCGTGGCGCCAGGGCCGCCGACCACCGTGTGAATCGTCGGCACCGTGAACGGCACGCCGTCGGTGCCCGTGCGCAGCACCTGCAGCGGCGGCGAGGTGCGGCGCTGGCCCTGGCGCGACAGACCGGTGGCCACCACCGTGACGCGGACCTCGTCGCCCAGGTTGTCGTCGTAGGCCGTGCCGTAGATCACGTGCGCATCCGCCGAGGCGTAGGCCCGGATGGTGTTCATCGCCAGTTTCGATTCGGACAGCTTCAGCGATCCCTTCGCCGCGGTGATCAGCACCAGCACCCCCTTGGCCCCCGACAGGTCGATGCCCTCCAGCAGCGGGCACGCCACCGCCTGTTCGGCGGCGATGCGGGCGCGGTCCGGGCCGGAAGCCACCGCGGTGCCCATCATCGCCTTGCCGGGCTCGCCCATCACCGTGCGGACGTCCTCGAAGTCGACGTTCACATGGCCGGGGACGTTGATGATTTCGGCGATCCCGCCGACGGCATTCTTCAGCACGTCGTTGGCATGGGCGAAGGCCTCGTCCTGCGAGATGTCGTCGCCCAGCACATCGAGCAGCTTCTCGTTGAGCACCACGATCAGCGAATCGACATTGGCTTCGAGTTCGGCCAGGCCCTGGTCGGCGTTGGTCATGCGGCGCCCGCCTTCCCAGTCGAAGGGCTTGGTGACGACGCCCACGGTGAGGATGCCCATTTCCTTGGCCACCCGCGCGATCACCGGTGCCGCGCCGGTGCCGGTGCCCCCGCCCATGCCCGCGGTGATGAACAGCATGTGGGCGCCGGCTATGGCGGCGCGGATGTCGTCCACCGCCAGTTCGGCGGCTTCGCGGCCTTTCTCGGGCTTGCTGCCCGCGCCCAGACCGCTCTGGCCCAGCTGGATGGTCTTGTGAGCGACGGTGCGCGACAGCGCCTGGGCATCGGTGTTGGCGCAGATGAATTCCACGCCCTGCACCGCGCGGCTGATCATGTGCTCCACCGCGTTGCCACCGCCACCGCCCACGCCGATCACCTTGATCTGCGTGCCCAGATGGAACTCTTCGATCTCGATCATTTCGATGCTCATGTGTCTCTCCTGAAATCCGTTTGCAGTTGCCGATGAATAGATTGTTTTGTTGATGCTCAGAAACGGCGTGTCGGTGGGTCGGTGCACCGCCATCGTCGTTTTGGCTTGCGGTGGAAAACCCGAACATTCGAGTCCGCTCTGGAGTTGTCCATCAGAAGTTCCCCACGATGAAGTCGCGAAAGCGGCCGAACGCCGTCTTCATGGATCCGTTCTTCTCCGCCACCTTGAAGCCGCGCAGGCGCGCCAGCCGCGCCTCTTCGAGCAGGCCCATCACGGTGGCGGCGCGCGCCTGCGACACCATGTCCGACAACGCACCGCGGTACTTGGGCACGCCCCGCCGCACCGGTTTCAGGAAGATGTCCTCGCCCAGTTCGACCATGCCCGGCATCACCGCGCTGCCGCCCGTGATCACAATCCCCGACGAGAGCACCTCCTCGTAGCCGGATTCCCGCACGACCTGTTGCACCAGCGAGAAGATCTCTTCCACGCGCGGCTCGATCACGCCCGCCAACGCCTGTTTGCTCAACATCCGCGGTCCCCGGTCGCCCAGCCCGGGCACCTCGACCTGCTGCTCGGGGTTGGCCAGCAGCTGCTTGGCGTAGCCGCTTTCCACCTTGATGTCCTCCGCATCCTTGGTCGGGGTGCGCAACGCCATCGCGATGTCGCTGGTGATCAGGTCGCCGGCAATCGGGATCACCGCCGTGTGCCGGATCGCGCCGTTCGTGAAGATCGCCACATCGGTGGTGCCGGCGCCGATGTCCACCATCGCCACGCCCAGTTCCTTCTCGTCCTCGGTCAGCACGGCCAGGCTCGAAGCCAGCGGATTGAGCAGCAGATGCTCGACTTCCAGGCCGCAGCGGCGCACGCACTTGATGATGTTCTCGGCCGCGCTCTGGGCGCCGGTGACGATGTGCACCTTGGCCTCCAGCCGGATGCCGCTCATGCCGATCGGCTCCTTCACGTCCTGGCCGTCGATCACGAATTCCTGCGGCTCCACCAGCAGCAGCCGCTGATCGGTCGAGATGTTGATGGCCCGGGCCGTCTCGACCACGCGCGCCACGTCGGCGGCCGTCACTTCCTTGTCCTTCACCGCCACCATGCCGCTGGAGTTGATGCCGCGGATGTGGCTGCCGGTGATGCCGGTGTAGACCCGCGTGATCTTGCAGTCGGCCATCAGCTCGGCCTCCCTCAGGGCCTGCTGGATGCTCTGCACCGTGGCGTCGATGTTGACGACCACGCCGCGCTTGAGCCCGTTCGACGCGGCGATCCCCAGCCCCGCGAGCTTGAGCTCGCCGCCCGGCAGCACCTCGGCCACCACCGCCATCACCTTGGCGGTGCCGATGTCCAGTCCCACCACGAGGTCCTTGTATTCTTTTGCCATGTTGCCTGCCGTTTCGCTTTTTGTTCGGTTGGGGACAGAGCTGAAGATCTGTCCCCAAGTCCTTTATCTTTTCACCGCGTCGGCCGTGGTGGTCACACCGCGCAACCGCACCGCATAGCCGTCACCGTGCCTCAGGTCCGCCGACACCAGCGCTTCGGGCCGCCGGCTGTAGCGCGAAGTAACCTGGTTCAAGGTCTGCACGAAGCGCCGGGTGCGCGTCGTCACCTCCTCGGGCGTGCCGCGCCCCAGCTCCACCGCGGCGCCGTTGTCCATCTCCAGCTGCCAGCTGCCGCGCGCCGTCAACGCCAGCTCGGCTATGGCCAGGTCCAGCGGCTCGAACATCGGCTTGAGCATGCGGTACATCGCAAGCACCTGGGTCGATTGATCGTCGGGGCCGGCCAGCCGGGGCAGCTCGCCCGGCTCCACATCGCCGACGTTGGCCTCGAAGACCTCGCCGAAGCTGTTGAGCAATCGCGCCTCGCTGTCGCTTCCCCACAAGGCCACGGCCTGTTGCTCCTCCAGCCGGACCCGCAGTCGGTTGGGAAATTCGCGGCGCACGACGGCCCTGCGCACCCACGGCACCGCCTCGAAAGCCTCGCGCGCGCTGGCCAGGTTCACGGTGAAGAAGTTGCCGGCCAGCCGCGGCGCGACATTGGCTCGCAACGTTGCAGCGCTGTTGTGCGTCACGTCGCCCTCCACCGTGATGCCGACGATGGCAAAGGCGGGATTGCGCAGCGCCCACCACAGACCCGCCGCCGTCAGCAGGACGAGACAAGCCGAGAACAGCGCCGTCGCGGCGAGGTTCATCAGCCTGACGTCGAACGGCATGGGCAGTGCGCTGCTCATTTGTTCCAGATCCCCTGCTCCTGGTCCAGCGCCGCCGATGCCAGCAGCTGCAGGCACAGATCCTCGTAGCTGATGCCGGCCGCGCGGGCCGACATCGGCACCAGCGAATGGCCGGTCATGCCGGGTGAAGTGTTGATTTCCAGCAGCGTGGGCTTGCGCGACACCGCGTCGATCATCACGTCCAGGCGCCCCCAGCCCCGGCAGCCGAGCACGCGGTAGGCCTTGAGCACAATGTCCTGAATCACCTGCTCTTCGCCCTCGGGTAGCCCCGCGGGGACGATGTATTTGGTGTCGTCGGTGAAATACTTGTTCTGGTAGTCGTAGTTGCCCTCGGGCGCCACGATGCGGATCACCGGCAAGGCGCGCGCCGCGTCGCCCGTGCCCAGCACCGGGCAGGTGACCTCGTCGCCGCTGATGAACTGCTCGCACAGGACATCCGCGTCGAGCGCCGCCGCCTGGTCCACGGCATTGGCCATCTCCGAATAGCCCTGCACTTTTGCGACCCCGATGGAAGACCCTTCGCGGGCGGGCTTCACGATCAAGGGCAGCCCCAGGTCGTCCGGAACGCAGCGCACCTGCTCGTTGGTATAGGAGCCCCGGCGCAACAGCACGTAGCGGGGCGTGGGCAGGCCCTCCGCCAGCCACACCCGCTTGGTCATGACCTTGTCGATCGAGATGCTGGATGCCATCACGCCCGAACCGGTGTAGGGAATGCCCAGCAGCTCCAACGCCCCCTGCACCGTGCCGTCTTCGCCGAAGCGGCCGTGCAATGCGATGAAGCAGCGCTTGAATCCCTTGCGCTTGAGTTCGGACAGGTCGCGCTCGGCGGGGTCGAACGCATGGGCGTCGATGCCCTTGGACTGCAGCGCCTTGAGCACGCCGGTGCCGGACATCAGCGACACCTCGCGCTCGGCCGAATGCCCGCCCATGAGCACGGCCACCTTGCCGAAACTGTGCGCGGTGGCGGCGGGTGCCGCTGCGTTCGTATTCAGACGCACTTGATCTTTGCGCTCGCTCATCCGGCGCCTCCCATTTCCACCAGCCGGGCCGGCACGCCGCCGATCGATCCGGCGCCCATGCACATCACCACGTCGCCATCGCGCGCCATCTCCAGGATCGCCTGCGGCATCGCGTCGATGTCGTCCACGAATACCGGCTCGACCTTCCCCGCCACCCGCACGGCACGGGCCAGCGAGCGCCCGTCCGCCGCGACGATGGGCGGCTCGCCGGCCGCATACACCTCGGCCAGCAGCACCGCATCGGACTGGCTGATCACCTTGACGAAATCCTCGAAACAGTCGCGGGTGCGCGTGTACCGGTGCGGCTGGAACGCCAGCACCAGGCGCCGGCCCGGAAAGGCGCCGCGGGCGGCCGCGAGCGTGGCCGCGATCTCCACCGGGTGATGCCCATAGTCCTCGATCAGCGCGAACCGGCCGCCGCCGTGTTCGACTGCGACCGGCACGTCGGGATAACGCTGGAAGCGGCGTCCAACGCCCTTGAAGCCGGCCAGGGCCTTGAGCACTCCCTCGTCGGGGACACTGAGCTCCACCGCGACGGCGATGGCCGCCAGCGCATTGAGCACGTTGTGCACGCCGGCGAGATTGAGCACCACGTCCAGATCAGGCAGCGTGACGCCGTTGCGCCGCTGCACGGTGAAAAGCATCTGGCCGCCCTCGGCGCGAACGTTCAGCGCCCGCACCTGCGCGTCTTCGCCCAGGCCGTAGCTGGTGATCGGGCACTGGACGTCCGGCACGATCTGGCGGATGGCCGGATCGTCGGTGCACAGAATCGCCATGCCGTAGAACGGCATGCGGTGCAGGAAGTCGACGAAGGCCTTCTGCAGCCGGTTGAAGTCGTGCCCGTACGTCTCCATGTGGTCGGCGTCGATGTTGGTGACGACTGCCATGACCGGCATCAGGTTCAGGAACGAGGCATCGGATTCATCCGCCTCGACCACGATGTAGTCGCCGCTGCCGAGTCTGGCGTTGGCGCCGGCGCTGTTCAGGCGCCCGCCGATCACGAAGGTCGGGTCCAGCCCGCCCTCGGCCAGCACGCTCGCGACCAGGCTGGTGGTGGTGGTCTTGCCGTGCGTGCCGGCGATCGCGATGCCCTGCTTGAGGCGCATCAGTTCCGCCAGCATCATCGCGCGTGGCACCACCGGAATCTTGCGTTCGCGCGCTGCCAGCACCTCGGGGTTGTCGGCCTGCACCGCGGTGGAGGTAACCACCGCGTCGGCGCCGATCACGTTGCGGGCCGCGTGCCCGACGCAGGTCTTGATGCCCAGCGCCTCCAGCCGGCGCAGCGTCGGGCTGTCGGCCAGGTCCGAGCCCGAGATCAGGTAGCCCTGGTTGCGCAGGACTTCGGCGATGCCGGACATGCCGGAGCCGCCCACGCCGACGAAATGAATGTGCTTCACTGCATGTTTCAAGACAGCTCCTTCATTTCGGCGGCTTCTCGAATACTCGACAAAGTGAATGTGTAGACGGCGTGTTTCATTTGCGGGCCAACTCCTCGCAGGCGGCGACCATCTCGTCGGTGGCGCTGGTCTTCTGCATGCGCTTGGCGGCCAGCGCACGGCGGATCAACTCCTCGCGGGAGGTGTTCTGGATCAACGCGGCCAGCCACTCGGGCCGCAGGTCGCCCTGCTGCACCAGCCAGCCACCGCCCGCGTCCACGAGGAACCGCGCGTTGGTGGTCTGGTGGTCATCCACCGCGAACGGAAACGGCACGAACACCGCTGCCGCACCGACCGCCGCGATCTCGGTCACGGTGCTGGCCCCGGCGCGGCAGACGATCAGGTCGGCCTGCGCGTAGGCCTGCGCCGTGTCCTCGATGAAAGGCGTGAGTTCCGCGTCGACCCCGGCGGCGGCATAGTTGGCGCGCAGATCGTCGATCTGTTTTGCGCCGCTCTGGTGCAGCACGGCCGGCCGGCGGTCGGCAGGGATCAGGGCCAGCGCCTTGGGCACGGTTTCGTTCAATGCCTTGGCGCCCAGGCTGCCGCCCACCACCAGCAGTCGCAACGGCCCGGTCCGCGAGCCCAGGCGCTCGGCCGGGCCGGGCTGGTGCAGGAAAGCCGCGCGCAGCGGATTGCCCACCCAGGCGGCCTTCTTCAGCACATTGGGAAAGGCGCAGAACACGCGATCGGCCACCCCCGCCAGGATCCGGTTGGCCATGCCCGCCACCGAGTTCTGTTCGTGCAGGACCAGCGGCTTGCCCAGCAGCACGCTCATCATGCCGGCGGGGAACGTGATGTAGCCGCCCAGGCCCACGACCACGTCGGGCCGCACGCGGCGCACCACCCGGATCGCCTGCCAGAAAGCCTTGAGCAGCCGCAGCGGAAGGAGCACCAGCGTTTTCAGGCCTTTGCCGCGCACCCCCGAGAATTCGATGGTTTCGAAGTCGAAGCCGCGCGGCGGCACCAGCTGGCTCTCCATGCTGCCCGGTCCGCCCAGCCAGTGCACCCGCCACGCGCGCTCGCGCAGCGCCTCGGCGACGGCAAGACCAGGGAAAATGTGGCCACCCGTGCCGCCTGCCATCACGAGGGCGCACTTGCCCATGGTGGCTGTGGCGCTCATGGCCGCCCTCCCCGCATCAAGCTTTTGTTCTCGTAGTCGATCCGCAGCACGACTGTGATCGCGATCAGGTTCATCAGGATGGCCGAGCCGCCGTAACTCATCAGCGGCAAGGTCAGCCCCTTGGTCGGCAGCGCGCCCAGGTTGACACCCATGTTGATGAACGCCTGGAAACCGATCCAGATGCCCGCGCCCTGCGCCACCAGGCCGGCGAACACGCGGTCCAGCGCGATCGCCTGGCGGCCGATGAGCATGATGCGGCGGGTCATCCACAGAAACGCCAGGATCACCACGATGACGCCGACGAGGCCGAACTCCTCGCCGATCACCGCCATCAGGAAATCGGTATGCGCTTCGGGCAGCCAATGCAGCTTTTCGACGCTGCCGCCCAGGCCCACTCCGAAGATTTCGCCCCGGCCGATGGCGATGAGCGAATGCGACAGCTGATAGCCCTTGCCCATCGAGTACTTGTCGCTCCAGGGGTCGAAGTAGGCGAAGATGCGCTCGCGCCGCCAGTCCGACAGCGCGATCATCAGCATGAACGCCACGGTCATCACCGCTGCGATCAGGAAGAACATGCGGGCGTTGACACCGCCCAGGAACAGGATGCCCATCGCGATCACCGCGATCACCATGAAGGCGCCCATGTCCGGCTCCGCCAGCAGCAGCAGCCCCACCACCGCGACGGCCGCGGCCATCGGCAGGACGGCGCGGAAGAACCTTTCCTTGACGTCCATCTTGCGCACCATGTAGTTCGCCGCGTACAGCAGGACCGCGAACTTCGCCAGTTCGGAGGGCTGGAAGCCCATGAAGCCCAGCACCAGCCAGCGCCGCGCGCCGTTCACGCCCTTGCCCAGAACCGGAATCAGCACCAGGATCAGCAGCAGCAGCGAGGCGACGAACAGCCAGGGCGCGACCCTCTCCCAGGTCGCCACCGGCACCTGGAATGCGAAGACGGACACGACGAAGGCGAGCGTGATGAAGGCGGCATGGCGAACCAGGAAATGGTCATGGCTGTAGCGCGCGAACTTCGGGTTGTCCGGCATCGCGACGGAAGCCGAATACACCATCACCAGGCCGAACGCGAGCAGCGCCACGGTCATCCACAGCAGGGCCTGGTCCAGGCGCTGGACAGGGGATGGCGCGGCTGCGCGGCCCCAGCCCGTGGCCCGCACCGGCACGGCCGCGGCGTCGGACCGTGGCGAGCCGGCGAACCAGCCGGCCAGGCGTTGCACCAGCGCGCTCATTGGGCCACCTCCAGCTCGATGCCGGCGGCATCGGCGATGCCCTTGACCGCCGAGCGGAACACCTCGGCGCGGTGCGGGTAGTTCCTGAACATGTCGAAGCTCGCGCAGGCCGGCGACATCAGCACGGCGTCGCCGGCGTGGGCGAGCTGCGTTGCGAGGGCCACAGCCTGTTCCATCGATTGCGCATCGACCAGCGGCACGCCGGTGGGCTCGAGCACGGCGCGAATCAGCGGGCCGTCGCGGCCGATGAGAACCGCGGCGCGCGCATGGCGCGCAACGGGAGCGGCCAGCGGAGCGAAGTCCTGGCCCTTGCCGTCGCCGCCCAGGATCACCACCACCTGCCGTTCGGCGCCCAGGCCCTGTAGCGCCGCAACGGTGGCGCCCACGTTGGTTCCCTTGCTGTCGTCGAAGTACTCGATGGCGTTGACGATGCCCACCGATTCGACGCGGTGCGGCTCGCCCCGGTACTCGCGCAGGCCGTAGAGCATGGGGCCCAGCGCGCATCCGGCGACACCGGCCAGCGCCAGCGCCGCCAGCGCGTTGACGGCGTTGTGGCGGCCGCGAATGCGCAGCGCGTCGGCCGGCATCAGGCGCTGGATGTACAGCTCTTCTTCGGCGTCCTTGCGCTTCTTCTGGGTCTCGTCGGCTTCGATCGCGCGCACCAGCCAGGCCATGCCGTTCACCACTTCGATCCCGAAGTCGCCGGGCCGCCGCGGCATGTCGGCGCCGAAGGTGACGAACGGGCGTTGCTCCATCCGGCCGCCCTTCATCCTGACCGGGGCGGGGAGCATTCCCATCACCCGCGGATCTTCCCGGTTCAGGATCATCAGTGTGCTGTTCCCGAACACGCGGGCCTTGGCCGCCGCATACGCCTCCATGGTGCCGTGCCAGTCCAGATGGTCCTGCGTCACGTTCAGCACGACGGCAGCCGTGGGTTCGAAATCGACCGCAGCGTCCAGCTGGAAACTCGACAGCTCGATCACCCACACCTGGGGCAGCGCGAGCGCGTCGATCTTCTCGCCCAGCGTGTCCAGGAGCGTCGGGCCGATGTTTCCGGCGACCGCCACGGTCTTGCCGGCGCGCTCCACCAACTGTCCGGCGAGGGCCGTGACGGTGGTCTTGCCGTTGGTTCCGGTGACGGCCAGCACGGCGGGCGCATAGTCCTGGCGCGACTTCAAGTCGGCCAGAGCGGCCCAGAACAGGCTCAACTCGCCGCCCACATGGATCCCGCGCTCCCGGGCCGGCGCCACCACCGGCGCCACCTGCCCGGGCGACAGCCCCGGGCTGCGCAGCACGGCCTGCACGCCGCCTTCGAGCAGCGCGGCATCGAAGGCCCCGCCGATGAAGCGGGCTTGCGGCAATTGTTCGCGCAGCGCCTGGAGTTGCGGCGGCGCTTCGCGGGTATCCGCCACCGTCACCTGCGCGCCGCAGCGGCCGCACCAGCGCGCCATCGCCAGGCCGGACGCGCCGAGGCCGAGGATGAGAACGTGCTGGTCTTGCAGGGTGGGCACGGTTCGGTTACCTCAGCTTCAGGGTGGAAAGGCCCACCAGGCACAGCAGCATGGTGATGATCCAGAAACGCACGACCACCTGCGTTTCCTTCCAGCCGCTCTTTTCGAAGTGGTGGTGCAGCGGCGCCATCTTCAGGATGCGACGCCCCTCGCCGTACTTCCTGCGCGTGTACTTGAAATACATCACCTGAGCCATCACGGACAGGGCTTCGACGACGAAGATCCCGCCCATGATCGCCAGCACGATTTCCTGGCGCACGATCACGGCAATGGTGCCGAGCGCGCCGCCCAGCGCCAGCGCGCCTACGTCGCCCATGAAGACCTGGGCCGGATAGGTGTTGAACCAGAGGAAGGCCAGGCCCGCGCCCGCCAGCGCCGCACAGAAGATCAGCAGCTCGCCCGTCCCCGGGATGTGCGGGAAGAACAGGTACTTCGAATAGACGGCGCTGCCGGTGACATACGCGAACACACCCAGCGCGGAGCCCACCATCACCACCGGCATGATCGCGAGGCCGTCCAGCCCGTCGGTGAGATTCACGGCGTTGCTCGCGCCCACGATCACCAGGTAGGTGAGGATCACGAAGCCGAAGACCCCCAGCGGATAGCTCACCTCCTTGAAGAAGGGCAGCAGCAGGCCGGCCTTGGGCGGCAGGTTCACGTCGAAGCCCGACCTGACCCAGGTGATGAACAGCTGAAGGACGCGCAGGTTGGAGCTTTCGGAAATGCTGAACACCAGGTACAGGGCCGCGAGCAATCCGATCACCGATTGCCAGAAATATTTCTCCCGCGAACGCATGCCCTCGGGGTCCTTGCGCACCACCTTGCGCCAGTCGTCCACCCAGCCGATCGCGCCGAAGCCCAGCGTGACCGCCAGCACGATCCAGACAAAGCGATTGGTCAGGTCGAACCACAGCAGCGTCGAAACCGCGATCGACAGCAGCACCAGCACGCCGCCCATGGTCGGCGTGCCGCTCTTGCTCAGGTGCGACTCCATCCCATAACCGCGCACCGGCTGGCCGATCTTCAGCGCGGCCAGGTGCCGGATGACGGCCGGCCCGGCGATCAGCCCGATCAGCAAGGAGGTCATCGCCGCCATCACCGCCCGGAAGGTGATGTACTGGAACACCCGCAGGAAGCCGAACTCGGGCCCGAGCGTCTGCAACCAACCGGCCAGGCTAAGCAACATGGTCTGTCTCCCCGTTGCGCGGTGCCTGGGCCGTGATGGCCTCGACGACGCGTTCCATCTGCATGAACCGGGAGCCCTTGACCAGAACGCTGGCGGCATGCGGCAATTCGGCCAGGACAGCCTGCTTCAGCGAGTCGATGTCTTCGAAATGCCGGCCCCGCATGGCGACCGACTGCGGGCCCAGGGTCAGCAGCTGTTCGATGCCGCGCGAGCGCGCATGCTCCCCGACTTCCGCATGGAACATCGGCCCCTGGTCGCCGACCTCGCCCATGTCGCCCAGCACCAGCAGGCGCGGTGCGGGAAGCTCGGCCAGCACGTCGATCGCCGCCCGCACCGAGTCCGGGTTGGCGTTGTAGGTGTCGTCCACGACGGTGATCGCCCGCCCGCCCAGCTTCACCGTCAGCGCGCGCGAGCGGCCTTTGAGCGGTTCGAAGGCCGACAGGCCTTGGGCGATGGCCGCCATGGGTGCGCCGACGACCAATGCGCAAGCCACGGCGGCCTGGGAGTTGCGCACGTTGTGGCGGCCGGCGATATGGAGTCGATAGGTCACCGGGCCGGCGGGCGTTTTCACGCTCACCTGCCAATGCCCCTCTTGCCATTCAGACCCGGCCAAAACGATGTCGGCGTTCTCGCCGCCGAAAGTCATGCAGGTGCGCGCCCAGGCCAGTTCCTGCCAGAGCGGCGTGAACTCGTCGTCCGCGGGGAACACGGCCACGCCGCTGATCCGCAGGGCGGCGATCACCGACCCGTTCTCGCGTGCCACCGCTGCCACGGTGGACATGAATTCCTGATGCTCGCGCTGAGCGTTGTTCACCAGGGCCACCGTGGGCCTGGCGATGCCGGCCAGGTACGCGATTTCACCCGGATGGTTCATGCCCAGTTCCAGCACGGCAACGCGGTGCTCGGAACGCAGCCTCAGCAGCTGCAGCGGCAGCCCGATGTCGTTGTTCAGGTTGCCTTGCGTGGCCAGCGTCGCATCCGGCTGCCAGGCGCGCAGGATGGAAGCGATCATCTGCGTGACCGTGGTCTTGCCGTTGCTGCCGGTCACCGCGATGAGGGGCAGACCGAACTGGGCGCGCCAGCCCGCGGCCAGCGAGCCGAGCGCCAGCTTCGTGTCGTCGACCTCGATGCCGGAAAATCCGCTCGGCAGTCTGCCGCGATGGGCGATCGCCGCCACCGCGCCCTTGCCTTGCGCCTCGACCAGGAAATCGTTGGCATCGAAGCGTTCGCCCTTCAGCGCAACGAACAGGTCGCCCGGCTGCAGCGTGCGGGTATCGCTGTGAACGCGCTGCACCGCAACCGAGCCGGCGCCGACCAATGCACCGCCGGGAATCCAGGCCAGGGCCTGCGCCAGCGTAAACAGGGTGCTCATGCCGCCGCCCTCGCATCCAATGCCGCCTGCGCATGCACCTTGTCCGAAAAAGGCTGCCTGGCGCCGGCGACCTCCTGGTAGTCCTCGTGCCCCTTCCCTGCCAGCAGCACCACGTCTTCGGGAGCAGCAGCAGCAATGGTTTCGGCGATCGCGAGCGCACGGTCGGCCTGCACTTGCACGCACTCGTGGTGCGAAAGGCCCAGGAGGATCTGGCTGATGATGTTCTCGGGCTTCTCGCCGCGCGGGTTGTCGCTGGTCACGACCACGCGGTCGGCATTCTTCTCGGCCACGGCCGCCATCACCGGGCGCTTGGTCGCATCGCGCTCGCCGCCGCAGCCGAACACGCACCAGAGCCTGCCGCCGCGCTGCTGCGCCAGCGGCTGCAGCGCCTGCAGTGCCTTGTCCAGCGCATCGGGGCTGTGCGCGTAGTCGACCGCTACCAGCGGCTTGCCCGGAATGCTCAAGCGGTCCATGCGGCCGGGCACGGGCGAGAGCGCGCCACAGGCCGCTACCGCGTCGGCCAGAGCGACGCCGACTGCGCGCATCGCGCCGATCACGCCGAGCAGGTTGGAAACGTTGTACTGGCCGATCAGCCGGGTCGCGAGTTCGTGGCGCTGGGCGCCTTCGCACACCGTGAAGCGCAGGCCTTGCGCGTCGTAGCGGATGGCCTCGGCGGCAAGGCGCGCCGGCTGCTGGCATGACACGGTCCACAGGTCCAGGCCGCCGCCGTCCAGCGACTGCGCCAGCGCATCGCCTTGCTTGTCGTCCACGTTGACGACCGCCGCCCGCAGGCCCGGCCAGCGGAACAGCTGCGCCTTCGCTTCCCAGTAGGCCTCCATGGTGCCGTGGTAGTCCAGGTGGTCCTGGGTGAAATTGGTGAAGACCGCGACCCGGATGCGGGTGCCGTCCAGGCGCCGCTCGGCGATGCCCACCGACGAGGCCTCGATGGCGCAGGCCTTCAGGCCCTGATCCAGGAAGCGGCGGAACTGGCCCTGCAGCAGCACCGGATCCGGGGTTGTGAGGCCCGTGAACTCCACCTGAGGCGGACGGCCGGTGCCCAAGGTCCCGATCAGCCCGCACGCGTAGGGGGACTCATCGGCCGACGCTTGAGCGCCGCCGGGCCGCCCCAGGGCGCGAGGGCCCCCTCGGGGGGCAGCGACGCGGCCTTGGCCGCTAGCGTGGAGGCTCACATTCGACAGTGCCTGGGCCAGCCACCAGGCGGTCGAGGTCTTGCCGTTGGTGCCGGTAACGGCCAGCACATCGAGCCGCTCGGTCGGCGCTTCGAAATACGCCGCCGCGATCGGACCGCAGGCGGCCTTGAGCTGAGGATAGGAGGCAATGTGGGGCTGGTCGAAGGCGAACGCTTCGACGCCGTCACACTCGACCAGGCAGGCGCTGGCGCCCTGCGCCAGCGCCGCGTGGACATGCTGGCGACCGTCGGTGGCCGCGCCCGGCCGGGCGATGAAGCCGTCGCCCGCGCGGACCTTGCGGCTGTCGCACTGCAGCGTGCCGGTGACGCGGCCGTGCAGCCATTGCGCGGCTTGCTCGGGGCTGTGCAGTTCGAGCATCAGAACGACTCCTCCACCGAGTCCACCACGATCTGGGGCTTGACGTTCATGTCGGGCTGCACGCCCAGCAGCCTGAGCGTCTGTTGCACTGTCGTGCTGAACACCGGCGCCGCGACGTCGCCGCCGAAGTACTTGCCGGCGGACGGCTCGTCGACCATCACCGCGACGACGATGCGCGGCTTGTCGATCGGTGCGATACCCACGAACCAGGACCGGTACTTGTTGGTGGCATAGCCCTTGCCGACCTGCTTGTACGCCGTGCCCGATTTACCGCCCACCGAATAGCCCAGCGTCTGGGCCTTGGGCCCGGTGCCGCCCGGCCCCGCCGCCATCTGCAGCATGGTGCGGATTTCCGCCACCGTCTTGGGCGAGAAGACCCGCGCGCCGACGGCCGGCTCCTTCGTCTTGAGCAGCGTGGCGGGAATGATCTGCCCGTCGTGCGCGAACACGGTGTAGGCACGGGCCATCTGGAACAGCGAGGCCGACAGGCCGTAGCCGTAGGACATGGTGGCCTGCTCCACCGGCCGCCAGGTCTTGTAGGGGCGCAGCCGCCCGGTCACAGCACCTGGAAAGGTGATGTGCGGCTTCTGGCCGAAGCCGGCCTCGGTGAACGTCTCCCACATTTCCCGCGCCGGCATCTGCAACGCGATCTTCAGAGTACCGATGTTGCTGGATTTCTGGATCACCTGCTGCACCGACAGCATGCCGTGCGCGTGCGAATCGGAGATCTTCATGCCGCCGATCACCACGTAGCCCGGCGCGGTCTGGATCATGGTCTGCGGCGTGACCAGCCCGGTCTCCAGCGCCAGCCCGATGGTGAAGGGTTTCATGGTCGAACCCGGCTCGAACACGTCGGTGAGCGCGCGGTTGCGCAGCTGCTCTCCGGTGAGGTTCTGGCGCCGGTTGGGGGCGTAGCTCGGGTAATTGGCCAATGCCAGCACTTCCCCGCTGACGGCGTCCAGCACCACCACGCTGCCGGCCTTGGCCTTGTTCTCCTGCACCGCCTCGCGCAGCTTCTGGTAGGCGAAGAACTGCACATTGCTGTCGATGGACAACTGCAGGTCACGCCCATCGACCGGCGCCACCTGTTCGCCCACGTCCTCCACGACGCGGCCCAGCCGGTCCTTGATCACGTGGCGCGAGCCCGGCCGGCCGGCCAGTTCCTTGTTGAACGCCAGTTCCATGCCCTCCTGGCCCTGGTCCTCGACGTTGGTGAATCCCACCACATGGGCAGCGGCCTCGCCTTCCGGGTATTTGCGCTGGTATTCCTTGCGCTGGTAGATGCCCTTGAGGTTCAGCTTGGCGACCTGCTGCGCGACGCCGTCGTCGACCTGGCGCTTGAGCCAGACGAACGACTTGTCTTCGTCTTCGAGCTTCTTCTCGAGATCGGCCAGCGGCATTTCCAGCAGCTTGGCCAGTTGCGCCAGCTTGGCCCGGTCGCGCTCGACGTCCTCGGGAATCGCCCAGATGCTGGGGACGGGCACGCTCGTGGCCAGCAGCACGCCATTGCGGTCCAGGATGCGGCCGCGGTTGGCGGGCAGTTCCAGGGTCCGCGCAAAGCGCACCTCGCCCTGCTTCTGGAAGAACTTGTTGGCGAACACCTGGACCCAGGCGGCGCGCCCGGCCAGGCCGAGAAAGCCCAGGGCGATGGCCGCCACGATGAACTTGCTGCGCCACACCGGGGTGCGGCTGGCCAGCAGCGGACTGGAGGTATAGGCGACGCTGCGGCTCACGGCGCCTCCCCCGCCGCGGCGGCCGGAGCAGCCGCGCCACCCCGGACCGCGAGCCCCGCCGCCGCAGCGGCCCCGGCGCCACCGGAGCCGTCCTGGGCCGGCTTCCCGAGGTTCACGTACTGCGTGATGGCGGGTGTCGCCGGGCGCATCTGCAACTGCTCTTTCGCCAGTCTTTCCACCCGCGCGGGCGTGGCCTGCGCACGCTTTTCGACCTGCAGCCGCTCGTGCTCCATGTCGAGCTTGCGCGCGTCGCTGCGCGCCTTGTCGACTTCGGCGTACAGGCGGCGCGACTCGTACTGCGTGCGCACCAGGTACAGCGCGCTGGCGATGAGGGCGATCAGCAGGACCAGGTTCAGGCGCGTCATGGCAGCGCCCTCGCCCCGGCCCTCGCCCGCAAGGAGAGGGAATGAAAAGCGGAAACACAGGTCATACCTGCGTCCTCTCGGCCACCCGCATGATGGCGCTGCGCGAACGGGGATTGGCCGCGATTTCCGCGGCCGTGGGCTTGACGCGCTCCAGCGCCTTGAGCTTCATGGCCCGCGGCGCGGCAAACGGCGCGCGCCGGTCGAACACCTCGCGCGAGTTCCGCGCGATGAACTGCTTGACGATGCGGTCTTCCAGCGAATGAAAGCTGATGACCACGAGCCGGCCCTGGGGTTGGAGGATGTTCAAGCTGGCCTCTAGCGCCTGTTGCAGCTCTTCAAGCTCGGCGTTGATGAAAATCCGAAGAGCCTGAAATGTGCGCGTTGCAGGGTCCTGGCCCGGCTCGCGGGTTTTGACCGCGCCAGCCACGAGTTGGGCCAGTTCGGCGGTGGTTGCAAGAGGGCCCCGTTCCTGTCGGCGAGCCACAATCGCCTTTGCAATCTGAACAGCAAACCGTTCTTCGCCATAGTCACGTATCACCTCCGCGATCTGCCCGGCTTGCGCCGTCGCCAGCCAGTCGGCCACGCTCTCGCCGCGCGTGGTGTCCATGCGCATGTCCAGGGGCCCGTCGTTGCGAAACGAAAACCCGCGCGCCGGGTTGTCGATCTGCGGTGAACTCACGCCCAGGTCCATCAGCACGCCAGCCACGCTCGCTGCCGGCAAGTCGCCCAGATGGGCAAAGCCCTCGTGACGGATGGAAAAGCGCGGATCGGCAATGCGGCGCGCCTCGCCCACCGCGTCGGGGTCCTTGTCGAAAGCAATCAGCCGGCCCTCGCGCGAGAGCCGCGAAAGGATCAGGCGCGAGTGGCCGCCGCGCCCGAAGGTCGCGTCGACATACGTGCCCGTGCCCGGACGCGCGTCGGTTGCTGCGATTCCATCCGGCTTGCCGAGAAGAGCTGTAACTGCTTCGTTCAACAAGACGGTGGTGTGTTGCCATGTGCTGTCCACCGCCTGCTCTCAAAAGGAGAATTCCTTGAAGGCATCGGGCATTTCGCCGCGCAGCGCCTCCGCTTCCTTGGCCTCGTAGATCGCCTTGTCCCACAGCTCGAAATGGTTGCCCATGCCCAGCAGCATGGTTTCCTTCTCGATGCCTGCCGCCGCACGCAATTCAGGGGACACGAGCACGCGGCCGGTGCCGTCGAGATCGACGTCCATTGCGTTGCCAAGAAAGATTCTCTTCCACCACTGGGCCGAGATGGGTAACGCGGCGATACGGTCGCGGAATTTTTCCCATTCCGGCCGCGGGAAGATCATCAGGCAGCCGTGGGGGTGGCGGGTGATGGTGAGCTGGTTGTTCGCCGTCGCGCCGAGCACGTCGCGATGCCGGGTCGGCACCGAGAGCCGACCCTTACCATCGAGACTGAGCGACGAGGCACCTTGAAACACGTGTGTGAGCCCTTGCTTGCGACCAAAGCACAACGATGAACGTCCAACTGCATACGTTCACCACTTAATTGCACTTTTTTGCACTGTAGCAGGAAAACTCGGCAGTGCAAGATGGGGCGTCACGAGTTTTTTGTAATGAAATCAATGACTTAGGATGGACTTTCCCAGCTGGTGTGGAGTAAAAAATCGTTCTGAATGAACCACTTAGCATCGACTATGAATGTGATTCCTCAGAAGAAGGGCAGCTGTCAGAGAATGTAGCGCGACAGATCCTCGTCCTGGCTCAGCTCTTTCAGGCGTGCATCGACATAGGCCCCGTCGATCGACACCGTCTGGCCCTGCAGGCGGGCCGCGTCGAAGCTGATGTCGTCGAGCAGTCGCTCCATCACTGTCGCGAGCCGCCGCGCACCGATGTTCTCGGTGCGCTCGTTGACCTCGAAGGCAATCTGCGCCAGTCGCGTGATGCTTTCGGGGGTGAACTCCAGGGCGACCCCCTCGGTGGCGAGCAGGGCCTGGTATTGCTTGACCAGCGACGCGTGGGTCTGGGTCAGGATGGCTTCGAAATCTTCCACCGAAAGCGACTTCAGTTCGACCCGGATCGGCAACCGCCCCTGCAGTTCCGGGATCAGGTCGCTGGGCTTGGACAGATGGAAGGCACCGCTGGCAATGAACAGGATGTGGTCGGTGCGCACCGGGCCGTACTTGGTGGAGACCGTGGTGCCTTCCACCAGCGGTAGCAGGTCGCGCTGCACGCCTTGCCGCGACACGTCCGCCCCGCCACCGCCTTCGCCGCCGAAACCGGAGCGCGAAGCGACCTTGTCAATCTCGTCGATGAACACGATCCCGTTCTGCTCGGCGTTGTGGATGGCGGCCGTGCGGATCTCGTCTTCGTTCACAAGCTTGCCGGCCTCCTCCTCGATCAGCAGCCTCATGGCCTCGCCGATCCTGAGCTTGCGGGTTTTGCGCCGGGCCCCGCCGAACTGGCTGAACATGCCGCGCAATTGCTCCGACATTTCTTCCATGCCCGCCGGGCCCAGGATCTCCAGTTGCGGCCGCGCTTCGGCCAGTTCCAGTTCGATGTCCTTGTCGTCGAGCAGGCCTTCGCGCAGCTTCTTGCGAAATGCCTGGCGCGCGGTGCTGTCAACGGTCGGCTCCGCGGTGCGGGCCTGCGGGATCAGCACGTCCAGGATCCGTTCCTCGGCGGCATCCTCGGCCCGGGTACGCACCTTGCGCATCTCGGCCTCGCGCGTCTGCTTCACGGCCAGCTCCGCGAGGTCGCGGATGATGGCGTCCACATCCTTGCCGACGTAGCCGACCTCGGTGAACTTGGTCGCCTCGACCTTGATGAATGGCGCATCGGCGAGCCGCGCCAGCCGGCGCGCGATCTCGGTCTTGCCCACGCCGGTCGGTCCGATCATGAGAATGTTCTTCGGTGTGATCTCACCGCGCAGCTTGTCGTCGACCTGCTGGCGGCGCCAGCGGTTGCGCAAGGCGATCGCGACCGCACGCTTGGCGTCGGCCTGGCCGACGATGTGGCGATCGAGTTCGGAGACGATTTCCTGGGGGGTCATCGAGGACATGTTGTGCGTACCTGCCTACAGCGTCTCGATCGTGTGAATCATGTTGGTGTAGATGCACAGCTCGCCCGCGATCTCGAGCGACTTCTTCACGATCTCGGCGGCGCTCAGCTGGGTGTTGTCCAGGAGCGCCTTGGCCGCGGCCTGGGCATAGGGCCCGCCGGAACCGATGGCGATGATGCCGTGCTCGGGTTCCAGGACGTCACCGTTGCCGGTGATGATGAGCGATGCTTCCTTGTCGGCCACCGCCAGCATGGCCTCCAGACGGCGCAGCACCCGGTCGGTGCGCCAATCCTTGGTCAGTTCGATGGCAGAGCGCACCAGGTGGCCCTGGTGCTTTTCCAGTTTGGCCTCGAAGCGCTCGAACAGCGTGAACGCGTCGGCCGTCGCGCCCGCGAAACCCGCGATGACCTTGTCGTGGTAAAGCTTGCGGACCTTGCGTGCCGAGCCCTTGACGATGACATTGCCCAGGGTGACCTGGCCGTCGCCGCCGATCGCTACCTGCCAGAGGCCCTGGGCATCCTGGCGTCGCACGCTGACGATGGTCGTGCCGTGAAATTGTTCCATGAAGTCTGAGTTGAGGCGGCGCCGGCGAAAAGCAAGCGGTCGGCCCGGGCAAAGCGTTTCAGTCGGTGCGCGCGATCACACGCGCATGCTCGCTGACGCCGATGACATTGAAGAAGGCGGCCACCAGCCGGTGCACGTCGACGAACTGCACCTGGCGCCCCTCAGCCTGGCGGGTGGAGACCCAGTTGAGCAGGGTTCCCGCCGATGAGAAATCGATGCGGATCAGGCGGGCGCAGGAGATCACCATGATGTCCGCGCCCAACAGCTTGTCGTCGAGCAGGTCCAGCACCTCGGTGGAATCGCCCAGGATCTGGCCGGCGAGCTCGACCGTGGCGACATTGGACATCGGATGGCTGAGCGACGCGGAATGCGTGTCGCTGTACCCTCCCATGCTCAATCCGAGCGTGGACAGCGAATCGCGGAACGTTTCGCCGACGATGGTGTGGCCCGCGACATAGCTGCCGTCGGCCTGCAAAGGCTTGTAGTCGCAGCGCGCGCTGTCCCACGACGGCGGCGAAACTTCGTAGGTCACGCAATAGTCAAGCGCCACCAGTTCGAATTCGTCCGGCCGGTGCATCACGCGCAACACTTCCATGCGCAATTTCCACCAGGCCGGGTTCACGCTCCGGTCGCCCGACGGCGTCGCGTTCTTCAACACCGCTTCGAGGACGTCGGTCCCGATGAAGCGCAGCTGCACCGACTGCGAAGCCCACTGCGTGAACACACGCGAGAGGCTTTCCACCGCGGCTTCCTCGATGGTGTTCAGCTTGACCCAGCTCAGGCGCCAGGGCGGCGCGGCCTTGCCCAGCGCCACATTCATCGCCACCACGGTCTGGGTGCCCAAGGTCGCGGGCGAAGTCCAGTGGGGTGCTTGCTGCGCTCCACCAGTGGGCGCTACCTGCGAGGGCCGCACCTGCATGCGCCCGACGGCCTCGGGGATGGAAACCCACTGCGGCGCCGAACGCCCGAAGCGGCCGGCGAAATCGATGGCTGCGGTCTCGAAGCGCTCCTGCTGTCCGATCGCACGGTACAGGTCGAACAGGGTCAACCAGGTTTCATCGTGGTTGGTGCGCGAGCCATTCGGACCCAGCACCTCGCGCAACCCGGCCTCGGCCCCGGCATCGTCGCCGTTGGCGAAGCGGATCGCCGCCTCCTCCAGTTCCGGGTCGTGGGCGAACTCCTCGACGTCGATGGCGTACAGCTTCGAGGCGGAAAAGCCGGTGCTGCTGCCGGGTTCGCTGTTGGGACTCGCCGGCGTAACGGCCGATATCAGCCTGGACGCCGGCTGGACCGGCGACAGGGGCGTGCGCTGAATGCCGCCATCCATGAACCGGCCCGGCCGGGCGCCGGGCACCGACTGCATCAACGGAACCGGTGCCGACGACGGTGGAAACGAATCGGGCAGCGACTGCAGCATCGCCGGTTCGCTCGGCTCGTTCTTCTCCGCATCGCTGCGAATCGCCGCGGGCAGAGTCGGGTTGTACGCCCGCGACCCGGCGGCGTTGCCCAACGCTTCGGGCGGCACATGCGAGGACATCGGAAAGTTGGTGCTGCTGCCGCGGCTGGACGAGTCGCCATGCTTGGTCTTCCACCACTGCATGGACATCTGGGCCTCGATCTCGTCGATCTTCTTGAGCGTGCTGGCCCGGTCGTCCGGCTTCGAAGGAAGGGAACTCTGGAAGAACGAAGGCCGCGCGCTGGTGTCGTGGCCCGCCATCACCTCGCTGCGGCGCATCTTGCGCAGCATGTCGAACTCGCGCTTGCGGACGAAATCGTTGCGCCGCTTGCGCTCGATCATCTCCTTGAGCATCTGCTTGGAGTAAGTGCTCTCCCGATCGGTCTCCTGCTGATCGAGATCGGCCCAGTTGGTCGTCGGGTTCTTGACGAACTTCACGACCTTCGACAGCAGGCCGGTGGTTTCCTCCTTCAGCGCCATGACGCTCCTGTGGGCGGTACTGCGGGTGCAAGAAGCCGGAGCTTTAGTCCCCGAACATTTTCTGTTTGAGCTCTCGGCGCTGCTGCGCCTCCAGCGAGAGGGTCGCGGTCGGCCGCGCCAGCAGGCGCCCGACGCCGATCGGTTCGCCCGTCTCGTCGCAATAGCCGTAATCACCGGCGTCGATGCGAGCGATCGATTGCTCGATTTTCTTCAGCAGCTTGCGCTCGCGGTCGCGCGTGCGCAACTCCAGCGCATGCTCTTCCTCGATCGTCGCGCGGTCGGCCGGATCGGGCACGATCACGGTGTCTTCGCGCAGGTGCTCGGTCGTCACACCGGCGTTATTGAGGATGTCCTGCCGGAGCTGGGCGAGCTTGAGCCGGAAGAACCCCATCTGCTTCTCGTTCATGTATTCCGAGTCCGGCATGGCCAGGACCTCGGCATCGGTGAGTTGCTCGACCGCCTTGCTCTTCCAGTTGTTGGCGAGCTTGGGGTCTTTCTTGATGGCCACCAGCGGTGGGGGGGTAAGGACGGAAGGAGACATTGTCTGGATATAGCTTGCTTTGGCAGCGGTCGACGCCACGGATTGCGCCATGGAGGGCACCGTGATCTGCGCCAGCCGCGCCGAGGGTTTGGTGGCCCGCGCCGGCTCGGCCGTCAAAGTGGCGGCATCGGGGCGGGGCGGCATGGCGCGGGGGAGCGCCGGGGAGGCTTTGGCGGGCGCCTTGGACACGCCCGCCTTCGTTTTGGCAACCGCACCCTTGGCGGCCGGATGCTTTGCAAGCGGCTTGGCTTTGGACGCGGGCGCCGCTTTCTTCGCGGCGGAGGATTTGACCGGGGCGTTCGTCTTCCTGATTGGCGTCTTCACCGCCGTCTTTGCGACCGGCTTGGCGGGCGCCTTCTTGACCGGCGCCTTGGCTGCTGCCTTCTTCGTCGCAGGCTTCGTTGTTTTTGGCGCCGGCTTGTCGGTCTTGCGCACGGCCTTGGCCGCCGGTTTACCGGGCTTGGCACCGACCTTGGGTTGGGGCTTCACTTCCTGTCTCCTCGCGTCAGCGGCGCTGGCATGGGATTGCCGGACATCCGCCGTCCTTCCTTGTTCTGGTGCTCGATCGCCTTCATGAATGCGAGTTATACCCTGATTGTCCGGCCCTCGGCGCTCTCCGTTGGGGTTTTCACCCCCGCGCGCGGCGGCCGCCCCGCCAAGAGGAAAGGCCATCAGTTGCAGAATCGAGACAATCATCGGGCTCCCGCGCGGGTTTCGCAAAACGCGCTAGCCTACCTCAAACCAGGCACTGCTCGAGCCCCTGCAGCAAGATATCTTTCGGCAGGTCGATCCCGATGAACACCATCTTGCTGTTGCGCTTCTCGCCCGGCGCCCAGGCCGGGCCCAGGTCGCTGCCCATCAGCTGGTGCACACCCTGGAAGATCACCTTGCGCTCGGTGCCCCGCATATCGAGAACGCCCTTGTAGCGCAACATCCTGGGTCCGTAGATGTTGACGATGGCGCCCAGGAAGTCTTCCAGCTTGGCCGGATCGAAGGCCCGGTCGGACTTGAACACGAAGCTCTTGACGTCGTCGTCGTGGTGATGGTGGTGGCCCGCGTGTTCGCCCTCGCCGTGGGCATGGTGCGAGGGGTGGTCGCAATGCTCGCCGTGGTCGTGGTCGTGATGCTCGTCTTCCGTCAGGAAATCGGGGTCGATGTCGAGCTTGGCGTTGAGGTTGAAGCCGCGCAGGTCGAACACCTCATCGAGCTTCACTTCGCCGAAATGCACCGCCTTTTGCGGAGCGCGCGGATTCATGTGCTTCAGGCGGTGCATCAGCGCGTCGGTTTCGTCCTGGGCGACCAGGTCGGTCTTGCTGATGAAGATCTGGTCGGCGAAGCCCACCTGGCGGCGCGCTTCCTGCCGGTCGTCGAGCTGTTGGGTCGCATGCTTGGCGTCCACCAGCGTCAGGATCGAGTCGAGCAGGTAGCTTTCGGCGATCTCGTCGTCCATGAAGAAGGTCTGTGCCACCGGACCCGGGTCCGCCAGCCCGGTGGTCTCGATCACCACCCGGTCGAAGTCCAGCAGGCCCTTGCGCTTCTTGGCGGCCAGCAGCTGGAGCGTGGCACGCAGGTCCTCGCGGATGGTGCAGCAGATGCAGCCATTGCTCATCTGGATGATCTGCTCCTGCGTATCGCTGACCAGGATGTCGCTGTCGATGTTCTCCTCGCCGAACTCGTTCTCGATCACGGCGATCTTCTGACCATGGGCTTCGCCCAACACGCGCTTGAGCAGCGTGGTCTTGCCGGAGCCGAGAAAGCCGGTGAGGATGGTGGCGGGAATAAGACTCATGGGTGGGGGCCCTCAAAATGCGAAGGTGGGGCAGTTTAGCGGCCAAATCAAGGGAGCGTGGCCGGGCTCCCATCCGGCTGTTCACTTCCTGACGACCACCAGCCCCTTGAGGTACTCGCCCTCGGGGAATGCCAGCGTCATGGGATGGTCGGGTGCGCCGCCCAGCCGCTCGCCGATGTAGCCGTCAACGCCCGCGTCGGCACCGGCGGAAGCGACGATCTTGTGGAACAGGTCGGCGCTGATGCCGCCGGAGCACGAATACGTGAACAGCACGCCGCCCGGCTCCAGCAGCGTGAGGGCCAGCCGGTTGATGTCCTTGTAGGCCCGCGCCGCCCGCTCGGCATGGGCCACCGTCGGTGCCAGCTTGGGCGGGTCCAGCACGATGGCGTCGAAACGCCGTCCCTCCTCTATGAAGCGGCGCAACGAGGCGTTGACGTCGGCGTCCAGGAAATCGGCCCGGCCCGGCTCGATCCCGTTCAAGCCCAGATTTTCCCGGGCCCGCTGCAATGCCGGCGCCGAGGAGTCGATGGAGGTCACGTGGCCCGCCCCACCCATCAGCGCCGCCACCGTGAAGCCGCCGGTGTAGCAGTAGCAATTGAGCACACGCTGGAATTGCAGGCGCTTCGCGTACGCGGCAAATTTGCCCCGGCTGTCGCGCTGGTCCAGGTAGAAGCCGGTCTTGTGCCCGCCGGCGATGTCCAGCGTGAACTGCCAGCCGTGCTCTCGGATACGCAGCTCGGTCGGACCCTGGCCGCGCAGCCAACCGGCCGCGGGTGGCAGGCCTTCCAGCGACCGGGAACTGCTGTCGGAACGTTCGTAGAGCCGCTCGAGGCCGGTTTCCTGCAGCAACGCATCGGCCAATACCGGCTTCCAGCGCTCGGCGCCTGCAGCGAGGAATTGCGCCACCAGCGTGTCGCCATAACGGTCCACGATCAGCCCGGGCAGGCCATCGGATTCGCCGTGCACCAGCCGCAGGCCGTCGCTCGGGATATCGAACCGAGATCGCGCGCGTACCGCCCGCTCAACGGCTGCGGTGAAGAACGCCGGTTCGATGCGCTGGCTTTCGTCGAAACTCCAGGCCCGCGCGCGGATCTTCGAAGCCGGGCTGAACGCTGCCCAGGCCAGGAACTGCCCGCCATGGGATTCCACCCGCACCGTCTCGCCGGGGTCGCCACCGCCCCTGGCGATGGCCGACTCGAAAATCCAGGGGTGACGCCGCAGCAGCGCACGCTCCTTGCCTTCCTTCAAACGGATCGTCTTCATAAGCGACTAGCCGCCCGCCCCCCGCTCGCGCTTGGGCCGGTGCGCACGCGGGTGGGCCGCGTCGTAGGCCTTCGCCAGATGCTGGAAATCCAGCCGGGTGTAGACCTGGGTCGTGGTGATATTGGCGTGTCCCAGCAATTCCTGCACCGCGCGCAGGTCGCCGCTGGATTGCAGCAGATGGCTGGCAAATGAATGGCGCAGCATGTGGGGATGCACCGGTGTCGCCAGCCCCGCCAACAGGCTGCGACGCTTCACTCGTTGCCAAAGGGCCTGCGCCGTCAGCCGGGTGTCGTGGCGGCCCACGAAGAGCGCCGGCTGCGCCAGGCGCCCGGTCGGGTCGCGCAGCGCCAGCCAGCGCTCCAGCGCCTCAAGCGCCTTGCTCCCGACCGGCACCGTGCGGCGTTTGCTACCCTTGCCCAGCACATGCGCTTCCGCCGCCTCGATATCGATCCAGCCGCGCGCCGTCGCGCTCGCCACCACATCCAGTCCCGTGAGTTCGGCGATCCGCAGGCCGCAGCCGTACAGCAGTTCCACCACGGCCGCGTCGCGGGCCTCGAGCCAGGGATCGGCGTCGGCGTTGTGAAAGCCCGCCAGTTGCATCGACTCGTCGACGCTCAGGGCCTTGGGCAGCGGCTTGGGCGCCTTGGGCGCGCGCACGCCCTGGACCGGATTGCCGCTCACAAAGCCCTGGCGCCCAAGCCAGGCATAGAAGCCGCGCCAGCCCGACAGGATCAAGGCAATCCCCCGTCCGCTGCGTCCTGCGCCATGCATCTGCGCGACCCAACGCCGGATGTGCGCATGCTGGACCCGGGTGAGTTCTACGCCGGCTTCGTGGGCTTGATCGGACAGCTTGCGCAGATCGAGGGCGTAGAGCTCCACCGTGCGCGCGGCGAGCCGCTTTTCGACCCGAACGTGCTCCAGGTAGCGCTCAATCAAATTATGGGCCCCCGCGTCGGCAGCTGAAAGCGCCGCACGGCCCTTGGCGGCTGGGGGCCGGGGAATCATTTGCCCCGCAGCCGCGACAGCGCGGCGCTCGACAGTTCGGCGATGCGTTCCAGGAAATCGGTGCCCATGCCGCCCTGGAAGCGCTGGGGATCGGGTGATGCGAGCACCAGCATGCCGAAGGCGGGGCCGGTGCAGTTGGCGCTGCCACTGCGCAGCGGAAGAAGCGCCAGCGACAGGGCCATGGCGCTGTCGTCCAGCCAGCTGACAGCTTCGAAGCCGGAGTTGACACCGCAGTACGGCTGGGTGAGGGACGAGGCGAAGGTCTTGGCGTCTTCGCTCACCCCCGCGGCAAATGGCTCCACACCATAACGGCCGTCCACATCCCAGACCTTGATCGCCACCTGCGGCACCATGAACTGGTTGCGGATTTCCGCGGCGATGGTGGCCGGCAACGCGCGGCCCGACCGCACCATGAACAGGTTGCGGGCCCAGCGGTGCAGACGGTCGGCGATCACCACGTTCTCGGTGCCATGCCGCACCATGTCCATCAGACGGTGTTCCAGCGCCTTTATCTTTTCCCGCAACATCTCGGCCTGGCGCTCCTGCAGGCTCACGGCGCGATTTCCATGCGGGCTCGACAACTGCACCGAGGCCAGCAGCTCGGCATGGCGCGCGAAGAAGTCCGGCGTGTTGGCCAGGTAGTTGGCGATGTCGTCTTCGGTGATCGGGTTCATGGCATCGGCTTTCATAGTGAATCGGGGACTTCCATTTCGCCTTCGAAAACCGTCACGGCCGGACCGGTCATCAGCACCGAAGCGAGACCTTGCGCGCTCTGGCCGGCCCACTCGATGGTCAGCAAGCCGCCGCGCGTGTGCACGTCGACCTTGCCATCCAGCCGGCCCAGCCGGATGCCGGCCACCACCGCCGCGCAAGCGCCCGTGCCGCAAGCCAGCGTTTCGCCGGCTCCGCGCTCCCACACCCGCAGGCGGATGCTGGAACGGTCGACCACCTGCATGAATCCGGCATTCACCCGGTTCGGAAAGCGCGGGTGGTGTTCGATCAAGGGACCTTGAATGCGCACAGGTGCCTCATCCACGTTGGCCACTTCCTGCACCGCATGGGGGTTGCCCATCGACAGGATCGCCACCGAAACGATCGGGGAATCGGGATGCACCCCCAGCGCAAGGTGCCACTTCTCCCAACCACCGTCGGCTTGCGGCGACAAGCCCGCCGGGTCGAAGGGAATGGCCTCGGGTTCGAACTGAGGCGGCCCCATGTCGACGGTGACGCGTCCGTCCGCATTGATGCGCGGCTCGATGACGCCGCTGACAGTGCGCACGCGCACGCTGTCGCGCTGGGTCAGGCCCCGGTCCCGGACAAAGCGCATGAAGCACCGCGCGCCGTTGCCGCACTGCTCGACCTGGCCGCCGTCGGCGTTATGGATGACGTATTCGAAATCGATGCCCTCGCCCGGCGAGGGCCGCACCGAAAGGATCTGGTCCGCACCCACCCCGAAGTGGCGGTGCGCCAGGAACCGGTACTGGCCGGGCGTGAGATTCAGTGGTCCGCGCGTCTCGTCGAGCATGACGAAGTCGTTGCCGGCGCCCTGCATCTTGGTGAAACGGATACGCATGGGCTGGATTATCGGGGCAGCGGGCCGGCGCGCGAAGCTCAGCGTTTATGCTCGAGTGCCCATCCGTCCTCAACGCCCGACTCCTCCCATGCGCATCCCCGACTGGACCCCCGAACGCAAGCCGCAGCCGCAAGACCTGGTCAATGCCATTCTCGAGCGACGCGGCGGAACCCTGCTCAATCTGGACCGCGCCTTGCTGTGGAGCGAGCCGCTGGCGCGGGGCTGGAATGTCTACCTGAAGAACGTGCGCACCGGCCTGTCGGCCAGCCGCAAGCTGCGAGAACTTGGCATCTGCACGGTGGCGCTGCTCACGGGCGCGCAGTACGAGTACCACCACCACGCGCCCGATTACCTGGCCGCCGGCGGCACCCAGCCTGAACTGGACGCATTGGCCGCATTCGTGGCCGCGCCCGCCGACGCGGTCCCCGGCGGCGCGCTTCGCGGCGACGCGGCGCTGGTGGTGCAATACGCGGCCCGGATGACCCGCGACGTGAAGGTGGATGACGCCCTGTTCGCGCGCATGCGGGAGCGCTTCGACACCACCGAGCTGGTGGAACTGACCAGTGCCATCGCCACCTACAACATGGTGGCGCGCTTCCTGGTCGCCCTGGGCGTCACCCCCGAGGGGTGACCCCGACACGGCCGGCGGCCGCTGCCGATAATGTGCATATGGTTCGACCCTCGCAACTTCTTCATCCGCAGCGCGAGCCGGCCGTGCCGCGGCCCGCCGCCACCGTCTTGCTGCTGCGGGACACTGCCACCGCCAGCGGCGCAGCCTCCGGCATCGAAGTGCTGATGACACGGCGCTCGTCCACAGCGAGCTTCGCGCCCGGTGCCTATGTGTTCCCGGGCGGCGGCATCGATCCTGCCGACGCACAGGCCCACGACACCGCCGCGCGGCGGCCCAGCCAGAACGACCTGCACCTGACGCAGGCGATCGCGGCCATCCGCGAAAGCTTCGAAGAACTCGGGGTTCTGCTGGCGCGCCGTCGCGACGGAAGCCCCGCCGGCGCCGACGACATCGCGGCGCTCGACCGGCATGCGCCTTTCGCGGCCCAGTGCCGCACGCGCGGCCTGACCCTGTCGGCCGACCAGGTGTACGTGCTGGCTCACTGGCTGACCGACCGCGACCTGCCGCGCCGCTTCGATGTGCCCTTCCTGGTGGCGCGCATGCCCGAAGGGCAGACTCCGGTGGCGGACGAAGCCGAACAGTTCGAGCCGGTGTGGGTGCGCCCCGCCGATGCCCTGGCACGGCATCAGGCCGGCAGCTTCTTCATGATCTTCCCGACCATTCGCACGCTGCAGCGGCTGGCGCCGTTCGCCACCGTCCACGCCCTGCTGCAGGCCTGCGCCAGCGAGCAGCCGCTGTGGACCAGCTGCCCGCGGGCAGGCTTCCTGAGCGGCGCCGAAAGCCGGCACATGGAAACCGACATGCAATACAGCGAGCTGGCCCTGGTCAGCCCGGACGGCCAGATCGTGCATCACCTCGACTGGCGAAGTGACCAGCCGTCGCCGCTGCTGCGCAATGTGATGCGGCTCACCGCGCCCAACCCGGGCGCGATGACCGGGCCCGGCACCAACAGCTACCTGGTCGGCGACCCCGAAACCGGCTACCTGGCGATCGACCCCGGCCCCGACGATCCCGAGCACCTCGAGCGGCTGTGGCGCGCCGCGGGCGGCGACATCCGCATGATCGTCTGCACCCACTCGCACCCCGACCATTCTCCGGGAGCGGAGCCGCTCCAGGCCCTGTGTTCCGGCAAGCCGGCTATCCTGGGACTGCCGTCCGCGCCGACGGCCCGCCATGGCCACGCGTTCGTGCCCGACCGGGCGCTGGCGCATGGCGAGCAGCTGGCGCTCGAAGGCGGTGGCCTGAAGCACAGCCTGCAGGTCATCCACACGCCCGGTCACGCAGCCAACCACCTGTGCCTGGTGCTGCTGGAAGACGGCCTGCTGTTCTCGGGCGATCACATCCTCAACGGCAGCACCACCGTGGTGGACCCGCCCGACGGCGACATGACGGCGTATCTGGATTCGCTGGACACACTCGCGGCGGCCTGCACCACCCACGACATCGAGTTCATCCTGCCGGCGCATGGCCACGTGCTGGGTTTCGCCGGTCGCGCCATCGCCCACCTGAAAGCCCATCGGCTCCAGCGCGAAGCCAAGGTCATTTCGGCCATGCAGGCCAGGCCCGAAGGCGACCTGGACGAATGGGTGGCGCTGGTGTACGACGACGTGCCGCCGCGAATGTGGCCGGTGGCCAAGCGCTCGCTGCTGGCCCATGTGCAGCGCCTGGAGTCGCTGGGCCTGGCGCCCTGAAGCATGAGCGAACCGGTCCGCCTGGCCAAACGCGTCGCGGCGCTGCTGCCCTGCTCGCGCCGCGAGGCCGAGCTGTACATCGAAGGCGGCTGGGTCCGGGTCGACGGCAAGGTGGTCGAAGAGCCGCAGTTCCGGGTCGCGGACCAGCGCGTCGAAGTGGACCCGGGTGCGACCTTGGCGGCGCTGGAGCCGGTCACGCTGCTGCTGCACAAGCCCGCCGACATGCCAGGCGAGCAGGCGCAGCGGTTGCTGGTGCCCGCCGCGCGCGCGCCGGACGATCACTCGGGCATTCGCACCGTGAAGCGGCATTTCGCCCAGCTCGCACCGCTGCTGGCGTTGCCGGCCCCGGCCAGCGGCCTCGCGGTCTTCAGCCAGGATCGGCGGATCGTGCGCAAGCTCACCGAGGACGCGTTGTCGATCGAGCAGGAGCTGATCGCGCAGGTCAGCGGGCAAATTCGCCCCGACGGGTTGGCGCTGCTGGGCCATGGCCTGGTCTACGAGGGCCAGCCGCTGCCGCCCATCAAGGTGAGCTGGCAAAACGAGACCCGGTTGCGCTTTGCGCTCAAGGGCATCCCACCCGCCCTCATCCCGGGGATGTGCGAGCAGGTGGGCCTGCGCGTGCTCGCGCTCAAGCGCATCCGCATCGGCCGGCTGGCGATGGCGGGCCTGCCGCCCGGGCAATGGCGCTACCTGCAGGCGGGCGAGCGGTTCTGACCGCGGGAACCGGCCACCGCGAACCGCGCCCCAGCCTGCCTTGGAAAAAAGTGTGAAGTCCGCCGTAAGCCGGATTCTGTGCGATCGGTTGCCCGAACGTGACCGCCATTCCTCTGGGCCGTCTGTCGCCAGACGGCTCGGTGCTACCTACCCGTGAACTCCAGCGGGCCGCTGGTGGAGCTTGCGCTCCGCGTTCACCTACTTGGTATTGCTGCGCGTAGAGATTGCCCGTTTCACCCGGCGTCCGGGCCCAACCCCCAGGGTCCCGAGGGACCCCTTGGGGCCTTTGTCGCGGCGCTTGCGCGCCGCGACAAGCCCACACGCCGACTCGTCTCTGTTGCTCTGATCCTCACCTCGCGGTGGACAGGTGTTACCTGCTACGCTGCCCTTTGCAGTCCGGACATTCCTCCAGTGCGCCCTTTCGAGCTTTGCACCAGCGGCGGTCTGGCGGGCTTCACCCCGGTATTATCCCCTGCACTCGACAGGCTTGCACGCGAAGGCGGCGACTGCGCGAGAATGCGCTTCTTTTGGATCAGGAGACCGCCCAATGAAAGCCGCGAACATTCTCGAGACCATCGGCCGCACCCCGCACATCCGCATCAACCGCCTGTTCGGCAATGGCCATCAGGTGTGGATCAAATCGGAACGCAGCAACCCGGGCGGCTCCATCAAGGACCGGATCGCGCTGTCCATGGTGGAAGACGCCGAGCGCAGCGGCGCGCTGAAGCCCGGCGGCACCATCATCGAGCCGACCTCGGGCAACACCGGCATCGGACTGGCCATGGTGGCGGCCGTCAAGGGCTACCCGCTGATCCTCGTGATGCCCGACAGCATGTCCGTCGAGCGGCGGCGCCTGATGCTGGCGTATGGCGCGAAATTCGAACTCACCCCGCGCGAGAAAGGCATGAAGGGCTCCATCGCCCGGGCCCAGGAACTGCTGGCGCAGACGCCCGGCGGCTGGATCCCCCAGCAGTTCGAGAACCCGGCCAACGTCGAGGTGCATGCGCGCACGACGGCCAAGGAGATCCTGGACGACTTCCCGGAAGGCTTCGACGTCATGATCACCGGAGTGGGAACCGGCGGCCACCTCACCGGTTGCGCCCGTGTGCTCAAGGCCGCATGGCCGCAGCTGAAGGTGTTTGCGGTCGAGCCCGCGGCGTCGCCCGTGATCTCGGGCGGCCAGCCGTCGCCGCACCCGATCCAGGGCATAGGCGCCGGCTTCATTCCGAAGAACCTCGACACCACCCTGCTCGACGGCGTGATCCTGGTCGAGCCCGAACCGGCCCGTGAGATGGCGCGCCGGGCAGCGCGAGAGGAAGGCATCCTGGTCGGCATTTCTTCCGGCGCGACACTGGCCGCGATCGCGCAGAGGTTGCCCGAACTGCCCGCCGGAACGAAGGTACTGGGATTCAACTACGACACCGGCGAGCGCTACCTGTCCATCGAGGGCTTCCTGCCGGCCTGACTCCACGCCACCCAGGTGCCGGGCGCGCCCGGCGGGCGCCGTATCATGGCGGCCTCTGCTTGATCACCACAAGCCACGAGGATCCATGATCCGTCTCTCCGAAATCAAACTCACGCTGGCGCAGGCCGAACAGCCGCAGGCGCCGCTGCGCGCCGCCGCAGCAGGAATCCTCGGCCTGGACGAGAGCGCGCTGGGTTCAGTAGAGCTTTTCAAGCGCAGCTTCGACGCGCGCAAGGCCGAACTGATGGCCGTGTATATCGTCGACGTGAGCCTGGCCGATCCCGCAGCGGAAGCGGATCTGCTCAGGCGATTCGCCGGACGACACCACATCGCAACGACCCCGGACATGCAATGGCGGCCTCCGGTGCAGGTCGGCACACCGCTTCCGATTCGGCCCGTCATCGTCGGTTTCGGGCCCTGCGGGATCTTTGCGGCCCTGGTTCTGGCCCAGATGGGCCTGCGGCCGCTGGTGCTGGAGCGGGGCAAGACGGTGCGCGAGCGCACCCGCGACACCTGGGGCCTGTGGCGCCAGCGGGTGCTCAACCCCGAGAGCAATGTGCAGTTCGGCGAAGGCGGCGCAGGAACCTTCTCCGATGGCAAGCTCTACAGCCAGATCAAGGATCCGCGCCACCTGGGCCGCAAGGTGATGACGGAGTTCGTCAAGGCCGGCGCGCCCGAGGAAATACTGTACGTCGCCCACCCGCACATCGGCACTTTCAGGCTGGTGAAGGTGGTGGAGAACATGCGCGAACAGATCATCGCCCTGGGCGGCGAGATCCGGTTCCAGCAGCGCGTCACCGACCTGCTGCTCGAGGACGGCGCCGACGGCAAGCAGCTGCGGGGCCTCACGGTGCTGAACCAGGCCACTGGCGAAACGACGCAGTTGCGCACCGACCACGTGGTGCTCGCGCTGGGGCACAGCGCGCGCGATACCTTCGAGATGCTGTACCAGCGCGGTATCTTCCTGGAGGCTAAGCCCTTCTCCATCGGCTTTCGGATCGAGCATCCGCAGGGCGTGATCGACCGGGCCCGCTGGGGCCGACATGCCGGCCATCCGTTGCTGGGCGCGGCCGACTACAAGCTGGTGCACCACGCCGGCAACGGGCGCTCGGTCTACAGCTTCTGCATGTGCCCGGGCGGCACGGTCGTGGCGGCGACGTCGGAGGTCGGCCGCGTGGTGACCAACGGCATGAGCCAGTACTCGCGCAACGAACGCAACGCCAACGCGGGCATGGTGGTCGGCATCACCCCCGCTGACTATCCCGGCGGCCCGCTGGCGGGCGTGGAGCTGCAACGGCGGCTGGAATCCAAAGCGTTCGAGCTGGGCGGCGAAAACTATGACGCGCCCGGCCAGCTGGTCGGCGACTTCATCGCCGGGCAGCCCTCGACGCAGGTCGGCGACGTCGAGCCTTCCTATCAGCCGGGCGTGAGGATGGGCGACCTGCACTCGGCGCTGCCCGACTATGCGATCGCCGCCTTGCGCGAAGCCCTGCCCGCGTTCGGTCGCAAGCTCAAGGGGTTCGACATGCCGGGCGCGGTGCTGACCGGCGTGGAGACACGCACTTCATCGCCGCTCAAGATCACCCGCGGCGAGGACTACCAGAGCCTGAACGTGCGCGGCCTGTATCCGGCCGGCGAAGGCGCCAGCTACGCCGGCGGCATCCTGTCCGCAGGCGTGGACGGGATCAGGGTCGGGGAAGCGGTGGCGCTGAGCATGGTCTCTTCATCCCCTCTCCCGCTGGGAGAGGGTTAGGGTGAGGGCAGGCCTCGGTACGCGACGCCCTC
>DIZF01000020.1:124578-162395 GCA_002427815.1 Ramlibacter tataouinensis
GGGGAGAGGGAGCAAGTCAGATCAGGCGGCAGCTTGCAGCCGCGCGATCCGCTCTTCGATCGGCGGGTGCGTCGAGAACAGCTTGCCCACGCCCGAGGTGATGCCGAACGCCTGCAGGCCCTTGGGCAGTTCGCCGGGCACCATCCCGCCCAGGCGCGCCAGGGCGTTGATCATGGGCTGCTTGCGGCCCAGCAGCCGGGTCGAGCCGGAGTCGGCGCGGAACTCGCGCTGGCGCGAGAACCAGGCCACGATGATCGCCGCCAGGAAACCCAGCAGGATGTCCAGCACGATGGTGGTGACGTAATAGCCGATGCCGGGGCCGGAGCGGTTGTCGTTGCGGCTGAGGAAACCGTCGACCACGTAGCCGATCACGCGCGACAGGAACACGACAAACGTATTCATCACGCCCTGGATCAGGGTCATGGTCACCATGTCGCCGTTGGCCACGTGCGACATCTCATGGCCGATCACGGCTTCGACCTCCTCGCGGGTCATGCCTTGCAGCAGGCCGGTGGATACGGCCACCAGGGCGCTGTTCTTGAACGCTCCGGTCGCGAAGGCGTTGGGTTCGCCCTCGAAGATGCCGACCTCGGGCATGCCGATGCCGGCCTTGTCGGCGAACTTGCGGACGGTTTCCACGATCCAGGCTTCGTCGGCATTGCGCGGCGAGTCGATCACCTGCACCCTGGCACTCCACTTGGCGATGGTCTTGGACAGCAGCAGCGAAATGATCGCGCCGCCGAAACCCATGATCGCCGCGAAAACCAGCAGCGCGCCGAGGTTCAGGCCGTTGGCCGTGAGAAAGCGGTCGACGCCCAGCAGCCGGGCCACGATGCCCAGCACCACCACCACGGCGAGGTTGGTCAAGACAAACAGGACGATGCGTTTCATGAATGCTCCGACAGTGAGTTGTTCACCTGGCGCTCAGATGAGGTTGGCGGGAGCCAAATCAAGCGCGAAGTTGCGGGCAACGCTGTTGTCTTTTAATTTCTGGGCCCGGCGGGACGAAATACCAGGGAGTCATCATAGAAGGAAAAATCCTGGTTTTCGCGGCACCAGCCTGGAATGCCCATCAGCGGAAGTGGAGTGAACGGCTTGGCGGCCAGCCGCTCCACCGACAGTTGCGCGGCCAACCACCGGTCCACCTCGACCATGGACCCGCCCGCGCAGGGACTCGCCCAGACGTGGGCCGTGATGTCCTTGCGGGGTGTGACCAGCTTTTCCAGCAAGGCATGGCCGAACACGATCAGCCGGGCATCGCCCCACAGCGGCCGCAGTTCGACGAACAGGCGTTGCCAGTCGCGCACCAGCAGCGCCTGCCACAGGGCGGGCGACGCCTCCAGCAGCGCGCCGTTTTCGTCGAACACCGTGATCGCGTCGCGCACCGGGCCGCGCACGCCGCCCACGCCGGAATCGGCGATCTGCCCGGCCTGCAGCGCATTGAGCCGTTGCTTGGCCTGCGGCAGGCGCAACCAGCACAGGCCATTGAAGAAATCGTGCAGGTTCTGGCGCGTCGGGCAATTTCCGCTGGCGAAAATGTACTGCTCGTAGGGCTCACCGGCGGGCAGCGCCGAGGATGCGACGAACCGGACCGGGCTTGCGCCCTGCTGGTTCATGGCCTCATGCAAGGGCAGGCCGGCGGCCACGCGGCTCAGCACTGCCGCGCCGGGCTCGCGCCACGGTGCAAACCAGGGCGCGTTCCAATCGACGGTAGCGAGCATGCATCCGGCGTCAGTGGCGCGCGGCCTTCGCCAGCCGCTTGTCGCGCACCATCACGGTGGACTTGCCCTCGTCGGCGAAGTCGAACAGCTGGGTGGCGGCCAGCAGCTTGGTCAGCGTGGCATAGCCGTAGTTGCGCGGATCGAACGAGGCCTGGTTGCCGATCTGGTTGCCCACGGCGCCAACCCGGGCCCAGCCCTCGTCGTCGGCGGCGGCCTGCACGGCATTGCGCAGCAGCATCACCAGCTTGGCGTCCTGCTTGAGTTGCGCGGTGGTGGCCCGCAGCGGAGCGGACGGTGCTGCGCCGGTGTCCGCCTCCGACTCGGGCTCCGCCGTCGGTTCGCGCAACTTGTCCAGAAACAGGAAGCGCGAGCAGGCATTGACAAAGGGCTCGGGCGTCTTGCGCGCGCCGAAGCCATACACCGCCGCGCCCTTGGCGCGCAGGTGCATCACCAGCGGCGTGAAGTCCGCGTCCGACGACACGATGCCGAACGCGTCCGGTGCGTCGGTGTACAAGAGGTCCAGCGCGTCGATGACCATCGCCATGTCGCTCGCGTTCTTGCCCTTCGAATAGTCGAACTGCTGGATCGGCCGGATCGCGTGCTCGTGCAGGATGTCTTCCCAGCCCTTGAGCTCGGCCTTCTTCCAGTTGCCGTAGGCGCGGCGGATGCTGGTCTCGCCGAAAGTGGACAGCTCGTTGAGGATCAGGTCGATCTTCGATGCCGGCGAGTTGTCGGCGTCGATGAGAAGAGCGACACGGGGTTTTGCGATCATGCGGGATTCCTTGATGAGACCAGGCGCCAGGACAGGGGCTCGCCCCCGCCCAGCGGCTTGAGTTGCGCCTGGCCGAACGGATAGCTTTCGGGCGGCGTCCAGGTTTCGCGGCGCAGCGTGATTGTGCCGCTGTTGCGCGGCAGTCCGTAGAAGGCGGGGCCATGGAAGCTGGCAAAAGCTTCGAGCCGGTCCAGCGCGTTGGCATTGTCGAACGCCTGGGCATACAGTTCCATCGCCGCATGCGCGGTGTAGCAGCCGGCGCAGCCGCTGGCGTGTTCCTTCAGGTGGGCCGGGTGTGGCGCGCTGTCGGTGCCCAGGAAGAACTTGGAGCTGCCCGACGTCGCGGCCTCGACCAGGGCGAGCCGATGCACCTCGCGCTTGAGCACGGGCAGGCAATAGTAGTGAGGGCGGATCCCGCCTGTGAAAATCGCGTTGCGATTGAACAGCAGGTGGTGCGCAGTGATGGTGGCCGCGGTGAAGCGGTCGGCACTGTTGACATACTGCGCCGCTTCGCGGGTCGTGATGTGCTCGAACACGATCTTCAATTCGGGGAAGTCGCGCCGCAAGGGAATCAGCTGGGTGTCGATGAACACCGCCTCGCGGTCGAACAGGTCGATCTCCGGCGCGGTCACTTCGCCATGCACCAGCAGCGGCAGCCCTTCGCGCTGCATGGCCTCCAGTGTGCGGTAGGTCTTGCGCAGGTCCGTGACGCCCGCGTCGCTGTTGGTGGTCGCGCCGGCGGGGTAGAGCTTCAGCGCCACCACCCCCGCATCCTTCGCCCGCCTGATTTCGTCGGACGGCAGGTTGTCGGTCAGGTACAGCGTCATCAGCGGCTCGAAGCGCATGCCGGCTGGCACCGCGGCCAGGATGCGCTCGCGGTACGCCATGGCCTGCGCGGCGGTGGTGACCGGCGGGCGGAGGTTGGGCATGATGATCGCGCGGCCGAATTGCGCCGCGGTGTGCGGCACCACCGTCATCAGCGCATCGCCGTCGCGCAGGTGCAGGTGCCAGTCGTCGGGGCGGGTGATCGTGATTTCCTGCGTCATGGGACGTATTGTCCCAGAGGCCACCCCCCGGCGGTCATGCCCCGTTTGACCCGGATTTCAGGCTGACTCAGCCTGCGCTGGCGAACACGCGTTCAAGGGTTGCGGGCAGCAGCGCCTGAGTGGCTTCGCGAATGGCGGCGTGTTTGACTTTCAGTCCCGCGATTTTGGCTTGCAAGGCGTCGAAGGCCCGCTGAACTTCAACCGGCGGGGTTGGCACCAGAATCTTGCCCAAGTTCGTCAGGCTCAGGGTCCGATTCCTATCGGCCGTGCCGGGAGACGCGAAGCCAATCTGCTCCAAGCCTTCAGGACTCAAGAGGAAGTACGCCAGGAATCCGGCTGTGACCACGGTCAAGTTGGGGACGCATGTGATGTAGCGATGTGAAGCAATGCAGCCGGCGTGCTCCTTTCGCGCAACAGCAATGGCGCCTTCCCAGGCCTTGATATTGCTCAGGACCAGGTCGCATTCTTCAATCCACACGGGCTTCTGCCAAGTGGCCTCCGCTCCGTCGAATTCGGGTTTGACGAACAAGCCCTTACCGAACGATCGTGCACCGACTTCGCGATAGCGTTTCGAGATATCAATTGCCACTGAACGACGGATCGACGGTGCGACTTCAGCCATCGTCCGCAGGCGTGCGTCAGCTATAGCGTCGCGAAAGCGCACGGCGAGTAGGCGATCGGCTTCAGCCTCGATGGCGTCAAGGTGTTCGCTGATCTCCCGTGTCCTCTCGGTCAGCGTATCGAGGCGGGCGACGATAGCTTGCTGTTCGGCTAGCGGTGGCAACGGGATTTCAATCGCTTCGATGTCTGCAAGTTTGAGCGACACATTGGCACTGCCCTGCATCAGCGGGATGAGTGCGCTATCTTTGCGCGCTGTCAGGTAGTGAAAAACATAGCGCGCTGATACGCGGTCTGGCTGATGGTTAACACAAGCACACAGAATTGACCCAACCGCGAACTCCCCTTGGACGTGGTGCAGGCGCTTGATACTTGCATGGCCGTGTCCTGTGGCTGAGATCATCGGAATGCAAACAGCATCGCCGGAGAAGTGCGCTTCAATGTGTGACCGATGTGAGTCGCCGGTAGTGACAAGTGGAAATTTTCCCGGCGTTGCTGCCTTTATGCCGATCCGCCCTTTCGAGATGCGAAACAGGTCGCGCATGTGCGCCGTCGACCACCGCTTCATACTTCGCCATCCATAAACGGGGCGGCCAGCCGCCGCGCTTCCAGCACCTGCCGCGACCGCTCCAGCTCCTCCGTCAGCACCTTCTCATCCGGCAACACAGTCCGGTATTCGGCCGCCAGCACTTTGTTGGCAAGTCCCTCCAGCGCGTAGTGCGCCTCGGCCGCGCCCTTGGCAGCGCAGAGAATCAGGCCCACAGGCGGGTTCTCGCCGGGTTTCATCCAGTGCTCTCGGGCGTAGTTCAGGTACAGGTGCATCTGCCCGGCGTCGGCGTAGCTGAACTTGCCGACCTTGAGGTCGATGACCACCAGGCATTTCAGGCGGCGGTGGAAGAACAGCAGGTCGATGCGAAACCAGGTGTCGTCCAGCCGCAGGCGGCGCTGGCGGCCGACAAAGGCGAAGTCGTCGCCCAGTTCCAGCAGAAAGTCGGCCAGGTGCTGGATCAGCGCGTCTTCCAGATCCGACTCGGAGTACTGGTCCTTGAGGTTGAGAAACTCCAGGACGAAGGGGTCCTTGATGGCTTCCTCGGGGGTGATCGCGTCGCCAGGTTTGGCGTGCTCGGCCTTCGCCAGCATCGCGACCTTGTTTTTGGACAACGCGATGCGCTCGTAGAACTGGCTGTTGACCTGCCGGTCGAGCTGGCGCACCGACCAGCCGCCGCCCAAGGCCTCGGTTTCGTAGAAGCTGCGGGCGGCCGGGCTCTTGACCGAAAGCAGGCGGACGTAAGCGGACCATGGCAGCGGGAATCGCTGGGCGAGCGCAGCCAGGCCCGGGAATTTCCGGGACGTCGTCTCGGAAGTGGCGAGGCCGGTCGATTCCCCGGACACTGTCTGCGGAATCTGCGCCGGCAGCGGTGCGCCCAGGAATTTCGCAGACGGTGTCTGCGAAATCGGCCAACCGAGGTAGAAAAGCCGCATCTGCTCCAGATTGCGTTCGGAAAACCCACGGCCAAACCGCGTCGTCAGGTCGGCAGACAAGCGTTTGAGCAGCTCCTCCCCGTATCCGGCGCGCTCCGTGCCGCCCTGCTCGAACTCGACGATGCGCCGGCCGATCTCCCAGTAGCTGGCGGTCATCAGCGCGTTGACGCTCCGGGCCGCCGCGTGGCGCGCGGCTTCCAGCAGCTCGACGATGCCGGTATGAATGTCGCCGTAGGCCGCCGGCACGACGCGAGACGTTGTCATCGCTCCACCTGACTGACCAGGTCCTCGATCTCGGCGAGCAGGCGCATCCGCTGCTCGCCAATGACGTGCGGGGCGACCGACCAGCCTGCCTCGACCAGCCGGGGCGTGACGAACTCGCGACAGGTGTCCGCTTCGGTCATCACCCCCTCGCGCTTTGCCGTCCACTCCACCCTGCACGCCCCCTCGTCCTTGTCGGCGGCCAGTTTATCAGCCGGTCTTGGCGAGGTAGGCCCACAACGCCTGCGCCGTCCCCTTGGGTGACTCCTTGCCCACCGGGATCTCCCGGTAGGCCCGCACCTCCATGGTCATCTCCAGGCCCGGCAGATCCGGCCCAGCGGCACTGACCAGGCGGCGCGACCGCAGCTCTTTCTTCACGGCGCTGTGCGGCAGGAAGGCGAGGCCGAGGCCTTCCAGCGCCATCACCTTCAGGCCCTCGGCCATGTCGGTCTCGTACACCCGGTCCAGGTGGATAGGCACGGGCGATTGCTTGAGGATCAGGTCGGTGACGCGTCCCAGGTAGGCGCCAGGCCCATAGCCCAGGTAGGGGATCGGCTGGGCGGCCTTCCCCGGCAGCCTGAACAAGGGCTCGCCGGCCGCATCGGGCTTGCAGTAAGGCGAAATCACCTCATGCCCCAGCGTCACCATCTGGTAGCGGTCGGGATCCAGCTGCAGCGGCTGCGACTCGTGGTGATAGGAGATCAGCAGGTCGCATCCGCCTTCCACCAGCCGCATTGCCGCGTCATGGACGTTCAATGCGATCAGCCGGCTCTTGATCGGACCGAACTTGTCGCGCAGGCTCGACACCCAGGCCGGAAAAAAGGTGAAAGCCAGCGTATGGGGCACGGCGAACTCGATCACATCCTGGCCGGCCGTCGAATGCCCGCGCAGCATGGCCCGGGCGTTCTGCAGGGCCTGCAGCATCTCCATCGCCTGGCCATACAGTGTTTCGCCGGCCGCCGTGAGCCGGGTCGGGTACGAGCTGCGGTCCACCAGGTCGGTGCCGGCCCAGGCTTCCAGAGCCTGGATGCGACGCGAGAAAGCGGGCTGGGTCACGTGGCGCAGCTGCGCGGAACGGCTGAAACTGCGGGTTTCGGCGAGGCTGACGAAGTCCTCTAGCCATTTGGTTTCCATGGCCCTCATTATTGCGGGGCCGGCTGACAGGCCACCGGACCCGTGTTCGCTGCTTCAGCAGCCCAGCTGGGCGGCCAACGCGAGCAGGCTGGCGGCATGCAGCTCGTTTTCGGGACGGGGCGATACGTCCTTGGGTTGCCCCGCGCCGAATTCAAGGGGCCGCTCGATGTAGGCGCTGCGCAGACCGCAGGCTCGCGCCCCCGCCAGGTCGTCATGATGGGCCGCCACCAGCATCACCTCATGCGGCGCTACATCGAAAACCCGCGCCACACCCAGGTAGGTGGCCGGATCGGGCTTGTAAGCGCGGAACACCTCGGCCGAGAGGATGCAGTCCCAGGGGAGGCCGGCGTTTTTCGCCATATCGGCCAGCAGGCCGATATTGCCGTTGGACAGCGTGCAGATCATGAAGCGCGTTTTCAGGCGGGCCAGGCCGGGGGCGGAGTCGGGCCAGGGAGCCAGGCGGTGCCAGACTTTGTTGAGGTGCTTTTTCCCCGCCTCATCGAGATGGGCGATGCCGAACCGCCGCAGGAGCTCGCCCAGGATCATGCGATGCAGGTCATCGATCAGCGTCCAGCCCAGTTCGCCCGCCATCACGCGCCGCATCGCCGGCTGGTAGCCGGCCCGCCAGGCCAGTGCAAATTCGTCGCCGCTCACGCCCAGCTGCATGGCGTCGACTTCGCGCGCAATGCTGCCGTACCAGTCGACCACGGTGCCGAAGACGTCGAAGGCCAGGACCTTCGGTTGGATGAGCGGGTCAGGCATGGAGCGGTTTCAAGAAAAAGAAGATCCGTATCCTAAGTCCTAAGGCGGGAGCGGCATGCTGTGCCACCAGAGGCGGCACTCCTGGCAGAGATCGCCCTCGAAACGGGCCTGCAGCACACCGTCCAGCACGATCCGGGGCAGCGGATCGCCCGGCTTGCGGGCGACCTGGTGGGTGCCGGCGGACGCGGCCCAGATCTGGAACAGCTCTTCCGAGGCCACGCGGTAGGTCACGTGCCAATGCGCAATGCCGGCCCCTGGCGACGCCGCCAGCACCTCGTAGCTGAGCTGGACGTCTTCCTGCAGTTCCACCCGATGCCAGTACGCCGCGAGCTGAGCGTGGCCGCGCTGAACCGCGAACGGCGTGTTGTGATAGAGGCCCTCCTGGGCGAAGAGGTTGCAGAACAGGGCCGGATTCCGGCCCTCCCAGGCCGCCTTGTAGCCCTGCATGAATCGCTCGATGTCCATCTCACTCCTCCAATGCGAAAAAGTCGGGATGCGATCGCGGCGCGATGGCTCGCGTCAGCCGGCGCTGGGGCCCTTGAGTTCGACCACATTGCCTTCGGGGTCGGTGAGGTACAGGGATGGCCCCTCGCCTTCCGCGCCATAGCGCGATTCCACCGGGCCTGCCTCGACACCATGGGCTAGCAGCTGGCGGCGGATCGCCGCCTCGTCGAAGGGCTCGACGCGAAAGCAGAAGTGATCCAGGTTGCGCCCCTCCCGTCCCGGCGCCGCGCCGCCGCCCTGGCCCAGCTTGCCCTGCACCGGCACCAGATCCAGCAGGGAGCGGCCGGCTCGCAGTTGCACCAGCCCGATCGCGTCCTGCCGGCGCTCGACGGCGCAACCGAGCACGTCACAGTAAAAGCGCAGCATGTGCTCCAGGCTCACGACGCGCAGGACCAGGTGATCGATTTCGCGGATCTGGATCATGAGGTGGATTTCGCTTGCGGAACAGCTTGGCTCATGCGCGGCGCGAGAGACCATTTCAAGCTTGAGCGCGCCATTTCCGCGAGCCACGGCCGCAACCAATAATTGTGCTCCACGCCCACCAACGCCACGATGCGTTTCCCCGGATGGGCGTTGGCGGTTTCGCCAATCGACTGGGCAATGTATTCGTTCCAGCGGTCCCAGGCATCCTGGTATCGAGATCCGAAAAGCCGGCCCTGGTGGGCGTGCTTTTCTTCAAGGATCCGATCGGTCCTGTCTGAATCGACGGCAGCGGGAGAATCCCAGCTTTGGAGCAGCTGCGAAAAGAGATCGAGCGCGTAGTTCTGGAACTCCTCATAGCGCTGGGGCGACGATTCCTTCAACGCGTTCTCGGCATCCTCAAGCTGTTTGACCCATTCCGAAAAAGGCGGCTCGACCGGCTCGAGGGCGACCACGGGTATGTCGTGTTCATCCAGATACGGATAAACGCTATTCTGGTATTCCATCTTGAATCGCTGAGGCCGCCGGCCAAGGACGTCGGCTTCCGTGAGTTCAACCGCCAGAATGTCGGGCCGCAGGTCTTCGATGATTTGCCGCAACACACTGAAGCCATAGTTGCGGGCCGCCGAATGAAATTGGTGCAGGGTCGGCAGCAGGACGACGGTCGATACCCCGGCGTCGCGCACCGCTTCCCGTGACGCGTAGCCATGCACGTATGCCTTGCTCATTTGAAATGCCGGAGCTTCACGAACCGCTTGCGGATTCCGCCAGGATGGTTGCCGCCATTTCGGCGGCCCGGCCGGTGTAGTTGACGCACAGTTCGGCCAGACCATCTTCCCGGAACATCGCCTGGCCTTCCGGCGTGCCGAGGTCACAACCGAGCAGGTCATGGCAGTCGCGCGCGCCAAACTCCTGCTCGAACTCCCCGACGAGGCGGTGCGTCGCAGCATAGGACAGTTTCACGGATTCACCAGCCTGCGAGCGGCCGAGCGCGAGGCCCAGCCCCATGATCGCGCCGGTGAGTGCGCCGCAGGCGCCGCAGGTGCGGCTCATCCCGCCGCAGAAGGCCGTCGCCACTTTCGGCAGCAGCTCGCTCTCGATACCCTGGGCCCTGGCCAGCGCCAGCACCACGCTTTCCGCGCAGTAAAGGCCGCCGGCAAACGACTCTTCGGCCCACTTGCGGACTTGGACGGCAGACTGTTGTTCCATGATGGCTCCAGCGTAATGAGCAATGGCGAACGTTGGGTGGAGGCGTTCGCCTGGGCCTCGCAGATCGATGACCGATCAGGTCGGCCTATTCTGCAGCGCGGCCCGGTAGGCCTTGATCTGCGGCAGCAGGGCCAGCCGGCGCGCCAGGCTCCCGGCTGGCCAGTAGACGTCGCGATCGTAGTATTCGGGCACAGCGGGCGTCTGCGGCGCCAGCATGACCCAGGGCTGTTTCGAAGACGTGAAAATGTGGATGTCGGGCGGCAGGTGGTCAGGCTGGTCGAGCGTGCCGACGCGCACGAACCTGATCAGCGGGCCGGCGCCGCCGTAATGGCTCCAGACCGCGATGCGGCAACGCGGGCAGCGGGCGATCATCTGGCCGGCACCGCTCGCCGAAGGCGTGTGAACGTGCTCGGGCGTCGCGCCGACTTCGGTCACCCGGTCGGCCTCGATCATGGCATTGAGCGCGAACGAGGCGCCGCTCTCGCGCTGGCACCAGCGGCAATGGCAGCAGTGCACGAAGAGAGGTGCGGTTTCCATGCGGTAGCGGACCCGTCCGCAATCGCAGCCGCCTTCGAGGGGAAACACGGATGGAACGTTCATTGCCCGCCTGCCTCCTGCTGCAGCTTCCTGTCTTCGCGCCCTCGCGTCCGCCATGGCCTCGGGCCTGAGCGACGTCAGGATGGCGCAGTCACATACTCCAGGGCCCAATAGTACTGCCAGGCATGGTACCGCACCTGCGCGCCCAGGCCTTCCAGGTCGGCTCGCAGCTCACCTTCCGTGGGGAAGTTCTTGAGCAAGCGGTGCGTCGTGCCGTCGCCGAGCCGGCGCGCCTGATAGGTGTTTCCCTCCGCGTCGCGCTCACTGATGGGAGAACTGCTGCCTTCGACAAAGAGGTTGTCGAGCAGCACCACCGTTGCACCGGGGTGCAGTGCCGCGCGGAAGCCGAGCAGAAACTCGCGCACACGCGACCTGGGAACATGCGAGAACCAGAAGCCGGCGAACCCTCGCTCATAGCTGCGCCCCGCCAGCGGGAGCGCGTACGCATCTCCAACCACGAACTCGACCTTGCCCGGCGCAACCCTGCCCTGGGCGATGCGCATCGTCTGGGGCGCAGCGTCGACCGCCACCACCCGGGAGGCGACCGGTGCGATGAACTGGGTCCAGTAGCCTGTTCCGCACGCGACTTCGAGCACCGTGGATCCCGCGAAGATCGGCGGCAGCCATTGTTCGATCTGCCGCAGGTCGTTCTGCCGCTCCGGCTTCAGGTAGATCCGGTCGTACTCGGACGCTCGAGCGGCGTAATAGTCCTGCATCTTGTCCCTCCGGCTCCGGCGATCAGGCCGTTTCGATGGCGTTCGCCACGTTGTCCACCGACACGGGGACCTCGGCGTAAAGGATGTCAGCCGGCGCGCCGTACTTTTCGGCGACCATGGCCTTCCACTCGCTGGTGTAGCAGGCTTGCGCATCCGCCCTGGATTTCCAGAAGTAGATGCCGCCTGCGCGATCCCCGGTTTCGGTGATGTAGTAGTGCTTGCGCACCAGCCCCGGCTTGCCCAGGTACTTGGGTGCAGTCGACTTGAAGACGGCGGCAGCCTCCTGGACGGTCCAGGGTCTGGGCAGTGTGAAGGTGACGATGGCGACGATCATTGCGATCCTTTCGGTGTGAGGGCATTTGGTACGTCTGCTGTTCAAGCCAAGCCGGCCGCCCCTGGCTCAGCCTTTCTTCTTTTCCGTCACGGGGCTGACCTCCACCGGCTGCATCCAGAACACCTTCTTCGACTTGCCCTGGCTTTCCAGGGCGGCGGCGAGTTGCTGCTTCAGCATGAGCGTGGAGGTGGACTCCGGACCCAGCGCCTCGGTTGACTGCTCGATCAGCTTCTTCAGCGACTCAATCAAAGTATCCATCGACTCTCCCGAACCGGCGTCAAGCTCTGCGGGCCTTGCGAGGCGAGGCAATGCCCAGCTCCTCCTCGATCGGCACTCGAGGATAGTGAAACCCGACAGGACCGTCCGGAAGCGAATTCACATACTGGTGCACCATTGGGTCGGTGCTGTTGCGCATCTCGTCGGGGGAGCCTTCAGACACGACCTTGCCATCGGCCAGGACGATCACATGATCGGCGATCTCGAAGGTTTGTTCGAGCTCGTGCGACACGAAAATGCTGGTCAGACTGAGGGAATCGTTGAGTTGACGAATCAGCTGCGCGACGGTGTGCAGCGAAATCGGATCAAGACCGGAGAAGGGCTCGTCGTAGATGACCAGATCGGGGTCCAGGGCAATCGCACGCGCCAGCGCCACACGCCGAGTCATGCCGCCAGACAGGTCGCTGGGCATCAGGTCCCTGGCGCCGCGCAAGCCCACCGCGTGCAGCTTCATGAGCACGATGTCACGAATCATGGCTTCGGGCAAGGTCGTATGTTCACGCAACGGGAAAGCCACGTTTTCAAGAACGCTGATGTCAGCGAACAGGGCCCCGAACTGGAACAGCATGCCCATGCGGCGCCGCATTGCATAGAGCTGCGTCTGGTCCATGCGGGCCAGATCCTGGTCTTCGAACAGCACTTCACCCGACTGTGGCCGAATCTGACCGCCGATCAGGCGCAAAGTGGTCGTCTTGCCTGCGCCCATCGGACCTATCAATGCCGTGATCTTGCCGTGTGGAACGCGCAGGGAAACGTCATGCAGGATCACGCGCTCGCCGTACCCGAAGGTCAGGTGACGCAATTCGACAATCGCTGGAGTTGAGGTCTGCATCATGAATGCAAGAGGCGGAATGCCGCGGGTCTCAATGATACGGGTCTTGGCAGCGGCACGCGGGACATCCTCATTCGGTCTTCAGGGCGTCTTCCGTTTTCAGAATCGCCAGTGTGGTCTTCAGGACGGTGTCGGGATTCAGCGAGATGCTGTCGATGCCCTGTTCAACGAGGAACTGCGCGAACTCCGGGTAATCGCTGGGGGCCTGACCGCAGATACCGATCTTGCGGCCCTTGGCGCGACAGGTGGCGATGACCTGGGCGATCATCTTCTTCACGGCCGGGTTGCGCTCATCGAAAATCGGGGCGACGATTTCGCTGTCACGATCCACGCCGAGAATGAGCTGCGTCAGATCATTCGAGCCGATGCTGAAGCCGTCGAAGATGTCGGCGAACTCTTCGGCAAGAACGACGTTGCTGGGGATCTCGCACATGACATAGATCTCCAGTCCGTTCTCGCCGCGCCGCAGGCCGTGCTGCGCCATCTCTGCCTGCACCCGCTGTCCTTCTTCGACGGTGCGGCAGAAGGGGATCATCACCTTGAGATTGGACAGGCCCATCTCCTCGCGCACTTTCTTCACGGCACGGCACTCCAGCGCAAAGCCCTCCTGATAGCGCGGGTGGTAGTAGCGGCTCGCGCCCCTGAAGCCGATCATCGGGTTTTCCTCGTGCGGCTCATACGCGCTGCCGCCGATGAGATTTGCGTATTCATTCGTCTTGAAGTCGCTCAGGCGCAGGATGACGTCCTTCGGATAAAAGGCGGCGGCAAGCATGGCGACACCCTGCGCGAGTCTGTCGACGAAGAACTGCGGCTTGTCCGTGTAGCCTGCGGTCAGACGCTCGATCTCGGCTTTCGCGGCAGTATCGGCAAGCTGGTCGAAGTGGATCAGCGCCAGCGGATGAATCTTGATGCAGGTCGTGATGATGAACTCCATCCGCGCGAGGCCGACGCCGTCGTTGGGGATGAACGAAAGCGAGAAAGCCTCTTCGGGATTGGCCAGGTTCATCATCACCTTGGTGCGCGGCTGGCCGAGGCCCTTGAGGTCGGTGCGGGTCACGTCGAACGGCAGCGCCCCCTCATAGACGAAACCCGCCTCGCCCTCGGCGCAACTCACGGTAACCATCTGGCCATCCTTGAGCGCCTCGGTGCCGTACTCGGTGCCGACGATGCCGGGGACACCGAGTTCGCGGCTGACGATGGCGGCATGACAGGTGCGGCCGCCCCGGTTGGTGATGATGGCGGCGGCCTCTTTCATGATGGGCTGCCAGTCCGGGTCTGTCTTGTCGGTGACGAGCACTTCGCCTTGCTGGAACTGGTCAATGAACTGTGCGCTCCTGATGACCCGTACCTGCCCCGTCGCGATCTTTTCGCCGACGCTCCGTCCGCTGGCAAGTACGGCACTGCGCTGGCGGAGCCGATAGGTTTCCAGCACGTCGGGGTTCCTGCGCGACATCACGGTTTCGGGGCGCGCCTGCATGATGAAGAGTTCGCCGGTCTTTCCGTCCTTGGCCCATTCCAGGTCCATCGGGGTCGGGCCAGCGCGCTTGGCGGAGTAATGGTCTTCGACGATGCAGCCCCAGCGCGCGAGTTCCAGCACCTCGTCGTCGGTGAGAGCCAGTTTCCTGCGGTCGGCGGGCGCAACGGGGACGTTTTTCACCATCTTTCCGCCACCAGTGTCATAGATGAGTTTGAATTCCTTGCTGCCGACCGTTTTCTGCAGGATGGGTCGGTGTCCAGTCTTCAGCGTCGTCTTGAAGACCGTGTATTCGTCCGGCGTGACCGAGCCCTGCACGACGTTTTCGCCCAGGCCGTAGGCGGCACTGATGAGTACCACGTCGCGGAAGCCGCTCTCGGTGTCGATGGTGAACATGACACCGGCGCAGGCCAGGTCGGAGCGCACCATGCGTTGCACGCCGATGCTGAGCGCGACCTTGAAATGTTCGAAGCCCTTGTCCACACGATAGCTGATGGCACGGTCGGTAAAGAGCGAGGCGAAGCAGCGCTTGCATGACTCCAGCAGCGCCGCAACGCCCTGCACATTGAGATAGGTCTCCTGCTGCCCGGCGAAACTCGCCTCGGGCAAATCCTCGGCTGTGGCAGACGAGCGCACTGCCACGTCGAGCGGAACCGCGCCGGCACCCTGCAACTGCGAATACGCCGCGGCGATCTGCTCCTGCAAATCCCCAGGGAGCGACGCGGTGCGAATGGCCTGCCGCACCGCCTCGCCACGCTGGCTGAGGTTCGCCATGTCCTGCGTGTCGAGGTCGGCCAGCGTGGCACGGATGAAGTCATCCAACCTGGCCTCACGGATGAAATGGCGGAAACCCTCTGCAGTGATGGCAAAGCCGTCAGGGACCCTCACGCCTTGGTCGGCAAGTTCGCGCACCATCTCGCCGAGCGAAGCGTTCTTGCCGCCGACGAGCGGGATGTCACCGATGGTGATGTCGGCGAACCATTTGATGAACGTCTGTGAGGGGGCGGTGTTCATGGCGATGCGCTCCTGTGGGTCGTGCGCCCATGGCCATTCTCGCCCCACGGGCTCGACACTGTGCCACTGTCGGGCAGAAACGGATGAGGATCAAGAACATGTCTGCAAGCCATTCTGGAGTGAGCGCTCAATGCGCGCTCGACCCCAGAAGGCCGCGCTGCCTCTTCACGACCCGGGTGTTCCGCATTTAGCGCGCCCTCTCGGGCCTTTGATCGGCGTCATTGCGATGCATCGAGTGCCACCTACGCTTAGCGGATCGACCGGTTGCGGGGCCTCCTGCTCCGCCCATCCGAAAGAACACCATGAGCAATCCCGCACCGCCCCCTGCCGAAATGCCGCCCGGCGTAGTGGCCCTGATTCCGATGCGAAACCTGGTGCTGTTTCCGCATGTGATGGCGCCAGCCAGTGTCGGCCGGGTGAAATCGATCGCCGCCCTGGAGCACGCTATCGCCAACAGTGTGCCGGTAGGCATCGTGCTGCAGAAAGACCCCAAGCAGGACGACCCGGCGGTGGCGGACCTGTATACGGTGGGTACGCTGGCCGAGGTGGTGCATCACTTGAAGCCCCAGGAGAATCTGCATCACGTGGTGTGCCACGGCACGCAGCGCTTTCGGCTGGGCGGGCCGGTGGCGGGCTACCCCTTCCTTGCAGCGAAGATCGAGCTCATCGAAGAAACGGCAGACGAGTCGGCCGAGGCTCAAGCGCTGGCGTTGCAGCTTCGCGAGCGCGCCCTCGAACTTCTGTCGCTGCTGCCCAGCGTGCCGGCCGAGCTGGTGCATGCGCTGCAGACCACGCGCGGGACGGCCGAGCTGGCCGATATCACCGCGAGCGTGCTCGACGCCGAGGTCGTCGAGAAGCAGGCGCTCCTGGAGACGATCGCGATGCCCGAGCGGGTGGGCAAGCTGCTGCACATCCTGTCGCACCGCATCGAAGTGCTGCGCCTGTCAAAGGAGATCGGCGAACGGACCAAGGAGCAGCTCGACGACCGCCAACGCAGGTACCTGCTGCGCGAGCAGCTCAAGACCATCCAGAAGGAACTCGGGGAAAACGGCGGTGAGGACGAGGAAGCCGCGCGCCTGGGCGAGGCGATCGCCAAGGCCGGCATGCCGGCCGACATCGAGGCCCACGCACGCAAGGAGCTCAAGCGGCTGCAGGCCATGCCGGACGCCTCGGGCGAGTATTCGATGCTGCGCAGCTACCTCGAATGGATGGTCGAGCTTCCGTGGGCGACGCCGGTCGAAACGCCGATCGACCTGTCTGCCGCGCGCCAGACGCTGGAGGCCGACCATTTCGGGCTGGAGCGGGTCAAGCAGCGCATCGTCGAGTTCCTGGCCGTTCGCAAACTCAACCCGCAGGGCCGCGCGCCTATCCTGTGCTTCGTCGGCCCACCCGGCGTGGGCAAGACCTCGCTCGGACAGAGCATCGCCCGCGCGCTGCAGCGGCCCTTCGTTCGCGTGTCGCTGGGCGGCGTGCACGACGAGGCCGAGATTCGCGGCCACCGCCGCACCTACATCGGCGCCTTGCCCGGCAACATCGTGCAGGGTCTGCGCAAGGCCGGCGCCCGCGACTGCGTGATGATGCTCGACGAGGTGGACAAGCTGACCGCCAGCGCCCACGGCGACCCGTCGGCCGCGTTGCTCGAGGTGCTGGACCCGGAGCAGAACAACACATTTCGCGACAACTACCTGGGCGTTCCTTTCGACCTGAGCCGCGTTGTCTTCATCGCGACCGCGAATGTGATCGACAACGTGCCGGCGCCCGTGCGCGACCGGATGGAGGTGATCGACCTGCCCGGCTACACGCAGGAGGAAAAAGTGCAGATCGCACAAACCTATCTGGTGCGCCGCCAGCTCGAGGCCAACGGCTTGCGCGAGGACCAGTGCGAGCTGACCATTGAAGCGCTGACGGCCATCGTCGCCGACTACACGCGCGAGGCCGGCGTGCGCCAGCTGGAACGCGAGATCGGCCGCGCGATGCGGCATGCCGCGATGAAGGTGGCCGAGGGCTCGACCGCCAAGGTGCACATCGGTGCGCCGGAACTCGACGCGATCCTCGGACCGCCAAAGTTCGAGCGCGAGGTGGCCTTGCGCAGCAGCGTCGCCGGCGTGGCCACGGGTCTTGCGTGGACGCCGGTGGGGGGCGATATCCTTTTCATCGAGGCGAGCCGGGTCGCGGGCAGCGGAAAACTGCTGCTGACCGGCCAGTTGGGCGACGTGATGAAGGAGAGCGCCCAGGCGGCGCTCACGCTCGTCAAGTCGCGCGCCGCCGGCCTGCGGATCGAGCCGGCGTTGTTCGAAGGGATGGACCTGCACGTGCACATCCCTGCGGGCGCCATTCCCAAGGATGGGCCGAGCGCGGGTGTGGCGATGTTCATCGCGCTGGCGTCCCTGTTCACCGGCCGCCCGGTGCGCCATGACGTTGCGATGACGGGCGAGATCAGCCTGCGCGGCCTGGTGCTGCCGGTGGGGGGCATCAAGGAAAAGGTATTGGCGGCCCAACGCGCCGGCCTGTCCACCGTGCTGCTGCCGGCGCGCAATCTGAAGGACTTGCGCGAAGTGCCCGAAGGCACCCGCGCCGCCATCGAATTCATCGGACTGGAGACGGTGGACGATGCGATCCGCGGTGCGCTGGGCAAGGCCGAGGTAGACAACACGGCGCCCGAATCGGTGCCGGCCTGACGCAGGCACGGGACGTATCGCCATGCCGTGGACACCCGACCGCTATCCGGCCTCCATGCGCGGGCTGCCGCTTGAGGTGCGACTGAAAGCCATCGAGATCGCCAACGCCCTGCTCGCCGAAGACGGCGACGAAGGGCGGGCGATTCGCATCGGCATTGCCAAGGCGAAGGAATGGGCGCTGCGCCACAGGGGCGGCTTCCCGAGGGACGGCGGGCCGGTCGCCACACCGTTCAAAAACTGACCAGCCGCGCCAGGACGTGGCCGGGCCCGAAACGCTCGCCGGCAGGCATGGCGATCTGTTCCACCATGCCGGCGTGAGGTGCTTCGACGTCCACGCTTTCGTGAACCAGCGTGGCCTTTGCCAGCACCTGGCCGGCGCGTACGTGGTCCCCCTCGGCGACCAGCCAGCTCTCTATCACCGCCTGGTCGCCGGCCTCAAGCGACTCCCAGCGTTGGGGATCCAGAATGACGTCGACCATATGAGAACTCCTGTCCGCGCGACCTGCACCGATGCATTGTCGCGTGCTGCACCGGCCTTGCAATTGCGTTCGGTCAACGCTTCGCGCCGATACAACCGGCTGCACGCGTACCGGCGGCTCTACCCGTTGCATCAAGGCTGATGTTGCTCAGTCGGGAAGCACCACAGCGTCGGGGGTGAGGAAGCTCGCAGCTTCAGGGTGGCGCCGCCGGCGGTGCGCCTACCCGGCGGAACACGGCTCGCGCTTGCGGCCATGGAGCCAGGTCGTCGATTCCCTGCGGCAGGGTCTCGTGGAGTCCCACCACAAGCGCACCGCCAGGCCGCAAGGTGTCGGCGATGCGCCGCATCACCGCGCGCCGCAGCTCGGGCTCGAAATAGGTAAGCACGACGTTGCGGCAGAGGATGAGATCGAAGCACCCCGATGGCGGCACGCTTCAGCAGCTGAACGTCGACATCCGTTGCCAGCACGCGTAACGCGACGCCCGGGTAGCGCTGCGCGAGCTGCAGGCCCCAGAGAATCGACACGCTATACGGCTCCTCTCCCGACGCGCAACCCGCGCTCCAGCAGGTCAGGGTGCGCTCCGGCCGCGCGCGCGATGCTGCCCGCCTGTCGCGCGGTCAGATGCAGCTTTCGGGCGGCATGATCGGCATCCTGGTCGAGAAATGTGCATTCGATGAACAGCTGCGTCGCCTGCGCCGCCAGTGCCGCGATGCGCTGGACGTTCTCCTGGTGAAAGACGACGTCGGTCACGTAGCAGATCTTCTCGCCCGGCACCAGCCGCAGTACCGCGGCCTTGAGCGCCCCCAGGGGGAAAACGCGCTCGTGTTCGCCGTTGCAGTCGCGCCACCAGGCGCGTACCGGTGTCTCGTCGGGGGCGTTGCGCGCCACCGCATCCTTGAGGTCCTTCAGCCACGGGCCCACCGCAAGCCCGAGTTCGGCAAGCCGGTTCTTCCATACGTTGACGTGGGTCTTCTCTTCGATGGCAAAGCCGAGGCAGGCGGTGCCGTGGTCGAGGAACGCAGCGCGAACGCGAAAAGCCGGTTCATCCAGAAGCAAGCCATCGGGAAAAAGCAGCGCCTCGAGCGGTTCGGATTGAAAGCGCTGGCGGCAGCGCAGGCGTATGCCACGGGCATGCCATCGGGAATCGACCTCCCACACGTCGACAAAGAAGTCGCCGGGATAGTTCTGGACGAGGTTCCAGGTGTACGCCGCCAGCTTGTGTTCGACCTGGGCGGCGAAACCTGGCGGACCGTACAAGCGCATGTGCGCGTGACGGCCGAGACGCAGGCGAAGCAGCCGGTCGAAACCGAAAAAGTGGTCCATGTGGGTGTGCGAGACAAACACATCCGAAATCCGCAATATCTTCTTCGGTGGCAGCGCCGTGAGATCGCCGAGATCGAACAACAGGGCCCGCCTTTCGAATCCGAAATCGACGAAGAGTCCAGGGTCGCCGAACGGATCGTTCACGAGTTCGGGTCTGAATATCGGGCGCATGGCGGCAGGCTTGGGCGGACAGCAACCGGCATTGTCCCAGTCTGACGGCGGGAGAAGGAAGACCGGCAGCGGTCATGGGGGAGGGGCGTCGCGGTGCCAGATGAGCTCGCCGTTGCACGGCTTACCGGGACCAGAGGCTGAAGGTGGTGAGCACCACCACGGTAAAGGTCGAACCCAACACCCTGTCACCGAGACGCTCGATGCGACCGGCTGGGACAGCAACGGCGTCGCAAAGGCCTCATCCCCCAATCTCGAGAGCTTCCGGCTTTCAGGGCAGCGCCTGGCGCGCGAGAGCGATCAACTGATTGACCTCCGCCTGGGTCCCATCGAAGCGGGTCACCAGACGAATGACGCCGCCGCGCCGCCGGGCGAAGCGGACGCCGGCACCCGCCAGCGCCTCGATGGCCGGTTCGGGCATGGCGACGAACACGAGGTTTGCCTCGACCGGCGCGATCAACCGGACGCCCGGCAGCGCAGCCAGTTCACGACCCAGTTGCGACGCCAGTGCGTTGGCGTGGGATGCGAGTCGCAGAAACAAGCCGTCCTCGACATAGGCGATGAGCTGCGCGGCGGCGAAACGCATCTTCGACCAGGTCTGGCCGGCCCGCCGCAGCCGGTACGACAACGGCTCGACCAGCGCCTGGTTGAACACGACGATGGCGTCCGCCCCCATCGCTCCGTTCTTGGTGGCGCCGAAGGAGAGGATGTCGACGCCCGAGCGCCACGTCATCCCGGCCGGACTGCATCCCGATGTCGCCAGGGCATTGGCGAACCGCGCGCCGTCCATGTGGAAACGGATGCCGGCATCGCGCGCGCAAGCGCCGATGGCGGCGAGCTCCTCGCGGCTGTACACGGTGCCATATTCGCTCGCCTGCGTGATCGAGACGGCGTCCGGCTGCGGCCGGTTGCGGATGCCGCGTTCCGCCCGCCTCAGCGCTTCCGCCAGCATTGCCGGCTCGACCTTGCAATTCCTGCCGGGAAGCGCGATGAGCTTGGCACCGCCGGTGAACGCTTCGGTCGCACCGCCTTCGGCCGTGTGGATATGCGCTTCTTCGTGGCAATAGATGCCGCCCCAGGGACGCGCGCAGCTGGCGAGCGACAGGGCGTTGGCTGCGGTGCCGGTGGAAACCGGAAAGACCGTCACCTCGGTCTCGAACAGGTCGGAAAACTTTCGCTTCAGCAACGCACTGTATTCGTCGTCGCCATAGGAGGCGACCGGCCCGTGATTGACGGCCTCCAGCGCACGCAGGATTTCGGGCGTGACCGTGGCCACGTTGTCGCTGCGGAAATTGAGCGAAGGGGCTTTGTCGTTCATAGCATCGAGGCATCCTGCCGGCGCAGCCGCCGATGCACGAGCAGCAGCGGACCGGCGGTGCAAAGAATCAGGATCGCTGCGGCTGCCGAGGCGGAGCCTGCGCCCTCGCCGCCTTCGAGGAACTGGTACATCCGCACGGTCATCGTCGACCAGCGGCTGGTATAGAGCACGATCGTGGAACTGAGCTCCGACGCCGCGGTAATCCACACCAGGATCATGCCCCCGACGAGGCCGCTCGCCATCAGCGGCACGGTCATCGTGACGAAGGTCCAGAACGGCGAGACGCCGAGATTGATGGACGCCTCCTCCAGGCTCGGCTCTATCTGGTGCACGATGGCCGATGCCGAGCGGATGCTGAAGGGCAGCTTGCGCACGACGTACGCGATGACCAGGATCAGCCAGCCGCCGGTCAAGGTGAGAAAGCCGCTGTTGAACGCGATGATCAGCCCGATGGCCAGGACCGTGCCGGACACCGCGAACGGGACCATGCCGATGACGTCGAGCACGCTCGACAGGCCGCCGCGATGCCGCGTCACGATGTAGCCGATCGGCGCGCCCAGCAGCGTCGCGACCAGGGCCGTGACCGTGGCCAGCATCAGCGTGTTGTAGAGCGGTTGATACGAGCCGGCAAGCAGCATCGAATAGTTGCTGAACCCGAGTTGCCAGGTGAGAACCGGCCCGCGAAACTTGAGAAAGGAAATGAACAACACGGCCAGGAAAGGGAACAGCGACAGGAGCACCGTGCCCCAGCTGAACGCGGTCGCGACCGCGCGCCAGCCAGGCGACAACGGAAGCGGCGGAGGTATGCTGCGGGCGTTGGTCGCGAAGCGGCGCCTGTTCAAGTAACGGCGCTGCACCAACAGCACGATCGCTGTGCTGGCGATCAGCAGAACGCTGAGCGCACCGGCCGCGGCCGGGTTGTTGTCGGCTTCTCCGGCGAACAGCTTAAAGATGTCCACCGCGAGGAACGGGCGATCCTCCGCCAGGACGACAGGAACGCCGAAATTTTCCAGGGCTTCGATGAACACCAGCAGCGCGCCGGCCAGCACGGCCGGCATGGCCACGGGCAACAGCACCGTGCGGAACGCGTGCATGCGCGACCCGCCGAGATTGCGGGCCGCTTCCTCGATCGAGATGTCGATGGCCTTGAAGGCCGCAATGGCCGGCATCAACACATAGGGATAAAGGGTGAGCGAAAAAACAATGGTGATCCCGGTCAGGCCATAGATGGAACCGATCGGAATGCCAATGGCGCGCAGACCCGTGGTGATGATCCCGGCATGCCCGAACAGCAGCACCAGCGCATAAGCGGCAACGAAGGATGGCAGCACCAGCGGCAATGTGGCGAGCGTCAGCAGCGCCGTCTTGCCGGGCAAGTCGACGCGTGCCAGGCAGAATGCCAGCGGCGTGCCGATCAGCGCGGCGCCCACCGTCGCGAGCGCGGCCGCGATCATGCTGTTGCCGATGCTGTTGACGTAATACTTGCTCGCGAAAATCTGCAAATAATTCGCGAACGTCACCGCCCCGGTGCCATTGACCCTGAGGCTCGCGTTCAGCACCAGGCTGAGCGGGTACAGCAGGAACAAGGCGAGAAGGGCCAGCGCGCCGAAGGTGACGGTGTAGCGGAATCCCTTCATGGCACCGGATAGGCGATGATCTGCGCCGGATCGTAGGTGAACGCCAGCGTGCTTCCCTCGGCGGCGCCCACCTGCCGCCCGCCCAGCGCCGACACGCGAATCGGCGTGCCGTCCGGGAGCGCCGCGTGCAGCCGCTGGATCTGCCCCAGGAATTCACGCAGGACCAGCTTCGCCTGAAGCAGCGGGCCGTCGGAACCCTCCGCCAGGCGCAGGGCTTCCGGCCGGATCGACAGCAGCAGCTTCTGGCCGGCCTCGGCCACCTTGCCGGGCACCGAGATGCTCGTGCCACAGGTCGCGACTTCGGTTCGCTGGCCGTCGAACGCACCCGCGACGCCGGACAGCATGTTCGCCCCTCCCAGGAACTCGGCGACGAAGGCGGTTTGCGGGCGTTGATAGATCTCTTCCGGCGACCCGATCTGCTCGATCTTGCCGGCGCGCAAGATGGCGATGCGGTCGGAGATCGCCAGCGCCTCTTCCTGGTCATGGGTCACGTAGACTGCCGTGAGGCCCAGCGATTGCTGCAACTGGCGGATCTCGACGCGCATTTCCGTCCGCAGCTGCGCGTCCAGGTTGGACAAGGGCTCGTCGAAGAGCAGCACGGCCGGCTCGATGACCAGCACGCGGGCGATGGCGACGCGCTGCAACTGGCCGCCGGAAAGCTGGTGCGGCCAGCGTGGCCCGTAGCCGCCCAGCCGCACCCGCTGGAGCGCCTTCTCCACCCGCGCCGGAATCTCGGCCGGTTTGACCTTGCGAGCGCGGAGGCCATAGGCGACATTCCCCGCGACGGTGAGGTTGGGAAAGATCGCATAGTTCTGGAACACCATGCCGATGTTGCGCTGGTGCGCCGGCAGGCTGTCGATGCGCTTGTCCCCGAACCAGATGCTGCCCGCTTCGACATCGGCAAAGCCGGCGATCATGCGCAGCAGCGTCGTCTTGCCGCAGCCGGACGGTCCGAGCAGCGTGAACAACTTCCCCTCGTCGATCGTCAGGGAAACGTCGTCGACCGCGCGGACCGCGCCAAAGGTGCGAGTGATCCCGTCGATACGGATCGTCGTCATGGGCGACGGCTTCCGATGTCAGCGCGTGTTCTGGATGACGGTCTTGATCCGGGCCAGCGTCGCACTGCGCGCTTCGTCCCACTTCACGTCGTTGTACGGCAGGACCTTGATCTTCGAGAGCGCCGGCATGCCACCGGGCATGGTGGACAGATCGATGTCCTGCCGGGCCGGCCGGCGGAACGTCGCCTTGAACAGCATCTCCTGCGTCGACTTGCTGGCGAGGTAGTCGACCAGCGCCTGGCCGGCATCCGCTTCCGGCGCGCCCTTGAGGACGGCTGCGCCTTCGGCGAGGGCCACCGTGCCTTCGGTCGGATAGGTCACCTTCACCGGCGCGCCGTTCTGGGCCCACAGATAGCCGGCGTATTCGAGCGAGATGCCGATCGGATATTCACCGCTGCCATTGCCGTCGAACACCAGGGTCGAACGATTGAGGACCTTGACGTTGGCAACCAGCGACGACAACTTGTTCCAGGCCGCATCGTTATCGCCCCAGTACGTGAGCAGGCCGGTCGCGGCGGCATACGAGAACCCGGAATTCGCCGGATCGGTGTACGCGATCTTGCCCTTCCATTTCGGGTCCAGCAGATCCTGCCACGTCTTCGGTCCGTTCGCCGGGTCGATCGCCTTCGTGTTCTGGTTGATGGTGACGACTTGCAGGTTGGTGCCGATCCAGAGATTGTTCGGGTCGCGATACTCGGCTGGAACGGCTTCACGGCCCTTCACCGCGTACGGCAGGAAGAACTTCCCGTTCTGCTTCAGCAGGGCGGAGCTGACACCCCATATGACATCGGCCTGCGGATTCGCCGCTTCCGACGCGATACGGCGAAAGAGCACGCCCGACCCGGTGGAGACCACATTCACGGTCATGCCGGTTTCCTTCTTGAAACCCTCGGCGACGAGCTTGTTCACCGTGTCGTCATTCGCCGAATACAGCACGACGTGGTCGGCCGCCAGCGCCGGGCCGGCGGCGGCCGCCGCCAATGCCAATACGCCCAGATACGAAGTCATACGTTTCATGGTCTCAGTCTCCTGTTGATATATGTGTGGTTGGTCAATCGGTGATGTTACGACTTCAGCGCATGTCCTCGCAGGCCAGCCTCAGTCGGCGGCAGCCTTCCTGCAGCTTGTCCATGGAGGTGGCGAACGAAATGCGGAAGAACGGCGAGCAGCCGTACGCGTCGCCCTGGAGCACCGCGAGGTCCTGCGCCTCGAGCAGGTACATCACGAAATCAGTGTCGCTGGCGAGCACCTTGCCGTCGGGCGTGGTCTTGCCCAGCAGATCGGCGCAGGACGGGAATGCGTAGAACGCGCCCTCGGGCAGGTGGCAGTGAACGCCCGGGATGCGATTGAGTTCGCCCACGACGGCGTCGCGCCGCTCCTGGAAGATGGCCGTCCGCTCGGCGATGAACCCCTGCGGGCCGCTCAGCGCCTCGAGCGCCGCCGCCTGGCCGATGGACGAGGCATTGGACGTGCTCTGCGACTGGAGCTTGACCATCGCCTTGATCAGCGCCGCGGGCCCGCCGCCGTAGCCGATGCGCCATCCGGTCATCGCGTAAGCCTTGGACACGCCGTTGATGGTGAGCGTGCGTTCCGCCAGCGCGGGTTCGACCTGGGCCATGGTCGCAAACTTGCGGCCGTCATAGAGGATGTGCTCGTAGATGTCGTCCGTCATGACCCAGACGTGCGGATGGCGCAGCAGCACATCGGCCAGCGCCCTGAGTTCCGCGTGCGAATAGGTGGCGCCGCTGGGATTGTTCGGCGCGTTGAGCACCAGCCAGCGCGTGCGCGGCGTGATCGCGCGCTCCAGGTCTTCGGCCGTGAGCTTGAAGCCGTTCCCGGGACGGCAGGGCACGATCACCGGCCGGCCATCGGCCAGCAGCACGATGTCGGGATACGACACCCAGTAGGGCGCGGGCACGATCACTTCGTCACCGGCTTCGACGGTGCACATCAGCGCATTGAAGATGATCTGCTTGCCGCCGGTACCGACGATGATCTGGGTCGGGTCGAACGCGAGGCCGTTATCGCGCCTGAACTTCTCGATGACCGCGGCCTTGAGTTCGGGCGTGCCACCGACGTCCGTGTACTTGGTCTTGGACGCGCTCATCGCGTGCATCACCGCCTCGCAGATGTTGGGCGGGGTGTCGAAGTCCGGCTCGCCCGAGGTCAGGCCCACGATGTCGCGGCCCAGGGCGCGCAACTCACGCGCCCGCTGGCCCGCCATGGAGCTGGGGGAAGGTTTGATGCGGTTCAGGCGCGCGGCGATGAGGCTCATGGGAAGTGTTTTCCTTGTCGGAATTGGGGTCACGCCAGTTTCCGGTACTGGCGCAGATAGGGAACGAGGCCGCCGGCCTTGCGCATGGCCAGCACGAAATCCGGCAGCGGCTCGCACGCGATGCTGCACGCAGGCGGCCCGCTGACGCGCAACTCCGGGCTCGCGCCGCTCAAGTGCAGCTCCAGCCGTTGTCCTTCAACGATCTGGCCGGTATCGGCGACGATGGCGAGCAGTCCGTTGTTGATCGCGTTGCGCCATAGGACACGGCGTGCGAGTCGGCGCCGACGACGAGCCGGCCCGGCAACACCCTGCCCTGCTCCATCATCAGCTGGTGTCCTATGCCCTCGCCCACCTCGAAGATGTGAACGCCGTGTGCCAGCCGCGTAGGCGCGCGCCCGTTCCTGTAGGGCGAGCGCGCGATCGCCGGAACCCGGGCCGTAATGGTCGAAAGCAAATACCAACCGCTCGGCCCGAGCGGGCCCGGGCAAGTCGGCGCTCTCCGGCTGCATCTGCTGCAGGTAATCGAGCGCCATCGGGATGGAGCCGTCCGTGCCCATGACGCCGTCGGGTTCACAGATAACCACGTCACCCGCGTGCACGTCTGCGCCGCAGGCGCGCGACAGCAGCTTTTCAGCCATCGTCTTCGCACGGCTTCCCGTCGCCGACGGCTTTTCCGGAATATGCGCGCTCGACGTCATTCCAACCGATTGTATGGACCGGCTCTCGTCGACACAAACCAATTAATGCGAATGACTATTAGTCATCGGCGAATAGTAAGCCGAGGTTCACCTCACTGCAAGGAGATGTTTTTCTCCTTGATCACCTTGGCCCAGGTTTTCTGTTCCGACTGGATGAAGGCGCCGAATTTCTCCGGTGAGCTGACGACCACCTCGAAGCCCTGGTCGGCCAGGCGCTTGGCGATCTCCGGGTTCTTCACCGCCTTGGCGAGCTGCTGGTTCCAGAACGCAACGACGGCGGAAGGCGTGCCCGCCGGCGCCAGCAGTCCGATCCATCCATACGCCTCGAAATTCGGCAGCCCCTGTTCTGCCACCGTGGGCAGCGCGGGGAAGGCGGGACTGCGCGTGGCACTGGCCTGGCCCAGCGCCTTGAGCTTGCCGGCCTTGACCAGGCTTTGCGCGTAGGGCGCAGTGCCCCACATCACCTGGACCTGGCCCCCCATCAAATCGGTTTGTGCCGGCGCGCCGCCCTTGTAAGGCACATGCGTCATCGAAACGTTGGCAGTCATGTCGAACAGTTCCGCCGTCAAATGGCTCGCACTGCCCGCGCCGACGGAGGCAAAGTTCACGGCGTTGGGATGTTGCTTGGCGTACGTGACGAGTTCCGTGATGTTGTTGGGCGGGAAGTTTTCATTCGCGACCGCCACCATGGGCGCACGGGCGATCAGCGAAATCGGGGCGAAGTCCTTGTCCGTGTCGTAGGGGAGCGTCTTGTAGACCAGCGGGTTGATCGCGTTGGCGCGGGCCACGGCTTCGTCGAGACGATCGAACTCGATCACCGACACGACCGGCGCGAAGATCTCTTCGCAGAAAACCCTCATGCTATCCGTCACCCGGTACAACACCGTGGGTTCCAGCAGCGCGCCGTCACGGCGTCCTCCGGTCAGGATTTCCGCGCCGCCGCTGGCGGCTTCGTCGATCCAGGCTTTGGCGCGCTGCGCGTGCGCAACGGTGATCATCGGCCCGATGATCGTGGACGGTTCGGCGGGATCGCCGAACTTCAATGCGCGCGTGGCGGCGACGAATCTTGGAATGAATTCGCCCGCGATCCTGCGGTTCACCAGCAGGCGCTGCACCGACGTGCAAACCTGGCCGGCCTTGCGAAAGCCCGCATTGATGATTTTCGGAATCGCGAGATCGATGTTCGCATCGGCGCAACGATCGTGCTGGCGATGCTCCCGAGTTCGAGCTGTGTCCCGCGCAAGCCGGCGGCGCGCTGAATCTCGCGTCCGACGCGGGTGCTGCCGGTGAACGCATAGAACGCGATGCGTTGATCCGCCAGCAGCTGCGGGCCGACGACGCCACCGTCGCCATGCACCAGCGCCAGCAGGTCGGCGGGCAGGCCGGCTTCGATCAGCACCTTGCAGAGTTCGACGGCCGTGAGCGGCGTGTACTCCGACGGCTTGATTACCACCGAGTTGCCGCCCGCCAGCGCGGGACCGACCTTGTGCGCGAGGGTGTTGAGCGGTGAGTTGAAAGGCGTGATGGCGCAGACCACACCGCGTGGTTTCCTGATCGTGAAGCCGAGGCGATTCTTGACGCCTTGCGCCGCTTCCATCGGCACCAGCTCGCCGTTCAGACGCTTGGCCTCCTCGGCGGACAGTTGCAGCGTCTGCACGCAGCGGCGGATCTCATTGTCGGCGTCGGCGCGGGTAAATCCCGCCTCGGCGCGCATCAGGTCGAACAAGCTGTCGGCACCGGCTTCGAGAATTCTCGCGGCGGCCGACAAGATCCTGTACCGGTCGTACGGTGCGAGCTTCGAAGCGGCCTGCCCGCTCACGGCCCCGGCAACGGCGGCCTCGACCTGCGCCGGCGACGCGCTCGCCATTTCGCCGTACACGGCCCCTGAAAACTTGTCCCTCAGTGTGCCGGTGGATTCACCACCGACCCATTTCCCACCGATCAAGAGCTTGGACATCTGGTTTGATCCTCGAATCGCTGTGACCGTCACTTCGTGACGCCGAGGCCCTGCATGAAGCGGCCCCGGATCTTGGCGGCGTCGCGCTCGGTCACGCCGGCCGGCGGCTTGTCGTCGGTGCGCGCCGCGATGAACCACGGGCCGTCTTTCTTCAGTGCACGATCCAGCAGCCGCTCGAAATCGGCCTCGTCGGCAGCCCATGCGCTCTGCGCGAGACCGGCTCCCTTCGCAATCGCCACCAGGTCGGTCCCGTGCGACGTGAGCGTCGGTTGCGACCCGGTGATCTGGTAGACGCCGTTGTCGAAAACGATGATCGCCAGATTCTGCTGGTGGGCGGCTGCCACGGTTCCCAGTGCGCCGAGCTGCATCAACAGCGAGCCATCGCCTTCCAGTGCGATGACCTGGCGCTGCGGCTGGGCGATGGCGACGCCGAACGCGATCGGTACCGCCAGGCCCATGCTGGCGAGCATGTAGAAATTCTGCGGCCGCTGGCCGCTGGCCCACAGGTCGAAATTGGTGTGGCCGATGCCGCCGATGATGGCCTCTTCGCTGTTGGTACGTGCAACGAGGCGCCGCGTCAGGTCGGAGCGGTTCATCACCTTGGCGCTGTCGCGGGCTGCGGAGTTGGCTTCGTTCGCGGACATGGCGGCGCTCACTTGTTCTTCCCCTTGTTGGTCAACAGCGGCGACAGGATCATCGCGGCCGGCGCCTGGGTGGCGAACGCCTGCTTGATCATGCGGTCCACGATGAACTCGACGTCATCCAAGCGCGTGATGGCGTGGTGCTCGATGCCGAGCGTTTCCAGGACCGGCCGCATCGTGCGGCAGACGATAGCCTGGGCCTGCTGGAAGTCGCCCAGCGTGCCGCGCTCGGAAATCATCATCAGCAGCGGAATCTGGTACGGCACGGCGAGCGACGCCAGCGCATTCGTGATCGTGGCGAACCCGCTGGTTTGCATCAGGACGATGCCGCGCTGGCCGCCCATGTACACGCCGGTCACGATGCCGACCGCTTCTTCCTCGCGGGCCGGGCACAGCACCGTGAAATAGCTGTCCGCATGCAGGCGCTTGATCAGGAGCGCCAGCACCTTGTCCGGCACGTAAGTGATGAGCTTGACCTGGTTTTCCTTGAAAACCCTCACAACAACGTCTTCCCACGCCTCCAGGGCGGGGTTGGTTTCACTGGCGACCGACATCTGCTTGTCCTTCAGTAACTTGACCGATATTAAGAGCTGATTTTGTTCAGCACAATCCAATGATTTTTGTGGATTGTTCGTGTTTTTTGATATATTTCCCGGTCACCTTTGCAGTTCCGGAGAGGCTTTATGGAGAGGGTCGTATCGATCAGGCATTTGCGCTGTTTCCTGGCGGTGGCCGAATCGGGTTCGTTCACGGTGGCGTCGTCGCGCATGTTCCTGACGCAATCGTCCCTCACCGCGACGATCCAGCAGTTCGAAGAGGCGGTGGGGCTGAAACTCTTCGACCGCACCACGCGCCGCGTCGTCATGACCGAGGAAGCGGTGCGCTTCAAGGCCGAAGCGGAAAAGATCCTGCAGGAGTTCGACACCGCCATTCGCGACCTGAAGTCCTTTGCGGAAGGCCACCAGGGCAACATCCGCATCGCCGCGGCCGCTTCCGTCATCTACCACTTCCTGGTGCGGGCGATTCCGCTGTTCCGCGAGTCATATCCCAACGTGACCATTTCATTGCGCGATGCCGGTGCGGAAAAAGTGGAGACGATGCTGTTGAATGGGAACCTCGACTTCGCCGTCACCAGCAAGCACAAAGGCTATGAGGACCTGGATTACACGCCGCTGCTGGAGGACCGTTACGGCGTCGTCTGCATGCCCCAATACCCCCTGGGAAACGAGTCGACGCCGCTGCGCTGGGCCGACCTGCCTCCCCACGATTACATCGCCTTCAGCACGGACACGGGCATCGGGACCTTCCTGGCGTCGCACGCGGGCCATTCGGCCCTGCTCACGACGCCGCACGATGAAGTCTCCAGCACGACGTCGCTTTATCCCATGCTCAGCCTCGGCAACCGGTATTCAATCGTCCCCGCGCTGTCGGCGCAAGCAGAGGGCTTCCCGAATATGCGGTTTCGCGAACTGACCGAGCCCGTCCTGACGCGCCAGATCTGCCTCATCACACGGCGCCTGCGATCGCTGTCGCCCAGCGCCCGGCGCATCCTGGACATCCTGCTGGAGACCTTGAACGAGCGCGAACTGCCGCCGGGCGTCGCCGTCCTCAGTCGACCTTGATGTTCGCGTCCTTGACGACCTGGCCCCACTTCTTCGATTCCGAACGCATCAGGTCGCCCAGGCGCTCCGGCGCTCCGCCTTCGACCTGGAAGCCCATACCGCTCAGCTTGTCGCGCACGTCCTTCTCCTGGAGCGCTTCGTCGAACGCCTTGTTGAGTTTGGCGACGATTTCCTTCGGGGTCCCCGTGGGCACCAGGAAGCCGTACCAGCCCACCAGTTCATAGTCCGGCACGCCGGATTCGGCCACGGTCGGCAAATCGGGCATCAGCGACGAACGCTGCAGGGTCGTGATCGCAAGCGCGCGCAGCCGGCCGTCCTTCACCAGCGGCCACGATTCCGGCAGGATCGCGAACATCAGCGAAGTCTGCCCGCCGACCAGGTCCGCCAGCGCAGGCGCGCCGCCCTTGTACGGAACGTGCGTCATTTGGATGCCGGTCATCTTCTTGTACATCTCCGCGCCCAGGTGCGCGGGCGTGCCGTTGCCCGACGACGCGTAGTTGACCTTGCCGCCCGAGTTTTTCAGGTACTCGTTCAATTCTTTCATCGACTTGGCGGGCACGGACGGATTCACCACGACGAGGCTCGGCAGTGTCGTCGCGAGGATCAGCGGCGCGAAGTCCTTTTGCGCGTCATACGGCAGCGAGGAATACAGGTGCGGATTCACCGCCAGCGCCGTGGACGTGCCCAGGAAGATGGTGTAGCCGTCGGCCGGTGATTTCGCGGCGTAGTTGGCGCCGAGGTTGCCGCTGGCGCCCGCACGGTTTTCCACGATGACGGGTTGGCCGAAGCGGGTCGAGAGCTTCTGGCCCAGCGTGCGCGCCAGCACGTCGGTCGAACCGCCCGGCGGGTAGGGAACGACGATCTTGATCGGCTTGTTCGGAAAATCCGCGGCTGCATCGGCCGCAGTTGCCGGATTGACAACGAGCGCGGACAGCGCAAGCAGCGGGGCGGCGGATACGAGGGCTCTTCTCTTCATGGTTGTCTCCAAATGGAAAGGCGGGGGGTGAATCGGTCAGGTGGTATACCCTTGCAGGCGGTCATGGGATGCGAGTGACTCGCTTCGTTCCGTGACGGGGCCGTATCCCCCGCCGCCGGGGGTACGCAGCATCACTTCATCGCCGGGGGCGAGCACGTGGGGTCGGCGGCTGTCCACTGCAATTCCGTTGATTGTGACCTCGCCGCAGGCGCCGGGTTCCCCGCCGCCCAAACCGGGCGCCGGCACGCGAATGCGTTCGGTGAGGAACACGATCGACAGCGGGCCGGTGTGCCGGTTGACGAAGCAGATTTCCTCGCCCAGGCCGCCACGCGAGCGGCCCTTGCCGCCGGAGTCCGGCCGCAGGCGTTTGTAGCGGAAGAACAGCGGCGAGTCGCGCTCGGCAACCTCCACCGGTGTAGGCGAGATGTTGCTCGGCCAGGACATCGCGGAGGAACCGTCCTTACCCACCGTCGCGCCCATGCCGCCGTTGTAGAAAAGGACGTTGGCGAACGGCTTGCCGTCGGTACGGATGCCGCTGACATTCGCGATCCACAGCGGTGAGCCCGCACCGGCCATGACGCGCTCGGGCAGCACCGCATGCAGTGCGCCGTAAATCAGCACCGGCACATAGTGACCCGTGCAGGCGCGGCCGCCGACAGGCGCGGGCGGCGTCGGGTTCACGATCGTTCCCTCGGGCGCCACGGCGCGGATCGGCCGGAACAAGCCGTCGTTGTTCGGCAGGTCAGGCAGCAGCAGGCACTTGATCGCGTAGGAGGTCATCGCATACGTGTACGCCATGACGCAGTTGATGGCGCGCGGCTGCTGCGGCGAAGTGCCTTCGAAATCGCACACGATCTCGCTGCCCTGGATCTTCACGGCCACCGCAAAACGGAACCGCTCTTCGAATCCGTCGGTCTGCATCTCGTAGCGGTACACGCCATCAGGCAATTTCGAGATCGCCTGGCGCATCGCCCGCTCGCCACGGTCGAACAGCGCTTCGGCGAGATCGTCGATGCCATCCAGCGCGTACTCTGTCAGTACCTCGCCCAGCCGGCTCGCGATCAGCTCCACGGCGCCGACCTGCGACCAGATGTCGCCTACTGTTTGCTCCGGCGTACGCACGTTGGTGCGGATCAGCGACAGCAGGGTCTCGTCGGCCTGGCCTTCGCGCAGCAGGCGCATCATGGGGATGTGCAAGCCTTCCTCGAACAGCTCGCGCGCATCGACCGAGCGGATCTTGCCGCCGATGTCGGGAACGTGCCCGGCCGTAGCCGCGAAGCCGACCAGCCGCTCCTTGTGGAAGATCGGCTTGACCAGGCACACGTCGTTCAAGTGACCGGTGCCTATCCATGGATTGTTGGTGATGAAGATGTCACCGGGCCGCATGTTCTCCGCGCCGATCTGCGCGATTGCGGCCTTCACCGTGCGCGGCAGCGTGCCGATGAAGGACGGAATGCTCCCGCTGTTTTCGGCCAGCGCGCGGCCTGAGGAATCGGCCACGACGACAGCGAAATCGTTGGCTTCGCTGGACAAAGTCGAAAACGACGTGCGCACGATCAGCTTGGCAGCCTCGTCCGCGATGGAACGCACCCGCGTCCAGAAGACTTCCAGGAAAATCGAATCCTCGGCGCGCCGGGGTGAATTCACTTGAGCTGCAGCGCCCATGGTCTAGTCCTTCATTTCAATGATCAGGTTGCCGCTCGGCAACTGCGTTACGTGGCCCTTCGGGCCGACGATCAGCGATGAACTTTCTTCCTCGATCACCAGCGGTCCCGCGGCCGAAAAGCCGGACGCCAAAGCCGAACGCTCATAAATCGGTGTGCGCAGATAGCCGCCGCCTTCCTTGAAGTAGACCTGGCGCAGGCCCTTTGGCTCCGGCATCGCATTCTCGGCAAGCGGTTTCTGGACGAAGCGCTTGCGCGGTGGTGCTTCCCCGGCCACGCGCAGGTTCACCAGTTCCACCGGCACCTGCGGCGGCGTGCGGCCAAACTTCTCGCGATACACCGTCTCGAACGCGGTGATCAGCGCCGCACGGACTTCCTCATCGGAACCCGCCTGCTTGCCCGCGTACGGTCCCTGCGGCAGCTTGACGGAAAGATTGAAACCCTGGCCGACGAAACGGCCGTCGGCCTGGCGGGTCAAGGTGATCGGCCCGAACGTTTCCTCCAGGCGCTCGAGTGCGGCGCGAGCGTCGGACTCGAGCGCGGAGAATGCCTGCTCGAGGCCTTCCATCGAATCCGTAGCCGGCCGGAAACTCATGGTGCGCGAGCGGTCTGCGCGTGCCGAGGCCACCAGCAAGCCGTAGGCGGATGCCACGCCTGCCGCCGGCGGGCAGATGATTGTCTTGACGCCGATCTTTTGCGCCACGTAATAGGAATGCACGGGACCGCCACCGCCTGTGCACAGCAACACGAAGTCGCGGGGATCGCGTCCGCGTTCGGCCACGTGAACCCGCGCCGCGCCCGCCATGTTTTCGGCAACGATGTCGTGGATGCCCCACGCGACATCGATCACGTCGCGGCCGAGCGATGCGCTGATGCCGCCAAGCGCCGCCTTGGCCTTGGCACTGTCGATCGACAGCGTGCCGCCGGCGAAGTAGTCGGGATTGAGGTAACCGAGCACCAGGTTGGCATCGGTCACGGTCGGTTCGGTGCCGCCCAGCCCGTAGCAGGCGGGCCCCGGTTCCGATCCCGCACTCTGCGGCCCGACCTTGAGCAAACCGAGCTGGTCCTCATGCGCCATGCTGCCGCCGCCGGCGCCGATCTCGATCAGGTCCACGGTGGTGATTCGGATCGGCAGACCGCTGCCCTCGGCGAAGCGCTTGCGGCGGGCCGCCTCGAAGCCGAACGCGATCGAAGGCTGGCCTTCCTCGATGAGGCTCAGCTTCGCGGTGGTGCCGCCCATGTCGAACGCGAGCAGGTGCGAATTGCCGTCGCGCATGCCGTAGTGGACAGCCGAAATGGCGCCGCCCGCCGGACCGGATTCGAGCAGTTCGATCGGGTTGCGCCTGGCATCGGAAATATGGCAAAGGCCACCATTGGACAGCATCATGAGCACGCCGCTCTTGAGCCCCAGCGTGCCCAGGCGTTCCTCGAGCGCATTCAGGTATCGGTTGGCCAGCGGCTTGACGTAGGCATTCGCCACGGTGGTTGAAATGCGTTCGAACTCGCGGATCACTGGCGCCACGTCCGAGGACAGCGTGACCTCCAATGCGGGGAAATCGCGCTTGAGCCACTCGCCGACCGTGCGTTCATGCTGGGCCGAGGCATACGAGTGCAGCAGGCACACGGCGATCGACTCCACGCCATCGCGGACCAGCGCGGCAACGGCCGCGCGGACGCCGTCGGCATCGAGTGCCTCCAGTTCATTGCCCTTGGCGTCGAGCCGGCCGGCGATCTCGCCGCGCAGGTTGCGCGGCACCAGCGCCGGCGCACGCTCGATCGCGAGGTCGTACAGGTCGTATTTGCGCTCGTGCCCGATCTCGATCACATCCTTGAAGCCCTGGTTGACCAGCAAACCGGTGCAAGCGCCGCGGCGCTCGATCAACGCGTTCGCGAACAGCGTCGTCGCGTGAACGACGCGCCGCACACGGGACGGATCGATATCGCGCGCTGCCATCAGCCGGCGCACGCCGTCCGTCACGCCTTCGGCGGGATCGCCATGCGTGGTCAGCACCTTCAGGCTGTGAAGCTCGCCGGCCGAATAATCGAGCGCCACCACGTCCGTGAACGTGCCGCCGATATCGATCCCAATTGCCCACTCTGTCACAAACAATCTCCTGGTACGTCCCTTCCTGCGAAGGGCTTGATTGGCAAGAATTCCGGTTATCGGCCGGCGCTTGGCAGCGCGGCCAACCCGAGCTCGGCGACGCCCAATGTCTCCAGTCGCCACAGCTTGTCGAGAAGCGTGCGCGCGGAGGCCGTACCGATGATGGGCGGCGCCAGCTCCATAAACTTGTCGTTGAGGTCCGCGTCGGACAGCGGCGCTTCGGGATCGCCCTTTCGGTAGGGCGCGAACTGCTCGATGACGCGTCCGTCCTTCATGCTCATCTTGACGCGCGCGGCCCGCATGACGGGGAATTTCGCGCTGAACTCGGGGTCGTTGTTCAGCCTGGTTTTCGCCATCAGGCTCCGGATCGAGGGATCGGCCAGCCGCTCCGCGGTGAACGCGCCAAGGCGCACGGAGCCATGCAGCAGCGCATGGCTCACGACATAAGGCAGGCTGAATTTCGCCTCGAACGCCGTCTGGGGCTCGAAGTTTCCCGTGACGTCGAGCGCTGTCTTGTACGTGTCGACAGTGACCGACTCGATCTGTGCTGCATCCAGCTGATGCTGAGCCCTGATGTCCAGCATCGCATCAATGGCGGCAAACGTGTGGCCGCAGCAGCCGTGATTCTTCTGGGTGATCGCCATGATGTTGTAGCGCTCTCCCAGCTCGGCCGTCGCTTCGTCCCATTTGGGATTGACCGACATGGCGGCGCCGAACCCGGCGTCACCTTCAAGAATGTCCAGGGCGCCGGTCACGCCGTGTGCCGCAGCGGTGGCCGCTGTCACGCCGACCCAAGCCGCATGACCGGCGTGCAAGGCCTTGGTCATCGCATCGGAGCGGAATGCCTGCTGCAACCCGGAGGCGAACGTCGTCGCAGTCGCCAGTGCATGGCGCATCACATCGCTGTTCGAGCCGCCCTGGAGCAGCGCCGCGACCGCAGCCGAACTGCCGAAACAGCCCACCGTCCCGGTGGTGTGAAAGAAGCGGTAGTGGGACGGCTGGACAGCGGCGCCGATGCGGGTCGAAATCTCGTAGCCGATCGTGATCGCCTTTAGCAGGTCCGCGCCGCTGCTCGCACGATCCTCTGCGACCGCCAGCGCGGCGGCAATCGTCGGACAGCCCGGGTGATAGACGGCGTCACGGAAGATGTCGTCGAATTCAACCGCGTGCGAGACACTGCCGTTGATCCACGCAGCGGTGCCGGGATGGCTCGTGGTCTGAAGGCCGGGCAGGCTGGAGCGACCGTGGCCGAGCTCGCTGCTGTGTGCGCGCAGGAGGTTTGGCGCCGGCGCGACGACGGTCCCGGGAAACAGCGCCGAGAACCAGTCGATCAGCGCGCGCTTCGCGTGGTGCACCACGTCGTCACGAAGCGGCCGGCCCAGCTCCAGGCTCGCGTACTCGGCAAACTTATCTACGATCATTTGACAATCTCATGTCAGTCATGGTCGAAGGATAGACGTCCCGATTCTTAGCGACAATTGAAAAATAAAGATGGATTGTGCGGAGGCACGAATAGCCGCGAGCGAAGATTGATCGTCGGCACTTCGACAGGCTCAGTGAGAACGGGCCGAACGGAGCTCAACGCCTGTTCGGGTTCAGCTTGTCGAAGCCCAGCGCGCTAACGTCGTTCTATTCCGCCTTCGCTCCGGAGAGCTTGATCACGGTGCGAACTTTTCCGTGTCGGCGGCGATGATCTCCGCGAAGTTCTCAGGGGTGGTTCCCCGCGGCATGACGCCCAAGCCCTCGAAGCGCTTGCGGACGGCCGGCTCTTGCAGTCCGGCATTGATGGCTTCGCTAAGGGCTGACACGATTTCGCGGCTGGTTCCGCTCAGCACCAGCACACCGTACCACGGATCCACCTGGAGGCGCGGGTACACCTGTGCTTCGGTCACCACTCGAACCCGTACGCTCCCTTTCGGGTGGGCGGCGGGCCCGGCGGCTACATGGTGGCTACGTGGTGGCTACATGGCCACTTATCTGACCAGATGTTTTTGGCTTCAGCTACAGACTTTGTAGCGCTGAATCGTTTCTGGTGGCGGAGAGGGTC
>DIZF01000020.1:162594-163605 GCA_002427815.1 Ramlibacter tataouinensis
GTGGCGGAGAGGGTCGGATTCGAACCGACGGTACGTTGAAAACGTACACCGGATTTCGAGTCCGGCGCATTCGACCACTCTGCCACCTCTCCGAAGGTCCGATTCGCGTGGTGCGAAGCGGCAAATTCTAACCGAATCAGGGTTTGAGAATGGCCGTGCCGCCCAGGTACGGGCGCAGCGCCTCGGGCACGGTCGCCGACCCGTCGGCGTTCTGGTAGTTCTAGCTCCGGCCGCTCCGCTTGACTTCGCTGAAACCATCAGCGAGCCGGTGCAAGCACCGACACCCCGCCCATGTAGGGGCGGAGAACCTCCGGCACCTCGACGGTGCCGTCGGCCCGCTGATAGTTTTCCAGCACCGCCACCAAGGTGCGGCCCACGGCCAGCCCGGAACCATTGAGGGTGTGCACCCATTCGCTCTTGCCCTGGTCGTTCTTGAACCGGGCCTGCAGGCGCCGCGCCTGGAACGCCTCGCAGTTGGACACCGAGCTGATCTCGCGGTAAGTGTTCTGGGCCGGCAGCCACACCTCCAGGTCGTAGGTCTTGGCCGCGCCGAAGCCCATGTCGCCGGTGCACAGCAGCATCACGCGGTAGGGCAGCCCCAGCTTCTGCAGGATGGCTTCGGCATGGCCCGTCATCTGCTCCAGCGCTTCGTAGCTCTTGCCCGGATGGGTGATCTGCACCATCTCGACCTTGTCGAACTGATGCTGGCGGATCATGCCCCGGGTGTCACGCCCTGCGCTGCCGGCTTCGGAGCGAAAGCACGGCGTGTGCGCGGTCAGCTTGATCGGCAGGTCCTGCTGGGCCACGATCTCGTCGCGCACGAAATTGGTCAGCGGCACCTCGCTGGTGGGAATGAGGTACAGCGCCGCGTTGTCGGCAGCGGCTTCGCCTTCCTGCCCGCCCTTCTTCGCCGCGAACAGGTCGCCCTCGAACTTGGGCAGTTGGCCGGTTCCCCTCAGCGACTCGGCGTTGACGATGTAGGGCGTGTAGCACTCGGTATAGCCGTGCTCC
>DIZF01000020.1:163870-255301 GCA_002427815.1 Ramlibacter tataouinensis
GAAGCGCGAACCGCTGAGCTTGGCTCCCAAGGCAAAGTCCAGGCCCAGCTTCTCGCCTATGTCGACGTGATCGCGGACAGGGAAATCGAAGGCGCGCGGCTCGCCCCACTTGCGCACTTCCTGATTGCCGTGCTCGTCCGCGCCGACGGGGACGCTCTCGTGCGGGAGGTTGGGCACGGACAGCAGCAGCGCCTGCATTTCCGGCTGGATCTGATCCAGCCGCGCCGATGCGCTGTCGAGTTCGCCCTTGAGCGACGCCACCTGGGCCATCACCTCGTCCACCGGCTCGCCCTTGGCCTTGCGCTGCCCGATCTGCTTGGAAAGCTGGTTGCGCTGCGACTGCAGCTCCTCCGTGCGGGTCTGGATCGCCTTGCGCTCGGCTTCCAGCGCGGTGAAAGCCGCCACGTCCAGGAAGGCCTGCGGCTTCTTGCGCGCTTCCAGGCGGGCAATCACCGATGGCAGGTCTTTTCTCAGCAGCGTGATATCGAGCATCCGGCGATTTTAGTGGGCCGCCGCCGCCAGCCCGAGTCAGGACGGATGCTGCAGCGAGAGTGTGGCGGGATCGATGTTGGCCCCGCAGAGGATCAGGCAGACCTTTTCAGTTTCACCGGGCCGGTAGGCGCCGGTCTGCAGCGCCGCGAGGCCGAGTGCCGCCGCCGGCTCCACGGCCAGTTTCATTTCCTTCCACAGCCACAGTTGCGCGGCACGGATCGCAGCATCCGCCAGCAGCAGCGCGTCCTGGACATGGCGTTGCGTGAGGTCCCAGGCAATCGCCCCGATGCGCTTGGCGCCCAGCGAATCGGCGGCAATGCCGCTGATGTCCACGTCGACCGGCGCGCCGGCCTGGCGCGCCGCGTGCAGGGTCGGCGCCAGTTCGGGCTCCAGGGCGACGACCCGCGCATCGCGCTCGAACCAGGCGGCGATGCCGGCGACGAGCCCGCCGCCGCCCACGCTGACCAGCACGCTGTCCGGCCGGCCGCCCTGCGCTTCGATTTCGCGGGCCAGGGTGCCGGCGCCGGCCACCACCTCCGGCTGGTCGTACGCATGGGTCAGCAAGGCGCCGGTTTCGCGCTGGCGCTGCAGGCAGGCTTCGAGCGCCTGCGCATAGACCGAGCCTGCGACCACGACCTGCGCGCCGAGCTCGCGCAGCCTCGCCTGTTTGGCGGGACTGCAGACCGCCGGCACGAACACTTCGCACTTCACGCCCAGCGCCTTGGCCGCCGCCGCCGTGGCGATGCCCGCGTTGCCGCCGGACGCGACGATGACGCCGCTGGCGGGAATGGGGTTGGCCAGCAGGCGGTTGAGCATGCCGCGGGCCTTGAAGCTCCCGCCCACCTGCAGCTGCTCGAGCTTGAGCCACACCTCGCCGCATGGCAGGCCGAATGCCGCGCCCGGGAGCTTCCACAAGGGCGTGCGCCGCAGGAAATGGGGCGGGCCTTCGTCGAAACGGCAGGCGGCGGCCTCGATGTCCTGGCGGTTCACAGCTTCAACCCCTTGGGCAACGGAAATTTCACGGTTTCTTCGACGCCTTTCATCCGGCGCACCGACACGGCCCCGAGCGCCTTGATGCGGTCGATGACCTCCTGGACCAGCACTTCGGGCGCCGATGCCCCGGCCGTGAGGCCCACGCGCGACCGGCCTCGCAGCCAGTCGGCCTCCAGCTCGGCGGCGCTGTCGACCATGTAGCTGTCCACCCCGAGCTTGCGCGCCAGTTCGGCCAGCCGGTTGCTGTTGGAGCTGGTGGGGCTGCCCACCACGATCAGCACCTCGACCTGCGGCGACATGATCTTCACGGCGTCCTGCCGGTTCTGGGTGGCATAGCAGATGTCCTGCTGCTTGGGCTGGCGGATATTGGGGAAGCGCTGGACCAGCGCGGCGGTGATCGCGGCCGCATCGTCCACCGACAACGTGGTCTGCGTCACCACCGCCAGTTTTTCGGTCTGTGAAGGTTGCACGTGGACCACGTCTTCGACCTCCTCGACCAGATGGATGCCGTGATCGAGCTGACCCATCGTGCCTTCGACTTCGGGGTGGCCCTTGTGTCCGATCATGATGAATTCGTAGCCTTCCCGGGCCAGCTTGGCCACCTCGACATGGACCTTGGTCACCAGCGGGCAGGTTGCGTCGAACACGGAGAACCCACGCGCCTGGGCTTCGGCCTGCACGGCGCGGCTCACGCCGTGAGCCGAGAACACCAGTGTCGCGCCCGGGGGCACCTGCGCCAGGTCCTCGATGAAGATGGCGCCCTTGGCTTTCAGGTCGTTCACGACGAAGGTGTTGTGCACGATCTCGTGGCGTACATAGATGGGCGCGCCGAACTTCTGCAGCGCACGTTCGACGATTTCGATCGCCCGGTCGACTCCGGCGCAAAAGCCGCGCGGCTCGGCCAGCAGGATTTCCAGACCCACGCCCGCAGCGCCCGTCATAGCACCCCGATCACGCGGACTTCGAATGTCACAGGCTGCCCGGCCAGCGGGTGGTTGAAGTCGAACAGCACGGCATCGGCCTGGCTGTCGCCCGCGCCTTGCCTGCCGACCTGCTGGACCGACCCGGCATATTGGCCAAGGCCATCGGGCGTCGGAAACTGCACCACGTCACCCACTTCGTAGCGCTCCTGGGCGTCGCCCATCTGATCGAGCAGCTTGCGTGCCACCCACTGGCGCATCTGGGGATTGCGGTCGCCGAAGGCTTCGCCGGGCGGCATCTCGAAAGTCGCGTGATCGCCCTCGCCCAGCCCGAGCAGGCGTTGTTCGACCGCGGGCGCGAGCTCGCCGGTGCCCAAGGTCAGCGTCGCGGGCTGGTCGCCGAAGGTGTTGATGATGTCGCCGCCCGGACCGGCCAGCCGGTAGTGCAACGTGAGGAAGGAGCCCGGCTGAACCCGGTTCGCGATGGAGGCCATGCAAGTCCCGATAAACTGGCCTTATTGTAGAAACCTGCCCTGGCGTTCGGGCCGGGCGCACCGAAACCCCTTCGGCCGGCCCCGGGGCGAACGGCTCCTGCTTCCAGCATGCCCTTGAAAGACCTCCCTGCCGACGCCCGGCCACGCGAAAAGCTGCTGGCACGCGGACCCGGCGCCCTGAGCGACACGGAGTTGCTGGCGCTGCTGCTGCGCACGGGCACGGCGGGCCGCGGCGTGCTGCAGATGGCGCAGGAATTGCTGGCCGCGCCGGCGACCGATGCGCGAACGGGAGAACGATCAGGCGGCTTCGGCGGCATTGCCGGATTGCTGAACGCCGGAGTCGACGACTTGAAGCGCATCAAGGGCATGGGTGGCCCCGCCAAGCGGGCGGAACTGGCCGCGGTGCTCGAGCTGGCCCGGCGCGCTTTGGCCCAGCAGTTGCAGGAACGCGAGATATTCAGCTCGCCCGGGGCCGTCAAGCAATACCTGCAGTTGCACCTGGCCGCGCGGCCGCACGAAGTGTTCGCGGCGCTGTTCCTGGATGCGCAGAACCGCCTGCTCGCCATGGAGGAGCTGTTCCGCGGCACCCTGACCCAAACCAGCGTCTATCCGCGCGAGGTGGTGCAGCGTGCGCTGCAACGCGGGGCCGCCGCGGTAGTGCTGGCGCACAACCATCCCAGTGGCACCGTGCAGCCGTCGCGCGCCGACGAGGCCCTGACCCAGACCCTGAAGGCCGCGCTGGCGCTGATTGACGTGCGCGTGCTGGATCACGTGATCGTGGCGCCCGGCGGCGCCCTGTCGATGGCCGAGAAAGGCTTGCTTTGAAGTCGAAATCCCTGCAGGACCTGCAGCACATCCAGCAGAAACTGGCCGAGCAGCAACAGATCGCGGCCGCGCAGGAAGCGGCGCGCCGGGAAACCGAGCGGCGGTCTCACGCCGAGAAGAGCCTGTTCGTGCGCGCCGTCGGTGCGGTGCGACCGATCCGCGCGCCGCATCGCGTTCGGCTCACGCCCGACCAGCCGCCGCCGATTCCGGTGCAACAGCACCTGGACGAGCAGCGCGTCCTGCGCGAAGCGATCAGCGACGATTTCGACACCGGGACCCTGCTGGACATCGACGATGCCATGAGTTTCCGGCGCCCGGGGATCGGCACCGACGTGACGCGCAAGCTGCGCAGGGGCGACTGGAGCATCCAGGGCGAGATCGATCTGCACGGCCTGAGGCGTGAAGACGCGCGCGAAGCCCTGGCCATCTTCATCCGCGAGGCGCAGCGCCGGGGCTGGCGCTGCGTGCGCGTGGTGCACGGCAAGGGGCTGGGCTCGCCCGGCAAAACCCCGGTGCTCAAGGGCAAGGTCCAGGGCTGGCTGATCCAGAAGAACGAGGTGCTGGCCTTCGTCCAGGCCCGCGCCGACGAAGGCGGCGCCGGGGCGCTGGTGGTGCTGCTCAAGCCCTCTCACGCGGTGGGCTGATCCCGGGACCGCGCCGGCGCGGGACCCCGCCCGCCGTTCAGTTACATTGCCCGGTGAGAGGGACATCGCGGCTTCTCCGGCCGCCACAGGAGGATGCACCATGGCCACTGCGGAAGAGCTGCAGCTGAGGAAACTCGAACACGACGTCGAAAGACTCACCATCGAAGTCCACAACATGAGCCGGCCTGCGCGCACGTTCCTGAACAACCCCGCCTCCTACTTGACGCTCCTGTCGGTATTGGTCGGCCTGGCGGCCTACATGGGCCAGAGCTACGTGAACGATGCCCGGGCGGAACGGTCGAAGACGGAATTGCTCATGACGGAGCTGAGGAGAAAAGAGCTCGACCAGGAAAGCGATGTCCTGGCCAAGAAGAAGGCTGATCTGGAACTCGACAGCCAACGCGTCTGGTCGGAATATTCAAGCATCCTGGCGCAGCGCGACAGGACCCGGGAGGAACTGGCGGCGCTGACGGCGCAGATCAGCAGCGCGCAGCTGGAACTGCAGGCCAAGGGCCAATCCAGCGCCACGCTCAATGCCGCGGTCACACAGGCCAGGGAACTGGGTGCCGCGGTCGCCCGGCCGACGCAGCTGGATGCGTGCATCTACATCCAGGTCGCCGCCACCGAGGATCGGCTGGCGGCGCAGGAGCTGGCCGCCTCGTTGCGCGAAAAAGGACGGGTGGTACCGGACATCGAGGTTGTCGGCAGCAAGGCCGCCAGCCTCAGGCAGACCGAGCTGCGCTATTTCTGGGACGCCGACGAGGCGGAGGCGAGGGACATCCTCAAGCAGGTGCAGGACAGCGGCAAGTACGGCGCCGTCGAGGTCAAGCTGCCCGGCAGCCTCAAGGGCAAGGCCCGGCCGCGCCACTTCGAGCTGTGGATCAAGCCGGCTTGAGTAACCGGCTCAAGGGCGGACCTGAGCCACCTTCAGCGAGACTCCGCTGGCACCGACCTTGACCTTTTGCACGGCCGACAGCAGATCGCCCGACTCGGGCATGGCCATACCGGTCTTCGAAATGCGTGCTTCCACCTCCACCTCGGCGGCGGCGGAGATCGGCGACTGCGGATTCATGGATTGCGAATCGTCGAGCGTGAATTTCACGGGCAGCTCGGCCGCGCGAACCCGCACCACCGCCAGCGGCATCCGGGTACCGGGCAGACGGGCGATGATCATCACGGTGTCGTCGGGTCCGGCCTTGCCTTTGAGCGCCGGATCCAGCTCCACCGTTCCACTGACATTGCCGCCGCCCGCAGCCGCAACCTTGGTCGCCGGCGCCGGCGCCGGCGTTGCGGCGGGGATCCCGCTCTTGGCGCGGACGTCATCGATCGCGCCCTGCAGCATCTTGGCATCGTCGGACCCCGGCGGCAACATCGCCGCCAGTCGCTCCCAGGTCTGCAGGGCCTGGCGGTAGTTCTTGGCTTCCAGATCGGCGGTGCCCGACAGCCAGAGCGCCATCGCGTTGTCCGGATCGGCCTTCAGCGCCTTCTGGATCAACAGGGTCGGCTTGCCCACCAGTGTTCCGCCGTTATTGCTGGCCACCACGTCCGCGTAGCTGGCGAGCATCTGTGCGTCGTCGTCGATGAACGAGCCGGCCCGCTCGAAGGCTTTTTCGGCCTCGGCGGTGCGGCCCATCACCTTGTACGAGCGCGCCAGCATGGCCCAGCCCTTGGGGTTGTTGGGTTCCTTCTCCAGCTTCTGCGCCAGCTCGGCCACCATCCGGTCGAGTTCGTGGGCATCCGCCATCTCGTGGCCGCCAATACCGGTCAGGCTGGCCGGGTTGCCGATGAGCAGATAGAACGCGCCGGCCACCAGTGGCACCGCCAAGCCGATTCCGATCATTGTTTTTCTCGGCGGGCTCTGCGTCACGGCCTTGTCTTCGGCCTGGCTCTCCTCCAGCAAGCGCCGCTGCAACTCGGCACGGGCCTGGGCGTAATCGTCCTTCGCGAGCAGGCCTTCGGCCAGGTCCTGCTCCAGCTTGGCGAGTTGCTCGCGGTAGATCGCCGAGTTCAACTCCTGGCGCGAGGTGAGGCCGGGAGCCGTCCTGCGAAAAAACGGCCGCATCAGCAGCACCAGCACGAGCGCGACGGTCACCGCTGCGGCGACCAGGAATCCATTCATTTCTCTTCCTTCAGCAGCGCTTCGGCGCGGCGGGTTTCATCTTCCGAAAGCGGCGCTTCGGCCAGCGCGCGGTTGCGCCGGCGCAGATAGATCATCAGCACGATAACGCCGACGATCATCAGCAGGAAGGGGCCGCCCCACAGCAGCCAGGTCGTGGGACTCACGCGCGGCCGGTAGAGCACGAAGTCGCCGTAGCGGGCGACCATGTAGTCGCGGATTTCGGCGTCGGTCTTGCCCTGCTTGATCAGCTCGCGCAGTTCGCGGCGCAGATCCTGGGCCAGGTCGGCGCGCGAGGCCGCGAGCGATTCGTTCTGGCAGACCAGGCAGCGCATTTCTTCGGAGATGGAGAGCATGCGTTGCTCGACCACGGGATCCTCGGCCAGCGGCGCGGCATCCTTCGCCCATGTGGCGCCGAGGGCCAGCGCCAGCAACAGCAATACGAGCAGGCGTTTCATGATTGCTTCAACTTCTCGATCAGCGGCAGGATCGTCTTTTCGAGCGCTTCGGGGGTGATCGGACCGATCTGCTTGTGGCGGATGACGCCGTTCTTGTCGATGATGAACGTCTCCGGCACGCCATAGACCCCGTAATCGATCCCGACCCTTCCGTCGCCGTCAAATGCCGACATGTCATAGGGATCGCCGTGCTGGCTGAGGAACTTCAGGGCGACCGCACGCTTGTCCTTGTAGTCCAGGCCGATCACCGGCACGACCTTGGTACCCCTCAGTTGCACCAGCAACGGGTGTTCCTCGCGGCAGGCGACGCACCAGGAGGCCCAGACATTGAGCATCCAGACCTGGCCCTTCATGTCGGCCGGCGAGAACGTCTTGTCGGCCACCACCAGTTGCGGCACCTGGAAAGCCGGCGCCGCCTTGTTGATCAGGGGGGAGGGCACCTCGTGCGGGTCGTGCTGCAGGCCCACGACCAGGAAGCCAACCAGCACCGCGAACAGGGCCAGGGGAATCAGGAACCGGACCTTCATGGGGTGGCCCCCTGCAGTCCAGCCGCAGCGGCGCGTGACTTCACCTCGAGGCGGTAGCGCCGGTCCGCCAGCGCGAACAGTCCACCCAGCGCCATCAGCAGGCAGCCGCCCCAGATCCAGTCGACGAACGGCTTGTAGTACACCCGCACGGCCCACGCCTTGCCCTCCAGAGGCTCTCCCATGGACACGTACACATCGCGCGTGAAGCCGGCGTCGATGGCCGCATTGGTCATCGGCATGGTCGACGACTGGTAAGTGCGTTTTTCAGGGAACAGCGTGCGTCCAGGACGGCCGTCCTGGCTGACCTGGAACTCGCCCCGGGCCGCGACGTAGTTCGGGCCGGGAACCTCCCTGACGCCCATGAACTTGAACTGATGTCCGCCCACGGTGGTGGTGTCGCCCGGCTCCATGCGCACGTCCCTCTCTTCCTGGAAGCCGCCGACCAGGGTGACCCCGAGCACGAACACGGCAACCCCGAGATGACCCAGGTGCATGCCCCAGAACGACAGCGGTGGCGTGCCGGTCTTCAGCCGCTTGGCAACCTGCATCACCGTCGAGGCGGCGACCCAGGCGGCCAGCATGACCCCCAGGCCGGTAAGCGGCGTCCAGCCGCCCGCCAGCCACGGCCCGATGACGCCGGCCGCCACGGCCACCACTGCGGGAACCCACAGCCGGGCCAGCATGTCCTTGAGCTCCGCGTGTTTCCAGCGTGCCAGCGGAACCGCGGCCATCAGCAGCAGCACCGGCGCCATGATCGGCACGAAGACGGCATTGAAATACGGCGGGCCCACCGAAATCTTGCCCAGGCCCAGGGCATCGACCAGCAGCGGATACAGCGTGCCCAGCAGGACCGAGGCGGATGCCACCACCAGCAGCACATTGCCCACCAGCAGCAGCGTTTCGCGCGACATCAGGCCGAACGATCCGCCCAGGGCGACCTTGGGCGCACGCCAGGCGAACAGGGCCAGCGACGAGCCGATCACCAGCGCCAGCAGCACCAGGATGAAGATGCCGCGCCGCGGATCGGTGGCGAAGGCGTGGACCGAGGTCAGCACCCCGGATCGCACCAGGAAGGTACCGAGCAGGGAGAGCGAGAAGGCGCCGATCGCCAACAGCACGGTCCAGCTCTTGAAACTGCCGCGCTTTTCCGTCACCGCAAGCGAATGCAGCAAAGCGGTCCCGATCAGCCAGGGCATGAAGGAGGCGTTCTCCACCGGGTCCCAGAACCACCAGCCACCCCAGCCCAGTGTGTAGTAGGCCCACCACGAGCCCAGCCCGATCCCGAGGGTGAGGAACATCCACGCCAGCGTCGTCCAGGGCCGCGACCAGCGCGCCCAGGCGGCATCGAGACGGCCCGACAGCAGGGCCGCGATGGCGAATGCGAATGCGACAGAAAAGCCGACATAGCCCATGTAGAGCAGCGGCGGGTGGAAGATCAGGCCGGGGTCCTGCAGCTGCGGGTTGAGATCGCGTCCCTCCTGGGCTGCCGGCAGCAAGCGTTCGAATGGGTTGGATGTCAGCAGGATGAACAGCAACAGCCCGGTCGTCACCAGCCCCAGCACGCCGAGAACCCGCGCCACCATGGCCTCATCCAGCGAGCGCGAGCGCTGGGCCACGGCAAAGGTCCAACCGCCGAGCATGAAGACCCACAGCAGCAGCGATCCCTCGTGGCCGCCCCAGACTGCGGCCAGGCGGTACATGGTCGGCAGTACCGAATTGGAGTGTTCGGCCACGTACTTGACCGAAAAATCGCTGACGTAGAAGCTCCAGGCCAGCGCGGCCGTCGACGCGGCGATCAGCAGGAACATCGCCTGCGCGGCGGGACGCGCCAGCACCATCCATTCGCGCCGGCCCTGATGCGCGCCCAGCAGCGGCAGCGTGCCCAGCACCACGGCGACACACAGGGACAGGATGAGAGCGAAATGACCGAGTTCTGGGATCATGGCTGCGCAGCTCCTACCTTCTTGGCCTGATCCAGCGAGCGTTGGGCATCAGGGGGCATGTAGTTCTCATCGTGCTTGGCGAGCACTTCGGATGCCGTGAAACGGCCGTCCGCGTCCAGGCGGCCTTGCACCACGGCGCCTTTGCCTTCCTTGAACAGGTCGGGCAGGATGCCGGTGTAGGAGACGGGGACCTCCTTTGCCAGGTCGGTCACGACGAAATGCACGGTGAGGTTGTCGCGCGTGAGCGAACCGTCCTTGACCAGGCCGCCAATGCGGAAAGCCTGACCCTTGGGCGTCTTGCCCGCCGCCACCTCGCTGGGCGTCACGTACAAAGCGATATTGCTGTTGAGCGCGTTCAACACCAGCGCCGCCGCGATGCTGACCACCACCAGTCCACCGGCGACGATTGCGCCGCGTTTTTTCCAGGCTTTCATTGATGCTCTTCCTTGTCGAAACGGTTGGCCTGCGCCTGTTGACGCAGGTTCCGAACCACATTCTTCTGCCGGCGTCCCACCAGGATGGGCTCCAGCGCCAACGCCAGCGCGACGACGCCGAAGCTGCCCCACACATAGAGGGCATAGCCACCCATGGCGAAGAAGTCAGCCGCCGAATTCCAGATCATGATTTCACCTCCGCGAGCTGGTGGACCCACTCCGTGTGCGCTTCCCGCTCGAGGATGATGGCGCGGACGCGCTTGAGCGCCATCGCCACTGAATACATCCAGAAACACAGGGCCATCAGGAGCATGCCCCACAGCATGGTGTGCGCCATGGACGGCGCCTTTGTCATGGATATAGATGATCCCTGATGCAATGTGTTCCACCATTTGACGGAAAAATAGATGATCGGCACGTTGACCACCCCGACCAGGGCCAGGATCGCGCCGGCCTTGTCGGCGCGGCGGGGGTCGTCGATGGCCGCCTGGAGCGCGATAAAGCCAAGATACAGGAAGAACAGGATCAGTTCGGAGGTCAGGCGCGCGTCCCAGACCCACCAGGTGCCCCACATCGGCTTGCCCCAGAAGGCCCCCGTCCAGAGCGAAAGAAAGGCCATCAGGGCGCCCGTGGGCGCCAGGGCCTGGGCCATCATGCCGGACAGGCGGGTGTTCCAGGCCAGTCCCAGGCCGGCCCAGGTCGCCATCACGATGTAGATGAACATCGACATCCACGACGCCGGGACATGAACAAAGATGATCCGGTAGCCCTCACCCTGCACGGCGTCGGTGGGCGCCACGAAAAAGCTCACCCATAGGCCGGCCACGCCGAACACGGCCGCGAGCAGCCAGAACCACGGCATCATTTTCCCGGCCACCGGATAGAAGCTGTAGGGACTGGACAGCTTGAACCAGTTGATCACGCGGTTGCTCATTCCAATGCAATCCTCAAAGCGGCCGTGGTCGCCCACGGCGCGAAAAACAGGGCCAACACCGTCAGCGCGGCCAGCAGCGACAAATGACCGCCGGCACCGAGTCCGGAATTGTGGGCCTGGACGGCGCCAGCCCCGAAAATCAGCGTGGGCACATACAGCGGTAGCACCAGGAGGCTCAGCAGCACGCCGCCGCCGCGCACCCCCAAGGTCAGCGCCGCGCCTATCGATCCCACCAGCGAAAGCACCGGGGTCCCCAGCAGCAAGCCCAGCGTCAGAATGCCCAGCTCGCCGGCGTCGAGGCCGAACTGGAGACCCAGCAGCGGAGCCAGCACCACCAGCGGCAGCCCCGACACCAGCCAGTGCGCCAGGTTCTTTCCGCTCACCGACAACGCCAGCGGCGTCGGCGACAGCACCATCTGTTCCAGGGTGCCGTCCGCGTGGTCAGCCGCGAACATGCGCTGCAGTCCCAGCATCGTGGCCAGCAATGCCCCTACCCACAGCACGCCGGGGGCGATCTTGCGCAGCAGCGCCGGCTCGGGCCCGATCCCAAGCGGAAACAGACTGGTCACGATGACGAAAAAAAACAACGCCGTCAGCACCTCTGTCTTTCGGCGCATCGCGAGCAGCAGATCCCGCCTGACGACGGCCAACAGCGCCCTCACAGCTCGATCGCCTTGCCGCCAGTCAGGGGCACCGCCTGGTGACTTGTCACCACTGCCATGCCGCCGCCCGCAAGGTGTTCGCCCACCAGCGCTCCCAGCATGTCCACCGCACGGGTATCCAGCGCGGTGAAAGGCTCGTCCAGCACCCAGAGCCTGGCCTTGCGCGTCATCAGGCGAGCCAGCAACACGCGGCGCTTCTGGCCCGCCGACAGGAAGCGGACCGGAAGGTGCTCGCGTCCCTTGAGGCCGAAGCGGCCCAGGGCGGCGATCACTTCGGGGCGCTCCAGATGGCAACCATCGAGTTCGGCAGCAAGCTCGAGGTTTTCCAGCGCAGTGAGTTCCTCCTTCACCGCTCCGTGGTGGCCGAGAAACAACAGATCGCGCCGGAACGCCTGGCCGTCCTCGTCGGTCCGTTTGCCGCACCAGCGGATCTCGCCCGCCGCCGGCGTTGCCAGTCCGGCCAGCAGCCTGAGCAAGCTGGTCTTGCCCGAACCGTTCGCACCACGCACGTGCAACCACTCTCCGGCCCCGACCTCGAAGTCGAGCCCGGCAAACAACGGACGTTCGCCGCGTACGCAGCTCAGATGGTGGGCAGTCAACATTGGATGGATTGTGGACAGGCGAACTCGGGTTTCCAACAACACAGAAAGGGCCCCGTTGACAAAGATCAAGCGCATCCGGCATCGGCGCGGACGCACTCCATCAAAACAATCGGAACCGGCCGGATCGCTCATGCAAAACGGAGACAACGCGGCCTCGACGGAGCCTGTGAACGCCTTCATTTCGCAATGCGTGGCGCGAGGTCACGTCCGTCGAACGGACACCATTATCCCAGGCCTGATCAAACACCCTTCAAAGCGCCCGACGCGTCGCCTTACAGTTGACATAGATCAACGGCACCAACCCACCCTCACACACAAACTATCGGTCACATGAGCGCCCTTCTTTTGAGCCCTCATGAATGAACGAAACAAACCTGGTTGGAGAGTTCGTGAAAGTCGAGGTCCTGGTAGCTGACGAGCATCCGATCATCCGGTTCGGCCTGAAGCAATTGCTGAATCATTCGGATGACATGTCCGTCGGCGGCGAGGCCGCCGATGGACATCAGACGCTGGAACTGATTCGCGAACGCGAATGGGGCCTGGTCGTGCTCGACCTGTGCATGCCGGGACGCAACGGCCTGGAACTCATCAAGCTGATCAAGGTCGAGCGGCCACGTCTTCCGGTTCTCATTTTCAGCGCATATCGCGAAGAACTCTATGCCGTGCGCGCGATCCGCACTGGCGCTTCGGGCTATCTGACCAAGAAGGCAGACAGCGACATGCTGCTCGCGGCCATGCGCCGTGTCGCGGCCGGCAGACTGTTCGTGAGCCAGAAGGTCACCGAGCTGCTCGCGACGCATCCGGTTCAGGACACCGACTGCCTGCCGCACACCCGGCTCACCGACCGCGAATACGGCATCTTCAGCCGCATCGTCAGCGGCGCCAAGCTCACGGACATCGCAGATGAACTTTCGCTGAGCATCAAGACCGTCAGCACGCACAAGTCGCACATCCTGGACAAGATGACGCTGGGCGGCCAGGTCGAATTGGTGCGCTATGCAATCGAACACAAGCTGCTCGATGCCGCTCGCGGGTAGTCATGCGAGCCGCCACGACTTGTCTCCGTGATGCTGTCGAGCCTTCCCCCGGGGGACGCCCGGTTGAAGAAGTACTGATCCCATGCGAGACTGCCCTGCCCATCCGGAGCGGGCCAGCACAACTTTTCTCTTGACGGAAAAATAACAATGCAACTCGAGTCGAGTCTTTCACGCCTGCGCCGGTTCGCAGTTTCATGTGGATTGGTCACCGCTTTCCTGGGACTGGCCGGACTGAACGTCCATGCCGCCGAACCGGCCACCGCCGCGCCCGCCGCGAGCCTGGACAACGCCACCTGCCTGAGCTGCCACGACGCGAAGAAGCCCAAGCTGGAAGTCAAGGACGCCCAGGGCAAGCCCCATGCATTGCAGGGTATCCCGTCCGAGAAGTACGGTCAGAGCGTGCACTCGATGATGCAGTGCGTGACCTGCCACACCGACATCAAGGACAACGCGGAAAAAGGCAACGTCCACGCCAAGAACACGGCACAGCCGCTCAAGAAAGTCGACTGCGCCAACTGCCACATGGAGCTGTGGGAGCAGACCGAAAAGCACGGCCGGGCCGCTGACAGGCCGCGCCTGGGTGTGGTCGCCAAGAACATCGAAGCCTACAGAAAATCGTTTCACGCGCGGCCCAGTTCGGAGGACAAGACCAAGCCCAATGCCGAGTGCAACGACTGCCACAATGTCCACAGCTTCAACGTGCCGCCCAAGAACACGCCTGAATACACGCAGTGGCGCCTGAGCATCCCGAACTTGTGCGGCAACTGCCATACCGACCAGCTGGAGGCCTACAAGGGCTCTGTGCATGGACAGGAGAACGCCAAGAACATGCTGGCCCAGGCCGCGGTCTGTTCCGATTGCCACACGGCCCACGCGATCGGCAACACCTCCGGCGACCCCTTCAAGCTGACTGTCACGTCCAACTGCGGCGGCTGCCACGAGCAGGAGTTCAAGACCTACAAGGACACCTTCCACGGCCGGATCACCACCCTCGGATACGCCTATACGGCAAAGTGCTTCGACTGCCACGGCAGCCACGAGATCAAGCGGGTCGATGATCCGGAATCCAAGGTTTCTCCGGCCAACCGGATCGAGACGTGCGAACAGTGCCACAACCCCAAGAAAGGCCTGGCCAAGGTCTCAGCCGGGTTTGCCAGCTTCCAGCCGCACGGCAGCGCGCACAACTTTTCCCGCTACCCGCAGATGTGGATCGCGTTCCAGATGATGACCGGCTTGCTGGTCGGCACCTTCGCCTTCTTCTGGCTGCACACGGCCCTGTGGTTCTATCGCGAATACAAGGAGCGCAAGGCGCGCGCCGGCAAGCCGCACATCAAGCTCGATGAGGTGCCCGCAGCCCTGCACGACAAGCATATCCAGCGCTTCAGCCTGACGTGGCGCGCCGCCCACCTGCTATTCGCTGTCAGCCTGATGGTCCTCACGCTCACGGGCATGCCGCTGTTCTATCCCGACGTGGCCTGGGCACCGGCGATCATGAGTATCCTCGGCGGGCCTCGCACCGCCGGCCTGATTCACCGGGTCGCGGCCGTCATCTTCGCGGGTATCTTCTTCTGGCATCTGCTCTACATCCTGTTCCGCATCGGCCGCAATTTCAGGACTTTCAAGCTCTTCGGCCCCGACTCGCTGGTTCCGAACCTGCAGGACGGCAAGGACATGCTCGCAATGTTCAAGTGGTTCTTCGGGAAGGGACCGCGTCCGAAGTTCGACCGCTGGACCTATTGGGAGAAGTTCGACTACTGGGCACCGTTCTGGGGTGTCACCATCATCGGGATGAGCGGCCTGATCATGTGGCTGCCCGGTTTCTTCGGCTCCTTCCTGCCGGGATGGATCTTCAACGTCGCGGCCATCTTCCATGGTGAAGAAGCGTTCCTCGCGGTGGTGTTCCTGTTCACCGTGCATTTCTTCAACAACCACTTCCGGCCTGACAAGTTCCCCGTTGAAGTTGTGATGTTCACGGGCACCATGTCGCTGGAAGAGTTCAAGACCGACCATGGCGTCGAGTACCAGCGGCTGGTGGACAGCGGTGAGCTGAAGAGTCGCCTGGTTGAGCCGCCGTCAGCCTTGAAGGTGAAGGCGTCCAAGGCGCTGGCCTTCACGTTGATCGCCGTCGGACTGACCTTGCTGACGCTCGTGGGAATCGGATTTTTCAGGGGAGGCTGAGCCCGCCCACCCCTGGAAAGAGGTCAACCGTCTGAACAACATGCGCGTTGGGAGTTGGGAGACGGTTGAGCAAGACGGGGCAGCGAAGCGACTCAATGTGCAAGGCTGCCACAATCTATGTTGTTGTTGTCTATTTCTTTTGTTGTCTATTTCTTTAGGAGACCCGGAATGAAGCTGCTTTCCACCCTTTTCGTCGCCTGCGGGCTGATGACCGTTAACGTTGCCAACGCCGCCATCGATGCCGACGCGGCACAGGCAATCATGAAGAAAGGCGGCTGTACGACGTGCCACAAACTCGACAAGGCTGGAGTGGGGCCATCGATTAAAGACATCGCGAAAAAGCAGAAGGGCAAGGCCGGCGCGGCGGACGAACTGAAGAAGGCCATCCGGGATGGATCCAAGGGTCTGTACGGCGCCGACAGCGCCATGCCTGGCATTGCGGCGAGCAAGATCAGTGACGCTGATATGACCAGCTTGGTGCAATGGATTCTGTCGCAGTAATGGCCTGACGGCTTGACAGAACTGGTCGGGTTTCCAGTACCTCTCAGCCGGTGCTGGCCCGACTGCATTCGCATCCAGCGCAGGCACGCCAGTGTGCTGAGGCGTTTTATTTTGGAGGAACGGCAAATGCCTCGTAGCATTCTTGCAAGGGTTCGATGGTTGGGCGCAGGCAGACAGGCCCTTGTTGCGCTGCTCGTGAGCATTGCCATCCTGCCGAATTTGAGCGCCGCGGCTGCACCGGCACAGTCAGTTGCCGGCGATGATTTGCGGGCCGCATTTGCAACCCCGCAAGACATTGCGGACGGCAAACATGTGGCGCTGGCCTCATGCGCCAGTTGCCATGCGCTCTCTGGTATAGCGCTGGCAAGGGGGACGCCCCACATCGCGGGCCAGCGTCCTGCCTACTTGTATGCTGAACTGCGCGTGTATCAGGCCGGCCGCCGTGGCGACAGTCCGATGAACAATGCGGTCAAGTTCCTGAGCGATGATGCGCTGGTCAAAGTGGCTGCCTACTACGCGAGCCTCGATCCCGCGCCACCGGCAGCCGCAAGTGCCAGGAAGGCGAGCAAGGCGGATCCGGTTAGCGCCGGCAAGGACGCTGCGCAGGGATGTTCGGGCTGTCACGGTGACACCGGGATCAGCGAAACGCCCGGAATGCCGAACCTCGTTGGCCTGGACGCAAAATATCTCGCTGGCGCGATCGGCGCCTACAAGTCCGGCCAGCGCAAACACGGCATGATGAAGACGCTGGTATCGGCTCTCAGCGATGCCGAGATCAACAGCATCACTTTGTTCTATGCGTTGCAGAAGCCCGGTAAAGCCAAGACCCCCGCAGCAGGCAACAAGGCGGCAGGCAAGACTGCCGCCACCGCGTGCGCGGGTTGTCATGGCCAGGGCGGCGTAAGCACCGGCACGGCGCCAAGTCTCGCCGGTCAGGATGCGCAGTACTTCGCCGGGGCAATGCAGGCATACAAGACCGGAGCTCGAACCGAGGCGGCCATGAAAGCGCCAGCGGCGTCACTGGACGATACGGCCATCAAGGACTTGGCGGCGTATTTTGCCGACCAGGCGCCGCAGCCACCCAGGGTCAAGAAGCCCATGACAACGGAGGAAGTCGCTGATCGCTGCAACCGCTGTCATGGCGTGGATGGCAACAGCACCGATCCGCGCACGCCGGCGATTGCAGCGCAGCGCGCGGATTACCTGGAGCCCGTGCTGCGTGCATACCGAAAAGGCGATCGCAAGAGCACGGTGATGAACGCGATGTTGGACGGCATGAGCGACGACGAGATCAGCGAAATTTCCGCGTATTACTCGCGCCAGAAGGCGCGCACCGTGGTCTACGTCCCGGTGCCAACCAAGCCATAACCCACAGCCGGACACAACCCGTCGGGTTGCACCCGTAGGTCCAGTCCGAAAAGCACGAGAAGACCCTCATGAGCCAACCACCACAACTGCACCGACTCTACAATCATTATTCAGAGTTGCCTTTCAGCATGCGCATCCTTTACACGTGCGCCCTTTGCGTCGTCGGACTGGCCTATCTGTTCGCGTTCATCTACCTGTTCCACACCTACTCGGGGCGCGACGGTGGCACTGGCCTCACGTACCAGGATCTGGTCATCGCCTATACCGGCAGCGGCAAGGGTTCGAAGCTGGAATCGGCGTTGGGCGGGCCGATGTCGTCAATGTTGCCCAAAGACGAAGCAACGGCACTGATAACCTGGGTGCAGCAAGGTGCCGACCGTCCGACCTTCGACACTTTCGTCGCGCCATTGATCGAGAAGCGCTGCGCGACCTGCCACGACGGCAGCAACCCTCACCTGATCAGTCTGGCCGGGTACGACAACGTCAAGAAGGTAACCGACCAGGACAAGGGAACCGACATCTTCACGCTGGTTCGCGTCTCGCATATCCACCTGTTCGGCATCGTCATGTTTCTCTTCGTCGTAGGTACGATTTTCGGCCATGCTTACGTGCGCCCGCTTTGGATCAAATACGTGGCCATGGCCGCACCGTTCCTCGCTTTACTGATTGACGTCAGTTCCTGGTATTTGGTCAAAATCTATCATCCGTTTGCCTACCTGACGATGGCTGGCGGCGCCATGCTCGGCCTGTCCTTTGGATTCATGTGGGTGGTGTCGATGTACCAGATGTGGATTGGGAAAACGCCAAAGGCAGTACTCGAGCGGGGCAGCGAAGCGATCGGCTGATTGCGCGATCACGACCGACGCAGTTGTCCAGCACAAGAGCAACGCTGGGTACAGATTACAGACGAACTCACTTTCGAGATATCCCATGAAGAATCTATTGCTAGGTATTGTGCTGACGCTGCTGGCGCTGGCGGCATGTACCGAGAAGCCCGGGCCAACTCCCAAGCCCGTCACCGCTGACATCGCAGCCGGCAAGGTCATTGCGGAGCGCGACTGCAAGGCATGCCACGGCGCCAATGGCGGCGGCGTTGCACCCGCCATTCCCCACCTAGCGGCGCAGCGGGAGAGCTATCTGCTCGCGTCGTTGAAGGAATACAAGGATGGCAAGCGCGCGCATGCGGCACTCAAGGACATGACGAAACAGATGAGTGAATCCGATCTGCGCAATGTGGCCGCGTATTTCGCCAGTTTGCCGCCCGTTGCCAATCCCACCGCGCAGGATATCAAGCACTCATCGCCATACGAGCAGGGCAAAGCGCAAGCGGCCGCCTGTGCGGGCTGCCACGGCGCAGACGGCAACGCCAAGACCCCCGGCACGCCCAGTCTGGCCGGCCAGCAGCCCCATTATCTGGTTGCGGCGATACACGAGTACCACCAGGGCGATCGCAAGACCGGCTCCATGAAATCGCAACTGCGCGACTCGGACCCGCTCGAACTGGAGAATCTGGCCCTGTACTTCGCGGCGCAAACGCCCACTCAACGCGCTCCGGCATCGCGCGGAGATCCCGTTGCCGGCGAGCCGCTCAGCGCCATGTGCGGTGGTTGTCACGGCGCGGGGGGCGTGAGCAGCGACGCGGCGACGCCAAGCCTCGCAGGGCAGGACGCGCGGTACCTGGCGGACGCAATCAGGGCGTACCGCAAGACACGCCAGAACTGGGGAATGCAGCGATACGTGTCCGGTCTGAGCGACAAGGATATCGACAATATTTCGGCGTTCTACGCGGCGCAGAAGCCAAGGGCTGCTGATCAGGTGCCGAGTTCAACGCAGGAACTCGCGGCCAAGTGCGATCGCTGCCATGACGCGGAGGCTACTGCCTCGATTTCGGCGCCGAAAATGCGCGGCCAGGACAAGGACTATCTCGTCATGGCGCTGAGGGCGTACCGCGACGGCAAGCGCGAAAGTACCACCATGCACAGCATGAGCTTCCCCTACAGCAATGCAATCATAGAAGGCCTTGCGTCCTGGTACGCAAGTCAACCGGCCAAGTGAGCGTCAGCAGATGCCGGTGCCGCGGCACCGGCATCTGCTGACATTCCCGGATCGCCACGTTACTGGCCCTCATTACGGCGAGCTCCGCGCACCGCGAGCATCGCCGCCTCGACGCGGCTGCGCACATGCAGCTTTTCGAGAATGTTGGTGATGTAATGCTTGATGGTTTTCTCGGAAAGATGCAGGTGGTCACCGATTTCCCGGTTGGTCAATCCGCGTACCACTAGATTCAGAATTTCCGACTCGCGTTCAGTCAATTCTTCCAGCGGATCCTGCGGCGCCTGGCCACGGCTGAGCGTAACCAAAATGCCCGCCGCCAGCGAAGGGGTTACGTAGACTTCCCCCTGAGCGACGGAGCGCACGACGCGCGCCAGATCGTGCGCGGAGACACCTTTGAGCACGTAAGCACGCGCGCCGGCTTTGAATGATGCCAGCAACTTGTCCTCGTCCTCCATGACAGTCAGCATCATGATCCGTGTAGCGGGGCAGGCGGTCGTGATCTTTTCGGCGGTCACGATTCCGCCCCAGCCCTGCATACCGATATCGAGCAGGACGACATCGGGAAGAAGGTCGCGCGCCAGGCTCAGCGCCTCCTCGCCGGAGGCGGCCTGGCCGACAACAGCGAGGTCTGGTTCCGATGCGAGCGAGTGCACCACACCTTCACGAAACAGCGGATGGTCATCCGCAACCAGGATGCGAATACTCTCAGACATTCTCGTGTACCTGCTGGGCCAGTGGCAACGACGCGTGGACCACGGTTCCCCGGTCAGGGGCACTCTGAACGTCGAAGCGACCGCCGAGAAGCTCGACGCGTTCGCGCATTCCTTGCAGCCCCAGATGCGCGCCGTCGATCGATGCCTTGGGATCAAACCCCCTGCCTTCGTCGCTGACCTCGACGATGAGCTGCGCGTCGACAACATCCAGCGTCACCCGCTGGTTGCTTGCACCGCCATGGCGAAACCCGTTGGCGAGTGACTCCTGCAACAGCCTGAACAGCGTAATCCGCACCGACAGCGGCGCCTCATCAGGGACATCGCCGATGGATAGCGGTACCGTAAGTCCCGTCTTGTGCTCGTGGTCCCTCACCGCGCGGCGCACCGTATCGGCGACCGAAAGCTGCTCGATCTCGGGCAGGCGCAGGCCGCGCAGGATGGCGCGCATGTCCGTCAGCGCGGATTGGAGCGCGACGTGGATGGTGTGGAAGTCGTCGGCGATGCTGCTGTCATGCCCCGCTGCGTGCGCGCAAGCGCTGCAAACTTCGGCCAGCGATTCGATGCGCATCGACGCCAGCGCCAATCCCTGCCCCGGTCCGTCGTGCAGATCGGTGGCGACATGACGCAGAAAGCGTTCGTTCAGCGCTGTCGTGCGGGCGCCGGCCCGGCGGACACGGTCGTGCAACTGCTCGTTCTGAGCCAGCAGCGCCGTGAGCTGGTCCACCTTTTCGCCAAGCTCGCGCTGTTGCGCCGCGATCGTGTTGGTCGCCCTTCTCACCAGTGTCGCGAGCAACGCCAGCATGGCCAGTGTCACTGCGCCGTGCACCACCCAGCTGCGCAGTTGTGCCGCGCGCACCGCTTGCTCCATGCCGTCGGCCGCCTGGTAGAAGTCCGCCACTGCGATGACCGACCTGTCCCGATCGGCACGAATGGGTGAGTAGGTCTCGATCAAACGGGACTGTTGCCGCTCCTTGAATACGCTCTCCAGCTCACTCGGGTTGACGATGCGGGAGCTCACCTCGCCGGCAAAAGCGCTTGCCGGTGGCCGCTTGGCCGGGCCCGGACCGATCGCCAGCGACGGGTCCGCACTGTTGAAGATGATCCGGCCGTCCAGGCCCCAGATCTTCAGCACGACGATGTGCTCGCCCAGGTGCGTGCTCGCCAGCTTCCGGTCAAGTGCGATTCGGTCGGCTGCTTCGAGCGGCCGGCCGTTCGCCAACGACTGCAGGTGAGGAGAAATGGCGCCATCCAGGTACAGGTCGGTCATGACGCCCATACCGTTCATGATGCCGGACTCGATCTGGGTGCCCACCCAGGTGCCGATAAACACCATCGCCGCGACCAGCCCACAGAACCCGATCAGCAGGAATCGGTGCACCAGACTCAGACTGGATATTGCTTTCATGGGGAACATCAAAAATTCTAGCACCTGTGGTTGGCAGCGGGCATCGCCGAAGGTCCGGGACTAAAGGCCCGAACATCGCTTCAATTCAGGGTCAAAGGTCTGTTGTCGCGCACCTCCTGTCGCGTCATCCTTGCCACATGGGCTCATTAGGAAGTGTCAGCAGGCGTCAGGCGCGAACCGCGCTCGTTGTCTCCTTCTTCCGCCCGTCATCCGCGCGGCGCCAACAGCTGGATTCCCGGCGCTCCCGCTCGGGCAAGGAGAACGGCGATGCGAACTCGGCGTTTCGCGGTCATGACTCTCTTGGTCACCGTCAGCCTGGGTTCACTTTGCGGCGCCGCCGCGCCTGCGCCTGCGCCAAAAGCGAGGCAAAGCGTATTCGAGGCCACGCTGGAGACCCAGCCCCAATCGACGCCGGAACTGTCGACGGACGAATTCAAGGCGTTTCTGGCCGGCAGGAGCGGCGTCGTTCTGGATGCGAGGCCCAAGCTGGAGTTCGAGCTCGCGCATATTCCCGGCAGCATAAGCATCCAGGAAACGGGGCTGTTGCGCATCGTGCAAACCTTGCCCACGCCGACGACCGCCATCGTCATCTATTCGGATGGCCCGTTCTCCGATCTGCCCAAGCGCCACGCCGAGGAACTGCGGAGCATGGGGTATACGAACGTCAGCCGCTATCAGCTTGGCCTTGCGGTGTGGCGGGCGCTCGGCAATACCGCGGAAACCAGTCTGGAGGGTTTCCGTCGCATCTTTCACGGGAACAACGCCGTGTTCGTTGATGCGCGCAGCCGTGCCGAATATTCGGCGGGCACAATTCCGGCCGCGGAAACGGTGTTGGCCGGCGAGGTAAGCAGTGCCAGAAAGGACCACCGTCTTCAATACTATGACCATGCCATGCGCATCGTTGTATTCGGGAACAGTGCCCTCGAAGCCCGCACGGTGGCGGAAGAAATCGCCCGGAACGCGTACCCGAATAGCAGCTTCTTCAGTGGAACGTATCAGGAATTGAAACAAGCAAAGTTCTATTCTGAACGAAAGCCATCTCCTTTTAATCTGGACGGCCTTACGCGCTGACGTGAAAGACGAGCATGCCCAAGCACATATTCCGACTGATCTGCCTGCTACTCGGTGTTCTGGTGCTGGCGTTGATTGCGCCGCGATTCTTAACTGTCGATTCCTTCTACAAGTTCGGCCACTACCGAGCCAATTCGGTGCCCGAAATTGCCGCGCAGGAGCCGGCCTACAAGACAGCGCGTTACTGCCTGTCCTGTCACGCCCAGCGCGTCGCGCTATGGTCGGCCAACAGCCACAAATCCGTCACGTGCGAAGTGTGTCACGGTGCAGCCCAGGGCCATCCCCAGAACGGCAAGCTGCCGATACCCAAGGACACGGTGAAGTTGTGTACCTTGTGTCACGAGGCAATGCCCGGACGTCCCCTTACCCAGCCCCAGATCGTGCTGGCCAAGCATGACGCCGGTGGGCAACCATGCACCACCTGTCACAACCCGCATTCGCCCAAGATCGCGGCCGGCCTCGTGAAGGTAACGGGCAATGCGGCAGCCGGGAAGCAGCGCGCCGAGAGCTGCGCGGATTGCCACGGCGCCGACGGGACCAGTCCCAATAGTACGTGGCCGAATCTGGCCGGGCAGAGCTCGGCTTACCTCGCCAAGATACTTGCGGCGTACAAGTCCGGCGAGCAGAAGGACGTGGCGATGACGCCGCTCGCACAAACCCTCAGCGATGCCGATGTACAGAACCTCGCTGCGTATTACGCCGGCCTGAGCTGCAAGGCCGCGCCAAGTCAATCGGCGGCCGGCGATGCGGCAGCAGGAAAGGCCCTGGCGGAAAACTGCGCGGGATGCCACGGCGAAGGCGGCATCGGAGCGAACCCGGCCTGGCCAAAGCTCGCGGCTCAGAAGCCAGGATATCTTGTGAACGCGCTCAAGGCTTTCAGGGCGGGCCTGCGCAAAGACCCGACGATGGCCGGGGTAGCCAGGGGATTGAGCGACGCCGACATCGCCAACCTTGCCGCTTATTACGCGCAGCAGAGCTGCCCGCCAGCAACCCAAGAAAGGAAGACGCAATGAGCGAGAAGGCCAAACTGTCAATGCAGGCGCGGCGCACGTTTCTCGGCAAACTGGGGCTCGCGGCAACCTGCACGGGTGCGGCCCTGGGTGCCGGCGTGCTGGGCGCGGTCCAGTCCGCCACTGCCAAGAGCGAGACTTCGGCAAGCGGCGCCCCGAGTGGCACCGCGGCGGGCGATGGAAAAGCCGCCTCCACGGCCCCGGGTGGCTCCTTTCCGACGCCGGATTACGACTGGACCAAGCACCAATGGGCGTTTGGCGTTGACGCCACCAAATGCATCGGCTGTCTGCGTTGCGTGGAGGCTTGCAAGCGCGAAAATCACGTCCCGGGCAACGCGCACCAGTTCCGTACCTGGGTCGAACGCTATGTCCATATCGAGGGCGATGAGCAGGTACACATCGACAGCCAGCAGGACCCGGTGAACATCGAGGCCTCCGGCTCGGAGCGAGAGTATCGATTTGCCAATCGGTACAAGGATGCGAAGGTGGAAAAGGCCTTCTTCGTGCCCAAGCTTTGCAACCACTGCACCCATCCGGCCTGCGTTCAGGTGTGCCCAACCGGCGCCACTTACCGGACCAAGGACGGCGTGGTGCTGATTGACCACGAGTATTGCATCGGTTGCAGATACTGCGTGCAGGCCTGCCCCTACGGCGCCCGCTACTTCGACGAGGAACGAGGTGTTTCCGACAAGTGCACCTGGTGTTATCACCGCATCACCAAGGGTCTCGATCCAGCTTGCGTGGAAGTGTGCCCGGTCGGCGCGCGCGTCTTCGGGGATACCCGGGACAAGCAAAGCCCGATCAGCCTGTTCATTCGCAATAACCGCGTCGAGGTACTGAGACCCGAATCAGGCAATGCCCCGAATGTCTTCTATGTCGGGATTGACAAGGAAGTGAACTGATGGAACATCTCATTCCCTTTGTACCCTACACCGGGTGGGTCTATCCGAACGAAACGGTATTCGAGTGGTCGGTTCTGATCGCCGTCTATCCCTACCTCACCGGCCTGGTTGCGGGTGCATTTACCGTGTCGAGTCTGTATCAGGTGTTCCACTTCGAGCGGCTCAAGCCCGTGGCGCACCTGGCCCTGCTGACTTCGTTGTGTTTCATGATTTTCGTGCCAATGCCCTTGCTGCTGCACCTGGGGCACCCGGAGCGTGCGTTCAATTCCACGATCACGCCGCATCTGACTTCCGCGATGGCGATGTTTGGCTTTTTCGCCAGCTTCTACGTCGGCCTTTTGCTTCTCGAAGGCTGGTTTGCGTACCGCCCCTTCATTGTCGAGCAGGCGCAAAGGAGAACCGGATTGCTCGGACGCTTCTATCGTCTGCTCACCCTGGGCTCCTACGATGTGTCCGAGAATGCCATGCGCTACGACAGAAAGTGGATTTTCGCGCTTGCCGTGATCGGCATACCCGCAGCCCACGGACTGCACGGCTACGTCGGATTCATGTACGGTTCGCTCAAGTCGCGCGAATGGTGGTCTTCCGATCTGATGCCGGTCATCTTCCTGTTTTCGGCCATCATCTCTGGCGTTTCCCTGTTGGCGGTGCTCTACGTGGTCTCCTGCAAGTTGCGCAAGATTACGGTCGATCTGGCATGCCTCAAGGGACTCGCCTACACGATCTGGGCCTTCATCATGGTCGCCCTGGTATTGGAGGGTCTCGAATTTGCCAACATCGTCTACAAGGGCCGCGAGGGGGTGGACATGATCATGCAGTACGTCACAGGTCCGCTGCTGATTCCGTATTTCATTCTGCAGTTCGCTGTCGGCGCTATCACGCCATTCTTCTGGCTTTCCTACATGATCTGGCGCGGTACCACCGGCAAGGCCCTGGTCGTGGGTGTGACGGTGTGCGCGCTGCTGGTGCTGTTCTCGGTTTTCATGATGCGGTGGAACGTGGTGATCGGCGGTCAGGAAATCTCCAAGACCGGCAAAGGACTCCTGTCATATCACCTGCCGCTACTCGGCAAGGAAGGTGCGCTGGTGGCGATCGCATTGACGCTTGCGCCGCTGGCCCTGTTGTTTGGATTGACCCGGCTGTTTCCGCCCTGGGAAGATGACGCCAAACTGACCGAAGCGACTGGCCACTGAATCAATGGGATGGACAGGGATGGTATCGGTCTGTCTCGCAATGTACGCCCGACCAGCCTGACCAATTTGCCAGGCTCCATCAACTTGAAAGGAGAGTGGGATGAAGAAGGCAGCCTGGATGCTTGGTGTGGCGGGCATGCTGGTCGGCATGGGCACGCTGCGGCGGCAGACGGCAAGGCGGTATACGACATGACCTGCGCGGACTGCCATTCGGCCAGCGCCGAAGACCGGTGACAAGGCGGCGTGGGCGCCTCTGATCAAGACGGGCGCGGCCGCCTTGACGGCCTCGGTCGTGAAGGGCAAGGGGGCGATGCCGCCCAAAGGCGGTGCGGGGTCGGAAGCGGAAGTCAAGGCTGCTGTCGATTACATGATCAGCCAGGCGAAATAGCGTAAGTCTCGCGGGGCGTACCGCGTTCACCCCCGCTTTTCGTTACGGCCGCTCGCGCGTTCCGGAAGGGCCTCTGTCCGAGCCAATTTGTCAAGTAGCTGCGCGACAAGGCTCGCACGTCCCGCGCGCTTGAGCTGCCGTCGAGCCTCAGGCGGGCGCAGGCATACCCCCGGCGTGGCCTCGAGCACAAGCTCATCAATTCACCCGAGCAAGTAACCCCTGCCTGCTCTAGGACTTTTCCTAGGGGAATCTTGATCGGGTTCTGATATCTGCTCACGCGCCTTCCTGCCAAACTTCTGCCATCAGCTGGGTCCTGTGTACAGCCTATGCCAGACCCACGCTACCGGTTCAGTAAGTGGTTTGCTGTGATGAGGAGTCAGATATGAAGCTCATGTTGGTTCGGTTCGGGACCGCGGCCTTGGCCGCGATGACCATAGCCCTAGCGGGCTGCGGCGGAGGCGATGGGGCCCAAGGCCCTGCAGGCCCTGAAGGCCCTGCAGGCCCCGGTGGCCCCCCCGGTGGTTCCGCAACCGCGACCGCCAACGCCACTGCGTTGACTGCCGACCAATGGATGGCGCTTACACCCAAAGTTGATCCGGCCAGTATTTCGGTCGACATGAGCAAAGGGACCCCGATCGTCAAGTTCAAGGTAACCGACGCCAACGGCACTCCGGTGATCGGACTCGGCGGACAGAAAAAAGCTGGTACCGCGCTGGTACCCACCAATTACAACATGGCATTTACGCTGGCCAAGCTGGTGCCCGGCACCAACGGCAGCCCCAGCAAGTGGGTGACTTACCTGGTTAACTCGCCAGGGACAGTTGCCGCGCCGGCCACCGTTGCGAATTTCCCGCAATCGGACAGCCAGGGTACCTTGGTCGATAACGGCGATGGCAGCTACCAGTACACGTTCTGGCACGACATCACCAAGAGCAAGGCATTTGTCGATGCGCTCGTCGATGCGCCGCTGAAGCCGAAAGCCGCGCTGGGCGATACGACCTACGATCCGACTTTGACGCATCGTTTGGGGATCATCATCAACGGCGCCCAACCTGGCACCGGCACCAACACACCTAACGCCGTACAAGTTGTTCCTCAAGTGCTCTTGGTCAAGAATTTGAACGTGGGCTTTGACTTCGTCCCTGCCGGCGGCGCGGTGAAATTCACGCGCGACATCGTCGTCAAGGATTCTTGCTCCGAGTGTCACGACGGCAAAGGTATTGGCCATGCGGGTACCAACGTCAATGGTTGGCAAGTCGGCCGCAACGACCCAAGACTTTGCGTGACCTGCCACACCGACCAGATCAGATTCACGTTCGATCAGGAAGCGTCCTCGACCGATGGTGGGATGACCTTGACCGGAACCACCCGTCAGACGCAAGCGGTCATCGACGGCCGGGCAGTGGGCAATTTCCCGAACCTGATCCACAAAATGCACATGGGTGACCGCCTGACCAAGCAAGGCTATAACTTCAATGCCGACGCCGCCGGACAGTTCAACGAGAAGCTCTATCCGCAAGATCAGGGAAACTGCACCAAGTGCCATGACGGCTCTGCCAATGCGAAACACAAGACCGCTGATGGCGATAATTGGAAGAATGCTCCTAGCAGGTTGGCGTGCGGTGCCTGCCACGACGGCATCAACTTCGCCACTGGCACAGGGACGGCAATTGGCGCCCGTGGTCAAGTAGCAGGCGGCCATATCGGCGGCGCGCAATCCAGCGACGCACTCTGCGCTGTTTGCCATGATGCAGCGTCAATTCCGGTTTATCACCGGATAACGATCCCGACGCCGAACCAGCCGATCGTCAAGGCTGGTGTCGCGAGTTTCGTCTACAAGATCAGTGGCGTGACAATCAACAGCAGCAATCAGGTCGTGGTCAAGTTCCAGATTCTGAAGGATGGCACCGCGGTCCAATTCAATACCTATGCCGCTGGAGCGCAACTCATCACCGGCTTCACCGGAGGGCCCAGCTTCAAGGTAGCCTACGCGACGGGTCAAGACGGTATCGCCGCGCCTTCCGATTGGAACAGCGGCCACGATGCGGTTAACTTGTTCGATGCTTGGGCCGGACTCAATGGCAACAGTCTTAGCGCACCCGATGCGACGAATACGTATACGGCTGTTTTGGCAGCAAGCTCCATTGGATCGCGCAGTCCGACGTCCCATACGATGGCGGTACCCGCTGATGCCAAGATGGTCACAGCTCTTCTCTCGGACAGCTTTGTCCAAACGGGGCTGACCGATCTCGCTGGCGCTGTGCCTGGCATTCCCGCAATGATGGCGGCGACCGGCAACACGCCGGACGGCAAGCCCAACGTTGCGCGTCGTGTAATCTTCAGCGAAGACAAGTGCAACAGTTGCCACGAGCGACTCGGCACCAACCCGTACTTCCACAACGGCAACTACAGCATTGCCATGTGCGCGATCTGCCATACGCCGAACCAGGGCGGTAGCACCGGCTGGTCTGCGTCGTTCCGGGTCTGGGTGCACGGCATTCACAGTGCCGGCAAGCGCAGCGTGCCTTTCACTTGGCATGCCGTGTCCGCTACGGAGAATTACTCGAACCTGGAGTATCCGGGCGTCCTCAAGGACTGCCAGCAATGCCACCTGCCGGGTACGTACGATTTCAGCGCCAGCCAATACACGCCGTCGCTGATTGCTGGAATGCTCAATGTTCAGGCGACGACTGGCAAGTTGAATCCGGGTAGTGCCACCGCCTACGTGTTCCCGCAAGCAGCGCCGGTTGGCAGCGGCAACTGGGCCTATGGTCTGAAGGTGGACAACACGACGGACTATGGAACGGGATGGAGCATCAATACCGCCACTGGGGCATTGGTTGCAAAGACGACACAAGGCAGCAACCTTGTGACGTCGCCGATCACCGCCGTCTGCTCAACCTGTCACGACACCACGGCAGCGACCGCCCACATGGAAGGCAACGGCGGTTCGTTCTACGACACGCGTAGCGCCGCGGTGACTAGAACTGAGCAGTGCCTGGTATGCCATGGCAGCGGCAAGGCGATGGATATCAAAGAAGTGCATCAGTGATCGTCGATTAGTTTTTCTGCCAAGGTTCTGGGATACGGGAAACGGTATTCCGGGGCAGTAAGCGGCATCAACAAGAAACCCGGGGACGGCAACGTCTCCGGGTTTCTTTTTGTCCGATTGCCCCGAGCGTGTTGCCGCCTACCTCGTTCGTCGATGCGTTTCGCGCGCATCCAGCAAGAGCAGCCGAGAGTTTTGAGGCCAAAGAGATGCCGGCCTACCAACACAGCTGCTTCTCGGTCGATGCCAGCGTCTGCATTGAGGCCACCGACCGCGCAGGGCTGGAGCGGCTCTTGCGCTACTGCGGCCGCCCGCCATTTGCGATGGAGCGGCTGCGCCAGCGCGGCGCCGATCTGGTCTATCACTGCCCCAAGCCGCAGACCGGTGGCAAGCGTGGCGAGATGGTGCTCACGCCACTGGAACTCATAGACCGGATCGCTGCCCTGGTGCCGCCACCACGCACCCACCGGCACCAGTACTTTGGCGTGCTGGCACCCAACTCGCCACTTCGCGCAAGCGAAACGGCCATGGCGCAGCCAGCACCCGTCCACGCTCAAGACCAAGCCCCGCTGGCGCAGCCAGGGCAAACTGCTGCGGTCAGCGGCGCACCATCCCTGGTTGGTGTAGCCCCGCCGCCAGCACCCGAACCCGCTAAGCGCTCACCCGCGCACTACCTGTGGGCCGTGTTGATCGCGCGTATCTACGAGGTGTTCCCACTGGTGTGTCCCATCTGCGCCGGGCAAATGCGTCCTATCGCGTTCATCACCGATGGTGCCGAGGTGCGCAAGATTCTGGATCACATCGGGGCGGACTCCCAAGCACCCCGCATCAACCCGGCGCGCGGGCCACCGCTGTGGGAGGACTGCGGTGCGCCGGTGGGCAAGGGTGTGGAGGTCGAGCCCGATTGGGACGTATCGGCCCAAATTGCACCCGACTACCAATTCGACCAGCGCATAGCTTGGTGAGCGGTCGGTCACTCGGCGAAGCAGACGCGCTTCCGGGGTTTTTCGTGATCCAAGCGTCCGCTTCGACAATAATGTCACCGGCCGCATAAGCACCCTGCAAATATCTCTCGAAGAAACTCGATGAAACACAGCATTATCAAGACCGCCCTGATCGCCCTGACATTGTGGATGTCCGCCAGCCTATCCTTGGCCGACGAACCGCAGCCGCAAAAAGCGAAGCAGACAAACGCCGCCGATAAAGCGAAAGCGGCTGCGAAGAAAAGCAAAGCGGCCCCGCCCAAGGTCGAGCCGGTGGACATCAACAGCGCGACCAAGGAAGAGCTGAAAAAACTGCCTGGCATAGGCGACGCAGAGGCAGACAAAATTATCGCGGGTCGTCCTTACCTCACCAAAGCGCATCTACAAACCCACAATATAGTTTCACCCGATGTCTACCAAGCCCTGCGGCAACTGGTTGTCGCCAAGCAGAAGGATAGTAAGTTCGCAAATGACGTGAAAAAGTAATTTGGGCGATCCTGGCCTTGCCGTTTCGGTCGTTCTTTTGAGTCACGGGATGCTCCGACGTCCGGGCCGCCACCGAACGGACAGGGGAGCGGGAACGCCTTGCAGATGTGGAGGAGGCTCAACGGACACCGTCACGCCCCCGGCGACGCCGACGTTGTCGATGCAGCAGACACTCTCGACAGCAGCTGCGCAAGCTTCCAACGACACCGCAATCAACCCGACGGCGGCGTTCACGGTGCTTCAGGCCGCTGGCCTGCCGGCCGTGACGGTCAACAGCCCGCCGAAGGTGAACTTCGCCGTCTTCACGGGCGGCAAGGTGAAGTCCGACCTGGCGCTGTCCAACGTCACCTTCGTGATCGCCAAGCTCGTCCCCGGCAGCAACGGCGACCCGGACAAGTGGGTCAATTACGTCTATCGCGCCGAGACGGCCACGGCCGGCGTCGGCCCGAACGGAAAACCGGTCCTCGCCACGGCACTGCAAGCCACGAGCGACACGAAGCAGACCGGCACCGCCGCCGCGGCGCAGCTGGTGTACAACCCCGACGGCTACTACACGTACACGTTCACGACGGACATCAAGAATCCGACGAAGACTCTGTTGTTCGGAGGCAATTCCCGGGCCGCGCGTCTTGCGGAAACGCAAGTGCCATTGCAATCGGGGTCGACACCGCGCACCGGTTGAAGTAGCATTCTTTTTGGGTTAAAAAGTAATCAAGAATGAACCCGCTCGAGTGTGCTGGTTCCCAATTTGGCCGGTAATGTCCGGCCATGAGGAGTGAGAAAGTGATGAATTCATGGGTTCGCGTCAGTGCGACAGTCCTGTTCGCGCTGACTGTCGCTAGCTGCGGCGGCGGCGGTGGTGGGGACGCCACAGTTCCTGGAACCGGTGGCGGTACCACGCCGGTAACTAACGTCAAGGCTGCCATCGATCAGGCGGCGGCGACTCCGGCGAACGATACGTCCGTCAACGCGTCCGCGTCGTTCACCGTGGTCCAGGCGGCCGGAGTGCCGGCCGTCACGATCAACAGCCCGCCCAAGGTGAACTTCGCCGTTTTCTCGGACGGCAAGGTGAAAACGGATCTGGCACTTTCCAACGTGAGTTTCGCGATAGCCAAGCTGGTGCCCGGCACCAACGGCAACCCCGACCAATGGGTCAACTACATCTACCGCAAGGAAACAGCTACACCTACAGTTGGACCGGGCGGCAAGCCGGTTCTCGCCAGCGCGATGCAGGCGACGACCGACGGCAAGCAGACCGACCCGGCGCTGGCCGCCGCGCAGTTGGTCTTCAATCCGGACGGCTACTACACGTACACCTTCAAAACCGACATCAAGAACACGGCTCTGACGAATGGCGTGACCTTCGAGCCTGGCCGGACCCACCGAATCGCCATCCAGCTGAGCTACAAGAACGCCGCGGGCGACACCGTTCTGGTCAACCCTTATTTCGATTTCACCGTCGGTGCTGATGGCAATTCAGTTCCGGTCACGGACGCTTCCAAGACCCGCAAGATGACGGACGTCGCGTCGTGCAATACCTGCCACGAAAAGCTGGGTCTGCACGGCGGTGGGCGCGTTGATACGCAGTTCTGCGTGATGTGCCACAACCCCGGCACCACCGACGCCAACAGCGGCAATGTGCTGACGCTGGCCACCATGGTGCACAAGATCCACGCGGGCAAGCTGTTGAAAGCGAAGCTCGACGCCGGACAGGGCGGCGAGGACTACACCATCTGGGGCTACCAGGACAGCAAGCATGACTACGCGGAAGTCGGCTTCCCGCAGGACCTGCGCAATTGCACGAAATGCCACAGCGGTGCCAACCCGGCCACGCCACAGGGCGACAACTGGAAGACCCGACCGAGCCGCGAAGCCTGCCTGACCTGCCACGCCAACAAGGAAGGCTCCGACTGGTTCAATGTGCACAAGGGCATCAATAACAACCAGGATCCGAACGACATCCTCACGCTGCTGCCCAATAGCGCCTGCAAGGGATGCCACTCACCCGGAAGCCCCGTGGCGCCCGAGCGCGTCCACTGGAACCAGAACGAAGAGAACGCGGCCAAGTACAAGGTGAACATCGAAAGCGCCGTCTACGATCCGACTGCCCGGGTGGTCAATGTCAAGTACTTCCTCTCGGACCCGACCAACGGCAACGCGGCCTATAACCTCGTTACCTCGGAATGCACGGGCAGCGGAGCCACTCTCACATGCGCCAATACGACGAAGTTCGGTAACTTGAGGTTCTACCTTGCCTACCAGAACATGGTCGGCCAGCCGGCCGGCGTGACCGAGTTCTCCGCCTACAACAATGGCGGCAGCGGCGCCAATGTGTTCGCCTACAAGGGAACCAACGACGGCAGCAACCACTACACGGCGCAAATCCCGGTGCCGGCCGACGTCCCCGGAATTTCCGTGGCCGCAGGCAGCGCCCGCGTCGTCAGCATCGGCCAGATCAAGGAGCCCAAGCTGGAGGTGAAGTCCATTGCCGACCCGCGGCCGGAAGTGACGCCGCGCACACTCGTCAACGTGGTTGCTCAGAACACCTTCACTGACATCGCACTGACCGGCACTCTGGTACCGCGCCGCACCGTCGTCGCGACCGAGAAGTGCAACGTCTGCCACGGTGCGCTGGGCACGACCTCGGGTTCGAACACCCTTGCCGAGGCCTTCCATGGCGGCGCGCGCAACATCGTCGAAGCCTGCGTCACCTGCCACGACCCGAATCGGATGTCGTCGACGGTCATGACCAACGGCTTGGCGCTCAACGAGTCGTACCAGTTCAAGCGCATGATTCACGGCATCCACGGCAACTCGAAGCGCACCTATCCGTTCACCCACGGCAACACTGTCGTTGGCGTCTTCAACAAGGACGGTACTTCAGCGACGGGCGGAGCACCGCTGGCGGCCAACGTTGAGAATTACGCCGCCGAGGTCGCATATCCGCAGGTAGGCCTGAACTGCAACTCCTGCCACGTGGACAATTCCTACAAGGTGGACCGCGGCACGCTGGGTGCCGTCATCTCCAAACCCACGGGAGTGACCGATCCGATGCAGTGGCTGGTGATCTCGCCCAAGGCGGCCAGTTGCACGGCATGCCACGATGCCCCGGCGGCGATCGCCCACGTGACCAGCTTCGGCAACGCTACGTTCGGGAATCGGAGCCAGGCTCAGTCGCTGCAGACGCAGGAGATCTGCGCTGACTGCCATGCCGCCGGTGGGTTCAAAGGCGTGGATATCGTTCACGGTCAGAAGTAGAAGTAGACGCGGGCCGGCGCCCTGGACCCTGAGGCAGGCGCCGGAATCCCGCTTGACGGGCAGAAAGTTCGAGGAGATCGAATGCGAATCAAACGAGCGATGGCGATCATCGCCTTGGGCCTTTTCGGGCTGGTCGGAACCGCATGGTCGGCCGGCATGGATGCGGCGGCTTCGGCTGTGTGCGTGGAGTGTCACGATTCCGAGGACTTGCCGGACATGAGCCGCAGCGCGCATGCGGTGACCACGGACCCGCGCACTCCAACCTGCGTGACCTGTCACGGGCCCAGCCCCACGCACGCGAAGAAGCCGGCGGACGCCAAGGAGAGACCTCACCCCGACCGGATGTTCACAAAGAACGCCATTACGCCGGTGAGCGAACGCAACGCCGCCTGCCTGACCTGCCACCAGAAGGACGCCAAGCGCGCCCTCTGGGGAGGCAGCCAGCACGAAACGGCCGATCTGGCCTGTTCCTCCTGCCACAAGGTGCACACCAACCAGGACAGGGCGCTTGCCAGGACGACTCAGGTGGAACTCTGCATCACCTGCCACAAGGAGCAGCGCACGCAGATGGCGAAGCCATCGCACCACCCGATTCCCGAAGGCAAGATGAGCTGCACCGACTGCCACAACGTGCATGGATCCGCAGGGCCGAAGCTCGTCAAGCGCGACAGCACCAACGACACCTGCTACACCTGTCACGCGGAAAAGCGCGGACCCTTCGTGCACTCGCATGAGCCGGTGGCCGAAGACTGCGCGATCTGCCACAACCCGCACGGCAGCACCGTGGCGGCGATGCTCAAGTCGCGCCCGCCGATGCTGTGTCAGCAATGCCACACGCCCCACGTGGCGGGCGGTGTCGGCGCCGTGGGCGGCCAGCCCGGGGTGTTCCCCCCGGCGGCGCCAGGACAGCTTTCGTCGGCAATCACCGGAACCACCGGCGGCAAGAACGTCGTCAACATATGGCAGGGCCGCAGCTGCATGAACTGCCATACGCAAGTACATGGCTCGAACAACCCTTCGGCGACCAATCCGACGCCGGGCTTCCTGTTCCGTTGAGACCGGAGAATGACTATGACCCCCCTTGTCCGGCCCTTGGATGCCCGCCTCACACTGCTGGCGCTCGCCCTGCTTTCCGCCTTCGGCACCGCCCAGGCGCAGGTTGCGCCTGCGGTTGAAGGCTCCGCCAGCATCGGTATCGGTTTCGTCAGCGGCGATCGCGCGGACCGGTCCCTCTTCGATCAGTACAACGGTTTGCGCCCCGGCGACGATTTCCTGGGGCTGTTCAGCGCCGATTACTACCGTCGCGACGATGAACGCGGCACCACGACCCAGTTCCAGGCCAGCGATTTGCTGAACGGCAATCGGGAGCTGGGATTCAAGTGGAAACGACAGGGGGACTGGAAGTTCTCAGCCGATTACAACGAGCTGGTCCGCCGCGACCCCAACGTCGCCAATACTGGCCTGGTCGGCGCCGGCACCACGACGCCTCGGGTCGCACCGCTGTCGAGCGGCGCGGGTACCGGCAGCGACTTCGACCTCAAGACCCAACGCACGGGCCTGGGCTTCGGGTTCTCCAAGGTCCTCTCCCGGCAGTGGCAGTTCGACGCGAGCGTGAAGACCGAAAAGAAAGAGGGCTCGCGCCTGTTCGGTATCGGGATGAACTGTCCGTCAGCGGTAGCGCCTGGGTGCCGCGGCACCACCGGCACCGAAGCGGGCTGGGCGCTGTTGATGCTGCCCGAGCCGATCGACTCCAATCACAGTCAGGCCGAGGCCCGCGTGACCTTTGCCGGGGAAAAGCTGAACCTGTCAGCCGGCTACTATGGGTCTTTCTATCGCAACGAGAACGGCAGCCTCAGCCCCACCGTTCCGGGCAGCCTCTACAACCCGCTGGGTGCGATTCTGCCGCTCTCCGCCGGCCTGCAGCCGATCCTGAACCAGCCAGTCGCCTTGCCGCCTGACAACCAGGCGCACCAACTCGACCTGACCGGCAGTTACGCCTTCACGCGAACGACACACGGCAACTTCAAGCTGGCCTATTCGCAAGCCACGCAGCACGACAACTTCGCGGGCGCGGGGCTCACCGGCGCCCCGGCGGGCATCTCGGACCTCGGAGGCAAGCTGGCCACGACGCTGGCCCAGCTCGGACTGTCATCGCGGCCCATGCCCAAGCTTTCGCTGATGGCCAATCTGCGCTACGAGCAGCGGGACGACAGCACCCCCATCGGGCTGTACAACCTGGAGGGCACATCGACCTATACCAACCGGCGCCTGCCTCTGACCACGACAAAGGCCAAACTCCAGGCTGCCTATCAATTGGCGAGCGACTATCGAGGCACCCTTGGCGTCGACTGGAACTCGATCGATCGCGGTACGTTCACGGCCACCAGCGCCGCGGCCGGCATCACAGCGTTGCGCCAGAAGACCGACGAAACCACCGTGCGGGCGGAACTGCGCAAACGGATGGCGGAAGATTTGAGCGGGGCCGTCACGGTGGAAAGCAGCGACCGCACCGGCTCCAACTGGCTGCAAAACAACAGCGGGGTGGGCGTCACCGAAGTGCCGGATCCATCCGCTGCCAGCACGGGGTTCGCCACCGGCATCTTCATGCCCACGCTGGCCGACCGCCGCCGCGACAAGATCAAGCTCAACGCCGACTGGCAGCCAACGGAAAAACTGTCGCTGCAACTCTCGGCCGAAAGCGGCCGCGACCGGTACAACACGCCGAGCGTCTACGGCGTGCGCAGCTCCAACCTGGGCCAGGTCAGTCTCGACTGGAACTTCGCGGCGACCGAAGCCTGGAACCTGAACGGGTTCCTCTCACGCGGCAGCCAGGAGCTCGATCAGGCGCGCCCGGGCGCGGCGATCATGGCCTTCGACAACAAGACCACCACGGTGGGCATCGGCTTTACCGGCAAGGCCACCAGCAAGCTCGAAGTGGGCGGCAGCCTCTCCTACATGGACGACAAGAGCGTGTACGCGCAGACGCTCGATTCCACGGCCGATCTCGGCAGCGCAGCCCTGCTGGCTGCGACGGGGGGCCTTCCGGACATCGTGTTCCGGCAAACCAGCCTGAAGCTGTTCGGCAAGTACACGCTGGACAAGCAATCTGCCGTGCGAGTCGACTTGGTACACCAACGCGCGCGCTGGGGCGATTGGGCGTGGGGATACAACGGAACGCCCTTCGTCTATTCCGACGGCACGACCGTCAATCGCAAGCAGGACCAGAGCGTCAGCTTCTTGGGCGTGACCTACGTCCGCCGCTGGCCTTAGGCGCCCTGCTCCGCCGCTGTCGGCACGGCCAGGCGGCAGGAAGTTCTCGTGCGCGAAGCATCCGCTCACCAGGGGCCCTCGCATCAACGTCTTGGCGTCGCTGCCAGTGGCTTCCGTGTCACCGCCGGCGCTCGTCAACGGCCCGCTGACGAGTCACGTTAAATAAGCAGGTGCCACGCTGTTATTCACAGGATCTCTGTTCAGACAGCGGTTGACATTTGTCAATCCAGCCTGCACCGCATGGCGGCACCATTGTTGCGTTGCAAAGCCAGCCCTCAACCTTTCACTCCAGGAGCAAAAATTGAAAGCCATCTCCCTACTCGCAGCCGCAGCTGCCGTCTTTGTGTTCTCGATCCCCGCCAGTGCCGCAGTCGATGCCGACGCGGCCAACAAGCTGATCAAGGACAACGGCTGCACAAAGTGCCACTCGGTCGATAAGGACAAGAAGGGCCCTTCGTTCAAGAAGACCGCGGCCCAGTTCAAGGGAAAGGCCGATGGCGAAGCCAAGCTGGTGACGTTCTTGACCACCGGTCCGAAGGTCAAGATGGGCGACGCCCAGGAAGAGCACAAGATCGTCAAGGGTGACGCCGCCCAGGTCAAGAACCTGGTGCAGTGGATCCTGGCGCAGTAAGCGCTCGCAATCGCAGACACAAGGCCACCTGATGCCACCACCGCCCATCGCCGACGCCACCTTTGCAGTACCGGCGCCGGCCTCGGCCCGACCGCTGGCCATCCCCCGCTACCTCGAACAGGTGTACTGGTGGGCTTATGTCCATCCCAATGCGGTGCAGCTGTTCGAGCGGGAGTGGCTGGTCAACCTGATCCTCTTCGGCAATTACGGACGCCTGCGCGATGCGGCGCTCGACGATCTGGGCCAGACGGTGACGGGCCACACGCTGCAGGTGGCATGCGCTTACGGCAACATCACGCCGCGGCTGCGCCAGCGCCTGGCTCCGGACGCCAAGCTGGACATCGTGGACATCCTGCCGATCCAGTTGAAGAACCTGGCAGCCAAGATGCCGCCCGACGACCGGGTCGCCCTCATGCAAGGGGACTCCTCGTCACTCGCATGCGCAGACGCGTCGTACGACCAGGTCCTGCTGTTCTTTCTCCTCCACGAGCAACCCGAAGCGGTGCGGCGCGAGACGCTGGCCGAGGCGATGCGGGTGGTGAAGCCGGGCGGCAGGATCGTCATCGTGGACTACCACCGGCCCGTGCCCTGGCACCCGCTGCGCCTGCTGATGACCGGCGTTTTCCGCAAGCTGGAACCTTATGCGATGGACTTGTGGAATAACGAGCTGACGGCATTTATGCCAGCGCACGCACGCCCCGCTTCGATCGAAAAACAAACCTATTACGGCGGGCTGTACCAGAAACTGGTCCTGATCCGTTGAGGACATCATGGAAACATTCAAGGCAGATGTCGCGATCGTAGGGGCCGGCGGCGCCGGTTTACGAGCCGCAATCGCGATTGCGGAGGCCGATCCGACCCTCAGCATCGCACTGATCTCCAAGGTCTATCCGATGCGCAGTCACACGGTGGCTGCCGAGGGCGGCGCGGCCGCGGTGACCCAGGCGCACGACAGCTTCGAGGAGCACTTCCACGACACCGTGGCGGGCGGCGACTGGCTGTGCGAGCAGGACGTCGTCCAGTACTTCGTCGAGCAAGCCCACGAGGAAATGGTGCAGATGGAGCATTGGGGTTGCCCGTGGAACCGCAAGGCCGATGGGCATGCGAACGTACGCGCGTTCGGCGGCATGAAGATCGAACGCACCTGGTTCGCAGCCGACAAGACCGGCTTCCACATGCTGCACACGCTGTTCCAGACGTCGATCAAGTATCCGTCGATCCGGCGTTTCGACGAACACTTCTGCATGGACCTGGTGGTCGATGACGGGCGGGTGCAAGGCGTGGTTGCGATCGAGATCGCCACCGGCGAATTCCGCCTGATCCAGGCGAAGTCCGTGATCATCGCCACCGGCGGCGCCGGCCGCGTGTTCCGCGAGAACACCAACGGTGGCATCGTCACCGGTGACGGCATGGCGCTCGCATACCGGCACGGCGTGCCGCTGCGCGACATGGAGTTCATGCAGTATCACCCGACCTGCATGCCGGGCACCGGCCTGCTGTTTACGGAAGCCTGCCGCGGCGAAGGCGGATTCATGCTGAACAAGGACGGCTACCGCTACCTGCAGGACTACGGCCTCGGCCCGGCCTCGCCGACGCCGGTCAACAAGGCCATGGAGCTCGGTCCGCGCGACCGGTTGAGTCAGGCCTATTGGCATGAGAAGCAGAAGGGACGCACCATCAAAGGGCCCCACGGCGACGTGGTGCACCTCGACCTGCGCCATCTGGGCGAAAAGAAGTTGCGCGAGCGCCTGCCGCAGATCTATGAGCTCGCTGTCGAATACCTCGGTGTCGATCCCGCGAAGGAGCCGATCCCGGTGTTGCCGGCGGTGCATTACACGATGGGCGGCATCACCGCCGACGGCAAGACCGCATCCACCCTGCCCGGCCTGTACTCGGTGGGTGAATGCTCGAGTGTCGGAATCCACGGCGCGAACCGCCTGGGCTCGAATTCGTTGACCGAGCTGCTGGTGTTCGGCAAGGTCGCCGGCGTCGAAGCCGCCGCCTATGCCAAGAGCGTGCCGCATGCCAACACCGACAAGCTCGTCAAGCTGGCTGAAGAAACCCGTCGCCAGGCCATGTCCCTCGTGGCCCGCAAGGACGGTACGGAACGCATCGCGACGCTGCGGCGTGAGATGGCCAAGAGCATGGAAGACGGCTGCGGCATCTACCGCACGGCTTCCACGATGCAGGCCACCTGCGACAAGCTGTTGGAGCTGAAGCAGCGCTATGCCAAGGTGCGCATCGACGACCATTCCAAGGCCTGGAACACCGAGTGGCTTCTCACCATCGAGCTGGGTTATCTGCTGGACGTGGCCCAGGCGATAGTCCACTCCGCATTGAACCGCCGCGAATCGCGCGGTTCGCATCAGCGGCTGGACGGCTTCGAGCAGCGCGACGACGTCAACTTCCTCAAACACTCGCTGGCCTACTACCAGGGCGCAGACGCGCCGCGCATCGAGTACGGGCCCGTCAAGATCACCACGTCGAAGCCGGGCACGCGCGCGTATGGCGCCGCGGGCGAAGAGGCCGACCGCAAGGCCAAGGAGGAGGCCGTCCATGCCTGACAACCAACGAATAGAAATCCAGGTTCTTCGCTACCGGCCCGAGGAAGAGGACAAGCCGGTCTGGCAGAGCTACTACGTGCCGTTCACGGACGACATGTCGGTGCTCCAGGGCCTGCAATATATCAAGGACGAACTGGATGGCACGCTGAGTTTCCGCTGGTCCTGCCGCATGGCGATTTGCGGCAGCTGCGGCATGATGGTCAACGGCAAGCCCAAGCTATCCTGCCAGACGTTCCTGCGCGACCTGCTGCCCGGCCCGGTGCGAATCGAGGCGCTGGCGCATTTCCCGATCGAGCGCGACCTCGTCGTGAGCGTCAGTGAATTCGTCAGCAAGCTCGAGGGCATCAAGCCCTACATCATTCCCAAGGAACCGCGCGAGCTGTCCCAAGGCGAATACCTGCAAACGCCGCATCAGCTCGAACAGATTGAGCAGTTCAGCTCGTGCATCAACTGCATGCTGTGTTATTCGGCCTGCCCGCAGTTCGGGCTCAACCCGGACTTCACCGGCCCGGGTGTGCTGGCCCTGGCGCACCGCTACAACGCCGATTCGCGTGACGGCGGCCGCGCCGAGCGGATGGAGATCATGAGCACTGAGGAAGGCGTGTGGACCTGCACGGCGGTGGGCTACTGCTCGGTGGTGTGTCCCAAGCAAGTGGATCCGGCAAACGCGATTAACCAGAACAAGGTCAACAGCGCGAAGGACTATTTCCTGCGATTCCTGTCACCGAAGGGGGCACCAAAATGAACCACAAGGCCAGTTTGAGGACAGGCTACGTCCGGCCGATGCAGGGCTGGTGGCGCCGCGATCCTTTCTTCGTGCGCTACATGATCCGCGAAGCGACTGCCATTGCCGTGCTGGTGTATGCAGTGGTGCTCGCGGTAGGCGTGATTCGCCTCGCCCAGGGCGAGGCGGGCTGGAACGGCTGGCTGGCCGCCCTGCGCTCACCCGGCGCCATCCTGCTGCACTTGGTGCTGCTCGTGTCGATGGTGGTACATGCGCACAGCTGGTTTGAGATCATGCCCAAAACCATGCCGATGATGTTCATCGGCGGCGAGCGCGTCGCCCAAGCGACGATCACGCGCACGGGCTGGGTGGCCGCCGCAGTGGCGACCGTCGTCGTGGTCGCGATCGCCTGGTGGCTCAAATCATGAAACGCTCCAACGCACCCATCTTCTGGCTCCTGTTTGGCGCCGGCGGCATGCTATCGGCCCTGCTGGGCACCGGCCTGGTGTTCATCACCGGCATCGCAGCACCGTTGGGCTGGCCTCTCGGGCCCGATCTTCTGAGCTATCCGCGCATGCTGGCTTTCTCCCAGAATTGGCTTGGGAAAGGCTTCTTGTTCGTCGTTATCGCTCTGTTTGCGTGGCATGCGGTGCACCGCATTTATCACAGCCTGCACGATCTGGGCATCCCGACCGGGGCCGTGGCCAAGATCGTCTGCTACGGCGGCGCACTGCTGATCACCGTGGTCGCCGCGGTCAGCCTGCTCTCGATTGGTTTCTAGCAAGCAACTCCCGGGTTGATTCATCTGCACCCGGCGCCGCCGGGTGCTTTTTTTTGGGGCTCACTGCGGCGCGCGCCTGAGCGTCTCGATCACCGGCCGGGTGAGGATCTCGCGCAGCCCCCACCATCCCGCCGCCCATGCCAGCACTGCGCCTGCCAGGGCCCCACCCAGGGCAACCCACGGGGAAGCGGTCCAGTCGAAGCCGAAGGCATAGCGCGCCATGGCCCACCCCACCACGCTGGCCACGATGCTGGCCAGACCGCCCGCCAGCAAGCCCACGCCGATCAGCTCCGCGCGCTGGACCTGGCGCAGCAGAGCTCCGCTGGCGCCGACCGCGCGCATGATCGCGAACTCGCGCGCGCGCTCCTCGCGCGTGGCCGTGACGGCGGCGAACAGCACGACCACGCCGGCGGCCAGCGTGAAGCCGAACAGGAACTCCACGGCACGGATCACCTTGTCCAGGACCCCCTGCACCTGATTGATGGTGCTGGTCATGTCGACGTTGGTGATATTGGGAAACGCCCGCACCAGCTGGTTGTCGAAACCTTTGCGCTCGGGCGCGCGGAAAGCGCTCATGTAGGTGACCGGCACATCCTCGAGCCGGTTGACCGGATAGATCACGAAGAAATTGGCGTGCATGGAACTCCAGTCGACCTTGCGCAGCGATGTAATCCTGGCGTCGGTCGCAACCCCGCCGATGTCGAAGCGCAGCATGTCGCCCAGCTTCAGACCGAGTGTGTTGGCAATGCCCTCCTCGACACTCACGGCTCCGCGCTCGTCGGGCCGCCATTGCCCCGCCACCACCTGATTGTGCGGGGGCTGCACGGCGCTGGCGGACAGGTTGAACTCGCGGTCCAGCAGGCGCTTGGCGCGATCTTCCACATAGTCGTCGGGCGACACGGTCCTGCCATTCACGGCCACCAGCCGGCCGCGGATCATGGGGTACCAGTCGTAGCGGCCGACACCGGCGTCGCGCAGGGCCTTCTGGAACGCCTCGCTCTGCTCTGGCATGACGTTGATCACGAAACGATTGGGCGCGTCCGGCGGTGTGGACTTGCGCCAGCTGGCGATCAGGTCGGTGCGCAGCAGGACCAGCAGCACCAGCGCCAGCAGGCCGACGGCGAGGGCGCTGACCTGCACCACCGCGTACGCCGGCCGGGCCGAGATCTGGCGCGTGGCCATCACCAGCCAGCGCGGCGCGGTGGCCTCGTTGACGGAGGCCCGCAGCACCTTGACGGCCAGCCAGCTCAGGCCGGCAAACACCACCACCGCAGCGGCGAAGCCGCCCACCGCGATGCCGCCCAGCACCAGGTCGCTGCTGCCCGCGAGCAGCAGCGCCGCAAAGCCGGTGACGCCGACTGCCAGCACCGCGGCCGATGCGGGCCTGAGGTTGCCCACGTCGCGCCGGATCACCCGCAGCGGCGGCACCTGCGCCAGTTGCAGCACCGGGGGCAAGCCAAAGGCGAACAGCAAGGTCAGGCCCATTCCCACCCCGAAAGCCACCGGCCAAAGGCTGGCACCCGGCAGCGCAGCTTCGACCAGGCCCGCCAGCAGCAGCACGAAGACGAAGTGGACGGCGTATCCGATCAGCACCCCCAGCGCACTGGCGGCGATGCCGATCAAGGCAAACTCGAAGGTGTAGCTCATCGCGATGGTGCGCTGGCTCTGACCCAACACACGGAGCATGGCGCAGTCGTCCAGGTGCGCGGCCGCAAACCCGCGCGCCGCCAGCGCGACCGCCACTGCGCTGAGCAGTGCGGCCAGCAGCGCCACCAGGTTCAGGAATTTCTCGGCCCGGTCCAGTGTTTGTTTCATCTCGGGCCGGCCGCTCTCCAGCGACTCCACCCGCACGCCGCGGATCGACGGCTGCTTGACTTCTTCCAGGGCCCACTTCAGGAAGGTGGCCACCTGCGCATCGGGACCGGCCACCGCGAACCGATAACCGACACGGCTGGCCGGCTGGATCAGCCGGCTCGCCGGCAGGTCCGCTTCATTGATCATCACGCGGGGGGCGAAGTTGACAAAACCGGTGCCTCGGTCCGGCTCGATCACGATCACGCGTGAAATGCGCAATCGCGCGTCGCCCAGCAGCAGGGGATCGCCAGTCTTCAAGCCCAGCATTTCGAGCAGCGGCGCATCGACCCAGGCCTCGCCAGGGGCTGGAATATCGCGGGTTTGCGCGCCGGAGACCTCGGGCCGGTCGGCGACCTGCAGACTGCCGCGCAGCGGGTAGCCGGCCGGCACTGCCTTGAGCGCCACCAGCTTGCTCGCTCCGCCCTGCGCGTCGGGGGCCCTGGCCATGGTCGGGAAACTCAAGGTGGTCAGGGCCTGCAGACCCAGCGCACGCGCCTTGTCGATGAAGGCCTGGGGTGTCGGGTTGTCGCTGGAGACCACGGCGTCGCCGCCGAGCAGCTGGCGTGCATCGCGCGCGAGGCCGCCCTTGAGCCGGTCGGCGAAAAAACCCACGGCAGTCAGCGCGGCCACGGCCAGCGTCACGGCCACGATCAGCAGGCGCAGCTCGCCGGCGCGCAGATCGCGCGAAAGGGTTCGCCAGCCCAGTTGCCAGAAGGAAGTTGCGCTCATGGGCCCACCTTATCGCATTGGACACCGCCCTGCATTGGCCGGTCCATTTCGCGGCGGCCGACCTGTAGCCGGCGTAACCGAAGGATGGGCCGCAACGGCACGCTGGCGCGTCCGGGAGCGGGGTCAGCCGCCCAGCACCGCATGAACGGCCGAGACAATCCTGTCGACAGCCTCGTCGGTCAGCCGGGGGCTCAGCGGGAGGCTCACCGACCTGCGGCCGATGGAGGTGGCAACCGGCGTATCGCCGGGACGCCATCCGAGCCTCTGCTGGTAATAGGAATGCTCGGGCAGCGCTTTGTAGTGGATTCCGATTCCAATGCCCAGATCGGCCATACGCTCGATGAATTCGTCTCGGCCGATCCGGCTATCGCGTTCATCCACCCGCAGCGTATACAGGTGCAAAGCGTGCAGCATGTGCTGCGGCACTGGCGCAGGCAGCGTCACGGGCAGGACGTGAAAGGCGGCCTGGTAGCGCGACCAGATCTCCTGCCGGCGTTCCCGGGCCTTGTCCAGGCGACGCAGCTGATGCAGGCCGATGGCAGCCTGCAGGTCCATCATGTTGTACTTGAAGCCGCAATCCACCACATCGTATTGTCCGAAACCCCGGCCTGCATAGCGCTGCCACGCGTCCTGCGTCATGCCGTGCAGCGACATGCGCCGGATGCGCGCAAGCTGCTCGGCCCGCCGCGCCAGCACCATGCCGCCTTCGCCCGTGGTGATGTTCTTCGTCACGTAGAAACTGAAGCACCCGAAATCGCCAAGCGTGCCCACGGGCGCCCCGCGGTAGCGGGCCTCGATCGCGTGGGCGCAGTCCTCGATCACGGCCAGGCCGTGGTCCCTGGCCACGGCCAGCACCTCGTCCATCTCGCAGGGACGGCCCGCGAAGTGCACGGGCAGCACGGCCTTGGTCCGCGCCGTCACGCATGCGCTGATGTTGCGCACGTCAATATTCATCGTCTCCGGGTCCACGTCGCACAGGACCGGAACGGCACCCGTCTGCAGGATGGTATTGGCGGTCGCGCAGAATGTCAGCGGCGTCGTAATGACCTCGTCGCCCGGGCCGACGCCGGCCGCGATCAGGCTGAGGTGGAGCGCCGCCGTGCAGGAACTCACCGCCGCCGCGCGCTCGGGCCCCAACCCCTTGTAAGCCGCGAATTGCGCCTCGAAAGCCGTCACCCGCGGACCTTTCCCGAGCCACCCGCCGCGCAGGGTCGCCACGACCTCCTGTATCTCTTCCTCGCCCAGGTCAGGGACGCCGAACGCAATGAAGGGGTCGCGATTCATGTGACCAGCCGAAGACATATTCGGGTCGTCTTCATTCAACACACATCTCCAGCGCGGTCTTGGCCAGACGGCGAGCGGGATTGCCCACATACGCGCCATCGGATTGGGTGTCGGCGATCACCACCGCCCCTGCCCCGATGAAGCTGCGCGGCGCGATGCGGATCCGGTCGCGCAGCACCGCCCCGACGCCGATGAATGCCTGCTCGCCGATCTCGACCCCGCCGCCCATCGCTGCCTCGGCCGCCACGAAAGCGTGATCGGCCACCTCGCAATGGTGCGATACATGCGCGCCGCTCCGGATGATGCAGTTGCTGCCAATGCGGCAAAACGGCTGCACGATGGCGTGTTCGTAGATCAGAACGTTGTCGCCCACGACGAGATCGGGCCAGACGCTCGCGCGGCTGGAGACGTAGCTGGCAAAACCGTAGCCGCGGGCCTTGGCCGCCTCATAGCGGGCGCGCCGGATGCCATTGATGCCGTGATAGCCCATGGGGATCAAGAGCCGGCAATCCTGCGGCTGGTAGCGCGATTCAAGTTCCTCGAACGCGATCAGGGGCAAGCCTTCGTGCTCGGAACCCTTGGCATAGGCGGCGTCGACGGTGAACGCGGCCACCCGCAGCTGTGTGTCTTGCGTCAGGCAATAGCGCGCCAGGCTGGCGGAACGCATGGTGCCGAAGATGACCACCGGCCGTGTGTCAGCGCTGTTCATCGACAGATAAGGCAGGGAACGGGTTGGGCAGTTGTCGCCGGCCAAAGCATTGCTGAGCCTGATGGCAGGCATCTGCCAGCCGTCGCGCTGCGGCCGGGCTGGATATGTCCAGCTCGTCGCGGAATTTCGCCTTCAGGTGTTCGCCGGCCTGGGTTCTCTTTGCAGTGTCGGCCACCCATTCAGACAGGCGCTGGCGATAGGCGCCTGCGCTTTGGACAGCCAGTGCTCCAATCTTGTCGCCGCCATCGCCACCCGCCATCGACACGACCGGCACGCCCAGTTCCATGGCCATGGCGACGCTCGCGCCGCCGCCGACGCGGGGTGGGTTGAGGTACAGGTCGGACAGGCGGATCCATCCCGCCAGGTCGGCCCGCTGCGGCAAGACGCGAATGCGCGCATGCTTTTGCTCGAAGCGCCCGCACTGCGACTCGGCCAGGCCCACCAGGAGCCATTCGACCTGAGGCTGCTCATCGAGAAAGCCAATCACGTCGTCGATCCAGCCGGCCAGAGTCTCCGGCTCGAGCCGCCCTCCGCAGGTCACCAGCAACACCGAATCATCCCGCACGCCGATCTCGCTGCGCGATGCGATTGAAACAGCCGTCGGCCAGAAGCGGAACGGGAAATGCACCGTCGCCGGGCGGGCCAGCTCCGGCCAGTCATGGCGAGCGCCGGGCTGCGGGTCGGCCGCGAGCCACAGGTCCACCGGCGCCAGCGGAGGCAGGGTATGAAGCGACATGCCCAACACAGGGTAGCGCTGGCGCAGGGCCCAGATCAGCGGGGAAAAAAATCCCACGAACAGCACGACGTCGGGGTCGTAGCTGGTGATCGTCCGCTCCAGCGAGTTCCAGCGTGCCGAAACCGAAAAGCGCACATCGGCCACTGTGACCGCCGCCTGGCCCGGGATCCTGAGTTGCCAGGTGGCGGGGTCGATGGGTGCAAGGCTGGAGACCCATCCGCCGGCGGAGTAGCCGCTCATCCCCGGCAGGCTCAGCTCCTGCGATGCGAAGACGCGGGTATCGATGCCGGCGCCCTCCAGCAGGGCCCGGAGATCGAAAGTCAGCGCCGTTGCCGCGTGGTGTCCGGTGGACAGGTGCTGCGCGAAGATGGCGACACGCTTCACTCCGAGGCGCGGAACGCTGCCCCCCGGAGCGCGGGCCAGCCCCCGGCCCAGGCTGTCCAGCAGCTGGGGCAGGTGTGCATCAAGCAACATCCTGCGAAACGCATTCCGGTCCGAAGCGCGCGAGAGTGCGTTCCACCAGACCAGGTTGACCAGCGTCATCCACCGCTCGGGATCGGGCAGGCCGGGGGCCAGTTCGGCCTGGCGCACCAGAAATTCGTTGTTCCCGCTCAGGTAATGGAGCGCCGAGTGCTTGAACCATTGCGCCTGCGGGCTGGCGAATTGCAACGCGTGAACCTGAGCCAGGAACCGCGCCTTGAGCTCCTCGCCCAACCCGTCGATGCAGCCCGTCAGGCGCCACCACGCTGGCGCGTGCTCAGGCCAGGTCTTGACGGTATGGAGGACGTCATGGGCCAGGTCCAGTTGCTTCGTTTCTTCGGGCGTCATTTGGAGGATGCAGGAATGCGACGCGCGACCTGGGGCGGCCAACGACATCAGGCCATTGTGGCTGTTTTCCTTCCGGCCAATTCGGGCTGCAATTGAAGCCGCTGGGCCCCGCTGTAGCAGAGAAAGCGCTTGTTGGCTGCCCGCCCGATGGCGCACAGGCCCAGGCGCTGCGCGATCTCATGGCCCATCTGCGTGATGCCGCTGCGCGAGACCACGATCGGAATTCCCATCTGCGCCGACTTCATCACCATTTCGCTGGTCAGGCGGCCGGTGGTGTAGAAAACCTTGTCGCTGCTTTCGACGGCGGGTTGCTGCAGCCACAGCCAGCCGGCGATGGTGTCGATGGCGTTGTGCCGGCCGACATCTTCGATGAACAGCAACATCTCCTGGCCCCGGAACAAGGCGCAGCCGTGGACCGAGCCGGCGGATTTGTAGGTGCTCTCCTGGAGCCGGATCGCATTGAGGATGCCGTAGAGCTCGGCCTGGGTGATGGCGGCCTCGGGCAAGGCGATCGAGTCGATCTCGTCCATGAGCCCGCCGAACACGCTGCCCTGCCCGCACCCCGTGGTGACCACGCGCCGGGCGGTGCGCTCCTCGATACGCTCGATACCCGAACGGGTTTTCACCGCAGCCGATCCGACCTCCCAGTCAACGGTGACCGACTCCACCTCGTCGACCGATGCCAGCAGGCGCTGGTTGCGCAGGTAGCCCAGCACCAGCCACTCCGGACGGGCGCCCAGGGTCATCAATGTGACCAGCTCGCGCTTGTCCACATAGATGGTCAGCGCCCGCTCGGCGGGGATGGAGGTCGTGCTGCGCTCGCCATGTTCGTTGATGGCATCGATCTCGCGCGTCAACGGCGCGCACGCTTGAGTCAGAAAGGGCAGGGCCATGCCGGAAGGCTACAACAAAAAGGGCCAGCGCAGCTTTGGCCTGGCCCCGGGGTCGTCGCGGTCTGGGGAATTCAGGGCCTCTTGGCCGGCACCATCTGGCTTGAATTGTCTTTCACGCTGAGCGGGCTGGCTGCGGTTCCGGTGGGCGAGTGTGCGCCCGAAGGCTCCAGCGGCTTTTGCTCAGGCGGGTTGTAGGCGAAGGGGCCGGGCTCGATGCACGGCGCGGGTGGGGCTGCCGTAGCCGGCGTAGCAGGCTTGCTCGGGGCGCTGCCTGCCGCTTTCTTGTAGAAAGCAGCGACCCTGTCCTGCGCCTTGCACAGCTGGTAGGCGTCGACCTTGCCTTGCCAGGCGGCCTTGGCCGCGGCTTCCGCAGCCTTGGCTTTGGCGGCGTCGTCCGGCGGCGGCAACTTGGCCTGCGCCGGTCCGCCCACCAGCATCAGCGCCAGCACACCCGATAACAGAACCTGTTTCATGCTCTAGTTCTCCTGCTGTTCCACTCAAGCGGGCCTGACTGTTTCCACATCGTCGGCGAGGGCCGTCGGCTGACTGCGCTGCGCCGGGATCCTGCCGGCCTGGATGTCCTCGTACCAGTACCCATGGTGCTCGCGAGCCCAGGTTTCGTCCACGTAGCCGGTGCGCATCGCGCTGTATGCACCGATCATCCCGATGGTGCCCAGATAGATGTGCAGCGCGAACACGGTCATCATCAGGACCGCGGCCACGCCATGGATCATGTTGGTGATCTGCATGGTGCTGCGCTCGTACACCACGCCGGGAATCAGTTGGTCCATCACGAGGCCGGAACCGACGACGACGATACCCAGGAGGAACACGCCGCCCCAGAAGACCACCTTCTCACCCACATTGAAGCGGTGTGAGGGGGGCTCTATCCCGTTCTTGTCGAAGAATCCGCCGATCTTCAGCAGCCACCTCAGGTCGCCCCGCTGCGGCCAGTTGTCCCGCAGAAAGGTCAGAAAAATGATGACCAGCGACACCGCGAACACCGGCCCGGCGAAGTTGTGCAGGTTCTTGAGCACATACGTCAGCCAACCGAACAGCGTAAGGCCCGTGACGGGCAGGAGGAAGAACTTTCCGAACGCCATCACCACGCCCGAAATGGCGAGGATGGAGAACGCAATGGCGTTCGCCCAGTGGGCCGAACGCTCGAAAGGCGTGAAGCGCTCGATCTTCCGGCCTGTTTCGGACCCGTGGATTCCGAGCGGCCCACGCGTGAAATAGACGATGGCGAGGGCGCCCAGCATGATCAGCAACAGCGCGCCACCATAAGGAATGACCCAGTTGTTGCGCACTTGCCGCCATGCTTCGCCGGCCGTGGTCCGGCGCGATCCCGGGTATTGCACGGGGGCCTGGATCAGGACCCCCGCTTCGGGCGCCTCGCTCTTGGGCAGGCTCGAGTAGCCCGGGACTCCTGCGGCGATGCTGCGCCACATCGGCGCATTGTTGCCCGGCTGCACTTTCTTGCGCTCGGCATTGTTCTGCTGCAGGTAGTTCGGATCGGAACTGGCGTCGGGCTTGATCTCGGGCTTCACGTCCAGGATGTTCTGGCTCCGGATGCCGTCGCCAGGCGCCGTCGGCACCTGCGCGAAAGCGGACAAGCTGGCGACCAGCGTGAAAGTCAGCAGCGTGGAACGCAACATGGCGGCCTCTCAGTTGACTTTGGTGTACTCGTTCTGATTCTGGGTGCGCGTCTTCAGCTCCTGCTCCCAGCTGGCCTTGTCGCCCGGCTTCCAGCCCGGGACCGTGAACGCCATTCCCGTGCCCTGGAACGCGGGCGCATCCAGTTTGACGCCGCTGCCGAGGGTTTGCGGCTTCTCGGTGCAAGCAGCAAGCGTCGCGAGCGCGGCGATGAGAATGAGACTGCGCTTCATGACTTGCCTCCTGCGGGTTGGCCCGCCTGCCTGGAACCGTAGGCTGTTCCCCAACCCCAGACTTCGGCGCCCTTGCCGCGCTTGAGGACGCGGTTGCGGAAGATATCCGCAATCACATCGCCGTCGCCGCCCAGCAGCGCCTTGGTCGAGCACATTTCGGCGCAGGCCGGCAGCTTGCCTTCGGCCAGCCGGTTGCGGCCGTACTTCTCGAACTCGGCTTGCGAGCCATTGACCTCCGGGCCCCCGGCGCAGAATGTGCACTTGTCCATCTTGCCGCGCACGCCGAAGGTGCCCATCGCCGGAAACTGCGGCGCTCCGAAGGGGCAGGCGTAGCTGCAATAGCCGCAGCCGATGCACACGTCCTTGTCGTGCAGCACCACGCCCTCGTCGGTGCGGTAGAAGCAATTGACCGGGCACACCGCCATGCAGGGCGCGTCGGAACAGTGCATGCAGGCCACGGAGATGGAACGCTCACCGGGCACGCCGTCGTTGAGCGTGATCACGCGCCGGCGATTGACGCCCCACGGCACCTCGTTCTCGTTCTTGCAGGCCGTGACGCAGCCGTTGCACTCGATGCAGCGCTCGGCATCGCAGACGAATTTCATTCTTGCCATGTCAAGCCTCCTGCCGAGCCGCCTCAAAGGAGGCTTGCGCCTCCTCGGGGGGCAGCGAACAAATGTGAGCGTGGGGGTTCATGCCGCTCCTGCCTTCTCGACGTTGCAGATCGTCGTCTTGGTTTCCTGCATCATCGTGACGCTGTCGTAGCCGTAGGTGGTGCCGGTGTTCACCGCTTCGCCGCGCACGATGGGCGCCGCGCCGCTGGGGTAGTAGGCCAACATGTCGGCGCCTTGCCAGCGGCCGGAAAAATGGAACGGCATCCACACCGTGTCGGGCCCGACCCGTTCGGTGACCATGGCCTGGACATTCAGCCGGGCACCCGTCGGCGTCGAGAGCCAGACCCGCTCGCCATCGCGAATGTGCCGCTCGGCCGCCGCCTTGGGGTTGATTTCGACGAACGCTTCCTGCTGCAGTTCGGCCAGCCATGGATTGGAACGAGTCTCCTCGCCGCCTCCTTCATACTCTGTCAGACGGCCCGAAGTGAGGATCAGCGGATATTTTTCCGCGACCTTGTCGGTGACGTTCTTCTGCTGCAGGGTCTTGTACAGCGTGGGCAGCCGCCAGAACGCCTTCTTGTCGTCGTGGGTCGGGTACTTGGCCACCAGGTCGGGGCGCGTGCTGTACAGCGCCTCGCGGTGCTGCGGGATCCCGTCCGGGAAGTTCCAGACCACCGCGCGCGCCTTGGCGTTGCCGAAAACATGGCAGCCATGGTTCTTCATGGTGACCCGGATGATGCCGCCCGAACTATCGGTCTTCCAGTTCTTGCCTTCGGCCGCGACCTTCTCCACATCCGTCAGCTCGTCCCACCAACCCAGCTTCTTCAGCAGGACATGGTCAAACTCGGGATAGCCGGTCTGGATGTCGGCACCCTTGGAGGCCGAACCGTCTTCGGCCAGCAGGTTCTTGCCATCGCGCTCGACGCCGAAGTTGGCGCGGAAGTTGCCGCCGCCGTCCATCACATGCTTGGAAGTGTCATAGAGGTTGGGCGAACCGGGATGCTTGAGTTCGGGGTTGCCGTAGCAGGGCCACGGCAGTCCGTAGTAGTCGCCCGTCAGGTCGTAGCCGGTTTCCTTGTCCTTGCCCCCCTTGGACTTGAGCGTCTTGACGTCGAAATTGGCCATGTTGCGCATGTGCGCCTTCAGCCGCTCGGGGCTCTGCCCGGTGTAGCCAATGGTCCAAACGCACTTGTTGATCTCCCGCAGGATGTCCTCGGGCACGGGCTCGTCCATGCCCTTGACTTTCTGCATCTTGTAGTTCTTGACCAGTTCCTTGGCGAAGCCCAACTTGTCGGCCAACTGGTACATGATCATGTGGTCGCTGCGGCTTTCCCAGAGCGGCTCGATCACCTTCTCACGCCATTGCAGCGAGCGGTTGGATGCCGTGACCGACCCGCTGGTCTCGAACTGCGTGGCGGCCGGCAGCAGATACACGGCGCGGTTGGCATTGAGGTCCTCGGGCTTGCCGGGCATCGCCGCCATCGCCGCGGTGGCCGACGGATACGGGTCGATCACCACCAGCAGGTCCAGCTTGTCCATGGCCCGCTTCATCTCCAGGCCACGGGTCTGTGAATTGGGCGCGTGACCCCAGAACACGACGCCGCGCAGATTCGGGTCCTGGTCGATCAGCTCGTTCTTCTCCAGCACGCCATCGATCCAGCGCGAGACCGTGATGCCGGGCTTGGACATCATGCCGGCGTTGGCGAAGCGGCCCTTGATCCAGTCGTAGTCGACGCCCCAGGTCTTGGCGAAATGGCGCCACGATCCTTCGATGATGCCGTAGTAGCCGGGCAGCGAATCGGGGTTGGGCCCCACATCGGTGGCGCCCTGCACGTTGTCGTGGCCGCGGAAGATGTTGGCGCCGCCGCCCGACACGCCGACGTTGCCCAGCGCCAGCTGCACGATGCAGGACGCCCGCACCATCGCATTGCCGATGGTGTGCTGGGTCTGGCCCATGCACCACACCAGCGTGGAAGGACGGTTCCTGGCCATCATCTCGGCGACCTTGGCCATCTGGGCTTCGCCGACGCCGCAGGCCTCCTCCACCTTGTCCGGCGTCCATTTGGCCATCACGTCCTTTTTCACGTCGTCCATGCCGTAGACGCGGTCGTTGATGTATTTCTGGTCTTCCCAGCCGTTCTTGAAGATGTGGTACAGCAAACCGAACAGGAACGGTATGTCCGATCCCGAACGGATGCGGACGTACTCATCCGCCTTGGCCGCCGTGCGCGTGAAGCGCGGATCCACCACGATCATCTTGGTGCCGTTCTCCTTGGCATGCAGCATGTGCAGCATGCTGACCGGATGCGCTTCCGCGGCATTCGAGCCGATGTACAACGCGCATTTGCTGTTCTGCATGTCGTTGTACGAATTCGTCATGGCGCCGTAGCCCCATGTATTGGCGACGCCGGCCACTGTGGTGGAGTGGCAGATGCGGGCCTGATGGTCGCAGTTGTTGCTGCCCCAGTAGCTCACGAACTTGCGCAGCAGGTAGGACTGCTCGTTGTTGTGCTTGGAGGACCCCACCCAGTACATCGCGTCAGGACCGCTCGCCTTCCGCAACTCCAGCATCCTGGTGGCGATCTCATTGAGCGCGGTGTCCCAGCTGATGCGTTCGTATTTGCCGTTGACCAGCTTCATCGGATAGCGTAGCCGGTACTCGCCGTGGCCGTGCTCGCGGATCGCAGCGCCCTTGGCGCAATGCGCGCCCATGTTGATAGGCGAGTCGAACACCGGTTCCTGACGCACCCACACGCCGTTCTCGACCACGGCATCGACGGCGCAGCCCACCGAGCAATGGCTGCACACTGTGCGTTTGACTTCGATCTTGCCCGCACCGACTGCCGGCGCCTGGCCGTCCGCCGCCCGCGCCTTCTTGACGAGAGCCAGTGACGAGGCCGCTATGCCGACGCCGACACCCAGGCCAGAGCGCCGCAGAAAAGCGCGCCGGTCCATGGTGGGCAATGCGTGCGAGAGACCACGCTGCAGGCTGCGGACGAACGGCGATCGTGCGGCCACCTCGTGGATACCCGTCTTCTTGGTCAACAACATGGTCATGACTCCTGCCGAGCCGCCTCAAACGAGGCGGCCGCGCCCTGGGGACGCAGTGAAAGAACGTTGAGCGGGATGGACATGCTCTCGTGAACGAGCGAGAGTCAGGTGCGGGCGGTCTGGTAGTAGCGCTTGACGTGTTCGGTCAGTTGGTAGCCGCCACCGTTTTCGGGCGGCGCCTTCACCTCCGGTGGGTCAGCGGGCTGCTGCACGCCCGGCAGCAGCGTCGCGGCTGCGGCGACCGCACCGATGGTGCCCACGCCGGTGAACAAGGTTCTGCGTGATAACCGGCTCTTCGGCTGTTCCATGCTGTCTCTCCCTTGTCAGGATTGAACGACCCTCACCATTGAATGTAACGCCCGCCCCGTGTTGGTGCAACGGTGCAAACACCGAGATGAACGGCAGAGCTAATGCCCTATCTGGCGCAGGACATTCAGGTGAGCATGTCGAATGCTTGCGCTTCCACGCTCATGAAGGCCCGGGTAAACCCGGCCAGCACAGCATAGAAGCGAGCACTGGGATGTCCGGACACCGCATCGCACAGGGCCGGCACCCAGCTCCGCACATGCGTGGCAAAGAAATCGCGCTGCCGCGAGAGGTTGGCCACTGCCGCGTCGTCCCCGGCGATCAGGTAACGCATGACCTCGCACAGGCAGGCGATATGGTCCTCGGTTTCGGCAATGGACTCGTCGCGCGCCAGGCCCAGGCCCGCCAGATCGGTACGCAATCGCGCCAGCGGTTTGTCATTGAGAAAGCCGCTCAGGTAATGCGAACCGAACAGGTACACCTCGGGCTTGCCCACGCCGCCGAACAGCGTCTGGTATTCGCTGTCCACGGCTTCGGTCGTCATTTCGCGCGCCATGGCCACCAATTCGCGCCAGGGCTCCTCGAGAAAAGCCCCGGGAGCGGGCGCTTCGATCGCCGCCACGCGCAAAGCGGCTAGCAGTTGCGCAGCAGGCGGCGCGTAGTACAGCTGGGCCAGCAGCCCGTAGACCTCCGCCCGGGCGGTTTCTTCGTCCAGGGCGGAGGAGACGGGGATCCGGTCTGAACGGTCGGGATTGGTCATTTGCGAAATGTTGGAGTCAGAGCCCGATTTCGTTCAGCGTGATGTCGCGCCGGCAACATCATGGCCCCGGATCGGGATCCGACCCGCAAGGGCTAGAGATCGGTGATTTTGACCTCGTTATCGGCCGAGTACATGTCGATCACCCGGCAGTCCGCGCACATCTTCAATCGCTCGAGCGCAGCGCCCTGGAACATCGAATGGCCGGCCAACCGCCCCAGCATGGCGTCGATGGCCTTCACCGTTCCGAACGGCTTGCCGCACCGCACGCAGGCATAAGGCGGTGTTTCATTGAGCACCCGGGCTTCCTTGCGCTCAGGTGTCAGCAGCAGGCGGGGCTTGAGGCTGATCGCTTTTTCCGGGCAGGTGCTGGCGCACAAGCCGCATTGCACGCAGTTCTTCTCGATGAAGCGAAGCTGGGGCTGCAGGTGGTTGTCCTGCAGGGCGCTGACCGGACAGGCGCTGACGCAGCTCAGGCACAGCGTGCACTTGTCCTTGTCGACCTCCACGGTGCCGAACGGCGAGCCGGCGGCCGGCAAATCGATCGCCGCCGGCCGCAGTGGCGCCTGTTCCACCAGGTGGTCGAGCGCGAGTTCCAGGGTGCCGCGTTTCTCCGGTGCCAGCGCGAAACGCCCGGGCAGCGCCGGCGCCAGTGGACGGTTCGCGACGAGCAATCGCAGCTCCTGGTCCAGATCGGCCAGTCCCGCCGCGCGAATCAAGGTGAAGTGCGTTCCTTCGTAACCCAGGCCGTTCAGGAGCGCCTGCGCCACATCCATCTGCTCGCGCAGCGCGTCGAGATACTGGGGCGCTTCCTCCGCGGTGGCCAGTACCGCGACCTGCGACGCGCCCGTGGCGATTGCGCTCAGCCAGACATCGATGCCGAGGCTGGCCGTGTGCCAGACTGCTACCGGAATGACATTGGCCGGAACGCCCTGGGCCACGCCCAGCTGCGCCGCCCGGCCGACCTCTTCCACCAGCGCCAGGCCCCGCTCCTGGCTGTGCAGCAGCAACACCGGCGCCGTGCCGCCGGCCTGCAGGTAGGTTGACAGCAGGGTCCTGATCTTCCGGCCCTGCGTTGTCGCGGGCGGGTACGCATAGGTGAGCGCGCCGCTCGGGCACACCGTGGTGCAAGCACCGCAGCCGACGCAGAGATTCGGGTTGACCTTGATCTGCTGGCGGCTCTTGTCGCTGGCGATCGCCTCGGCCGAACAGATCTCCACGCAAGCGTTGCAGCCGATGATCTCGTTGCGGCTGTGCGCGCAGAGCTTTTGCCGGTAGCTGAAGAACTTCGGCTTTTCGAATTCGCCGACCAGGTCGCGCAGCTTGAGCAGCGTGCGCAGGCCCTGTTCACCCAAGCCCGCTTGCCCCGGCGGCCGCGGAAGATGGAAATAGCCCTGCGGCAGCGCATGCCGGAGAAAGGCCGGGGCCGGCCGCAGGTCCAGCACCAGGTCGAACCGCTCGCTCAACGCGCTGGCGTCGCGGTTGAAGTCGATGGCGCCGGCCACCGCGCAAGCCTTGACGCAGGCACGGTGCGAGACGCACTTGCCCAGGTCGATCTGGTAGTCCAGTCCGATGGCTCCTTCCGGGCAAGCGGCGACGCAGGCATTGCAGCGCGTGCACAGGTCCAGGTCGATCGGGTTCGTGGCCGACCATTTCAACTCGAACGCGCCGAGCCAGCCCTCGAGGCTGGCGATCGTTCCGCCGAGCATCGGATAGCGCCGATCCTGCGCCCCGGCGCCACCTTGCACGAACACGGTGACATCGAGCACGTCGCTGACCAACCCCGCCGCCAGCTCCGCGGATTCCAGCGGGCCGACGATCAGCAAACGCCCGGCGCTCCTGTAGGTGACGGTGGGCACCGGTTCGGGATCGGGCAGGTGCGCCGCCGCCAGCAGCGCGGCGAGCTTGGGCATGGACCGGGCCGCATCGCGGCCCCAGCCGCCGGTCTCGCGGATATTGACGAACTTGACGGGCGCGATCGCGGCTTGCGTGTTCGCACCGATTTCCCCGAACAGGCGCTTCTCCTGGGTGCAGGCCACCACCACTTCCCCACCGCCCTGGATGGCCCGCTGAAACGCGTCGGCTTCGCGCCGGCACAGGCTGGAATGAAGGGTCAGTGCCTCACCCAGTGCCGCGCCCAGGATCTTCTCCTGGAGCGGCATGGTCTTGTTGCAATCGCAAATCAGGGTCGGCATGGTGGGGCGGCTCGGGTACTGCAGGGACGGGATCGGAATGTGCCACGGATTGGCCCTTGAGGTTATCCGCAACATCCCGGGCCCGACGCGCGGCCTCCTCTTCCTCGCGCTCCTCCTGGTCGAACAAGCCCAGGAATTTGGCGCTGGCGAGTTGGCGCAACAGTGCGTGCGGGATCGGGTCCGGCCTGGAATAGTCGTCGATGTAGACGTCCAGGCCGTCCATCACGTTGTAGCGCGGATCGGCGAACAGCTTTTTCATCGCCGCGTTCTTCACGTCGGGCGCCACGTCCCTTGCCACGAACCGGCTGAAGTCGGACTCGGCGGTGAGGGCTCGCACATCCTCGAGGGTGGGCGCCGGAACTTCGGCGGGCAATTCCGCCGGCATTTCCTCGGCCCTTTGCGCGATCGCCTCGGCAGCCGGCTCATCCATGGCAGCCAAAGCCGGCGGCGCCGGCTCGGCTTCCTGCGGCTTGCCTTCCTTGGCATCGAGCTTGCGCCTGGACCAGCGTCCCAGGAAACCGTCAGCCATGATCGCCGCCTCCGAACTTCTTTTCGGTCGACACCGAAGCCGGGTTGCCGAAGCGATCCTGCAAGGGCTTGAAGCTCTCGGGTCGCTGGCGCTTCTTGGGCTCGATCACGTAGTGCTCATCCGCAAAGGACCGCATCCAGTCGACCACGTGCGGCGGCGCGGCGACCTGCTCCACGGTTTCCTGCGCGTCGAGCCAGCGGCCGGCGTCGTGATAGCTCAGCGACACCATGGTCGGCCGGGCGATCGGCTCCTGGCCTGCGGGCCCCTCTTCTTCCATGCGCCACAGCACGAACCAGCAAGGCGCAGCCGTGGTGACGTTGAGGTAGTAGCCCTCGGCGTCGTCGCGAAACAGCTCCACGGTGAAACCCGGATGCAGCCAGCGCACCTCATCCTCGCTCTGGTGCAGGATGCGGGGCTCCTTGCCGAACGCGGCTTCCTGGGGCACGACGTCGTCGAGCACCCAGCGCCAGGGCTGCCAACGGTTGGCTATGCGCTCACGGCGCATGATCACGGCAACCTCGATGCTGGGGCGTGGGCTCATCCAGCCACTGTAATGGATGGTGGCCGGCATTCACACTCCATTCACCTGTTGCCGCTACAGTGTCCAGGACATTCCAACAGGCCGCAGGGCGGAGGGAACCATGAAACACCAGAAGACGGCGACGGCCGCGTTGTTAGCGGCGCTGCTGGCCACAGGGTGCGGCGGCGGCAATGGCAGTGATTCGCCGGCGCCGGTGACACCATGGGTTCGCGGAACATTGCTGGGAACGCCGCAACTCACGGCCTCCGTGGGGGCTGGCGAACTCAAGCGCCGCCTGCAGGACGGTCCGAGCCGCGACCAGGCATTGCTGCTGCTCGCCGGCGACCCGGTATGCGATGTCCAGGTGCACGCCATACAGTACAGCACCGAAGGCGGCGCCGGCGAGAAAACCACGGCCTCGGGCGCATTGATGCTGCCCGGCGGCAGCGACCCGCGCTGCAGCGGCGCGAAGCCGCTGGTCCTGTACGCGCATGCCACGCATCCTGAAAAGTCCTTCAACATCGCCCAACTCGACGACAGCGCCAACGCGGGCCATGAGGAGGCCCTGGCGCTTGCGACTCTGTTCGCGACGCACGGCTTTATCGTCGTGGCGCCGAATTACGCGGGCTACGACACATCCACGCTGGCCTATCACCCGTTTCTCAACGCACAGCAGCAGTCGACCGAAATGATCGATGCGTTGAGCGCGGCGAAGGAGGCGCTCGTACAGCTGGCGCCCCGGACCACCGCTGGCGCCAAGCTGTTCTTGACGGGTTACTCGGAGGGCGGCCATGTGGCCATGGCAACCCACCGCGCGCTGCAGCAGGCCGGCATCCCGGTCACGGCTTCCGCGCCCATGTCGGGCCCCTACGCATTGGCGCAGGAACTGGACGACAACTTCGCCGGCCGGGTTCATGTGGGCGCAACGCTGTTCGGTACTTTCCTCGCAACGAGCTACCAGAAGGCGTATGGCACCATCTACGCCCGCCCAACCGACCTGTATGAGAGCGCCTGGGCCAACGGCATCGAAACCCTGCTGCCCGGGGCCGATGCGGCGACGCTCGCGAACACCGGCAAGTTGCCGCAGTCCGCGCTTTTCAGCACGACGCCGCCGCAGGCGCCACCGGGGTCGGGGCTCCAGGCGGCGCTCGACGCGATGACGCCGCCACGGGGCACCTCCATGGACGCTGTGTTCGCCCGCGGTTTCGGCGCGGACAACCTGTTCACCAACAGCGCCCGGCTGGCCTATCTGCAGGACATGTTGTCCCGCCCCGACCAGCCTGCCAACGGGCTGCGTGTCGCGGCCAGGGCCAACGACCTGCGCGGCTGGGCACCCGCCGCGCCGGTGCTGTTGTGCGGCGACTCGCAGGACGCCACGGTTTCGTTTTCAGTCAATACCGGTGCCATGCAGCAGTTGTGGTCCGGCCTGCCGCCGGGACAGGTGAGCGTGCTGGACGTCGACACACAGCCCACGGACACGAGCGACCCATTTCTTGCGGAAAAGCTCGGCTTCGGCCTGCTGAAAGGGGCCATCGAGGTGGATGCCAGGCTGCAAGGAAACGACCCGGTTTGGGAACTCGCGCGCAATTACCATGCCGCGGTGTTCCCGTTCTGCGCTTCGGCGGCACGCCGCTTCTTCGCGGCGTTTTAGGAAACCCGGCGCTCGACTCAGGTTTCCTTCGATATCTTGATCGAGGGGAACTTGGAGGAAAAGTCCTTGGCCTTGGCGGCGATCTTGATCGCCACCTGCCGCGCCACCGCCTTGTAGATGCCGGCGATTTCGCCATCCGGGTCCGCGACCACGGTCGGCTTGCCGCTGTCGGCCTGCTCCCGGATCCTGATGTCCAGCGGCAGCGCGCCGAGGTAGTCCATGCCGTACTCGGCGGCCATGCGTTTGCCTCCGCCTTCGCCGAAGATGTGCTCGGCGTGGCCGCACTTGCTGCACACGTGCACGGCCATGTTCTCCACGATGCCCAGGATCGGCACGCCGACCTTCTCGAACATCTTGATGCCCTTCTTGGCATCGAGCAGCGCGATGTCCTGCGGCGTGGTGACGATCACCGCGCCCGTCATCGGAACGCGCTGCGACAGGGTCAGCTGGATGTCGCCGGTGCCGGGCGGCAGGTCGACGATCAGGTAATCGAGGTCTTTCCAGTTGGTCTGGCGCAGCAGCTGCTCCAGCGCCTGCGTGGCCATCGGGCCGCGCCAGATCATGGCCTCATCCTGGGCCACCAGGAAGCCGATCGACATCACCTGCACGCCGTAGTTCTCCAGCGGCTCCATGGACTTGCCGTCGGCCGATTCGGGCCGGCCCTCGATGCCCATCATCATGGGCAGGCTCGGCCCGTAGATGTCGGCGTCGAGCAGGCCCACGGCCGCGCCTTCGGCTGCCAGCGCCAGCGCCAGATTCACGGCCATGGTGCTCTTGCCCACCCCGCCCTTGCCGGATGCCACCGCGACGATGTTCTTGACCTTGGGCAGCAGGGCGACGCCACGCTGGGCCGAGTGCGCGACGATCTTGCTGGTCATGTTGACCGAGACGTTCTGCACGCCCGGCACCCCCTTGGCGGCGACGATCATCGCGTTGCGCAAGGCCGGAATCTGGCTGCGGGCCGGATAGCCCAGCTCCACGTCGAAGGATACGTTCCCGTCGTTGACCTGCAGGTTCTTCACCGCTTTGGTGGAGACGAAATCCTTGCCGGTGTTGGGGTCGATGATGGCCGCGAGGGCCTGGAGCAACTGGTCTGAAGTAGCGGGCATGGGTGTGATTTTCCTGTTCCGGATAGAGTGTAACGACACCTACAAAACCATCCCTGCAAAATGCCGCGGATCAAGCGAATGGCTTGTGACGCTGGGCCCAGCCACCCTGCGCTTGACACCATCAAGCCCTGCGTATTTCAAACTGCAGAAAATCAAGCGCCCGCTTGTCTTCCGTTACCTGCTCATGTGGAATCAGCAGGTACCTCCAGGGCTTGGCCCCGATCTTGGCCGCATGCTCCGAGGCATGCCGGCACCAGAGCGACCCCGCCTCTGCTTTGGCCTTCACGTCTTCCGCACCCATCTCGTTGCGCGCCTTGGTCTCGCACAACAAGAGATGCTGCGGCGTTTCGGCCACGAAGTCAGGCACGTACTCGGGATGTTCCGCGCCGAGCTTGTAGTAGATCTGGAACTGGCCCTTCGCGGGCTTGAACCACTTTTCTGCGTCGCGCTCCAGGATCACCGCAAACCGCCGCTCGGTATCAGAATCGAATTTCTGCACGGGGTAAAGGCAGCGCGAGAAGCCGCCGAACAGCATTTGCTTGATTCGGCTGGGTTCGTCCACCGTGCCGCGGTAGTCGCGCACCAGCTGACCCGCCGCCACGGTGTACGTGGGCGCCCTAAGAGCCGTGAAGCCGCGCCGCACCTCGACGGCGTACTCAGTTGCGGTCTCAAAGAAGTGGCCCATCATCTGGGCGTGAATGTTGGCCGCAATCAGCTTGCGGTCCAGGTCCAGCACGTTGCGCACCTCATTTTCATCCGACAGATAGCTGCGCAGATGCACCACCACCTGGCCGGCGAACTCGTAGAGCAAACCGGCGTGCACGCCGTAGTCGATGTCGTCCAAGTCGATCAGCGCATGGACGATGTAATCTTCCAGCCGGCGTTCAGCCCGCCCGCGCTGCGCAGACAACGTGAACTGCTCGTGCGTGCGCAGCGCCTGCCCTACCAGCGACCGGTCCTTCGGTTGCAGGTGCAGGCCGGACACGTCCAGGGTGAACGGCCGGAATCCACTGGTTACTTCGCCTTTGGGTACCACGGCGATCCGCGGAATGTCGATGGTTTGTCGCACCAGCGATTCCGTCGCACGCCTGACCACATCGGCCAGATCGATCTCAGGCGCCGTGTCGGCTCCTGTCACCAAACTGGCTTGCAGCGGCGGCAGCTGTGCCTTGACGGTCTCGGTAATGCTGGCTTGCACTTCGGGAGTCAGCAGGACTTGTCGCGTCGGCGCGTCCTGCGGACGCAGTTCATAGGCGGCAGCGGCCTCCATCGCCAGCTTGGCCACCTGCCGCTCGGGTTCGGTTGTGAACAGCGGTACGGCGGCGGGCGAACCTGCCGGCCGCGGGAAGGAGCCGCCCCCGCCTTCCGAATTGCCGCCCCCAAGCGCGTCTTCCCAGTTCGGGCGGACCGACACGCTCTGCGGTGCGCCGCCATCGCCGGCATCCGGCGCATCGAGCACTATTTGCTTGAGGCGGATCGGTGAATCCGCCCGATTGGCGTCGTCGATGATTTCCTGAAACCGGTCGTGGGCAATGATGTTGAGCCGGTCCACCGCCGCCACGCCCGTGCGCCTACCGTAAGGCAGCCGCAGGCCGCGGCCGATCGATTGCTCCACCAGGGTGCGCGCGTTGGCAGCGCGCAGCGGCACGATGGTGTAGAGGTTGGTCACATCCCAACCCTCCTTGAGCATGTTGACGTGGATCACAATTTCTGTGGGCTCGTCCACGCTCTCCACCGCCAACAGCCGGCGCACCATCTCCTCTTCTTCAGCGCCCGTCTTGCTGCTGTCGACCTGGATCACCTTGTTGCGATACCGCCCACTGAAGAAGGCGTCGGATTGCAGATGCGCCAGCAGTTGGCCGGCGTGCGTGGTGTCGCGCGCAATCACCAGCATGAAGGGTTTGACCTCCTTGGCGCCATTGCTGCGCGCGTAGGTTTGCAGCTCCACCTTGGTGGCCTCGTGCAGCTTCCCAACCTTGAGGTCGATCACCACATAGCATTTCAGCTTGACGTGGTAGAAGACCAGATCCGGATAGAAATGGTCTCCGTCGAGCGTCAGGCGCTTCTGCCGTCCGATGAAAGCGAAGCCGCTGCCAAGCTCCAGCAGAAAGTCCTGCAGCTGGTTGATCAGCGCCTCTTCGATCCGGGACTCGACCAGCCTGTGCGACTCCGGCAGGCCCAGAAACTCCAGCACATAGGGGTCTTTGATGGCGTCCTGCGGGCGGCTCAGCGTCTGCCCTTCGTTGGCGAGAGCCAGCACCCCTTTTTTGTCGCGGCTCTTCGCAAGACGCTCGAACAGGAATGAGTCGATCTGCCGCTCGAGCTGGCGAGCAGACCAGCCATTGCGCACCGACTCGATTTCGTAGAAGTCGCGCACGTCGCGGCGCGCGACTTTGAGCAAGGCGCGGTAATGTGTCCAGGCGAGGCTGGCGTTGAGCTGCCCGGGGCGCCATGCTTCGTCCACTGCGAATTCATCACGCGGTGCGTGATGAATTGCCAGTCCTGCACCCGATTCGTCACGCACTGCGTGATGCTTCTGCAGCAATTCGGGGTAGGCCTGAAAGAACAGTCGCATATACCGCAAGGCGGAGACCGAAAAGCCAGCTCCATATTCAGTCGCGAGACGCTTCGACAATGCCTCAAGCAGCGTCGATCCATAACCTGCGCGCCGTGCACCGGCTTGCTCTGCCTCCACGATCTGTTGCCCGATCAGCCAATTGGCGCACACGTGTGCCGTGTTCACCGATCGCGCGGCCTGCGTACGAGCCGACTCCCAGATGCGCCGGATACGCGCAAGGACTTCCGCCTTGGCGGTCCGCTGGTCTTCACGTAGCTTGGCCAGCCACCCGTCGCTCCAGTTTCTGGTGCGCTTGGATTCCCACAAGATGGTTCCGCAAGCCATTCCACTGGGGCTGTTGATTCGGTGCAATGCGTCGCCCCCGAATTCACCTTTGGGCACAGGCTCGATCAGGTCGAAAGGAAATTTGGTGCGCAGCAGGTGCTCCAGCTCCAATTCCAGCACTTCGCCCTGCAGTTGCTGAGAGCCTTGCTCGGCCTTCTGCTTCAACTCTTCAATCTTCTGCTGCATGGAGGCGATGGTCTGGTCTTTCTCGGCCACCCTGAGCTTCATGCCGTCTTCGGCTTCGCGTTTGGCCTGGGTGCGCACGTCGGTCAGGCCTTCTTGCACGCGCTTTTCGATCGTCAGATCCAGCTCGCGCCTGGCGTCGTCCAGTTCACGCTGCTTTTTGATCAGCTCGGCCTGGGCTTTTTGGGCTTCGGCCAGTTTGGCGTCCCGCACCTTGAGCACGTCTTGCAGTTCAGCCAGTTCGCGGGCCTTGCCCTCCAGCTCGTTTGCAGCGGCGGCCTTGGCCTTCTTGGCTTCTTCTGCGGCCACGCGAGCGCGTTCGGTTTTGAGCTGGCTGGCCACCTGGTCGGCCACCTGTTCGTCAAGTTTGCGTTTGTCTTCGGCCAGCGCCTTTTCCTTATCGCGCATCGCCTGTTCGCGCTAGGCGATATCGCTGTCTTTTTGGGCGAGCTGCTTCTCAAACTGCTGGCGGGTCGCTGCGATCAGCGGCGCGGCCAGCGACTCCGTGAGTTTGATCTCGGTCTTGCAGTTGGGGCAGGTGATGGTGGGTTCGGTCATGATTTATTCTTTCCACCCAGCAAGCCCCCGGCCTCGCGCTCGTCCAGCGTCAGTTGGGGCGTTGTGTGCTTGATGCGCTTTTCGACTTCCTTGATGTGCTCGGCCGGCGGAATGTTTTCAGGCAAGGTACCGCCGATGCGCTTGATGGCGTCTCGCACCTCTTTGCCCACCTGTTCGTGCGTCTGGATAGCTTGTGTCTGGCTGTTGATGCCGCGCGCCAGCTTGTCGCGGGTTTGCGTCATGCGAAACTGATTGGCTGCCAGCTCCGTGGCGTTCATGCGGTCAAGCAGGTTGTCCTTGTCGGGAATGGTTTTGCGCTGCTTGATGGCGTCGCGCCCCAGGCCACCGTACAGGCCCTTGTAGCCCGCATCGTGAAAGACGCCAAACATCTTGCTTTGCACGCCTGCGTCCTGGGCCGCCCCTGACAGGGCTTTGAACTCTTCTGCCGTCTGCTTGCGCAGTTCAAGCCGCTCCACGTCGGCCGCAGCCTGGTCGCTCAGCTCCTGGCGCCGAGTCTGGACGGCAAAGTACCGCTGGGCATGGGCAATTTCGGGCTTGCGGGGGTCGCCGTTCTGGGCGATGAGGTAGCACGCGAAGCGGGAGAGGTGGTAGTCGTCGACCGGCCGTTGGCTCCCGGAGCCCAAGTCGACCATTTTGCCGGCGCCGGCAAAATGGTTTTGAGGGTTATTGCCAGAGGTTTCGCAAGAGGCCATGGCACGTTCGATCGCCTGCTCGAACCGACGCCATTGGCTGTAGCCCAACAGGGGCTGCAAGTCGCGGGCGCTCCAATACTCAGCGTTGTACTCGTTGGTCAGCTTCAGCGCCTCGAATCCGGCGGGAACGGGTGCTATTTGCCTGGAACTCATGGTGACGCCTCCTTGTTCGCCCCTTGCGACTGCATCGGAGGGATTATGGATGAGTGCTGGCTTTTTTTACAGTGACCGGGAAACGCTTTGCGGCGTCGCGCCCGCTGGGCTCGCTGCAGCCTGGCTAAAATCTTTGGTTCCCCTGGAAAACCCCCATGTCCCAACAGCGCAAGCTCTTCGTCACCACCGCCCTGCCGTACGCCAACGGCAAGTTCCATATCGGCCACATCATGGAATACATCCAGGCCGACATCTGGGTGCGGTTCCAGCGCATGCAGGGCCACATGGTGCATTTCGTCGGCGCCGACGACGCCCACGGGGCGCCGATCATGATCGCCGCCGAGAAGGCCGGCAAGACGCCGCAAGCGTTCGTGGCCGAGATCGCCGCCGGGCGCCAGCAGTACCTGGACGGCTTCCACATCCGGTTCGATAATTGGCACTCCACCGAAAGCCCGGAAAACACCGGGCTGGCCCAGGGCATCTACCAGCGCCTCAAGGCCAACGGCCTGATTGCCACGCGCACCATCGAGCAGTTTTATGACCCGGTCAAGGGCATGTTCCTGCCCGACCGCTACATCAAGGGCGAGTGCCCGAGCTGCCATGCCAAGGACCAGTACGGCGATGCCTGCGAGGTGTGCAGCAGCGTGTATTCGCCCACCGACCTGATCAGCCCTTACTCGACCCTGACCGGCGCAACGCCTGAGCTGCGCAGCTCGGAGCACTTCTTTTTCAAGCTGTCCGATGACAAGGTGGTCGATTTTCTCAAAGCCTGGACACAGGATGGCAAGCTGCAGCCCGAGATGGCGAAGAAGGCCAGCGAATGGTTCGAAGCCGGGATGGCCGACTGGGACATCAGCCGCGACGCACCCTACTTCGGCATCGAGATTCCCGATACCCCAGGCAAATACTTCTACGTGTGGCTGGACGCACCGATCGGCTATCTGGCGAGCCTGAAGAACCACTTCGACAAAGGCCAGGCACGCAACCACTGGCACCCGCCGTCGCGCACCGATGCCGGTTTCGACGACTTCATGGCCGACCCGACGGTGGAACAGGTGCACTTCATCGGCAAGGACATCGTGTACTTCCACACCCTGTTCTGGCCGGCGATGCTGAAGTTTTCGGGCCGCAAGACGCCCAACCAGATCAACGTGCACGGCTTCATCACCGTCAGCGGCGAGAAGATGAGCAAGAGCCGCGGTACCGGCATCGATCCGCTGAAATACCTGTCGCTGGGCATGAACCCGGAGTGGCTGCGCTACTACATCGCCGCCAAGCTCAACGGCAAGGTGGAGGACGTCGACTTCAATCCCGACGACTTCGTGACCCGTGTCAACGCCGACCTGATCGGAAAGTACGTCAACATCGCCAGCCGCGCGGTGAAGTTCGTGCCGGACGGCAAGCTGGTCAAGAGCGATTTCGCCCGGCTCGGCCCGGCCCAGCGGGTCGACTCCATCAAGCAGCTGTACGAAACCCGCGAATACAGCAAGGCCTTGCGTGAAATCATGGCGTTTGCCGACGAAGTGAATCTGCGCTTCGACGGTGCAGCGCCCTGGAAGCTGGTGAAGGAGGGCAAGGGCACCGAAGCGGCTGCGGTCTGTTCGGAGTGCCTGGAGCTGTTCAAGGTGCTCACCGCCTGCCTGAAGCCCGTGCTGCCCGAGCTGGCTGTGCATGCCGAGGCCTTCCTGAATTGCGCGCCCCTGGACTGGTCCAACGCCGCGCTGCCGCTGGGTGAAGGCCATCAGGTGCACGAATATAAGCACCTGATGCACCGGGTGGACGTGAAGCAGCTCGATGCCCTGTTCGAGCCGCCGGCGGATATGCCCCCACCCCAACCCTCCCCCGGAGGGGGAGGGAGCGAGAAGCCCGGTGGTGAAGACCTCGCGCCGACGATCAGCATCGACGATTTCGTGAAGATGGATCTGCGCATCGCGAAGATCGTGAATTGCGAAACTGTCGAAGGTTCGACCAAACTGCTGCGCCTGACGCTGGATGTCGGGGAAGGCCGGATGCGCAACGTTTTCGCAGGCATCGCGTCGGCCTATCGCCCCGAGGAACTGGTGGGCAAGCTCACCGTGATGGTAGCCAACCTGGCGCCACGCAAGATGAAGTTCGGCATCAGCGAAGGCATGGTGCTGGCCGCGAGCCACTGCGACCAGAAGGCCAATCCCGGCATCTACATTCTCAATCCATGGCCAGGCGCGCAGCCGGGCATGCGGGTGAGATAAGCGCAGCGAATCATCGACAGCCAGCACGACAAGGCCGGCGGCCAGGGTGAGTCAAGCTACCCCCGACGCCGTTCACTGCAAATCTGATGCCCGGCGACGCCGAATAGAGCCGCTACTTCCGCCGCCGCACCGCCGCCAGAATGCCGCGCAGGATCTCCAGCGGCGGCGGCGGGCAGCCCGGCACCATGGCGTCCACCGGCAGCACGTTCGAGACCGCGCCGCAGCTGGCATAGCTCTCGCCGAAGATCCCGCCGGTGCAGCCGCAGTCGCCGATGGCCACCACCAGCCGCGGCTCCGGCGTCGCTTCATAGGTGCGCCGCAAGGCGGTTTCCATGTTGCGCGAGACCGGGCCTGTGACCAGCAGCATGTCGGCATGGCGGGGACTGGCAACGAACCGGATGCCCAGCCCCTCCAGGTTGTAGTAGGGGTTGCTGAGGGCGTTGATTTCCAGCTCGCAGCCGTTGCACGAGCCGGCATCCACCATACGGATCGCCAGGGCCTGGCCCAGGATCTCGAGGATGTCCTTGTGGATGCGCTCCACGGCCGCCGGCACGTCGTCGCCGGTGGCGAACGGCGCCGCCTCGGTCCGGATGCCGGTGCGTGCAATCTGTCGGACGATCTTCCACATCAGAGGTCGTGCCCCGAGTAGCTGAGGTTGAATGATTTGTTGATCAGCGGGAAGTCCGGCACGATGTTGCCGATCACCGCGTGTTCGAGCACCGGCCAGTTCTGCCAGGACGGATCGTGGCAGTGGCAGCGCTGGATGCTTCCGTCATCGCCCAGTTCCAGCGCCACGAACACCTCGCCGCGCCAGCCTTCGACCCAGCCGGCGCCGATGGCCCGCTGCCGGGGCGGCGCCACGGACGCGCGCACTTCACCTTCGGGCAGCTGCTGGCAGATCTTGCGAACCAGGCGCAGCGATTCGAAGGTTTCCTGGAAACGCACCGCCACCCGCGCCGCGACGTCGCCGTTGCGGTGGCTGGCCAGGCTGACCGCGAGGCGGTCGTAGGGCAGCCAGGGCAGATCGCAGCGCAGGTCGGCGCACTGCCCGCTGGCACGGCCCGCCAGGCCGGTCAAGCCCAGCTGCGCCGCCAGTTGCGGCGTCACGATGCCGGTGGTGGCGAAGCGATCCTGCAGCCCCGCGTGGGACTCGTAGATCGCTGCCAGCGTGCGCACCTCGCTCTCGATGGCATCGCATTGATGCCGCAGGCGCCGGCCCATGGCCGCGTCCAGGTCCGCCGCCACGCCGCCGGGAACGACGCAGTCCATCATCAGACGGTGGCCGAACGCTTGCGCCGACAGGCGCAGCCAGTCTTCGCGCAGGCGCGAGAATTGGGCCAGACCGAACCCCAGCGCGGCGTCGTTGCCGAGCGCACCCAGGTCGCCCAGGTGATTGGCCACCCGCTCCCGTTCCAGCAGCAGGGCGCGCAGCCATTGCGCACGTTCCGGCACGCTGCACCCGAGCGCCGATTCCAGTGCCATGCAATAGGCCCAGGCAAACGCCACCGTCGAGTCGCCCGAGACGCGCCCGGCGAGTCTGTATCCCTCCAGCGGCGCCAGGCGGGTAAAGCGCTGCTCGATGCCCTTGTGGGTGTAGCCCAGGCGCTGTTCCAGCCGCAGCACCTTCTCACCCACGACCGAGAAGCGGAAATGGCCCGGCTCGATGATGCCCGCGTGCACCGGCCCCACCGCGAACTCGTGGACACCGTCGCCTTCGACGCGCACGAAGGGATAGTCCTGCGCCGGCTGCGCACTGGTCGCGCTCGCCGCCAAAGAAATCTCACGGCGCAGCGGCAAATAGCCTTCGGGCCAGGCCCCGTGGCTCAGCCAGGGCCGGCGGTCTTCGGCGCCCTGGGCGCGTATTCCCAGCAGATCGGCCGTGGCCCGCTGCATGCGCGCGGCAAACGGGAAGATGCCGGCGAGATCGGGATAGCCCGAGTGCCCATCGCCCAGCGCGAGGTCGAGCCAGACCAGGCCGTCCGCCAGTGCATATGCCGCCGACACCGCCAACTCGGTGCGGTCAGCGCTCGAACGGTCGCTGCCCCAAAGGCACACCAGGCGGCCACCGGCCTGCGCCACGCTTCGTGCGGCCGCGTGCCATTGCGCCGCGTCGACCGGGGCATGCCACATGGGCAGCGGCGCCGGCAGGCGCTCAAGCTGGAGGTTCAATACCGCGATCGTCATGGCCTTCAGTTTCCCAGCATCCGCGCCGCCTGCCGGTACCACATGTCCAGGTAGGGCGGGATGTACAAGCCCAGCATCAAGGCCAGGCCCAGGTGTACGAACACCGGGATCAAGGCCGGCGGATGCGCCAGCGGCTTGACGTTGGTGTCGCCGAAGACCATCGGCTGGACCCGGCTGAATACCGTGGCAAAGGCCACGCCGAGCGCCACCAGCAGAAACGGCGTCGCCCAGGGCTGCTCGCGCATGGCCGTGGTGACGATCAGGAATTCGCTGGCAAAGACACCGAACGGCGGCATGCCCAGGATGGCCAGCGACCCCAGCATCAGCCCCCATGCCACCGTGGGGCTGACCTTGATCAGCCCCCGGATTTCGTCCATCAGCTGGGTGCCGGCCTTCTGCGCCGCGTGGCCCACCGCGAAGAAGATCGCCGACTTGACCAGCGAGTGCACGGTCATGTGCAGCAGCCCGGCGAAATTGGCGACCGGCCCGCCCATGCCGAAGGCGAACGTCATCAGCCCCATGTGCTCGATCGACGAATAGGCAAACATGCGCTTGACGTCTTTTTGCCGCAGCAGCAGGAACGCCGCTGCCACCACCGAGACCAGGCCGAAGCCCATCATCAGGTGGCCGGCCAGATGGCTTTGCAAGGCCCCATCGGTCAGCACCTTGCAGCGCAGCACGGCATAGAGTGCCACGTTGAGCAGGAGGCCGGAAAGCACCGCCGACACCGGCGTCGGGCCCTCGGCGTGCGCATCGGGCAGCCAGTTGTGCAGCGGCACCAGGCCCACCTTGGTGCCGTAGCCGATGAACAGGAAGGCGAAGGCCAGCGTCATGATGTTCGGATCGAGCTGGCTCTTCACGGCGTCCAGGTGCGTCCACAGCAGCGCCCCGCCCTCGGACCCGAGCACCTTCTCGGCGGCCATGTACAGCAGCACGGTCCCGAACAGGGCCTGCGCAATGCCCACCCCGCAGAGGATGAAGTATTTCCAGGCCGCCTCCAGGCTGGCGGCGGTGCGGTAGACGCTGACCAGCAACACGGTGGTGAGCGTGGCCGCTTCCATGGCCACCCACAGGATGCCCATGTTGTTGGTCGTCAGCGCCAGCAGCATGGTGAAGCTGAACAGCTGGTACATGCTGTGGTACAGGCGCAGCCGGTTTGGCGTCATCTTGCCGTGGTCGCGTTCGACGCGCATGTACGGCCGGGAAAACAAGGCAGTCGTCAGGCCCACAAAGGCCGTCAGCGTCACCAGGAACACGTTCAGCGGATCGATGAAGAACTCCCGGTCCCACGCGAACAACGGCCCGTCCGAGATCACCCGGATGGTGAGAGCGCAGGCCGCGATGAATGTGCTCAGGCTGAACCCCACGTTGATTTCCGGGGCCTGCTCCCAATGGCCGGACAACGCCAGCACGATGCCGCCGGCCAGCGGAATGCCCAGAACGAGGAACAGCACGTTCATCTATTGGTCTTTCAGTTTTTCCAGATGGCGGATGTCCAGGCTGTCGAACTGCTCCCGGATCTGGAACATGAACACACCCAGGATCAGGACGCCGATCAGCACGTCCAGCGCGATGCCCAGTTCGACCACCATCGGCATGCCGTAGGTGGCCGAGGTCGCCGCGAAGAAAAGACCGTTTTCCATTGCCAGGAAGCCGATCACCTGCGGCACGGCCTTGGCGCGGGTGATCATCATCAGGAACGACAGCAGCACGCAGGCCAGCGCGATGCCCAGCGTGCCGTGGGCCAGCGAGGTCGAGAGCTTGGCGATGGGGGTGGCCAGGTTGAAGGCGAAGATCACCACCAGGATGCCGATCAGCATGGTGGTCGGAATATTGATCAGCGTCTCGACGTCCCAGCGGATCTTGAGCCGGTCGATGATCCGGTGCAGCAGGATAGGAATCAGCACCACCTTGAGCGCAAAGGTGATGCCGGCCGACAGGTACAGGTGCGGCTGCCCCGTCACGTAGCCGACCACCACGGTGGAGACCACCAGCATGAGGCCCTGCAGGGTGAACAGGTTGATCAGCGAGAGAATCCGACGCTGCGAGATCATGGCGAACGCCAGCATCAGCAGCAGCGCGCCGAGCAGGTTGACAAACTGGGCCAGGATCTGATGACTCATGTCGCGAGCAGGATGTGGACCAGCATGCCGATGACCGCCAGCAGGAAGGCCGAAGCCAGGAATTCGGGCACGCGGAAGATGCGCATCTTGGCGGCCAGCGTCTCCAGCACCGCCATCGCGATGCCGCCGATCGCCAGCTTCGCGACCAGCACCGGCAGTGCCAGCAACAGGGCCAGCGGCGCATGGGCCTCGGCCACGCCCCAGGGGAAGAACAGCGCCAGGCCGATGCACGAGTAAGCGAACAGCTTGAGGCTGGCGGCCCATTCGATCAGCGCCAGGTGGCGGCCCGAATACTCCAGGATCAGCGCCTCGTGGATCATGGTCAGTTCCAGGTGCGTGGCCGGGTTGTCCACCGGAACCCGGGCGTTCTCCGCCAGCGACACCATGGTGAACGCGACGCCGGAAAACGCGAGGGCGGGATAGATCGCAAATTCGCGGTGAGCCAGGGTCTCCACCATGGTCGTGAGCGAAGTGGACTTGGAGATCAGCGAGGCCGAGAACAGCACCATCAGCAAGGCCGGCTCGGCCAGGAAACCGATCAGCATTTCACGGCGCGAACCCATGGAGCCGAACGACGTGCCGATGTCCATCGCCGCCAGCGAAATGAACACGCGCGCCAGGGCGAACAGGCCGACCAGCGCGATCGCGTCGGCCGCCGGCGCCAGCGGCAGGTCGGTGGAGAGCGTGGGGACGATCGAGCTGGCCAGCGCCATGCAGCCGAACACGATGTAAGGCACGCCACGGAACAGCGGCGAGCCATGGTCCGCCACCACCGAGTCCTTGTTGAACAGCTTGTGCAGCGTGCGATAGGGCTGCCACAGGCTCGGTGCCGACTTGTTCTGCAGCCAGGCGCGCCACTGGTTGACCCAGCCGGTCAACAGCGGCGCCAGGGCCAGCGCCACCACGATCTCCAGCATCTGCGAGACGATCCCGTAGATGTTCATCGTCGCACCACCACCAGCATGGCAATCAGGGTCACGAAGCTGTAGAGAAGGTAGATGGAGATGCGGCCCTGCTGCAGCAGCCCCACCAGGCGGGCGATGCGCCCCGCCAATGCAGCCAGCGGCAGATAGATCCAGCCCCAGAAATGATCTTCGACCTCGACCCGGTAGCGCGGCCGCGCATCGAACGGCGTCGGCAGGTCGCGCCGCATCACGAAGAAGGGTTCGAAGATCTGGCGGATCGGCTGGCCGAAGCCCTCGGCCGTATCCTGCATCCGCGCCGTCTGCCAGGGGTAGCCGCAGTCCCAGGCCGGCGCCCGCCGCAGCCTGCCGTGATAGAACCAGCGCACCATCAGGTAAGCGAGCGCACAGCTCGCCGCGACACCGATCAGGAAGATCACCGGCCCGTAGCTGGCCCGTTCCACGCTGATGGGCGCCAACAGCCAGCCGCCGGCCGCCACCGTCTGGCCGAGGCCGGCGCCCAGCAGCTGCTGCGTCACCGGATCGATGACCTGGATGAACTGCACCGGCATCAGGCCCAGCCCCACGCAGCCCAGCACCAGCCAGAGCATGCCCACGCGCTCCCAGGCACCGGCATCATGGGCCTGCGCCAGTTTTTCCTCGCGCGGCTGTCCCAGGAAGATCACGCCGAAGAACTTGACCATGGTGTAACCCGCGAGGGCGGCCACCAGCGCGATGAGCGCAGCCACCATCGGAATCAGCATGTTCAGCAGGGAATCGGGCAGCCCCGGCGTGAACAGGAAACTTTGCAGCAACAGCCATTCCGACACGAAACCGCCCAGCGGCGGCAGTCCGGCGCTGGTCAGCACGCCCACCAGCGTGACCCAGGCGACCCAGGGCATGTAGCGGATCAGGCCACCGAGCTTGCCCAGGCTGCGTTCGGCGGTGGCGTGCAGCACGCAGCCGGTGCTGAGAAACAGCAGGCTCTTGAAGACCGCATGGCTGGCCACGTGGTACAGGGTGGCCGTCAGGGCGAGCGCCGCCAGGGCTGTCATGCCATAGGCGGCAAAGATCAGGGCCAGCCCGATGCCGGCGAACACCAGGCCGATGTTCTCGATCGAGGAATACGCCAGCAGCCGCTTCATGTCCACCTGCACGGCCGCGAACACCACGCCGAACAGGGCCGTCGCCAGGCCCAGCGCCAGCAGCAGCCCGCCCCACCACCAGAACTGGGTGTGCAGCAGGTCGAACGAAACGCGCAGCATGCCGTAAACGGCGGTCTTGAGCATCACCGCGCTCATCAGGGCCGATACCGGGGACGGCGCGGCCGGGTGAGCCTCCGGCAGCCAGACATGCAACGGCAACAGGCCCGCCTTGGCGCCGAACCCCAACAACGCCAGCAGGAAGGCGATCGAAGCCCAGAACGGCGAAAGATGCTGGACGCGCATGTTGGCGAAGGTGTAATCGCCGGTGTTGGCCTGCAGCACGCCGAAACTCAGCAGGATGGCGATGGCACCGATGTGCGCCATCGTCAGGTACAGGTAGCCGGCGCGGCGCACTTCCGCGACCCGGTGATTCGCGGTCACCAGGAAATAGGAGGACAAGGCCATCGTCTCCCACATCACCATGAAGGCGTAGGCGTCGTCGGCCAGCACCACCAGCACCATGCTGGCCAGGAACACGTGGTACTCCAGGCACAGCAGCCCGGGCGGCGTGCCCTCGGCCTTGCGGAAGTAGCCGGCGGCGAAGGTCGAAACGCCCGCCGACACGGCGCCGATCACCATCAGGAAGAAGGCCGCCAGAGCGTCCAGCCGCAGGTGGAATGGCAAGGTGGGAAGGCCGATCGGGAGCACGGCCACCTCGGGGCCGCCAAAAACGGCCGTGAGCGCCAGCCCGAACAGCAACAGGCCGAGCACGCCCCCGGCCGGAAAAAGGATGCGCGAGACAAAAGTGAATCGCCGCAGGGCCAGCACGCCGGTCAGCCCGATCAACAGCCATCCGGCGACCACCAGCAGCATCCAGTCCAGCCGCAGCCAGGCGCCAGCAACCGTCAATTCCGTCAGCTCCGTCATTGCGTTGAGTCTACGGCAACCGGCACGTCGCACGGCCCCACACTCGCTCGGCCATGTCGATCAGAACCTTCAAGACGCAGCGGCCGGTTTCATGAATAAACGTATCGTAATTCCATTTATGGTCGATTACCTTGCCCGTGCGCAACCCGAACGCCAAGAGGTCTTGGCGATCAGCGCCCGCCACGGTTCTCCAGCGCTTCCGGATCGGGCGCAGAACCGGCACGCAGCACGTGGTCATCGGGGCCGAACCACACAGTGAACACCATGGAGGTATTGGGCGGCTGCAGGTAGCGCCAGTCCCAGGCCACTTCGTTCCTGAGCGCATAGGGCGTGATCTTCATGGGCTTGCCCAGGAGGCGGTGCACGTCTTCCATCACCATCCCGGGCTGGACCTTGGCGAAATTGGCCGGGTTGAGCACTTGGCGCAGCGCCGTCATCTTGCCATCCGGCGCTATGCTGATCATGTAGTTCTTCTGGCCGGCGGGCTGGCGGTTGTATTCGAAGACGCGCTCGCCGCCGGGCCCGTTCCAGATGGTTTCCGGGGCGCCCAAGCGTTCCCGCACGTCGGCTTCGGTGGCGACGCCCTCTTCCAGCTCGCTGATGCGCTGTGGGTCACAGGCAGACAGTGTGAGCAAGATCAAAGTGCCGCCAATGGCTGCGCAACGGATCGACATGGCACGAGGAGTAAAATTACGCGGAAAGGCACAGTCTATGTCCATGTTGCTCCGCATTTTCCGCCGTCCCGACTACAACTCGGAAGTGACCCAGTTCCTGGAGCAGCTCAAGACCGCCAACCCGGGTCTGGAAGCCCAGCAGCGCGTCGGCCGCGCGTTGTTGTGGGACAAGAATGTGGACCGCGAGGCCAGTGACGAATGGCAGCAGGCTCGCGTCCCGCAAAAGCCCTACGTCTACCAAACCGAAAGCACATGACCGGGCCGGTCCCAGCGACGCTGCCCGAGCCGCCGGCGCCCGAGCTGGCCGGCATGCCCGACGTGATCGACCAGGTGGCATTGGCACGGCTCTATGGCGAACCGCTGTTCGCCATGCCGACCGATCTCTACATCCCGCCGGACGCGCTGGAGATCTTTCTTGAAGCGTTCGAAGGCCCGCTGGACCTGCTGCTGTACCTGATCCGCAAGCAGAACTTCAACATTCTCGACATCCCCATGGCCGGCGTGACCCGCCAGTACCTGGTGTACGTGGACCAGATCCGCAACCGCAACCTGGAGCTGGCAGCCGAATACCTGCTGATGGCGGCGATGTTGATCGAAATCAAGTCGCGGATGCTGCTGCCGCCCAGGAAGAGCGCCGAAGGCCAGGAACCGGAAGACCCACGGGCCGAACTGGTGCGCCGGCTGCTCGAGTACGAGCAGATGAAGGCGGCGGCGTTCCGCTTGAACGAACTGCCCCAGCTGGGCCGCGATGTGCTGCGGGCCCAGGTGTACATCGAGCAGTCGCTGCAGCCGCGCTTTGCCGACGTGAATGTGGTCGACCTGCAGGAAGCCTGGCGCGACATCGTCAAGCGCGCCCGGCTGGTGCAGCACCACAAGATCACCCGGGAAGAACTGTCCGTCAGGGAGCACATGAGCATCGTGCTGCGCCACCTGCAGGGCCGCAAGTTCGTGGAGTTCGAACAGCTGTTCGATATCGCACGCGGTGTGCCCGTGCTGATCGTCACCTTCATCGCCCTGCTCGAGCTCGCCAAGGAGGCGCTGATCGACGTGACCCAAGCCGAGGCCTTTGCCCCGATCTACGTGCGGCTGGCCTACCAGCCCTCCTGAATATGGCCCCCACCCCTGTTACCAATGCCCCCCATGATTTCGATGTGCTGATTGTCGGCAGCGGCTTGGCCGGACTGTCGGCCGCGCTGCATCTCGCGCCCACCCACCGGGTCGCGATCCTGACCAAACGATCCATGAGCGACGGCTCCAGCGGCTGGGCCCAGGGCGGGATCGCCGCCGTTATGGGCGAAGGCGATACCTTCCAGTCCCATGTGGACGACACGCTCGTGGCCGGGGCCGGCCTGTCCGATCTGGCAGCGACGCGCTTCGTGGTCGAGCATTCGCCCGGGAGCATCGAGTGGCTGCGCCAGCTGGGCGTTCCTTTCTCGCTCGAGGCCGGCCACCTGCACCTGACACGCGAAGGCGGCCACAGTGCGCGCCGCATCGTCCACGCGACCGACGCCACCGGCGCAGCGGTGCAGCACACCTTGATCGACCACGTGCGCAACACGCCCAACATCACGCTGTTCGAGCAGCACACCCTGGTGGACCTGATCACCAGCCGCAAGCTCGGCCTCGCCTGCGCGACCGGCCCCGCCTGCCTTGGGCTGTATGCCCTGGACGAAGCGACCGACGAGGTTCTCACGTTCCGCGCACCGCAGACCATCCTGGCCACGGGCGGCGCCGGCAAGGTGTATCTCTACACCACGAACCCCGACACCGCGACCGGCGACGGCATCGCGGCGGCCTGGCGGGCCGGCTGCCGGGTGACCAACATGGAGTTCATCCAGTTCCACCCCACCTGCCTGTATCACCCGAACGTCAAGTCCTTCCTGATCAGCGAAGCGGTGCGCGGCGAAGGCGGGCGGCTGCTGCTGCCCGACGGCACCCGCTTCATGCCGCAGCACGATCCCCGGCTGGAACTGGCGCCGCGCGACGTGGTCGCGCGGGCGATCGACTTCGAGATGAAGAAGCACGGCCTGGAATGCGTGTACCTCGACATCTCGCACCAGCCGGCCGACTTCATCCGCGAGCACTTCCCGACCATCCATGCGCGCTGCCTGGAACTGGGCATCGACATCACGCGCCAACCCATCCCGGTCGTTCCGGCGGCGCATTACACCTGCGGCGGCGTGCACACCGACCTGTCGGGGCGCACCGACCTGGCCGGGCTGCACGCGATCGGCGAAACCGCCTACACCGGTCTGCACGGGGCCAACCGCCTCGCCAGCAATTCGTTGGTGGAGTGCATGGTGTTCGCTCGCGCCGCAGCGCAGGACATCCTGGCCACGCCGCTGCCGACCCCGCCCGTCGTGCCGCCTTGGGACGTCAGCCGGGTCACCGACGCCGACGAGTCGGTGGTGATCTCGCACAACTGGGACGAGCTGCGCCGCTTCATGTGGGATTACGTCGGCATAGTCCGCACCAATAAGCGGCTGGAACGCGCGGCGCACCGCATCCGCCTGCTGCAGGAAGAAATCCAGGAGTTCTACGCCAACTTCCACGTCACCCGCGACCTGCTGGAATTGCGCAATCTGGTGACCGTGGCCGATCTGATCGTCAAGTCGGCCCGGGCGCGCCACGAAAGCCGCGGCTTGCACTTCAGCCGCGACTATCCGCAAATGCTGCCGGTGGCGGTCCCGACGATTCTGACCCAGGAGCAGGTACTCTCCAGGGCCTGAAGCGACGAGCCAACGGCCGCTTCAGGCCGCGCCGATGTGCGGCACCAGCGACCCGCCCGGCTGACCGGCCTTGAGCGCGGCGGTGAACGCCAGCATGCGATCGATCGGCAGGCGGGCGCGCTGCCCGAGTGCGGGATCGACCTGGATCTCGTTGCTGCCGGTCTCCAGCACCTGGGCCAGCCCGGCCAGGCTGTTCATCGCCATCCAGGGGCAGTGGGCGCAACTCTTGCAAGTGGCGCTGTTGCCCGCCGTTGGCGCCTCGATGAACAACTTGTCCGGATTGAGTGTGCGCAGCTTGTGCATCATGCCGTTGTCGGTGGCGACTATGAACTCCTTCGCGTCCATCTCGCGCGCGGCCTTGAGGATGGCCGAGGTCGAACCGACGGAGTCGGCCAGCGCCACCACGTCCGCCGGCGATTCGGGATGCACCAGGATTTTGGCCTGTGGATACTGCTTCTTCAGCGCCTCGAGCTCGAACGCCTTGAACTCGTCGTGCACGATGCAAGCGCCGTTCCAGAACACCATGTCGGCGCCGGTCTCGCGCTGGATGTAGGACCCCAGGTGCTTGTCGGGCGCCCACAGGATCCTGTGCCCCTGGTCTTTCAGCGCGCGCACGATGTCCAGCGCGCAGCTGGAGGTGACCAGCCAGTCCGATCGCGCCTTCACGGCGGCGCTGGTATTGGCATAGACCACCACGGTGCGCCCGGGATGCTGATCGCAGAACGCCGAGAACTCCGCGATCGGGCAGCCCAGGTCGAGCGAGCAGGTGGCGTCCAGGTCGGGCATCAGCACGCGCTTCTCGGGCGACAGGATCTTGGCGGTTTCGCCCATGAAACGCACCCCGGAGACCACCAGCGTCTGCGCCGGATGGTCGCGGCCGAAGCGGGCCATCTCCAGCGAATCGCTCACCATGCCACCGGTCTCCTCGGCGAGGTCCTGCAGGTCGGGATGAACGTAGTAGTGCGACACCATCACGGCATTGCGTTCCTTGAGCAGGCGGCGAATCCGGTCCTTGAGCTCGCGGCGCTCTTGCGGCGACGGTTCCGCCGGCACCCGGGCCCAGGCGTGCCGGGTGTCGCAGGCATTGCCCGGCAGGGGCTGCTCGTATTCGACGTCGAGAATCGGGATGACGGCGTTCATTCAGATTTCCTTCAACCGCATGGAAAAGTCGATCGCCTTCACGTCTTTGGTGAGGGATCCGATGGAGATGCGGTCCACCCCGGTTTCTGCAAGGGCACGCACACTACCCAGCGTCACCCCGCCGGAGATTTCCAGCACGGCGCGGCCGCCGGTGATGCGGACGGCTTCGCGCAGCGTCGGCAGGTCCATGTTGTCCAGCAGCACCATTTTCGCGCCGCTGCCCAGCGCTTCACCCAGCTGGGCCAGTGTCTCGACCTCGATTTCGACAAAAGCCGCCTGCGCCGCGACCCGCGCCGCCGCCTCCAGCACCTGCCGCACGCCGCCCGCGGCCGCGATGTGGTTTTCCTTGATCAGCACCGCGTCATATAGGCCGATCCGGTGGTTGGTGCCGCCGCCGGTGCGAACCGCGTATTTCTGCGCCAGCCGCAAGCCGGGCAGCGTCTTGCGCGTGTCCACGATCTGCGCCCGGGTTCCGCGCACGGCATCGACGAAGATCGCGGTCCGGGTCGCAACCGCGCTGAGCAGCTGCAGGAAATTCAGCGCCGTGCGCTCCGCGGTGAGCAGCGCGCGGGCACTGCCTTCGACCTCGAGCACCACCTGGTCTGCCATGCTGCGCTGGCCCTCAGTCACCAGCCAGCGGATGGTCGCGGACGGCTCCAGCTGACGCAAGGTCGCCTCCACCCAGGGGGCGCCACAGATCACTGCGGCCTCGCGTGCCAGCACCCGGGCGCGGGCCCGGCGGCCCGGGTCGATCAGGCCGGCCGTGAGGTCACCCGTGCCGACGTCTTCGGCGAGCGCGCGGGCCGCATCCAGGCGGGCCAGACCGGCCACACCATCAGCAGAAAAATCCAGTGGAATTGCCATGGGCCAAGCATAGCGGCATCGCCAGCGCCATGGGCGAGCGCAATGGTTCACCTCATGCCGTGCTGCGCGCCCCAATGTCGCCCTGGTTACAGAGTCGGCGTGGCCGAGTTCGGCACCATTGCGCATCGGCACCTTTTTTGGCAGAGGAAAGAGCCATGGCACAACCCCACCCATTGGACCCGGCAGCGGTACAGGCGCTGGTCAAGCGGGGCTTTGAAGGCTCACCGTTCGTGCGGGACGTGGGCCTGCAGTTCGTCGATTGCGGCGCCGGCTGGTGCGCAGCATCGCTGGAACTGCAGCCCCGGCATTTCCAGCACACCGGCGTTATGCACGCGGGCGTCATTACCACCCTGGCCGACCATTGCGCAGGCGAAGCCGGACAGCTCATGTGCGGTCCCGATGAGCATGTCGTCACCCTTGAATTCAAGATCAATCTGCTGCGTCCCGGGGTGGGCGAGCGGCTGACCTGCCGCGCCGAGGTGCTCAAGCCGGGCAAGGCCTTCCATGTGGTCGAGGCGCAGGTCTGGACGCACCAGGCCGCGAGCAAGGTCCTGGTGGCCAAGCTGAACGCCACCTTGGCCGTGGCGCGCAACAAGGCGCCCGCATAACCCATCCCCCGGCGCCGCGGACCCGGATGACTTGGACCGGCGGCCCTCGCCTGCGCACACCCCGGGCGGCTTCGCGACAATAGGGTCATGAATACGGCATTTGCTGACAAAGAACCTTCCCGTGCCGAAATCGACGCAATGGCCGGGCCGGTGGTGGTGGAGTTCGGCACGCCCTGGTGTGGCTGGTGCCGTGCGGCACAGCCCCTGATTGCGGAAGCGCTGGCGTCGTACCCCGGGGTGCGCCACCTGAAGGTGGAGGATGGCAGCGGCCGGCCGCTGGGCCGGTCGTTCAGGGTCAAGCTATGGCCGACGCTGATCTGTCTCAGCGACGGCAGTGAGGTGGCACGGCTGGTGCGCCCCAGCGACCTCGAGTCGGTCCGGCAGGCCCTGGACCGCATTGCACCCACCGCCGGCTGATCCGCCGCCGCACCCGGTGCTAGCTCGTGCCGGTGTCGCCGGAAGTCGGCGGCTCGGTGTCGCGCACCCGGATGTTGTACTTCTTCATCAAGGCCTGGAAGTTGGCGCGCTGCATCCCGGTCTCCTCCGCGCTCTTCGTCACGTTCCAGACATTTCGCTTCAGCGTTTCGTGGATGAACAGCTTCTCGATGTTTTCCACCGATTTTTCCCGCGCAATCTTCTTGACCCGCTTGAGATCGTCGCTGGTCCTGGGCACATCCAGATCCGAACGTGGCGCGGTGTCGAGGATGTTGGCCAGGTGGGCCTGTCGAATCACGTTGTCGGACGTGAGGATCACCGCCCGGTGGACGGTGTTCTGCAGTTCGCGCACATTGCCCGGCCAGTCGTAATTCATCAGCAGGCTCATCGCGCCGTCGGAGAACTGCGCCACCGGGCGGTCGAGTTCCTCGCTGAACTGCTTGAGGAAGTGGAAGGCCAGCGCGGGAATGTCGTCGCGCCGTTCCCGCAAGGGTGGGATGTGAATGGGAAAGACGTTGATCCGGTAGAAGAGATCCTCGCGGAAAGTGCCCTCGGCGACCATCGCCTTGGGGTCCTTGTTGGTCGCGGCCAATATCCTGATGTTGGTGGTGTGGGTCTTGGTGTCGCCCACCGCCCGGAATTCGCGCTCCTGGAGCACGCGCAGCAGCTTGGCCTGGGTGGACAGCGGGATGTTGCCCAGCTCGTCCAGGAACAGGGTGCCGTTGTTGGCGACTTCGAACATGCCGCGCTTGTTGGACACGGCACCGGTGAATGCGCCCTTCACGTGCCCGAACAGTTCGCTTTCCAGCAGATGCTCGCTCAGCGTCGTGCAGTCGACCGGCACGAAGGGCTGGTCCTTGCGCAGGCTGTTGTAGTGAATGGCCCGCGCGATCATTTCCTTGCCGGTTCCGCTCTCGCCGGTGATCAGGACGGTGCAGTTGGTCGGCGCGCACTTGGCGATCAGGGCGTAGACGCTCTGCATCTGCGGGCTGAAACCGACGATGTTCTCGAACCGGTATTTCGAGCTGACTTCGCTCTTGAGCGAGCGGTTTTCCAGCAGCAGGCGGCGCTTCTCGAGCGCGCGCTCCACCACCAGCTTCAGCTCGTCCGGTTCGAACGGCTTGGACAGGTAATCGAAGGCGCCGAGCTTCATCGCCTTGACCGCGGTCTGGATCTGCGACAGCCCCGTCATCATGATGACGTCGATGTCGGGGTGCCGTTCCTTGACATGCTGCAGCACTTCCAGCCCGTCGACCTTGGGCATCATGATGTCGAGCACGATGATGTCGTAGTTGTTTTCGTCGATCTTGCGCAGCGCCTCCCAGCCGTCCTGCACCGACTCGACTTCGTAGCGCTCGTCGTTCAGTGTGCGAACGCAGCTGCGAATGACGATTTCCTCGTCGTCGACGATCAGTATCCTGGCTTTCATGGAATGCTCTCTGAGAGTGTTCTGGCAGGCTCGGCCAGGGGCAGCGTGACCGGCAGGCAGATGCGGAAGGTGCTTCCCTCGCCGACGGTGCTTTCGACCTCGATCTCGCCGCCGTGGGCCCGCACGATCCCATAGCTCACGGACAGGCCCAGGCCCGTGCCCTTGCCCACCTCCTTGGAGGTGAAGAACGGGTCGAAGATGCGCTTCAGGTTGGCCTCGGGGATGCCGCAACCGGTATCGCTGATGGCGATTTCGACCGCGGGCGTGGTTTCACTGCACGGTCCCGGCAGCTTCTTCCTCCTGTGCAGATGGCTTCGGACCGTGATCTTGCCGTGCTCCTCAATCGCCTGCTGGGCATTGACCAGGATATTCATCAGCACCTGCTTGATCAGGTCGGCGTCGACGAACAGCGGCGGCAGGTCGGGGTCCAGGTCCATCGCGATCTCGATGTGCTGCAAGGCGGCCGACCGATCGACGAACTGAACGGTCTCCGCTATCAGCTGGTTGAGGTTGACCAGCGCTTTTTCGGGGGTCTTCTCGCGGGCGAAGTCCAGCAGGCGCCGGATGATGCTGGCGCAGCGCTTGGTTTCGCGGATCACCAGGTCCAGGTCTTCGGCGTCCTGGCTGTTATCGGGCATCTTCTTGCGCATCAAGCTGGTGAAGATCAACACCCCGGTCAGCGGGTTGTTCAGCTCATGCGCGATACCGGCGGCCAGTTGCCCGATGGACGCCAGCTTCTCGCCGCGTGCCACCTCGGCCTCGGCCAGACGCAGCTCTTCGGTGCGCTCCTTGACCTTCTCTTCGAGTGTCTGCACCCATCCCTCGAGTTCCTGCCTGGACTTCTTCAGGGCGCCCATCATCGCATTGGACGAACGCGCCAGGCTGCCGAATTCGTCCTCGCCGCGTACCGGAATGGCATTGTCGAAGTTCCCCGAGGCAAGCCGCTTGGCCCCCTTCTCGAGGTCATGCAGCGGCTGATAGATCAGCTTGTGCAGCAGCGCCGCCGCGCTGAGCGACACCAGCAGGATGAATCCGATGGAGACCAGGATCATGTTGATGACATGCGCCCTCATGGTCTGGTTGATCTCATCCAGGGAATAGGTGATGTCGACCACGCCCAGCACCGGCTGGCTCGCGGGATGCTGGTGGCACGCGGCGCTTGAACAGGAGGGCTCGTTGCGAATCACCTCCATGTTGCCCAGCATCTGGTGCCGGTCGGCGGTCTCGAAAAGCCGCCATTTCTTGTGGTTCGGAATGTCCGTCAGGGCTTTCTCGCCCTCATGGCAATGAGAGCAGTGTTCGGCTTCCTTGTCGATGTGCTGGCCGATTTCGGCCGGAAAGTTGGAGTGCGCGATGATGCCGTTCTTGCGCAACACGCGAACCCGCTGGATGCCTTCCTGCTTGCCGATGTCCTCGATGATCTGTTCAACGATCTCGGGCTCGTCCAGCAGCATGGCGTAGCGTGTGCTGCGGGCAATCACCTGCGACAGCTGCATCATGTGAGTCACCAGGGTCCGCAGTTGCTCGCCGCGCTCCTGCTGGACCAGCAACACGACGAACAGCACCATCACCGCAACCAGAACGGTGGACAGATAGAGGCTGACTTTGAACTTGAGGCTTCTCGGCGACATTCCCGGCTTCAGCAGCAATCGAAAGTACTGCGTGCGCGTCCGAGGAATGCCGTTGCTCACCCTGATCCCGATGGGCACGGGCGCAGGGCCGGTAGGCCGCTGCGGCCGGGCTTGGGGCCGTGCGAACCTCTTCGTTGCCGAAGACGGGTTGGTACCGCGGAAGCGCTCAAGCTCAGTGTGCGCTCAAGCGGGGGCAATTCTTTTGATCACCGGCAACTGAGCCGGGAAAAGGCGGCGTTCCCGGCCCAGGTGGGAGCCTTTACCGTGCGCCGAGGACCCGGTCGAAAAGAGCCGAGGCTGGCAATCTGCCCGGTCTCATCGCCCTTGCGGTCGGGAAACGGGGCGGACTCTGCTCAGTTTTCCTTCTTTTCTTCCTTGCGCTCGACCATGGTCTTGCTGACCAGGACCGGCCGGCCCTTGAGCTGGTTCAAGGCCTGGACCAGCGGGAAGTCCTTGTCGGTCCCGAATTCGGGAATCTTGCGATCGATTGGGGCCTTGCGGGCTTCCTCCTCCGCTTTCTTGCGGGCGTCCTCGCGAGCTTTCTCGCGCCCCGGGTCCTTGACTTCGGCGCCCTGGCCGCTGGTCAGGTGATGGTCAAGGTCGGCTTCGCGGGTGCGCAGCGCCGAGAAGAGATTGCCCTCTTCGGTTTCGTCGACCATGACGTCGGGAACGATGCCCTTGGCCTGGATCGACCTGCCGCTGGGCGTGTAGTAGCGCGCCGTGGTCAGCTTCAGCCCGGTGTCGGGTCCGAGCGGACGCACCGTTTGCACCGAGCCTTTGCCGAAGGTCTGGCTCCCCAGTATGGTGGCGCGTTTGTGATCCTGCAGGGCTCCGGCGACGATTTCGCTGGCCGAGGCCGAGCCTTCGTTGACCAGCACCACCAGCGGAACGGTCTTGAGGGCCGCCGGCAGATGGCGCAGCGGGTCGGAACCAGAGCGCCGCTGATAGAACTCGGGCGCCGCCTTGTAGACGAACTTGCTCTCGGCGAGCTGGCCGTTGGTGGACACCACGACCGCATTCTCGGGCAGGAAGGCAGCGGAGACGGCCACCGCGGAGTCGAGCAGGCCCCCCGGGTCGTTGCGCAGGTCCAGCACCATGCCCTTGAGGTTGGGATCGGCCTTGTAGATTTCCTCGACCTTCTTGACGAAGTCATCCACCGTCCGATCCTGGAACTGCGACAGGCGGATCCAGCCGTAGCCGGATTCCATCACCTTGCCGCGCACCGACTGGGTACGGATTTCCTCGCGCGTGATGGTCACCGGGAAGCTGCGGTTCTCGTCCTTGCGGAAGATCGTCAGCATGACCTTGGTATTGGGCTCGCCGCGCATGCGCTTGACGGCGTCATTGAGCGACAGGCCCTTGACCAGCGTGTCGTCGATCTTGGTGATCAGGTCATTGGGCTTGAGGCCGGCGCGGAAGGCGGGTGAGCCCTCGATTGGCGAAACCACCTTGACCAGCCCGTCTTCCTGGGAAATTTCGATGCCGACGCCCACGAAGCGGCCGGAGGTGCCTTCGCGGAATTCCTTGAACGACTTCTTGTCGAAATACTGGGAATGCGGGTCGAGACTGGACACCATGCCCGAGATGGCGTCGGTAATCAGCTTCTTCTCGTCCACCGGCTCGACGTAGTCGCTTTTGATCATGCCGAAGACGGCCGCCAGCTGCTGCAGCTCTTCCAGCGGCAGTGGCGCCAGGGAGCCACGCGCAACCGTCTGCAACGACGCCGTCGTCAGCGCGCCGGCCAGGGCGCCCACGGAAATCCAGCCGGCAATCTTGAGTTTGTGGCTCATGTCAAAGGAATCCAGTCTTCTTCGGGGAGACGAAAATATACACCTGCATCACTGCTCTGACGCAAACGTTACGCAAGGGTTCCAGGTGCCCCGCAAAAGACTTGCGGAAAGATCCCGGCGTTTACCCCAACTTTACGACGCAAATGATTCCGCACCGCCCCCAAAGGATACTGCAGCAACTCCGTCAGGCCTTGCCCTGGCGGGCCACGGCCGCGGCAGCCTGGGCCGCTGCCTCGGGGTCTCCCAGGTAATAGCGACGCAGCGGCTGCAAGCCGGCATCGAGCTCGTAGACCAGCGGGATGCCATTGGGAATGTTCAGGCCGACGATATCGCTGTCCGGGATCCGGTCCAGATACTTCACCAACGCGCGGATCGAGTTGCCGTGGGCTGCCACCAGCACCTGGCGGCCGGAGCGGATCGCCGGCGCCATGGACTCGTTCCAGAACGGCAGCACCCGTGCCACCACGTCCTTCAGGCATTCCGTCAGCGGAACCTCGCCCGGAACGAGCCCGGCGTAGCGGATGTCGCCGCGCTCGCAGCGGGGGTCATCGGGTTGCAGGGCGGGCGGCGGCACGTCGTAGCTGCGGCGCCAGAGCAGCACCTGCTCGTCGCCATACTTCCTGGCCGTTTCGGCCTTGTTCAGCCCCTGCAGCGCACCGTAGTGCCGCTCGTTCAGCCGCCACGAATGCTCGACCGGCAGCCAGGTGCGGTCCATCTCGTCCAGGCAATGCCAGAGGGTGCGGGTGGCGCGCTTGAGCACGCTGGTGTAGCACAGGTCGAACTCCCAGCCCTCTTCCTTGAGCAGACGACCCGAGGTCTTGGCCTGCTCGATACCGGTGGGCGTCAGGTCGACATCGGTCCAGCCCGTGAAGCGGTTTTCCTGGTTCCAGGTCGATTCGCCGTGGCGGATGAGGACGAGTTTGTACATGGGAGAAGGCCTTGGAATGCGCGTGCGGAAACCCGGCATTTTAGAATCTGCGGTTGACATCCCTCATAACTCAAGGAAACCCGTGCAATTCTTCATCGACAACTGGATGCTGATCTCCGTGGCTTTGGCCTCTGGCGCCATGCTGCTGTGGCCCGCGCTCCAGGGCGCCACCAGCGGCGGCGGGCTCTCGGCTGCGAATGCGGTCCAGCTTATCAACCGGGAGCGCGCCGTCGTGGTGGATGTCTGCGAAGCCGGGGAATTCGCGGCGGGCCATGTGGGCGGGGCCAAGAACGTCCCGGTGAGCCAGCTGGAACGCCGCCTGCCCGAGGTGGTGAAGAACAAGACCCTGCCGCTGATCCTGGTGTGCGCGAGTGGCGCCCGGGCCAACCGCGCATTGGGCGTCGCCAAGAAACTGGGTTACGAAAAGGCCCAAGTTCTGGGCGGCGGGATGAAAGCCTGGAAAGAAGCTAATCTTCCGGTCGAGAAAAACTAGGCCCGCCCGTCGCGCTGTCACCCCAAGCGCGAACCCGGAGGGGCCCTTCAACCGGAAGACCATGCAGTCCGTCACCATGTACACCACGGCCGTTTGCCCTTATTGCATTCGCGCCAAGCAGATCCTCAAGGCCAGGGGCGTCGAGGTCATAGCCGAGATCCGGGTCGACATGCAACCCGAGGAGCGCATGAAGATGATGCAGATCACGGGCCGGCGCACGGTACCGCAGATCTTCATCGGCGACACCCACGTGGGCGGTTGCGACGACCTGATGGCGCTGGACAGCAGGGGCGCATTGGCGAGCCTGCTCCACGGCTGAGCCCGGCCGCCGCCAAGGGCCGGCCGCGCCCAGCCGGGTTTGCGCGCCGCATCCGCCGCGCTCGAACCGACCCGCCGGCCTGAGATAATCGCTGTTGGTCCGATTCCGGCCCGCTTCGGCCTTCGCCGGCGGGCTTTTCGATTTTTGCATTGACAGGAAACCCCTCATGGCCGACCAGCAAGCCGATCCCGTATTCCAGATCCAGCGCGTCTATCTCAAGGAAGCCTCGCTTGAACAGCCCAACTCTCCCGCCATCCTGCTGGAGCAGGAGCAACCCTCCGTGGACATCCAGCTCGCCGTGGAAGCCCTGCAAGCCGCCGATGGCGTGTACGAGGTGTGCGTCACGGCCACCGTCACCACCAAGGTCAAGGACAAGACCGTGTTCCTGGTGGAGGCCAAGCAGGCCGGCATTTTCGAAATCCGCAACCTGCCGCCCGAGCAGATGGGCCCGATCATGGGCATCGCCTGTCCGCAGATCGTCTATCCCTACCTGCGCGGCAACGTGGCCGACCTCGTGACACGAGCCGGTTTTCCGCCCGTGCACCTGGCCGAGATCAATTTCCAGGCGATGTACGAACAGCAGCAACAGGCCCAGCAGGAAGCCGCTGAGCCTTCGCGCATCATCACCACCGCCTGAGGTCAAGCCCGCGCGGCGCCATGCTTCCCGACGCCACGCTTGCGCCGCTCCTTGCGCCATGAAGATCATGGTTTTCGGAGCGGGAGCCTGGGGCACGGCACTGGCAGTCTCGGCGGCCGAGCGTCATGCGGTGGGACTGTGGTCGCGCGACCCGGCCCAGGCCGGGGCCCTGGAGCGCGAACGCGAGAACCTGCGCTACCTCCCCGGCGTTGCGCTGCCCCCAAGTCTCGCCATTTGCGCCGAACCGTCGGAGGCCGTGCCGGCACTGGCTGCGGCCAGCGACCTGGCCATCATCGCCACGCCCATGGCGGGCCTGCGGCAGATGCTGTGGCGCTTGCGCGACCATCCCGGCCCGGTGGCCTGGCTGTGCAAAGGGTTCGAAGCCCCGGTCGGCGCCGAAGACGGCCTGCTGGGGCATGAAATCAAGGCACAGGTCGCCCCCGGCCTGCGCGCCGGCGTGCTGAGCGGACCGAGCTTCGCCCAGGAAGTGGCCCGGGGCCAGCCCACGGCGCTGGTCGCCGCGAGCGAGCAGGCCGAGGTTCGCAACGCCCTGGTGGCGGCGTTCCACAGCCCTTCCCTGCGCATCTATGCCAACGACGACGTGCCCGGCGTCGAGGTCGGCGGCGCGGTGAAGAACGTCCTGGCGATTGCCACCGGCCTGTGCGACGGCCTGCACCTGGGCCTGAATGCGCGCGCCGCCCTGATCACCCGCGGCCTCGCGGAAATGACGCGCCTGGGCACGGCCCTGGGCGCACGGGTGGATACCTTCATGGGCCTGTCCGGACTGGGCGATCTGGTGCTCACTGCGACCGGTGACCTCAGCCGCAACCGCAAGGTGGGTTTGCTGCTGGCCCAGGGCCAGTCACTGCAACAGGTACTGGATTCGCTCGGCCATGTGGCCGAGGGCGTCTACTGCGCGCGCACCGTGGTGCGCAGGGCCGAGCATCTCGGCGTGGAGATGCCGATCTCGCGCGCCGTCGTGGCGCTGCTCGACGGCGACCTCGAGCCGCTCGAAGCGGTGGCCATCCTCATGGGCCGGGGACCGGCGGCCGAGGCCGGTTGAACCTCGAACCGCCCTCTTCACGCGGACGGCCCGCCGCGATGCCCCGCTTTCCGCTCAGTTGGCGGCGATCGTGTACTCGCCCGTCGCCGTCCACTTGATCGTCGCGTCGATGAACACCGTCTTGAGTTCCGGGCGCTGCGCCCGCACCAGGTCGTGGGCCTCGCCACTGCGCCCGCCGGCGCCGCAAAAGAACACGATGGGCTTGTCGACGGGCAGCTTGTCGAGGTTCTTTTCGAGCGTGTTGACCGGCATGTTGATCGCGCCGTTGAAGGTGCCAGCGGCGTATTCACGCGGTTCGCGCACATCGATCAGGTGCACAGCCCCGGGCGATTCGCGGTAGATCCGCTCGAACGACGCGATGGCGATCGTTCCGGGCTCCTTGCCGGCCACGATGGACGGCGCTGCCGCGAGCGCTGCCGCCGTGGCGCCGGGGCCCGGCCCATAGGCCTTTTCCCAACCCGGATAGCCTTCGGGCACGACCTTGACGTTGGTGTACCCGAGCTTCACGGCCTTCTCGGCCGAATCGTTGCTCAGCTTGCAGGCCAGCCCATCGCAATAGAAATAGATGGGAGCGGCCTTGTCGGCCGGCAGCCGCTCGGCCGCGAGTTTGTCGAACTGCGAATCGGGCAGGCTGATCGCTCCCGGAATGTGGCCCTTGTCGTACTTGCGGTCCTTGGGGCGGGCATCCACCAGCGTGAACGCCGCCTTGCCCTCCATCAACTGCTTGACGTGGGCAACGCTGACCGCCTGCAGGTTGCCGTTCTTGATCCAGTCGGGATAGCCCTCGGCATACACCTTCACATTGGTGTAGCCCAGCTTCTCGGCTTTGAATGCCGAGTTGTGGCTGAGCATGCATTCGGGGCCGTCGCAATAGAAAATCAGCAGTTGCGCCTTGTCCTGCGGCAACAGCGTGGGCGCCAGCTTGTCGAACTGGGAGTCCGGCATGTTCACCGCCGTCGGAATGTGGCCGATGTCGAATTTGCGTGCCGCCGGCCGCGCATCGATGATCGTCACGCCTTCGGGCTTGGGCAGCACGGCGTATTGCTTGACCAGGTTCAGGCCGGCGCGCTTGGGATACCAATTGGGTTTGGCCTGGGCCGCCTGGGGCGCCGCCTCGTCAGCCGCGAGCGCCGCACCGCTCGTCAACACGGCCGGGCCCAGCAGCAGGCTGCCGCACAGGGCGGCGAGAACGGTCTTGGAACTGGCTTTCATCAATGACTCCCCGAAAAGGAAAAGGGCGGCAACGCTTCTTGTGCACCCCGCCGGCGCATTGCCCTGTCCGGCGCAGGCCTTGCCGTCCTCCGCCGATTGCGCAGCGGGGTCGACAAGGCCGGGTTTGGTCTGGCTCACGCGGCGCCAGGAACAGCGGATGCCGGCGCGGCCGTCTCTCTGTCTCTTATACACATCT
>DIZF01000078.1 GCA_002427815.1 Ramlibacter tataouinensis
GTTCTTGGCCGTCACTCACACCCTAAGGGGCGACGACCGCCACGGCCTCTGACCGGGCCTTCGCAACGGCCTTGCGGGCCGCGTCCGGGCTTCGGTAGCTCAATTCCATCGCGATTGCCTCGTAAGTCATACCCTCCGCGTGCAGCCGATTGGCGGCAATTCTTTTGGTCCGATGGGAATTCAGCCAGACCACCCGTGGATTCGCTCGTTGCACTCTTTTGCGGTCCGCCGCCCGAGCTTTCTTTTCCTCGGCGCTGATGATTGTCTTGAGCTGTGCCTGCTCTGCGGGCGAAATTTGCAGGAGCTTTATCAGCGTTGTGTTTCGCCACCAATATCGCGGGTCGACCGTCTTTCCGTCGAATTCGACGAGTATTCCCGCTCGAGAGTCCCTCATTCGCCTGGTCACGGATGCCACGCATGATTGCACCTGATGACGTGTCCAAGAAGGAGCAAATTCCTGGGCGAGCTCCCAGACTTCAGCCTCAAACTCCGGGACATTCAATACTGCCTGGGCAAGAAAACAAGCAGCCACGAAGATGGGCAGGTCCCGCCTACCTGCTGGGGCGCCTTTAGTCCATCCACGCAGCTCGGCCAGCTTCCGAATGTCTGTCAGTCGGTCCCAGGCGAGTTGGCGGAGGTCCAGGCGGCGCAGGTTCGGATAAGCGGATATGCATCCTGCACCGGCCTTGCCCTTGCGCCGGCTCTTTGCCTTTCGACTTGGTTCTTGGGTCTTGGCGGCGGCGCGTTCAATCTTTCGCTCGGCTCTGAGAGTCTCGAGGGTGGCCCGCTCAAACGGCAAGATGGTATCGGCGAGTACATCGAAGGAATAGCCGACCAGGCCATTCGCAAGCAGGGTGCCGCCCATGCCTGGTGTCCGGGCCGTGTGCAGCACACGCACAAGATTTCCATTCTTCAGATTCGTAGTGCCCACTACCCGGAGAATTCTGGAAGCATCCAGCGAACCGGGGTCCGCGCCGAACGATTTTTCGAATAGTGTGAAGAGACCGGACTGAAGGGCCTGCCAGCGCGAAATTGCCGCAGCTGGAATGGGTTCTTCGAAGACCCATTTGGCCTGCAGCCCTTGCCCGGAATACACCACCAGAGTGGGCTGCGGAATCTTGTGGCGGTCGCAATAGTCCAACAGTTTCGCGCACAGTGATTCGGCGGGAAGGCCTTTGAGGTTTGTCACCTTGTAAGTGTCGAGGTCAAGGAAGGCCAGGCCCATGCGCCAGAGGTTGACGACGCGGCGATTGGCGCGCGAGAACTCACACTGACTTATCCACACATCGTTAGCCGGGTTCACATTCCTCAGCGCATCCGCGAGGTCACTCAGTGGAAACGATTCCTGGGAATACTCGCCATGCAGGGCTTTCGTGCCGATTGAAGAAAAGCCACGGCGGGTTGCGTCGTGGTACGCGAATGGCTCGCTGGCGGGCTCACGCGCGAGCGAAGCAGCAAGGTTGGGCATGTGGCTCTCCTGAAGCGGAGAGCCCGTTGCTATACGTGTGCACTAAGTTCTCCCGCGCCTCATCCCTTCAGCCGACCAAGCAAGAGAGGGATGGGGCGTTGTTTTGCGGGCCACACCCATGTGGACCGTCTGAGCCCTATAGCGAGCGACTTGTGAAATCGAACCCGAGCCTATGCGCGGAGCTGCCGACGCTACTGGCGGAGGTAAGGGAGATGGCCGTTGTCGAACTTTTCGCGAGATTGCGCAGGCTGCACTGGAGATGCTGCGGCCGGCAGACCTTTCGCGTGTAGTGCCTGAAACCTTAAGCTCGTAGGCTGCACCTATGTCTTTGGGCGCCGGTGAAGCGAGCCGCCAAGCGCAAAAAGACCGGCCCGCTCAGCGGGCCAGCCTTAGGTCGAAGCACGGTTTCACTTCGACCAATCACGCCACTTATTGGACCTTGCGACCTCCTGCCGCGGTGATGCGTGACTCAATGGTCGCCACCAACGATTCGCATTGGATGACGCTGACGCACACGTCGCTCACCTCCGGATACCCCGGGCCGGGGTTGGGCAACTCGTCCACCGCGAGCATCAGTGTTGCGACACGCATGCAGTCGGTAATAGCTGAGTCCAGGTCTGCTAACGAGCTCGGCACCGGCGAAACGTCCACTCCCGCAGGTAGTAGAAGTTGCATGTCTTCCGGGCCACAAAGGACCGTCGCCTGCGGACCATCCGAGTTCGCGAGCGTGAAACGTAGGGGCTTGTCCCGCGTTTCCCGTAGGAACTGCTCCGCCTCTTCGCCGACCAGCTGCAGGAGATGTCTGTGTTGCCAATGGCCCATCTGCTGCGCCATCACCGCGTAAAGGAGGCCGCTCGGCGACTGAAGCACGCGCGCCGAATGAAGAACAACGCCAGGGTTCGTCCACGCCTCATTGAACATCGAGGGATGCATTTCCCCGCCAACATACCAGCCTGGATGCAACGGGTGGCCCCGATTGGAGCAAATTTCGGCGACTTCAGCGGGGGAGTAGAGATGGTCCGAAAAGAGTCGCCTCTTCGCCCTGGCCTCCTGCAAGTACAGCATGGCAGCCAAATCACAGACATTGAACATGTTCATTTCCTTTGCGTCCCCCGGCGGGGGACGTGCCACGTGTAGCGAGCCGTTTTTTCAGGACTCACCGCATGGCCGTTATGGCAGCTTGTGAAGGTGTGGCTATACGAGGTTCCACCACCCTTTGAAAGTGACATTCGAATGTCCGAAAAACTGTATCCCCAAGGCTCGGCCCGGCTCTATGTCCCGCTGCCAGTCGATGTCTATGCGCTGCTGTGTGAAATTGCCAAGAAGATGAATATCCAGCCAGGTCGGTTTATCGCCGCCTTCACCATTGACCAGGCTCCCGCCTTCCGTCAGCTGCTCGAAGTGATGAAGGCCGGCAAGGCCTCGGCGGACCCGTCCTCGCTCCTTGAGCCGCTTCGCAAAATGCTCGAGGAAAAGGCCAGTGAAGCTTCCACGATGGCCCGCAACCTGGGCGCTCCCCGGCTCATGACGGACCCCGCAGAGCAGGCACGCGCGGACAAGGCTCGCGGCCTTCACGGCGCACGCGCCGCAGGCTTCAAGGTCCTCGATGTGAAGCCCGACCCGCACGCGGGCAGGGAAGCCTATGTCAAGGCCCTGGTCCAGGCCGCCGGCGCTGGTATCCGCAAGGCCGACCGGCGCGCAGCCAAGGGGGCCAAATGACTGTCGATTATTTCTTGCTGATTGGCGCGGAAGCTGTGCCGGCTGAATTCGCAGAGTTCCAGCGCTGCGATATAGCGGCCTTCGAGGCGTTTGACGCGTTCGCCCTCGACCGGCTTTGTGAGGCTGACGTCTTGGCGGCCAAGCTGGCAGCGAATGCCGCAGAGATAAAGGCCCGCGACGCGTTCCTGTCGTATCTACGCGCGAAGGGGACCAAATGACCAATAGCACCCGCTTCTACGAGGGCACCACGAGCGAGGGCTTGCCCTGCGAGATGGCCTCGGAATATCTGCCAGGCTTCAACAAGCCGTTTCGAATCACCGGCTCCTATTTCAGCTTCGACAGTCTTGACGATGAGGGCCGCAAGGTCGCCTCTTCGTTCGATGTTCAGAGCGAGCTCCACCTTCCGCAAGTTGTATTCCAAGGTGATTGGAAGTGTGTAGGAGGGCACGGCCAATGACCCCCTGCTTCACTCCTGCGCAGGGGTGGTGCACCGGGGCAGTCATATCGCAAGACTTGCTGCCGGACGCCATTCCTCACTTGACGCGGCACGGCGCGGGGTCGGCGCAGGTGCAGGCGGATGATTGGCTCATTGTCGTTTCTCAAACTTGTGATGTCGTTGCCTCGAAGCTGGAAGCGGAACCATTCGTAGAAGTGCTCCACTGCAGGCCCAAGGCAATTCGCTGACTTCCGGTCAACGCGAATCATCGACTTCAGACCGAACAGAGCCAGCCATGCCACCTTGGTGCTGACCGCGCACGCTGTGGCAGACAGGTACCTGATTCCTCGACAGGTGCTCAGGAATCGAGACCCCGACCCGATGAGGCGTCTAAGTCCAGGAGCTGGACAACGACTGCTGGCTTGGTACGCCCTCCGGTACGACTGCTCGCTGCTGCCCCTAAGCCGGGTTTACGGCGTCGGCGCCTAGCATTTGCCCGTAAGACTCGCGTCGCCGGCTCGGTGCCGGCGGTTTGTGTCTACGCGCTCGATTGCCGACCGCTGGGTCACGCACAGGCAGTTCGGGTCCGCGGGCGTCAGCACCCCGACGGCCGCATCAGGTCCGACAAACAGGTTCTCGAATTGGAAACGCTGAATGAATTCGGCGCTCGGATAAGCGAGAGCTTTTAGTGCTTGAGCCACCACCAGCGCCGCCGATGCCGTCGCAACGAAGGGCGCGGACGGACTGAAACCACCTGCGAGCTCCATGCCAAGACCGCGGCTCTGTGCCTCAGTGATGGTGGCGCACACCGTTCTCCCTTGCGCTAACTGCTGTCGCAGCCACGGGCGCATCGACTCCTCAGCCGCCACGAGGTCGTCCTCTGTCAGGGCCCGCCCCAGGTCGGAACTTAGCGTGGCGCGGTTCAGCCCGGTTAGATTGGCCTGAATCGTCATTTCGTCGATGAGCGACAAGCGGAACGAGCATCGCATGCACGCGGCGTCAGGACGGTCCAGCCGGTGTGTCACCACAGCCGCCCCTACCGCGTTGATGCCGCCGTCAACCAGGACCGAAGGCCACAGCAATTGAGCATCCCACCGCGCCTGCACGTCGTCCAAACCATTTAGTACCAGGTCCACGGCCATTGCCCTGAGATGCCTGCCGGACCGGGCGGTCTCCACAAACGCCTGCTCCCCACTGCAGACGAGAGGCGAGCGCTCGTCCAGCCATTCCGAAAGGCGCTCCGCCTTTGATGCGCCGAGCCAGGACGTGTCGTCGAGCAACACGCAGGTGCCCAGGTTCTCCGGTCGGAAAGCCTGCTTGTCCACAATGTGTAGCCGACCGCGCAGTGCAAGCTGCGACAACAGCAGAACGATTGCGTTGCCGATGGCACCAGCGCCAACGAGGAGGGTGTCTGGCACCGTAGTGTCACACAGCGCCGGCCCCAACCCGCTGGGGGACGTGCCCAGGTCGAAGAGTGAGAACTGTGTCGCCGGGAGTGCGGGGTATTTCTGACCCGGAATTCCGTACACCCGCTTAAACACCTCCGCGACTCCGAATGACGCGGCGAGCATCGCGGCCACCGGGTTGCTTTGTTCGGTGTCATTTGGCAGGTCGCCGGCGGAGGATACCCGCGCAACCCAGCCGTTGCAGTTGATGGTCGTCCATGGCAGGTCCGCGTCCACCTCGGCGCCCACGTTGAGAATGGCGCTGGCGGCAGCCCACTCGACGCAGGCGTCTTCGTGCGCCAGGGTGACGCGGGCCTTCGTCCACACACTTCCGCACAACGTTCGCACCTCGCTTTCGAAAATGTCCATGCCGCCGGGAAGTAGCACGGTGAGTGGGCCGACGATTCGCGACAGAAGACGAATGCTGTTCAGCAGGCACCAGCGACCGTTTTGCGTTTCAAGCACAGCTCGTTCGCCCGTCAGAACCACACCTCTTGAGAAAATCGTGGCCTCATCCAGGGTCGCGGCGCCGAGCTCTTTCGCAACGCCCAAAGGCCTGCTCGCCGCCAAGTCCTGTTGGGGGGTCATAGAGGTGCCTCCATCGCAATCCGCGTGACCAGCCGCCGCGTCTCCTCGATGCGCCGGCATACTTCTGTCACGGAGAGCCGCCGGTAGTTGCCATCATCGAATAGGTGGACGCCGCATTCGCGGAGGTGGTTCACGTTTCGCTGGGCATAGTCGGGGCAGACCACGGATAGATAGTCCTGGCACCGAATTCCATACACCTTGTCGACGTCAGACAGGTCGATGAAGTTCTTTGGATGGGAGTGGATTTGCCCGACGAGATACGTGTCCAGGTCGCCAGTCAGTTCTGTCAGCCTTGCCATCGTCCGCCACGACAGTCGCAGCTGCTGCGGCGCGCTGAGAAAACCAGGTCCTTGCAGCGAGACCACATGCGTGACCGTGGCGCGACGTCCGTCCACCCGTCCAAGCCAGAGAGCCAGGCCTTCGTTACCCAGGCGTCCCGCTGGTCGCATGACCTCGACCGATGCGTCCAACAAGTCATTGGGCATGTTCCAGGTGAGTTCGTCCATTAGATGCCCCTTCCCTTGTATGAGTTGTCCAGCGCCGCTTGGACGCTCAAGAGCGCGAACTGCAGCGGCGCTTGAACCTTGGGAAAGGCTCCCGAGGACGTCCATTCAGGATGCAGGCGGTGGCCTTCCTCCGTCCATGGAAGGCAGGCGTCAAGCGAGCCCGGGCGAAACCCAAAGCACTGTGGCCACGAACGCGGGTTGTTCTCGGCGCCCGTGGGGATGTCGATGAACTTGAGCGACACAGGTTTGAAATAGTCGCCCCAGCGCAGCCTTGCCCCGAAAAGCTCCTTCGGGTCGCCCAGCGGATGCATGACCGCCAGGACCCCGAGCGGGACGGACTTGTCCCGCTCGAGGACCCAGCGACATGCGTCTGGCAACTCAAGGACCTTCTCGAGCTCTTGCTCGAAGAGCGCGAGCTCAAAGTCGGTTGCCATGGTGCCTACCCTTGGATGAACTGCTCGAGCAAATTGAGTTCCAGGGTCTGCTTGCCAGCGGCCAGCGCGCCGATGGTGGCACTGAGGTCCGTCTGGATGACGCCACCCAATGCGAGCGCGTACTCCTTGCGCCCGCCGTTCGCGTCTCCTTCGGCCAGGCCGAAGTGCGACAGCACCTGTGACTTGACCTGGGCCAGGGTTTCAGTCTCGGCCGCCTTGGCTTCGACATAGGGCTGCGGTACTGCCAAGTAGCGGACACGCAGGGCGAGGGTGGTGTGATGGCGAGCGACCTCATCGCCCCCGGAAACGATTGCGTTCATGATGAGTTCCTTAAAGTGAAGGATTAACCGCCGGCTGCCTGGCCGGCACGAAAGTGCCTTGACAGCGGGGAGCTCACTGGAGACAATCGCAGGCGCCAACCGGGCGAGCTGTCTAACAGTGAGTCCACCACGGCCGAGTACTCCGGTATTCGGCCGTTTCTATTTCTGCGCCATGGAACTCCTTTCTGGGCGTGCCAACCAGGCAGCCGCCGCGAAGATGTGGTTGATGGTCGCTTGGTTCATGCCAGCCCCCGTGAAGAACGGCCCTTACTCAGAGGCGAGACAGACGAAGCTGGACTCGAACAGCTTCTTGCGGGGGTTGTCGCCGATTTCGATGCGCTGGAAGCAATACAGCTGCCAGTACATGTCCCAGATTTCGTCGCCCGGCGCCCTGTAGTCGACCTTCAGGCCCAGCCCCTTGCATTCCGAGTAACCAATCATCTGGGCGTGCGAGGAGTACTGCTCGACGTCCATCAGCTTCAAAGGAATGCCGGTGGTGTTGCCCATGCGTGGCGGCTTGAACATACCATCGCGCAACTGCTTCTCGGCAAGCTGCCGCACCCGCTCCTTCGTGAGACGAAACTGGTGGACTTTTGCCGGGTCGAACTTATCCAGCATCATCCTCGCTACCGGGTCGTTGGGGTTCGTCCGCAGCGCGCTGGCGTGCTCGTCGTAAGCCTTGAGGTAGCTGTGGAGCGAGGCCGACATTCGCTTACTGTCGCCGTCATCGATGACGATTTGGGGGTCGATGGGGCCCAACTCGGAGCTGTCGCTCATCATGATTTCGTCGGCGCCAAGCGCGATGAGCGTGCCGGAGCTCTTCGCGTAATCCGGAACGACGACGGTGAGCGTCTTGGTGCCTACGACTTCGCGCACCATCGCACACAGTTTCTCGGCGGCGTCCATGTCGCCGCCTTTGGTATGCAGCAGGAAATCCACGTTCGCACCGCGCGGCACGTTGTACAGGAGGTCACCAAAGAATACGACGTCGTCGCGAGTGATTTCGGTCTGGTTGCCGCCGACGTAGCAAATCACCTCCGCCTTCCTCTCGCGCATGATTTCCTTGATGATGGCCTGCCGCTGATACCGAAGCGCTTGCTTAGCCTGCCACATCGGCGTCTTTTTTGGCGGGCGTTTCTGCAGCGACTCGTCGCCAGTCGAGGACGGCGCCGAAGCTGCTGCGGGAGGCGAGCTCTGGCCCGGCGTCGTTTCGGCCGGCCCAGCCACTCTGGCTGCGGGTGCTTTTTTCTTATGCTTCGGCTCGCTCATTTGACCTCCTTCAGAGTCAGACCCATTTCGTGCGCCCGTCTCGGATGATGTAGTGACACCGCACGCCGGCGCGCGTCGCATCGACGCTTGGAAAGACGCTTAGGCGCGTGCGTCCCTCGATGCGCCAGTGCGGCTTCTTCGCCTTGTCTAGGGGAATGAGGATGCGATGGGACTGCCCGCAGGGACAATCGAACGCGAGCCACTTCGCATAGTCCTCGGTCCCCACCATGACCACGGCCTTGGGCGGTAGGCGGTCCGGCACTTCATCCGCAGCCTCCACTATGCCTGCCAAGCGCCAAGGGCGGAAGGGAATCCACTGAGTCCAGGAGAACTTCAAACCGTCCATGCCATGTCCAGAAAGGGTTCGACCATGCCGATACCCAGCTTGCCGTTGGCTGGGTCGCAGTAGTGCTGCGCCCGCGGGGCAGCAGCATTGGTGGAGAGTTCTCGCTCGTGAAGGCGCAAAAGCAGCTCCGTTGGAGCAGGGCTTGGCCCAAATCCCACAAGCCGCTCTAGCAGCTCCGAGACAGCGGCGGCCGCGACGGCGGTGGTGAAGGTCACGACGGCAAGCTCGGTGCGCCCTAGCTGAGGTGCGTACCCTTCCTTTTCAAGGCGCTTGCGCTCCGCAGGTGTCATCAACTCCGCGCCGGCGCGTTTGACGTCAATGCGGTTGCGGCAAATGAGGCACGCGGAACCCGGCACCACAGTCGTCACGCGCCCGTCGATGCCCTGGAGCAGTCCGTCATCGGTGGCCGAGAGCAACACGCCCATGTCAAACACGGGCGTGAGCATGTAATAGGGCAGTCGGGAGAGCACCAGGCGCCCGGCGTTGTCATCGGTGCAGCCGAAGACGACATCGCATCCAGCCAGCCGCTTGGCCGTGGCCGCGACGTTGCAGGTCGATTGAATCATTTCGGCCTCGATGTCAGGCGAGATTCGCTTCAGGTTCTTGGCCGCGATGTCCACCTTGGGCATGCCCACGTCTTGCGGCGTGGAACCGTACACGCGCGTGACGTTGCTATCCGAGAGCTCTTCTGGGTCGATGAGAACGAAGTGGCGAACGCCCACGCGACCGAGCTGCTCTATGACGCTCGAGCCCGTGCCGCCGCACCCGACAACGCCCACGCGCAGGTCGGAGAGCGCGCGCTGAATGGGCGCGCCGAAGGCCCGCACGTTCCTGTCGTAGATAGCCAGCGGTTCACCGAGCGCCTTGCCGGAGGCGTGGAACAGCTTGAAGCGCTCGCCCACGACCCACAGCCGCTCCAGTCTCTCTGGCGCGGCATCGGCAAACAGGATACGGCCGGTGAAAGCGACCTCGCTACCTGTGGGGCTGAAGATGAGCGTGCCGTAGAAATCATTGTTTGTTCGCACCCGGAACGTTTCGGCAAGGTCTACGTCAACCTTATCGTCCCAGCGGCTCGGGCCGGGCCACGAGCCGTCCCCGGGATGCGTGTGGAACCAGATGGCGACCGCCCCAAGCTGCTCTGCGCGGGAGAGTGCGTGCACGTAGCCGTCGGAGCTGATGCCCAACCTGTCGACCTCGCGGATGCGGTACGCCTGCTGTGGCACCGGGTGGTATTCGCGCCCGAGCAGGCGCACCCCTTGGTCCGTGGAGACCAAGCTGGCTAGCAGGACGCCTGCTGTCTCGAGCGGTTCTGCCGCAACGGCGCGCAGCTGTTCGTACAACGGGGCAGGCAGCACCAGGGTGGAAGTATTCACCGGACGGTCTCAGGTACGTACTTGCGCAGGTCCTTGGCCAGCAGCGCCATGAAGGACTCGAGCGAATCGCGGCCCGGCAGCCACTGACCCGCGTTAAGGTGACGCGACCACCGCTGCCAGCGGCGGCCGAGGTATTGCTCGTAGCTATCGGCGTTCGGGATAACGGCGCCATCTGCCCGCAGGACGGCGGGGTCGAACCACCACATGTCCGGCGGCACGTCCGGGTAGCCCGGATTCAGCCGCAGCAGCAGGGCGGCCGACTCCGGCGTGAAGCCGGGCGGAAGCCCGTACTCGGAGAAGAGCACGCAGGTCATGCCCCCCTCCTCAATCACCTGGAAGGGCTTTCCGCGGTCATGCAAGAAGGCAAGGTCGATGGCGGGCAGAGGCATGGTCGCTCCTTAGGCGCCGGGGTTGATTTGGCCAGGGGCTGTGAAGAACCGGTCACCGCTCTTAAGCTGGACCGTGTCCGTGGGCGCAATTTTGATGTCGGTGCCGCCAGGCACGACGCGGAATAGGTCACGGTCGGCTGGGATGCTGCCGAGCTGGCGCAACTGCTCCCCAGTCATTGTGGCGGTCTCGACTGTGTAGTGCACCCGGTCAATCTGGATGCTGATGGGGTGCTGCTCCTTGTCATGGTGCTGTTCGTTGGTTGGTTGCTGTTCGGCGGCTTGGTTCATGGCATTCTCCGGTTTTGTGGTTGCATGATACCACGGTATCTAGATAGTTGACAACCAAGCCGCCAGAATGCATAATCACCACATGAAAAGTGCGAAGGCGATGACAATTCGGCTCTCTGAAGAACAGGCGGAGGAGCTGGAGACCGTGGCGAACGTGGAGAACCGGCCGGTATCTGAAATCATTCGGGCGGCGATTGCCGAGCACGTCGAGCGGGTGTCCCGCACCCCGGACTTTCAGTCGAGCCTGCGGGAGCGAATAAGTAAGGCCGAACGGCTCCTGAAGGACTAAGTGCACCATGGGGCCTGCTCCCCAAAGGCGCTCACCTAGACCGACCGCGCAACGAGAATAGATTGGGACCGCGCTGGTGCTCTTAGTGCTATTGCTTGCACCGTAGGCCGGGCTCGCCTTTTGATGGCAGGGATGGTCACGGTGTGCTGAGTTGTGTAGCAAATGCCTGTGCGTGCTCGCGCAACCAACATGTCAGCGGTCTCCGCTGACAGCAAACGCCCACTACCCAGTGGGCGTTTTTGTTTCTGGGGCGCCCAGCCTTTCGACGTGGCGAACTACGGCTTGATCAGTCCCTTGCGTACCGCATAAAGCGTCAGGCTGGCGATGTCGTTCAGCCGCAGGCGGTCCATGATGCGGGCTCGATGCACGTCGACGGTCTTTGAGCTCAGGCCCAGTTCGAAGGCGATTTCCTTGGACGCGCGGCCCTGGGCGATGAGCTTGAGAATCTGGACCTGCCGCTGGGTGAGTTCGTCGGCGGCGGTCGGCTCCGCAGGCTGCATCAGGCGCTGGGCGATGGCCGGGCTGAAATAGCTTCCCGTCGTCATCACGCTGCGCAGGGCCTGTTCCAGTTCGAACGGTGATGCATC
>DIZF01000059.1:0-17466 GCA_002427815.1 Ramlibacter tataouinensis
ATCCATAATATGCAAAAGAGATTCGGACAGCGCAGCAGACAAGGCTTGTTACGCCGGAGCCAAAAGCCTGCTTTCAGCGGAGGCTAACAATTGCCTCACGGCTTGTTACGCCGGAGCTAAAATCGACATCATGCCTGCCGATGACCCTACGATGAATCTGACGCATCATTTCCTCATCGCAATGCCGGGCATGGAAGACGAGGCTTTCGCCAAGAGCGTGGTCTACCTGTGCGAGCACAGCGCGCGCGGCGCGCTGGGCCTGGTCATCAACAAGCCCAGCGACATCGACCTGCGCCACCTGTTCGACAAGGTCGAACTGCCACTGGGCCGCGACGACCTCGCGCGCACACCGGTGTTCCAGGGCGGCCCGGTGCAGACCGAACGCGGTTTCGTGCTGCACGAAGCCGTTTTCGCGGCCGATGCCGCGCCCGACGAGCCGGTCTATGCCTCCACCATGACCATCCCGGGTGGACTGGAGATGACCACTTCCAAGGACGTCCTCGAAGCCCTTTCGACCGGCGCGGGGCCGCGCAAGGTGCTGGTTTCGCTGGGCTATTCGGCCTGGGGCGAGGGCCAGCTGGAATCGGAACTGGCCGAGAACAGCTGGCTCACCGTCGGGGCCGACCTGGCGGTGATCTTCGATACGCCGGTGGAACAGCGCTACGACAAGGCGCTGTCGCTGCTGGGCCTGCAGGCATGGATGCTGTCGCCTGACGCGGGGCACGCATGAGGCCAACGGCCAGAGCCCACAGCTTGCTGGGGATCGACGAGCCGAAAGCGTGCACGTCGCCGACGCCCGGGGTTTTCCCCGTCCCGGATCTTGCTGAGGCGTCAGCATGAGCCTGGTGGCTGTGCCCGACGTTCCTTCCCAGCTTCATACCTTTCTCGCTCTCGATTTCGGCACCCGGCGCACCGGGGTGGCCGTGGGCAATCGCATGCTGCGCACCGCGACGCCACAAGCCACGATCAAGGCCCAGGGCGCCGCCCAGCTGGCCGAGGTCGAAGCCCGCGTGCGCCAATGGCAACCCGACGCGCTGGTGGTCGGCGTGCCGTTCCATCCGGACGGAGCGAGCCACGACAATACCGTGCGTGCCCAAAAATTCGCCCGCCGGTTGCGCGAGCGCCTGAAGCTGCCGGTCTTCGAGGTGGACGAGCGTTACAGCACCACCGAAGCACTCGCCGGTGGGGCAAAAGACCCGGACGCCGGCGCTGCCTGCGTCATTCTTGAACAGTTCTTGAGGAGTCTGCCGTGAGTACATCGAGCAAAGGGCCCCCAGCCGCGAGCGCCCCGCCTGGAGGAAGCAACGTCCGCGAGGCGGCTGGCGTGGGAGGGCTCTTTCTGGATGCCGAAGCCCTGTACCGTGAACTGCTGCGCGGGGTTCGGCAGATGCGGATGCCCGAGTCGCGGTTGGTGGGCATCACGTCCGGCGGGGCGTGGCTGGCTGAGCGCCTGCACCAGGACCTGGGTCTGGGCGGCGCTGCCGGCGTGATCTCCTCGGCCATGCACCGCGATGACTTCTCCAGGCGCGGACTCGCCGGGGCCGGCCAGCAGACGCAGCTGGGGTTCGATGTCAACGACGCGCACATCATCCTGCTGGACGATGTGTTGTACACCGGGCGGACAATTCGCGCCGTGCTCAACGAGCTGTTCGACTACGGTCGGCCCGCCAGCGTGAGGCTTGCGGTGCTGGTCGACCGGGGTGGGCGCGAACTGCCGGTCTGCGCCGATTTCGCCGCGGCCCGGGTGGCGCTGCCGGCGACGCAGTCGCTGGCCTTGGCACGCGACGATGCCGGCCGGTTCAGCTTCCAGGTGGAAGGGCAATAACAACATGCTCTACAAGCGAAACCCCCAGCTCAACAAGAACGGTGAACTCGTCCATCTGCTGACGGTGGAAGGGCTGCCGCGCGACATGATCACCCACATCCTGGACACGGCTTCCAGCTTCGTCAGCGTGAGCGACCGCGAAGTCAAGAAAGTGCCACTGCTGCGCGGCAAGAGCGTGTTCAACCTGTTCTTCGAGAACTCCACCCGCACCCGGACCACGTTCGGGATCGCCGCGACACGGCTGTCGGCCGATGTGATCAACCTGGATATCGCGCGCTCCTCGGCCTCGAAGGGCGAGTCCTTGCTCGACACCATCGCCAACCTTTCGGCGATGGCCGCCGACGTGTTCGTGGTGCGCCACAGCGAGTCCGGCGCGCCCTACCTGATCGCCCAACATGTCGCACCGCATGTGCATGTGATCAACGCCGGTGACGGCCGGCATGCGCACCCGACCCAGGGTCTGCTGGACATGTACACCATCCGCCATTACAAGAAGGACTTCGCCAACCTGACGGTGGCGATCGTGGGCGACGTGCTGCACTCGCGGGTCGCCCGCTCGGATATCCACGCACTCACCACTCTGGGTTGCGCGGAGGTGCGCGTGGTCGGACCCAAGACGCTGGTGCCGGCCGACATGGCGCAGATGGGCGTGCGGGTGTGCCACTCGCTGGCGGAGGGCATCCGCGGCTGCGACGTGATCATCACGCTGCGGTTGCAGAACGAGCGCATGAGCGGGGCGCTGTTGCCCTCCTCGCAGGAATACTTCAAGAGCTACGGGCTCACGCCCGGGAAGCTGGAACTGGCCAAACCCGACGCCATCGTCATGCACCCCGGCCCCATCAACCGGGGTGTCGAGATCGATTCGGCCGTGGTCGACGGCAAGCAGAGCGTGATCCTGCCGCAGGTGACCTTCGGCATCGCCGTGCGGATGGCCGTGATGAGCATCGTGGCGGGGACTGAAGCATGAAAATTCTGATCAGGAACGGGCGGGTGATCGATCCCGCATCCAATTTCGACGAGATCTGCGACCTGGCACTGGCCGCCGGCCGGGTGGTGGGAATCAAGCACATCCCGCCGGGCTTCTCCGCCAGCAAGGTGATCGATGCGACCGGCTGCCTGGTGGTGCCCGGGTTGGTGGATCTGGCGGCCCGGCTGCGCGAGCCGGGCCATGAGCACGAGGGCATGCTGGAGAGCGAGATGGCCGCGGCCGTAGCGGGCGGCGTGACCAGCCTGGTGTGCCAGCCCGACACCGACCCGGTGCTGGACGAGCCCGGCCTGGTGGAGATGCTGAAGTTCCGCTCGGAAAAACTGCACCAGGCCCGGGTCTTTCCGCTCGGTGCGCTGACCCGCAAGCTCGAAGGCGAGATCCTCACCGAGATGATGGAGCTGACGGAGGCGGGCTGCGTCGGCTTCAGCCAGGCGGAGGTGCCCTTGGCCAGTACCCAGGTCTTGCAGCGCGCGCTGCAATATGCATCGACCTATGGCTACACGGTCTGGCTGCGGCCGCAGGAACTGCACCTGGGCCGCGGGGTCGCAGCCAGCGGCGCGCTTGCCACGCGGCTGGGGCTGTCGGGCGTTCCGGTCGCGGCCGAGACGATCGCGCTGCATACGATTTTCGAACTGCTCGAGGCCACTGGTGGCCGGGTCCATGTGTGCCGGCTCAGCAGCGCGGCCGGTGTCGAGCTGGTGCGCCGGGCCAAGGACCGCGGCCTGCCCGTGACCTGCGACGTCAGCATCAATTCGCTGCACCTCACGGACACCGACATCGGTTATTTCGACAGCCGCATGCGGCTCAATCCGCCCCTGCGGCAGCAGCGCGATCGCGACGCGCTGCGCGAGGGATTGGCGGACGGGACGATCGACGCGCTGGTGTCGGACCACACCCCGGTCAGTGAAGATGCCAAGACCTTGCCGTTCGCCGAGGCCGAGCCCGGCGCCACCGGGCTGGAACTGCTGCTGGGCCTGGCGCTCAAATGGGGCCAGGAAAGCGGCCTGGGCTTGCCACGGGTGCTTGCTGTTCTGACCAGCGAACCGGCCCGGGTGCTGGGTGCATCGCTTGGCACCCTGCAGGCCAGCGCCGGCCAACTGGTTCAGGGCGGTATTGCCGACGTGTGCGTGCTGGACCCGCGCTCGGAGTGGACCGTCACGGCCGATGCATTGCGCAGCCAGGGCAAGCACACGCCTTTCTCGGGCTATGAACTGCCGGCCCGGGTGCGCTGCACCATCGTGGCGGGCCAGATCGCCTTCGAAGGCTGGGACCGGGCCTGAAACGCGGCCCGCGGCGCCTGAACGATGAAGTCCCTGCGCGCCACCTGGCGGCTGTGGCGGGCGCTGGTTCATGCGCTGGCGGGCGCGGCGATCATCCTGTTCGCTTTTCCCCGCATGAACGAGCCTCAGCGGGAGGCCCGGGTGCAGGCGTGGTCGCTGAAGATGCTCGGGGTGTTGGGCGTGCGGTTGGAACTGCGCGGGCGTCCGCCTCAGGCGGGGCCGGTGCTGCTGGTGGCCAATCACATCTCGTGGCTGGACATCCTGGTCATGCACGCCGCGCGCTACTGCCGGTTCGTGTCCAAGGCCGATGTCAAGCGTTGGCCGCTCATCGGTACCCTGGCAACCGGCGGCGGCACGATCTACATCGAGCGCGAGTCGCGGCGGGACGCGCTGCGGGTGGTGCATCACATGGCCGAAAGCCTCAAGCGTGGGCAAGTGGTGGCGGTGTTTCCGGAGGGTACGACCAGCGACGGACTGGCTTTGCTGCCATTCCATGGCAACATGATCCAGGCCGCCATTTCGGCGGGGTCACCGGTGCAGCCGGTGGCGCTGAGCTTTCTCGATGCCAGGACTCGCGCCGTGAATCTTTCGCCTGGTTATGTCGGGGACGACACGCTGATGGGATCGGTCTGGCGCACCTTGACCGGGCCGGCCATCACGGCGGTGGTCCGGTACGGAGAGCAGCAAGAGGCGGATGGCAGAAGCCGCCGGGAATGGGCCGAGGATCTGCGTTCAGCGGTCGATGCGCTGCGGCAGGCGGCTTGAGCCTTACCGCAGGCCCGCTTGCTGGGCGTCCTGGAGGGAAGCTCGACGGCTCTTCGAATCAAAGTTCCTCATTGAACTCGGCGCGCGAAGCGCCGGGTTTTCGGAAAACGACTTCGCCGGTGGGCACATGGACGACCCGGATTTCCTGGCCCGAGGGTTTGGTAAAGCTCTTCGCGGCCATGGTCACGGCCAGGGCGCGGTCGCTGAAAAAATACTGCTGGGAACCGGAGATCGGCCACAGCCGGCCTGAAATGGGGTGATTGCTTTCCACGCGGAAATCAGCTGGGGACATTGGGATACCTCTTCCTTCCTTTTCTCTCGCTATTGCTTGTCACGCACCGGCAATCAGATGGTAGGCAACCGGTTGGACACTGGAGCGTCATGCTTGCAAGCCCAGGGTCACAGCTGTAACCAGCCGCTTTGCTGCAAAGCAACAGGTTAAAGGCTGAGCTGGTTTCGTCTGTAGGAGTTATTCATCAGCTGCTGTAGGAGAGCGCCGGCGCGGACCGACAGGAATCGAAGACGGACTGGAGGGCGGCTCCACGCCTAGGGACCGGCGTTCTCGTTCAAAAAGATACCGTCAAAGATACCGTTATCTCGACCGGACAAGATGATTGTCGCGCCCCACCACCCGCCGGAAGCTGCGCCGCGAGTAGCGCAGCGTGGCCACGAACAGGCGAGGTTTGCGCCAGCGCTCGGTGCCGGGCACACGGGTGGGCGCACCTTCTCCGTAGTCGACCTGCATCTCCTCGCCGGGGGCAAAGCTCAGACGGTCGAACTGCTCGGGCTCCTTGTGGCGAAGCTGGGTAAGCGCGCGGTGATCCCGTCTTGACGACGGCCGCGCGGTTCAGGTAGTCGCGACTGGGGCCTGCCAGAGGTGCGGCAGCAGCTCTTCGACGCGGCTGGCCGGCTGCGTAGGCAGCCGCTCGAGGATGTCTTTCAGATATGCGTACGGATCGTGCCCATTCAGCCGCGCCGAGTGCACCAGGCTCATCACCGCCGCGGCGCGTTTGCCGGCACGCAGCGATCCGGCGAACAGCCAGTTCGAGCGTCCAATCGCAATCGGCCGGATCTGGTTCTCCACCCAGTTGTTGTCGGCGGGCAGCTCCCCGTCGTCGATGTAGCGCGTCAGCGCCTGCCATCTGCCCAGGCTGTAGTCGATTGCTTTGGTCGTCGCCGAACCCTCGGGCACCTTCTTGCGCTGCTCGGCGAGCCACAGGTGTAGTGCATCGGCGACCGGCCGGGATCGCTCCTGTCGTATTCGTTTTCGGTGGGCGGCATCCATTTCACGGACATCGCGCTCGATGTCATACAGCTGTATGAAGAATCTCAACGCCCGCTCGCCGATGGTGCTCTGGTGATTGACCCACAGCTCGTGGAACTTGCGCCGCGCGTGCGCCAGGCATCCGGCCTCGGTCACCCCCATCTCGAAGCAGGCCTTGTAGCCGCTGAAGTCATCGCACACCAGGCTGCCATGCCAGCCGTCTTCGCCTGGCAGCCCGAGGAAGTCCCTCGCATGCTGGCCGCCTCGGCTGTCGGCGAAGTCGAACACCACGGCCCTTGTTTCGTTGTAGGTCGTGGTGCAATAGCTCCACAGGTAGGCACGATGGGTCTTGCGGTCACCCGGCTTGAGCATCGCCACCGGCGTCTCGTCGGCGTGCAGCACGCTGTGTTTGAGCAGCTCGGTGCGTAGCGCATCCACCAAGGGCTGCAGCTGCACCCCACATTGACCCACCCATTGCGCCAGCGTCGAGCGCGGCAACGCGAGTCCGGCGCGAGCGAAGATGCTCTCCTGACGATACAGCGGCAGGTGATCGGCGTACTTGGCCACCAGCACCTGGGCCAGCAGGCCTGCGGTGGGGATGCCTTTGTCGATGATGTGCGCTGGCACGGGCGCCTGGATCAGGGTTTCGCACTTGGCGCAGACCCACTTGCCGCGGATGTGCCGCTCCACGGTGAACACGCCGAGCTGGTAGTCCAGCTTCTCGGCTACGTCCTGGCCGATACGCTTGAACTGGCAACCACAGGCGCAGGTGGTGTTCTCGGGTTCGTGGTGGATCTCGCGGCGCGGCAGGTTCGCAGGCAGCGCTTGGCGCTTTGGCTTTTGTTTGTCGTCCTTGTCCTGCGGCGGCGGCTCTGCTTGCTCGATCTCGGCAGCCAGGGCGGCCAGATCGGTGTCGATGGTTTCTTCCAGCAGGCTCTTTTGTTCGGGGTTGAACGCCTCGGACTGAGCCGCGAACTTCAGCCGCTTGAGCACCGCCATCTCGTGGGTGAGCTTGTCGATGAAGGCCTGCTTGAAGGCGATCTCGCGATCCTTGCGCTCGATCTCGACCTCCTGAATTGCCATCTTGCCGGCCAGAGAGAGCACCGTCTCGCGCAGTTGCTGCGCGTTCAGTTGGCTGAGGTGCGTGGCGTCGATCACGAGAGCCGATCATGCCGATCCACGCACCCCTGCACATCGGCACTTTCGCCAATTGCACCGCGCCGCCTACAGCACCGTGATCACGCCGGCCTCGCCGATGCGCTGCCAGGGCAGGCCCAGCACGAGGGCGTCAAGCTGCGCGCGGGTGAGCGCCAGCGTGCCCGTGGCATCTTTGGGCCAGACGAACTTGCCCTGGTTCAGGCGCCGCGCGGCCAGCCACACGCCAATGCCGTCGTGCACGAGCACCTTCATCCGGTTGGCCCGCCGGTTGGCGAAGAGATACGCATGATGCGGGCGCGCCGAGCCAAAGACGTGGACCACGCGGGCCAGCGCCGCCTCGGTGCCCGAGCGCATGTCCAGCGGATCGATGGCCAGCCACACGGCTTCCACCCGGATCACCGCAGCAGCTCGCGCATCCAGGCCGCGCAGTCCGCAGCCGCCGCTGCCGCTGCTGCCGGCCAGGTGATGGTCATGCTTGTTGCGCCTCGGCGCAATTCCATGCGGATTTCCGCTGGCGTCGCGCAACTCGGCGCCGGCAACGCCACGGGAACGAACGCGGCAACCAAGGGCGCAGTGCCTGAGAGGCGGCGCCACTTGTGCACCACGTTGGCGTTGATCCCGTGCGACAGCGCCACGCTCGCCACCGACGCTCCGGGCTGCGCGCATTCGCTCAGCACCTGCGCCTTGAGTTCGGCGCTGTGACGACGCCGCACGATTCTCTTGGAGTCTTTCATGGTGTCCACCTAATTTCCTTGGTGGACACCATCGTTGCCGCTTAGACGGCCGGATTCAAGAAGGGGATGGCCGGACGCTTACGAAGCTGGGCGCACAAGCGCTTGACCGAGTTGTAGGCGCCCTCAAAGCCGTGCAGGTCCACCAGGTCCTGGTAGATGGCCGTGGCGTTGCGACCCAGGCGCAACTGGGCGTCGATGAACGCGCGGTGGGGTTCGCACTTGGACAGCGCCAGCGACGGCGCAATCGGCACACAGGTCGGTGGCCAGGGTGGACCAGTTTGACTGGGAGAGTCGGTGGCCACCCCGGGGCAGTTTGCAGGATCAGCGGCCAAGCCCCGCTGATACAACCGGATGGTGTGGCGCGAGACGCTGGTGATGCGTTCGATCTCACGCTGGGTGGCGCCGCCTTTGAGCAGCGTCCAGATGGTGGTTTGCAGATGTGGCTTCAAGACGTTCACTCCGTTGTTCCCCTCGATCAGAGGGGGGAAAGTAACGTCCTGCCTGTCGGGCCTCGCAGCGCCCGACACACCAGATTCAATGCGTCAGATCACCGCGGCCAGGGTGGAGCAGTTTGGGTGGCCATAAGTGGGGTACTTTGGGTGGCCGCCGGGGTGCGCCGTGTGCGCGCCGGCCATTTCGGGAGAGCTTGAGCGGATACAGGCGGCCAGACGCCTCCCCGCCAGCCTTCTATTGCGCAACACCGAACGTGACTACTGGGATGAATGGGATGAGGCGGGGAACAGGACGATCGAGTTGGAGGGAACGCCGACCATCCGCTTCAACGACTCGGCGACGATGCTCGAGGCCGTCAAGGCAGGTGCCGGCCTTTGCCTCACCCGCTCCATCCTGGTCCGCGATGCGATTTGTGAGGGGTCACTGACGCAGCTCTGGGGCGAAGAGCTGCACGATGGACTGCGTTATTACGCAATTTGCGCGCAGAGGTCAAGCACCAAGCGCCCGGTGGACATCTTCATGCGGTGGCTGACTTCGGAGTTTGCGCCTTCGGCGGAGCTCACTTCCTGACGACGCCCATATCTTCGGAATTAATAGTCCCAGTTAGCCAACACCTCTGGCCTGTCGAAGCCGTCGAAATAGTGCAGCTCGGCCCTCTCCATTCGCATGGCTGAGGTAGGTCGCTAATCAGGAGAAGCTTAGAGGTCGGTGCCTACGGAACCGGCAGCAGCCCTTGCAACACTACACTAGGTTCAGCGGGCGCAGTGGGCTGCTGCCGGTTCTAGTGGACACTGGCCTTGAGCAAAACAAGCAGGTTTGCCTCTCAGGCCATCGGCGGCCGCTTCAGGTGCCACTCGGTGGCGCTCTCGTAGGCCCAGCCGATGCGCAGGGCTAGCGCCTCCTCGCAGCTGCGGCACACGATTTGCAGCGAAGTCGGGAGGCCATCCGGTGCGATGCCGTTGGGCAATGCAAGAGCACACTGATCCAAGAAGTTCCCAAAGCGGGTGAAGTGCGCCGGCGCCTTCGTCTGGTCGACTTCATCGATGGGGATCGCCGTGGTTGTGGTCGTTGGCGTGAGCAGAGCGTCGATCCCTTCCATCGCGACGGCGTACTTCAACTTCATTTCCTCCCGGACTTGCAGCGCCTCGATGTAGGCTCGTGCGCTGATGTCCTTGCCGGCCGCGAGTCTCGGACGAACGTGTGGATCCAGCGGCGCGTCGGGGTCGTCGATGAGCTCGTGGTATAGCGTATAGCTCTCAGCTGCCATGATCCGCATGTTGTATGCGGCAACATCTGCAAACAGGAACGGCAGGTCGATATACACGATGTCGGCGCCCAGCCGCTGCAACTCGAGCAGGGAGCTGTCATACGCCGCGAGAACGTCGGGCGAGGCATGCTGGCGTTCGATGTCCGGCATCTTGGCCAGTCGCATCCCCTTCACGCCGCGCCGCAGTTGTGCCATAGGGTTTGTGAACGACAAATTTTCCGTCCGCGGATCGTGAGGGTCAGCCCCCTGCATCGCGCTATACAGCCAAGCGACATCTTCGACCGACCGAGCCATAGGGCCGGGCGTATCCAAGGTCGGACTGAGAGGCAACACGCCATACGTGCTGACACGCCCGCTGGTTGTCTTCAGTCCCGTGATGCCGCACCACGAAGCCGGCAGGCGCACGGAGCCGCCCGTATCGGTGCCCACCGCCCACGGAGCCAAGCGGGCGGCCACGGCAACTCCTGACCCACTGCTGGAGCCGCCCGGCGTGCGAGACCGTTTCGCGTCCCAGGGGTTCCAGGGTGTGCCGCGACGCGAGTTCGTACCCCAACCGCCCATTGCGAATTCGACGGTATGGGTCTTGCCCAACACGATCATCCCTTGTGAGATCAGACGCTGTGCCAGCGTGGCCGTCTTCACAGCCTTTCGGTTGCGCCAAGCCTCGCTGCCCCCCGTTACGACCTTTCCCTCAATCTCGATCAAGTCTTTCAGCGCGATCGGGATCCCGTGAAGCGGGCCAACAGCGTGGCCGGAGCGGATCGCCGCCTCGGCGCCCCTGGCGGCGAGACGCGCATCGTCCGCATAGACCTCGACAAATGAGTGCAGCTTCTCGTCGCGTTCCTGAATGCGCGCCAAGAAGGCTTCCGTGACATCCACGGGCGAGATGCGACGCGCCATGATCTCTCGGGAGAGAACGTGAACGGGTAGCGCGCTCAAATCATTTTCGGACATGCTGAATACTCCCCAGTCAGCGCGTGAACGCCGCCTTGACGGATTGCAGATGGGCCTTGAGCGTCTGTGTAAGGTGGTAGGTGTCCACCGCCGGGCTGGTGATGAAGCCGGCGCCCAGCTCGGCGACCTCCAATGCCTGCTTGGCGTCGTATGCAGGCACGCCCACCTTCATCCCGGTGCGAGCGGCGCGATCAAAGACGCGCTTGATCGCTTCACGCACGGTAGGGTGGGTCACCTGGTGGGGCAACCCATACGAGCAGGACAGGTCCGCCGCGCCGATGAACAGCATGTCCAGGCCCTTGGTCTGGAGGATGTCGTCAATGTCCTCTACAGCCTCCCTGTCCTCGATCATGCCGATGATGAGAACGCGCTCGTTCTGCTCTTTCATGTGCTCCGACATGGGCACGTTGCCGTACTTAGCCACCCGTGTCGAGCCATCAATGCCGCGCATACCGACAGGGGCGTACTTGGCCATGCCGACGACCTTCTCGCCCATCGCGCGACTCATGAGATGCGGGATCATCACGCCATCGGCGCCGTTTTCGACAGCGCGCAGGATCGTGGCGAAGTCCATCTGAGGCGTACGCACGATCGAAGTGAGCCCGGCCACCTTGGCCGCCCGAATAAAATGTTCCATTCCGGACAGGTCCAGCGCTGAGTGCTCCAGGTCGATGATGCCGAAGTCGAAACCCGCGTAGCCCAGGATCTCCATGATCGCCGGGTCCTTCAGCGCACAAAACGAACCGTACGCGATCTCCCCGCGACGAAGGGTTTCTTTCATTCTGTTCATTTCGGTCTCTTTCAGGTGTAAGGTGAGTGGGGCAGGTGCGTTCAATTGACGTAACCGGCCAGACGAGGAATCGCAAGGGTGATCTCGGGAAAGAGCATCACCAGAGCAAGAATCCCGTACGCCGCGATGACGTATGGCCAGATTTTGGCGACGATGCTTCCGAGCTTCAGATCCGCAATGCCGGCTGAAACGAACAGGATCACGCCCACTGGCGGGGTGACCATCCCGAGGATGAGGTTCATCACGAGCATGAAGCCGAAATGCACCGGATTGATATGGAATGCCGCTGCGACGGGGGCCATCACAGGGGCAACCATGATGATGCCGGCAGCAGAGTCAATGAAGCAGCCGATGATGAACAGCAAGACATTGACCATCAACATAAACATCAGCGGGCTGCTGGTCGCAGACTGCATCGCCGCGGTCAGGAGACCTGGTACGTTCTGGACGGTGAGGATCCAAGAGACAACCTTCGAGAATGCGAGCAGCATCAGCACGATCGACGTGACAATAGCAGTGTTCACGAAGTACTTTGGCAAATCGGACAGTCGCAGGTTGCGGTTAATGACGAAACCGACAAATGCCGCATAGAAGGCGGAAACAACGGCGGCCTCAGTCGCGGTGAACACGCCGCTGACCATGCCGCCGACGATAATGACCGGCATCAGCAACGCCCAGGTCGCCTTCCGGAACGTGTGCCAGACGCGCTTCAGCTCGAACGCGCTTTCCACCGGGTAGCCATTGCGGCGGGCGATCACGTACGAGACCAGCATGAAGACCGCGGTGATCAGGATCGCAGGCACCACGCCGGCCAAGAACAGGGCGGAAATGGAAACGCTGCCGCCAACGGCAAGTGCGTACAGGACCATCGGAACGCTCGGCGGTACGATGGGTCCGAGGGTGGAACTCGCAGCGACCACTGCAGCGGCGAACGCCTTGTCATAGCCTTTTTTCTCCATCGCGGGGATCACGATCGTCCCGATCGCAGCTGTCTCCGCTACGCCCACGCCCGTGATGCCACCGAAGAACATGCACGACAGGGTGGTCACGTGCGCCAAGCCGCCACGGATGTGGCCGACCAGCGATGACGCGAAGTTGATCAGAGCCGTGGTGATGGAGATGCCCATCAACTCGCCGCCGAGCACGAAGAAGGGAATCGCCATCAGCGGGAACGAGTCCATGCCGCGGAAAGCCGAGTTTCCGAGCACCATAAGGGGCGAGACATCGCTTCCAACGAACAGGGCAAGCGCGCCGCTCATGCCCAGTGCAAACGCGATCGGCACCCCGAGCAGCAAGGTGACAGTAAGCGTTAGACCTAGGGTGATCAGCATGTCAGACCTCCGGGTGAATGAATGCGTCGATCAACTGAATCATCATCAGGACGGTTCCGATGGGAACCCCAAGCGCCGCGTACGTCATGCTGAAATCCATCGTGGCACTGTGCTGCTCCCACATGTCCAATGCGAACGCCAGCGAGGCATAGAAGAAGACGCTGAGAAAGACCAGAACCGCCACTAAGTTGATCCAGTCCAAGGCGCGGTCAGCGGCTGGCGAGAAGCGCCCGTGCAGCAGCTCCATGGCCACGTGCTTTCGGTAGCGAAATGCGAGACTGGAGCCCAGGCACGCGGTCCAGATCAGGCAATACGTCGCCAGCTCTGACAGGAACGGAGGCGTGTCCTCGACGATGTAGCGGGTCATGACCTGGCCCAGCACGAGCAAGCACATGAGCGAGATGATCAAGATCAGCGTCGCCTTTGTAAGGACGGTGACCGCACCCGCGAGGCGGCCGTAAAGAGCGCCAGCACGCATGCGGCCGGAGCCGGCTGCCGCCACAACCTGAAGATTGGAGGTACCGTCGATTGGTTGAGACATCACGTTTTCACCTGAAAGTAGTTGACTGTGCTTGGGAGGCGAGCGGGTGACGAGCGCCGCCGCTCCACGGGTGTTCGCAGGCCTTCAGCGACCCATGATTTTCCAGACCTTCTCTGTGAATGCCTTGTCCTTGTCCTTCTGCTCGGAAAGGAATTTGGCGTACACGGGATCACTCGCGACCTGGAACTTCTTCAGTTCTTCAGGCGTGGGCTGGTAAACCTGCATTCCGGCTTTCTTCAGCTGCTCCAGGTAGCCCTCTTCCTTGTCGGCGTACAGCTTGCGGTGAAACTCGACCGCACGCTGGCCGGCGTCGGAAACAACCTTCTGCAGTTCGGGCGGTAGCTTGTCGTAAAAAGCCTTGTTCATCCACAGGCCGGCGAAGTCGTAGAAGTGACCGGTGAGGCTGAGATATTTCTGCACCTCATTGAAACGGTTCGCCGCGATGATGTCGATCGGGTTCTCTTGCGCGTCGATAACCCCTTGCTGAAGAGCGGAGTAGACCTCGGAGAAATCAAGCGCAGTCGGATTCGCGCCGAGCGCTTTGAATGTCGCGATGTGAACGGCGTTGGGCTGCAATCGGATCTTGATACCCTTGAGATCGGCGGGCGTCTTGATCTCGCGCTTGTTGTTGGTGATCTGGCGCGACCCGATCGGGCCGTAGCCAATGCACTTCATGCCAATTTTTTCGAGAGATGCCTCCAGCTCTTTACCGAGGTCGCCGTCCAGCGCCTTCCACGCCTTGTCCACGTTGTCCTTGCGAACCAGGAACGGCAGCATCAGCGAGTTGTACTTCGGCTCAAAGTTGCTGATAAAGGCGATCGAGCTGTAGGTTATCGTGACCGAGCCGGTCTTGACCCCTTCGTTCATCTGCACCTGCGAGCCCAGTTGGTTCGCGGGGTAGACCTCGACCTTGATGCGCCCGCCGCTGTTCTTCTCTGCAAGTTCCTTGAACCTGTTCATCGTGTCGGTCATCGGGTGGTCTGCTGGTTGCGACGCGCCGAGCCGGATCGTGAAGTCCGCAGCCGTCGCCAGACCGCTCGTGGCCAGAGCCGCTGCAATAACGGTCGAGGCAGTGAGAACTCTAAAAAGACCCATCTTCATTCCATGTCTCCTATAAAAGGTTGAACAGCTCATTTCAATGCGGCGCGGCGCACCCCGCCCTGAGGTCGCTGCTGCGCGAGCACCGCGGCCGCAAGAAGCCGGAGTTTTCGTTCAGCGTTCAGCAAGTGCGTTTCCATGGCCCGCCGTGCCTGCCTCGCATTGCCGTTCTTGATCGCGTCAAAGATCTGATGGTGCTCCTGCATGATCAGGAGCTTGCGCGCAGGTACCGTAAGTGACTGACGCAAGTTCTCAAAGACGTGGTGCTGGAGCGCGTGCTCGTTCGTCCTAAGTGCGCTCGCGTAAATTGGGTTTTGCGTCGCCTGCGCAATGACGATGTGGAACTTGTAATCGAGATCCTCGGCGATTTCTCCAGCATTAAGTTTGTCTTCGATGCCGGTGATCAGATGTCGGAGCTCGCGAACTTGGTCGGCAGTGCGGCGCTTGGCCGCTAGCCCGGCGGCATCGATCTCCACAGTGCGACGAAATTCAAGCCAGTGCAGCAGGTTCGTTCCGCCAACCGCGCTTATGTCGCCAGTCATCGGACGAACCGTCAGACTCTTGATGAACACGCCCCGGCCATGGCTGATTTCGAGGACCCCGGTCGATGCGAGCACGCTGAACGCTTCGCGCAGCGTCGGCCTACTGGTGCCAAACAACCGACTCAGTTCTTCGATCGACTGCAGCTTGTCCCCCACCGCATAACGGCCGCTGGACAGCAGCTTGTCCATTTGCTCTATGACGCTCTCGTACAGCTTCTTCTTCTGTACGGCGTATGTTTCGGGAATCAAAGCGTGGCTCTCTGTGTTCGGGTTTACGGTCAGCAAGTCATCTGATGACTTGGTGAGATCGTAGTCTTCTCAAGCGTTTTCGACGGACAGGGTTTACCCGGTAGCCAGAAGTACGCGACCTCGGCGACCGCACAACCGTGCCCGGGCCGCGCCGCCCAATGGCCAGGAGCGGTCCGCGAGCACGCCGATGAGTGATGTGCGCCTCCAACAGCGAACATGCGCCACCGGAAGCGCAGAGGCGAGTAGATGCTCGCCGGCCGTTTCTTGCCGGTGAGCGTGGCCAAAGGTTTATGACCGATTCGACGGGACGTCACCGTTTGAGCCGTCGTTTAACAAGATGCGCACCGCTGCAATGCTTAGAGGTTATCCGTAAATAGTATACTGTCTCTTCGAGCCGCAGATAAAGCGGTGCCGGAGCGAAGGAATGGCGACACGCAAGCGAGTCGAATCGTGGGAGGTGACCGATGAATTCTGGCGGCGCGTGGAGCCGTTGATTCCGGTGCGCCAGCGCAGCGCAGACAAGGCGTACGTGCGCAAGGCGGGAGCGGGGCGGCCTCCCAAGCCGGCGCGACAAGTGTTCGAGGCGGTTGTGTACGTGTTGCGCACGGGCTGCCAATGGAAGGCGCTGCCCAAGGAACGCTTTGGCAGTGCCAGCGCCGTGCACAAGCGCTTCCTGGAGTGGGAAGCTGCGGGTGTGTTCGAGGCCATCTGGAAAGCCGGGCTTGCTGAGTACGACCAGATGGAAGGCATCGCTTGGGCGTGGCAGAGCATCGACGGGGCCATGTTCAAAGCCCCATTGGCGCAAGAGGCGGTCGGACGCAACCCGACCGATCGGGGAAAAAAAGGGGAGCAAGCGCCACCTGCTGGTGGACGGCCGTGGCGTCCCGTTGTCGCTCGTCGTGACCGGGGCCAATGAGCATGACGTCACGCAACTCGATGCCGTGCTGCACGCCATCCTGGTCAAACGCAAGACGCCCAGCACGCGGCGCAGCAAGCACTTGTGCGCCGATGCGGGTTACCGAGGGCGGCCTGCTTTGGAGATCATCAAGTCGCACGGCTACATTCCTCACGTCGTTGATCGCGGCAAGGAAGCCGATGCCAAGCGGCGCGACCCGACCAAGAAGGCGCGGCGCTGGGTGGTAGAGGTCTGCCACAGCTGGTTCAATCGCTTCCGCAAGCTGCTTGTGCGATACGAGAAGCTCGAACGCAGCTTTGTCGCGCTCAACCACATCGCCGCCGCCATCATTGCGTTCCCCAAAGTGCCGTTGAAGATCAACATAATTTACGGATATGTTCTAAGCGGCCGAGTGTGACCTGATGCGAGATGATGGAAGACGACGATCGACTGGCTGGTGTACGTGGATACACGCCGAGGTCATACCGAATACCTTCCTACGCGGCGAAACGGCAACGGATTGAACCCTACGGACCGCGGCTACGTGGACTTCGAGCGCTTGTACGCGCTGCATCAGGCCGGCGCCTTCTTCGTCACGCGTGCCAAGTCGCCGATGGATGCGCGGCGGGTCTACTCGTCGCCCGTCGATCGCGACGCCGGTGTGATCTGCGACCAACGCGTGATGCTCAATGGCTACTATTCGGCCAAGAAGTATCCCGAGCATCTGCGGCGCGTACGATTCAAGGACCCCGAGTCGGGCAAGACGCTGGGTGTTCCTGACCAACAACTTCTCGCTCGGCCCCGAGCTGATCGCCGCCCTGTACCGCCAGCGATGGCAGGTCGAGCTGTTCTTCAAATGGATCAAGCAGCATCTGCGCATCAAGGCGTTCCTGGGCACCAGCGAGAACGCCGTGAAGACGCAAATCTGGATTGCCGTGTGCACCTACGTGCTGATCGCCATCGTCAAGAAACGCCTGCATTTGCCCCATAGCCTCTACGAAATCCTACAAATCCTCAGCCTGACCATGTTCGAAACAACCCCAATAAATCAACTACTTACCCCGCCAACGCGTGATTCAGACTCCGATTTCGAGCATCAACAACTCGCTCTCCTCTGAAAAACGTTGGGACACTACTGACTGAAGATCAATAATAGATTGTTCACGCGGGAGGGCTTATGCCAAAAACCGGTTCTGGTGATGGCGCTGGCGAAAAACAGGGTGGCCCTGACGGCGTCATGGAATTTCGGCGCCAAGAGGCGCTGTTGAAGACGGGCGCTTTGCAAGACGCGATTTTCAACAGCGCCAACTTCTCGAGCATCGCCACTGACGC
>DIZF01000059.1:17726-18124 GCA_002427815.1 Ramlibacter tataouinensis
ATCCAGATCTTCAACGTCGGCGCTGAGCGGATGCTGGGCTACACCGCCGCCGAAGTGATGAACAAGATTACGCCGGCCGACATTTCCGATCCGCAGGAACTGATCGCGCGTGCCAAGGCGTTGAGCGTCGAACTCTTCACGCCGATTACGCCGGGCTTCGAGGCATTGGTGTTCAAGGCCTCGCGCGGCATCGAGGACATCTACGAGCTGACCTACATCCGAAAGGACGGCAGCCGGTTCCCAGCGGTGGTGTCGGTCACGGCGCTGCGCGACGCGCAGAACGCCATCATCGGCTACCTGCTGATCGGCACCGACAACACCGCGCGCAAGCAGGAGGAAGAGGCGCTGCTCCAGGCGGGGGCACTGCAGAGCGCGATTTTCAACAGCGCCAATTTCTC
>DIZF01000066.1:0-34761 GCA_002427815.1 Ramlibacter tataouinensis
AGTCAAATTTGGCACCATCGGTAGCCCTTCAGTGCTTTACGGCATGGGGATGTCGCCGACGTCCACGGGAACCTTGTAGCCGGCTTTCACCGCCGGCCTCTGTGCGATTGCCGTGTACCAGCGCAGCACGTTCGGATACTCGTGCAGATCGATCGAGTGCCACTCAAAACGCGAGACCCAGGGCCATATCGCGATGTCCGCGATCGAGTACTCGTCCGCGACAAACTGCCGGTCGGACAGCCGCCGGTCGAGGACGGAATACAGCCGGCGCGTCTCCTTCATCAATCGTTCTTCGGCAAACGGCGCCTTGCCCTTGTTGAACTTCACGTAGGCATGGATCTGACCAAACGTTGGGCCAGCACCGCTCATCTGCCACATGAGCCATTCGATGGTTCGATAACGCGCCAGGCCCGACGTGGGCAGCAGTTGCCCCGTCTTGTCCGCGAGGTAGACCAGGATCGCACCCGACTCCATCAGTGTGAAGCCGTTTTCGCGATCGACGATGGCCGGGATCTTGTTGTTGGGGCTGATCTGAAGGAACTCGGGGGCGAACTGCTGATCCTTGCCGATGTCAACGGGATGCACCGTGTACGGCAGCTTGAGTTCCTCCAGCGCGATCGAAGCCTTGCGGCCGTTGGGTGTGGTCCATGTGTACAGATCGATCATTGTTGCGGCCTTGACAAGTTGACTGATGAGTCTACGGTGAGCACCGCCCGAGGCCCACTGCTCCCGCTCCGGACAGCCATTCAGTCGTCGTTTCCAAACAGGTCACTCAACTTCCTGGCGCCAGCTGGATCGGCATTGGACGTCATCGGTGTGCCCTTCGGATATTCGTCCGCGATCCGGTCCTCCCAGTAGGTTGCCGGATTGGGTGCACTGCAAAGCCGCCGATACACCTCTTCCGGCACGTGCTTGTAGGCCACGACGGACTTGTTCTCCCAATGCAGATCGAGCTGTCGCGAAGTGGGGTTGTAGTCCGCCTTCCTGATGCGGCCGCTGGTGAAGATTTTCGTGGGCATGTCCGGGGTCTCCCTTGGAACTCGACCAGGATTGACAGTTCAAGTCTACCAACCTGATATTGCCCCAATGCGTTTCCAACAGTCGCGAGCCCTGGGAAAGGGCCGGCGGCCTGTCGAGGCGCACTCATACAATGGGCAATGCGAGCGCCGGAGTGGGCACGCAGCCGCTGGTCGTTTATCTGAACAAGAGCATCGTAGCGAGAATGAACAAATACTGGCCTTCGCATCTGCCTGCCCGAGGGAATCGGGACATGAGCAGCAGTCCCTACCGTTGGCGAGTCCTGTGGGCCGCGTTCCTGGCCTATCTGTTCGACAGCTATGACCTCATGGTTCTGGCGATCGCGATGCCCGTGCTGCTCAAGGTTCTCAGCATCGGCCTGCCCGAGGGAGGGCTGCTTGGGTCGGCGACAGCGCTCGGCGCCATGGCCGGGAGCGTCCTGTTCGGGCTCGTCGCGGAGAATTACGGCCGGCGGTTTGCACTGGTGCTGGCACTGCTCTGGCTAGGCGTTGGCATGGCTGCTGTCTACCTGGTCGATACGTGGTCGCAATGGCTGGTCCTGCGCTTGTTGACCGGTATTGCGATCGGCGGAGTGTGGGGGCCCTGCGCCGCGCTGATTGCCGACCACTGGTCGCCCGAGTACCGTGGACGCGCCGCGTCGTTCGTCTTCAGCAGTTTTGCCATTGGCGCCGTCGTGGCGTCGCTGGTCGGCCGCCTGGTTCTTGACGTGCAGTGGCAGTGGCTGTTCGTTGCCGGAGCCGTCTCCATTCCGATGGCACTGCTGGTCAGACGTCTCGTGCCTCCCGACCCGAAGAGGGCAGCGGCGGTCGATGCCGATGTCGAGAAGTCCCCGGTCGGTATCGGCGCCATCTTCGAAGGGGACCTCGCCAAGACGACGGTGGCGGCCACACTGGTCAGCATCGTCAACCTCGCTGGCTACTGGGGCGCTGCCTTCTGGATTCCGACGTTTCTGACAACCGAGCGCGGGTTGAGCCTCACCACGATGTTGGGCTTTTCCTTCGTCATGTACGTTGGCATGTTTGTCGGTTTTCAGTTCTTCGGCATGCTTGCCGACCTGATCGGCCGGCGCCGCTCGATGATGATTTCCTTCGTGGTCTGCGCGATCGCCATTGGCGTCTACATAGTCGTTCGGTCTCCCATGTTCCTGTTCTGGTGGGGTTCGGTCGTCGGTTTCGGCCTTTGCGGCGCCGGGGGCGTCCTGGGCGCTTATTACGCGGAGCTCTTCCCCGAGCGGGTTCGCGCCTACGCCGGCGGTTTTTGCTGGAACATGGGCCGTATCGGTGCGATGGTTGCGCCCCTTACGATCGGATGGATCGGCAAGTCTTATGGCCTGCAGTCCGGCCTGGCAGTCACCTGCGCCATCTATCTCCTGGGGGCAGCGATGCTCTTGCTGCTTCCGGAAACGTTTCGCCGCAAAGATCGGCAGACGGGCAGCTGATGGAACAGATTGGCGGGCAAGACTGGCTCGGAAAAAGGCTGCTGATCCTCGGTGACGTCAACACGGGCAAGACGACACTCTGCAGGAGCATCCTCGAAGACTTTTGCCGGCTGGGCCTCGGCCGGCAGATCGTGATCGTGGACCTTGCACCGCACATTCCCGAAGAACTGAGCTCCGAAAAGGGACTCCCAGGAGTCGGAGGAAGCCTGAGGCCGCCGGAAGGCTGCGGCGTGATTCACATGGCAGCCCACCTCGATGCACCGCGCCTCAGTTCGACCAGCGAAGCCGAAGCAATGGCGAAAGCGCGCGCGAATAGGGAGATCATCGAAGAGTTGTTCTGCCGCATGGACCTGGAGCGCAGGGAAATACTCTTCGTCAACGACGTCACCATGTATCTGCAGGCCGGGACCGCCGAAGACCTGATCGCGCGCTTTGGCCTGGCTGACACGCTGGTGGTGAACGGCTATTGGGGCGAGAGCCTGGGCGGCGGGGAATTGACCATCCGGGAAAGAGCTGAGACGGACAAGATCAGGGCATGGTTCGAACGCGCGGGAACGGTACTGACGCTGGACCGATAGCTGTAGTCTGGACCGCCACCCTCGCTCGACCCCGTTGCGCGCTAGACGGCCTTGCGAAGCGCGGTCTTGGGCATCATCACGTGGATGCCCTTGTGCTCGTTGACCATCTGCGTCACCCGCACGTCGGCCATGAGGCTCATGAGCATCAAGGCGCGATTGCGCGAGAGGCCGGTTTCCTGCACCACGCGATCGACCATGCGGCGCAGCGCATCCTTCGCCGCCGTGTCGAGGTCGGGGTCCATGCCCATCGTGATCAGATGCGCCGCCGTCTCTCCTGCCGGGTACTGCAGCAGCAGGTCCTTGCGCAGATGGATCTCGAACGTGCCCGTGAGCGCCGTTTCTATCGCCGTCGTGCAGACCTCGCCATCGCCCTGCACCGCATGCCCGTCCCCCACCGAGAACCCCGCGCCTTCATTGAACACGGGCAGGTAGAGCGTCGAGCCGGGCACCAGCTCCTTGTTGTCGAGGTTGCCGCCGTGCGCGCGCGGCTGGATCGAGGAGATCGAGCCCCAGGCCCGAGGCGGCGCCACGCCCATCACGCCGAAGAAGGGACGCAGCGGGATTTCAAGACCCCAGGGCAGCAGGCCCACATTCCTCTGGCTGTCCAGGCGCGTGACGATCTGCTCGAACGCATCGATCTCGCCGGGAAGCGCACCCGCCAGCGGCCGCACGAAGGTGTAGCCCCAGTCCTGCCGCAGTTGAACATCGATGATGCGGATCTCCAGCACGTCGCCGGGTTCCGCGCCCCGCACCCCAACCGGTCCCGTGAGGATGTGCCCGGGCAGCCGCCGCTGGGAGGTCGCATGCACCTCCAGCAGTTCCGCGGGAACATGGAATCCCTCGCCCGGCAGGTTTGCGGGGCCGCCTGACAGCGACTCGATGGTCACGCGGTCTCCGCTATTGATGGTGAGAACGTGCGGCAGCGCCGCGTCGAACCAGCCCCAGTGGACGGTTTCGGGTGAGGATTGCAGGTAATGGTGCATGGTGCGCAGTGTCGATGAGGTCCAGGAATGATCAGTCGCTCGGATTCGAGCTTGTCGGGGAAATCCAGGAGCAAGCAGGGGATCGGGCATCTGCACGAGCCTTACCGTGAAAATAACCGGCGCCGAAGCCTAGCGTGCGCGAAGCGTACGCGCGCCCTTTGGCGTCCGTCTTGATTGACTTGTTAAGTCGCGCCTGCCGGCGCGTTCACGTACCAAGCGGACCTCGAGCTTGCAGCCCAGCGCCTCGGCATACTTCGACAGAGTCGCCAAGGATGGGGAATGCTTCCCGCGGCCAGACTCCATTCTCGCAACAGCGGACTGTGTAGTGCCAATGCGCTCCGCGACCTCCGCCTGCGTGAGACCTTGTTCGGAGCGTGCCCTGAGGAACTCATCGAGCAGGGCGAATTCCTCGAACTGCTTTTCGAATTCGGCCGCAACCTCAGGGCTCTTCAGCGCCTGAACACGCAACTGCTTATGCGTCAGCATCTCTCCGCTCCTTCATGCGCTTGCGCGCAATGGTCAACTCTTTCGGGGGAGTCTTCTCGGTCTTCTTCACAAACTGGTGGAGCATGAGGATTCTGCGCCCCACCAGCGTGCAATAGAAAACTCGCCCGATACCTTCACCGGACTTCAAGCCCAACTCGAACAGTCCGGCGCCCATCGCCCTCGTATGAGGCATGCCAAGGTCCGGGCCGTACTCAACCATCCGGTCGGTGAGGTGCACGTACCGGGCCAAGATCCCTGGCGGGAGAGCGAGCACAGCAGCCTGCAGCTTCTCGTCGTAGTACTCGATGCCCCAGGGCATTGGGAGAAGTATAGCAAATGCGCTATGTCTGTGCTCGGTCGAGGACGGAGCCGTTCGCGCGACTCAACGTGAAGGTCAGCCGCGGCCAGCGGCCGTCGGTCTGGATCGACAAGTTAAATTCTTCACCGGACCTTACTGAGGCGTTCAGCCATACGCGTTTGCCAGCCTGGACCGGTCGCCTTCCAACGTTCAATGACGTCGGCGGGCAGTCTGAGCGAGAGGAGCTTGCGCGGATTCGAGGAGACCGGGCGGCCCCCTTTATTCACCTTGGCGCGCGCGAGCATTTCCTCGGTGAGTTCCGGCAGCTCTTCATACTCGCTCTTTTTCACCACGTGAGCATCAACACGGGCAAGGTCAGATTTCAAGGAGCGGCGCGATGCGGGCTTGTTCGCGTTCATTTGCTTTCCTCATGCTGAATACGTGACGATCCGCGCCACGCGGCGTGTATCCAATAACGACCATCCGCCCCGCAAGCATGCCGTAGCAGATGATTCGCTCTTCACCGTACTCCTTTCGAATGTCTTCGACCTCAAGGGTGACACCCTCGAAAACCAACGCGGCATCCGCAAAGTCCAGGCCCCGTTCCGCCAACGCCTTCTCGCGCTTGATCGGATCAAAGGTGATACGCATGCGTTATTGTAGCTACAACAACATAAGAAAGCAAGCCCAGCGCTTCGGTGAAATTCAACGTTGGAATTCATCGGCGCCGCAGGCGTCCGTGTGGAATGACCAGTTCGACATGCGTGCCTACAGCGCGAACACCTCTCGAATGACTTCGGGACGTTTGGCCGCAATGGTGAGGAGCGCCTGTGCGGCTCCGGAAGGTTTGCGCCGCCCCTGTTCCCACTCCTGCAACGTCCTAATCGACACCCCCAAGACCTGAGCAAATTGGGACTGCGAGAGGCCAGACTTCGCCCTGGCCTGGGTTACCTCAGACAACGGAATACGATGAACTCGACCCGTTTTCCCAGCCTTCATTTCAAGAACCGAGGCCAGAAGCTCTGCACCAAGGTCCCGCTTTGCATCGCGAGCGAGCAATTTCTTTTCAGTCATGGGCATGAAGAGCCTCCTTAATCTTTAACAAGACGTTCGCCGGAATATTCTCTCGCGCACTTTTGGCATAGATAAGCAACAAATAAATTCGATCATCCGCGAGCTGGTTGTAATGGATGACCCGCACGCCGCCACGCTTACCTGTTCCCGTCCGAGACCACCGGACCTTACGGCAACCACCCGAACCAGGGATGACATTACCCGACTCCGGATTGACCGCGATCCACGCCGCGAAAGCTCCACGCTCGTCCTCAGTCCAATAGTCTTCGCACAGCCTGCTGAAAGCAGGCGTCTCAACAATGGTGAACATGCAGTACTATACGTCAACGACGGATGGAATGCAAGCAAGCCTTCAGCAGGTCGAACGTGATATGGAAGTGAAACCCGTCTTATGAACACGGACTTGGCGCATCGGATTTTCCTCCCCAAAAGCTTCTAAAAGTGGCTGATTTATCTCACGACGTGCCCAAGCTGCTGACCAAACTGGGTGGTGCGAAGGCCGTGCACGTGGTCTACGAAGCCGGCCCCATCTGCGGTAGAGCCTATTGGCGCTTGCGTTGCAGTTCGTGGTAGCCGAGCGCCTGGCGCGCCAGGCCCGACGTCTTGCCCGATGCAATCTCCTCGCGAATCTGCGCCTCGACGTGGTCGATCTGCCGCGCCAGCGCCGCAACTGCAGCCGCCCGCCCGCCCGGGCGGCACCACCACCACCCCGTTCGCATCGCCAACGACAATGTCACCAGCGCGCACCCGAACGCCGCCAATCTGCACGGGCACGTTGACCCCGTCGATCACGGTGGCGGTGGTCCGGCCGCTGGCCGAGCGCATCGAGATCGTCACGATGGCGTTGGCCTGGAATACCGGGCGCCTCGGCCCGGCGGCCGAAAAGTTCGTGGCACTTGCATCGGGCCCGCGCGGGGCTTGTTGCGTGTACCACCGAGGCGAGAAGGTCGCCTGGAGGCCTGGCGCCGGCCGTTCCCTATGCCAGACCGAAGGCTTTCCTGAATGCCGCACAAAAGTCGGCCGTGCCGCTTAAGGTCAGGCTCAACGTCACCCGCGGCGCGCCCGTTGCCCCCGGCTGCAGCAGCATTCGCCGGGCATGCTCGTCGTAGCGGACGTCAAGCGTGGTCGCCACCTCCTGCACGCCCTGCAACTCGTAGTCCCAGTCGCCGGCCTCATCGAGCGGTCCCCGGCTGCCCGCAAAGTCGTGATGCAGCCAGTCCAGCACGCGCAGCACCTCCGCCTGCAGCGCCGGCAGCTGCAGTGGTGCGGCCGAGGCCATCGCGTCAAAGCTGCCATGGCCTTGCGCGTCTTCGCTGAAGTCGAAATCGAGGTAGTTCAGGTTCATGCGAGGAACTGGAAAGTCTGTGTGGACTGAGTGACTACACTGGGCAGACCTTCTGCCCAGTCAATTAGAGCGCAACAATGGAATTGTTTCTTCTGGCGACCCTCGTCGCCTTTGCCGCCTGGCAGATCCGAGCCCGGGACCAGGGCCGCCGCATTGCGCTCCTGGGCCGGCATCTTGGCAAGTACCACATCGAAAAACACATGGAGACGCTGACGCAAGGTTATCTGCGAGCGCTCGGTGAGGAAGATCCGGAACGGCGCGAGCAGATCTGGAACCTGCTGGGCTCGACCGAACAGGAGCTTTGCAGCCAGTTCAGCCGCCTCGCCGCCGACTTCTCCCGCGCCGAAGAGCAGGAGACGCGCGTGAGCAAGCTGCCGGTGTACGTGCCGCTCGCAGCGAAAGTGCTCCCGCAGGCCACCTTCGACATGCGCCAGGCGCTAGCCCTCCACGCACGCGCCATCAGCCGCGCGGTGGAGGGCGGCGGCGCTCCATCGCAGCGAGCCAGAGCCTTCGCGGTCTCGGCGGAGCTGTTCCTGATGCAGCACACCTGCCACTGGTTTTGCAGGTCTCGGACTGTCGCCTCGGCACGGATGCTGGCGCGGCACAAGACCTCATACGAGCAGATCATTGCGTCCGTCCTCCCGAACACCCGCGCCGCCTACTCTGCGCTCGTGGGACGCCGCTAGCCCGATTTCGGCCAGCAGCAGAAAGCAGCGCTGAAGTCCCGTGCAGCGGGTCTCAGGCGTGGCGACTCCACCCGCTCCAGGAGTAAAGTCGCGCCTGCAACAACGCCCCCTCGTCATGACCGCTGCTCAGACCATCATCCGTTTCGATGCTGCCGCTCTCCAGAACTTTGCGCAGCTGTTGCTGCAGGCCGCTGGCATGCCCGCGGACCGGGCCAGCGATGTCGCCGACATCCTCGTCGAGGGCAACCTGCTCGGCCACGACACGCACGGGTTGCAGTTGCTGCCGACCTATCTGGCCGAGATCGAAGCGGGCGGGATGACGCTGGCCGGCGAGCCGCTGGTGCTGGCCGACCACGGGGCGGTGCTGGCCTGGGATGGCCGGCGCCTGCCAGGGCCCTGGCTGACATTGCGTGCCATCGACGAGGCGAGCCGGCGCGCCCGGACCTACGGCGCCGGCATCGTGAACATCCGGCGCAGCCACCACATCGCCGCCCTGGCACCCTATGCGAGGCGCGTGGGCGAGGCAGGGCTCGTCCTCATGCTGCTGACGTCGGCACCGGCTGCCGGCAGCGTTGCGCCGTTCGGCGGCACCCGTGGCCTGTTCTCACCCAGTCCGATCGGCGTTGGCATCCCCACGGGCGGCGATCCCATGATGGTCGACGTATCCACCTCGATCACGACCAACGGGCTCACCGGGCGGCTGGCCCGCGAGGGGCGCAAGCTACCCGGCGCGTGGCTGATCGACGAACACGGCGTGGCGACCGACGATCCGGCCGTGCTGGTGCCGCCGCGCGCGGGGACGATCCTGCCGCTTGGCGGCATCGACGCCGGGCACAAGGGCTACGGCCTCGCCCTCATGGTGGAAGCGCTCACGGCCGGCCTGGCCGGACAAGGACGCTCGGACCCGGGCGCGCGCTGGGGCGGCACCGTGTTCGTGCAGGTGATCGATCCGCAGGCATTCAACGGGCGCGATGCATTCGAAGAGCAGATGGACTGGATCGCGCGGGCGTGCGAGAACAACCCGCCGGCACGCTCCGGTGAGCCGGTGCGCCTGCCGGGACAGCGCGGGCTGGCGCTGCGCCAGCAGGCCCTGCAGACAGGTGTCCCGCTCTCGGCCGGCATCGTAGCCACGCTCTCGACGTGGGCCCGCAAACTGGGCGTGGCGATGCCGGACGGGATCGCGTCCGCCGGCTGAGCCAGCCCGCGGCGGGAAGCGGGCGATGAGCCGCATGCGCCTGCTGATCAGGATTCCCGGTCGAGCGTTGACGAAACAATCGTTTTATGAAAAGATGTGGAAGAAACGATAGTTTCATCCGATAGTTTCATCCGCCGCATCCGAATGTTCCGAGCGAGACGAAGGCCATGCGCGCCGCAATGCAACAGGTTGAGCCGACGATTCAGGAATCGATCATGGCGGTCTACGAGAGTCTGCCGCCGGGCGAGCGCAAGCTTGCCGATGCGGTGCTCGCCCGCCTGAGCAACCTTGCCAGCTATTCCGCCACCGAACTGGCAGCCGAAGCCTGCGTTTCCAAAGCGACGGCAGTGCGATTCTTCCGGCGAATCGGCTACGAGAGCTTCGAGCAGGCACGCCTGCAGGCACGTTCCGAAGCCCATCTGGCCTCGCCGCTTTATGCGCTGGCCGGCGTCAACCCCAAGGAACGCACATCCGATGCGTTGTCGCGACATCTTGCGGCCGATCTCAGGAACCTGTCGGAAAGCTTCAGGCCATCGGGCAGTAGCGTCCTCGAACTGGCCATCCGGCAGATCGCGAAGGCGCCACGGGTCCACGTCGTCGGCATGCGCAACGGTCATTTCGTCGCAACGTATGCCGCTTACCTGCTGGCTCAGGTCAGGGACGACGTGGTTTCGCTGCCCAACGCGGCGATGACACTGGCCGAGGACATGGTCTCACTGCGTCGGGGCGATGTGCTCCTGGTCGTTGATTTCCGCCGCCGTTCCGCCCTGTTGCAAACGATCGTCGATACCGCGCGCCACGCCGGCGCACAGCTGGTTTTCCTCGCCAGCCCGGGCATGCCGCCGCTGTCGCGCGCCGGCGATGTCGTCATCCACTGCCTCACCGAAGGTGCCTCGATCTTCCATTCCTATGTGGCGGCCGTGAGCATCGTCAACTATCTCTGCGCGGCAGTCGCCACCGAGCTTGGCAAGAAGGGCCGCAAGAGGCTCGAGGCGATCGAGGACCTGCATGAGGCCCTCGGCGACATCCGGCACTGACCCTTTCAACGGCAGACCACACATGGCAACAAGCACCGGGCCTTCCACCGCACAACGCTGGAGCGACAAGAGCGCGAAGCTCAGCGGCAAAGTCAATCGCGGGATCGAATTGCTGTGCGCCGGATTGCTGGGCATCCTGGTGATTGTCATCTGGATCGGTATTTTCGGCCGTTATGTGTTCGAACTGCCGGTCACCTGGACCGAGGAACTGGCGCGCTACCTGATGATCTGGGCCGCGCTGCTGGCCGTGTCCTGCGGGGTGGCGCGCCGCGAGCATGTCGCGGTGACCGCATTGCTGCATCAGGTGCCGATCCATATCCGGCGCTGGATCGACGTGGCGATCGACGCGCTGGCCTTCGCGTTCTTCGCGTTCCTGTGCTATTTCGGCATCGACATGGCACGGCAGGGCGCCACCCAGTACGCGACGATCTTCGACATGACGATGGCGATCCCGTTCGCCTCGGTCTCGGCCTCCTCGGCGCTGGTCTGCATGCAACTGGTGCTGATGGGAATCCGCGACTTCACCGTCGCCGGCCTGCCGGCCGTTTTCGCGGGGGATGAATGATGATCTGGGTGCTTGCGGCTTTCTTCCTCATGCTGGCCGTCGGCGTGCCGATCGGCTACGTGCTCGGCATCGCCGGCGTCATGGGCATCATGCAGATCGGCGGCACCGAGATGCTGGCGATGGCGCCTCAGCGCTATTTCGCCGGCCTGGACCTGTACACCTTCCTGGCCATGCCCCTGTTCATCTTTGCCGGCGAGCTGATGAACAAGGCGGGCATCACCGACCGCCTGGCCAAGTTCGCCGACGCGCTGGTGGGTCACCTGCGCGGCGGCATGGCGCAGTCGTGCATGGTTTCGTCGGTGCTGTTTGCGGGCATCACCGGCGCCGCGGTCGCGGAAGCGGCGGCCTTCGGCAGCACGATGGTGCCGGCGATGGAAAAGAACGGCTACAAGAAACCCTTTGCCTGCGCCGTTGTGGTGGCCGGCTCGATCATCGGTCCGACGATTCCGCCGTCCAACCTGATGGTCATCTACGGTTCGATGATGGGCGTGTCGATCGCCAGCCTGTTTGCCGCGGGCATCCTGCCGGGGCTGGTGATGGGCCTGTTCTGCATGGCCGTCATCGCCGGCCTGGGCCGGCGCCTCAATCTCCCGAAGGGTGGGCAGCGCCCGAGCCTGCTGGGCATCCTGGTGGCTTTCAAGAACAGTCTTTCTGCGCTGATCATGCCGGTGATCATTCTGGGCGGCATCATGGGGGGGCTTGTCACACCGACCGAAGGCGCGGCGATCGCCGTGTTCTACGCCCTGGTCCTGGGGGTGTTCGTCTTTCGCGTCGTCAAGTTCCACGACATCGTCGAGATGCTGGTGCGAACGGCCCGCATCACCGGGGTGGTGTTCCTCATCATCGCCGCGGCTTCGATCCTGAGCTGGTGGATGACGTACATGAAGCTGCCCCAGCTGATCACCGGCATGTTCCTCGGCCTGACCTCCGACCCGTCGATGATCATCCTGATGATCCTCATCCTGCTGCTGATCCTGGGCATGTTCATGGACATCAACGCGATCCTGATCGTGCTGGGCCCGATCCTGGGTGCGCTGGCGACGTCGATCGGCATGAATCCGGTGCAGGCCGGCCTCATGATTGTGCTGGCGCTCAACATCGGCCTGATGACACCGCCGGTCGGGGCCAGCCTGTTCGTCCTGACATCGATCACCGGCGCCAGGATCGAGGACATCACCAAGGCCATGTGGCCGTTCGTGATCGCCGAGGTCGCCGTCCTCTTCCTCGTCGCCTACTGGCCCAGCCTGACGCTCACCATGCCGCGCCTGCTGGGTCTTTGACCGTTTTCCCGTTTTCCCGCCTCGCCCCTCAACCCCAGCCCCGAAGGAGATCCTCACCATGCGCCTGTTCAAGTCACTTGCGATTGCCGCTGCCCTGGCCGTTTCGGTCGGCATGCTGCCGGTCACGGCCTTCGCCCAGAAGACCATCAAGCTGGCCCACCTGAACAAGAACGACCCGTTCGACAACAGCACCGGCGCGATGGCCGTCGTGTTCAAGTCGCTGGTCGAGTCCGGCACCAACGGCGCCGTGAAGGTCGAGATCTTCCCGGACGGCCAGCTGGGCAAGGACAACGAGGTGATCCAGCAGGTCAAGTCGGGCGTCGTGCAGTCGTCGATTTCATCGGTGGGCGGTATTGCTTCGGTGTATCCGATGATCGGCGTGCTCGACGTGCCCTTCGCCTACCCGAACATCGCGACGACCTATGAAGTGTTCGACGGCCCCTTCGGCCAGAAACTCGCCGCCGACATCACCAGGAAGACCGGCCTGGACGTGCTGGGCTTCGGTGACTCGGGTGGTTTCTTCGCCTTCACCAATTCCAAGCACCCCATCAAGTCGCCGGAGGACATGAAGGGCCTGAAGATCCGCACCATGGGCCTCGATTCCCACAAGGCCGTGGTCAGCAGCTTGGGCGGCCAGCCGGTGGCGATCAACTGGGCGGAGGTCTACACGTCGTTGCAGACCGGCGTGGCTGATGGCGAGATGAACCCCATCCCGATCATCAAGTTCGCCAAGTTCGATGAAGTCCAGAAGTACCTGACCCTGACCAACCACCTGTTCACGCCGTACGTGTGGATCTTCAACAAGGCCGCCTTCGACGGTCTCTCGGCGCAGGAGAAGGAAGTGGTCAAGGCGGCCGCCCGGTCGGCAATCGTCGCCGGCCGCGGCATCAACCGCATCATCGAAGCCTCCGATCGCGGCTTGCCGGCGCTGGCGCTCAAGATGCAGGTCTATACCCCGACCAAGGCTGAAATCACCAAGTTCCGCGACCTGGCACAACCGGCCGTCAAGGCCCAGATCGCGAAGAGCTACGGCAAAGAGGGCGAGGCCCTGATGGCGGACTTCCTGGCCGCGATCGACAAGGCCGCGAAGAACTGATGGGCGACAACGTCGACGCCGGCGCGCAGGACTTGCGCATCAATGCGGACCGCCTGGCGGCGCGCCTCGATGCGCTGGGCGCAGTTGGCGCAATTCCCGGCGGCGGCGTGTGCCGCCTCGCCCTGACCGCCGAGGATCGCGCCGGGCGCGACCGGGTGATCGGCTGGATGCGCGAACTGGGGCTGGCCGTCACGATCGATGCGATCGGCAACGTCGTCGGCGTTCGCCGGGGACTCGAGTCCGGCCCACCGGTGATGGCCGGGTCTCACATCGACACGGTGCGCACTGGCGGGCGCTATGACGGCAACTTCGGTGTGCTGGCGGGCCTGGAAGTCATCCAGACCCTCAACGATGCGAACATCACGACACGCAGGCCGCTGGCCGTGGCCTTCTTCACCAACGAGGAAGGTGCCCGCTTCAATCCCGACATGATGGGCAGTCTGGTCTATGTGGGCGGCTTGCCGCTCGAGGAAGCGCTGGCCACCGTGGGCATCGATGGCGAGTCGGTCGGCGACTGTCTGAAGAAGATCGGCTACAACGGGGCCGCGCCTTGCGGCAATCCGCAGGTGCATGCCTACGTCGAGCTGCACATCGAGCAGGGACCGGTGCTGGATCTCGAAGGCTTCACGATCGGCGCGGTGGAGGGCGTCCAGGGCATTTCGTGGACGGAGTTCACCGTGCTGGGCGTGTCCAACCACGCCGGCACCACGCCGATGCGCCTGCGCCATGACGCCGGCTACGTGGCCTGCGCCATCGCCCATCATGCGCGGGAGATTGCCCGCTCGCTCGGCGGCGATCAGGTGGCCACCGTGGGTGCCATCACGCTGTCGCCCAATCTCGTGAATGTCATCGCCAACCGGGCGGTGTTCACGGTCGACTTGCGCAATACCGACGAAGCGGTGCTGCAGGATGTCGAGCGGCGCATGCATGCGTTTGCCGGCGAGATTGCGGCGGCGGAAGGCGTCACGCTGAGCCACCGCACGCTGGCACGGTTCGAGCCGGTGGCGTTCGATCCTCACGTCGTCAATCTGGTCGAAGCGACCGCGCGTCGCCTGGGCCATTCGGTGCGCCGACTGCCCAGCGGTGCCGGGCACGATGCCCAGATGCTGGCCCGCGTCTGTCCGGCGGGGATGATCTTCGTCCCGAGCGTCGGCGGCATCAGCCACAACGTGAAGGAATTCACCGCGTTGCCGGATCTCGAGGACGGCGCCAACGTGCTGCTGCACACCCTGCTGACGCTGGCGAATTGAGCACTGACAAAGAACAACATGACCATGAGGATCAGGATATGGCGAGGATAGTCAAAGTCGGGGCGGCGCAGCTGGGCCCGATCCAGCGCAGCGACAGCCGCGAGAGCGTGGTGCGCCGACTGCTGGCGCTGCTGCGCGAGGCGCACGGCATGGCCTGCGACGTCGTGGTGTTTCCCGAACTGGCGCTGACGACGTTTTTCCCGCGCTGGTACATGGAGGACCAGGCCGAGGTCGACAGCTTCTACGAGCGCGAGATGCCGGGGCCGGTGACGCGTCTCCTGTTCGAGGAAGCGGCACGGCTGGGCATCGGGTTCTACCTGGGCTACGCCGAACTGACGCAGGAGGAGGGCCGCACCCGCCGCTTCAATACCTCGATCCTGGTGGACAGGACCGGCAAGATCGTCGGCAAGTACCGCAAGATCCATTTGCCGGGACACGTCGAACACGAGCCGTGGCGCCGGTTCCAGCACCTCGAGAAGCGTTATTTCGAAACCGGCAACCTGGGTTTCAACGTGACGCGCGCCTACGGCGGCATCCTCGGCATGTGCATCTGCAACGACCGCCGCTGGCCGGAGACCTACCGGGTCATGGGCCTGCAAGGCGTCGAGATGATCATGCTCGGCTACAACACGCCGGTGCACAACCCGCCGGCCCCGGTGCACGACAACCTGTCGAACTTCCATAACCAGCTGGTCATGCAGTCGGGCGCCTACCAGAACGGCACCTGGGTGGTCGGGGTGGCCAAGGCCGGTTGCGAGGAAGGTTGCGACATGATCGGCAACAGTTCGATCATCGCGCCGTCGGGCGAGATCGTCGGCGCCTGCACCACGCTCGAGGATGAACTGGCGGTGGCGCGCTGCGACCTCGACCTGTGCAACTCCTTCAAGAACACCCTCTTCAACTTCGCGGTGCATCGCCAGCCGGAGCACTACCGCATGATCGTCGAGCGCAAGGGCTCGATCCTGCCGCCTGAATGACGTAACGCCGGAGTCGACCATGCAATGGCATTACCGCTGCGCGACTTGCGGCGCGACCTACGAGATTACTCCCGATCGCTATCTGTGCGACCCGTGCGCGCGCGGGCAGCAGGCAGCCCGCCCGCTGGAAGGCATCCTGGAGGCGGAATGGGAGGGTGATATGCCGGGGGCCGGCGTCATTCCCCTGCCGGTCGAAGCCGCCTGGTTTCCGCCCATCCCGGTCGGCAACACCCCGCTGTGGGCCCCCGAGCGCCTGCGCCGCGACTTCGCCGCGCCCGGGCTCTGGCTCAAGGACGACACCTGCAATCCTTCCGGATCCTTCAAGGACCGCGCTTCGTACCTGGTTGCCGCCTTCGCGCGAAAGCATGGCGTCAAGGAGGTCGTCCTGGCATCGACGGGCAATGCGGCCTCGAGCATGGCGGCGGTGGGCGCGGCCGCGGGCCTGCCCATCAAGGTCTTCCTGCCGGCCGCCGCCCCGATCGCCAAGCGCATCCAGGTCCTGCAGTACGGGGCCGAACTGATCGCCGTGGACGGAACCTACGACCAGGCGTTCGACCTCTCGCTCGAGTATTCGACAAAGACCGGTTCCCTTTCGCGCAATACCGCCTACAACCCGCTGACTATCGAGGGCAAGAAGACGGTCGCGTTCGAAATCGTCGATGACCTATTGCGTGCGGGGGCGGGTGCGCCCGCCCATGTCTTTGTTCCGGCGGGCGACGGCGTCATCCTGGCCGGCGTCTATCGCGGCTTCGAGAATCTGCTGAAGCTGGGCCGGGTCGACAAGATCCCCGTCATCTGGGCCTGCCAGGCCGAGGGGTCGAGCGCCATCGCGCGCGCATTGGCAGCCCCGTTTTCCGCCAGCGATCCATTCGGGCCGCCCCGGGCTTCGAAAACTGTGGCGGACTCGATTGCCGTCGATGTGCCGCGCAACGGATTGCATGCGCTCGGCAAGCTCAGGCGCTACGGCGGACGGGCCGTCATCGTGTCCGACAGCGAGATCCTGGCGGCGCAAAAAATGCTGTCTGCCGGATCGGGCCTGTTTGCCGAACCCTCCTCGAGTGCCGCCTTTGCCGGTTGGCTGAAAGTGCGCGACCGCGTGCCGGGCGGAGAAAACTGCGTCCTGCTGATCACCGGCTCGGGTTTGAAGGACATCGAGGCCGCGGCACGGGGCCTGGCACTGGAAACATGAAAGCATCCCATGATTGATCTGAACATCAACGCCGCCCAGCGGAAAAAGAACATCAAGCGCTGCCGCGACAACGGCATCATCCTGCCCACCTATGCGCAGATGCGCGATCCCGCGCTGATCCCCGAGTCGGTGAAGAAGGAACTGGCGGGCATCGGGCTGTGGGACGTGCATGTGCGCAACCTGTTTCGCATCAACTGGCACAACGAGCCGGTGGAGAAGGGCGGCGGCTTCGGCGGCGTCAATTACGTCGAACTGCCGCGCGCCATCACCGGCACCAAGGCCCGGATCGTCGGCATCGCCGGCAAGTGGTTCCCGACCGGCGCCCACAAGGTGGGCCCGGCGATTTCCTGCCTGCTGCCGGAACTCGTGACGGGACGCTTCGATCCCACGACGAAGAAGGCGGTCTGGCCGAGCACCGGGAATTACTGCCGCGGGGGTGCCTACATTTCCCGGCTGCTGTCCTGCCCGTCCGTCGCGATCCTGCCGGAGGGCATGTCGCAGGAGCGCTTTGCCTGGCTCAGGACGATGGCCGACGAAGTCATCGCCACGCCGGGTTGCGAATCCAACGTCAAGGAAATCTTCGACAAGTGCATAGAGCTCGAGCGCACGCGGCCCGACGCCGTCATCTTCAACCAGTTCGACCAGTTGCCCAATGCCCTGTGGCACTACAACGTGACCGGCCCGGCGATGGCGGAAGTGTTCAGGAAAATCGCGCGGACCGGTGATGTCATGGCGGGTGCGGTACTGGCCTCCGGTTCGGCCGGCACGATGTCGGCGGGGTCTTACCTGCGCGATACCTTTCCCGGCGCCAAGGTGGGCGTGGCCGAAGCCTTGCAGTGCCCCACCATCCTGGAGAACGGTTTCGGCGATCACCGCATCGAGGGCATAGGCGACAAGCACATTCCCTGGATCCACAACATGCGGGAGACGGATGCGGCCATCGGCATCGACGATGAGCTGCCGATCCGCTTCATGCGCCTGTTCAACGAGCCGGCGGGCCGCAAGCTGCTCGCCGAAAATGGCGTCGCCAGTGGCGTCCTGGACCAGCTCGAATGGATGGGAATTTCCAGCATCGGCAACATGATCGGCGCGATCAAGTTCGCGAGGTACTACGAGCTCGGTGAAAGCGATGTCGTCTTCACGGTCTTCACGGATTCGATGGCGATGTACCAGAGCCGACTGGTTGAACTGAATGCCGAACGCGGCGCCTACGACCAGCGGCAGGCCGACCGGGACTACGACCGGCTGATGGGAACGGAAATCGATCACGTGCTCGAGCTCTCGCATGTCGACAAGCGCCGCGTGCATCAGCTCAAGTACTTCTCCTGGGTCGAGCAACTGGGCAAGTCGGTCGACGAATTGCGCGCCCAATGGAGCGACCACCGCAATTACTGGGGGTGCCTGCGGACCCAGTCCGCGCAGCTGGACCAGCTGATCGAGGAATTCAACGCCGAGGTGCGGGCAGGTTGAAGGCCACAGGTTGAAATCGCTTCGAGAACTCTACCGCATCGGGCTCGGCCCCTCGAGCAGTCATACGATGGGGCTGCGCTTCGCGGCTGAAGCTTTCGCGGCGACCGTTCCGGACGCAGCGCGGGTCCGGGTAACGCTCTACGGCAGCCTGGCGGCGACGGGTCGCGGCCAAGGCATCTGCCTACCATGCCCGCGTGCAGAACATGGCCGGCTAGTTCAGGATGAAGGCGCTGCAGTTCGCCTATGCCGGTGGCGCTGGAGGTGATGCGGTCGATCAAGCGCACCCTCGATCCGCTCGGCATCCTGAACCCGGGCAAGATGTTCCTCGAAACGGAGCTCTGAGCATGAACGACATCGCAATCCAACGAAGGTTTGTGGAAACTCCCGCCGGCACCCTGCACTGCGCGATCGCCGGCACCGGCCGGCCCGTGCTGCTGCTGCATCAGACACCGCGGTCGTGGGACGAATACCGGGACGTGCTGCCGCTGCTGGGGCGCCATGTCCAGGCCATCGCCGTGGACACCATCGGCTTTGGCGACTCGTGCAAGCCGCCGCTCGGCCATGACTCGATCGAGCACTGGGCGCAGGTCTCGGTCGGGCTGCTCGATGCGCTGGGCATAGCCCGCTTCGCGGTCGTCGGCCACCACACCGGCGCGGTGGTTGCCACCGAAATTGCCGCTGCGTTCCCGCAGCGCGTGGAGGCCGCGGTGCTTTCGGCGTCGGCGCTGGTCGACGCGGCATTCCGCGCCCGCCATGCCAGGCCGTCGAAGGTCGACAACGTCCAGCGCAAGGCGGACGGCTCGCATCTGACGGAGCTGTGGCGCATTCGCCAGCCGTGGTACCCGGCGGGCGACATCGACCTGCTGGAGCGTTTCGTCGTCGACGCGGTCAAGGCCGGCCCGCGCGCGGCCGAGGGCCACGCGGTGGTGGCACGCTATATGATGGAGACAAGACTGGCGCTGATCCGCTGTCCGGTGCTGGTGCTGGCGCCGACCCTGGACCCCCACGCCTACCCCCAGGCCAGGCCGCTGGCCGACGCGATCGCGGGCAGCCACTATCTCGAAATCGAGGGGGGCATGGTGCCGCTGCCGGACCAGATGCCCGAGGCCTTCGCACGCCATGTCCTGGAGTTCCTGCGGTCAGTGCCACCTTCTTGAGCGTGCCAACCGCATCACGGAAGTTTCCTGTTCAGGCTGCTACACGAATCAACATCCCTGTCATCGTCGGCAGGACGCAACCGGGAATACACATGATCGGCAGTTCCAATGGGGATGCATCACCGCCGACCGAACCGGCCGGGAAGCGGCAGAAGCTCCACCCGGACATTCTCAAGCTGGGTCTGGTCAGCTTCCTCACGGACGTCAGCTCGGAGATGATCTTCTCCGTATTCGCGATCTTCTTCACCACGATCGCGGGGGCATCCAGTTCATTGCTGGGGCTGATCGAAGGACTCGCCGACTTTTCCGCGTCATCCCTGAATTACCTTGCTGGCTGGCTATCCGACCGCAGCGGCAAGCGCAAGGGCTTTGCGATGGCGGGATACGGCTTCTCCACACTTGCCAAGACGATCCTCCTGGTGACGAGTTCAATCGCCGGTCTGAGCCTGTTTCGCGTCATCGAACGGCTGGGCAAGGGTTTTCGCGGGCCGCCGCGCGACGCCTGGTTGTCGTCGATCTCCGGGCAGGAGACGCGCGGCTTTTCGTTTGGCGTTCACAAGGCGCTCGACAAGGCTGGCGCCGTATTGGGCCCACTGGCCGCCTATGCACTGCTGTCCTGGTTGGGGGAGTCAGCGGGTACCTACCGAATTCTCTTCTGGGTAGCGTTCGTCCCGGCCGTCCTCAGTGTCGGTGTGCTCGCGCTCATCGAGGACAAGCCCGGTGTTCGCCACGAGCGCGAGGGCATGGGCCGGAACTGGAGGTTGCTCAGCCCTGCGTTCAAGCGTTATCTGGTCCCGGCAGGGCTCTTCTCATTGGCGTACTTCAGTCTGGGTTTTCTGCTGCTGAAGGCACACGACGTCGGCTTCAGCGCAACGGACATCGTGCTGCTCTACGCCCTGTTCAACGTCACCTGTGTGCTCGCTGCACCGCTGGTGGGCAAGCTTGGCGACCGGATCGGCCGCAGCCACGTCATCGTGCTGGGCTATGCGGTCTACGGCCTTGTCAACTTCTGGCTCATGTTTGCCGCCAGCCGCTGGGAAATCATCGTGGTGTTTGCGATCTACGGCTTCTTCTATGCCATCGACGAATCTCAGAGCAAGGCATTCATCGCGGACATCGAGCCGGAACGGCGCGCCACTGCCATCGGGGTCTATGACTTCGTGACCGGAGCGCTCTACCTTCCCGCCTCACTCGCCGCCGGTGCATTGTGGGTGGTCTCGCCCGCCCTGGCTTTCGCATTGGCGACCCTGCTTTCGCTGACGGCTATCGCATCGTTCGTCGTTCTTCGGCCTGCGGCCTGGAACCCATCGCCAATGCGGGAGCGGTGAGCCAGCCGCTTCAGAGCGATTGACGCTGTGTGGCCTTTGCCTGTAACCTTGCGGCGCTGCGACTGCGCCCAGGCGTCCGCGGCTGTCCATCACTGCGGTTCATTTCAATAACAAGGAGCCAACATGCGTCTGTTGCAAAAAATCGTCTCGGGCATTGTCCTGCTCTGCAGCGTCTTCGCCGTCGCTGCAGCCACCGAATCCGACTATCCCAGTCGCCCGATCAAGTGGGTCGTACCGTATCCGCCGGGCGGCACGACCGACCTCCTCGCGCGCCTCATGGGGCAGTGGCTTTCACAGCGACTGGGACAGCAGGTGATCATCGAGAACCGCGCCGGTGGCGGCAACAACATCGGCACCGAGTTCGCCATCAAGTCGCCCCCGGACGGCTACACGATCTTTCTGGTGAACCCGGCCAACGCGATCAATGCGACGCTGTACCACAACCTGCCGTTCGTGTTCCTCAATGACATGGTGCCGATCGCCGGCATCACCCGCGTGCCCAACGTCATGACGGTGACCAAGAACTTCCCGGCGAAGAACATCCAGGAGTTCATCGAGTACGGCAAGAAGAATCCCGGCAAGATCAACATGGCCTCGTCCGGCGCCGGGACGTCGGTGCACCTGTCGGGCGAACTGTTCAAGTACATGACCGGCATCGACATGAAGCACATCCCCTACAAGGGCGCCGGTCCCGCGATCACCGACCTGATCGGCGGCCAGGTCGACGTGCTGTTCGACAACATGCCGTCGATCATCGGCCACATCCGCGGCGGCCAATTGCGGGCGCTCGGCGTCACCAGCGCGCAGCGCTCGCCGGCGCTGCCGGACGTGCCGACCGTTGCGGAGGTCGTGCCGGGCTACGAGGCCAGCGCCTGGTTCGGTGCCGCGGCACCCAAGGGCACCCCGCCTGCCGTCATCGAGAAGCTCAACCGCGAATTCAATGCGGCGCTGGCCGATCCGGTCATGAAGGCCAAGCTCGCCGACCTCGGCGGTGTGCCGCTGCCCGGAACGCCCGAGCAGTTCTGGGAGATCCACAAGATGGAAACCGAGAAGTGGGCCAAGATCGTGAAGTTCTCCGGAGCCAAGGCGGACTAGGTGCGAACGCGGCATCCCTGCTGGCCGGCGATCTCACGATAGTGCATCGGCGAACGCCGACGTCCAGTGGCTGATGTGGGTCAAACTGTGCCGCAATTCCCGGGACCGGGCAGCCAAATCCCCGCCATCATTGGGACTTCGTTCGAGTCCATGAAAGAAGCCGGTGGTGGCGACGGAAACCAGGTTGATGCAGGGCAATCAGGCCATTGCCGAAGGCGCGCTCTATGCGGGCGCCAGGTTCTATGCCGGCTATCCGATCACGCCATCTTCGGAGATCGCCGAAGAGTGTTCCATCCGGCTGCCGCAGCGCGGCGGGGTGTTCATCCAGATGGAGGACGAGATCGCCTCGATCGCGGCGGTCGTCGGCGCGTCCCTCGCCGGCGCCAAGGCGTTCACGGCGACCAGTGGCCCCGGTTTTTCGCTGATGCAGGAGAATATCGGGCTCGCGATCATGGGCGAAGTGCCGTGCGTGATCGTCAACGTGCAGCGCGCGGGCCCGAGCACGGGCCTGGCCACGAAGCCGGGCCAGTCGGACATCATGCAGGTGCGCTGGGGGCGCCATGGTGACCAGTCCCTGATCGCCCTCTGCCCGGCCACGGTCAGGGAGTGCTTCACGCTCACCGTGCAGGCGTTCAATTTCGCGGAACGGTTCCGCGTGCCCGTCGTGCTCATGCCCGACGAAGTCGTCGGCCATACCCGAGAGGGTGTGGTCGTCCCGGCGCCCGGTGAGCTGGAAGTCGTCGATCGCAAGGTGCCGACGGGGCCGCCGGCCCGCTACCTTCCATTCGCCGCCGATGCGGACGGCATCGCCCCTCTTGCGGCGTATGGCAGCGACTACGTGTTCCACATCACGAGTTCCATGCACGGCAAGGATGGCTACAGCAACAACGATCCGGCCAATGCCGAGTGGCGCGTGCGGCAGCTGCACGACAAGCTCGCGCGCCACCGCGACGAGATCATCCTCACAAAAAGCTTCTACACGGACGACATGGACGTGCTGCTCGTCACGCTCGGCGCCACCACCCGCGCCGGACGCGCCGCGGCGCTGGAAGCCCGGGCGCGGGGGATCAAGGCCGGCGTGCTGCAATTGCAGACCATCTGGCCCTTTCCGGACCAGGAGGTGGCCGCCCACGCCAGGAACGCGCGGATGGTGGTCGTGCCCGAAATGAACTACAGCGGCCAGCTCGCCGGCGAAGTGCGCAAGGCACTCGGTGCCGGCATGGATATCCGCAGGGTCAACCGGTTCAACGGAACGATCATCACGCCGCAGGACATCCTGGATGCGATCACCCAGCCGGCCTTGGAGAAAGTATGGGAGGCCTGAAGGTGTCTCACGCGACCGGAACCCGATATCTCAAGGACGGGGTGTTGCCCCACATGTGGTGCGCCGGCTGCGGCATAGGCACCATGCTCGGCGCGATGCTGCGGGCATTCGAGGAACTCGAATTCAAGAACACCGAGACCGTGGTGGTGACCGGCATCGGCTGCACCGGCAAGCTCGACGATTACCTGGTCACGAATGCGCTGCACACCACCCACGGCCGGGCCCTGGCCTATGCGACGGGGATCAAGGCCTTCAACCCCCGGCTCAACGTGGTTGTTGTCATGGGCGACGGCGATGGCGTGACGATAGGCGGCAACCACTTCATCCACGCCGCGAGGCGCAACATGGATCTGACGGCCATCGTCCTGAACAACATGAACTACGGGATGACCGGCGGCCAGGCCTCGGCCACGAGCCCGGGCGCGAGCATCACCAGTACGACGGGGTACGGGAATCCGGAGCGCGACTTCGACATCTGTGCGCTGGCGCAAGCCGCCGGGGCGAATTACGTCGCCCGCACCACGACCTGGCACGGCTGGGAGATGAAGGAGAGCATCAAGGAGGCGCTCACGAAGAAGGGTTTTTCGCTGGTCGAGGTGATGAGTCCGTGCCCGACGCAATTCGGCCGCCGCAACGAGATGAAGGAGACCACCGCCATGCTGCTGTCGCTGCGCGATCGTGCGGTGCCGCTGGATCGCTATCGCAGCCTGCCCGAGGCGGAGCGCGGGGACAGCTTTTCGGTGGGCACGCTGGTGGATCGCGGCGAGCCCGGCTTCAACGAGCGCTACGCGATGGTTCGCAAGCGGGCCGAGGCAGAGGGCGCGAATCAATGAAGCAGGCAGCCGGTCATCGTGAAGTCATCCTCGGCGGCTCCGGTGGCCAGGGCCTGGTGCTGTCGGCGGTCCTGCTCGCCGAGGCGGCGATCCTGGAGGGCAAGAACGTGGTGCAGACGCAGTCGTACGGCATCGCCAGCCGCGGCGGCCTGTCGCTCGCGGAAGTGATCATCGACGAGGCCGAGATCATCTTCCAGCAGGTGCGCAAGCCCGACTGCGTGCTGGCGCTCACCGAGGAGGCGGCGAAGAAATACGAGTCCTGGGCCGCCAAGGGCGTGCCGGTCTTCTACGACAGCACCCTCGCGCGCGAGCGCAGCGGGCCCAATTTCCACGGCCATCCGTTCACGCAGATTGCCAGCGACCTGGGCAATGTCGGCAGCGTCAACATCCTGGCCTTGGGAACGATAGCGGCACGAACCGGCCTCGTCAGGCGCGAGAGCCTGGAACAACTGATCCGCAAACGCTTCAACGGCACCGCTGTGGGGCTCAACCTCCAGGTGCTGAAGGCCGGCAGCGAACTCGGGGCCAGCTGAGACGCGCCATGCCGTCAAGGAGCGCAATGGTGATTGGTATGAACAGAGCAAAGACAGCGCCGTGCCAGGAGGCGTGTCCTGCCGGCGTCGATGTGCCGCGCTACATCCGGCATATCCAGCACGGCCGTTTCGGCGAAGCCCTGGCCGTGGTGCGCGAGCGCATTCCCTTTCCCCTGGTCTGCGGCTACGCCTGCTTCCACCCGTGCGAGGCGAAGTGCGGCCGCAAGCAGTTCGATGCGCCGGTGGCGATCCGGATGCTCAAGCGCGTTGCGGCGGAGCGCGGCAGGGACGAAAGAGCGGCGCCGGTACCGCTGGCCGCGAGCGGCAAGAAGGCTGCCATCATCGGCTCCGGACCTTGCGGCCTCACCGCCGCCTGGTACCTTGCGCTGCAGGGGCACGACGTGACGGTCTTCGAAGCGCTCGGCCAAAGCGGCGGCATGTTGCGCTTCGGCATTCCCGCCTACCGCCTGCCCGATGACGTTGTCGATGAGGACATCCGTCTGATCGAACAGGCCGGCGTGAAAATCCGCACCGGCACGCGCGTCGAGTCGGCCGAGGCACTGCTGGATCAGGGCTTTGAAGCCGTGCTCATCGCTTCGGGCGCCTGGCGGGCCGCGAAAATGGGCATCCCGGGAGAGGAGACGGCGCAAGTCCTGGACGGCCTCGAGTTCCTCAGGAAAGTCAACGCCGGCGCGGCCCCGAAACTGGGCGATCGCGTCGTCGTCGTCGGTGGCGGCAACACGGCGATCGACGCGGCGCGGGTGAGTCGACGCCTGGGCGCCGAGGTCGTTCAACTCTATCGCCGCACCCAGGCGGAAATGCCCGCCTCGGCGGAAGAAATCGCCGATGCCCTCGCGGAGGGCGTGACGATCGAGTACCTGCGCGCGCCGGTGCGCATCGACCCAGGCGCGGTGACCTGCATCCGCATGGCGCTGGGGCCTGCCGACGCGAGCGGCCGGCCGCGACCGGTGGCTGTCACCGGAAGCGAATATTCGATTCCCGCGGACACCGTGATCGTGGCCATCGGCCAGGAGGCGGATGTCCCCGCAGCGTCGGTAGCGCGGGAAGGAAGGGGCACGGTCGTGGTCCATGGTGAGACCCTGGCCACTTCCACCCGGGGCATTTTCGCGGGCGGCGACGCGGTGGCGGGTCCGGCCTCCATCATCGACGCCATAGGCCAGGGCAGAAGGGCGAGTATCGCCATCGATCGGTTCCTCGGAGGCAGCGGCGCCATCGACCGGTACCCGGGCGACGCAATGCGTTCGGAACCCGCTCAGGAAATGCCGCGCGGCACGGCGCGCAACCCATTTCGCACGATTCCCCTGAGGCAACGGCTGGCCGGTTTCGACCTGGTGGAGCAGGCTTATGACACCGCCACGGCGAAGCACGAAGCTGCGCGCTGCGTGTCCTGCGATCTGCGCGAATTCGACGTCGAGGTGAACCCGGCGGCGTGCAAGGACTGCGGCTACTGCCAGGAGGTGTGCGCACTCGACGTATTCGCGCGGTCCGACCAGTTCAATGCTGGCGGCTACCTGCCCGCGGTGGCTGCAAGAGCGCAAAGTTGCATCGGCTGCCTGCGCTGCCTGTACGTCTGCCCGGATTTCGCCATCACCATCACGGACCGACAGGTACAGTGATGCCCATGAACGAAGCCACTCCATTTCCGCCTCTGCCCGACCGGCTGTCGATCGACCCGCACAGCCCCCACCACATTGCCGCGGTGTTCGAACATGACGTGGGTATCCGGTTGAACGACAAGGAACGCAAGGATGTCGAGGAATACTGCATCAGCGAGGGCTGGGTCAAGGTGCCCGCCGGCAAGACGCTGGATCGCAAGGGCAAGCCGCTGATGATCACGCTGAAGGGCAAGGTCGAGGCGTTCTATCGATAGGTGAATTGAGTGCGCCGGGCCTGAGTTGTGCGGCTCCGCGCTTACGCCGGCGCCGACCTCGGCTGTCCGTAGAGCTGTGAGGCCGTTTCGATGTTGCGCACCACGTGCTGTTCCATGAACAGGGCGGCGTTGACCAGATCACCCTTGATGAGAAACCTGATGATCTTCTCGTGCTCGGAGATCGCTTTGCTCTTTTCAAAGCGGCTGGCCAGCAAAGCGAACCGGATCGGCTGGGCCATTTCATTCAACGTCTCGATGGCTCTTTGCAGGGGCTCGTTGTTTGCCGTCTGCACGATGGCGTTGTGAAACGCGACGTTCGCTTCCAGGTAAGCCTCGATATTCCTCGCGGCGAAGTGCTTCGTCATGGCCGCATTCGCCGTGCGCAGGGCGACGATCAACTCATCCAGCGGCTTTCCCGCCAGGGCTTCAACGCTGTGGCGCTCCAACAGGCCGCGCAAACGATAGATCTGCTCGGTCAGCTCCGGGGAATACTCGCGCACCCGGAAGCCCCGGCGCGGTTCGTGCGTCACCAGGCCGCGCAGCTGTAGCAGCCGTAGCGCCTCCCTGAGCGGGCCGCGGCTGGTGCCATATTCGGTTTCGAGCTGCTGTTCGCGCAGCGCGTCGCCGGGCGGGTAGCGGCCCGTGATGATGCCGCGCCTGATCTTCTCCATCAGATAGTAGGGGATCGGTTGCGGAATGGTGGTGGTCATACCATGAACGGCTGGTGCATACGCCAGTGCTGCGCCACGTCGAGGCGGCGGCAGAGCCAGACCTTGTCGTGTTTTCTGACGTGATCGAGGAAAGCGGCCAGCGCATGCGCACGGGCGGGACGGCCGGTGATGCGCGCATGCAGGCCGACGGACATCAGTCGGGGCGTCTGCGCTCCCTCCGCGTAGAGCTGATCGAAGGTTGCCTTCAGGTAGTTCTCGAAGTCGAAAGGCGTCGAAAATCCGGCGGGCGTTGCGAACTTGCCGTCGTTCGCGTCCATGGTGTAAGGCACGATCAGGTGGGGCTTGCCCTCCACGTCGACCCAGTAGGGGAGCTCGTCGTTGTAGGCGTCGGAGTCGTAGAGGAATCCACCCTCCTGCACCAGCAGTCGCCGGGTATTCTCGCTCGCGCCGTAGCGGCAGTACCAGCCCAGGGGCCGCGTTCCGGTGGTGCGAACGAGCGATTCGATCGCCCGGACTATGCGTTCCTGCTCCTCGGCGGCCGAGAGGCGAAACTGTTCTTCCCAGCGGTAGCCGTGGCAGCACACGTCGAAGCCCGCAGCGGCTATGGCTTCCGCCGCTTGGGGGTTGCGCTCCAGCGCCAAGGCGCACCCGAACACCGTGGCCGGCACCTCGCGCTCGCGCAGGATCTGCATGATCCGCCAGAAACCGACCCGGCTCCCGAATTCGTACATGCTCTCGAAGGCCATGTCGCGCTGGCCGGCGGGGACGCGTCCACCCGGTGCTTCGGCCAGGCCCAGCTCGGTCCGGCCGTCACCGTCGGCATTGTTGTACTCGGAGCCCTCTTCGTAGTTGATGACGATCTGCAGCGCCACCCGGGCCTCGCCGGGCCAATGGGGATGCGGCGGATTGGGGCCATAGCCGGTGAAGTCGCGTGTCGGGGTCCAAAGTTGCGTCATGAAGCCACCACCAAAAGGATGAATGAGTGAAACCCGGGCATTCTCGCTAAGCGACCATTCCCAGGCGCCGGGCCAGCGCGACCAGGCGCTCGGCCTGGGTGATGAACGGCCCGTCCACCAGCCGGCCGTCCACGGTGAATGCGCCGATGCCGCGGCCGAGATGGTCCCTGGCCGCTTCGACCACCCGCAAGGCATGTGCGATATCGGCCTCGCCGGGCCGGAACACCTCGTTCGTCATGGCGATCTGCGAGGGGTGAATGCAGCTTCGGCCGGCGAAACCCAGCTGGCGCGCCGCCTCTGAATCGCGGCGGTAACCCACCTGATCGCTGTAGTTGACATAGGCGCCATCGAAGGCATCGATGCCGGCCTCGCCGGCGGCCATGCGGACCGCCGTGCGGACGTATTGCGTGGCGGCCGGCTCCCCGGATGCGATGCCCAGCGGGGCGAAGAGATCGCCGTAGCCGATCTGCAGTCCGATGACACGCGGATGGGCCAGGGCGATATCGGCCGCCAGGCGCAGCCCGCGGGGCGACTCGATGTTGGCCAGGATGCCCAAGGGCCGAGCGATTCCACGCTCGCGCTCCAGCACCTCGATTGCAGCGACGGCCTGGCGGACGGTGTCGGCCGATTCCACCATTGGAAGGTTGACGATGTGCAGTGCCGGCCAGACCACCGCAGCGAGATCCTGGGCGAAGTGCGGCGTGCTGCAAGCATTGACGCGCACGATCAGGATCTTGTCCGCCCGCACGACCTGTGCTGTCGATAAACCTGCCAGATCGCCCTGCAAAAGTTTCCTCAGTTCCGCCCGCGCCGCCGGTTTGCGCTCGGGCGCGACGGCGTCTTCCAGGTCGAAGGAAATGGCGTCTGCGGCGCTCTCGAGCGCCTTGGCGAACAGCTCGGGCCTGGCTGCCGGTACGAACAGTTTGCTTCTCATGACGTGCCGTCCTTCAGGCCCGATGCCGGTGCAGCAGGCAGCCCCTGCAGGTAGGCGAGCGCCTGTTCCACGCCGACCACGTCCGCGAACTGGCGGTCCATGTCGAAGAGCGAGATGGCGTGCGAGATGGGAATGCGGTCAAACACCGCCTCCTGCGGCACGATGGCGCGATAGTTGTAGGACGCGGCGTCGAATACCGTGGCGCGGATGCAGTTGCTGGTCGCGCCGCCCACGATGATCACGGTGTCGATCTGCCGCTCCACGAGGTAGCCCAGCAGGGGCGTGCCATGAAAGCCGCTTGGCTTCTTCTTGACGAAGACAAGGTCGTTGGGTCCCGGCTGCAGTTGCGGCACCAGTTGCGCCCCGGTCGAGCCAGCGAGGCACCAATGGTCACTTTCCAGCAGGTCGCGCTTGCGCCGGTACACGCCGATGTCGCTGCCGCTGCGGTCCAGCTCGAACCGCGTGAAGAAACACGGCACGCGCGCGGCTTGCGCCGCGCTCACGACCTTTGCGATCTCTCCCACGGCGCGCCGGCCGACGTCGCCGCAACTCGACGGCCAGGCGGCGTCGTTACCGTCTTCGCCGACCATGTATTTCTGCGCATCGATCACGACGACGGCCGGCCGCGCGCCGAAACCCATGCGGCGTCCGAAGCGCCCATGCGCGATCACCGCGCGGTCCTGTTCGGTCAGGAAAGAGTCCCAGGGCATCATGGTTTGATTTCCTTTTGCATCCAATGCGTGGCTGTGCGAAGCAGGAGTCCGGCGGGGGCGAACAGGCGTCCATCGCCTCAGGTCAGAACACCGGCCGCCCGCAGCGCAGCGATCTCGTCTTCCCGGTAGCCCAGGCTGGCCATGACCTCGTCCGAATGCTGGCCGAATGTCGGTGCTGCACGCGGTAGCACCTCGTCAGCGCCGCTGAACTTGATGGCCCGGGAGAGTCCGCGATAGTGTCCGACCGTCGGATGATCGAAGGTTGCGACGATTCCTTCAGCCAGGACCTGCGGATGGTCGAACATGTCTTCGATCTCGCGCGCCGCCGCGCACGGCACGCGTTCACCGAAGATGGCCTCCCACTCCTGTGCGCTGTGCGCCTGCAGTGCCTCGCGAACCTTGGGCACCAGCTCGGCTGCGTGCTCGGCGCGCTTGCGCACGGTGTCATAGCGCGGGTCCGCTGCCAGTCCGGGAAGGCCGATGAGCTCGCACAGCGCGCTCCAGAAATGTGTCGTGTTGGCCGAGATGTACAAGCTGCCTGCGCGAGTAGGGTACAAGCCGGTGATCCCCCCCGAGCGCATGTCGCGGTAGACGTCGCGCGGCTCGTTGGCCGCCCAGACGAAGCGCGCGGACTGCATGGCCAGCGCGCTGCGCAGCAGCGAGATGCCGACCCACTGGCCCTTGCCGGTGCGTTCGCGCTGGTACAGCGCGGACGCCACGCCGCCGGCGAGCAGCGCAGCCGCGTAGTAGTCGACAACCGAGCCATAGACGATCTGCGGATTTTCCGGGGAGCCCTGCATGGCGCAGATGCCGGTCATGGATTGCAGCACCTGGTCGTAACCCGCCTTGTCGCGCAGCGGGCCGGTCTCGCCATAGCCTGTCACCGCGCAGCAGATGATGCGCGGATTGAGCGTGCTCAGCGTTTCGTAGTCGATGCCAAGCCGCTCCGGCACGCCGGGCCGGAAGTTGTGGACCAGGACATCGGCATCGCGCAGCAGCCGATGAAGGATCTCGCGGCCCTGGGGCAGCTTCAGGTCCAGCACGATGCCCGACTTGCCGCGGTTCACGCCCAGGAACGCGCGTCCCTCGGCCTGCAATGTCGACGGGTACTTGCGCAGATTGTCGCCACCGGGTGGCTCGATCTTGATGACGTCGGCGCCCTGGTCGGCCAGCAGCGTGCAGCCGTAGGGGGCGGCGATGTAGCCGCTCAGGTCGAGGACTCGAATGCCCGAGAGTGGGCCGTTGTCTGTCATGCTGTGCTTTCGAGTTCGTGAGCGAGGCCACGTTCCCCTAGTGCGAGTACCGTCGCGCGCCACCGTCTACGTGGATCACCTGTCCGGTGATGTAGCGCGCCAGTGGGGACGCCAGGAAGGTCACCAGCACGGCCAGGTCGTCGGGCTCGCCGATGTAGCCCGCCGGACAGTTCTGGGCCACCCACTGGCTCTGTGCCTCGGGCGTCGGCAAGAGCCGGTTGTCGATCTGCTCCGAATGAATGCGACCCGGCGCAATGCTGTTCACCGTGATGCCGTCCTTGCCGACCGCGCGTGACAGCGCCTTGGCCCAGATGTGCGTGGCCCCATTGGGCGGCACGCCGCCGTTGATGGCCACCGGCTCGTCGCCGCCCGTCAGGTTCACGATACGGCCGAAGCGGCGCGCCTGCATGTCGCCGACGAACGCATGCGCCAGCTCGCGCGCCGCATGGAAGTTGAGGTACATCGCGTCTTCCCACTGTTCAAGCGTGCCGAGGCCGTCGAACGGGCGCGAACCGCCCGCGTTGTTGATCAGGATGTCCAGGTGCCCGAGTTGGTCGACGACTTGCTGCCTGATCAGCTGCGGCGCATCCCTGCGGGTGATGTCGCACACGATGGCCAGCGGGCGCCGCAAACCCAGCGCCTCGATCTCGTCGGCCAGTGTTTCCAGCAAGGCCCCGCGCCGGGCCACGATGGCAAGGCTGCAGCCTTCCCGGGCCAGCATGCGGGCGATGGCGCGACCCAGACCGACGCTGGCACCGGTGATGAGGGCGGTCTTTCCCGAAAGTTGAAGGTCCATCAAGACATCTCCTGCGTGTGGGACCTAAAGGCCCAGATACGCCTTGCGCACCCGGTCGTTGCCCGCGAGTTCTTCGGCCGGGCCTTCGATGGCAACCTGCGCATGCTCCAGCACATAGGCGTACTTCGCCAGCTTGAGGGCCTGCGCGACGTTCTGCTCCACCAGCAGCACACCGATGCCGCGCCGGGCGATGGTGCTGATCACCGACATGACCTGCCGCACCATGATCGGCGCCAGCCCCAGCGAAGGCTCGTCCAGCAGCAGGTACTTGGGCTGTGACATCAGGCCCCGCGCAATCGCGCACATTTGCTGCTCGCCCCCGGACAGCAAGCCGGCGTCCTGCGACAGGCGCTCCTTGATGATCGGGAAGATCTGGAACAGCCATTCGAGCGTCTGAGCCTGTTTGGCCCGGCTGCGGGGTATGTAGGCGCCCATTTCGAGGTTCTCGCGGACGCTCATGAACGGGAACAGTGCCCGACCCTGCGGCACATGGGCCAGGCCCGCCTCGACCCGCTCATGCGCCGACAGCTGTCCGATGTCGGTGCCGTCCAGCAACAGGGTGCCGCCCTTGACGTCCACCAGCAAGCCGGAAAGGGCATTGAGCGACGTGGTCTTGCCGGCGCCGTTGGCGCCGAGCAAGGACACAATGCTTTCCGGCGGAACGCTGAAACTCACGTCGCGCAGAACGATCACGTCGCCGTAGCCGGCGGTCAGGTTCTTCACTTCGAGGCTCATTGGGTAACCTCCGCCCTGCGGGCTGCGGTGCTATGAGCCTCCGGAACGGCCGAGCGGCTCATGGCTCGTCGCTTCCCAGGTAGGCTGCGATCACCTTGGGTTCGCGCACGACTGCCTCGGGCAGCCCTTCGGCGATCTTGACGCCATAGTCCAGGACCACGATCCGGTCGGCCAGCGACATAACGGCGTGCAGGATGTGCTCGATCATGATCACCGCCAGGCCGTCACCCTTGGCGAGGCTGCGTATCAGGTGGACGCTCTCGTTGACTTCCGAGGTATTCAGGCCGGACAGGATCTCATCGAGCAGCAGGATGCGAGGTTCGACCGAGAGCGCCCGCGCGAGTTCAAGACGCTTGCGCGCTTCCAGCGTCAGGCTGCCGGCCGGGCGGTGCATGAGGTCACCCATCCCGACGCGCTTGACTATGGCCGCAGCCTTGTCCCGGGCGACCTTGAAGGAATTCCGCAGCAGTGCACCCACCATGACGTTTTCGTGCACGGTGAGCGTGGTGAGCGGTTTGACGATCTGGAAGGTCCGTCCGATGCCGACGCGGGCACATTGCGACGCACGCACGTTGGTTACGTCGTGCCCGTCGAATACCATGCTGCCGGTGTTCGACTTCATGTGCCCGCTGATGATGTTGAACAGCGTGGTCTTGCCTGCGCCATTGGGCCCGATCAGACCGACAATCTCGCCGGGGCGGACGTCGAAGCTCACGTTGTTGACCGCAGTGAGGCCCCCGAAGCGGCGCACCAGCCCGTCGATCCGCATGAGGGCAGTGGCCGCCGTCCGATCGATGGACTCTGTCATTTCTGCCGCCATGCCTTGAAGGCTCCCACAACGCCCTGCGGTGCGATCAGCACGACCGCCAGCAGGACGGCCCCGTAGATCAGCAGACGGGGGCCGCCGCCGAGGAAGGTGCTCAGAATGCCGTCCAGCGGCGTCATGATCACGGACCCCACGATGGGCCCCAGGGGCGTGCCGAGGCCGCCGATCAGGCTGAAGAGCGCGATCTGTACCGAAATGTTGATCGAGAACACGCTGGGCGGGTCCAGGAACAGGATGTACTGCGCGTACAGGAAGCCGCCGACCGACGTGAGCGCAGCGCTGATCATGGTGATCAGCAGCTTCACGCGGACCGGCTCGACGCCCAGGCTCTCGGCGGCGTCCTGGTCATCGCGCATGGCGATGAGGTAGAGGCCCAACCGTCCGCGATGGATCCAGCGCGTGATGGCGTAGACAATCATCATCAGGGCGAAGGCGGCCGCCAGGTAGGCCCAGCGCGATTCGAACATGAAGTTGGGGATGCTCGCCTTGAACGGCATCGCGATCCCGCTGGAGCCGCGCGTGACGCTGGTCCAGTTGTTGGCGATGATTTCCATCACGATCGGGAACACCATCGTCGCGAGCGAAAAGAACGCGCCGCGCAGGCGGAAGCAGGGCCAGCTGATCAGCACGGCGGTGGAGGTGGTGAGCACCACGCCCGCCACCAAGCCGATCCAGGGCGAAATGCCATAGGTGCTGTAGAGAACGGCCGTCGTGTAGGCGCCGATGCCGAAGAAGGCCGACTGGCCCAGCGAGACCAGCCCGCCGTAGCCCGCCATGAGATTCCAGGCGCCGCTCAACGCGGCCCACAGAAACGTCATGACGATGATGTTGAGGTAGTAGTCGTTCATTGCTTCATGCCTATTTCCTCGGTACCGGCCCGGCCGAACAGGCCTTGCGGGCGCACCAGCAGGATGACGATGAAGAGCAGCAGCGCCACCACGTCCTTGAACTCGACGGACCAGTAGAAGCCTGTCAGGGTCTGTGCAATGCCGATGATCAACCCGCCGACGACGGCACCGGCAACGCTGCCCATTCCGCCCAGCACCACGACCACGAAGGCGGTGATGATCAGGTCGAGGCCCACGGTGGGAAAGGTGTAGTACATCGGCGTGAGGATGCAGCCGCAGACCGCGGCGCAGGCGACACCGCACCCGAAGGCGAGCCGGTTCAGGCGCTTGGTGTCCACGCCCATGAGGCTGGCCGCGTAGCGGTTCTGCACCATGGCGCGCAAAGCGCGTCCGCCGCGGGTGAAGTGCAGAAAGCCGATGAGCCCCACCGCCATGATGATCGCGGCGATGAACGCGAACAGGGAGGTGGCGGAAATGGACAGCCCCGCGACGGTGTACGACTGCGAGGTGTAGGAGGTCGTGACGGACCTGAAGTCCGGCCCCCAGAATGTCAGCGCCAGGTTCTGCAGAATCACCGAGAGGCCGAACGTCGCGAAGATCTGCATCGAGTGCGCGGCATACATGATGCGCTGGATGACGAATCGCTCCACCAGCATGCCGAGCACGAAGATCGCCGGCACGACCACGACGGCCGACAGGTAAGGATCGATGCCCAGCAGCTGGTTGGCCCAGAACGCGCCGAACATCGCCAGCATGATGAACTCGCCCTGCGCGAAATTCACGATCCGCAGTACGCCGAAGATGAGCGTCAGGCCGATCGAGAGCAGGGCGTACACGCCCCCGATCAGGACGCCCGAGACCAGCAGTTGCGGAAGGATCGCCA
>DIZF01000066.1:35002-127233 GCA_002427815.1 Ramlibacter tataouinensis
ACGGCGGCCGCGCGAACCTTGTCGGGGTCCAGCGAGCCGGCCTTGCGCAGCACGTTGTCGAGCAGCAGGTAGGTGCCGACGAAGCCCTGGGTGCCGACATACGAGGGCGCCTGGCCGTAGGCGGCCTGGAAGCGTTTCTTGAATTCCTCCAGCAACTTGGCTGACTCCGGCGACAGGGAGGCGGTGTTGATGTTGGCCGACCCTTCGGTGTCGAAGATGCCATTGACGGCGCTGCCAAGCCCTTCGGCGAAGTTGGGCAGGCCATAGATGCCACCGGTGCCGATGAAGGCATCGACGTTGACGCCGAGCTGCTTCATCTGGCGTTGAATCAGCAGGGCGTCGTTGGCATAGGAAGAAGCGATCACTACATTGGGCGCCTCAGCCTTCATGCGCAGCACCAGCGCGGAGAGATCCGTGGTCGAGGCCTTGTAGGGGACCGTCGCCGCGACCTTGAAACCCAGTTCCTTGGCGCGCGCTTCGGCTGCCGAGGCGACCGAGGTGCCGTAGTCGGAATCCTCGTGGATCACCATGACGGTGAGGCCCCTGGGCTGCTTGTTCAGCCTTTTCGCGATGATCTCCTGCGCCACGGAGGCGGCAAGCTGGCCGTTCTGCGACGCAGTGAACACCACCCGGAAGTAGTTCTTGAAGCCGCGCTTGGTGAGTCCGTCCGAAATGCCGCCGGTTTCCCAGTAGATGCCGCCGCGGCGTTCGACCACCTGGCTCGCCGCGTAGGACAGGCCGCTGGAGTAGGTACCCGTGATGACCTTGAGGTTCTCCAGCGACGACAGGCGCTCGGCTTCCGACTGCGCCTTGTCCGGCGCGGACGCGTCGCCCACCACCAACTCGATCTTGTTGCCTGCGACGCCGCCACGCTCGTTGAGCATGTCCACGGCCACGCGCGCCCCGTGCAGGTTTTCGTTGCCCAGGAGCGCCAGCGAGCCGGTCAGGGGGTAGAGGGCCCCGATCTTCCAGACCGGCTGGGCGTGCACCTGCCCGACTATCACTGCCGACGCCACCGCGGCCAAGAGAACGTGTCTGAACTTCATAGCTGACTCCTCCAAGGGGTTTGTTTCAGGGGACCTGCAATGCTGCTGTCTGAGGGACAACACCGAAAACCTTGTTTGCCACGGCGACCTGCGCGTTGTGCATGCAGCTCTTGCCCCGGAAGCCGAGCGCGCGCGCGTGCAGTGCATCGGCCTCGAAGGCCAGGAGATCGTCCAGGCCATGTGGCGTACTGTCAAGAGCGGCCATGCCGGCCTCTGCTGCGGCCAGGCACAGCGTGGCGCGGACCATGTCCATGCCTGCGCCCTGGCGCGCCATGCCCGTTGACTGGCTCAAGTCGCCCCCGCCCAGTTGCAGGGCGAGCACGCGCGGCGCGGCCAATGCGATCGACAAGGCGTTGCGCAGGCCGCGCGCCGACTCGATGGTGGGCACGATGCGGATGGGCCGCGCGCTGCCACCGGATTGTTCGATGTGCCGCAGCAGTTGTTCCACCAGCAGGATGTCTGCCGGCGCCTCGACCTTGGGCAGGTTGACCACATCGACGTGGGCGCCTGCCAGGGACAGGATGTCGGCAACCGTGTGCCCGCTGCCCACCCCGTTGATCCGGACCCACACCTGCGCGGCAAGGCGGGTGGCGCGCAGGGTATCGGCAACCGCCTGGCGCGCTGATGCCTTGCCCGTCTCCGCGACCGCGTCTTCGAGATCAAAGGACAACGCATCCGGCCCGGCAGCCACTGCATCCCCGAGCCTGTCGAGGCGATCTCCTGCGATGAAGAGCTTGCTGCGGGGGATGGTCATAGCGGCGGATTATAGGAAGTCGATGTAGATTGTCTACAACATTCGTCGATCGGTGCCAGTGCAGTACCCCCGATGCTGCACGAGCCTGCTGCCGGGGACCCCGGCAGCAGGACTCTCACCCTTGCATGGGCCGTCCTTCGGGGGCATCAGCGGGTCGACCCTCTTGCCTTGAAGGGAAACAAGTGGAATACTCATATCCCACTAGACAGCAACGGGTTCCCGTTTAACGGGATTTCCACGGAGAAGCGACATGACGAAGACGACGCTCGTAATGAATGGCGGACGGGCGCTGGCCAAAATGATCGGCCTGACCGGACCTGCGCCTTGCTTCGGGATGGGTGGGTTCCAGTTGCTGCCTTTCTACGAAGGTATGCGGGCCGAGGGGCTTCGCCACTTCCTGATCAACGACGAGCGCTGTGGCGCGTTCGCAGCCGACGCCTACGCAAGGGTGACCGGCAGGCCCGGACTGTGCGATGCCACGCTCGGCCCCGGTGCCACCAACCTCGTGACGGCGCTGGTCGAGGCATTGAACGCCGGCGTCCCCCTGATCGCCATCACCGGTGACAGCCATCGCGCGCATGCCTGGAAGAACATGACCCAGGAATGCCGCCAGCTCGACATCCTGCGGCCTGCGGTGAAGGAGATCCTGCGGGTCGAAGTGATCCAGCGCATTCCCGAGTTCGTCCGCCGGGCTTACGCAGTAGCAACCTCGGGGCGGCCCGGCCCCGTGGTGATCGATATCCCCGAAGACATTACCCACGCTGAGTACGAATTCGATATGGCTGACTTCCACATCGATCCCGCCACGACACGTATTCCCGCACGGCGCACGCGCCCTGCCACTGAGGAACTCACACGCGCCGCCGCCATGATTGGCGCCGCCAAACGTCCGATCCTTCTGGTCGGCGGCGGGATTCACCTGTCCGATGCCTCGGCGGCCCTGGTCGCGTTCGCCGATACACAGGAGATAGCCGTTGCCCACACCATGAGCGGCAAGGGCGCCATCGCCTGCAACCATCGGCTGTCGGCCGGCGTCTTCGGGCGCTACTTTCGCGTGGCCAATGACCTGATCGCGCAATCCGACTGCGTGATTGTCGTCGGGTGCAAGCTGGGCGAGGTGGCGACGAAGCGATTCACCCTGTTCAAGCCCGGAACCCGGATCATCCAGATCGACAGCGTCGCCGAGGAAATCGGACGCACTGCGAACATCTCGCTGGGTTTGTGGGGCGACGCCCGTGAGACGCTGCTGGCCCTGAATGAGGCACTGGCTGGCGATGCTGGTGCGGTGCGGGGCGCCCGCACCGCAATGGTCCAGGACATGCATGCACGGCTGGACGTCTGGCGCGCGCAGGCGCAGCCGCGCTACACGTCGACCGAGGTGCCCATCAACATGGGCCGCCTGATCGGCGAGCTGCGCAAGCAGCTGCCGGCCGACGGTATTCTCATCGCGGACGGCGGGTTCGCCGCGCACTGGACGGCGCTCCTGTTCGATACGCACGTCGCGGGGCGCACCTATCTGGCCGATCGCGGTCTGGCGTCGATCGGCTATGGCCTGCCCGGCTGCCTGGGCGCGCAGCTCGCGGCGCCCGACAGGATCGTGGTCGGGATCACCGGCGACGGTGGCTTGAACATGACCATTGGCGAGCTCGAGACGGCCCGCCGCGCCGGTGCCAATTTCATCCTCATCGTTGTCAACAACGCGGCATCGGGGTACGTGAAGGCACTGCAGCATTCGATGTACGGGCAGTACCAGTCATCCGATCTCATCGAAATGAACTATGCCCGCATCGCCGAGGCCATGGGGTGTCGCGGCATTCGTGTCGAAGACCCGGAACGGCTGGCCGAGGCGTACTCTGCTGCCTTCAAGAACCGCGATCGTCCCACCGTGATCGACGTGGTCGTCACGCGCGACCCGGCCAAGATGCTCCCGGCCGCCGACAGTCGCGCGCTCAAGGTCGAAAAGGGCGATCGGCCCGTCTGAGTTGCATGTGCCCATTTTTTTTCACAGGAGACAACACTCATGAAGCTTCTACGTCGCTTAATCACCGTTGGCCTGGCTGTTTCGGCCATGTGCTATCTGCCGGCCGCCAGTGCGCAGTCGATCAAGCTGGGGCTGGTCGGCATCATGACCGGCCCCAATGCGCAGAACGGTGAGTTCTGCAGGAACGGCGCCATGCTGGCGCTGGACGAGGTCAATGCCACGGGCGGCGTGAAGACCGCGGACGGCAAGGTGCACAAGCTTGAACTCGAGGTGGTCGACGACCAGGCCAAGCCCGACGTCGGCCTGAACGCGATTCGCCGGCTGGTGTCGGACCCGGAAGTCGTGGCGTTCATGGGCCCGGACTTCACCGGCATCACCCTGCCCAGCCTGTTTGTCGGTGAAGAAGCGGGAATGGCCCAGATCACTTCTTCGATCGGTGCCCAGATCACGGCGCAAGGCGACAAACACATTCTGCGTGGACGCTCGAACGACCAGATGTGGATGACCGCCTTGGTCGACTACATCGCCAAGAACCTGGGGGCGAAGTCAATCGGCCTGTCATTCACGAACATTGAGCTGGGACGCAGCGGCCGTGACGTGGCGGTCAAGTCGCTGGCCGACAAGTACAAGATGAAGCCGTCGGTCGAAGTCTCGCACGGCGCCGGCGACCGCGACCTGACGGCTTCGGCGGCCCGCATCATGACGGCCAATCCTGACGTCCTGATCAACTGGGGTACGCAGATCGAGGCGGCACTGCTGGTGCGTTCCCTGCGCCAGCTGGGCTGGAAAGGCGTTTTTGCCTTCAACGCGGCCGACGACATCTTCGTCAATCTCGCCAAGGAAGCGGCCGTGGGCGTGATCGGGCCCCAGAACTGGGTTTGGTCCAAGTCCGATGAAGCCACGAAAAAGTTTGTTTCCGCCTACGAAGCGAAGTACGGCAAGAAGCCGTCGCCGCATTCCATCGTCTATTACGACGGCGTGAAGATGTATGCCGACGCCATCGCCAAGGCCGGAAACAATCGCCACGATGTGCTGGCAGCGCTGAAGGCCATGCCATCCTGGAAAGGCGTGCAGGGCACCTATCACCCCAATGCAAAGGGCGGCGACATGATCTCGTCCACAGTGATCATCCGCTACGACGCCAAGCTCAACCCCGAGGTCGTGTTCACGGCCAACTGAGCGCGTCAACAGTATTGCCCAGGCAGGTTCGACGGTGTTTCTTCAGCTTGCTATATCCGGCGTGTCGATGGGTGCGCTGTATGGATTGATCGCACTCGGCTTCGTGATGATCTGGAACACCGCCGCAGTGGTGAACTTTGCACAGGGCGAGCTTGCGATGCTGTCGATGTTCTTCGCGTACACGGCTCACGTGACGCTGGGACTCAATGTCTGGCTTGCCATCGCGCTCGCAGTGGGCGCCACGGCAGCGCTCGGCTACCTGATCGAACGCGGGCTGGTTCGCCCGCTGGTGCGTGCCGACCCGCTGACGGTGATCATGATGACCATCGGCCTGCAGATCTTCCTGTCGAACGGGGCAAAGTTCGTCTGGGGCACGCAACCTCAGGCGTTTCCCTCGTATTTTGGCGGGCAGTCGATGAATGTGCTGGGAACTGTTGTTTCGCCGCAGTCTCTGGCGGTGATCGGCGTGGTGTTTGTACTGGCAGTGCTGCTGCACTGGATGTCTCAATACACCCGGCTCGGCAAGTCGCTGCGGGCGGTCGCGCAGGACCGCGAGGCGTCCGCACTGATGGGGATTCGTATCGACAGGGTGGTCGCCTCGGGCTTCGCCATCAGCGCTGCGCTGGCCGGCATCGCGGGTGTACTGATGGCGCCGCTCGTCTTTGTAGCCGCCGATGTCGGCCTGCCGCTGCTTGTGAAGTCCTTCATCGCAGCGGTCATCGGCGGATTCGGCAGCTACCCGGGCGCCCTGATCGGCGGCTTGCTGATCGGCGTGCTCGACAACATGGTGGGTTATTACATTTCGACCGACTACCGCGACGTCGTGCTGTTTGGCGTGCTGATCGTGATCCTGCTGTTCCGCCCCGAGGGGCTTTTCCCGAAGCATCGCTGAATCAAGATGAAATTGACTCCCCGCTTCATCGTGGGCTCCGCCCTGGGTCTGGGCGCGATGATCGTGCCGTTCGCGCTCTCGGGCTACGAGCTGCAGGTTGCGGTGATGGTCGCCATTTTTGCTCTGCTGACGCTCAGCCTGAATATGCTCAGCGGCTACGCCGGCATGATCTCGCTGGGACACGCCGGGTTCTTCCTGATCGGTTCCTACACCTCCGCCATTCTTGCAACGCGATTTGCCGCGCCGTTCCCTGTTTCAGTAGCCGCCGCGGTCGCCGTCACGGCCGTAAGTGGCTTGCTGCTCGCGATCCCGGCGCTGAAGCTGTCGGGTCATTTTCTGGCCGTCATCACCATCGCATTCGGGTTGATCCTGCACCTGCTGGCGATCAACCTCGAAGTCATCACCAATGGCGTTTCGGGCATTTCCGGCATCGCCCGGCCGGGCCTGGGTTCGTGGTCGATGAAAAGCGACCTGGCCTATTACTGGCTGGTGCTGGTGGTGCTCGCGCTGGTGTGCGTGCTGGTGTCTGCCTATATCCGGTCAGGCTATGGGCGCGCATTGCGCGCGCTGCGCGACGACGAGATTGCAGCCGGCTGTATGGGTGTCAACGTGAACGTCGCCAAGATGCATGCCTTTGTCATTTCCGCCAGCATCGCCGGACTGGCTGGGTGCCTGTACGCCCACTATGTACGCTACATCAACCCCGAGAGCTTCACTCTGGACATTTCGATCCGAATCCTGATCATGATGGTGGTGGGTGGGGTCGGCAGCATCCTGGGCTCGGTGGTCGGCGCGTTTGTGGTCTACGTGTTGCCGGAAACGCTGCGCTTCCTGAATGACTACTACTACCTCGTCTTCGGCTTTGTCATCATGCTGCTGATGCTCGTCCTTCCGAAGGGCCTTGTTTCTCTCATTCCCGACGCAACCGGCGCCAAGGGCACAACCAGCGCCGGGCCCGGTTCGCGGCCATGATCACGCCGGAACAGAGCACTTTGGCTCGGGAGAGCAGCTTGCTGGCAGTGCGCGGGTTGACCCGCCGATTTGGTGGTCTGACCGCCGTGGACAACGTGGACCTTGACGTGCAAGGAGGCCAGATCCATGGCCTGATCGGGCCGAACGGTTCCGGCAAGACCACCTGCATCAATCTCATTTCCGGGGTGCTGCGGCCCGACGCTGGCAGCGTGATGCTCGATGGGAAGGAACTCGCACGCGAACCCACGCACGCCGTGGCGGGCCTGGGTCTTGCCAGGACTTTCCAGAACATCCGGGTGTTTGGCCGGATGACCGTGTTGGAGAACGTCCTTGTCGGTTTCAACCGGTCCCTGGGCTACAGTCTGCTGGACGTGTTCTCGCTGCGCACTCGCACCGCCGAGCGGCGTCTGCACGACCAGGCGATGGAGTTGCTGAAGTTCGTTGGCCTGGAACACAAGCGCGGTACGCTGGCTACAAGCCTGTCCTATGGCGAACAGCGCCTGGTTGAAATCGCCCGGGGGCTGGCTTTGTCGCCGCGGCTGCTCCTGCTCGATGAGCCGCTCGTGGGAATGAACCCCAGCGAGGTCGATCATGTTGTTGAGCTCCTGAAGCGCATGCGCAGCAATGGCCTGACGATGCTTCTGGTAGAACACAAGATGCGCGTGGTGATGTCGATCTGCGACCACATCACCGTATTGAATTTCGGACGCCGGATCGCATGCGGGAGGCCGGAAGAAGTCCGCGCCAACCCCGAAGTCATCAGCGCATATCTGGGTGAAAGTCATGGCATCCGCAAACGTGCTGCTTGAAGTCGAACATCTCGTGGTCAGCTACGGGCAATTGCCTGCTTTGCATGGTGTTGACCTGAAGGTAGGCAAAGGGCAGCTCGTTGCATTGCTCGGTACAAATGGTGCCGGCAAGTCGACCACTCTCAAGACGATCGTTGGTTTGATGAAGCCACAATCGGGACGGATCAACTATTGCGGCGAAAGAATAGACGGCGTCGCGACCTACGATCTGGTGCGGCGCGGCATCGCGCTCGTTCCCGAGGGTCGCCGCGTCTTTGCCCATTCGAGCGTCGAAGAGAACCTGGAGCTCGGTGCCATCTCGCGCACCTCGCCCGGCGAAATCAAGGAAACCTTCGAGCGCATCTACACGCTGTTTCCCCGGCTCAAGGATCGCCGGCAGCAGCTCGCCGGGTCGCTGTCGGGCGGGGAGCAGCAGATGCTGGCAATCGGACGGGCTATGGCTTCCAGGCCCTCGCTGCTGTTGCTCGACGAGCCGTCCATGGGCCTGGCGCCGATCTTCGTCAACCAGATCTTCGAACTCATCGTCGAGCTGAACGCTCAGGGCTCCACCATCCTGATGGTGGAGCAGAACGCCAACTTGGCGCTCGAGATTGCCGACCACGCCTATGTGCTGGATGGGGGCCGCACCGTGCTGTCAGGCACCGCGCAGGAAATCATGAACAACGAAGCCGTCACCGCCGCCTATCTCGGTTCGTGATGCAATCGCTTCTCAAAGGCTTCACCGTGCAAATCAATCCGTTCTCCAGCCTCGCGGAACTGTCGCAGGCCCTGGCCCAGGGTGAATGCTCGGCCCTTGAGCTAGCCACTTTGTATCTTGACCGCATCAGGATTGCCGATGCCGCGCTGCACGCCTATGTGAGCGTCGACGAGGAGTCGGTGCAAATGCAGGCACGCGCGTCGGACCTGCGACGTGCCGCGGGGCACTCCCTGGGCGAGCTCGATGGCCTGCCGATCGCGATCAAGGACCTGTGCGAGGTGCAGGGGCAGCGCACGGGATGCGGTTCCCTGGCCTGGAAAGATCGCCGTAGCGCCGTGACAGCGACCGTGGTTCAGAGATTGAGGATGGCGGGCATGGTTGTCCTGGGCAAGACCCACATGGTCGAGTTCGCTTTCGGAGGCTGGGGCACCAATCCCCTGCTGGGCACGCCTCGCAATCCCTGGGACTTGAATGTTCATCGAGTTCCAGGCGGTTCCTCCAGCGGTTCGGGTGTCGCGGTTGCCTCGGGCCTTGCGCCGGCCGCCATCGGTTCGGACACCGGCGGTTCTGTGCGCATTCCCTCGGCGCTGATGGGTATCACGGGCCTGAAGACGACGGCTGGATTGATCAGTCTGCACGGCGTCGCACCGCTCTCCACAACACTGGATTCGATCGGGCCCATGACGCAGACCGTGGCGGACGCGACCATGCTGACGCAGGCAATGGCAGGTCCTGACGTCCGGGACCTGGCCACGCTGCGCGCGCCGGTGGCCGACTATCGGGCCGCGCTGGAAGGCGGTTCAAGCCTTGCGGGACTGCGCATCGTGTCGCTGCCGCGGGAACAGTTTCCCGGCGGGGTGGAGGCGGACGTGCTGACCGCCTATGTCCGTGCGTTGGAGGTGATGCGGAGCCTCGGCGCCACGGTGTTGGAGCGTCCGTTTCCCTTTGACTTTGCAGACCTCATGCGCCGCAATGGCCAGGTGATCAGCGCCGAAGCGTGGAGCCAGCTGGGCGCAATCGCGAGCGATGGCAAGGCGCCCGTGGGTGACGCAGTGCGGGCCCGGGTCATGTCGGGCGCTTCGATCACAGTCGGGGATTACATTCACGCTCTGTCGCACCGGCAGGCATCCTGCGAGCAATGGCATGTGTGGATGAGCGACGCAGACGCTCTTCTTACGCCAACCTTGCCGATGGTGGCGTGTTCACTGGTCCAGGTCGACGAGAGCGCCACGCCTCTTTCGACATTCACCCGGGCCGGTAACTACCTGGGCAGCAGTGCACTGACACTACCGGCTGGGCTGTCTTCCGAGGGCTTGCCGATCGGTATTCAGTTGATGGGCAAGCGTTTTGACGAAGCGACGCTTGTCCGCGCTGGCTGTGCATTCCAGGTTGCCACGGACTGGCACCGGCGAACACCGGATCTTGCCCGACTCTTTGAAAATTCATAAGCCGGGTCCACGGGCGGCCTGCAGCATGTCCGCATACAGGTTATCCACTCGCCCATGACTACAGACACCAGTTTGAAAACACACGAGCCCCCGGGAAAATTGCGGATGAACAAGACGGGTTCGTCAAAGTCCAGGACCAGCGCGGAGCGCGCGGTCCCGGGTAAGTCGTCCGCCACCCCAAAAGGCAGTCCGGCCGAGGGCCCTGCCGGCAACATGTTGTCGCTGGAGCGTGCGATTGCATTGTTGTCCGTCGTGTCCGCAAGCGACGTTGGCCTGCGCTTGAAGGATGCCGCTCAGGCGCTTGGCCTGAGTACGTCCACGGCCCATCGCATCCTCTCCGCGCTCGTCGAGCATCGCATGCTGCGCCTGACGGAGGGGTCGCGCCTTTACATTCCCGGCAGCGAGCTCTATCGGCTGGGACAGGCGGCCGCGCGCCACTACTCGCTGGTCGATCTCGCAAGGCCGAGCATGAGGCGCTTGGCCGAGCGCACGCAGGACACCGTGTTCCTGTCAGCCAGGGATGGTGACGAAGCCGTTTGCCTGGACCGCGTGGTCGGGGACTACCCAATCAAGACGCTGACACTTTCTGTCGGTGATCGCCGTCCGCTCGGGGTGGGCGCAGGCAGTCTGGCGCTGTTCGCGGCGCTTCCTGAGGACGAACGTTTGGCGATCGCCAGCGATGGCGCTGCGCGCGAGCAGCGCTATCCCTCTTTCACGGGTGCGGCCCTGATCAAGTGGGCCAACGTGGCGAGAAGGCTGGGCTACGCATACAACCCCGAACGTGTCATTCCCGGCATGAGCGCCGTTGGCGTGGCCATCCGGCGCGCGGACGGGTTGCCGCTGGGGGCCATCAGCGTAGCGGCGGTCCGGTCGCGCATCCAGGGCCAGCGCCTGCTCGAAATCGTCGATCTGGTCAGGGAAGAGTGTGCCATCGTGGCCGAAAAATCTGCTACCTTGAACAACCCGAAGGTGATCCCATGAATGCCTCATCAGCCAGGCTCGTCCACTCCTTGAGGGGTCGGCTGCGTCAGGGTGCCCCGTCGCTGGTCATCAACGTCGATCACCCGTCGCCCAGTCTGGTGGAGCATCTCGGCCGCCTCCCGCTGGAGGCCGTGATGTTCGATACGGAACAGGGCAGCCCCGATTTCGAGACTGTGGAGAACATGGCGCGCGCTGCCCGCGTCGCAGGTGTCTGCAGTCTGGTTCGCACGTTCAATGCTGAACCGTGGGCGATCGAGCGGCTGCTGTTTCGCGGTGTTGACGGGCTTGTGGTGCCCCGCGCGGAATCCATTGCCGACGTTCATCGCGTAGTGGATTCCTTTCGCTATTGCCTGCCAGGCGGGCCGCAGGACAAGTTGCTGGTGGTGCAGCTGGAACACATCAACCTGGCCAGGGATGTCAGGAAGCTGGCGCAGATCGAGGGCATTGATTGTGTCTTCATCGGCCCCGTCGATCTGTCCAAGAGCATGGGACATTTCGGCGATTACCGGCATCCGGCGGTGGCTGAGGTGATCGACGAATGCATTGGCGCGCTGCGCAGCGCATCTGTGCCTGTCGGAATGCTGGTCAAGCCAGGCGATATCGACGCATGGATCGGCAAGGGCGTCTCTTTTCTCTATGCCCATGCCAATGATTTCCTGGACCTGGGCGCGCAGTTGCTGCGTGGCCGTATCGACGCTGCTTCAAGGCCGTGATGGCGACAGCCAGGTCACAGGCCGAGATTGCGCCGGTCGCAGTTCTCGACAGCATCACCAAGCTGGGCCCTGCGCATCGGGGCGCGCTGGTCGTTGCCGGTTCGCATGGCGGGCTGTATTGCGGATGGGTGGCCGCGTCCGCCGGATTGCGCGGCGTAGTGCTCAACGATGCAGGCGTTGGGCTGGATGGCGCCGGGATCGCCTGCCTGGCGCAGCTGGACACGATTGGCATGGCGGCGGCCACCGTCGACTATCGCAGCGCACGCATTGGCGAGGGGCACGACATGCTGCAACGAGGCCGCGTCAGCCACGTCAACGCAACCGCGGCAGCCTTGGGCTGCGCGGCGGGCGCGGACGTCGCCGCCTGCCTGGCGTTGCTGCGCGCCGCTTCCATGCCATCCGGCACCTTGCCGCCCATCACCGAAAGCCGGGTGGTGCTGTCAGATGGGGTAGGCGCCGGCGTGAAGGTGATCGGCATCGATTCAGCGTCGCTGATCGGGACGCAGGACAGGGATTGCATTGTCGTGACTGGCTCTCACGGAGGTCTCCTGGGTGGCGAGCCGGCGAGTGCGATCCGCCAACCCTGCGTGGCGGCGGCTTTCAACGACGCGGGCGGTGGCGCGGATGGTGCGGGCTACAGCCGTTTGCCGGTGCTGGACGCCATGGGCATCCCTGCTGTGACGGTTTCACACATGAGCGCGCGCATCGGTGACGCTCGTTCCAGCTGGGCGACGGGCCTGGTGTCGGCCGCCAACGTTCGAGCGCAGGAGGCCGGCATTACTGCCGGGATGACGCTGCAAGCGGCTGTGCGCTGCCTGGCTGGCAGGAAGGCTCGGGAGCGGAAGGGACTTCGCTGACGCGGACGGTCGCTTTCGAGCATGCCCGTCTCCTGCGCAATTTGTCTTCAAGAACCATGATGGATCAAAAACCTGTTCGGGTCGCAATCGCCGGTCTCGGCGCCATTGGCAAATCGCTCTCAAGCCGGCTGGCGGCTGGGGTCGTTCCGGGTGTGGTTCTGACTGCAGTGTCTGCCAGGAACCGGCACAAGGCGCGGGAGTTTGTCAGCACCTTCGCTCGCCCGGTGAAGGTGCTGACGATTCACGAACTGGAGGCCGAGGCCGATATCGTGGTCGAGTGCGCGCCGGCCAACTTGCTGCCGGAAATCATCGGGCCGTTTTTGCGGGCTGGAAAAAAGGCCATCGTGTTATCGGCTGGCGCTTTGCTGTTTCATCCGGAGTTGGCCGCGCTTGCCAAGGTGTCGGTCGGTGCCGTACTGGTGCCGACCGGCGCGCTGATCGGGCTGGACGCAATGATTGCTGCGGCTGAAGGCCAGATTCATTCCGTCACCATGGTGACGCGCAAACCGCCGCCGGGACTGCGCGGGGCACCGCATCTGGTTGACAACAATATTTCGCTCGAGGGCTTGACCGAACCATTGAAGGTGTTTGCCGGAAACGCAAGAGATGCGGCCAAGGGTTTCCCGACCAACGTGAATGTCGCGGCCGCTTTGGCACTCGCTGGAATCGGCCCCGAGAAGACCCGGATGGAAATCTGGGCGGATCCGACCGTTCTGCGCAATACGCACACGATCAAGGTCGATTCGGACTCAGCCAAATTCACGATGACGATCGAAAACATCCCGTCAGAAAATCCAAGGACGGGGCGTATCGTCGCGCACAGTGTCGTGGCGATGTTGCGCAAGATGACGGCGGTCTTGCGGGTCGGCACCTGAATGTGCCGGTGTCGTTGGCGCGATTCATTAAGCATAGAATGGCGGGCGTCATTGGTAGGGGTGCTTTGGCTAATACCGTAACGGAAACGCAGGCCGACATTGCGTCCGCTCCCCCCCGGGGCCGGCATGCCCATCCGAGTCCCGGCGACCCGTCACCTCGTCGCGCGAGAGTTCGATGGGGACGCGTCTTGCATCGCGCCTTTGTGGCCCTGATGTATTTCTTCATGCTGTGCCCACTTATCTTCGTGGTCTGGCTCAGCTTCTTCAAAGACGCGATCCTTTTCTTCCCGCCAGCCGGCTACACGCTGTCCTGGTATATGAATGCCTGGTCGAACCCCGCGTTCGCCAATGGTTTCGTCATCAGTCTTCAGGTGGCCCTGCTGGCTTCCGCGTGCGGCGTGGCGCTCGGCGTCCTGGCCACGCTCGGCATCGTCCGCCATCGCTTCCGCGGCGAACGCACGGTCAACACGCTGCTGCTGTCGCCCCTGCTGGTGCCGGGCATCGTCGCCGGCGTCGCCATCTACCTGTTCTATCTGGCTGCCGAAAACTATTTCGACATGGATATCGTCGGCAGTTATGGGGGACTGGTCATCGCCCACGTGTGCCTGACCATCCCCTGGACCGTGCGCCTGGTGTCGGCCAGCATGGTGGGCCTGGACCCATCGATCGAAGAGGCGGCGCGCAACCTGGGTGCCAACGGACGGGTCGCCTTCCTGCGCGTGACCCTGCCCATGCTGCGCCCGGCCATCGTGGCGGCGGCGCTCTTCAGCTTCATCGTCTCGTTCGAGAACCTGGAATTGTCCCTGTCGCTGGTCGGCCCAGGCCGCACGACCCTGCCGATCGCGATCATGCAATACCTTGAATTCAACCTGGACCCGACCATCGCCGCGGTGGCGTCGGTCCAGATCCTGTTGCTGGGCATCATCATGCTGGCGACCGACCGCTTCGTGAAACTCAGCCAGGTGGTGTAGGAAAGATGGCCAAAGTCTCGCTTGAACGAATCAGGAAACAGTTCGGCTCGTCGGTTGCGGTGTCGGATTTCTCGCTCGACATCGCCGACGGCGAGCTGGTCACTTTACTGGGCCCCAGCGGTTGCGGCAAGACCACCACACTGCGCATGATCGCGGGCTTTATCGACCCGACCGCCGGCACCATCTTCATCGGCGGCAAGGATGTGACCCGGGTGCCGGTGCATAAGCGCAACACCGGCATGGTGTTCCAGCGCTATGCGCTCTTCCCGCATATGACCGTGGCTGAAAACGTCGCCTTTGGCATGGAGATGCACAAGGTGCCCGCGGCCGAACGCGAGGTTCGCATCCGCACGGCGCTGGACATGGTGCGCATGACGCAGCTGCGCGATCGCTATCCGCGCCAGTTGTCCGGTGGGCAGCAGCAGCGCATCGCCGTTGCCCGTGCGCTGGCGATCGAGCCGGAGGTGTTTCTGCTGGACGAGCCGTTGTCCAACCTGGATGCCAAGCTGCGTCTGGAAGTACGCGAGGAAATCCGCATCTTGCAGCGCCGGCTGGGGTTGACCACGATTTTCGTCACGCACGATCAGGAAGAGGCGCTGGCTATTTCCGACCGCATGGCCATCATGCATGACGGCAAGGTGCAGCAGGTGGGCACGCCCGAATCGCTGTACGAACGACCTGCCAATCTGTTCGTGGCCGACTTCCTGGGAAAGATGAATTTCTTCCCGGGTCGGGTGGAGTCTGCGAATCGTTTTGTCACCGACAAGGGATTTGCCCTCGCCGTGGACGGTGCGTCTTCCACAGCCAGGCGAGTGGGCGTGCGCCCGGAGCGGGTCGTGCTGCGTGCGCAGCCGACGGGCAGCAATGCCCTGGCCGGCGTGGTGGAATCGGCGGTCTACCTGGGATTTCAGATCGATGCGCGGGTGCGGCTTGAGACTGGCGACTTGCTGAGCTGCCAGGTGCCCAACAGCGCCGCAGTCGATGCCACGCCGCTGGCAGTGGGCAGCCACGTCTATGCGTGCTTTCGCGCGGGCGACTGCGTGATGTTCAGCGAGTAGGCAGCAAGAGCACCGATGAACGCGACTTCCACTCCAGATCGCCGGGGCAAGCTGTTGGGGGTCAGCATGGCGTTTCCGGCTTCGATCGTCGTATTGATCGTGATCGTGGTGCCGATCTTCCTGCTGTTTCGCTACAGCTTCAATCATTTCGATCCGGCGGCGGTGATGAAGGCCGGCTTCAGCCTGGAGAACTACGTCAAGTTCTTTTCCGATCCGTACTATCGGAAGGTGTTCTTCACCACCGTGTGGGTCGCCGCGCTGTGTACCGTGCTGGCCCTTGTGCTCGGCTTTCCCGTGGCGTATTTCCTGGCCAAGACGCAAAGCCGGTACAAAAGCCTCTTCATCATCCTGCTGGTGTTTCCGTTGCTGGTGGGTAACGTGGTGCGCGCGGCCGGCTGGATGGTGATCCTCGGCAATGCCGGCGTGGTCAATGCCATCCTGGTCGGCCTGGGTCTGTTCCACGAGCCCGTCAGGCTGCTGTATACGCCCGGTGCCGTGGTGGTGGGAACGACCGCCGTGGTCTTGCCGTACTTCGTGCTGAGCCTGCAAAGCGTGCTCGAAGGCATCGACTTCGCGGTCGAAGAGGCTGCGCAGAACCTGGGCGCCGGCTTCTTCACCACGTTTCGCCGCGTCGTTCTGCCGATCGCCGCCCCCGGGGTGGCGGCCGGGACGGTGCTGGTTTTCATTCTTTGCATGAATGCCTATGCCACCCCTGTGCTGCTGGGTGGCACCGGACTGACCATGATGGCGCCGGCCCTGTACGACCAGATCACCAAAGGCTCGAACTGGCCCTTTGGTTCGGCGATCGCGCTGATCCTGGTTGCCGCCACGCTGATCATGGCCCTGCTTTCGAACTGGTTGATCAACCGCCGCTACGTCAGAACGATGGCGTCGTGATCCACCTCATCCTGTCATCCGTACCTTCCAAGAGGACTTTCCCATGAATGCTGTGCTGTTCAAGAATGGCGCGTTGCTCGACCCCAGTCAGCGCGAACTGCGCGAGGGCTACCACGTGCTGGTTGAAAACGGCCGCATCAAGGAAGTCTCCGATCGTCCGTTGCAGTCCGCCGCCGCCCAGACCATCGACCTGGCCGGCAAGACCATCATGCCCGGGCTGATCGACCTGCACGGTCACGTGCTGGCGACGCAGTTGAACCTGAGCACGCAGGGACTGCTTCCGGATGCGCTGGTGACGGTGCGCTCGGTGCCCATCATGGCCGGCATGCTGCGGCGCGGTTTTACGACCCTGCGCGACGCCGGCGGCGCTGGCTGGGGCCTGAAGTGTGCGGTGGAAGATGGCAGCGTGGTGGGACCGCGCCTGTTCATTTCCGGCCACGCACTCAGCCAGACGGGCGGTCATGGCGATCCGCGCCCGCGCTCGGATTACCTGAGGCCCATGAGTTTCTGCGGCTGTTGCTTTCGCGCCGGCGATATAGGCCGCGTGGTAGACGGCGTCGACGACGTGCGCAAGGCGGTGCGACAGGAACTGCAGATGGGTGCCGACCAGATCAAGATCATGGGTTCGGGTGGGGTGGCTTCACCCACTGACCCGATCGGGGCTTTCGGCTATTCCGAGGACGAAATCCGCGCGATCGTGGCCGAGGCGGCCGGTCGCCAGACTTATGTCATGGCCCACTGTTACACGGCCGAGGCCATCGAGCGCGCGGTGCGCATGGGCGTGCGCACCATTGAACACGGCAACCTGATCGACGACCGTGTGGCGGGCATCATGGCTGAGTTGGGGGCGTATGCGGTGCCGACTCTGGTGACCTACGAGGCGCTAGCCAACGAGGGCGCCAAGTATGGACTGCCGCCCGAAAGCGTGGAAAAGATCGCGTCGGTACGTACTGCAGGACTGAAGTCGCTGGAGATATTCAAGCGTGCCGGTGTCAAGATGGGCTTCGGTTCCGACCTGCTTGGACCGTCACAGCGCCTGCAAAGCGACGAGTTCCGCATCCGCGCCGAAGTGCTGTCGCCTTTCGAAATCATCCAGAGCGCCACGCTGATCGGCGCCGAAGTCCTCAACCAGACGGGGCAATTGGGGCAGCTGGTGGCAGGGGCGCACGCGGATGTGCTGGTGGTGGACGGCGACCCCTACCAGGACATCGGATGCCTGCTGGGCCAGGGCGAGCATATTCCGCTGGTCATGAAAGGCGGGCGCATCCATCACAACGAAATCGACAGGATGCAAGTCAAATGAGCATGTCCACAGACAATCCTTTTGCGCATGCCGAGGTCGGCGAGGAGTCGCGCGAACTGAACGCGGCCAAGGGCTGGCATCCGGCCACTGCCGCCACCAGCCGCGATCGCGGAGCGGGCCCGTTCAAGCGTTTGGTCCTGCGGGGCGCCACGGTCATCGACGGCACCGGCGCGCCGCCCTGGGGCCCGGTCGACATCGTGGTGCAAAACGATCGCGTGACGGCGATGGTGGGTGTCGGAACGCCGCACAAGCCGATCAACCCGGACCGCCGCCCGGCCGCGGGCGACCATGAAATCGATTGCCACGGCAAGTTCGTCACGCCGGGCTTCATCGATTCGCACGCCCACATCGGAACGCCCTACCACTCGATGTGCGGCATCGTCCCGCCCGCCGACTACATCTACAAGCTCTGGCTGGCCCACGGCGTGACGACCGTGCGCGAGATGGGCTCGATCAACGGGCTGAGCTGGAACCTGCAGCAGAAGGACGCCGCGGCACGCAACGAGATCGCCGCTCCCCATATCCTGGCGTACGCCTACTTTCCCGCCGTCAACGATCGCGTCAAGACCATTCACACGCCCGAGCAGGCGCGCGAGTGGGTGCGCAAGATCAAGGTGCGCGGCGCCGACGGCATCAAGTTCTTCGGGGCGCCGCCCGCCATCATGCAGGCAGCGCTTGACGAGGCGCGCCAGCAGGGCTTGCGCTCGGGGTGCCATCACGCGCAGATGGCGGTGTCCCGGGTCAACGCGCTGAAGTCCGCGACCTGGGGGCTGACCAGTTCCGAGCACTACTATGGGCTGCCCGAAGCACTGTTCGACAACCGCGTCGTGCAGAGCTTTCCGGCCGATTACAACTACGGCGACGAATACTTCCGCTTTGCCGTGGCCGGCCAGACCTTCATGCAGGCGGCGCAGCCGGGCAGCGCGAAATGGCGCGAGGTGATGGACCGATTCCTGGAGCTGGGCCACACGTTCGTGCCGACCTTCAACATCTACGACGCGAATCGCGACCTGATGCGCGCGCGTCGCGCCGACTGGCATGACGAGTACACGTGGAACGCGATCTGGAAGTACTTCCAGCCGCAGCGCGGCGGACATGGCGCCTACTGGTACCGCTGGAGCACGACCAACGAAATCGAATGGAAGCAGAACTACCGCCTGTGGATGCAATTCGTCAACGAATACAAGAATCTCGGTGGCCGCGTGTGCGCGGGCAGCGACTCGGGCTTCATCTTCCAGATCTTCGGATTCGGCTTCGTGCGCGAACTGGAACTGCTGCAGGAAGCGGGCTTTCACCCACTGGAGGTCTTGCGCGCGGCCACTTCGCAGGGGGCGGCGCTGCTGGGCGTGGAAGACGATGCCGGCTCGGTCGACGTGGGCAAGCGAGCCGACCTGCTGGTGCACGACCAGAATCCGCTGGAGGATTTCAAACTGCTGTTCGGCACGGGCGCGATGCGCTTGAACGACACCACCGGCAAGGTCGAGTGGCAGCGTTCGCTGAAGTGGACCATCAAGAGCGGTGTGGTGTATGACGTCGGACAGCTGCTGGCCGACGTGCGGGAGATGGTCAAGGGCAGTTGGGAAGGCGACCCGGACGCACCGCCTCATGCCCGTTGACCTGATCCTGTTGTCCGGCTTTCTCGGCAGCGGCAAGACCACGCTGCTGGTCGACTTCCTGCGCCAGGACGTCGCCGGCGAAACCGGCGTCATCATCAATGAAGTGGGTGAAATCGGCGTGGACGGTGCGATCGTGGCCGACAGCAACGTGCCGATGCTGCTGCTGGCCAACGGCTGCGTGTGCTGTTCGCTGCGCAGCGGATTGGTGCATACCGTGGGCGCGCTGCTCGATGCGCCGCGCCCGCGCCGGAGTGCGCCGCTCCAACGGATCATTCTGGAAACCAGCGGTCTGTCCCGCCCCGGCCCCATCATTGCCTCCCTGGCCGATCCCGAGCTGGCCGCCCGCGATTTGCGGGTGAGTGTCGTTACCACTTTTGACTGCGAAGCCGGCGCTTTTCGGCTGACCCAGTTCGATGAGGCCGCGGCGCAACTGACGGCGGCGCAACGCATCGTGTTCACGAAGCTGGACCGGGTTTCGCCCGATTCGATCCACCAACACCGCCAAGCCGTCGCCGGGATCAATCCGCTGGCGCAGGTGGTGGTCGAGCCCGAGCGGGCCGCCGCGGTGGCGCACGCGTTCGCCCCCATGCCGGCGCTGGCCGATCCGACCGAGCCGGCCATGCAGGCTCTGTGGGCCCCGACGGCCGGGGCATTGCGGCATCCGCGCATTCATGTCATGAAAGGCGAGGCCCGGCCGGATCTGGCGTGGCCCGACCTGGCGCTGTGGCTGGACGATCTGGCAGGCCTGTGCGGCGACCGGCTGTTGCGGTTCAAAGCCATCGCGCATGTGACGGATTGCGACGATCCGATCCTGATCCAGAGCGTGGGCACCACGTTCGGCGCACCGCAGCGCCTGCGCTCCTACGCAGCGGGCAAGGATGTGTTCGTGGTGATCACGCGCGATATCGATGCCGATGAAATCAACGCCATGGCCGGTGGCGCACCCATTCGCCTGATGGCGCAGCCAGCCAGTCATGGCCGTGACAGGTCTGGGACTATTCCCAGGTTCATTGCATCGAAAATGCGGTTGTAATGAGCAGCGAACCCTTCCACTGAAAACCAGGAGCAAATCCATGTACACGAAAGACCTGAAGCGCCGCAACCTGTTGAAGATGGCATCGAGCCTGGCGCTGGCGCCGGCTTTGCCGCTGCTGCCGTTGTCGGCCCGGGCGGCCGATAACGATGTGGTGGTGGGCACCTGGGGCGGGGACTACCAGAACCTGCTGCAGCAGTTCATTGCGCCGTCCATGACCAAGGCCGGCGTCAACGTGGTGTACGACACGGGCAGCGCCGTCGCGCGCGTGACCAAGCTGAAGGCTGAACACGCATCGCGCCGGGGCTCGATGGACGTGGCGCTGCTGGGCGACCTGGACATGTACGAGGCCTATCGTGGTGAAGCGCTGGCTCCTCCGGATGCGAAACTGGTTCCCAACCTGGCCAACGTCTACGATCAGTTCCGCACGGCGTATTCGATTCCGCACATCTTCAGCGCCATGGTGATCGTCTACAACAAGGAAAAGTTCAAGACCAGGCCCGAGTCGTTCACGATCGCGATGGATCCTGCCTACAAGGGCCGGGTGGGTTTCTCCGACATCCTTTTCAATTTCAATACCTTGTTCGTCGGCCTCGCCGCGGGCGGTGGCGCCAACAGCTTCGATCCGGGCATGAAGTTTCTGACCGAGTTGAAGAAGAACGAGCCCAAGGTGTTTCCGTCCAACGAGGCCGTGGCGGCCGCGTTCAAGTCGGGCGAGATCTGGATGGCGTGCATGTGGAAAGCGCGCGCGCTGCAATGGCGCGACGCGGGCCTGCCGGTTGACTACGTGATTCCCAAGGAAGGCGCGATCCCGGTGACATTCGAGGGAGCCGTGCCCAAGAACAGCCGCAACCCGAAGGCCGCCTGGCAGTACGCCAACGCCTTGCTCGACCCCGAGGGCCAGTTGCAGTTCGCCCGGGCGATGGGCTATGCCCCGACAGTGCGCAACGCGGGCCTGCCGCCCGACTTGCAGGCGCGGGTGGGCTTTACCGACGAAGAGATCAAGCGCATCCACAAGTACGACCTGAAAGTGCTGTACGAGACCAAGAATGCGTGTCTGGACTTTTGGAACAAGAGCTTCAAGACCGGCCTTTAAGGATCAATTGGTCCCCGCCACAGGCTGAGGACTACGGCAACGCTTCGTGATCGCGGGCCGCAGCCCTTGACGTTGCGTGCGCGTGGAACGTTGAGGAAGCCGACGCTCACCTCACTTGGAAGTTAGGGTTTCCTCGGCACCCACGCAAGGAGTGTCTGCTTTGAGTCAATTGTGTTGAAGAACTCGACGGGCGCAGGACGCGGGCAAGTGGGCCCGTGCGCCGCCGGCGCGTTGGTGCTGTAATAGCACGCTTCGCCACCTGTGGTGGGTTCCATCGTGGATGCACGCGCAGCGGCAGGCAGCCCGCTTTACCTTCTCGAACGCAGCGACGTCGGCCTGGTTCAACTCGACCGTGACCTCAAGGTCGTAGCCATGAACAGCTTCGCGCGGCGCGCGCTGCCGGTCGAACACATGCAGCCCTTCGAGAAGATCGTGCTCTCGTTCCATCCGGAGCGCTCCCAGTCGAAGGTGAAGTTCCTGCTCGACCAGGCCGAGTGCCCCGTCAGCAATCCGCCGCTGATGACGATGATCATCAATATTCCCGAGCGCGTGCTGCTGATCAAGGTCAGCAAGATGTCGGACCTGCTCGGCGACACCTTCGGGTATACCCTAGTGTTCTACGACATCACCGAAGCCGTGAGCCGTGACGAGCCTGGCGTGCCGCGCGCCGACACCAAGCGTCAGCTGCTGAAGATTCCCACTGTGTCGGGCAATCGCATCGTGCTGGTCGATGCGACCGCGGTGCGTTACGTCCGGGCGGAAGGTCACTACACCTGGGTCCACACGGCGCAGGGGTCGAGTTTCTGCAACCTGACCATCAGCGACCTGGAGGGCCGCCTGGACACCGGCTCGTTCTTGCGCATCCATCGCAGCTACGTGGCCAACCTCGATTTCGCCGAGCAGATCGTGCGCGACGACGGCAAGGTCATGCTCAAGCTGAGCGGCGGCGACGATCGCGGCCTGCCGGTCGCGCGCGCCAGCGTGCCGCGGCTGCTCGAGCGCCTGGGTATCGCGGAACCCGTCGGCGAGCGCTGAGGCCACCGGCAAGCCGCTCGTGCGCCATATGGCGCTATTCATGTTCGAGACGCCACCATTCGTGCATCTCCCGGACATGCTGCGCTGCACTATCGCTATCGTCGCCCCCCACGACAGGACTGGGCCTATCCGGGTCCATCACCGGTTCACGAGGAGACAAAGATCATGATTGCAGCCGGATTCGACTATCACGTCCCGCGCTCGGTCGCCGATGCGATCAAGCTGCTCGCCGATCTCGGCCCCGACGCCAAACTGCTGGCGGGTGGCCACAGCCTGCTGCCGATGATGAAGCTGCGGTTCGCGCAGCCGAGTCACCTGGTCGACCTGGGCAAGATTGCGGACCTGCGCGGCATCTCGCAGGTCGGCAACGAAATCCGCATCGGGGCGATGACGACCGAGCACGACCTGCTCCACTCGGCGCTGCTGGCTGCCAAGGTGCCGCTCCTGGTCGAGGGCGCGGGGTGGATTGCCGATCCCCAGGTGCGCTACAAGGGCACCATCGGAGGCGACATCTCGCACGGCGACCCGGGCAACGACCAGCCGGCCTTGATGCTGGCGCTGGATGCATCGTTCGTCCTGAAAGGTCCCGGGGGCGAACGCGTGGTCAAGGCCGACAGCTTCTTCCTCGGCCTGTATTCGACGCTGCTGGAGCCCGGCGAGATCCTGACCGAGATCCGCCTGCCGATTCCCGCCGTGGGCAGCGGCTGGTCCTACCAGAAGCTCAAGCGCAAGACCGGCGACTTTGCCACCGCGGCCACCGCGGTCCTGCTGGAGATGAAGGGCGCCAATGTCGCCCAGGTCCGCATTGCCCTCACCAACGCCGGCGCGACCGCGCTCAAGGCCAGCGCGGCCGAGGATTACCTCGCCGGCAAGCCGATCAACGACGCCAGCCTCAACGAAGCGGCCCGCCTGGCCATGAGCATCTGCGACCCGACGCCCGACCAGCGCGGCGATGTGGCCTACAAGGTGGCCATGTGCGGCGAGATGACGCGGCGTGCGCTGCAGGCGGCCCACGCGCGTGCGACCAAGGCGTAGATCACAGCAACCCAGGAGTCGGAACATGGCGAACACGCACAAGGTGTCATTCAAGCTCAACGGCAAGGACGTCGAGGTGGCAGTCGAGTCACGCGAACTGCTGATCCACACGCTGCGCGAGCGGCTGGCCCACACCGGGCCGCACATCGGCTGCGAAACTTCGCACTGCGGCGCGTGCACGGTCGACGTGGACGGGATGTCGGTCAAGTCCTGCACCGTCCTGTCCGTGCAGTGCGACGGCGCCGAAATGCTCACCGTCGAAGGCCTCGAGCAGGGCGGTGTGCTGCACGCGCTGCAACAGGCGTTCCACGAGGAGCACGGCCTGCAATGCGGCTACTGCACGCCCGGCATGCTGACGCGTGCCTACCGCCTGCTCAAGGAGAACCCGAACCCGAGCGAGCAGGAGATCCGCTACGGCATCGCCGGCAATCTGTGCCGCTGCACCGGCTACCAGAACATCGTCAAGGCGGTGCAGTCCGCGGCCAGGAAGCTGGCAGCCGCGCAGACCGCGGCCGCCTGAACCCCCCCACAGAACACCAGGAGACTCCGCTATGGGTGACATGTCCGAACTCCAGAAACGCGAAGACGCCCTGCAAGGCATGGGCACGTCCCTGCTGCGCAAGGAGGATGCGAAGTTCATCCGCGGCCAGGGCAGCTACGTCGACGACATCAAGCTGCCGGGCATGTTGTTCGGCGCCATCGTGCGCAGCCCCTATGCCCACGCCCGCATCAAGGCTATCGACAAGAGCAAGGCGCTGGCCTGCCCGGGCGTTGTCGCGGTGCTCACGGCCGACGATCTGAAGCCGGTCAATCTGCACTGGATGCCCACCATCGGCGGCGATGTCCAGGCCGTGCTGGCTGACAAGAAGGTCTGCTTCCAGATGCAGGAAGTGGCCATGGTGCTGGCCACCGACCGCTACGCCGCCGCGGACGGCGCCGCCCTGGTGGAAGTGGATTACGAGGAGCTGCCGGCCATCGTGGACCCCAAGAAGGCCATGGCGCCCGACGCCCCGATCATCCGCGAGGATATCGCCGACAAGAAGGAAGTCGGCCACGGCCCGCGCACCCACCCCAACCACATCTTCACCTGGGAGGCGGGTGACAAGGCGGCGGCCGACGCGGCCTTCAAGAATGCCGAGGTCACGGTGCGTGAGGAGATCCTGAATCCGCGCGTGCATCCCTGCCCGCTGGAGACCTGTGGCTGCGTCGCGTCGTTCAACAAGGCCACCGGCTACCTGACCGTCTACATGACGACCCAGGCCCCGCACCTGGTGCGCACCGTGCTGGCCATGCTCTCGGGCGTGGCGGAAAGCAAGATCCGCGTGGTCGGGGGCGACATCGGCGGCGGCTTCGGCAACAAGGTGCCGATCTATCCGGGCTATGTGGTCGCGATCGTCGCGTCGATCGTGACGGGCGTCCCGGTCAAATGGATCGAGTCGCGCATCGACAACATCTCCACCACCGGTTTTGCACGCGACTACCATGGCGTGGGCGAACTGGCGGCCGACAAGAATGGTCGCATCAAAGGCCTGCGCTTCACCGCTCTGGCCGACCACGGCGCGTTCAACTCGCATGTGTCGGCAAGCAAGCTGCCGGCGGGCCTGTTCTCGATCTGCACCGGGTCGTACGACATTCCCAACGCCTATTGCCGGGTCGACGCGGTATTCACCAACAAGGCGCCGGGCGGCGTAGCCTACCGCTGCTCGCTGCGTGTGACCGAAGCCGTGTACCTGATCGAGCGCATGATGGACGTGCTGGCGCTGAAGCTCGGTATCGACAAGGCCGAAATCCGCCGCCGCAATTTCGTCAAGTCCGAACAGTTTCCATACACCACCTCGCTGGGCTGGACGCTGGACAGCGGCGCCTACCATACGGCGCTGGACAAAGTGCTCGAGGCGGTGGACTACAAGGGCCTGCGTGCCGAGCAGGCCAAGAAGCGCGCCGATCCGAATAGCCCGACACTGATGGGCATCGGCCTGTGCACCTTCACCGAGATCGTCGGCGCCGGGCCGACCAAGGTGTGTGACATCCTGGGCATCGGCCTGTTCGACAGTTGCGAGATCCGCATCCACCCGACCGGCGGCGTGATCGCGCGCCTGGGCACCATGACGCAAGGCCAGGGGCACGCGACCACCTACGCGCAGATCATCGCCACCGAGCTGGGCCTGCCAGCCAGCGACATCGTGGTCGAAGAGGGCGACACCGACAAGTCGCCGTACGGCGCGGGCACCTGGGGCTCGCGCTCCACGCCGGTGTCCGGCGCGGCCACCGCCATGGCGGCGCGCAAGATCAAGGACAAGGCCAAGAAGATTGCCGCTCACCTGCTGGAGGTGGCCGAGGGCGACCTGGATTGGGAGATCGACCGGTTCAAGGTCAAGGGCAACCCCAGCCAGTCCAAGACCATGAAGGAAATCTGCATGGTCTCGCACACCGGCAATCTGCCAGCCGGCATGGAGCAAGGCCTGAACGCCGTGTCGTACTACGACCCGCCGAATCTGACCTATCCCTTCGGCAGCTACCTGTGCGTGGTGGACATCGACAAGTTCACCGGCGAGACCAAGGTACGCCGCTTCTACGCGCTGGACGACTGCGGCACGCGTATCAATCCGATGATCATCGAAGGCCAGATCCACGGCGGGCTGACCGAAGCGTTCGCGGTGGCTTTTGGGCAGCAGATCCCGTTCGACGAGAACGGCAATCACCTGGGCAACAGCCTGATGGACTACTTCCTGCCCACCGCGATGGAGACCCCGCATTGGGAAACCGACCACACGGTCACCCCGTGCCCGCACCACCCGATCGGGGCCAAGGGTGTCGCCGAGTCGCCCCACGTGGGCGGCATCCCCTGCATGAGCAACGCCGTGATCGACGCGTTTGCGCATCTGGGCGTCACCCACATGGACATGCCGCACAGCGCCTGGCGTGTCTGGCAGCAGTGCAACGCCCTGGGCATCAACAAGCGATGAACGCAGCGGCAATGTGGCTTGCGATTGACGAAAAGGACACATGAAAGTACAGCTCGAAAAGACCTTCGCGATGCCGGCGTCGGCGGACACGGCCTGGGTTCTGCTGCAAGACATCGAGCGGGTGGCCGGCTGCGTGCCCGGCGCCAGGATCACCGAGCGGATCGACGACCAGCACTACAAGGGCACGATGGCCGTCAAGTTCGGCCCGGCCAGCATGTCGTTTCGCGGCGAGGTGGAAGTCCTGGCGCTGGAGCACGCGAGCAAGACCCTGCGCCTCGTCGGCAAGGGCACCGACACCACCGGAAGCTCCGGCGCGTCCATGGACCTGACGGCCCGTGTGGAGGCGATTGATGCGTCCTCCTGCAATCTGGTGGGCACCAGCGAGGTGTCGTTGAGCGGCAAGGCGGCCGCCTTTGGCGGACGCATGATGAGTTCGGTGGCCGACCAGGTGCTCAAGCAGTTCGCCGACACCTTCGCCGCCCAGGTGCGGGACTTGCAGAATCGGCCACCCCCTGGGCCGCCGCATGCGACAGCGCGCACGCAATCCGCATCCACGCCAGTGGCGGCGGCGCCTGCGCCGACGCAGCTCGACGGCCTGGCCCTGCTCTGGGCGATCATCAAGGATTGGCTGCGCTCGCTGTTCGCGGCGAGGGGGACATGAGCGCCGCGCGGCCGTTCAGTAGGCCGCTCGCTCCCCCTCGGGGGGACGGCCCAAAGGGCCAAGGGGGCCACATGACTTCCGGGCGCGCGCAGGAGCTGGCTGTATGGCAGCAGGACCTGGCGCGCGCCGGCTATATCGCCGAACCCGGCCTGGTGGCCGCCCTGTTATTGATGCAGGACCTCGAACGGCCGTTGCTGCTCGAGGGCGACGCCGGCGTCGGCAAGACCGAAGTGGCCAAGGTGCTGGCCGCGGTGCGCCAAACGCGCCTGATCCGGCTGCAATGCTACGAGGGCCTGGACGCCCATGCTGCGATGTACGAATGGAACTACCAGCGCCAGCTGCTCGCCATCAAGTTGCTCGAGAGCGACGAGCGCGCAAGTTCGAAGGACTTGGCCCAGAAGGAGCAGGACATCTTCTCCGAACGCTATCTGCTCAAGCGCCCGCTGCTCGAGGCGATCAGCTGCGAGCAGCCGCCGGTGCTGCTGATCGACGAGGTGGACCGCGCCGACGAGGCGTTCGAGGCCTACCTGCTGGAACTGCTCTCGGACTTCCAGCTGTCGATTCCGGAGCTCGGCACCGTGCACGCCATCAGCCGGCCGCTGGTGGTGATCACTTCCAACGGCACGCGCGAGCTGTCGGACGCCTTGCGCCGGCGCTGCCTGTACCAGTACATCGACTACCCCGACTACGACAAGGAACTCGCCATCGTGCGCAAGAAGGCGCCTGGAGCGGCGGCCGAGCTGGCGCGCCAGATCGTGGCCTTCGTGCAGGGCGTGCGCCGCATGGAACTGCAGAAGAAGCCGGGCATCGCCGAGACGCTGGACTGGAGCGCCGCCCTGCTTCGGATGGGTATTTCGGTGATCGACAAGGACGGTGCGCAGCGCATCATGGAAACGCTCAGCGCCCTGATCAAGACGCGTGACGACCGCGTCGCCTTCCCGCGTGAAGTCGTCGCCCGGCTGGCGGCAGCATGTTGAGCCTGGACCCATCGGCACTTCATGACCAGGCCGCCTCGCGCCTGACGGGATTCGCCGGCTTCTTGCGGGCCAACGGGTTTGGCGTGGGCGGCGGCGACGCCGTCCAGGTGCTGCAAACCGCGCAACGCGTGGGCGTGCTGGATTCCCGCATCCTGCGCTGGAGCCTGCAGGCGTTGCTGTGCGGCCGCTGCGACGAGTGGCAACGCTTCGACGAACTGTTCGACGCCTGGTTCCTGCCGGCCAACCGGTGGCAGCGTCCGGAACACCGCGACGCCGACGACGGCGCATTGAGCGGCGAGTGGCCCAATGGCCCCGCCGGCGATAGCGATGCGGTGGACGACGGCGAAGAGCTGCGGCCACGCACGGCGGCGAGCCGCCAGGAGCTGTTGACCTCGGCTGACTTCCGCGCCCTGACCGAGCGGGAGCATGCGCTGGACATCGAGGCGCTCATGCGGCGCTTTGCCAGGCAGTTGAAACTCATCCGGCTGCGCCGCGAGGCGCGCGCCCGCCACGGCCGCCGCCTCGACCTCCCCGCGACGATACGGCGCAGCGTGGCCAGCGGCGGCACGCCGTTCCATCTGGCATGGAAGGACCGCCGCCGCGTGCGTCCGCGCCTGGTGCTGCTGATCGACGTGAGCCGGTCGATGGCGCTGTACAGCTTCTTCTATCTGCGCCTGGCGCGCGCGCTCAGCGCCGAACTGTCCGACGTGTACAGCTTCATCTTCCACACCCGCGTCACAGCAGTGTCGCAGGCGCTGCACGATCCCGACCCGTGGCGCGCCCAGGAGCGGCTGCACCTGATCGCCCAGGGTTGGGCCGGCGGCACGCGCATCGGAGACAGCCTGGCGCAGTTCAATCGCGAGCATGCGCCGCGCATCGTGCACTCGCGCACCGCCATCCTCATCATGAGCGACGGCTACGACACCGGCGAGCCCGACCGCTTGTCGGACGCACTGGCGCAGCTGCAGCGGCGCGCACGGCGGGTGGTCTGGCTCAATCCGCTGTGCAACCGGCCCGGCTACGCACCCATCTGCCAGGGCATGCAGGCGGCCATGCCGCACCTGGACCTGCTGGCACCGGGAGCCGACCTGGCCAGCATCCAGGCCGTGCTGCCCAACCTGATCGACGCGCTCAGATGACCCCCACGCTCACTGCGTTCGCTGCCCCCGAAGGGGGCGTCAGTACGCTTGGGGCGGCCCGGCGCGTACTGAGATAGGAGACCCGACATGGGATGCATCTTCAAAGCCAACGGCCTGTACAGCCGGATGACGGTGGGTGCCGTGCTGCTGGCGGCCGGCGCCGGCTCGCGTCTGGGCGGGCGACCGAAAGCGCTGCTCGAACTCGGTGGTGTGCCGCTGATCATGCGCCAGCTGATCGCGCTGTCAGGGGCCGGCGTCGACGAGGTCGTCGTGGTGCTCGGCCATCATGCGCAGGCGATCGAGGCCGCTGTGCGCCAGTTCCCGATCACGCTGGCGCACAACCCGTCGCCCGACGACGGCCAGGCCTCGTCGGTTCGCATCGGGCTGCAGGCACTGTCGCCCAGGCTCGACGCGGTGATCGTCGCGCTGGCCGATCAGCCGTTGATCAACGCGCAGGACATCACCGCGCTGATAGCCGCGTTCAAGAAGCGCGGCGACGCCGCCATGGTGGTGCCGCGGGTGACGACCGCAAGCGGCGATCCCCAACCGGGCAATCCGGTGATCTTCGACGCAGCGCTGCGCGAGCAATGGCTGTCCGGTGCTGCCGATCTCGCATGCCGGAAGTGGCGGCAGGCCCATCCCGAGCGCGTGCTCTGGTTCGACACCGACAACCGGCGCTTTCGCGTCGACATCGACACGCTGGAGGATCTGGAGCGCTTTGCCGCGAGCACCGGTCACACGCTGACATGGCCGTCGGCGCTCGCACGGGAAGAGGCCGTATGAAGCGAAGGGCGAGGGGCCCCGCTTGCGGGGATCGACCAGCGCAGTGCGGCCATGGCATCCGACGCCAAGGTCGTTCGATCCAGGACCATCTGCCGGAGGATGCCGTATGAAGCGAAGGGCGAGGGGCCCCGCTTGCGGGGATCGACCAGCGCAGTGCGGCCATGGCATCCGACGCCAAGGCCGTTCGATCCAGGACCATCTGCCGGAGGATGCCACATGACCCGCCTGGCCGGTGCCGTGCTGCTGCGTCTGACGCTGGCGCGCGCCTGCGCCTGGGCGCTGCTGGTCGCGGGCTGGGTCGGCATCGGCAGCTTCGCGCTGCAGTTCGCACCGTCCGTGAGCTACGGCTTTGCGCTCGTCGCCTTGTGGCTGGTGGCGCTGGGCGCCGCCGCCGCCGTGGCTACGCGCGGCGGCATGCGCCGGTGGACGCGCGCGCTGGCCCTGGTCGCCGGCGCGGCGATCACCGTCGTCGGTTTGTCGTCGTCGGTGCATGGCGGGGGCATGGTCGCCGTGCTGCTGGCGCTCGTCGGCTGGGCGGCGTTGACGGCGCTGGCATCCGGTGTGGTGCGCAGCCTGCGCCTGGCGCAATCCGCGGCGCCGGCGCCGCCGGTCGCTGCCGCGAGCCTGGGTGCCCTGTGCGCTGGCCTGGCGTTGGGCGACCCCGGCGACTTGCCCGCGCTCGCCACTCGCCTGGCGATATTCGTAGTCGCGACCGCCGCCTTGCTCGTGCTGCTGCAGCGCCGGATCGACGAGGGTCCACGCGTGCCGGGGTGCCGCGCCGGCCTGTTCGATTGTTCGCTGCCGGCCTGGCCTTCGGGCGCGTGGCACGACCTGCGGCAATGGCCGATGCTGCTGGCCGGGCTGGCCATGCTGCCGATGATGGCGGCCTGGTGCAGCGCCGAGGCGGTAGCGCCGCAGACCATGGTGCTGCTGCATCTGGGGGCGATGTTCGGCCCGCCGCTGGTGCTTAGGGCGTCCGTCTCGCGCTGGTCGCAGGGCACCCTGTCGCTCGTATGCGCCATGCTGCTGGCGGCAGGAGCGGGCTTTGTGACGTGGGCCCCTGCGCCGCTGGACCTGCTGGGCCTGGCCGTCACGCATGGGGCCGCGTGGGGACTGGCCTGGAGCGGGCAGTTATGGGCGCCGGCGCGGCGCGGCCGGCAGGGCGCATCGCCCTTGCGTGCCGCCGCGGGTTATGCGGTGTTGACGCTGGCCTTCGGGCTCCTCGTGGAGCATTTCGGCGTGCGCGGCGTAGCGGCGATGCACGTGGCGTTGGGCCTGGCCGCCGCGCTGGCCTGGTTGTTCGCGCTGGTGGCCGGTCCCGGGTCGGCGGTGACCGATCGCGGGCATTCTCCGGCGGCCCGGCCGCCGGCTCGTCATGGCGGTGGGCAATGATCTGTTGCACACTGGCAGGCAGTTCGAATCCATCGGAAGCGGATGAAGGCGATACGTGCCCTCCTTGTCATGGTTGCCGCGTTGACGGTGCTGGGTGTGCAAGCCCAGCAGGCGACAGCGCACCTGAACCTGGAGCTAAGCCTCGACCCGCTCACCAGGAAATTCGAGGCCAAGGCGGATCTGACAACCACCGGTCGGGTGGACTTGGCGCTCGACCCGCTGTTCAAGGTTTCCCATGTCACGCTGAACGGCGTGAATGTGCCCGTCGAGAGACCGGCGGCCTCGAGCCTTGGCCCGGGGTCTGCGCAACAAGCTGCAAGCGGCGCGCCACAACGCCTCAGGATGGAGTATTCCGGCACCTTGCCGGCGCTGCCCCAGGGCCAGCAAGGCAACTCGCCCAATCCGGCCGGCCTGTTTGCCTCGCCTGAGGGCAGCTTTCTGGCGGCCGGTGCCGGCTGGTACCCCGACCCGGGCGTTCCATTCACTTATCGGGTGAGGCTGTCGCTGCCCGCCGGCCAGAAGGCCCTCGCACCGGGCCGGCAAACCCGCCGGAGCGAGAGCGGTGCCCGCTACAGCGCGGAGTACAACTTCGATCATCCCGCCGAAGGCATCTGGGTCATGGCGGGCCCCTACCAGGTGGCGCAGCAATCCTTTGTGTTGGACGGCGGCAAGCCGGTCACGGTCAGCACCTGGTTTCACCCCGAGCTTTCCGGCCTTGCCGCCGATTACCTGCGCGACAGCGGCCGCTACATCCGGCGGTACAGCCGGCTGATCGGCAATTACCCGTTCGAGGACTTCAGCATCGTCTCCAGCCCCTTGTCGCATGGCCTGGGCATGCCCAGCCTCACCTACATCGGGCGGGACGTCCTGCGCCTGCCCTTCATCCGTGCGACTTCGCTGGGGCACGAGGTGTTGCACAACTGGTGGGGCAACGGCGTCTATCCCGAATGGTCGGCGGGTAACTGGTCGGAGGGACTGACCACCTTCATGGCCGACTACGCCTTCCGGGAGGACGAGTCGGCGCAGGCCGCCCGTGAGATGCGCCTGAACTGGCTGCGCGACCTGGCTGCGGTCGCGCCGTCGGACGAGACGTCGCTGGTGGACTTCAAGTCGCGCAGCCACGGAATCTCCTCCGTGATCGGCTACGCCAAATCGGCGATGGTGTTCTTCATGCTGCGCGATGAAATCGGGCCACCGGCGTTCGAGCGGGGCATCCGCCTGTTCTGGCAACGCCACCGGTTCCAGACCGCGAACTGGAAAGACCTGGAAAGCGCGTTTTCCGAAGCGAGCGGTCGTGACCTGTCGGGCTTCTTCGCGCAATGGACCACTCGCCCGTCTTCCCCTCGACTGGTCCTCGCCCCCGTGGAGAACCCGGCGGCAAGCGGCGGTCTCCAGCTGGTTCAACAGGGCGATGTGTTTGACCTGCTGGTGCCGCTGCGCATCCGGATGGCTTCGGGCGAAACACGCGAGCTGAAGGTGCGGGTGCGGGACAGGCAAACCGTCGTCGATCTGTCTTCGGCGTCGCTTCCGGCCGGAGACAAGGTTGTGGAACTCGACCCCGAGTTGCGTCTCTGGCGCCGATTGGACCCGCAGGCCCTGCCGCCCATCTTTCGGGAGGCGTTCATATCCCCCCGTTCGCAAGTGTTCCTGGCCAGGCGCAGCCCGGAGTGGACCGCGCCGGCCGTGGCCCTTGCGGAAAGGTTGCTGGACTCCCCGGCGCGCCAGGTGTCCGAGGCCGAACTGCTGTCTTCACCCGGAGCGCCCGCGCTCGTGGTGGGTGACCGCGACAGCATCGTGCGGTTGCTTTCAACGCTGGGCCTGGGCGGACTGCCCGATGTGCTGTTCCAGGAAAACCCGGCCAATCCGATCGACCCGCGCCCGCTCAAGGGCTCTGCACAGGCATGGACCGCGCGTGCGGCCAACGGCAAGACCTTCGCCTTCGTGATGGCCGACGACCCTTCGAAGCTCGGACCGCTGCAGCGGTCGATGCCACACTACGGCCGGCAGAGCTGGCTGGCGTTCCAGGATGGGCGAGTGGTCGGCCAGGGAGCCTGGCCGGCGCCGGCGCAGACTCTGGCCATCCGATAAGACGTCAACCAGGATTCGAAAACTATGACTCCCACTTTTTCTTCTGCCGACGTGCGCCGGCGCCTGCAGGCGCGGCAGGAGATCGCCCTGATCGACCTGCGCGAGGAGGGCCCTTACTCGCAAGGCCATCCGCTGTGGGCCGCCAACATGCCGCTGTCGCGACTGGAACTCGAGGCCCGGCGCCGCATCCCCCGCCTGGACACGCTGATCGTGATCTATGGCGAATACGAAGGCGTGGACCTGGTCCCGCTCGCGGCGCAACGCCTCGCCGCGCTCGGCTACACGGGCGTGCATGTGCTCGAAGGCGGTCTGGGCGGATGGCGCGCTGCCGGGGGTGAACTGTTCCGCGATGTCAATGTGCCCAGCAAGGCGTTCGGCGAATGGGTTGAGCACCAGCGGCACACCCCCTCGCTGTCGGCGCACGAGGTGCAGGCGCTGATCGACGGACACGCCGACCCGGTGGTGCTCGACGCCCGCCGCTACGACGAATACCAGAACATGAGCATCCCGACCGCCATCAGCGTGCCGGGGGCCGAACTCGTCCTGCGGGTCCGCGAACTGGCGCCGGATCCCAGGACCCAGGTCATCGTCAATTGCGCCGGCCGCACCCGCAGTCTCATCGGCACCCAGTCGCTGGTCAATGCCGGCATTCCCAACCCGGTCGCCGCGCTGCGCAACGGCACCATCGGATGGAAGCTCGCCGGACTGGCGCTCGACCACGGTGCCTCGCGCCGGGCGCCCGCGCCGAGCAAAGCCAATCTGGCGATAGCGCAGGCGCAGGCGCGTGCCGTGGCGGGAAAAGCCGGCGTGCGCACGATTGCCTTCGAAAAGCTGTCCTCGCTGGCAGCGCCGGGGCGCACGGTCTATCGCTTCGACGTGCGCTCCCCGGATGAATACGAAGCCGGCCACCTCGCGGGCTTCGCCAGCGCGCCCGGCGGCCAGCTGGTACAGGAAACCGATCACCACGCGCCGGTGCGCGGAGCGCGCCTGGTGCTTGCGGACGACGAGGGCGTGCGGGCGCCGATGACGGCGTCCTGGCTGGCGCAAATGGGCTGGGAGGTCCATGTGCTGGAGCCGATGCCGTCATTGACGGGCCAGGAGCCCGGTGCGCCGCTGACGCCTGGCGTGGCTGCACCGGCTGCAGCCGAGCTATCGGTCACGACCTTGTCGCAGTGGCTGCAGGAAACGCCGGCTACTGTCGCTGTGATCGACGTATCCACCAGCGCCAGCTATGCCGCAAGGCACATCCCGGGCGCGTGGTTCGCCATTCGGGCGCAGCTTGCCCAGGCGCTGGACCGCATTCCCCCTGCGACCCGGTACGTGGTGACGGGCGACAGCAATGCGCTTGCCGCCTTCGCTGCCCAGGATTTGCGGGGGCTGCTGGTGGATCGCCGCAGCGATGGGCAGGCATGGCTGCTGGCCGGCGGCAACGCAGCCTGGTGGGCGGCCGGGCTGCCGGCCCAATCACAGGAGCAGCGCCACGCTACGCCGCCGGTGGACCGCTATCGCCGCCCCTACGAAGGAACGGCCGCGCCGACGCAGGCGATGCAGGACTATCTGGACTGGGAGTTTGGATTGGTGGCGCAACTGGAGCGCGACGGCACCCATTGCTTCAACGTGCTGGCCGCGTAGTGGTCCGGCCGCGAAACTCCGCGTCGAACTCAGCGTCGAACTCAGCGTCCTTCCTGAACCGGCGTTGCGGCCCCGCCTGCCTGCGCCGCCAGCGAAACCGCGACCGCCGCCGCCGGGTTCATGCTGTCGACCATCGAACTCGGGATCAGGATGGTCGTCCCCCGCTCCTTGGTGGTCTCGTAGATGATGTTCATCGCACGCAGCTGCAAGGCGCCCGGCTGCTCCGCATAGATCCGCGCCGCCTCCACGAACTTGCCCGCAATCTCCGCCTCGGCCGCGCCGAGAATGACGCGGGCCTGCTTCTCGCGTTCGGCCTGCGCCTGGCGCGACATGGCGTCCTGCAATGCCACGGGGATGGCCACGTCGCGGATCTCGACCGAACGCACGGTGATGCCCCACTCGCCGGTCTTGCTGCCGATATCCTCGCTCAGCTTCTGGTCGGCCGCACGGCGGTCGGACAGCAGCGCGCCCAGCATCGACGAGCCGATCATCTCGCGCAGGGAGGTCTGCGCCACGCGATCGATGGCCAGCCGGTAATCCGTGATCGCCAGCGCCGCCTTCTGCGCATCGTGCACATGCCAGAAGATGATGGCGTCCACGTTCACCGGCACCGTATCCCGCGTCAAGGCCTGCTCGGCATTGAAGGCGGTGGTCTGGATGCGCTCGTCGATCACGGCCACCACGTTGTCCACGATGGGAATGATCATGAACAGGCCGGGGCCTCTGACGCCCTGCAGCTTGCCGGCGCGCAGCACCACGAACTTCTGCCAGGTGTTGGCCATCTTGAGCGACAGCGCGACGATCCCTGCCAGGACAAACAGGGCGATGCCCAAGCCCAACCGTCCAGTGGCCGCGGCCAGGGCGCCGGGCGCCGCGATGATGACGACAACAAAAAGGGTGATCGGGTTCATCGTGGAACTCCTGCAGGGATGATTTTTGCAGTGTACGCCGCGTGTTGCTGCTGGCCAGGGGGTCGGCCAGAAGCAGATCTCAACCGCCAGCCATCGAGTCAAGAGGACTGAGGGAGTCCCAGGTTTCGGTCGTGCTCCCATACAGCATGGGCGGCAGCCAACTGCGCCTTCAGATGCGCCGCCAGGCTGCGGGGCAACATGACTACGAGATCCTTGCCGCCCTTGCCGTCGCGCACTACCAGCGCAGCGCGCTCGAAATCGACATCCTTGACCCGCAGACACAAGCCCTCGGTCAGACGCATACCCGTGCCATACAGCAACTTGCCCAGCAGGGCCATCTCGCCATCCAGCGCGCCCAGCAGCGCGGCCACTTCGCTTTGAGTCAGAACGCAAGGGATCCGCCGGGCTCGTGTCGGCCGCTTCAAGTCTTCGAGCCATGGCAGGGCGACGCCCAGGACATGGCGGTACAGGGAAAGCAACGCGCTGAGCGCCTGGTTGTGGGTGGACACGGACACATTGCGCTCGGTGGCCAGCATCGTCAAAAAGGCGCGAACCTCCTGCGCACCCATTTCGCGCGGATGGCGCATCGTCCCGGATCGGCCGTGCCAGCGGATGAAGAAACGAATCCAATAGCGGTAAGCCTGCTCGGTTCGCAGGCTATAGTGCCGGTAGCGAAGCACCTCGCGAACCTGGTCCAGCAGGCGCAAAGGCTGGGCGACATTACGTTAGAGGTTTTCCATGACCCAAGCATTGCTTCTCATCGACATTCAAAATGACTACTTCCCTGGCGGGGCTATGGAACTCGTTGGGAGTCCACTAGCTGGAGTTCAGGGCGGGAAGCTACTCCACGCATTCAGACAGAAATCTCTCCCGATTATTCACATCCAACACATCTCTACACGCCAAGGCGTAACTTTCTTCTTGCCAAATACGGCGGGCGTACAAATAAACGAGTGCGTAGCGCCAAAAGTGGGCGAAACAGTGTTTCAGAAGAATTTCCCAAACAGCTTTCGTGAAACACCGCTGCTTGAGCATCTACGCAAGCATGACGTTACTCAGCTCGTTATCGCAGGCATGATGACCCAAATGTGCATTGATACAACCACGCGCGCCGCTACTGACCTTGGCTTTCAGTGCCTTCTAGCTCATGATGCGTGTGCTACAAAATCCCTGTCATTTAATGGCGTTACTGTATCCGCCGAGAACGTGCAAACTGCATTTCTTGCCGCACTCAATGGCTTGTTTGCACGGGTGCTGTCTGTGGAAGAAATATGCACCAACCTCTAACCCGGCAGTCAACACGGACGCTGCGCGATAAAGCCGCGCAGCGCCGGTTACTTCTACGTGTGTGCCGTGCATGGCACGAATCCCGCCGGGTGCAAGTCCCGGTACCAAGTATCAGCAGAGCCGGAGGTTAGCCAAAGGGCAAGTGCGTCGTCGCGAGGGGGGGTGCGGAGGAAGCTCAAGGCGAAATCGCGGGGCGATGAACAAAAACCGGATATGAGGCGTGATGCATTCGGGGCGAGCGGGCACGTGACCGCCAAGCCCTCCATCTGCAACAGCGGCGGCGACGCCGTGGTGGATGCATTTTGTAAATCCGGCGCCTATGCGAGGAAGGATTCGTGTCTTACCACGGGAGATCTGCCCGGTGTCACTGCGGCGAGAGAAGCGGCGACTGAAGGTTGGGAAACCGGCTTTGACCGCTGGGCAGAAGTCAGCAAAGGGCGTACGAGGCCGGGGGCTCCCGGCCAAAGGCCCGAACGTAGCGAGAGCTGGGCACTGACATGAAGGGCGGCGGGACTGCACCAGACCTGCGAGGCGGGCCACACGGCTCGCTCTCGGCCGAGGCAGCGATGCCCCGGAGTGAACCCGGGGCCAATGACGGTCAGACAGCCCAGTCGATGCATGGCGAGTTGCTCGCGCGCGTTCTCAAACGCGCCAACCTGCAACGCGCCCTCAAGCAAGTGCGCCATAACAAAGGCGCGCCGGGCGTCGACGGCATGAGCGTCGATGAACTACCCCAGTATCTGAAGCACCATTGGCTGGAGCTTCGCGCGCAACTGGAGGCGGGCAGCTACTGCCCGCAGCCGGTACGCCGCGTGGAAATCGACAAGGACGATGGCCGCAAGCGGATGCTGGGAATTCCCACCGTGCTGGACAGATTTCTCCAGCAGGCCATTGCGCAGATCGTGAGTGCGCAGTGGGAGCCACACTTCCACCACCACAGCTACGGCTTTCGGCCCAAGCGCTCGGCCCACCAGGCCGTGCGCGAACTGCAGGCCCAAGTCCAGGCTGGGCGCAACTGGGTGGTTGATCTTGATCTGGAATCTTTCTTCGATCGAGTCAACCACGACCGGCTTGTGCACCGGCTTGCAACGCATGTGCCCGACGCGGCACTGCTCAAGCTGATACGCCGCTTCCTGAAAGCCGGTGCGTGGGTGGACGGGCACGTGCAAGCCAGCGCCCGGGGCGTTCCGCAAGGCGGTCCCCTATCACCGGTGCTGGCGAACGTCCTGCTCGACGAGATGGACTGGGAATTGCACCGGCGTGGCCACCGCTTTGCGAGGTATGCCGACGACTGCAATATTGCAGTGGCCAGTGAGCGTGCCGGCAAGCGGGTGATGGCTAGCGTAACGCGCTGGATCGAAGAGTCACTGCGGCTCACAGTGAATTCACGCAAAAGCGCTGTGGACAGGCCCTGGAACCGCAAGTTCCTGGGCTTCACGCTCACTCGCCGGGACAAGAGACTGAAGGTGGCCGAACAGGCCATCGACAAACTCAAGGACCGCGTGCGCGAGTTGAGCCGTCGTACACGAGGCCACCGCTTGGACGCGATCGTGGCAGAGCTGAGGACTACCCTGCTTGGTTGGAAAGCGTACTTCGGCATCGCCGAGGTGTTGAGCCCTCTGCGCGACGTGGACAAGTGGATACGACGACGGTTACGATGCTATCAATGGAAGCAGTGGGGACCCAGGGGCTACCGGGAATTGCGCAAACGAGGGGTGAGCGTGCGAGAAGCATGGAACACCAGCAAGAGCGCGCACGGTCCCTGGCGCCTAGCCCGAACCCCCGCGCTGACGCTGGCGTTGCCGGCGAAATACTTCAGCCGTTTGGGACTGCCGCAACTGGCCCCTTACCAGGCCTGACTGGCAGTATGTATTCAACGCAACGAACCGCCGTGTACGTGACCCGTACGCACGGTGGTGTGGGAGGGAGGGGCCGTGAGGCTTCTTCCTATCCCGATTATCCGTCGAGTGGTGTCGACGTAGCGCCTCAGCGATCTTTCCAATATCCTGGGCGCCTACGGTGATGCGCAATAGCAAAGACGGTCACATTCCGGTCGACGACCTCATACATCACCGTGTACGGGAAATGCTTGCAGTGGTAGTGCCTGGTGCCATCCCCGTCTGCGGGCCAGTCTCTCGCCGTTTCGCTCAAACCATCGATGGCATCGAACAGCTCGACCCGAAACGCATCGGCGGCAATTGGGCTTCGGTCGAAATACCAGAGGAATGCCTCGCGCGCCTCTGCCTCCGCTTCGGGCAGTACTTCAACGTCGAAGGAACTCACAGGGAGCTAAGGCGCTGGCGAACTTCAGCCCAGGGAGCGGCTTGCACTCGCCCGGCACGCAACTCCGCGCGGCGTCGGTTTACCTCGGCGCGCCACAGCTCAGAGACCGTCGCCTCGTCGGCCGTTTCGAGGCTGTCGAGGAGAGCAACCGCCAAGGCTGAGCGCTCCTCGACCGGAAGGCCGAGGACCTCGTCCAGAAGGTGGTCTACACGCGCATTCATGGGGTTCAGTCTAGCACCGCGGGTGTCGTGCGGGAAGGGCTCGACGGATAACATATCAGTCAACGCGGACGCCCAATGGCGTCCCGCCGCTGCGCGGCGTCCTCTTGGGCGCCGGTTACTTTCATTCGTTATCCCTGGACCGGGGAGCCTCGCGACTTGACATATAGTACGTTTAAACGTACGATTGGCGCCATTTCGAGAGAATCATCATGGCTATTCCCATTACAGCAAGTGCGGCGCGCGCCAGCCTGTACCGCTTGATCGACGAGGCCAGTCAGTCCCATCGTCCAGTGCTGATCGCAGGCAAGCGCGCTAGCGCCGTGCTCCTGTCGGCCGAGGATTGGGAGGCGATCCAAGAGACGCTGTATCTTCTTTCTGTTCCGGGCATGCGCGAATCTATCAAGAAGGGCATGGCTGAGCCGTTGGACAAGAGCGCCAGAGAAGTCAAGTGGTGAAGTGGCAGGTCGTCTTCGCGAAACACGCACTCAAGGACGCCAAGAAGCTCAAAGCGGCGGGACTGAAGGAGAAGGCTCAGGAATTGCTGCAAGTGCTGGCCACTGATCCGTTCCAGAATCCACCGGCGTACGAAAAATTGGTTGGCGATCTTGAGGGCACGTATTCGCGGCGCATCAACATCCAGCATCGCCTGGTCTACGAAGTGTTCAAGAAAGAGCGCATCGTACGGGTCCTTCGTATGTGGACGCACTACGAATGAACTCGAGGGATAACATGCCCGTCAACGCGAACGCCCACGGGCGTCCGCGCGTTGCGCGCGCATCTTTCCCTGGTCGCCGGTTACGTTTACGTTATAGGGCGGGCCAAGCGCTTGACGTACATACATAGTGTATATACACCAGGCGCATGGAGTTCACGTGGTCGGAAGCGAAGCGGACCGCCAATCTCAAGGCACACGGGCTCGACTTCGTCGATGCGGCGTTTGTATTTGAGGGTGTGACGTTCACCTTCGAAGACGATCGGTTTTCCTGCGGTGAGCAGCGCTTCGTCACGCCTGGGCTGCTTGCTGGCATTCCCGTCTCAGTAGTTCATACGGAGAGTGAAAATGAAATCCGCATCATCTCGTTCCGCAAAGCCACAAACCGCGAAGCGCAAATCTACTGCAATGAAATCCAGGACTGACTGGGCTCGCCTCAAGGCAACTGGTAGCGCTGCCGCACCAACCGAAGAGCATCCGGAAGCCAGCGTTGCCCATATCGTGCGTGGAGTCGTTCGACGTGGGCTACAGCCTCTTCCGTCCAAAGCGTCCATCTCGCTGCGGGTAGACCAAGACGTTCTGGAGTGGTTCAAGGCGCAAGGCCCCGGCTATCAAACCCGCATCAACACCGTGCTACGGGCATTTCGTGACGCATCGGTATAACTGGTCGACACGGACACGAAGCAGAGGGCTGCCGCTTCGCGGCGTGTGCTGCGTGCCGGTCAGTTCCAACGGTCAGAGCGCATGAACGTCATCACCGCCGGCAGTCTCACGCTGGAGCCACAGGTGGCGGCACATGCGGAGGAGATGTTGGTCGTCCTCGGCGACCCCGCGATCTACCAGTACGAGGGCGAACCGCCTCCGTCGCTCGAGTGGTTGCGGGCTCGCTATGCAAGACTCGAATCCAGATTGTCCCCCGAGGGGCACGAGCAGTGGCTCAACTGGGTCATCCGCCTTCCGGCGTCTGGGCTCATTGGTTATGTCCAGGCCACAGTGCAACCGGACAATCGGGCCGCAATTGCCTACGTGCTGTCCAGCGCGTACTGGGGTCGCGGGCTTGCGCGCCAGGCCGTGCAGGCAATGGTCGCGGAGCTTGTCGAGCACTACCAGGTTCGCGAGCTGGCCGCGGTGCTCAAGCGCGAGAACCAGCGCTCGCTAGGGCTTCTTCAGCGGCTTGGATTCTCACTGGCTTCCCCCGAGCAGCATACCGAGCTTCTGGTTGCGCGCGACGAGGTGCTGATGCAACGCACTTCGGCGCCGGCTGAGCGCGAACCTTGGGCGTCACCCAACCCTGCGAGGAGACTCACTTGAAAGTCATCGGTCTGATCGGCGGCATGAGCTGGGAGTCCACAGTCCCGTATTACCGTCAAGTCAACGAGACGGTCAGGGAGCGCCTGGGTGGCCTCCACTCCGCAAAGATCGTTCTCTACAGCGTCGACTTCCATGAAATTGAACGATTGCAGCACGCCGGAAACTGGGATGCCGCCGGCAAAGTACTGGGTGAGGCCGCCCGCGCACTCGAGTCCGCCGGCGCCGATTTCCTCGTGCTTTGCACGAACACCATGCACAAGGTTGCTCCAGCGATTGAATCGGCCGTGCGCATTCCGTTGTTCCACATTGCCGACCCTACAGCCGACGAGATCAAGCAAGCCGGCTTCTCGGCGGTCGGCTTGCTGGGTACCCGCTTCACCATGGAGCAGGAGTTCTATACGGATCGACTCCGTGAACGACACGGGCTTCGCGTGCTGACACCGAAGCAGGAAGACCGCGAAGTCGTGCATCGTGTCATCTACGAAGAGCTCTGCCTCGGAAAAGTCCTTCCTGAATCGCGCCTCGAGTACCGGAGAATCATTTCCGGCCTGGTGGCCCAAGGGGCGGAGGCGGTCATTCTGGGTTGCACGGAGATCTCGCTTCTGGTCGGGCAGCAGGATTCGGACGTTCCGCTGTTCGACACAACGAGCATTCACGCTCGCAGGGCCGCCGAATGGGCGCTCTCTTCAGCATGACGCGCTAAACTTTGCCGCCCTGTTTCCGACAGGCGGGCCTGGGCATCATGTTTCACACGGTTGCCGCCGCCCTCGGCCTTGCCCTTGTCCTGATCAGGCAGGAGTACGCCTTTGTCCCGGAGGCGCTGTTCCGACAGAGGCGTGAGGCCATCCTCCGCTCATTCCTCGACCGCTCGTACATCTACAGCACGGCCCGGTTCCAGTCCTCCCTGGAAGAGCGCGCCCGTGCCAACCTGCGCCGGTGATGGCTGGATCGCTGCGTCGGCAAGACTCATCAGCGCGCGCCGCGTTCCGCCATCGCCCACCGGGACGCCCAGCGTGACCAGCGCCGCTTCAACGCCGGCAATCGCGCCCAGGATCATGGCGGGATTGCAGTCGCCCAGGTGGCCGATGCGAAAGGCACGCCCCGTCAGCGGGCCCAGGCCGCCGGCCAGCGCGACCTGGAAGCGGTCGCGCGCCACTGCGCGAAGCGCCTCGACGTCGATGCCCTGGGCCACGGTGATGGTGGTGACCGAATGGGAGCGGGTGGCCGGGTCCTGCGCGAAGAACCCCAGCGCTCCGCCCTCGCGCCAACCCTCGACGGCGGCCTGCACGGCGCGTGCCAGTTGCGCGTGGCGGCGCCATACCGCGTCCAGCCCCTCGCTGAAGATCAGGCCCAGTGCCGCCTCCAGCCCCAGCAACAGGTTCTGCGGCGGCGTTCCACAAAACTTGCGGTAAGACTGCTCGTGCTTGCGACGCGCCCAGTCCCAATAGAAGCGCGGTGAAGGATTGCGCTGGGCGGCGGCCAACGCGGCCGCATTGACGGCCACGAACCCGAGCCCGGTCGGGCACATCAGTCCCTTCTGCGACGCGCCCACGGCCACGTCCACGCCGGTGTCGTCCATCGCGAACGGCACGGCGGCGAGCGTCGAGACCACGTCGGCAACCAGGATCGCCGGGTGGCCGGCGGCGTCGATGGCACAGCGCACCGCGCGCAGGTCGTTGGTGACGCCCGAAGCGGTGTCGGTGTGGATCGCGAACACGGCCTTGATCGCATGCGCCTTGTCGTCACGCAGGCCTTGCTCGACGGCGGCGACGTCCATCGGCCAGCCTTCGCGCCAGGGCGTGCGGACCACGCGCCGGCCCAGCGCTTCGGTCTGCACGGCCCACGATTCGCTGAAATGCCCGGTGGCGGGTACCAGCACGGCTTCGCCCGGCGCCGCCAGGTTTTCGATGACGGCCTCCCAGACGCCGTGGCCGTTGGCGGCGTACATGAAGACGTCGGCTGCGCTGGTATGCAACAGGCGCTTCAGGCCCTGCTCGCAGGCAACGATGTTGGCATCCACCCGCGGGTCGCCCAGGTCCATGGGCTGCGCGCTCATCGCGTGCAGCACGGCTTCGGGAATCGGTGTGGGGCCGGGCGAGTGGAGGAAGCGGCGACCGGGGATGCGGGGGTGAGGGTGTGTCATGGAGGGGCTCGGCCAGGAGGGCGCCCGGCAATGGTACCGCCTGCAGGATGCCGGACGCTGTCCGAACGGCGACCTCGAGGGTCAGGCCGCCGGCCTCAGATCTCGAAGCGGATGCCCTGTGCCAGCGGCAGGCTCAATCCGTAGTTGATCGTGTTGGTGGCGCGGCGCATGTAGGCCTTCCAGGCGTCCGAGCCCGATTCGCGCCCGCCGCCGGTTTCCTTTTCGCCGCCGAACGCACCGCCGATTTCGGCGCCGCTGGTGCCGATGTTGACGTTGGCGATGCCGCAGTCCGAGCCGCGGGCGGAGGTGAACAGCTCGGCCTCGCGCAGGTCGCGGGTGAAGATGGCGGACGACAGGCCGTGGGCCACGGCGTTGTTCATCGCCACCGCGTCTTCGAATTGGTCATAAGGCGTCACGTACAGGATGGGCGCGAAAGTCTCGTGCAGCATCGGGCCGGCCTGTTCCTCCATTTCGACGATCGCGGGCCGCACGTAATGCGCGGCAGCGGCACCCGGTTCGCGGTTGCCGAAGTGGACCGTGGCGCCGAGCGAGCGCGCCGCGGACAGTGCCGCCTGCATCGTGTCAAAGGCACGGGCATCGATCAGCGGGCCGACCAGCGTTCCGTCCTTGAGCGGATCGCCGACCGGCAGCCGCCCGAACACCGCAACCAGGCGCTCCACCAATTGGGCATAGATAGCGCGTTGCACGATAAGCCTTCGCAGGCTGGTGCAACGCTGGCCGGCGGTTCCGGCGGCGGCGAAGGCGGCACCGCGTACCACCAGTTCCAGGTCGGCCGAGGGGCAGACGATGGCGGCGTTGTTGCCGCCCAGTTCGAGCAGCGAGCGCTTGAAGAGCGACGCGCAGGCGACGCCCACGTTCTTGCCCATGGCGGTGGAGCCGGTGGCGCTGACCAGCTTCACGTGGGGGTGCGCCACCAGCGCTTCGCCGGTTGCGCGGTCGCCGATCAGGACTTCGCTGAGGCCGCTGTCGAATCCGTTGTCACGGGCGGCGCGCTGCAGCAGGCCGTTGAGCGCCAGCGCGCTCAATGGTGTCTTTTCCGACGGCTTCCAGGCCAGCGTATTGCCGCACACCAGCGCCAGCGCAGCGTTCCAGGCGAACACCGCCATCGGGAAGTTGAAGGCCGAGATCACGCCCACCACGCCCAGCGGATGCCAGGTCTCCAGCAGCTTGTGGTCCGGCCGCTCGCTGGCGATCGTGAGGCCGTAGAGCTGGCGCGACAGGCCGACCGCGAATTCGCAGATGTCGATCACCTCCTGCACTTCGCCCAGGCCTTCCTGCAGGATCTTGCCGGTCTCCAGCGAAATCAGCCTCGCCAGATCGCCCTTGTGGCTGCGCACCAGCTCGCCAAAGGCGCGCACCAATTCACCGCGCCGTGGCGCAGGGACGTCGCGCCAGGCCAGGAACTGTTCGTGCGCCCGCTTCAGCGCGGCACCGGCGGCGGCCGGACTGCTCGCCGCCACCCGGGCGAGCAGGCTGCCGTCGATGGGCGTGTGAACTTCCAGGCCCGCTTGGGCGGTGCTGCGCAAGTCGGGCGCGAGGCCGAGGGCTTGAAAGACTGATGTGGTGTCGTTGGCGTAGGTCATGGCGAGGTCCGTTCGAGAGGAGATTGTCGCGCGGTGCCGAGCGGATCGGGTCGACGCCGGCGACAGGCAGCCTTAGCGCTCGACGGTCTTGTTCCAGCGTGCGTTCCAGGCCGGGCGGTTTTCGTTGATCGAATCCCAGTCGACGGTCTTGGCGGTCTTCATGTACTCGTTCATCTGGTTCACCAGCGCCGCGGCTTCACCGGTGGCCTTGGTCTTGGGATTGGACGGGATCTGGTCGCCATGTTGCAGGGCGAGCGCCTGGGCTTCCGGCGACAGCAGGTACTGCGCCAGCTTCTGGGCCAGCGCCGGCTCGCTGTTGCCGGCGATCACGCATTCGCCCACCGTGAGCACGGCCGAGCCTTCCTTGGGCTGCACATACTCGACCGGCAGTCCCTTGCTCTTGAGCACGCCCACGGCCGTGGGGGTCAGCGGAAAGATCGCCGCCTCGCCGGTCTGGACCATTTCCGAAAGCTTGGCCGAGCTGGGGATGTACTCCAGCACGTTCGGGCCGATCGTGGTCGGCCAGGCCTTGAAGCCGGGCTCGACGTTCTTGTCGGTGCCGCCCTGGATGCGGTTGAAGAGCAGGAAGCCGTGCAGGCCGAAGGTCGACGACGACAGCGACTGGAATACGACCTTGCCCTTGAATTTGGGGTCCGCCAGATCCATCCAGGAGGTCGGGGCCGGCCAGCCTTTCTCGGTGAACATCTTCTTGTTGTAGGCCAGGCCGGTCATGCCCACGTTGACGCCGGCGGCCATGTCGCCCTTGAAGCGCGCGGTCGGATACAGGTCATTGAGCGCCTGGCTGGGCTGCATCTTCTCGCACAGGCCCATGCCGATGGCGCGGTACATGATCCCGTCGTCCAGGAACATCACGTGCATCTGCGGCTTGTCCTTGGTGGCCTGCGCCTTGGCCAGGATGTCCGACGAGGTGCCGGGCACCACCACCACCTTGGCACCATTGGCCTTTTCGAAGGGGCCGAACACGTACTCGGTATAGGTCTTCTCCATCGTGCCGCCGTTCATGCCGATGTAGAGCGTCCTGGTCTGGGCGATCGCCGGGGCCGCGCACAGCCAGGCGGCCGCGATGGCCAGCGATACCGCGCAGTCGCGGAAGGACGGGAAGCTTGGGGTTTGGGTCATGGGAACTCCTCAGGGCTGGTGGGTTGCTGAAAGGGCCAGCCCGGCGGATGCCGTGCCGGTGCCGGGGGAAAAACGCGAAACGGAAAAGGCGTCGATAGCGGTGGCGCTCCTGCCATCGCGTACCAGGTCGGCCAGCACGGCGCCCACGGCGGGGCCGAGCTGGAAGCCGCCGCCGGCAAAGCCGAACGCGTGCCAGAGGCCGGGGGTGGTGGCGCTGGCGCCGATGACCGGGAGCCGGTCCGGCAGGTAGCCTTCGGTGCCGCTCCAGGTCCGGATGATGTGGGCGTTGCGCAGCGAGGGCAGCAGGGCGACGGCCTGCTGCATCAGGCTGGCCAGGCTGCTGCGCTCGACGCGGGCACGCAGGTTGTCCAGCGCCTGGCCCCGGCCGCCGCCGATGACGCAGTTGCCGCGCGCGACCTGGCGGGCATAGACGCCGCCGCCTTCGACGCCCAGGCTGAAGTCCATGAACGCGGGCAGCGCCTCGGTCACGGCCATCTGCGGGTGGCCCGACTCCATCGGCACGTGGTCGCCGAACTGCGCGGAGATGCTGCCGGCCCAGGCACCGGCGCAATTGAGCAGATGGGTGCTGCGCACTTCCAGCGCGTTGCCCGATCGCACCACGAAGCGGCGGCCATCGTGCCCGGTCTCGTCGACGCGGGTCTGCTCGCGCACATCGGCGCCCAGCCGCTGGGCCGCGCGCGCAAACGCCGGCGACACCAGCCGCGGGTTGGCCTGGCCGTCGTCGGGACACAGGGAGCCGCCGACCGCGGCGTGGCCCAGCCAGGGGCAGCGTTCATGCACGCTGCGAGCCGACAGCATTTCCAGGTTCATTCCGAAGCCGCGCGTGCTCTCGCGGTATTTTTCCAGCGCGGCCAGGTCGGCCTCGCTGCGCGCGATCTTGAGGTGGCCCGAACGCAGGTATTCGCCGTCGATGCCGATCAGCTGAGGCAGTTGCGCCCAGATGGCGTGGGCGCGCTGCGACAGCGGCAATTGGCTCGGCGGCCGGCCCTGGCGCCGCACGCCGCCATAGTTGACGCCGCTGGAGCGCGAACCGCATAGGTCGCGCTCGATCAGCACCACCGCGAGGCCCATGCGGCGCAGGAACAGCGCGGCCGAGGCGCCGACGATGCCGCCGCCGATGATCGCCACGTCGGTCGTGATGCGTTCGCTCATCCTGCATCCTTCGCGGTCGGCACGGCCGCCGAAAACGGCAGCGGCTTGATCGGCGCCTGCCCGCGCAGCCGGCCGACCTGGCCGGGCGCTTTGCCGCAGGCCTGGGCCAGGATCTCGGCGGCGGCCACGCCGCAGGTGCGGCCCTGGCAGCGGCCCATGCCGACGCGGGTGAGCGCCTTGAGCCGGTTCATCTCGACGGTGCCGGTCTCGCGCACGCACTGGCGCAACTGCCCCGCCGTGACTTCCTCGCAGCGGCAGATCACCAGGTCGTCGGTGGCCTGCGCGGCCCAATCCTGCGGGAACGGAAACGCGCGTTCCAGCCCGCTGCGAAACGCAGCGGTGTCCGACAGGCCTTCCTCCAGCTCCCCGGCGCGCGGTCCATCGATGGCTTCGCCCGCATCGGCCAGCAATGCCAGGGCGGCGAGCTCGCCGGCCCACTCGGCCGCGTCGGCGCCCATGATGCCCGCGCCGTCACCGGCCAGATAGACACCCGTCACGCTGGCTCGGCCCGCCGCGTCGCGCTCGGGCAAGGCCGCTCGCTGCATTTCGTCGTAACGGAAGCGGCAACCCAGCAGGTCAGCCAATTGGGTTTCCGAGCGCAGCCCGTAGCCGAAGGCGACGGCATCGCAGGCCAGTTCGTTCGACGAATCGCCACTGCGCCAGCGCATGGCGGCGACCTGATGGGTGCCGCTCGCCCGTTCGAGCTGCACGCCGTCATGGACCGGAATGCCGTGCAGGCGCAGCCAGGCCAGGTAATAAAGGCCTTTGCCGAACACCGCGCGATTGCGCAACAGCGCGGGCACCGCGGCCAGCTTGTCGGCGAAGCGGGCCGTGTCGAGCACGGCCGCGACCTGTGCGCCGGCCTTCGCATACTGGTAGGCCACCAGGTAGAGCAGGGGGCCTGTCCCCGCGAAAATCACGTGCTCGCCGATCGCGCACCCCTGGTATTTCAATGCAACCTGGGCCGCGCCCAGGGTGTAGACGCCGGGCAGGGTCCAGCCCGGAAAGGGCAGCACGCGGTCCGCCGCGCCGGTGGCCACGATCAGTTGGCTGTAGGGCACGCAGTCGATGCCGCCGCGGCACAGCAGGTCGAGCCGCCCGCCCTCGGCATTCCAGACCAGGGTCTCGGGCCGGTAATCGACCTGGTCCAGGATGCCGGCCATGGCCTGGTGCACGGATTCGGCACTGGCCGCCTCGAAGCCATACAGCACCTTCTTGGAGCGGCCGAAATTGGCCGGCGGCTGCCGGTAGATCTGCCCGCCCCAGCGCGGCGCTTCGTCGATCACGACCGGACGCACGCCATGGCGGCACAGCGTCTGCGCCGCGCGCACGCCGGCCGGGCCGGCGCCCACGATGACGGGTTGCAGGAGCGTTGTCATGGCTGAGCCTGTGCGCCGGTGACCAGGCGCATGCCTTCCTCGATGAAGGTGCCGCAGGCGCGCAGGCGCTCGCCGGATTCGGTGGTCATCCAGCAGTCCTGGCAGGCGCCCATCAGGCAGAAGCCGGCGCGCGGCTCGCCGCTGAATTCGCTGCGGCGCAGTAGCGCTGCCTGCGTCAGGACGGCCGTGAGCACGGTGTCGCCGGCGAAGGCCGTGCGCGGCTGGCCGTCGAGTGTGAAGGCAACCGGCGCTCTATCGGTCTCGGCCAGTCGTTTCAGCAGCGCCATTGAGTATTCCATTCGGTCGCAAACGGGTTCATCGGTGTCCCACCAGAATCTTGTCGAGGCCGTACACGCGATCGAGCACCAGCATCGCGATCGCCGTGATGGCGACCATCAACGCCGAGACGGCTGCCATCAGCGGGTCGATCGACTCGGTCGCATACATGTACATGCGCACCGGCAAGGTCACCGTCTGCGGCGCGGTGACGAAGATCGACATGGTCACCTCGTCGAAGCTGTTGATGAACGCCAGCAGCCAGCCGCCGGTGACGCCCGGCAGGATCATCGGCAGCGTGACGCGCCGGAACACGGTGGCCTGGCTCGCGCCGAGCGACAGCGCGGCCTGCTCGGCGCTGCGATCCGTGCCCTCGACGGCTGCGACCACCAGCCGCAACACATAGGGTGTGATCACCACCACATGCGCGAGCGCGAGCCAGAAGAAGCTCCCGGTGGCGCCGATCAGCGAGAACGTGTGCAACAGCGCGACACCGAGCACCAGGTGGGGAATGATCAGCGGCGACAGGAACAGCCCGTTGAGAAAGTCGCGCCCCGGAAAGGTGTGGCGTGCAATGGCGATGCCGGCCGGCACCGCAATGACGGTGGACAGCGTGGCCGCACTCAAGGCCAGCCACAGGCTGTTCTTGAACGACTGCACGAAGTCGGGGTGGGCGAACACCGCCCTGAACCAGCGCAGGGACAGATGGGTGGTCGGGATGGTCAGCGTGTTTTCCGGCGTGAAGGCGACCACGCAGACCACCACCAGCGGGGCCAGCATGAAGGCGACCACCAGGGCGTTGAACAGCAGGGCGAGCGGACCGTTCCTGGACATGGCCTTACCCCAACGACTTCTTGTACGAGCGCTCGACCACGCGGTTGTAGCTGAGCATCACCACCAGGTTGGCGAGCAGCAAGGTCAGCGCGATCGCGGCTCCCAGCGGCCAGTTGAGCTCGTGCAGGTACTCGTCGTACACCACGGTGGCCACCATCTTCAGGCGCCGCCCGCCCAGCAGGCCGGGGATGGCGAAGGCGCTGGCACTCAGGCCGAACACGATCAGGCTGCCCGACAGGATGCCGGGCAGCACCTGCGGCAGGATGATCCGGCGCAAGGTGGTGAAGTGCGAAGCGCGCAGCGACAGGGCGGCATCCTCGACACCCGGATCGAGCTTCTGCAGCGAAGTCCAGACCGGGATCACCATGAACGGCAGCATCACGTGGACCAGCGCGATGACGACTGCCGCTTCGGTGTAGAGAATACGCATGGGCGGCATGCCGAGCCAGCGGATGACGTGGTTGACCAGCCCCTGCGGGCCCAGCAGCATGCTCCAGCCGAAAGCCCGCACCACCACCGACACCAGCAGCGGCGCCAGCACCACCAGCAGCAGGATCGAGCGCCAGGGCGCGCGCATGCGGCTGAGCACGTAGGCCTCGGGTGCGCCGACCACCACGCAGATCAGCGTCACCAGCCCCGAGATCCAGAACGTGCGCCAGAAAATGCCCAGGTAATAGTCGTCGGTGAACACCGCCGCGTAGTGCGAGAGCGTGAATGCGTTCTTCACGCCGGTCGCGTAATCGAACACCTGGAACGACAGCACGGCCGTGAGGACCAGGGGCACCAGCAACAGGCAGGCGAACAGGACAAAGGCGGGCGCCGAAAGCAGCCAGGGCCCGCGCACCGTGCCCGGCGCGGCTGGGCCGGGAGTGACGAGGACAGCCGATCCGCTCATGACACAGTGGCGCCGGGCAACAGGCGCACCATCGCCGCGGACCAGTCCAGGCCCACGGTCATGCCTTCTTCCGCCGGGGCCGCGCCGTCGTTGCTGCAGACCACCAGCAACTCGCCCAGGTCCGTGGCAACCCGGTACAGCCACTGGCTGCCCAGAAAGAAGCGCTCGCGCACGCTGCCTTCGAGCTGGCCCTGGTGCGGCGCGACCAGGCGAATCTTTTCCGGGCGCAGGCTCAGCACGACGGCCGCGCCGAGTGCCGCCCCCGGTGCCTCGACCCGCAGCGAGAACGCGCCCACCTGCACCGTGGCGGGCGTTCCGGTCGCAGTCACCCGGCCTTCGAGCAGGTTGGCCTTGCCCACGAAGCTGGAGATGAAGCGGGTCTGCGGATGCTCGTAGAGGCGGTGCGGGCGGTCGATCTGGGTCACGCGGCCGGCTTCCATCACCACGACCCGGTCGCTGATGGACATCGCCTCGGTCTGGTCGTGCGTGACCATCACGGTGGTGGTGCCGACCTCGCGCTGGATCTGGCGCAGTTCGAACTGCATTTCCTCGCGCAGTTTGGCGTCCAGGTTGGACAACGGTTCGTCCAGCAGCAGCACCGGCGGCTCTATCACCAGGGCACGCGCCAGGGCCACGCGCTGCCGCTGTCCGCCGGACAGCTCGCGCGGATAACGCGTCGCATGCGGCTCCAGGTGCACCAGTTCCAGCACGGCCTGCACCCGCTTGCTGCGCTCGGGCCTGGGCACGTGCAGCATCTCCAGGCCGAAGCTCACGTTGTCGTGCACCGTCATGTGCGGGAACAGGGCGTAGCTCTGGAACACGATGCCCAGGCCGCGCGTGTTGGGCCTGGCGTGGGTGATGTCGCGGCCGTCGAGCGTGATGCGCCCGGCGCTGACCCCGACGAAGCCCGCGATCATCTGCAGCGTGGTGGTCTTGCCGCAACCGGAGGGCCCCAGCAGCGAAACGAATTCGCCCTTCTCGACCGAAAGGTTCATGTCGATCACTGCCGGCGTCCCGCCATAGGACTTGGCGATATCGGTCAGGGTCAGAAAGGACATGGCAACCTCGGGCAGGAAGGCGGCGATTCCCGCGATCGGAGGGTCGCGAAAGCGGTACGCGCTGAGCATTCATGCTAGGGCAACTAAAAAAGACAGGTCAACGGGTTATTCCGTACACAGAGATTTATTTCTTATTTATTCCGTTCAATGGAATAACATTAGAATTGTGTCAATGAAAATTCCGGCAGCAGTGAAAACGGATATAGATGAAGCAGCCTCCAGCAGCGTCGGGCGGGCTTTTGCGATCATCCGGGCGCTGGCCGAGACACAGGCCAAAGGCGGGCGCGTGACCCAGCTGGCCAAGGCCACCGGCCTCACCCAGGCCACGACGCACCGACTGCTGCAGTCGCTGGCGGCCGAGCGCATCGTCGAACAGGACGCGCAGTCCAGGCTGTACCGGCTCTCCATCGATTTCTTTGCGCTGGCGGCGCGCGCCGGTGACTCGATGGATCTGCGCGCGTTGTGCCGTCCCTCCTTGCTGCGGCTGTGCGCCAGCCTGGGCGACACCATCTTCCTGCTGGTGCGCAGCGGTTTCGACGCCGTGTGCCTGGACCGCACCGAGGGCCCGTTTCCGATCCGTTCGTTCACCGGCGACATCGGCGGGCGGGTGGCGCTGGGCGTCGGCCAGGGCGGCATGGCGATCCTGGCGCTGTTGGCCGAGGCCGAACGCGAGGAGGTGATCCGCTTCAACCTGCCGCGCGTGCGCGAGTTCGGCGTGCTGGACGAGGTCTACCTGCGCACTGAAATCGAAAACGTGCGCCAACTCGGCTATGCGGGCCGCAACACCGGTTTGCTCGAAGGCATGGCCGGCGTGGCGGTGCCTATCCTGGATCGCGAAGGCCGGGCGGTGGCGGCGCTCAGCGTGGGCACCATATCTTCCCGGCTCAGCCCGGACCGTCTGCCCACGGTGGTCGAATTGCTCAAGCGCGAAGCCGCCGCCATCGGTGCCCGTCTCAACCCGTTCGACGCCACCCTGCGCCGGCCGGCGCAAAGCCTGACGCCGCGAGACGGGCCGGCGGCTGACTGAAGAAGCGCCGGCTTTCGCGGCCGGGGGACATTTTCGCAACGCACCGGCGTTGTCAAGACGGGTCTCGATTCGCCGCACTGTTTGATGAGCCAGATCAAACAACGAGCGACATCCAGCGCGTCATCCTGCGCAGATTTGGCAGCTCGGGATGCCGATTTCAGATCCCGCGTTCAAGATGCCGGAGTGCCAATCCGGGGCGGCCCAGAGGCAAAGCACAAGCGTTGCGCCGGAAAGAGCGCGGCGGATGCGTGGAAAGACTCTTGTCAACTGTCAACGTTGACGAGGTATTGACCGCTTGCAGCACTCAGACAGAATTGCCTGGCCCCAGGGCGATCCACAGAACTGGCGGATGAGTCTATTTCGACCAATGAGGGGAGAGGGAATGGGAACACTTCGAGTATTGCTTTGCCTCGCGATGGCGGCGGTGGCGTGCGGCGCTCATGCCCAGACGCGCTATCAGTGCAACACCAATGGGGTCGCGTATCTGTCCGACCGGCCATGCTCACAAAGCCGCGCCGTGTACTACGGGCCCACCGAGAGGCCGGTGTCCCCGCACATTCCAGGTATCGGAGAGGCGCCGGCCCAAGCCAAATACATGAGCCCGCGCTGCAGTTCGCTGAACGATGCCCTGCGAACCGCAGCGGTAAGGGGTCTACGCTCCGAGACCGTGGCGGAAATGCGCAAGAACTACCGCCTTGAATGCGGCGAGGATGAGAGCGAAGCGGCCGGGAAGCTGTCCGAGGAGCGAAAGGAAAAGGGCCTGCAGCGCAAGGCCGAAAGATCGGCCAGCAAGCAGGAGCAGGACCGCGCCGCGCTGCAGGAGCAGCAGTGCGCCGAATCCAAGCGCATCCTGGTGACCAAGCGGTCCCGCACCGACCTGACTGAAGGCGAGAAGGCGGAACTGCGCCGTTTCGAGGCGAACTACCGTGGCCGCTGCACGGTTGGGTGAAAGCCAACGGAACGCAAGAAAGGGAAGCGACTTTGGCGGGCTGTTGTCCCTGTCAGGATCCGGCGCAGACGGTGTACCCTGTGAAGCTCGTCTGTAGCTCCTGTCGGGGTGATCGAACAGACAGTAGATCGACACTTGACGTTTTCTGATCGCATGGACGGTACTGGAATGCCACCTCATTCACCCTCGCGCTATGGAAGAGTCGCCCAGGCCTTGCACTGGGCTACGGCTCTGTTGGTTCTGGTCGCGTTCGTCTACGGCCCGGGAGGATCGGAAGAGCGCGTGTACTCACCTGCACGCGATTTTGATCGCCAACTCCACGAGTCGCTGGGGCTGTGTGTGTTTGCGCTCTTCGCACTGCGCGTACTTTGGCGAGTCGTCGACAAGCGCCCGGACCCTCCGCAGGCGTCGTGGTGGATGGGCACTGCGGCAACGGTCGTACAGGGAGTGCTGTACCTGCTTCTCTTCGCGGTACCAATGACCGCCATTGCGGGCGCCTGGCTCGAAGGGCATCCTCTGACGCTGCTCGGCCGCTTGGACATTGCTCCTCTTATCGGGAAATCACACGATCTGGGCGCAACCGTTGCGGTCGTCCACACCTGGCTTGGCGACACGATCCTGTGGGTTGCAGGATTCCACGCGCTTGCCGCCCTGTACCATCACCTTGTCCTCAAAGATGAAGTTCTCGAGTCCATGCTGCCACGCTGGCTTCCCATTCGGCGATCAGGCCGCGAGTGAAACGCCGAAGGACGTAGCAAGTGTCGCCAGCGAGGCCTGAAGGTCCGGCGCGAGCACCAACGGAATCTGCTAGCCTTTGCGGCTTCGTTCATCCGAGCTGGAGTTACCTCATGCAATACCGACGTCTCGGCCGCAGCGGCCTGCAGGTCAGCGAACTCTCGCTGGGCTCGTGGGTGACGTATCACAACCAGGTGGACGTGACGGCGGCGCGCGAAATGATGGCGGCCGCGTTCGACGCGGGCGTCAATTTCTTCGACAACGCCGAGGTCTATGCCGCCGGACAGAGCGAAGTGGTGATGGGCGAAGCGCTCAAGGCCCTGAAGTGGCCGCGGCTCAACTACGTGGTGTCGACCAAGTTCTTCTGGGGCCTGGACCGCGAGGGCCAGGCGGCCAACCGCAAGGACACGCTCAACCGCAAGTACCTGACCCAGGCCATCGATGGGTCGCTCAGGCGGATGGGCCTGGATTTCATCGATCTGGTGTTCTGCCACCGGCCCGACCCGAACACGCCCGTCGAGGAAACCGTGTGGGCGATGAGCGACATGATCACCCGTGGCAAGGCGCTGTACTGGGGCACCAGCGAATGGTCGGCGCAGGAGATCCGCGCGGCCTGGGAGATTGCCGAGCGACACCACCTGCACAAGCCGGTGATGGAGCAGCCGCAGTACAACCTGTTCCACCGCAAGCGGGTCGAGCAGGAATACGCACGCCTTTACGAGGACATCGGTCTGGGCCTGACCATCTGGAGCCCGCTGGCCAGCGGCCTGCTGACCGGCAAGTACCGCAGCGGCGTGCCTTCGGACAGCCGCGGCGCGCTGGAAGGCATGGGATTTCTTGTCAAGGGACTGACCCACGCCGAAAAGAATGCCGCAGTCGCGCAGCTCGAAGCGGTGGCGGCCGAGCTGGGCTGCACGCTGGGGCAGATGGCAATTGCCTGGGCCGCCCACAACCCCCGGGTCAGCACCGTGATCACCGGGGCGTCCCGGATTTCCCAGCTGCAGGAAAACCTGGGTGCGGTGGACGTCATACCCAAGCTGACGCCCCAAGTGCTCGCGCGTATCGACGAGATCGCCTTGCCGCTGGCGAGCTGATCAGGCCTTTCTTTTGGCGATCCACGCCTCGACGGCGTCACTGCCGCCTATCAGTTCGCCGTTGACGAACAGTTGAGGCACGGTCCTGGCCTTGGCGATGGCGCCGAGCGCGCGCGTGCGGATGGTGTGCGGCAGGTCGACGTCGGCAAAAGCGATGCCCGCGTCTTTCAGCTGCTTCTTGGCCTTGGCGCAGAACGCGCATCCTTCGCGCGTGAGCAGGGCGATCTGGTCGGGGTCTTTCGCATTCTTGTTGACGTAGTGCAGCAGCGTGTCGGCATCCGACACCTTGAAGGGATCACCCGGCTCATCGGGCTCGATGAACATCTTTTCGATCACCCCGTCGCGCACCAGCATCGAATAACGCCACGACCGCTTGCCGAAGTTCAGGTCGCTCTTGTCGACGAGCATGCCCATCTGTTCGGTAAAGGCGCCGTTGCCGTCGGGCAGCATGAAGACGTTGGTGCATTCCTGGCTCTTGGCCCACTCTTCCATGACGAACGGATCATTGACGGCGATGCAGATGACCTCGTCGACCCCGTTTTCCTTGAAGGTGGGCGCCAGTTCATTGAAGCGCGGCAGGTGCGTGCTGGAGCAGGTGGGCGTGAACGCTCCGGGCAGCGAAAACACCGCGACCGTGCGTCCCTTGAACAGCTTGTTGGAATCGGTTTCCTTCCATTCGCCGTTCTCGCGGTAGCGAAACTTGACGTTGGGAACAGGCTTGCCTTCGCGTGACTGAAGTTGTGGCATGACAGTGATTTCCTGAGAGTGGCTGAACGACAGTATCTTCGCTCAATTCCGTGCTCTTCAATGTGCGGAAAGCTATAGTCCAGATAGCAGACAGCTATCTCGAGTGCGGTCGGCTCAAGTCAAATGTCGCGATGACCGCCAACCTTCAAGACCATGTCCCACTCCGCTCTCGTCCGCCCGATCAGGGAATCCGACTTTCACGCCTGGAAGCCGCTCTGGGATGGATACAACGCCTTCTATGGCCGCAAGGACGAGACGGCCCTGCCGCATGAGATCACCGAGGCAACCTGGCAGCGCTTCTTCGATCCGGACGAACCTGTCTTTGGCCTGGTGGCCGAGCGCGATGGCGTGCTGCTGGGCCTTGCTCATTACGTGTTCCACCGAAGCACCACCCGCATCGAGCTCACCTGCTACCTGCAGGACCTGTTCACGGCTCGATCCGCGCGCGGCCAGGGCGTCGGGCGGGCGCTGATTCAGGGTCTCTACGAGCGGTCACGGCCGGCGGGCATCAAGCGGGTCTACTGGCACACGCACGAGACCAACTCGGCGGGCCGCCTGCTGTATGACAAGGTGGCCGGGCATCTGGGCTTCATCGTCTACACACACGACGTTCCAGCATAAAGAGGAACCTGCATCATGACTTCCGGGGAATTCAGCGCATTGCTGCAGCGGTTGATGGCCGCGGCCCAGGCCGGCGACGCCAAGGCCTTTGCCGCCTGCTTCACGTCGGACGGCGTCTACCACGACTACATCTATGGCGACCACGCCGGCAGGCCCGAAATCGAGCGCATGCTCTCAGAGCTGTTTCACCGCGATGCGAGCGACTATCGCTGGGAGATGTTCGACCCGGTGTGCAACGGCAGCATCGGCTATGCCTGGTCGCTCTCTGCCTTCATCTCGAAGGTGCCGGAATTCGCGGGCCGCCCCGTGCTCATCGACGGAATCAGCCGCTTCGAGCTGAAGGACGGCCTGATCAGCGACTACAGCGAATCGGTCAATGGCGGGGTCGCGATGGTCCAGCTGGGGGTGAACGCGCAAAGGATCGAGAAGGTCTTGCAGCGCTGGAGCAAGGCGCTTCATGAGCGGCCGGCCAGCCGGGCCTTCCTGGCGCGGGCCAAAAGCGCGAAAACCTGAAACGGGGGGAGCAACGATGGGTGTTTCACCGGGCGTTGATCACCGCAGGCAAGCACCGTCCTTGACCAGCGCATCGCGCAGTTGAGCGGTAGGCACGCGGCGCACATCGACTGGCGGCGGCGCCTGCCCGGCCGCCAGCGCGGCGGCAGTGCCGGCGGCCTGGCCGACGGCCATCGAAATCGTCATCACACGAATCGCCGCCAGGGCGGTGTGGGTGGCCGACACACCGCGGCCGGCGACCAGCGCATTGTCCAGGCTCTCGGGGATGAGGCTGCGATAAGGGATCTGGTAAGCGTGGTCGCCGCCCAGGGCCTGGTAGTCGAGGCCGCCGCCGGCGGCGGGATGGACGTCGATGGGGTAGGCGCCCGCGGCGACGGCGTCTTCGAACTGCACGGGCGCGAGCAGCTCCTGCGCCGTCAGCACGTGATCGCCTGCTATGCGCCTGGATTCGCGCACGCCCACCTGGGTGGCGAAGGCGCGCAATCGGCCCGCCGCGCAGCCGGGCACGCGGTCCTTGAGATAGCACGCCGCGCGCCAGGCCTGGCGCCGCCCCTCGATCTCCGCGCGGCCCAGCGCCATGGCGTCGGTCGCGTCGACGGCCAGCCGGCTGATGTTGAACCAGCCGTCCTGCGAATAAGGGTCGCGCGCGCAGTGCAGCGCCGCGCGCGCGAGCTGGCCCTGCTCGAAGCCGGCGCGCGCCAGTGCCGACAGGTCCGATGGTGGTACGGCGTCGAAGCGCTCAAAGTCGATCGGACCGAAGCGGAACATCATCGTCGCCGCCTGCAGCGCCTCGCCTTCGCCCAGTTCGAGAAAGCTCGCACCGGCGCGCCAGAGTGCGTCGATGTCGCCCGAACTGTCGACCAGCACGCGCGGGCGGACGCGCAGAAGGCCGCTCTTGGTCAGCACCCGCAAACTGTCGATGCGGCGGCCGTCGCAGGCGACGTCGAGCAGGCTGGCGTGCAGCAGGGGGCGGACGCCCGCTTCGCTGACCATGTCGTCGAGCACCAGCTTGAGCACCTCGGGCGCGTATTCGACGCGGTCCATCTTGTGGCCGGTCGACATGACAAAGGCCTTGTGTTCGCCCGCGGCGCCGTAGCCCGTCAGCCGCTGGACCACTTCGCTGGCCAGTCCCGCCACCACGCGGCGGCCATTGGCAGTTTGCCAGCTGTTGAACTGGGCCACCGCGCCGGCCGTCGCGTTGCCGCCCAGGAAGCCGTAGCGCTCGACCAGCAGGACGCTCGCACCATGCCGCGCCGCCGCCACCGCGGCCATCGTGCCCGCGACGCCGCCGCCGCAGACCACCACGTCGGCATCCAGGGCGAGGGCCGGATCCGCCCGGTCCGCTGCAGCAAGCTCGTTCGGTCGGCTCATGACGGGAGCCGGCTTCAGTCGACCTTGATGCCGCGCGCCTTGATCACGGCCGCATAACGCGCGCTTTCGGCATTGAGAAACTGGCCCGTGGCTTCGCGGCTCATCGGCAGCGGGGTGAGGCTCAGGTTGGCAAAACGCTTGCGCACCGCGTCGGACGCCAGCGCCTTGTTCAGGGCCGACTCCAGTCGGGCGAGCCCCTCCGCGGGAATGGTGCCCTTGGGCGCGACCAGGACGGCCCAGCCCTGCACTTCGAGGCTTTCGAAACCCAGCGAGCGGAACGTCGGCACGCCCGGCAGCTCGGCGACCGGTTGCGGCGAGGAAACCGCCAGCGCGCGCAGCCGCCCCGACTTGAGCGGCGAGATGACACTGGGCAGGTTCAGAAAGCCGATCGAGATCCGGCCGGCGATCAGATCGGGCATCAGGGCGCTCTCGCCCTTGTAGGGCACGGTGGTGAGCGAGGTTCCGGTCTGAGACGCGAAGATTTCCGAGGCAATGTGGGCCAGGGTGCCGTTGCCGCTGTTGCCCGCGCTCAGCGCGCCCGGGGCCGCCTTGGCCTGCGCGATCAGGTCCTTGACCGACTGGCTCTTCGAGTCCGCGGGCACGACCAGCACCAGTGGCTGAGACGACACCATGCCGATCGGCTCGAAGTCACGCGCCACGTCGTAGCTGATCGAGGGCAGCAGCGACGGGTTGATCACCATGCTGTTGCTGCCCATCAGCAGCGTGTGGCCGTCCCTGGCCTGCGCCGCCGCAGTCACGCCGATGGCGCTGCCGGCGCCGGGCTTGTTCTCGACGACGATGGATTGGCCGATCATTGGGCCCATGGCCTCGGCCAGCACCCGGGCCGAGCTGTCGGCGCCGCCGCCGGGCGCGAAGGGCACGATGATGCGCAGCGGTTTGGCGGGCCAGGCTTCGGCGGCCGACGCGCCCGTCAGCGCGACGCCGGCCAGCCACAGGCAAGCGGCTGCAATGGCAATGCGGCGGACGCAGGATGCGCCGATCGAGGGGCGGCGCGCGGCGGGGGTACTTGGGGTCATGCGGATGTCTCCCGGAACTGGACGATGACGATGATAGGAAGCGGCCGGGCGCGGCGCCAATACCAAGAGGTCCGCTTGCCATAACATCCCGTTATTGCAATTTCAGGACCCGGCGCGGCCGGAGACCCTGCGATGAACCTGCGACAGATCGAAGTCTTTCGTGCCGTCATGCTCGCCGGATCGGTCACGGGCGCTGCGCGCCTGCTGCACGTGTCGCAGCCGGGGATCAGCCGCATGCTGTCGCACATCGAGCTGCAGCTCGGCGTACGCTTGTTCGAGCGCAGCAAGGGCAAGCTGCAGCCGACCCCCGAGGCGCAGGCGCTGCACGGCGAAGTGGAGCAGGTCTACCACGGTGTCAAGCGAATCGACGAGTTCGCGCAGTCGCTCAAGTCGGGCGCGCGGCTCACGCTGCGCGTCCTTGCCAGCCCGAGCACCGCACTGGAAGTTGTGCCGCGCGCCGTCTCGGAACTGGCCGGCCAGTTCCCGGCGGCGCGCATCTACATGGAGACATTGCTGGTGCGGGAGATGGTGAGCCAGCTCGCCCACAACGAAGCCGACATCGCAATCGCCAGTTTGCCGATCGAGCATTCGCTGCTGGTGTCGCAGGCTGTGGGCCGCTGGTCGCTGGCCTGCGTCTTCCCAGCCGGCCATCCGTTCAGCGGCCGCCGGAGTGTGAGCGTGCGCGACATCATGAAGGAACGCCTCATCGCGTTCAGCCCCGACACGCCGCAGGGAGGGCTGATCCTCGACTGGTGGCGCGAACACAACCAGCCGCCCCTGTCGCAGATCGAGGTGCGCTCCGGGCAGGTGGCCTGCTCGCTCGCGGCGTGCGGGGCTGGCATCGCGATTGTCGACGATCTCACCGCGCGCGCCTGGCGCAGCGAAGAGCTTCAATTCCGGCCGATCAGCCGCGGCCCCTCGTTCGACGTCTTCGCGGTCCGCAACGCGAACGTGCCGGCGTCCGCACTGGCAAAGGCATTCGTGGAGAAGATCGTCGCCGGGTTCCGGGCGCTGCGGCGCGAGTAGCGGCGGCGGCAGGCGTTGATCATTTCGCGTGCTGGTAGCCGACGCGCCGGGTGGGCGTCAACGCACCGAATACCGGCCACGACAACAGCACGCCCTGGCGCACCGGCGCCGAGGAAAACCCCATCGGCGGGGCTATACCCCGGTTCGGGGCAGAAAAACCGGTCCGTGCTAAGCTGATTCCCCCTTTTTGCCTCCCGATCGCGAGAAAACCATGCCCGGATTGCTGCCCAACGTCGACCCCGACGGCCTGCTTGAATTTTCGGTGGTCTACACCGACCGTGCCCTGAACCACATGTCGCGCAGTTTCCAGGGCGTCATGAAGGACATCTCGGCCATCCTCAAGGAGGCGTACAACGCCCACTCGGTCGCGCTGGTTCCCGGCAGTGGCACCTTCGGCATGGAAGCCGTGGCGCGCCAGTTCGCCGGCGGCAAGGACGTGCTGGTGATCCGCAACGGCTGGTTCAGCTATCGCTGGACGCAGATCTTCGACATGGGCCAGATCCCGGCCTCGTCGACGGTGCTGAAGGCCCGCCGCGTCGGCAGCGGCCCGCAGGCGCCCTGGATCCCGGCGCCCATCGCCGAAGTGCAGGCCGCGATCCGCGAGAAGGAGCCGGCCCTGGTATTCGCGCCCCATGTCGAAACCGCGGCCGGCATGATCCTGCCCGACAGCTACCTGAAGGCGGTGGCCGATGCCGTGCATGAAGTCGGCGGCCTGTTCGTCCTCGATTGCATCGCCTCCGGCGCGATGTGGGTCGACATGAAGGCAACGGGCGTCGACGTGCTGATCTCGGCGCCGCAAAAGGGCTGGAGCAGCTCGCCGTGCTGCGCGATGGTGATGCTCAGCGAGCGCGCCCGCAAGGAAATCGACGGCACGACCAGCTCCAGCTTCGCCTGCGACCTGAAGAAGTGGCTGCAGATCATGGAGGCCTACGAAGGCGGAGGCCACGCCTATCACGCGACGCTGCCGACCGACGCGCTGACGCGCCTGGATGCGGCCATGAAGGAAACGCAGGCCTACGGCTTCGCCAAGGTCAAGGCCGAACAGGAAGACCTGGGCCGCAAGGTCCGTGCGCTGTTCGAGTCGCGCGGACTGCCCAGCGTCGCCGCCGAGGGCTTCAAGGCGCCGGGCGTCGTGGTGAGCTACACCACCGACCCCGAGATCCAGTCCAGCCGCAAGTTCCTGGCGCAAGGCCTGCAGACCGCCGCCGGCGTGCCGTTGCAGTGCGACGAGGGCGCCGATTTCATGACCTTCCGTGTCGGCCTGTTCGGCCTGGAAAAGTGGCACCACGTGGACCGCACGGTGGCGCACCTGGCCGCCGCGCTGGACCGTCTCGGCGTGGGCAAGACGACTGCCAAGCCGCAAGCCCAGCCGGCGACGGCCTGAGCCAGTGCCCGGTGCCGCCCCAGCGGCACCGGATCATGGGCCCTTCACATGCCCCAACGCCGGACGAAGCGCAGCTTGGCCAGGTGGGTCAGCAGGGCATAGCAGCCCAGCATCGCGACCAGGATCGGCCAATAGAGCCACGGCAGCGGCCGAAAACCGAGGAATTGCCCGAGCGGCGTGTACGGCAGAACGATGCCGGTCGTGCAGATGATCGCCGTGGTGGCGATCAGCGCGTTGCTCGCGCGGCTCTGGACGAACGGCACCTTGGCTGTGCGAATGATGTGGATGATCAGCGTCTGCGTCAGCAGCGACTCGACGAACCAGCCGGTCTGAAAGAGCGAAGGGTCGCTCCACGCGTCGAAGACGTACAACATCACCGCGTAGGTCGCATAGTCGAACAGCGAGCTGATCGGCCCGATCATGACCATGAACTTGAAGATGTTCCCGATGTCCCAGCGGCGCGGCCGCGCCACGTCGCTGTCGTCGACGTTGTCGGTGTGGATCGTGGTTTGCGAGAAGTCGTAGAGCAGGTTGTTGGTCAGCACCTGGATCGGCGCCATCGGCAGGAACGGCAGGAACATGCTGGCGCCCAGCACGCTGAACATGTTGCCGAAGTTGGAGCTGGCGCCCATGCGGATGTACTTGGTGATGTTGCCGAACACCTTGCGTCCTTCCAGCACGCCCTGCTGCAGCACCAGCAGGCTCTTTTCCAGCAGGATGATGTCGGCTGATTCCTTCGCGATGTCCACCGCCGTATCGACCGAGATGCCGACGTCGGCCGCCTTCAGGGCCGGGCTGTCGTTGATGCCGTCGCCGAGGAACCCGACGACATGCCCGCGACTGCGCAGCAGGCGCACGATGCGCTCCTTTTGCATGGGCGTCAGTTTCGCGAACAGGGTCGTGCGCCCTACGACGTCGACCAGTTCGTCGTCGCCCATCGCGTCGATACGGCCGCCCAGCAGGGTCTCTCCGACGTCCAGGCCCACCTCCTTGCAGACCTTGCGCGAAACCACCTCGTTGTCGCCGGTCAGGATCTTCACCGTCACGCCTTTGCCCGACAGCGCCGCCAGCGCCTCGCGCGCGCTGTCCTTGGGCGGATCGAGGAACGCGATGTAGCCCAGCAGCGTCAGCTCGCTCTCGTCGGACGCCGCATAGGCCGTCTTGGCATCGGGAACCTCCTTGTAGGCCACCGCCACGACGCGAAAGCCATCCTCGTTGAGATCCAGGGTTTCCTGCTTCGCCGCCGCCAGATGGCTCGCGTCCAGCTGGCTGACCCGGCCGTCGGCCTCGTAGGCGGTGCACACGGCGAACATCTCCTCCACCGCCCCCTTGCAGATCAGCACATGCGGTCCAGCCGGCGTCGAGAGCACAACCGACATCCGGCGCCGCGTGAAGTCGAACGGCACTTCGTCGACCTTGGCATACCCTTGATCGAGCGTCTGGTGCATCTCCACGTGCTCCAGCACCGCGACATCGAGCAGGTTCTTCAGTCCGGACTGGAAGTGGCTGTTGAGCCAGGCGTACTGCAGCACGCGCTCCGACTCGTTGCCGTGCAGGTCGAGGTGGCGCTTGAGGATGATGCGGTCCTGGGTCAGCGTGCCGGTCTTGTCGGTGCACAGCACGTCCATCGCGCCGAGGTTCTGGATGGCATTGAGCCGCTTGACGATGACCTTGACGCGCGACATGGCCAGCGCGCCCTTGGCCAGGTTCACCGTCACGATCATCGGCAGCATCTCGGGCGTGAGCCCGACGGCGACCGCCACGGCGAACAGCAGCGCCTCCAGCCAGTCGTGCTTGGTGAGGCCGTTGATCAGGAACACCAGCGGGACCATCACCGCGATGGCCCGGATCATCAGCCAGGTGAAGCGGTTCACGCCCAGGTCGAAGGCCGTGGGCTGGCGATCCTGGGCCACGCTGTCGGCCAGCGCGCCGAAGAACGTCTGCGCGCCGGTGCGCACGATCACGCCGGTCGCGAAGCCGCTCACCACGTTCGCACCCATGAAGCAGATGTTCGGCAGCTCGAACGGGCTGCCAACCGTCCCGTCGAAGGGATGCGCGAACTTCTCCGCCGGCATGGCCTCGCCGGTCAGCGCGGACTGGTTGATGAACAGGTCCTTGGCCTCGATGACGCGCAGGTCCCCCGGAACCATGTCGCCGGCCGAGAGCCGGACGATGTCGCCGGGCACCAGGCTATCGAACGGCAACTCGGCGAAATCGCCGGCGCCAACGGCGCCCTGCCGGCGAACACTGGCGGTCGTCTTGACCATCGAGCGCAGTCGCGCTGCCGCCTCGTTCGACCGATGTTCCTGCACAAAGGAGGTGACGATCGCAAGCACGACCATGACCAGGACCACCACAGCCGCCCGCGTGTCGCCAAGTACATATGACACGCAGGCGAGCACGACCAGCAGGGCGTTCAGCGGGTTGTAGGCGCGCTGCCACAGCTCCTTCCAGATCGGCGGCTTCTGTTCGCGCGTGACGACGTTGGGGCCATGCTGCTTCAAGCGGGCCAGGGCTTCCTCGGCGGTCAGACCTCGCGCCGATGATTCGACCCGGGCGCAGGCGTCTGCAGCGGACATGCGGCTGATTTCGACCAGCAGCGGCGCCTCGTCGAACACGGCTGCGCGTGGAGCGGGATGGGGATGAGCGCGTAGCGGGGAGAGCATTCGGCGGCGCCGCAGAACGGATGGGGAACATCGTTGAAGCGCACGGCAGAATGGCCCTTGACCTGCGTCAAAGTTGTGCGGCATAGCGGGTCGCTCACCAATGATGCGGATGGCACCTGCGCAGGCGATCACCTCCGGGCCGACCGAAAGCTCGTCTTGCGGAGCAAAATCCTGCTCATTCGCCGCCGCCAGTCATGTCGTTCACACAACTGCTCACCGACTATGGCTATCTGGCCGTATTCTTGGGCTGCCTGCTCGAAGGCGAGACGATCCTGGTGCTGGCCGGTTTCGCTGCCCATCAAGGACACCTTTCGCTGGCCGTGGTCCTCGCGGTCGCTTTCATCGGCGGAACCCTGGGCGACCAGATGTTCTTCTGGATCGGGCGGACCTGGGGGTCGTCGCTGCAGGTTCGCTTCCCGGGTTTCAGTGAGCGGTCACGCCGGCTGATCGGATTGCTGCAGCGCTATGACGCGCCATTGATTGTCGGCATCCGCTTCATGTACGGGCTGCGCATCGTCGGGCCGATCGCGATTGGCGGCAGCGGAGTGTCGCCTTGGCGTTTCGCCCTGTTCAACCTGTTGGGGGCGGCGATCTGGGCGCCCCTGATTGGCGGTTCGGGCTACCTGTTCGGGCATGCCGTGCAAGCGCTGCTGGGCGATCTCGAGCGGTTCGAAGAGGCGGGGCTTGTCACCATTGTCGTCGCAGCCCTCCTGATCGCGCTGATCCGCGGCCTTGCCCGCTTCCGATCGAAGTCCTAGTTCGCGTTCGCTCTGATGAGCTGGCAATGGCAGCGCGAGTCCCGTGTGCGGAAGAATGGATTCGTTACCATGCCTGAACCCCCGCTCGCACCATGAAAGCCAGACCATGATCGCTCCTCCCCTTTCCGGACAGGTCGCCCTGGTCACGGGTGCCAATACGGGCATAGGCCGCGTGACCGCGACGCAACTCGCGTTGCAAGGGGTCCATGTGTTTCTGGCCTGCCGCTCCGAAGAAAAGACCAGGCCGGTCCTGGCGGATATTGCCAATCAAAGCGGGGGCCGCGCCCGCGCGGAGTTCCTGCCCCTGGACCTGGGGGATCTGGCATCGGTGCGGCAATGCGCATGGACCTTCCTCGCGCGCGGTTTGCCGTTGCACCTGCTGGTGAACAATGCCGGCCTGGCCGGGCAAAAGGGGACGACCGAATCCGGCTTCGAGCTGACCTTCGGCGTCTGTCATGTGGGTCATTTCCTGCTCACGTCGATGCTGCTCGACGCCTTGAAGGCTTCGGCCCCGGCGCGGATCGTCGTGGTCGCCAGCAAGGCGCACCGGCATGCGAAAGGCATCGACTTCGACGCCGTGCGCGAGCCGACCCTCAGCCCGGGGGGCCTGCGCGAATACGCGGTAGCCAAGCTGGCCAATGTCCTTTTTGCGTCGGAGCTGGCGCGGCGCCTGCAAGGCACCGGCGTGACAACCTACTCCCTGCACCCGGGCGTTGTCGCGTCGGACGTCTGGCGCGCGGTGCCCTGGCCCATCGCATCCCTGATCAAGCCCTTCATGCTGTCGTCGCAGGAGGGCGCTGCCACCAGCCTGTATTGCGCCGCGTCGCCCGAATGTGCCGGGCAAAGCGGGCTGTACTACGACAAATGCCGGCCCGTCTCGCCGTCTCACGTGGCGCGCGACCCGCTGCTGGCCGGTCGCCTGTGGAAGGCCAGCGAGCAGTGGATCCAGGCGGTCAGGGCGCCTGGATCGCCCTGAGAACGTTCTCAGCGGTAGCCGGCGCCGCCATCCGCACCAGCGTCGCATCCGATTCCGGCGCAGCCTGCGCACGCGACGAGCGGGCAGACGCGACCGCTTCCCGCAACGCCTCCCAGACGCTGATGGCCAACATCAACGGCGGCTCGCCGACGGCCTTGCTGCCGCCCACGTTGTCCTCGGGGTTGGCTTCGGGCCAAAGGGCTATCCTGAAGTGCTCCGGCACATCACCGGTGGCCGGGATCTTGTAGGTGCTGGGGGCATGGGTGGCGAGGTGGCCCTTGTCGTTCCACACCAGCTGCTCGGTTGTGAGCCAGCCCACGCCCTGGATGAAGCCGCCTTCGATCTGGCCGATGTCGATGGCCGGATTGATGCTCGTGCCCACGTCGTGCAGGATGTCCACTTTGAGCACGCGGCTCTCTCCCGTCAGAGTGTCCATCGCCACTTCGCTGCAGGCCGCGCCATAGCTGAAGTAGTAGAACGGCCGTCCTGTCAGCGTCGTCTTGTCGTAATGGATCTTGGGCGTGCGGTAGAAGCCATCGCTCCACAGCTGGATGCGGTTGGCGTAGGCGGCCTTCACCACTTCGTCGAAGCTGCGGGTGGTCTTCGGCGAGATCACCTGGCCGGCGCGGAAGCGCACGGCGCCGGCACCGCAGCCGTCCAGTCCGCTGACGAAGGATGCCAGGTTGTCGCGGACGTTGCGGGCGGCGAACTGGGCGGCGCGGCCGTTCAGGTCGGTGCCGCTGGAAGCTGCGGTGGCCGATGCGTTGGGAACCTTGCTGGTGTCGGCCGCCGTGGAACGCACGCGCTCGAACGGCACGCCCAGCTCGTCGGCCACGATCTGCGCCACCTTGGTGTTCAGGCCCTGGCCCATCTCGGTGCCGCCGTGATTCACCTGCACGCTGCCGTCGGTGTACACGTGCACCAGCGCGCCGGCCTGGTTGAACAAGGTGGCGGTGAAGCTGATGCCGAATTTCACCGGGGTGATGGCGATGCCCCGTTTGATCACCGGGCTCTTCGCATTCCAGGCCGCGATGGCCGCGCGCCGCTGGCGGTAATTCGACGTCCGCTCCAGCTGCGCCATCAGCGGCTGCAGGATGTTGTCCTCCACCTTCATCTGGTAGTGGGTGACGTTCCTGTCCTCCACGCCATACAGGTTGCGCATGCGCACGGCTAGCGGGTCCAGGCCGAGGTGCCGCGCGATGTCGCCCAGGATGGCCTCGATCACGATCACGCCCTGCGGGCCGCCGAAGCCGCGGAACGCCGTGTGGCTCTGGGTGTTGGTCTTGCAGCGATAGGACGCGATCTCGACGTCGGACAGGAAGTAAGCGTTGTCGGCGTGGAAGACCGCGCGGTCGGCAACCGGACCCGACAGGTCGGCCGAGAAGCCGCAGTCGGCCAGCATGGTGAGTTTCAGCCCCGTGACCAGGCCGCTGGCGTCGAAGCCGACCTGCCAGTCGTAGGCGAACGGATGGCGTTTGCCGGTGATCATGAAGTCGTCGTCGCGGTCCAGCCGCAGCTTGACCGGGCACTTGAACTTGCGCGCCGCCAGCGCAGCCCAAACCGCCATGTGGCCGGCTTGCGTTTCCTTGCCGCCGAAGCCGCCGCCCATGCGCCGGCATTCCACCGTCACCGCGTTGTTCTCCAGGCCCAGCGCGTGCGCCACCCAATGCTGGATCTCGCCGGGATGTTGCGTGCTGGAGTGGATCCACCACTGCCCCTGCTCCAGCGGCAGCGCGTATGCCACCTGGCCTTCCAGGTAGAAATGCTCCTGGCCGCCCACTTCCAGCTGGCCTTCCAGCGTATGCAGCGACTGGGCCAGTGCTGCCTCCGGTTCGCCGCGACGCACGGTCACCGGCGGCAGCACATAGCTCTTCTTCGCATGCGCTTCGCGCGGCGACAGCACCGGCGGCAGCGGGGCTATCTTCAATTGCACCTTGCGCGCCGCGCGGCGGGCCTGCATCACCGTGTCGGCGACGACCAGGCCTACGACCTGGCCGATGTGCTCGACCTTGTCGCGGGCGAACACCGGTTCGTCGTGGACGAAGGTCGCCAGCACCGGATCGCCGGGGATGTCGCCGGCCAGCACCACCCCGTGCACGCCGGGCATCGCCAGCGCAGCGGCGGCATCGACCCCGAGCAGCCGCCCATGGGCGACGCTGGACAGGATAGGCGCGGCGTGCAGCGTGCCCCTGGTTTCGGGGATGTCGTCGACATAGGTGGCGGCACCGGCCACCTGCGCGCGCGCGCTTTCGTGCGGATGCGAGACGCCGGACGCCGGGCCGGACGGTGTCGTCACGTCGCGGACTCCTCGAGCGCAAAGCGCTCCAGGTTGATCTGCGCCACGCCCTGGCTTTCCAGCCAGAAGCGCTGCATCAGGTTGCCCAGCACTTCGCTGCGGTAGCGGGCCGAGGCGCGCATGTCCGAGATCGGCTGGAACTCGGCGCGCAAGAGCCTGGCGGCTTCACGCACCGTCTCCTGGCTCCAGGGCTTGCCCCGCAGGAAGGACTCGGTCTTGACGGCACGGGCCGGGGTGGGGGCGACGCCGCCGGCGCCGATGGAGATCTTCGCGACCTTGCCGTTGTCCAGCGCGAGGTTGACGACCAGGCACACCGCCGAGATGTCGTCGTCGTAGCGCTTGCTGATCTTGTAGGCGCGCAGGAATTCCTGCCCCCACCGCAGCCCTCCCCCAGCGGGGGAGGGGGAAAGAGGCTGTCCGGCATCGGGGGAGGGGGCAAGAGGCTGTCCCGCATCGGGCGAGCGAGAAAGAGGCCGCGGCACCTTGATCCACGCCAGCACCTCGTCCGGCGCCAGCACCGTCTTGCGATAGCCGGTGTAGAAATCTTCCAGCGGCATTTCGCGGTGGCCGCGCCGGCTCATCAGGACCACGTGCGCGTTCAGCGCGATCAGCAGCGGCATCGAGTCGCCGATCGGCGAGCCGTTGGCGACATTGCCGCCCAGCGTGCCCGAGTTGCGCACCGGCAAGCCGGCAAAGCGGTTGGCGAAGGTCTTGAGCTGGGGCCGCCCGGCCACCAGCGCCGCGAAAGCATCGGTCAACGTCACTGCGGCGCCGACGGCGATGTGGTGATCGTAGCTTTCGATCCGTTGCAGTTCGGCCACCCGCGTCACGTCGAGCAGCCTGGCAAAGCGCATGTGCATCTTGGTGACCCACAGCCCCACGTCGGTGCAACCGGCGACGATCTGCGCATCCGGATGGGCGGCGCGCTCGGCGAGCAGCGCGGTCAAGGTCTTCGGCGCCAGATAGGCGGGCGCGGCAGCCGCCGGCGCGCTGGCGGCCAAGGCCTGCAATTGCGCCAGCAGCCGGGTTTCATCGACGCGCACCCCGGGCAACTGCGCCATCTGCTGCGCCGCATCCAGGATCGGCCGGTAGCCGGTGCAACGGCACAGGTTCCCCGAGAGTTCCTCCTGCGCCAGTTCGCGCGTGATCGCCTCGCCCCGGCACACGTGGTTCTGGTACATGCCGAACAGGCTCATCACGAAGCCGGGCGTGCAGAAGCCGCACTGTGAGCCGTGGCACTGCACCATCGCCTCCTGCGCCGGGTGCAGCGTGCCGTCGGCACCCACCAGGTCTTCCACCGTCCACAGCGCCATGCCGTCGATCGAATGGGCCAGCCGGATGCAGCTGTTGATGGCCCGGTAGCGCAGGCGCTCGCCGGCCGGCTCGCCGGGCACGGGCGCCAGATCGGCCAGCACGACGGTGCAGGCGCCGCAGTCGCCTTCGCCGCAGCCTTCCTTGGTGCCGACCTGTCCCAGGTCTTCGCGCAGCAGTTCCAGCAAGGTCCGGTCGGGTGGTACATTGTCCAGCGCAACGAGCTCGCCGCGCCGGATGAAGCGAATCGTCTTTGTCTTGGCTTCCATGGATTCCAGTATGGTTTATTTCACCGTGTGCGGCGCGGCAGACCCGGCGAGGCCGGGGCATCTGCCCCAGGCGGCGACAAGAATGCAGGCCCGAGGTTATGAGACAGACGACCCTATTTGACGCCAGAAACCGCCGTGGGATGAGGGTCTTGCGCGCGTGCATGACGGAGACTGCGGTTTGAGCGTTCCCCGCCTTCAGCTGGCCCACATTACCAAGCGCTACCCGGCCGTGGTGGCCAACAACGACGTGTCCCTCACGGTGCAGCCCGGCGAAACCCATGCCGTGCTGGGCGAGAACGGGGCCGGCAAATCCACGCTGATGAAGATCATCTACGGCGCCGTGAAGCCGGACGAAGGCAGCGTGCTGTGGAACGGCCAGCCGATGCAGATCCGCAACCCGCAGGAGGCGCGCGCTCTGGGCATCGCCATGGTGTTCCAGCATTTCAGCCTGTTCGACACGCTGACGGTGGCCGAGAACGTCTGGCTGGGCGTGGACAAGAGCCTGACGCTCGGCCAGGTGACGCAGAGCATCACGGCGAAGGCGGCCGAGTACGGGCTGGACATCGACCCGGCCCGCCATGTGCACACCCTGTCGGTGGGCGAGATGCAGCGGGTCGAGATCATCCGGGCGCTGCTGACCCAGCCCAGGCTGCTGATCCTGGACGAGCCGACCTCGGTGCTGACGCCGCAGGCCGTGGAAAAGCTCTTCGTGGTGCTCAGGAAGCTGGCGGCGCAAGGCTGCAGCATCCTGTACATCAGCCACAAGCTGCACGAGATCCGCGAGCTGTGCAGCGCCTGCACCGTGTTGCGCGGCGGGAAGGTCACGGGCGTCTGCAATCCGCAGCAGGAGACCAACGCATCGCTCAGCCGCATGATGATAGGCGCCGAGCCGCCGGCCCTGCAACACCACGAGCGCCAGCCCGGCGAGGTGGTGCTGCGGGTGCAGGACCTGCGCTTGCCGCGCGCAGACCAGTTCGGTGTCGACCTCGACGGCATCTCGCTGGAAGTGCGGGCCGGCGAGGTGGTTGGCATCGCCGGTGTTTCGGGCAACGGCCAGCAGGAACTGCTGTATGCGCTGTCCGGCGAGGACACGCGGGCGCGGCCCTCGGCCATCCAGGTGCTCGGCAAGGATGTCGGGCGCTTCGGGCCGGCCCACCGGCGCCACCTGGGCGTGCACTTCGTGCCCGAGGACCGCCTGGGACGCGGCGCGGTGCCGACGCTGGGCCTGGCGCACAACCTGATGCTCACGCGCACCGAATCCATCCGCGCGAGCGGCTGGATCGACCTGAACGCGCTGCAGCGGCAGGCCCAGGGCATCATCGACCGCTTCCACGTCAAGGCCGGCGGCCCGAACGCCGCGGCCCGGTCCCTCTCGGGCGGCAACCTGCAGAAATTCATCGTCGGCCGCGAGATCGACGCCAATCCCGGATTGCTGATCGTGTCGCAGCCGACCTGGGGCGTGGACGTGGGCGCCACCGCCCAGATCCGCGGGGAAATCCTGGCGCTGCGCGACGCCGGCTGCGCCGTGCTGGTGGTCAGCGAGGAACTGGAAGAACTGTTCGAGATCTGCGACCGGCTGCACGTGATCGCGAAAGGGCGCCTGTCGCCGTCCATCGCCCGTGCCCGCGCCACGGTATTGCTGATCGGCGAGTGGATGAGCGGATTGTTCAACCAGGATTCGGCGGCCCATGCTTAAGCTCGAACCCCGTGCCGAGCCCTCGCGCTTCTGGAGCCTGGCTTCGCCGCTGCTGGCGCTGGTGTTCACCGTCGTCATCGGCGTGCTGTTGTTCCTGGCCCTGGGCAAGGACCCGGTCCGGGGCCTGCAGGTGTTCTTCTGGGAGCCGATCCGCTCGCCCTATGCGCTGGGCGAGCTCATGGTCAAGGCCACGCCGCTATTGATCATCGCGCTGGGCCTGGCGGTGTGCTTCCGCTCCAACGTCTGGAACATCGGCGCCGAGGGCCAGTTCATCATGGGCGCGATCCTGGCCGGCGGGGTGGCCCTGCTGGCCGACAAGGATTCCAGCCGCTGGATCGTCGTGGCCGTCATGCTGGCCGGCGTGCTGGGCGGCATGGCCTGGGCCGGCCTCACGGCTGTGCTGCGCGATCGCTTCAACGCCAACGAGATCCTGGTCAGCCTGATGCTGGTCTATGTCGCGGACATGGTGCTGAGCTACCTGGTCTATGGACCGTGGAAGGACCCGGCCGGCTACAACTTTCCGCAGACCAAGACCTTCGAGGCCGTGACGCAGATCCCGCGACTGATGCAGGGCTCGCGCGTGAGCATCGGGCTGGTGATCGGGCTGGCCGGCGCCGCCGCGCTGTGGGTGTTCCTGTTCCGCACGCGCGCGGGCTTCGCCCAGCAGGTCGGCGGGCTGGCGCCGGCAGCGGCCCGCTACGCCGGCTTTTCATCGCGCAAGGCATTGTGGATCGCGCTGCTGACCTCGGGCGGCGCGGCGGGCCTGGCCGGCGCCCTCGAAGTGGCGGGCCCGATCGGCCAGCTCACGCCCTATGTGCCGGCGGGCTATGGCTTCGCCGCCATCATCGTGGCCTTCGTCGGCCGCCTGCACCCGGTGGGCATGGTGTTTTCCGCCATCCTCATGAGCATGTTCTACATCGGCGGCGAGCTGGCGCAATCGCGCCTGGGCCTGCCCAAGTCGCTGACCGGCGTGTTCCAGGGCCTGTTGCTGTTTACGCTGCTGGCCTGCGACACGCTGATGGCGTACCGGATCCGCTGGACCGGGATCGCGCGCCTCAAAGGACAGGGCTGATGGAGTCCTACGCACTGCTGCTGGCCGCCACGCTCAATGCCGGCACCGTGTTGGCGCTGGCGTCGCTGGGCCTGTTGATCAACGAGAAGGCCGGCATCGTCAACCTCGGCGCCGAGGGCATGATGCTGTGCGCCGCCATCGCCGGCTTTGCCACCGTGGTGCACACCGGCAACGACTGGCTGGGTTTCGCCGCCGGCATGGGGGCGGGCGCGCTGCTGGCCGCGATCTTCGGCGTGCTGGTGATCTGGCTGAACACCAACCAGTACGCCACCGGCCTGGCGCTCAGCCTGTTCGGCACCGGCTTCTCGGCCTTCGCCGGCATCCGATATGTGCAGGAGAAGCTGCCGCCGCGGCCGCACTTCGCCATCCCCGGGCTGGCCGACATTCCGCTGCTGGGCCCGGCCCTCTTTCGCCAGCACCCGCTGGTCTACCTCTCCATCGCGCTGGTCGGCTGGCTGGTGTGGTTTCTGTACCGCTCGCGCACCGGGCTGGTGCTGCGCTCGGTGGGCGAATCGCCCGAGTCGGCGCACGCGCTGGGCTACCCGGTGCGGCGCATCCGCCTGGCCGCGGTGATGGCAGGCGGTGCGCTGTGCGGACTGGCCGGCGCCTACATCTCGGTGATCTACACGCCGCTGTGGGTGGAAGGCATGGTGGCCGGCAAGGGCTGGATCGCGCTGGCCCTGACCACCTTCGCCACCTGGCGCCCAGCCCGGGTCTTGCTTGGTGCCTACCTGTTCGGAGGCGTCACCATGCTGCAATTCCACCTGCAGGGCATAGGCGTCGAGGTGCCCAGCCAGTTCCTCACCATGCTGCCCTATCTCGCCACCATCGTCGTGCTGGCGCTGATTTCGCGCAACCCGGCATGGATCTGGATCAACATGCCGGCCTCCCTGGGTAAACCCTTTTATCCAGGCTCATAATCATCTTTTTTTCGACCAACAACACACCGGAGAAGGACTCATGACCGACCTAAGCAAACGTTCGATGTTGAAGCTGGCGACGCTGTCGGCACTGGGTGCCGCCGCGCTGGTGGGCTGCAGCAAGACCGAGGCGCCGCCGCTCCCGGCCCCGGCCCCTGCGCCCGTGGCAGCGCCGGCACCCAAGCCCGAGCCGCTGAAGATCGCCTTCGCCTACGTCGGCCCGGTCGGCGACGGCGGCTGGACCTTCGCCCACGACAACGGACGCAAGGCGATCGAGAAAGAGTTCGGCGACAAGGTCGTCACCAGCTATGTCGAGAAGGTGCCCGAGTCGGCCGACGCCGAGCGCGTGATGCGCGACATGGTGGCGCAGGGCAACAAGCTGATCTTCGGCACCACCTTCGGCTACATGGAGCCGATGCTCAAAGTCGCCGCCGACAACCCGGGCGTGAAGTTCGAGCACGCCACCGGCTACAAGAACGCCGAGAACATGCGCGCCTACGACAGCCGCACCTATGAAGGCGCCTACATGGCCGGCGTGATCGCCGGCAAGATGACCAAGACCAACACCCTGGGCGTGGTCGGTTCGATCCCGATCCCGGAAGTGGTGCGCAACATCAACAGCTTCACGCTGGGCGCGCAGTCGGTCAACCCCAAGATCAAGACCAAGGTGGTGTGGGTGGGCGACTGGTTCAACCCGCCCAAGGAAACCGAAGCGGCCACGTCGCTCATCAACGGCGGCGCCGACGTGCTGATGCAGAACACCGATTCGCCGGCTGTGCTGAAGACTGCCGAGAGCATGGGCAAGCGCGCGTTCGGCTGGGACAGCGACATGACGGCCTACGGCCCCAAGGCCCACCTGGGCTCGGCCGTCATCAACTGGGCGCCGTACTACATCTCCACGGTGCGCGAGGTGCTGGAGAACAAGTGGAAGACCTCGCCCACCAAGATCTGGTGGGGCGTCAAGGAAGGCGCGATCGACTTCGTGTCGGTCGCGGCGGACGTGCCGGACGACGCGAAGAAGAAGCTCGATGAGGTCAAGGCCGGCCTGAAGGACGGCAGCTTCTCGATCTGGAAGGGCCCGATCGTGAGCAACACCGGCAAGGTAGTCCTGGCCAAGGACAAGGTCGCCGACGATGAGTTCCTGGGCGGCATCAACTTCTACGTCAAGGGCGTGGAAGGCAAGGTGCCGGGCGGCGACAAGAAATAGACTTCACAATGAAAACGCGGCGCGTTTTCATTGTGGTCTGATCGGATGAATGAAGCGCGGCTGGGCCGCGCTTCATTCATTGGGCGGCCGTACTGCATGTTATTCCGTACGGCCTGGTGCCCCTGCGGGGGAGTTTGCTCGAATAGCGATGGACCTTCACACCTGGCTGATCTACCTGCTGGCCACTACCGGGCTTTCGCTGTCGCCCGGACCGAACGGGCTGCTGGCCCTGACGCACGGTGCACTGCATGGCCGCCGCAAGGCGCTCTACACCATCTTCGGCGGAGCGTCCGGTTTCATCGCCGTCATCGCCCTGTCGATGTTCGGCATCGGGGCCCTGCTCAAGGCTTCGCTGATATGGCTCACCGTCCTCAAGTGGACCGGCGGCGCCTACCTGGTCTGGCGCTCGCCGGCTATCGGCCTCGAAGTGGGCGGCGCGGCGGAAATCCGGTCCGGCGGATCCATGTTCCAGCAGGGCGCGCTGTCGGCGCTCACCAATCCGAAGGCCGTCCTGTTCTTCACCGCTTTCCTGCCGCAGTTCATCGACCCGGCCGGAAGCCTGTTCGCGCAGTTCGCCATCATGGCGGGAACGTTCGCGGTGATCGAGATCGCCACCGAGGTGTTCATCGCCAGCATGGCCCATCGCATCAGCCCCTGGCTGGCGCGGGTCGGGCGGCGTTTCAACCAGGCCTGTGGCGGTGTGTTCATCGCGATCGGGGTGGCGCTGCCGCTGCGCAGTTGAGCGGGGAGGCGCTCCGAGGGAAAGGCCGTCACGGGGTGGCCCTTCTTGTTAGGGAATCGGCTAGGGGCCGGATTGCACTGTTTGATGGAGCGCAACGGTCATGTCAAGTACCGGTAAACGTTCGACACCCTGCGCGATGCCCGCGCTAAAGTCTCACCATTCAGCAGGGAGCAGTTCATGAAGTTCAATTGGCGTTCGTGCCGGCGCAGCTTCGCGTCGGCGCTGGCCACAGCGGTGCTGGTGGTCGCTTGTGGTGGGGGCAGTGGTGGCAGCAATCCCGGCCCCTCGGTGCCGGGTGCCATCTCGCTGCTGGCGGGCTCGTTGCAGCGCGCCGGCAGCAGCGATGGTGTGGGTATCCAGGCGCAGTTCTCCTTGCCCCAGGGCGTTGCGCAAGACGGGGCGGGCAACATCTACGTCGCCGACACCGGCAACCACACCATCCGCAGGATCGCCCCGGACCGAACCGTGACCACGTTCGCCGGGGCTGCCGGACAGACGGGCAGTGCCGATGGCGCCGGCGGTGCCGCACGCTTCTCGTCTCCGCAGGCGGTGGCCGTCGATCCGGCAGGCAATGTGTATGTGGCCGATACCGGCAATCACGTCATCCGCAAGATCACTCCCGCCGGGACGGTGACGACCGTTGCCGGTGCGCCCGGCCAAAGCGGCGCGGTCGACGGCACCGGCTCGGCCGTGCGGTTCACGTCCCCACGTGGTCTCGCGTTCGACGCCGCCGGCAACCTGTTTGTGGCCGACCTCAGCGGCGCGGTGCGCAGGATGGCGCCCGACGGAAACGTGACGAGTTTCGCTGGCAAGCTGGGCGAACAGGGCTTTGTGGTGGGTGATGGCACCCAGGCGCGTTTCGCGAACATGCTGGCAGTCGCCGTGGCTGCCGATGGCACGGTGTATGTAGCGGAGATGGGCCTGACGAACAGCTACGAACATGGCCGGATCCGCCGGTTCGACAGCCAGGCGCGGGCGTTGCCTTGGGGCGATGCCGCGCAAGGTGTGCTCAACGTGGCCTTCCCGTTGGGGATCGCCGCAGTGGCAGGCGGGGACCTCCTGGTGGCGTCCAGCGGTACCTTCAGTCCGGTGCCAGGCATCGTCCAGCGGCACAACACGATCTTGCGAATCACTTCGGCGGGCACCATGTCGGTCGTCGCCGGCGCGGATGGCGCGCTAGCGGAGGGAAGTGTGGACGGGCCTGGCGCTGCGGCGCTTTTCAATTACCCGCAGGCTGTCGCGCTGGGCGGCGATGGCCGCATCCTCGTTGCGGACACCGGCAACGATGCGGTTCGGCAGATCGACGCTCAGGGCGTGGTCTCCACGTTGGCAGGCGGCGCCGGCATCGGGCGCGTTGACGGGCCGGGAACGACGGCGCGATTTTTCACCACTCGGGGCATCGCGGCGGCCCCCGATGGGACGCTCTATGTGGCGGACTCGGGCAACGCGCAGGTTCGCCGCATCAGTGCGTCCGGCAACGTTTCCACGCTGATGATGACTTCAGCCGCCCAGGGTCCGTCTTTCAGCACGCTCGGCGTGTCCGTCGGCGCGGTCGCTTTGGGTGCGGATGGCACGGTCTTTGTGGGGTGGTACGGTGACGGCACCATGGTTATGGGCATCGCTTCGATCGATACTGCCGGTCGGTATGGCACGGCGGCATATGCGTTTCCACAGGGGATCGCCAGCACACCCAATGGCTTGTGCTACCTCATCGACGGACGCGTGGAGTGCCTCCCGCCTGGCGGCGGGGTAAAGGTCGTTGCAACCGGCCTCGTGAGTCCAAGCGACATCGTTGCCGATGCATCGGGAACCTTCTATGTCGCCGACGGGGTCGGGCACACAGTGCGCGCGGTCGATCCGCAAGGCACCGTCCGGCTGGTTGCGGGCAAGCCGGGCGAGGCCGGTTATGCGGATGGGAATGCCGATCAGGCGCGACTCACCAATCCGAATGCCCTCGCCATCGACGACGCCGGCAACCTGTACGTGTCCGACGCCAGCACGATCCGCAAGATCACGCCTCAAGGCGAGGTGCGCACCGTGGCCGGAACGCCCGGGCAGAATTTTGCAGCTCCGGGATCATTACCTGGCAGCATCGGCTTTGTCAGAGGACTGGCATGGCACGCGGGGATGCTCTATGCGACGGTGGAGAATGCTGTGTTGGCGATAGGGCCAATCAACTGAGGAATACGTGCCATGCCCAACCTTGATCGCATCACACCTCAGCGCCTGCCCGACCTGCTGCGCCGCATGCCCAAGGCCGAGCTGCACATCCACATCGAAGGCTCGCTCGAACCCGAGTTGATCTTTGCGCTGGCGGCGCGCAACGGCGTGCAGATTCCCTACGCCAGCGTGGAAGAGCTGCGCCGCGCTTACGCTTTCACCAACCTGCAAAGCTTCCTGGACATCTATTACGCCGGCGCCAGCGTGTTGATGAAGGAGCAGGACTTTTTCGACATGGCCTGGGCTTACCTGCAAAAGGCCGCGGCTGACAACGTGGTGCGCGCCGAAATCTTTTTCGACCCGCAGACGCATACCGCGCGCGGCGTCTCGATGGCGACGGTGATCAACGGCCTGCACCGAGCCTGCGAACAGGCGCAGCGTGAGCTGGGGGTCAGCGCCGCGCTGATCCTGTGCTTCCTGCGGCATCTGAGCGAGGAGGAAGCTTTCGCAACGCTGGAGCAGGCAATGCCGTTCCTGGGCCAGTTCATCGGCGTCGGCCTCGATTCGAGTGAGGTGGGCCATCCGCCGGAAAAATTCGCGCGCGTGTTCGCCCGCTGCCGCGAGCTGGGCCTGCACCTGGTCGCCCATGCAGGCGAGGAGGGCCCACCGGCCTATGTCTGGACTGCGCTGGACCTGTTGAAAGTCGAGCGCATCGATCACGGCGTGCAGTCGGCCAGGGACCCGGCGCTGATGCGGCGGCTGGCGCAGGACCGCATTCCGCTCACCGTGTGCCCGCTGTCCAACCTCAAGCTGCGCGTGTTTCCCAGGCTCGCCGATCACAACATCGGCAAGCTGCTCGATGCGGGGCTGGTCGCCACCATCAACTCCGACGACCCGGCCTATTTCGGCGGCTACATGAACGACAACTTCGTCCAGACCTTCGCCGCGACCGGCCTCACCGCACCGCAGGCGTACCAGCTGGCGAAGAATAGTTTCGAGGCGAGCTTCATCGACGCGGCCGTCAAGCGGAAATACGTCGATCTGCTCGACGCGACGGTCGCGGCTTTCTAGCCAGTCCGCTCGCAACTGACCGGCATTGGGTCGGGCACAGCTCCAGCTCACTCTCATCCGACGCCTCGGGGTTAACCCTTGCTGCGTACGGATTTCGGCAACGCCCGTCGCGAAATTTGATGCTTGAAGGCATCACGGACTCGACCTAGCATGTCGCCACCAAAAGCACTGTGGTGCAACACGCAAGGCTTTTGCTGATCAACCGGCCCACCCCCTTTTGAATGGATATCACCATGTCAGACCTCGTGAACTCGCAGCGCAGACAGATCATCAAGGCCTCTTTGCTGACCGGCGGGCTGGCCGCCACGGGCGGCCTGCTGTCGATCGAAGCGCAGGCGGCCGACAAGGCCACGGTCAACATGCAGCTGGGCTGGCTGGTCGGCGGCAACCAGGTCGGCGAAGTCGTCGCCAAGCGCATGGGCTACTACGACGAGGAAGGGATCAGCCTGGTGATCCAGCCGGGCGGCCCCAACGTGGACGGGGTGGCGGTGGTCGCATCCGGGCGGCACGAGCTGGGGCAGGTTTCGTCCAGCCCGTCGATCATGCTGGCCGTGTCGCAGGGTCTGCCGATCCGCTGCTTCGCCGTGGGCGCGCAACGCCATCCGTACAGCTACTTCTCCCTGCCGAAGAATCCGGTGCGCAAGCCCGCCGACCTGGTTGGCAAGAAGGTGGGCGTCCAGTCGACGGCCATGATCCTGCTGAAGGCCCTGCTGGCCCAGAACAAGATCAACGAGAAGGACGTCAACGTCATCCCTATCGGCGCCGACATGATGCCGCTCATGACCGGGCAGGTCGACGTGGTGTCCGGCTGGCTCACCAACACGACGGCGCTCAAGGTGCTGGGCAAGGACCGCATCGACATGACCTTGTGGGATTCGGGCGTGCGCCTCTACGCGCTGCCTTACTACGCCACCGTCAAGACCCTGCAGACCCAGCCCCGCGTGCTGGAGGGCTTTCTGCGCGCCACCTCGCGCGGCTGGCACTACGCGGACGCCAACCGCGACCAGGCCACCGACATGCTGGTCAAGGAATATCCCAACCTGAATCGTGACGACGAGCGGGTCGCGCTGGACATGATGCTGCGCTACAGCTTCGGCGAGCTGACCAGGACGCAGGGCTGGGGCGCCATGGATCCGGCCGTCTGGCAGGAGCAGATTTCCATGTATTCGCAGCTCGGCCAGTTCACCGCCAGCACACCGAAGCTGGCCGACGTGATGACGCTCGATCTGCTGAAGGCGACGCAGGCTGCGCGGACCAAGGCCTGAGCGTGGATGCGAGCAGTGCCGCCCGGCCGGCTGTCAGCGCGCGAAACATAGGCGTGCGCTTCTTCGCGGAGCGCCGCAATGTGACGGCGCTCCAGGGCCTGAACATCGACGTCGCGCAAGGCGAATTTCTGACGCTGCTGGGGCCATCGGGCTGCGGCAAGTCTACTTTCCTGCGTGTGGTGGCCGATCTGATCGATCCGGGCAGCGGCGCGATCGATGTGTTGTCATCGTCACCGCCGGCGGCGCGCAAGCGCCGCGACATCGGCTTCGTGTTCCAGGACCCGGCGCTGCTGCCATGGCGCACCGCTTTGCAGAACGTCGAGCTTCCGCTTCAAGTTGGCGGTGGCGCGGCCCGCAAGGGGCGCAGGGGCCCGCGTGAGCTGCTGGAAATGGTCGGCCTGAAAGATCGGGAGCATGCCTACCCGCACGAGCTGTCCGGCGGCCAGCGCCAGCGCGTCTCGATTGCGCGCGCGTTGGTCAGCGACCCGAAGATCCTCCTGATGGACGAGCCGTTCGGCGCGCTCGACGAAATTACCCGTGATCGACTCAATGAAGAGCTGTTGCGCGTGTGGAAAGAGACTGGCCTCACCGTTCTGTTCGTCACCCACAGCATTCATGAAGCCGCGTTTCTCGGCCAGCGTGTGCTGATGCTGGCAACCAATCCCGGGCGGGTCCGGGAGATCGTGCCCGTCGATCTGCCCGGCGACCGCACGCTGGCCATTCGCGAGACGCCCGAGTTCGTCCAACTCACCGCGCATCTGCGGCGGGTGCTCGAATCCTGCTGAGGACACCCAACATGACGTCCACCTCGATCAATGCCGCCGTCGACGCTGCGGCTCCCGAAGACCTGCAAGACACCGAGCACATGGCCTGGGCCGCCGCACGACGCCGGCGGCTCTGGCGCAGCCGGGTCCTGCCGGCACTGGGCATCGTCGGCCTCATTGCGCTGTGGTGGGCCGTCGTGGTTTTCTTCAACGTCCAGCCGTTCATCGCGCCCTCACCGGGCCTGGTGCTGAAAACCCTGTACCTGAAACGCGAAGTGCTGCTGGCCAACCTCATTCCCACGGCCACAGAGGCGGCCGGAGGCTTTCTGCTGGGCAACCTCGCCGCGGTGCTGATCGCCACTGTCTTTGTCCACAACAAGACGCTGCAGGACATCTTCTTCCCGGTGGTGCTGATGTTCAACGCCATTCCCATCGTCGCGAAGGCACCCATCCTGGTGCTGATCATGGGCAACGGCATGGAGCCCAAGATCACGATCGCAGCGCTGGTGTGCTTCTTCCCGACGCTGGTCAACACCGTGCGCGGCCTCGAGTCCGTCAACCCGCAGGCCATGGAGCTGATGCGCGTGCTGTCGGCCAGCAAGACCGAGATCTTCTTCCGGCTGCGCCTGTTCAATGCGCTGCCCTACATGTTCTCGGCGCTGCGCATCGCCGCCTCGATGTGTGTCATCGGCGCGGTGGTCGGGGAATGGATCGGCGCCACCGTGGGCGTCGGCGCCATGATCATCCAGGCCACTTTCAATTTCGACTCGGCGTTGCTGTACGCGGCCATCGTGATGAGCGCTAGCCTGTCGGGCACCTTCTTCCTGCTGGTCGTGCTGGCCGAGCGCTGGCTGATCCGCTGGCAACCCGAAAACGTGCATTGAGACCGGCGGGCAGCGCCCGCTGGATGAACCCAACCAGGAGTGACGAAGATGAGTCGAATCGGTGATTGGATGCAGGAGCCTGCGCGCGAGGTCCGGGTGGCTGCGCAGGCCGACGTCGTGGTGGTTGGGGGCGGCCCCGCCGGGCTGGCGGCCGCGTTTGCCGCCGCCCGCAATGGCGCCCGGGTGACGCTGCTGGAGCGCTACAACCACCTCGGTGGACTGGCTTCGGGCGGCATGGTGCTGGTGCTCGACGACATGTGGGACGCCCACCTGGGCGAGATCTCGGTGCGCGGCACCTGCATGGAGATGATCGACCGCATGGCAGCGCTGGGGCTGGCGAAGTTCCCGACCCGCGGCGAATGGGGCACCGCGCCCGCTTCGGTGGAGAAATGGTCCCGCTGGGGGGCTTTCGACTTCCACACCAAGGAAAAGCCGCACCCCATCGTCTTTGCGGTGGCGTTCGACCCTGACGCATGGAAACGCGTGTCGATGGAACAGGTCAAGGAGTTGGGCATCGAGCTGCGCCTGCACTCCTGGTTCTCGCGTACGCTGGTCGAGGACGGCAAGGTCAAGGGCGTGATCTGCGACACCAAGAGCGGGCGCGAGGCGATCCTGGGCAATGTGGTGATCGACACGACCGGCGACCTGGACGTGGCGGCTTCGGCCGGCGCGCCGCACATCGGCGGCAGCTACATCGTCACCACCGTGTTCCGCCTCGGCGGCGTGGACGCCGACGAAGCCGAGCGCTTCGAGCGCGAGGAACCCGAGGCCTTCGACAAGCTCGACCGCGAAATCAAGCGGATGCTGGGCGGCAGCTGGGCCCATTGGTGGCTCAAGACGCCGCTGCCCGGCGTTGTGTGGTGCAACTGCCCGCACATGCCGGGGCTCGATCCGCTCAAGGTGGCTGACCTGACCCGCGCCGAGGTCGAGGGCCGCAAGATCGTGCACCAGACCGTGGACTTCGTGCGCGCCCGGCATCCGGGCTTCCAGAACTGCTACGTGGTGGACATGGCGCCGCAGACCGGCGTGCGCCAGACCCGATTGCTGGAAGGCGAGCACGTCATGAGCAAGGAAGACGTCATGCAGCGCACCCGCTTCGCCGACAGCATCGCCCGCGGCCGCGATTACTACTACCCCTACCGCGCCCTGCTGCCGCGCAGCGTCGAGAACCTGCTGGTCGCCGGCCGGCATTACTCGGCGACTTCCGCAGCACAGAAGATTTCGCGGGAAATACCTCCATGCATGGCCATGGGAGAAGCGGCGGGCGTGGCCGCGGCGCTGGCGCTGAATGCGGGCGTGTCGGTGCGCAACGTCGACGTCGCGGCCGTGCAGCGCACGCTGCGGGCCCAGGGGGCCGACCCCGGGACCCAGACCGGGCCCAACCCGGACGTGCCGGCCATCGCGCTCGGCGCCGATGAGCGTGTGGAGGTGGCAGCATGAGCGGCGATCGCAAATCCGGCGCGCAGCTGCCCTTGGCCGGCATCCGGGTGATCGACTTCACCCAGGTGATGATGGGCCCCGTCTGCACCCAGATGCTCGCCGACCATGGCGCCGATGTCATCAAGGTCGAGCGCAAGGGCGCCGGTGACTTGAGCCGCTCCACCTTCAAGGCCGTCGCTGGCCAGGACAATCCCATCTTCTGCAGCCTGAACCGCAACAAGCGCAGCGTCGAGATTGATCTGCGCGACCCGGCCCAGGTGGATCTGGTCAAGGCCTTGATCGCCGACGCCGACGTCGTCACCAACAACTTTCGCGCCGGCGTGATGGAGCGGCTGGGCCTGGGCTACGAGGATTGCCGCGCCCTGAACCCGCGCATCATCTATGCGGTCGGCACCGGTTTTGGCGAGACCGGGCCCTATTCGCACAAAGGCGGGCAGGATGTGCTGGCGCAGGCGCTGACCGGCGTGATGGCGCGGCGGGCCGACGATGAGATCCCGGTTTCGATCTATCCCACGGCGCTCGCCGACTACACGGCGGGCATGCACATGGTGCAGGGCATCCTGTTTGCGCTGCTGCAACGCGAGCGCACCGGCGAGGGGCAGAAGATCAGCGTTTCGCTGTACAACTCCATGCTCGCCATGCAGATGCAGGAAGCCGCCATGATCATGATGGCCGACTCCGAAGTGAACTGGGCGGCGATGCCGCTGTCCGGTGTGTTCGCCACCCAGACCGGGCCCCTGGTGCTGGTGGGCGCCTTCAAGGCCAATCCGTTGCGCGACATCTGCACCGCGCTGGACCTGCCCGACCTCTCGGTGGACGAGCGCTTCAACACGCAGGCCCAGCAATTCAAGAACAAGTCCGAACTGCACCAGATGTTCAGCGAGCGCTTCGCCAGCAACACGCGCGAGCACTGGCTGGCGCGGCTGGAAGAGCAGGATCTGTTGTCGGCGCCGGTGCGCGACATGCGCGAAGCGCTGGTCGATCCGCAAACGCTGCACAACCGCATGATCATGGAAGGCGAGCCGACCGGCGGCCGGCCGATGCGCTTCATCGCCAGCCCGATCCAGATGTCCGGCGCGCAGGTGCAATTGCGCATGGCGCCGCCGACGCTGGGTCAGCACACGGCTGAAGTCCTGGCCGAGGCGCACGCTTTGGCGACAGGGGTGGCGCGATGAGCGTTCGCATCGAGTGGGCCGACCACGTCGCCACCGTCACCATCGACCGTCCCGATGTGCTCAACGCCATCGACCTGGCCACCGAAGCCGAACTGCAGCAGATCTGGTCCGAGCTCGAGCGCAACGACGACGTGCGCCTGGTGGTGTTGACCGGCGCAGGGGACCGTGCCTTCTGCGTCGGCGCCGACATGAAGAATCCTTCGGTGAAGGGAGTCGATTACTGGGCCGCGGCCCGTCCGGGCGGCTTCGGCGGCATCGCTTTGCGCGAAACGCTCAACGTACCGGTCCTAGCGCGGGTCAACGGTTTCGCCCTGGGCGGCGGGTTCGAGATGGTGCTGGGCTGCGACCTGGTCGTGGCCTGCGAGGAAGCGAGCTTCGGCCTGCCCGAAGCGCTGGTGGGACGCATGCCGCTGGACGGAGGCATGACGCTGTTGCAACGCCAGATTCCGTTTCGCCAAGCGATGGGTGTGATGCTCACCGGCCAGCGGCTGAGTGCAAAACGCGCGCTCGAACTCGGCCTCGTCAACGAGGTGGTGCCGCGGGCCGGGCTGGACGATGCGGTGGCCCGGTGGACGCAGGCCATCCTGGCTTGCGCGCCGCTTTCCCTGCGCGCGATCAAGCAGGTGGTGCGCCAGACCGCCACGCTTTCGGCGGCGCAGGCGCAGGCCGTGCGGCTGCCCGCGCTGGTTGCCGCCTTGCAGTCCGAGGATGCGAACGAAGGCGTGCTCGCCTTCCAGCAAAAGCGCAAGCCGCAGTGGCGCGGCCGCTGAGGGTATCCGCGGCATGGCCTACGTCATAGCGAGCGCCTGCATCGATGTGAAGGACGGCGCCTGCGTCAAGTGCTGCCCGGTGGACTGCATCTACGTGGGCGAACGCACGCTCTACATCCATCCGGACGAATGCATCGACTGCGGCGTGTGCGTGTCGGCCTGTCCGGTCGAAGCCATCTACGAGGACCGGAAACTGCCGGCCCCGCTCCGGCCGTTCCTGGCGATCAACCGGGAGTTCTTCGATCCGCAGGTCAGCGGCCTGGGCTCGCCCGGTGGGGCGGCCGACGTCGGGCCGCTGAAATGCGATCATCCGAGTGTTGCGGCGTGGCCGTCGCGAAAGGAAAGCGGCGGCTGACAGCGGCGACTTCACTGGAGCGTTCGTTCATGCATGCCATCGTCCTGAAGTATTTTGTCGAGGTGGCCCGTTGCGGCTCGGTGCGCAAGGCATCCGAGGCGTTGCATGTCGCGGCCAGTGCCGTCAACCGGCAGGTCCTCAATCTCGAGGAGGAGTTGGGGGTCGAGCTGTTCGATCGCCTGCCCGCCGGCATGCGTCTGAACCCCGCGGGGGAGCGGCTGCTGCGGCACATCCAGGGGACGCTGCACGACTTCCAGGTGGTGCGCACCGAGATCGACGCACTCAAGGGCGACCGAAGCGGCCACATCAAGGTGGTTTCGATGGACTCGCTCTTTCTCGACCTGCTGCCGGCGGTGGTGGCGGAGTTTTCGCAGGTCTATCCGGCCGCGACTTACACCATGACAGCGGCGCAACCGATGGACGTGGCGGCGGCCGTGCTGTCGGGGCAGGCCGATATTGGCTGCAGCTTCGTCGGTCGCCTGCCCACGGGCGTGGCGGCGGTTGTCCTGGCGGCCCTGCCCTTTGGCATCGTGATGCCGCCTGGCCATCCGCTGGCCGGCCAGGACCAGGTCAGCCTGGCCGACTGTGCCCGCTACCCGTTCATGCGGTCGAGTTCGCAGCCCGCGGTCAGCAGCGTCACGTCGCCGGAGTTCGCCAAGTTCTGGGACGAAATCGAGCCGGTGGCCACCTGTAGCTGGACGCCGATGCTCAAGAAATTGATCATCGCCGGCAAGGGAATTTCCTGCTTCTCCAAGATCGCTTTCATCGACGAGCTGGAGCGCGGCGAGCTGGTCTGGCGGCCCTTCGACCTGCCGGCCTTGAACGAAATGCAGGTCGGGATCCTGGTGCCGACCCAGCGGGTGCTGCCGCATGTCACGCAGAACTTCGTGGCCCGCATGACCAAGAAGCTCAAGCAACTGGAGGCGGTGGCGGCGGCCGTCTGAGGCGCCCTCGCGCGTTAAAATGCCGCCACACAGGTCGTCGTCCCGGCGGCCTTTGTTTTTTTCTCGTCCGGGGCCATGTAGAGGACCACCATGTACAAAAACCTCGCCGCTGCGCTGCGCGCAGCTTGCGTTGCTGCGCTGGCGACCGCCAGTTTTTTCTCTCCCGTTTTTTCCCAGACCCCAAGCCGGCCGCCGGCCAAGCCGCAGGAGCCGCTCAAGGTAGCCTTCGTCTATGTCGCGCCCATCACCGACGCCGGCTGGGTGCACCAGCACGAGGTGGCGCGCCAGGCCATCGAGGTCGCCTTCGCCGGCAAAGTCAAGACCAGCTACGTCGAGAACGTGCCGGAAGGCCCGGACGCCGAGCGCGTGATCCGCGACCTGGCGCGGCAGGGCAACAAGCTGATCTTCACGCCCAGCTTCGGCTACATGGAGCCGACGCTCAAGGTGGCCAAGGAATTCCCCAACGTCAAGTTCGAATCGATCACGGGCTACAAGACCGCGCCCAACGTGGCCGTCGCCAATGCCCGCTACTACGAGGGCCGCTACCTCGCCGGCATCGCCGCGGGCCGCATGACCAAGACCCACATCGCGGGTTACGTGGCGGGCTTTCCGATCCCGGAGGTGCTGCAGGGCATCAACGCGTTCACCCTGGGCATGAGGTCGGTCGACCCCAAGGCGCAGGTCAAGGTGGTGTGGCTCAACACCTGGTTCGATCCGGCGCGCGAGCGTGATGCGGCCATGACGCTGTTCAACCAGGATGTGGACGTGATCGCCTTCCACACCGCCTCCACCGCCGTGATGGCGGCCGCCCAGGAGCGCGGCAAGATGGCCGTGGCCTACCACTCCGACATGCGCAAGGTCGCGCCCGATGCCCAGATCATCGCCGTGACCCACCACTGGGCCGACTACTACGCGCGCCGCGTCCAGGCCGTGCTCGACGGCAAGTGGAAGACCGGCAACTTCTGGGGCGGCGTAAAGGACGCGATGGTGCGGGCCGGCGACTTCGGGCCCAAGGTCCCCAAGGCCGTGCAGGAGGAAGTGCTGGCCCGGCAGAAGGACATCGCGCTGGGCAAGTTGCGCCCGTTTACCGGACCCATCAGCGACAACGAAGGCAAGCAGGTGCTGGCTGCGGGGCAATCGATGACGGACGAGCAGATCCTGGGCATGAATTACCTGGTTGCCGGCGTTCAGGGCAAGATAGCGAATTGATGAAGGCCTTCCGCTCCGCGATCCTGCGCTTTGCCGATGACGGCTCCGCCCTCTACGAAGAGGACGGACTGCTGGTCATCGGGCCCGATGCCCATGGCCGGCAGGTGGTGCGGGCGGTGGGGCCGTATCGCGAGCTGGCGGCTAACTACCCCGGCGTGGCCGTGGAGCACCTGCCCGGGCGCATCATCGCCCCGGGTTTCGTCGACCTGCACATCCACTTTCCGCAGACCGACGTGATCGGCTCGCCGTCCGAGGGCCTGCTGCCCTGGCTGGAGGACTACACCTTTCCGCATGAGTCGCGCTTTGTCGACGCGGCCCATGCAGAGGAAGCAGCGACCTTCTTTCTCGACGAGCTGCTGCGGCACGGGGTGACCACGGCGCTGGCCTTCGGCACCTCGCATCCGTCCTCGGTCGACGCCTTGATGGGCGAGGCGCAACGGCGCGGCCTGCGCCTCGTCGCGGGCAAGGTGTTGCAGGACCGGCATTGTCCCGACGGCGTGCGTGACCAGACCGAGCAGTCCCTGATCGATACCGAGGCGCTGATTGGCCGCTGGCACGGCCAGGGGCGCCTGGGCTATGCCATCACGCCGCGTTTCGCGCCCAGTTGCACCGACGCGCAATTGCGCGGCGCCGGCGAGCTGGCCGCCAAATACCCCGATGTCTGGATCCAGTCGCACGTCGCCGAAAACCTGGAAGAGGTCGAATGGGCCCGCAAGTTGTTCCCGTCGGCGCGCAGCTACCTCGCGGTGTACGAAGGCTTCGGCCTGATGCGCGCGCGCGCGGTCTACGCCCACTGCATTCACCTCGACGAGGAAGACCGCGCCCTGATGCATGCTACCGGCGCGGCTGCGGCGGTGTGCCCGACCAGCAACCTGTTCCTGGGCAGCGGCTTCTTCGACTATGCCGCTGCCAGGCGCGCCGGTTTTCACTACGGTCTGGGCAGCGACGTCGGCGGCGGCACCAGCTTCAGCCCCTTCCACACCATGCTGGCGGCCTATTATGTGGGCCGGGAAGGCCGCACCAAGGCTGGTGTGTCGCTGTCGCCGCAGAACCTGTGGTGGCAGCACACCGCGGGCGCGGCCCAGGCGATGGGACTCCAGGGCGTGATCGGCAACCTGCAACCCGGTTGCGAGGCCGACTTCGTGGTCCTCGATCCCGCCGTTACGCCGCTATTGGCGCGCAAGACGAAGCAGGCGGCGAGCCTGGATGAGTTGCTGTTCTCGCTGATCGTGCTCGGGGACGACCGGGTCATTGAGCGTGTGCATATCGCCGGTTGAGAGCGGCGCTGGGTTGGCCAAGGGGGCCCGTATCCCGCATCTCTAGAATACGGCCATGGAGAACGCCCAATGACGATCAAGAGCGACAAATGGATCCGCCGCATGGCGGAGCAGCACGGGATGATCGAGCCCTTCGAGCCCGGGCAGGTGCGCGAGCGGGACGGCCACAAGATCATCAGCTACGGCACCAGCAGCTACGGCTACGACATCCGCTGCGCGCCCGAGTTCAAGGTGTTCACCAACATCCACAGCACGGTGGTCGACCCGAAGAATTTCGACGAGAAAAGCTTCGTGGACATGCACGGCGACGCCTGCATCATCCCGCCCAACAGCTTCGCGCTGGCCCGCACCATGGAGTACTTCCGCATCCCGCGCAACGTGCTGACCATCTGCCTGGGCAAGAGCACCTATGCGCGCTGCGGCATCATCGTCAACGTGACGCCGTTCGAGCCGGAGTGGGAAGGCTACGTGACGCTGGAGTTCTCCAACACCACGCCGCTGCCCGCGAAGATCTACGCGGGCGAAGGCTGCGCCCAGGTGCTGTTCTTCGAGAGCGACGAGGTCTGCGAGACCAGCTACAAGGACCGCGGCGGCAAATACCAGGGGCAAACAGGCGTGACCTTGCCCAAGGCGTAGCCGGCGTTAGCGAAGTCGCGTGCGGCCGGCCCACCCGCGACTTTGTAAAAGCGATGTTTGCGTTCTACCGTCTGCGTGCCGGCCCGTTGGTTGTCGCGGCAGGTGGTGCCCGGTGGGGGCGATTTCTGGGGCGGCTGCGGTGCTTCGAAAGCCGCAATTGGGGTCAGAGCGAATTTCGTTCAGCACCCCGGTCTCCGATTGCGTCACTGTCCTGAATTCGATCCGACCCCAATTGCTACCGCGGTCCGCGCCGCCGCCAGATCCCAGCCGGCCCAGCCGCAACTCTTGAACAACACCGGGCCCTGGGGTTTCGGTGGAACCTCCTGCAGCACGATTTCGCGCAACGTGAGGAAGGTGCTCACGTCCAGCCCCGCCTGCAGCAGGTCGCCGGCTTCGTGCTGGGCCTCGGGCGTGTCGACGACCACAGTGCCGCGGTTCGCGCAATGCCGGCACAGCTCGGGGCTCAGTTCCACCATGCGCGGCGTGAACGAACCCACTGCGGCGATGAAAGCGTCGGCACGGGGCAGGGCCTTCAGCGCCACGCCGTCGGCCGAGGTGCAGGTGACCACCAGCGGGCAGTCCGCCAGCACTTCGTTCGCATCCCGCACCACCGTTGCATCGAGGCCCAGGTCTTTTGCGTGCGCAACCAGCGCCAGCGCGCTGCCGACGCTGCGCGATGCGACGAACACCTGGCGCAGCGGCAGCCCCTGCGCGAATGCCTCCAGGTGAGAGCGGCCCTGGGCGCCGGCGCCGACGATCAACAGCGGCCCGGCGGGATTGGGCGCCAGCAGCTGGGCGGCCAGCAGCGAGACGGCCGCGGTGCGGCGGGCCGTGACCGTGGGCCCATCCAGGATCAGCATGCGCCGGCCGGTCGCGACATCGAACACCACCACGTCGCCCTGGATCGCGGGGCGGCCGGTTTCGGCATTGCCCGGCGTGAAGGTGATCAGCTTGGCGATGGCGATCCGGCCGTCCAGCGCCGGCATCACGAACAGGCTGCCGCCGCCCGGGAGCGCCTGCACCAGCCGCGGCGGAACCTGCACCGAGGGGTCGGCCAGCAAGGCGCGCAATTGCGCCACCAGGGCGGGGTACGGAAGGCGGGCGGCGGTGTGGGAGGCTTCGAGAAGTTGGGTCATGGGCCGGCGGCGCGCTGCATTGTGGCGGTTTCGTCCTACAGCAGCTCAGGACAAAAACGGTAGCACGGGGGGCCCCGGATTTCTACCATTCCTCCAAAGATCCACAAGGAGACCCCCATGCCGTCCCGCCAGCCCGACAAGAGTGCCGCCGCTTCCCGCGACCGGCTGATCTGGTGGATCGCATCGTTCATGGCTTTGAGCCAGCTGGCGGCTTTCTGGATGCTGTGCAGCCATCAGGTGTACAAGGCGGAGGTTCGGGACGCGTCTGCCAAGGCCGAGCAGGTGGCGGTGGCCAACTGCCTGCTCGACACCCCGGGCGCGACGCTGGGTAGCTGCGCCGCAAGCGTGGCGTCCGGCCGCCTCGCTGGCACCGCGACGGTCGCGCAGGACAAGCCGACGGCGACGGCCGGTGCGATGCATGCCCGGATGAGCACCGCGGTGCCGGTGAACTTCGCCTTCCGTTGACGCTTTGACTTTCCGGCGCCGGCCGGACTACGTTGATCAGAACTCGGCGGCTTCCACCAGGAAGCGCACCCGCCGCACCCCCTGCCATTCGTCGGCATCGAGCCGGAACGCGAGCTTGACCCGGGCCGGCAGCGGCTCGGTGTGGCCGAA
>DIZF01000066.1:127342-154860 GCA_002427815.1 Ramlibacter tataouinensis
CCCCCCCCCCCCCCCCGAACCCCCCCCCCCCGGGGGGGGAGCCCCCCCCCCGCCCCCCCCCCTGCCATTCGTCGGCATCGAGCCGGAACGCGAGCTTGACCCGGGCCGGCAGCGGCTCGGTGTGGCCGAACCAGATTCCGTCCACCGGCTGGCCCTGGTGCCGCAGCTTGAGCTGCAGGTGCTTGTCGGCCACCAGCCGCTGCGAAATGACTTCGACCACCTCGCTGAAGACCGGCGGCGCGAAGCCCTGGCCCCACACCTCGTGGTGCAGGGTGTCGACCAGATCGGGCCGGCGGTATTCGGGCGCCAGCGGACCGTCGGTGTCCAGGCGCCGCAGCAGCGTCGGCGCATCCAGCCACTCCTGCGCAACCTGCCCCAGAGCCTGCTCGAAGACTTCCAGGTGTTCCTCGGCGAGGGTGCAGCCGGCGGCCATGGCGTGCCCGCCAAAACGCAGCAGCACGCCGGGATGGCGCTTGGCGACCAGGTCCAGCGCGTCGCGCAAATGAAAGCCGGGAATCGAGCGGCCCGAGCCCTTGAGCTCGTGCTCCTTGCCGGGCGCCTGGCTGGCCGCGAACACGAAGGTCGGCCGGTGCAGCCGGTCCTTGACGCGCGATGCGACGATCCCGACCACGCCTTCGTGGAAGTCGGGGTCGAACATGCAGACCGCCGGGGGCGGCTCCTCGCTGTCGTCGACCAGCGCGTCGACGATCTGCATCGCCTGGTCGCGCATGCCGCTTTCGATGTCGCGGCGGTCGCGGTTGATGGCGTCGAGCGCGCGGGCCAGCTCGTCGGCGCGGGCCGGGTCGTCCGTCAGCAGGCACTCGATTCCCAGCGTCATGTCGGACAGCCGGCCGGCGGCATTGATGCGCGGTCCCAGCGCGAAGCCGAAATCGAAGGTGGTCGCGACTTTGGGATTGCGCGCCGCCACGGCAAACAGGCTGGCCATGCCGCAGGGCAGGGCGCCGGCGCGAATCCGCTTGAGCCCTTGCGCCACCAGGCGCCGGTTGTTGGCGTCGAGCTTGACCACATCGGCCACCGTGCCCAGCGCCACCAGCGGCAGCAGGGCGTCCAGCTTGGGCTGGTTGTGCTGCTCGAACACGCCGCGCTGTCGCAATTCCGAGCGCAGCGCCAGCAGCACGTAGAACATCACGCCGACACCGGCGAGCGCCTTGCTTTCGAAGCCGCAGCCGGGCTGATTGGGGTTGACGATGACGGCCGCGTCGGGCAACTGCGGGCCGGGCAGGTGGTGATCGGTCACCAGCACCTTCAGGCCCAGCGCATTGGCCGTGGCCACGCCTTCGACGCTGGCGATGCCGTTGTCCACGGTGATCAGCAGGTCGGCGCCGTGCTCCTTGACGCGCTGCGCGATCGGCGAAGTGAGGCCGTACCCGTCGACCACGCGGTCGGGCACGAGGTAGTCGAGTTTGCGCGCGCCCAGCAGCTTCAGGCCGCGCAGGGCGACCGCGCAGGCGGTGGCGCCGTCGCAGTCATAGTCGGCCACCACGCACAGCTTGTGGCCGGCCGCGATGCTGTCGGCCAGCAGCACGGCCGCTTCCTGCAGGCCTTTCATGCCGGTGGGCGGCAGCAGGCGGGCCAGCCCATCGTCGAGCTCCTCCATGGCCAGCACGCCGCGCGCCGCGTACAGGCGGGCCAGCAAGGGATGGACGCCGCCTTGCTCCAGCGTCCAGGCCGCGCGCGGCGGGATGTCGCGGGTGAAGATCTTCACAGCGACTCCAGCAGGCTCTGCGCCCGTTTGCCGGCGAACAGGCTGCGCAGGCGGCGCAGCCAGCCGCGTCCCTCCGGGCTGGTCCAGGTCTGTGCCGCGTGATCGCCGCACAGGGTGAGGCTGACGCTCTGGCCCGCATCGAGGCGTTGCAACAGGCCAGCGCAGTCGGTGGCGTCGAGTTGCTGCCAGGCCGCGGTCCAGCCGTGCCAGTCGCCGCGCAGGGCGCTCTCGCGCAAGGCGTGGCTGACTTCGAGCCCGGGCGGAGCTTCGGTCGGCGCCGATGCGGGAAGCGCGCCGGTGCCGCTGACCCAGAACGAGTTGACCGGCGCCAGTCCGCGCTGCGCCCGTTCCTCGTTGACGTCGTGGGTGTAGAGCAGCATCTGCATCTCCTGTTGCAGGCGCCGCACCGTCCTGGCCTCGGGCGCCCGGGGAATCCACTCGTCGATGGCACGGCCGACCACCCGGCCCAGCGAGGCGGTGGCCAGATCGCGGAACACTTCCCCCCGCGCCAGCCAGAGCGTGGGCGAGTCGTACTCGAGCGCAATGCCGTCCTCCTCGAAATAGGGTTGCATGGCCGCCAGCAGGGCCTGGGACTCGCGGGCATCGAGTTGCAGGTCGTGCGGATGGCCCATGGCGACGTGATCCTGGCCCACCTGCCAGTGGCACGGCGTGATGTGGGCCCAGGCAGCCCCGCCGGTGTCGCGGCCGGCCTGCGCGACCTGCCAGGCCGCCCACGGGATCCGGCCATCGTCCACCGGCAGCCCGCAAGCACGCGCCAGCACCCGCTCGTGCGGCATCGAGAGGCTGCTCTCGTCGTCGCGATCGATGGCGCCCGGCGCCAGCCGCGCCAGCAGCTTTTCCAGGTGCGGCAGGGCCAACGTGGTCAACGCCGCGGCGCAGCCCTCGTCGCGCGACGAGGCGAAAGGTATCAACAAGTGGCTGCTGTCCGACATCGCCCTATTGTCCGGGATGCCACAATCGGCGCCACAAGAAAACCTTTCGATGCAAATCCCCTACGAGCTGGTCCTGGGCTGGCGCTACACCCGCGCCGGCCGCGCCACCCGGCGCAACGGTTTCATCTCCTTCATTTCGGGCGTGTCCATGCTGGGCATCGCGCTCGGGGTGGCGGCGCTGATCATCGTGCTGTCGGTGATGAACGGCTTCCAGAAGGAGGTGCGCGACCGCATGCTGGGCGTGGTGTCGCACATCGAGATCATGGGACCCGACGGCGGCGCGCTGCCCGATCCCGCCCGCACGCTGGCCGAGGCCAAGCGCAACCCGCAGGTGATCGGCGCGGCGCCTTTCATCGCGGCCCAGGCCCTGCTGGCACGGGGCGAGGACATGCGCGGCACCATCGTGCGCGGCATCGATCCGGCGCGCGAACCCGAGGTCACCGACATGGCGGCCAGCCTGCAGCCGGTGCTGGCCAGGCTGGTGCCCGGCCAGTTCGGGGTCGTCCTGGGCGTCGAACTGGCGCGCCAGCTCGGGGTGCGCGAAGGCGACCCGGTGACGCTGATCGCGCCCAGCGGCCAGATCACGCCGGCGGGCGTGGTGCCACGGCTCAAGCAGATGACCGTGGTCGGCACCTTCGATTCGGGCCATTTCGAGTACGACAGCGGGCTGGTGCTCATGCACGAGGACGACGCGGCGCGCATCTTCCGGCTCGAAGGCCCCACCGGCATCCGCCTCAAGCTCAAGGACCTGAACCAGGCGCCCGAGGTGGCGGCGCAACTGTCGACAACCCTCACCGGCGAGTTCCTGATCCGGGACTGGACCCAGCAGAACCGCACCTGGTTCGCCGCGGTGCAGGTGGAAAAACGCATGATGTTCATCATCCTGACCCTGATCGTCGCGGTGGCCGCCTTCAACCTGGTGAGCACGCTGGTGATGACCGTCACCGACAAACGCGCCGACATCGCCATCCTGCGCACGCTGGGCGCGAGTCCCGGCAGCATCATGGGAATCTTCGTGGTGCAGGGAGCCGCGGTGGGCGTGATCGGCACCCTGGCGGGACTGCTGCTGGGACTGGGCGTGGCGGTGAACATCGACGTGATCGTGCCGGCGCTGGAGCACCTGTTCCACGCGAGCTTCCTGCCCAAGGAGATCTACCTGATCAGCAAGATGCCCAGCGATCCGCGGCGCAGCGACATCATGCCGATCGCGCTGATCTCGCTGGTGCTGGCGTTCGTAGCCACCATCTACCCGAGCTGGCGCGCCAGCCGGGTCAATCCGGCGGAGGCGCTGCGCTATGAGTAGCCCGGACGTGGTCCTGAAGGCCGAAGGCATCACCAAGCGCTTCACCGAAGGCGACCTCGATGTCGAGGTGCTGCGCGGCGTGGACCTGCAGGTGAACGCCGGCGAGACTGTCGCCATCGTCGGCGCCTCGGGTTCGGGCAAGAGCACCTTGCTGCACCTGCTGGGCGGCCTGGATGCGCCCACCAGCGGCAGCGTGCAATTGATGGGGCAGGAGTTCACCCGGCTGGGCGCGGCGGAGCAGGGCCGGGTGCGCAACCGCCACCTGGGTTTCGTCTACCAGTTCCACCACCTGCTGCCCGAATTCAGCGCGCTGGACAACGTCGGCATGCCGCTGCGCATCCGGCGCGAGTCGCCCGAACGCTGCGAGCAGCAGGCCGCGCAGACGCTGGCGGCGGTGGGCCTGTCCGAGCGGCTGCGCCATCGACCGGCGGAGTTGTCCGGCGGCGAGCGCCAGCGCGTCGCGATTGCCCGCGCGCTGGTCACCCGGCCGGCCTGCGTGATGGCGGACGAGCCCACCGGCAACCTCGACCGCAGCACCGCCGATGGCGTGTTCGACCTGATGCTGCAGCTCGCCCGCGAGCGCGGCACCGCTTTCATCCTGGTGACGCACGACGAGACGCTGGCGGCGCGCTGCGGCCGTGTGTTGCGCCTCACTGGCGGTTTGCTCGGTTAGTCCGCGTCTGGCGCAACCCCGCCGCGTCCTGAGCGCGGGCGACAAGCAACGCGTTCATTCTGTCGCCCACGTGATTGAGCGCGATCGAGCCGCGGCTTTAGGATGGCTTTCGGTTTGCAAAATCCATTTCTGCCTGGCAGAACCGACACCGGAGACACCCATGGACTTTTCCTATTCCGCCAAGACGGTGGAGCTGCAGCAGCGCGTGATGGCTTTCGTGAACGAGCACGTCAAGCCGGGCGAGGTTGAATTCAAGCGCGAGATGGACGCCTTCCGCGCGGCGGGCAATCCCTGGCAGGGCACGCGCACGATGGAACGGCTGAAGGACAAGGCGCGGTCGGCGGGTCTGTGGAACATGTTCCTGCCCGACTCGAAGATGGGCGCCGGCCTGACCAATCTGGAATACGCACCGATCTGCGAAATCATGGGCCGCTACCCGTTGACCGGCGAGGCCATGAACTGCTCGGCACCCGACACCGGCAACATGGAAATCCTGGAGCGTTTCGGCACGCCCGAGCAGAAGGAGCGCTGGCTCAAGCCCCTGCTCGAAGGAAAGATCCGTTCGGGCTTCGCCATGACCGAACCGGCGGTCGCTTCATCGGACGCCACCAACATCGCGTGCCGCATGGAGCGCGACGGCAACGACTACGTGATCAATGGCCTCAAGTGGTGGACTTCGGGCGCGCCCGATCCGCGCTGCGAGATCCTGATCGTCATGGGCAAGACCGATCCCACGGCGTCCACCTACCGCCAGCAGTCCATGATCCTGGTGCCCAAGGACACGCCCGGCGTGAAGCTGGAGCGCGCGCTGTCGGTGTTCGGCTACGACCACGCGCCGCACGGCCACGGCGAAGTGAGCTTCACCGACGTTCGCGTGCCGGTGAGCAATGTGCTGCTGGGCGAGGGCCGCGGCTTCGAGATCGCCCAGGCGCGGCTCGGGCCCGGCCGTATCCACCATTGCATGCGCCTGGTCGGCATGGCCGAGCGCGCGCTGGAGTTGATGTGCCGGCGGGCGCTGGTGCGCAAGCCCTTCGGCAAGCTGCTGTCGGACCAGGGCGTCACGCGCGAGCGCATCGCCAACGCCCGCATCATGATCGACCAGGCACGGTTCCTGGTCTTGAACGCGGCCGAGCGCATGGACAAGGTGGGCAACAAGGCGGCGAAAAAGGAAATCGCGATGATCAAGGTGGCCGCGCCCACCATGGCCTGCCAGGTCATCGACTGGGCGATGCAGGTGCACGGCGGCGCGGGTGTGAGCGAAGACACGCCGCTGGCCGCGATGTACGCCAGTACCCGCACCATCCGTTTCGCCGACGGTCCCGACGAGGTGCACCGCAACCAGATTGGTAAGCTCGAGATCGAACAGTACGTCACTTCCCCCCGCGCCTGAGGGAGCGCCATCGATGTCCGATTTGCATCTTCCGTTCTGGCCGGCCCACGCCCCCAAGCACCTGTGGCCGCCCGACACCAGCCTCACCTACAACGTCGAGGTGTCGGCCACGCGCTTTCCCGACAAGCCTTTCATGATCTTCTACGACACGGCGATCAGTTATCGCCGTTTCCGCGAGGAGACCGAGAGCATTGCCGGGTACCTGCAGCAGGTGTGCGGCGTGAAGAAGGGCGATCGCGTGCTGCTGTACATGCAGAACAGCCCGCAGTTCATCACCGCGTTCTACGCCATCCTGCGCGCCGACGCAGTGGTGGTGCCGGTCAATCCGATGAACCTCACCAACGAGCTGCGCCACTACGTGCGCGACAGCGGCGCCAAGGTCGCATTTGCGGCGCAGGACTTGTATCCGCGCATACAGCCGCTGATGGCGGAGGGCCTGGAGAAGATCATCGTCGCCACCTACAGCGACTACCTGGAGGCGCCGACCGACCTGAAGGTGCCGGAGTTTGTTTCCGCGCCGCGTGCCTCAGTGACCGATCCGGGCACGGTCGCTTGGGCCGACGTCCTGGCCGCGGCAAGGAAGCCGGCGCCCGCACAGGCCGGACCCGACGATCTCGCCGTGATGCCCTACACCTCGGGCACCACCGGCCAGCCCAAGGGCTGCATGCACACGCACCGCAGCGTCATGTACAACACCGTGGCTGGCGGCATCTGGTCGCAGGCCGGCGGGCAGGGTGGCGTCGGACTGGCGGTGCTGCCGCTGTTCCACGTCACCGGCATGCAGGCCAACATGAACGGCGTGATCTATGGCGGCGGTACCGTGGTTCTGCTGCCTCGCTGGGACCGCGATGCCGCGGCCGCCTGCGTGCAGCGCCACCGCGTCACCGGCATGGCGTTCATCACCGCGATGGTGATCGACTTCATGGCCAACCCGAAACTGGGCGAGTACGACCTGTCCAGCCTGCGTTCGGTGGGCGGCGGCGGCGCGGCGATGCCCAAGGCCGTGGCCCTGGCCCTGGAGCAGAAGCTGCGTCTGAAATACCGCGAAGGCTATGGCATGTCGGAGACCATGGCCGCTACCCATTCCAATCCGCCGGACCGGCCGAAGGAGCAGTGCCTGGGCATCCCGACCTTCGACGTGGACGCCCGGGTGGTCGAGCCGGGCAGCGCCCTCGAACTGCCGCAGGGCCAGACCGGCGAGATCATCGTGCACGGCCCGCAGGTGATGCAGGGCTACTGGAACCAGCCGGAAGCGACGGCGCAGGCCTTCGTCGAGATCGAAGGCAAGCGCTTCCTGCGCACCGGCGACCTCGCGTACGTGGACGAGGAGGGCTACTTCTTCTTCGTCGACCGGCTCAAGCGCATGATCAACGCCGCCGGCTTCAAGGTGTGGCCGGCCGAGGTGGAGGCGATGCTGTACCACCATCCGGCCATCCAGGAAGCCTGCATCATCGCGGCCCAGGACCCGCGCCGCGGCGAAACGGTCAAGGCCGTGATCGTGCTCAAGCCCGGCTTCGAGGGCAAGGTGACCGGGCAGGAGATCACCGACTGGTCGCACGAGAACATGGCCGCGTACAAGGTGCCGCGCATCGTGCAGTTCGTGCAGACCCTGCCCAAGTCGGGCGCCGGCAAGGTGATGTGGCGCATGCTCCAGGAGGCAGAGCGCAAGTAGCCCCTTAACCGTTCACATCCCAGCGTCTCGGATGCGTATCAGGCTGCTACGACACCCAGTCCGCGCAGAGTAGCTCTGCCTGAAGAAGCACGGTCTTGACAGCTTCCTCCTGAAGATCCGGCGGATAGCCGTACTTGTTCAGGATGCGCTTGACCATCACGCGAATCTTGGCCCGAGCGCTTTCGCGCAACGTCCAGTCGATCGTCACGCTCTTGCGGACCTGCGTGATGAGTTCCGTGGCAATGACTTTGATCTTGTCGTCGCCCATCGCCTTGACTGCGCTCTCGTTAACAGCCAATGCGGTGTAGAAGGCATATTCGTCCTGGCTCAGGCCGAGGTCTTCGCCGCGCTTGGTCGCAGCGTCCATTTCCTTTGCCAGCTTGATCAGTTCCTCGATGACCTCCTGTGTCGCAATCGCACGGTTGTGATAGGCGTTGAGGGTCTTCTGAAGCTTTTCGCTGAAAAGCTGGCTCTGTACGAGGTTGCGTTTCGAGCGCTCCTTGAGTTCGTCCTTGAGCAGTTTCGCCAGCAACTCCGCGGCCACGTTCTTGTACTTGAGCCCGCGAACTTCGGCCAGGAACTGGTCTGAAAGGATGCTGATATCCGGCCTGGGCAGCCCCGCCGCGGTGAACACGTCGATGATCTGGCCGTCGGTCGTGATGGCCCTGGACACGAGCTGCCGCACGGCGGCGTCGATCTGCTCCGGAGTTTTCCTCCCGGTCCCGGTCTTTTTGGCCAGCGCCGCCTGAATGGCTTGGAAGAAACTCACATCGTCGCGGATCTCGGTTGCTTCGTCACTGGCGGCGCAAAGAGCGAATGCGCGCGACAGCTCCGCCACCAACTGCACAAAGCGCTTCTTGCCGTCCTCTTGCTGGAGGACGTGCTCCTGCCCAGCGGGAATCAGCGCGAGGCGTTCGGCGGGTTTGCCCGTTGTCCACTTGTGCCACTTGAAGCCGTGCAGCATGTCGGAAGCGCTGCCGTGCTTCTCCAGCATCACAGCGACTGCCTGCTTCATGTCATAGGCAGGCGCGCCCTTGCCGCCACTTTCCGTGTAGACGGCAAGGGCCTGCTTGAGCTGATCGGCAAGGCCCAGGTAGTCCACCACCAGGCCGCCGGGCTTGTCGCGAAAAACCCGGTTCACGCGGGCAATCGCCTGCATGAGGCCGTGGCCCTGCATCGGCTTGTCGGCGTACATCGTGTGCAGGCACGGGGCGTCGAAGCCGGTCAACCACATGTCGCGCACGATCACGATACGGAAGGGATCCTTGCTGTCCTTGAACCGATTCGCCAGTTTGCGGCGTTTGTCCTTGTTGCGGATGTGCGGTTGCCAGGCGGGGCCGTCGTCGGCACCGCCCGTCATGACGACCTTCACGACACAGCCCTTGCCCTCTTCTGCCTCGGCATCATCGTCCTTGGCACTGGCCCATTCAGGCCGCAGTGCGATCAGCGCCGCGTACAGGTCCACGCAGATGCGGCGGCTCATGCAGACGATCATCGCCTTGCCGTCCATCGCCTCCAGGCGCTTCTCGAAATGCGAGACCAGGTCGGCGGCGATGAGTGCAATGCGCTTGGGGTCGCCCACCAGCGCCTCCAGGGCGGCCCACTTGGTCTTGAGCTTTTCCTTGCGCGATTGTTCTTCGCCCTCGGTGATCTCCTCGAACTCTTCATCGATCTTCGGCAGCTCCGAAGCGTTGAGGCCCAGCTTGGCGATGCGACTCTCGTAATAGATCGGCACCGTGGCCTTGTCGGCCACGGCACGCTGGATGTCATAGATGCTGATGTAGTCGCCGAAGACCGCGCGCGTGTTGGCGTCCGTCTTCTCGATCGGTGTGCCGGTGAAGCCGATGAACGACGCGCCGGGAAGCGCATCGCGCATGTGGCGGGCCAGGCCGTCGATGAGGTCGTATTGGCTGCGGTGCGCTTCGTCGGCGATGACGATGATGTTGCGCCGCTGGCTCAATGGCGGCATCTTCTCGCCCTTCTCGGGCAGGAACTTCTGAATGGTGGTGAACACAACGCCACCGCTTGCAACGGCGAGCAGCTCGCGCAGCTTGTCCCGACCCGGCGCTTGCACCGGCATCTGGCCCAGAAGGTCGTGACAGCGCTGGAATTGCCCGAACAGTTGGTCGTCCAGGTCGTTCCGGTCGGTCAGCACCACCAGCGTCGGGTTTTGCATGGCCGGATGTCGCGCCACACGGGCGGCATAGAACAGCATCGACAAGCTCTTGCCGCTGCCCTGGGTATGCCAAACCACGCCGGCGCGCCGGTCGCCCGGCTTGCCACCGTGCATGCGACCGGTCCAATAACTGCCCGTTGCATCCTGTGCGGCGTTCTGCCCCGCGATGCCGCTGGCGCGGACCGTCTCCTCCACCGCCGCGTTCACCGCATGAAACTGGTGATAACCCGCGATGATCTTGTGCAGCGCACCGCTGTCCGGGTCCTCCTCGAAAGCGATGAAGTGTTGAAGCAGGTCGAGAAAACGGTGGCGCTCGAACACGCCGCGCACCAGCACGTCAAGCTCCAGCGTGGTCTTTGGGGCATCGCCCTCGCCATCGATCGTGCGCCAGACCTTGAACCATTCCTGGTTGGCCGTGAGCGAGCCGATGCGTGCCTGCAGGCCGTCGGAGAGCACCAGCGCCGCGTTGTAGTTCAACAGGCTGGGAATCTCCGCCTTGTACGTCTGCACCTGGGCGTATGCGCTCCAGATCGTCGCGTCCTCAGCGGCTGCGTTCTTCAGCTCGATCAGTGCCAGCGGCAACCCGTTGACGAAAATGACGATGTCGGGCCGCCGGTTGTGCTGGCCTTCGATCACGGTGAACTGGTTGACCGCCAGCCAGTCGTTTGCCGGCACGCGGCCGAAGTCCACCAGCCGTACATGGTCGCCCGCGATGCTGCCGTCTGGCCGGGGGTATTCCACCGGCACGCCGTCGCGCAGCATCTGATGAAACGCACGGTTGCTTTGCACGAGCGACGGCGTTGCGACGCGCAGCACCTTCTTCAAGGCTTCTTCGCGCGGTTCTTGGGGGATCGATGGGTTGAGCCGTTGGATCGCCTCCCGCAAGCGGCCAGCCAGCACCACATCGGCAAACGAATCACGCTCTGCCGCCGGCTCGCCGGGCGCGAGTTGGGGCCCGTGCCCAACGCCGTAGCCCAGCTCCCCGAACCAAGTCAGGGCGGCCTCTTCGACGATGGATTCGTTAAGACTCATGACACTGCGGTTGCCGGAACCCCGTGCGATTGCCTGCTGAGTCCCGACAATTTGTCGGGATTCTTGTCGGAACTCGCCTCTCTACGCCCAAACAACCCCCGAATCCCGACAGTCTGTCGGGATTGTCGTCGCGATCTGACTTGGTCATGGCCGGACAACCTCGTAGTGGGTGGCGGGACCCCGCCCAAGGCGGCGGACCAGTCCGACATCCAGAAGTTTTTTCAGTACGCGCTGAGCCTTGCGCTCGTCGAAGCCCATCCGTTCCATTAATTCCGATGTGGTGACCAAGCCCTTGCTGGCGACGAATTGCCACGAATCGAGCTCATCCTCCTTCAACTGCTTGCGGATATCAGGCGACATACTTCCCGCCGCAGCAGCAGGGTTGCGATAAAGGGTAAGCACCAAATACGGATTCTCCCAGCCGTAAGTTGGCAGCGGCAGGCCGGCCTCGGAGGCCCGCGCCTTCATGGACTTCAACCCCAACCCGCGCTCCTCAGCCAGTTCCATCTTCGCAAACACGTAGTGCAGCACCGGATTGCGGCTCAACATAGGCGCGTCGAATTTCTGGAGCTGTTCCAACGTGATCGGCTCGACCGGGCTACCCGGGCTTTTGATCGTCACCGTGTCTGGCGTGACTACCAATTGGCACTTTGCCCCAATGACGTCGTAGTTCCTATGCACAAGCGCGTTGACGATGCCCTCACGGGCCAGTTCGTAGAACTTCTCCGTCAGCTCCTTCCGTTGTGCGCCGCTCCGGGAGATGGCGTTCGGGAGCTTGTCTTTCAACCATTGAATGGCCTGTTCGGGAATCAGCACCATGGGTCCATCGAAGTCATGCACCTCTTCGGTTCCATCGGGGTAGTGGATTGTCCCGAGCAAGCCTGCTTGTGGCATGACATCACGTGGGGATTTGCCGAAAAGCAGCATCCCAAATCCGGCAGGAATGAAGGTGTTCCCGTCTGCTTTCAGCAAACCCTGCTGCATCAGCCGACGTGAAAGTGCTTCCGAACCAGCAGCCCCATCCAATTTCGTGAACGACCGATAGCGTTCCAAAACGTCCGGAGCTAGGTCTTGCAGGTCAGCCGTCCGTACCGCATTTTCCATCGCTGAAAGCGTGGCGGGTTTCGCTTCTACCTGCTCCGCCGCGGCCTTTCGCTCCATCGCTTGCGCGATGAAATCCGTGTTGGCGGCACGTATTTGCTCTTGCAAGTCGCGGTCGAACATATGCACCGTGACCCCGTTGTCTTGAAGATACTTGATGCCTTTGCGGTCGACGGTAGGGTCAGGGTCCTCGATACCCACCCAGACTTCCTTGATTCGGGCAAGAACGATGCGCTCTGCGCAGCCCAGCTTGGGGTGGCTGCGGGAGCCAGGAGCGCACGGCTCCAGCGTCGCAAACAATTTCGAGCCATCAAGCGGGACAGCCCGGTTCTTGCGCTCAAGCACAGTGAACTCGGCATGATCTCCATCCCGGAGTTCGCCTCGGTAAGCCGTATCCGCCGAGCCGTCAGGCCTGACAAGCAATGCGCCGACGAGCGGACTCGCCTTGCCATCGGCGCGCAGTTCATTGATGGACAGCCTCATCACCTCGATGGTCTTCTCCATCAATTTGCGCGGCTCAAACTTCGGTTTTGTTGCCATAGCCTTCCCGTGCTTTTGCTAGCCGGCCGAGGTGAGCGCCATTATGGGCTACGCTGTTCATGCCACCAGCCCTTCAAGGTAAGGCTGCATGACGCGCTGCACGCGGCAAATGCGGGCATAGTGGTCCAACGCGTCCATGGTGAAGCGGCGGGCGCGCCAGGCCTCGCGCAGCGCCTCGAGCGCGACGTCGACCCCGATCTTGTTGCGGTACTTGAAACAGTCGGCGATGGTCTTGGCGACGTTGTAGACGAGCACCGTTTGCCCGTCGATGCGGTGGGTCTCGACGCCTTCGGTCAGCGCCGGCCCCGTGAAGCGAACGACGCGCAGCGGCGGGTACTTGAGCGAGGGCCGGTGGGCACGCCGATCGATCGCAATCCACACGTCGGCCGGAAGCTGCGTGCCGATGCCGTGAAACTGCAACGCGCTGAGCAGGCAGATCGTCCCCTGCGGCACTGCCGCACTGGCCAGCACCAGGCCGTCGTGCTCAGTGAAGGGGCGCTCGGGCAGCCGATAGACCCCACGCACCACACGTTCCAGCTCGCCGGCCTTGACCAGCCGGGTCAGCGCCTGACGATGGATGCCCGCCGCGGCAATCTCGCGCGCCGTGACGCCCTGTGCGCGCCGCGCCCGGCGCAGGATTTTCTGGCGGTCGGTGGCGGGCGGCATGTGGCAAATGGTAGACGATTGCGAATATCTGTCAATGATTCGCCACACCCTCGCACGGCACTCCCCAATGCACAAACGCGGCAACGTGTGGGAGAATTCCAACAGCGTGTTCTCGACCCGTATAGAACAGATCCCGACCGGGTGAGCGCTTTCAACGTGACCAAGACCGACCTACGAAATCAGCCCGCCTATGCCTTGGCGGAGGCTGCGCGCTACTTGAAGGTTGCGCCTGCCACGCTGCGGTCGTGGGTGGTCGGTCGCGCCTATCCCAAAGGCGAGGGCCGCGCGCATTCCCGCGCGCTGATTGGGCCGCCCGTCAAGCAGCCACCGACCCTCTCCTTCTGGAACCTGATCGAGGCCCATGTGCTCCGTTCACTTCGGATTGATCACGGTGTCTCCATGGATGCGCTGCGAAAGGCGTTGCACTATGCAGAAAAGGCGCTGGATATCAGTCGGCTGCTGCTAAGCCCTGAGCTGCGCACCGATGCTGGCCGCCTGCTGCTGGAGCACTACGGGCAACTCATTGAGCTTTCAACGTCCGGGCAAATCGCACTGCGGCATACGTTCAATGAACATTTGGCGAGGGTCGAGTGGGACCCGTGGAAGTTTCCCGTGCGGCTGTACCCATTCCCTTCCAGCAGCACCCCCACCGACAGCCGGCCCATCGCGATCGATGCGCAAATCAGTTTTGGCCGCCCCATCATTGCCAGTCGAGGCATCAGCACCAGCGCGATCGCCGAGCGGATTGATGCGGGCGAAACGGCGGCCGAGCTTGCCGCCGACTACGACCTGACCGAACGCGACATCGAGGAGGCGGTTCTCTACGAGCGGGCCGCGTGAATCGCGTCTTCTTCACTGACCGCGATCTCGGAAAACGCTTTCCAGAAATACTTGCCGCCGCCGGTTTGCGGGTGGAACGACATGCGGACCACTTCCCGCACGACTGCCCGGACCCAACTTGGCTACAAGAGATCGGCCGACGAGGCTGGGTGGCCGTCAGCCATGATGGCCGCATCCGCTATCCGAGGGAACGCGAAACTGGGCAGGGCGGATCGCGTGATGCGGCCCTACAGCCCCTTCGAGGGGCTCATAAACGAATGCCCCCGGCTCTGCCGGGGGATGGTTAGTGCGCCCAGCATGGGCGCTGTCTTGGAGGTGAAAGTCCTCCCGCGAGCTGGCCACAGTGAGCGAAGTGAAGCGTAACTGCGTGAGGGCGACCGAGCGTGGGAAGGAAGCGTGGAGCGAATCCGCGAGTCGAGGAACACGAAGCGCATATGAGGCGGCACGGAGCAGGGCGAGCAAGCTAACGATTGCGAAGCTCTTGTGGTCAAGGCGACGTGACGTAGATGCGACGATTGCGCGGGGAAGGACAGCGTTCTTACCTGGGGAGATCTCGCTTTACGCCTGAAAGGGCGACGGTCGCAAGACTGGCGCGAGAAGTCAGCAGAGGCCGTAGTAGTTGGGTGACCAGCAAAGGGCCGAACGAGAGGGAGAGCTGGAAAGTTATGACACTTGGAAGTGCACTGCATCAGAAGTCCGGGCAACTGGAGCGAGTCGTGACCGGCAGGGGTGAAGCCCACGCCGACGCTGCACGCGATGAAGCACGTCCGGCGTATCAACTACAAGAAGGCTTGGGGCGAGAGGACTTGCTTGGGCAGGCGCTCGCGCGTGAGAACATGGCAACGGCGTGGAAACGCGTCAAAGCCAATAAGGGAAGCGCTGGTGTTGATGGGCTGTCTATTGAGCAGGCCCCGGAATACCTCAAAAACCATTGGCCGCGAATTCGGTCGGAGCTTCTCAACGGGACATATCGGCCACAAGCCGTGCGTCGCGTGGAAATCCCTAAACCGAAAGGTGGAATGAGGGAACTGGGGATCCCGACAGTCGTAGATAGGCTGATCCAACAGGCCTTGCTGCAGATCCTGCAGCCACTGATCGATCCAACGTTCTCCGAGTTCAGCTATGGATTTCGACCTGGCCGAAGCGCCCATGATGCAGTGCGCAAAGCACAGCAGTATGCGCAAGAAGGCTATCGGGTTGTGGTCGATGTGGACTTGGAGAAGTTCTTTGATCGGGTCAACCACGACATTCTCATGGACAGGCTTGCCCAGCGCATCGCCGACAAGGCCGTATTGCGGCTGATTCGGCGCTACCTGCAGGCCGGGATCATGGCGGATGGCGTGGTATTGGAGCGCGAGCGAGGAACGCCGCAAGGCGGGCCTCTATCACCGCTTCTGGCCAATGTGCTGCTTGATGAAGTGGACAAGGCGTTGGAGAAACGGGGGCACCGGTTCGCCCGGTATGCCGATGACTGCAATGTTTACATGCGCAGTCAGAAGGCTGGCGAGCGGGTCCTTCGCTTGCTCCGAGACCTGTATGAGAAGCTGCACCTTCGGGTGAACGAGAAGAAAACTGAGGTGGGCCCGGTCTTTGGCCGCACGTTTCTTGGTTATAGCCTTCGGGGCTGGTCAGGGGATAGGGTCAAGATTTCTGTGGCCTCCACGGCGATTGAGACGTTCAAACAGCGCATCAGAGCGATCACTCGACGCGCCGGTGGGCGTGGCATGGTTCAAATCGCACAGCAGCTTGGGAAATACTTGCCGGGTTGGAAGGCCTACTTCCGTCTCGCGCAAACACCAACGACGTTCCGGGATTTGGATTCATGGATTCGCCGCAGGCTCAGGGCAGTTCAGCTCAAGCAGTGGAAGCGTGGCACCACGATTTATCGCAAGCTTCGAGGGCTTGGCGCTACCCACGAGGTGGCGGCCCAGGTGGCTGTCGCGGGCCGGCGGTGGTGGCACGGCAGTCGTTCCAACTTACACCGCGTGCTGACAGTGGCTTACTTTGACAGCATTGGTATCCCCAGACTCACATGACCTCAACTTCTCGAACCGCCCGGTGCGGACCCGCATGCCGGGTGGTGTGGCAGGGGCGCAGCTTAACGGCTGCCCCCTATGCCGATCCGGTCGCCGCGCGGTCTGTCATTCAGCGGCCAGACATCGCGCCGCGTCGTGGTCGATCGTATGATGCCCCGCATGCGCTGGTCCCTCCTCGTGGCTTGTCTGCTGCTGTCAGCGTGTGAAGGCTCAGACGCCATGTTCACGCTGTACCGCACCAGCCCATCAGACGACAACATGCGAATCCACGTGGCTTCCTTTGATGCAGACGAGTCGGCGTCATACAACGAGGAAAGCTGCCGTCTTGCGGCGGAACACTTCAGAAAACAAGCGAAGCTGAACGTACGGTACTGGTGCGAGAAGGGGCCGTTCAAGAAGTGAATTTGAAGCTTGATTCCGACTGAGTGCAACGCAATCAGGGTCAGAGCGAATTTCGTTCGGCGTTACCCGCTCCGGTGAGCTCGCGTCCTGACCGATCTGACCCCGATTGCTTGTCTCGATTGCTGCGTCAATACCCCGCCATCACAGCCGCGCGGTCCAGCTGCGCCGCCGCGTCGCCGAACATCTCCTGCAGCACGCGGGCGCGCTTCATGAACAGGCCGATGTCCAGCTCGTCGGTCATGCCGATGCCGCCGTGCATCTGCACGCCCTCCTGCACCGCGCGGTTGGCGGTGAGGCAGGCGCGGGCCTTGGCCTGCGCCACCAGCAGCGGCGCGTTGGGCGCGCCTTCGTCCACCGCCTGCAAGGCCTGCCGCACGATGGCGCGGGTGAGTTCGAGGTCGCAGAACAATTCGGCGGCGCGGTGTTGCAGCGCCTGGAACTCACCGATCGCGCGGTCGAACTGCTTGCGTTCCTTAAGGTACTGCACCGTGCGCTCGAACACCTCGTCGGCCAGACCCAGCAGCTCGGCCGAGGCCACCACGCGGCCGACGTCCAGCACCCGGTCCAGCAGCGCTGCGCCGGTCCCGGGCTTGCCGATCAAGGCCTGTGCGCCGACCCGCACGCCTTCGAGGGTGACGCGGGCAGCATTGTGCGAGTCGACCATCACCGTGCGCTCCACCTTCAGGCCCGGCGCGCCGGCGGGCACCAGCAAGAGGGCCACGCGGCCTTCGGTGCGCGCGGCGACGATCAGCGCCTGCGCCACATGGCCGTCGACGACCAGTAATTTGCGGCCATCGATGCGCCAGCCGTCGCCGTCTCGCACTGCGGTGGTTTCCATGGCACTGATGCGATGGCGCGAGCGCTCATCGGCAGCGAGGGCCAGCACGGTGTCAGCGGCGGCAATGCGTGGCAGCCACGCTGCCTGTTGCGCGGTGCTGCCCGCGGTCTTCAACAGCCAGGCCGCCAGCACGGCGGTGGAGAAGAAAGGCGTGGGCGCCAGCGTATGACCGATCTGCTCGGCGATGAGGCCCGCTTCCGCCACGCCCAGGCCCAGTCCGCCGTGCGATTCGGGCACCAGCGTGGCGCTGTAGCCCTGCTGGGCGAATGCGGCCCAGAGCTCGGGCGCGTAGCCGTTGGGGTCCGCGCTGTCGCGGAGTTTGCGCAGGTGGGCGACCGGCGCGCGCCCGGCCAGGAAAGTCTGCGCGCTGTCGCGCAACATGCGGCGTTCTTCGTTGAGGATCCAGGTCATTCTTGTTTCTCCTTCACGCGCCGGGCAGGCCGAGCACGCGCTTGGCCACCACATTGAGCTGCACTTCGCTGGTGCCGCCTTCAATCGAATTGCCTTTGGTGCGCAGCCAGGTGCGCGCGGCAGCGCCTTCCTGCGAACGCGGGCCCTCCCATTCCAGTGCGTCGGCGCCGCCGACGGCCACCATCAGTTCCCAGCGCCGCTTGTTCAGCTCGGCCCCGTAGTACTTGAGCCCCGAAGACACGGCGGGGTGCGCTTCACCGGCGCGTGCCTGTTCGCCCACCAGCTTGATCCAGGCCCGGAACGCCGCTTCGTCCACTTCGAAGCGCGCGATTTCGGCGCGCAGCACCGGGTCGTCCAGGCGCCCGGCCGCGTCCTTGCCCATGCGCTCGACGGCGAACCGTCCCAACGGCTGCGGCAGCGAGCGTTCGCCGATGGCGCCAATCATTTCGCGCTCGTGCGTCAGCAGATACTTGGCGATGGTCCAGCCGCCGTTGAGCTCACCGACCAGTTGGCCGATCGGCACCTTGACGTTCTCGAAGAAGGTTTCGCAGAACGGCGATTTGCCGGAAATCAGCTTGATGGGGCGCGTGCTGACGCCGGGCGAGGTCATGTCGATCAGGATGAAGCTGATGCCGGTGTGCTTCCTGGCGGTGTCGGTGCGCACCAGGCAGAACATCCAGTCGGACTCGTCGGCGTACGAAGTCCAGATCTTTTGACCGTTCACCAGGAAATGATCGTCCTTGATCTCGGCGCGCATGGCGAGCGAGGCCAGGTCGGAGCCGGCGTTGGGCTCCGAGTAGCCCTGGCACCAGCGAATCTCGCCGCGCACGATCTGGGGCAGGTAATGGCGCTTCTGCTCTTCGCTGCCGTGCTGCAGTAATGCCGGGCCGAGCATCCAGATGCCGAAGCTTTGCAGGGGCACACGGCACTTCAGCGCCGCCATCTCCTGGCGCAGGATCGCCGCCTGCGCGTGGTCCAGGCCGCCGCCGCCGTATTCGCGCGGCCAGTTCGGCACCGTCCAGCCGCGCTCGGCCATGCGCTGCAACCACCGGCGTTGCGCTTCGCTCTGGAACTTGAAGCGCTTGCCGCCCCAGCAAACGTCGGCTTCGGTCTTGGGCGGCTGCCGCATTTCGGGCGGGCAATTGGCTTCCAGCCAGGCGCGGGTCTCGCGCCGGAAGGTTTCGAGGTCGGAAGTCGTTTCGGTGGTCATGGCTTGCCCTTTGTCAAATGGTGACGCCGCCGTCGCAGACGATGGCCTGGCCGGTCGTGAAGCTGGAGGCGCGCGATGCCAGGTACACCGCCGCGCCGGCGATCTCGTCGGGCTCGCCGATGCGGCGCAGCGGTGCGGTGCGGGTGGCGCGCTCCAGCGTTTCCGGGTTCTCCCAGAGCGCCCGCGCGAAGTCGGTGCGCACCAGTCCCGGCGCGATGCAGTTCACCCGCACCCCATGCGGGCCGTACTCGTGGGCCAGGTTGCGCGCCAGCTGGAAGTCGGCCGCCTTGGAGATGTTGTAGGCGCCGATGATGGGGCTGCCGCGCAGGCCCCCGATCGAGGAGACGATGATCACCGAGCCTTCCTTGCGCTCGATCATCTGCGGCACGCACATGTTGATCAGCCAGTGGTTGCTGATGATGTTGTTGTCCAGGATCTTGCGGAACTGATCGTCGGCTATGCCGCCCAGCGGCCCGTAATAGGGGTTGCTGGCGGCGTTGCAGACCACCACGTCGATGCGCTCGAACACCTGGTTCGCGTGGTCCACCAGCCCCTGCAGCGCCTCCTTGGACGAGATGTTCGCCGCGCAGGCGCTCGCCCGGCCGGCGCCGTAGCGCTTGTTGATTTCGTTGGCGACTTCCTCGCACGCATGGAGCTTGCGCGACGAGATGATCACGCGCGCGCCGTGCTCCGCCAGCCGCTGCGCGATGGCCCGGCCTATGCCCTTGGACGAGCCGGTGACGATGGCGACCTTGTCGGTCAGATCGAACAAAGATGACATGGGGAGCTCCTCGGAGACTGGGCCGGCCGCCGCGACTTGCGCAAAGGCGCAGGCGCCACGATAATTCCACACAGCAGAACAAGGTTCTGCGTTCAGAATGGCATTGTTCCCCGTCGGCCGGCGGGGTGTCAATACGGCCCTGTCGCCTTCAGTTCACCAAAGATCCGCCATGCCCATCGCCACCGCCGTCCGCAAGCGCGCCGCCTCCAAGCCCAAGCCTGTCAAGGAAGACCGGCACTTTGTCACCGCCCTGGCGCGCGGGCTGCAGGTGCTGGCCTGCTTTCGTTCCGGCGACAGCCAGCTGGGCAACCAGGAGCTGGCCGAGCGCTGCGGGCTGCCCAAGTCCACCGTGTCGCGCCTGACCATGACGCTGACGCGCCTGGGCTACCTGATCCAGACACCCGACACCGGGCGCTACCGCCTGGGCATGGCCACGCTGTCGCTGGGCAGCGCGATGCTGTCGCGGCTGGACCTGCGCCAGGTGGCGCGGCCGCTGATGCAGGAGCTGGCGGCCTTCTCCGGCGCCTCGGTGTCGCTGGGTGCGCGCGAGCGTCTTTCCATGATCTACATCGAGCACAGCCGCGGTCCGGCGGCGCTGACGCTGTCGATGGACGTCGGCGCGCGCATTCCGCTGGCCACCTCCGCGATGGGCCGCGCCTATCTCGCGGTGATCGACGAGAACCAGCGCGCCGAGATCATGGCCGAGGTGCAGAAGCACGACGCGGCCGCGTGGCCCAAGGTTCGCGCCGGTATCGAGCGTGCCGTGAAGGATCACGCGAAGCTGGGCGTCACCTGTTCGTTCGGCGACTGGCAGAAGGACGTGAATGGCATCGCCCGCGCGTTCCAGCCCGGCGGCGGCCTGCCGCCCATGGCGATCAGCTGCGGCGGCGCAGCCTCCGGTCTTCCGAAGGACTTCCTGCTGACCGAAGTGCGACCGCGCCTGGTTGAATTGACGCAGCGGCTGGAGGCGACGCTGCCGCGTTAGGGTCCTGGCCCATTGGTTGGACGGTGCTTTCGAACTTGCCGTCACTCAAGTCTGCTCTCACTCAACCGGGTCCGCACGGCCGGCGACCGGCGTGGGCCCATTCTGCATTGAGCGCATAACCAATAACCTCCCGCATCCTGGATCGCCGACATGCAGTCCCTGTTCCAGCCAGGCACCCTGCCCGTGACTCTTTACAATCGTTTCAAGGCCCTCTGATCATGTACGCCAGCATTATTCGAGTCGCGGCCCTGGCGGCTCTCGTCATTGGCCAAGTTGGTCCGATCGCTGCACAAGGCCTTTCGGGCCCGCAGCGAGACGATCCCGCGGTACGCGCCCAGGCCCAACAGCTATGGGAGCAATACCGTGCCAACGCCGGTCGTGCGGGCAGCAAGGACGCGCTGGAGCGGATCATGGCCACCATCACCAGCGCACTCCCAGCCACCAAGGAAAACGCAGCTGCGGTGCTCGCCCTTTTGAGATCAAACGTCAGTCGTGACGAAAAGGTGCTGCTGATCCGTGTTGCTGGCGCCCAGGTTGTGGAGCTCGATGACAGGCAAGCGAAAGCCGACATCCAGGATTTCTTGTCGGGGCTTGCCAAAGGCGCAGAGGATCCAGTGCTCCGCAATGCCGCGGCACTGATGTATTCCAGAATGGGCTATTCCTCCGACTCACTGGCCGTATTGGCGCGGGCGCACGCTAAGGGAGACATAGGCGACAACAACTACTTCGATGATCTTGCGCATCTTCTTCCTGACGCACCGACCGTGGTCGATCAACGGAACATCCTGAAACTGCTGGCCGACGGAAACAATGGCTTCTCGCGAGAGGTGTTGGCCAGTCTGTTGGTGAACAGGGAAATTATCAAGGGATTGGCACCCGCGGCGGTCACTGACGCGATGGCCATCCTGGCCCCCAACGAGCCGACGTTCTCAGATGACCCAACAAGAATCAGCGGTGTCGATGTCATTCGGTATGGGTACTGGATGAGCGCCGTCGTCGGCCTGACCGCGCAAGCCACGGGCGAGCCAGAGCGCATCGTCATGGCGCGCCTGCTGAAGATAGACGGGGTCAATCCCAAAACACTGATTGCGGTTCTCAACCATGAGCCCAATGCCGCCCTTGTGCGCGCCGGGTTGGACCGCGAGTCGCTGGAAAAGATGGATGCCGCCATCGCCGGTTTTGCGGAGAAAAGCAAGAACGGCTGGGTTCAGGAACTGGCAGCCACGGCACGGACCAACTTGGTCGAGCCGAAGAAGTAGGCTCAGTCCGCGAACGAGCATGCCGCCATGGGCCACGCCCTGGATGTTGAGGGGTGATTGGCGGCCACTCGCAGTGCCAGAACCGCGGTTTGGCCGTCGCTGCTGCGGCGGGTGTAGACCGGGCCCATCTGCGGGAAATAAGGACCGCCCGCATCCAGGCGCTTGAAGCCTTCGGGAATGCCGGGTTCGTCCGGTTCGGCGATGGCGTGTGGCGATGTCATTCGTCTGATTTACAGCGCGCAGCGACGATGTTAGCATCGTACCGGCTCTGCGAAACACAGTTCTGCATAGCAGAACTACCGCCCACGGGACCCGTCCCGGGCATTGCACCCATTTTTCGCAACAAGGCTCCGTTTGGGGCCACCCCGCCCGGAAGGAGACGCCTGCCATGAGCAGCACCCGCTACGACGTTCGCGGCCGTACCGCCGTCATCACCCTCGACTATCCCCCCATCAACGGCCTCGGCGCCGCGCTACGGACCGACCTGCTGGCCGCACTGGATCGCGCACTGGCCGACAACGACGTCAAGGCCGTCGTCGTCACCGGCAGCGAGCGCGCCTTTTCCGGCGGCGCCGACATCAAGGAGTTCGGCACCGCCAACGCCTCGCGCGAGCCGCGCCTGGCGGCGGTGATCGCCGCCTTCGAGGATTCGCCCAAGCCCGTGGTCGCCGCCATCGCCGGCGTGTGCATGGGCGGCGGGCTCGAACTGGCGCTGGGCGCGCACTACCGCGTGGCGAAGTCCGACGCGCAGATCGCGTTGCCGGAGGTGAAGCTGGGCCTGTTGCCGGGAGCGGGGGGCACGCAGCGGCTGCCGCGCGCAATCGGGTTGGAGGCGGCGCTCAACATGATCGTCTCCGGTGCCACGGTGCCGGCAGCCAAGCTCAAAGGCACGGCGCTGTTCGACGAGGTGACCGACGGCGACCCGGTCGCTGCCGCGGTGGCCCTGGCCGAAAAGGTCGTGGCCGAGAAGCTGCCGCTCAAGCGCCTGCGCGACGTCAAGGTCAAGGATCCGCAAGCCGAGGCCTTCCTGCAGTTCGCGCGCAACAATGTAGCCGCCGCCGCCGGGCCGTATCCGGCGCCGCTGAAATGCCTGGAAGCCGTCGCCGCGTCGGTGAGCAAGCCGTTCGACGAAGCCCTGCGGCTGGAGCGCGAGGCGTTCATTTCGTTGATGAATTCTCCGGAATCGCGCGCGCTGCGCCACGTGTTCGCGGCCGAGCGCGCCGCCGGCAAGATCCCCGACCTGCCCGAAGGTACGCCGCTGCGCGAGATCCGCAAGGTCGCGGTGATCGGTGCCGGCACCATGGGCGGCGGCATCACCATGAACTTCCTCAACGCCGGCATCCCGGTGATGCTGCTGGAGATGAAGCAGGAAGCGCTGGACAAGGGCCTGGCGACCATCCGCAAGAACTACGAGAACTCGGCCAGGAAGGGCAAGCTCACCGGCGAGCAGGTCGAGCAGCGCATGGGCCTGGTCAAGCCGACGCTCGACTACGCACCCTTCGCCGAAGCCGACCTGGTGATCGAAGCGGTGTTCGAGAACATGGAAGTGAAGGAGCAGGTGTTCCGCAAGCTCGACGAGGTGTGCAAGCCCGGCGCCATCCTGGCCTCCAACACCTCGTACCTCAACATCGACCGCATCGCCGGCTTCACCAAGAGGCCCACCGACGTGCTGGGCCTGCACTTCTTCAGCCCGGCCAACGTGATGCGGCTGCTGGAAGTGGTGCGCGGCGCGCGCACGGCGCCCGACGTGCTCGCCACTTGCATGCAACTCGCCAAGAAGATCAAGAAGGTGGCGGTGGTGTCGGGCGTGTGCGACGGCTTCATCGGCAACCGCATGCTCTCGCGCTATGGCGCGGCGGCCCAGAGCCTGATCAACGCCGGTGCCTTGCCGCAGCAAGTCGACGGCGCGCTGCAGAAGTTCGGCCTGGCCATGGGCCCGTTCCGCATGGGCGACCTGGCCGGCCTGGACATCGGCTGGGCCACGCGCAAGCGCAAGGCGGCCGAAGCCGGCGTGCCCATGAAACCCATCGTGGCCGACAAGCTGTGCGAAGCCGGGCGCTTCGGCCAGAAGACCGGCGCCGGCTGGTACCGCTACGAAGCGGGCAAGCGCGACGCGATTCCCGATCCGGTGACCGAGCAACTGATCGCCGAATACCGCGCCGCCAACGGCATCACGCCGCGCAAGGTGAGCGACGCCGAGGTGGTGGAACGCTGCATCTATGCCTTGGTGAACGAGGGCGCTCGCATCCTGCAGGAGGGGATCGCCGCGCGCGCCAGCGATATCGACCTGGTGTACCTCAACGGCTACGGCTTCCCCGCCTTCCGCGGCGGCCCGATGCTGTACGCCGACACGGTGGGCCTGCCCAACGTGGTGCGCGCGCTGCGCCGTTTCGCGGCCGAGCCGGGCGCCGATCCGTCGTGGCAGCCCGCGCCGCTGTTGCTGCAGCTGGCCGAAGCCGGCAAGACGTTCAACTGAACCCGAGGACTCCCAACATGACCACCGACGTCGTCATCGTCTCCACCGCCCGCACCGGCCTTGCCAAGAGCTGGAAGGGCGCTTTCAACATGACCTACGGCGCCACCCTGGCCGCCCATTCGATCGAGCACGCGGTCAAGCGCGCGGGCATAGACCCGGCCGAGGTGGAGGACGTGATCCTCGGCGCCGCGGCGCTGGAAGGCACCACCGGCGGCAACGTGGCCCGCGTGGCCGCGCTGCGCGCCGGCCTGCCGGTCACTACCACCGGGGTGTCGATCAACCGGTTCTGCTCGTCCGGGCTGCAGGCCATCGCGATGGCCGCGCAGCGCATCATCGTGGACCAGGTGCCGGTGATGGTGGCCGGCGGCGTGGAAAGCATCTCCTGCGTGCAGAACGAAGCCAATCGCCATATGCGTGCCGATCCGGCCATGCTGGAGAAGAAACCCGAGATCTACTGGAGCATGCTGCAGACGGCCGAAACCGTCGCCAAGCGCTACAACATTCCGAAGGAAGCGCAGGACGAGTACGGCGTGCGCAGCCAGTTGCGTGCCGCCGCGGCGCAGGCGGCCGGGAAGTTCAACGACGAGATCGCGCCCATGACCACGGTGATGGGCGTCGCGGACAAGGCCACCGGCCGCTTGAGCCGCAAGGAGGTGACGATCTCTGCCGACGAGGGCATTCGCGCCGACACCACGCTGGAGGCTGTCAGGAAGATCCGCTCGGCGATGCCGGGCGGCGTCATCACCGCCGGCAACGCCAGCCAGTTCAGCGACGGCAGCTCCGTGTGCGTGTTGATGAACGCCAAGCTGGCCGAAAAGCGCAACCTCAAGCCGCTGGGCATCTTCCGCGGCTTCGCGGTGGCCGGCTGCGAGCCCGACGAGATGGGCGTCGGACCGGTGTTCGCGATTCCGCGGCTGCTGGAGCGCACCGGCGTCAAGATGAAGGACATCGGCCTGTGGGAGCTGAACGAGGCCTTCGCCGTGCAGGTGATCTATTGCCGCGACAAGCTGGGCATTCCCGACGAGCTGCTCAACGTCAACGGCGGCGCAATCGCTGTCGGCCACCCGTATGGCGTGACCGGCTCACGCCTGACGGGCCATGCGCTGATCGAAGGCAAGCGCCGCGGCGCCAGGTACGTGGTGGTCACCATGTGCATCGGCGGCGGCCAGGGCGCGGCGGGCCTCTTCGAAGTGGCCTGATGTCCTTCGAGCAGTTCATGGGCACGCGGCCGGTGGCGCCGCACCACGCCTTTGACGAAGCGGCGCTGGCCCGCTGGCTGCGCGGTCACGTGGAGGGATTCGGCGGCGACCTGAAGGTCGAGCAGTTCAAGGGCGGCCAGTCGAACCCCACCTTCCTGCTGGGCGCCGGCGGGCACCGCTACGTTCTGCGGCGCAAGCCCTCGGGCGAACTGCTGCCTTCCGCCCATGCGGTGGACCGCGAGTTCCGCGTGATCAGCGCCCTGGCGCGAACCGACGTGCCGGTGCCGCGCGCCTATGCCCTGTGCGAGGACACCAGCGTCATCGGCGCGATGTTCTACGTCATGGACTATGTCGACGGGCGGGTGCTGTGGGACCCGGGGCTGCCCGGGATGCAACCGCAGGAGCGGCGCGCCCATTTCGACGAGCTGGGCCGCGTGATCGCCGCCTTGCATTGCATCGACCCCACGGCCGTCGGCCTGGCGGATTATGGCAAGCCCGGCAACTACATCGAGCGCCAGGTGGCGCGCTGGACCCGCCAGTACCGCGCCGCCGAAAGCGAAAAGATCGAGGCGGTGGAGCGCCTCATCGAGTGGCTGCCGGCGCATGTGCCGCCGGGTGATGAAACGCGCATCGTCCATGGCGATTACCGTTTCGACAACGTGATTTTTCACCCGACCGAGCCTCGCATCCTGGCGGTGCTGGACTGGGAGTTGTCCACCCTTGGTCATCCCCTGGTGGATTTCGCCTACCACTGCATGGCTTGGCACATGACGGCGGGCGAGGGCACGCGCGGCCTGAAGGGGCTGGACCTGCAGGCGCTGGGCATTCCGAGCGAAGCCGATTACCTGCAGGCCTACCTGAAGCGCACTGGCCGCACCGAGCCGGTGAGTCCGCAAGACTGGATCTACTTTCTGGTGTTCGGCATGTTCCGGCTGGTGGGCATCGTGCAGGGCATCAAGAAGCGCGCGCTGCAGGGCAACGCATCCAGCGAGCAGGCCATCCAGGCGGGCAGCCGCACCCGGCCGCTCGCGGAACAGGCGTGGGCGCTGGCGCAGACCATCGTTCCCTGAGAAGGAGCCGCACATGGAGATGAAGGGCAAGGTCATCGTCGTCACCGGCGGGGCCTCGGGAATCGGCGCGGCGCTGGTGCGGCGCTTCGCGCAGGAGGGCGCGGCCGGAATCGTGGTGGCCGACCTCGACGAAGCACAGGCGCAAGCCGTGGCCGCCGAAGTGGGCGGCCTGGCCGTGCGCACCGACGTCTCGGACGAAGCGCAGGTGCAGGCGCTGATCGCGCAGGCGACGGCGCACTATGGACGCGTCGACGTGCTGTGTTCCAACGCCGGCGTCGTCACCGGCGGCGGCCTGCAGGCGAGCAACGCCGACTGGCAGCGGCTGTGGGAAGTCAACCTGATGGCCCATGTGTACGGCGCGCGTGCGGTCGTGCCGCAGATGCTGGAACGCGGCGAAGGCTATCTGCTGCAGACCGCTTCGGCCGCCGGGCTGCTGTCGCATCCGGAATCGGCCGTCTACGCGGTGACCAAGCACGCCGCTGTGGCGATGGCCGAGTGGCTTGCTATCCAGTACGGCGACAAGGGCATTCGCGTCAGCTGCCTGTGCCCGCAGGGCGTGCGCACGCCGATGCTGATGGGCAAAGGTGGCGAGCGCAAGAGCTTCCTGCAGGAGGGCATGCTCTCGCCCGAGCAGGTGGCGCAGGATGTGGTCCAGGCCATGCGGGAAGAGCGCTTCCTGGTGCTGCCGCATCCCGAAGTGCTGGACTACCTGCGCAACAAGACCGCCGACATCGACCGCTGGCTGGGTGGCATGCGGCGCCTGCGGGCCAAGTCGGAGG
>DIZF01000066.1:155081-160704 GCA_002427815.1 Ramlibacter tataouinensis
GAGGGGACCGCACTGCGCGATACTCCGCGCGGTCCACGTGTGGCGCCGTTGTCCCGGCGCGCGCGCTCACGGCCCCAGCAGTGATACCAGTTCCGGCAAGAGGCGGCGAAGCGTTGCAGTGAGGCGAGTCGACCGCCTCACACCAGACTGAGCGCGAGCTCGATGAGTTTGGCCTCTCCAGGGTGCGGCTGCGCCGAAAATCCGAGCCTGCGCGCCAGCTTCAACATCCCGCCGTTGTCCGCCATCGTGATGGCCTCCATGCGCCGCACGCCGTGCAGCCTGGCCGCATCGATCAAGTCGGAAAGCAGGACCGCGCCCAAGCCGCGTTGCTGCCAATCATCACTGACAACAATGGCGAACTCGGCGGATTCATCGGCCACGTCGTCCACGCACCGCGCAACGCCGACCTGTTTCAGATCGCCGGGGTCGCCGACGACACCGATCAACGCGATTTCGCGCCGCGGGTCGATGCGAGTGAAGCGGCGCAGCTCGGCCGAAGACAGGCGCCGGTCCGATAGCAGGCGCCGATATTTGGATTGCGGCGACAGCTCGCTGTCGAACTTCTCGGTCAGCGAAAGGTCACTCGGCGCGATCGGCCGGATCACGACCGAGGTTCCATCGGCGGCCGTCCAGATTCGATGCATTCGCAGCTCCCCATCACAGAGTTGTCTGGCACGCGGCACCCGTCGGGCGCTCACTCGATCGAGGCTCGTTGGTCGCATAATTCTGCCCCAATTGCCGCTATCGGCGACGCCCTCCAGGCGCCCCGCGATCAGAGAATCCGGTTGAACCACAGCACCGACAGCCCGGCGGACAGCAGGGCCAGCGCGGCCGCGGCCAGGGCGAACAGCGCCGACACCTCGGTTTCCTTCTTTTCCACCGTCAGGCGCGAGCTCAGGGACTGGTAGACCTTGTGCAGATCCTGCGCCGTGCCGGCGTAGAAATAATCGGCGTTGGTCTTGTTGGCGATGGCCTTGAGGGTTTCCTCGTCCAGGCGCACGCGCATCGACCAGCCTTCGAAGCCTATGGTTTCGCCGTCCACCGTGCCGATGCCCACGGTGTAGATGCGCACGCCGCGGTCGGCCGCCAGCTTCGCAGCCTCCAGCGGATCGGACCCCGTGGTGCGCTGGCCATCGGTGAGCATGATGATGGCCGCGGAGTTGTACGAACCCGGCGCGACCGGCGTGAAATCCTTCCTGGGTTTCTTGTCGTCGTCGAGCGAAAAGCCGCGCTGGCGCTCGCGCCCCGTCCGCAGCGAATCCAGGTTGATCCCGGCATCGGGAAACAAGGTGGCCAGCGAAACCACGATGGCGTCGCCGGTGGCGGTGGCCCGTTGCAGCTGGAACCGGTCGATGGCCGTGACCAGGTCCTCCCGGTTCAAGGTGGGCAGCTGGGCGATCTGCGCCGAGCCCGCGAAGGCGACGATGCCCACCTTCACATGGCGCGGCAACTCGGCCAGAAAGGCCTTGGCAGCGGCCTGCGCCGCCTCCAGCCGGCTGGGCTTCACGTCGGTGGCGCGCATGCTGCCCGACACGTCCATGGCCAGGATGATGGTCTGCTGGTTGGACGGCAGCATCACCACGGCCTGGGGCCGGGCCGCCGCGATCAGCATGGCCGCCAGCGCCAGCAGGAACAGGGCCGGCGGGATGTGGCGGCGGATGGACTGCCCGGGTCCCATCGCTTCCTTGACGATGGACAGCGAGGCGTAGCGCAGCGCCGTCTTCTTCTTGCGCCGCATCAGCCACAGGTACAGCAGCACCAGCAGCGGCAGCGCGAGCAGCAACCAGAGGAATTCGGGCCAGAGGAAGATCATGTCTGCATCCTGCGCTCAGGCGGCCTGCCGCAGGTGCGCCGGAAAGCCGCCACCGGTCGCCACCCGCGCACGGCGCTTGCGCATCTCGGCGAACCGCACCACGGCGTCGACCAGGTCGCCATCGGTGGACAGCTCCAGCGCGTCGATGCCGGCGCGCACGAAGCCTTCGCGCAGTTCGGCCTCCCTTTGCGCGGCGATGCGCACGAAGCGCTTGCGAAAGCCCGCGTCGTGGGTGTCCACCAGCACCTGCTCGCCGGTTTCGCAATCGCGGATGGTCAACAGGCCCAGGTCGGGAAAGTCCAGTTCCAGCGGGTCCACCAGGCGCACGGCCACCACCTCGTGGCGCCGCGCCAGCTGGGCCAGCGGCCTTTCCCAGCCTGGCTCACTGATGAAGTCGGACACCACGAACACTGTCGAGCGGCGCTTCAGGAGGTTGGCCGCCGATTCCAGCAGGTCGCGCAGCCGCGTCGTGCCGGACTCGGTGGGCGCCGGCCGGGTCTGCATGCTGTGCAACAGGTGCAGCACATGGCGGCGGCCGCCGCGCGTCGGAATCACCGTGTCCACGCCCGAGCCGTAAAGCAGCGCGCCGACCCGGTTGCCGTGGCGGGTGAGCATGCGGGCCAGCACGGCCACGAACTCGGCCGAAACATTGCGCTTGCGCTGTTCGCCCGAACCGAAGTCGACCGAGGGGCTCAGGTCCAGCAGGAACCAGGCGGCCATCTCGCGGTCTTCGGTGAAGACGCGCACGTGCGGCACCTGCAGGCGCGCCGTCACGTTCCAGTCCATGTGGCGCACGTCGTCGTGAAACTGGTACTCGCGCAGGTCGGCCAGGTCCAGGCCGGTGCCACGCAGCAAGGTTCGATAGTCGCCCTGCAGGATGCCGTCCAGTCGCCGGATGGTCGTCCACTCCAGCCGCCGCAGCACATGCTCGGCACCAGCGGGTGTGGTCGCCTGGGCCGTGTTCACGGCAGCAGTGTCAGGCCTGCGCCGGGCCGCCCCAAGCAGGCCTGGGCCCCCTCGGGGGGCAGCGACCACAGGGAGCGTGGGGGCCTTGTCACGCGACAAGCTTTTCATGTTCCAGCGGCTTGGGCGGCGAGGGGATCTTGCTCATGATCTTGCCCACCAGCGCATCCGCGGACAGCCCTTCGGACAGCGCTTCGTACGACAGGACGAGGCGATGCCGCAGGACGTCGGGCACGAGGTCGGTCATGTCCTCGGGCAAGGCGTAGGTGCGGCCCCGCAGCATCGCCAGGGCGCGGGCGCCCTCGGTCAGGCTGATGGTGGCGCGCGGGCTGGCCCCGAAGGTGAGGTACCTGCCGAAATCCTTCAGCCCGTGCTTTTCCGGCGTCCGGGTGGCCGATACCAGCCGCACCGCGTATTGCACCAGCGACGGATCGACGTAGATGCGCCGGCATTCGCGCTGGAGCGCGGCCAATTCCTCGGTGCTCGCGACGGCCCTGACGTCCACCGCCGGTCCGGTCACGCGCTCGACGATGACGAACTCTTCCTCGTCGGTCGGATAGTCCACCAGCACCTTCATCATGAAACGGTCCACCTGGGCCTCGGGCAGGGGATAGGTGCCTTCGGTCTCGATCGGGTTCTGCGTCGCCATCACCAGAAAGGGGCTGGGCACCTTGTAGGTTTCGCCGGCGATGGTGACCTGCCGCTCCTGCATCACTTCCAGCAGGGCGCTCTGCACCTTGGCCGGGGCCCGGTTGATTTCGTCGGCCAGCAGCAGGTTGGTGAATACCGGGCCCAGCGAGGTGCTGAAGTCGCCGGTCTTCTGGTTGTAGATTCGCGTTCCCACCAGGTCCGAGGGCACCAGGTCGGGCGTGAACTGGATGCGCTTGAACTGGCCGTGGATGGTGTTGGCCAGCGTCTTCACCGTGAGCGTCTTCGCGAGGCCGGGCACGCCCTCGACCAGCAGATGGCCCTGCGCCAGGACGGCGACCATGACGCGCTCGAGAAAGCGGTCCTGCCCCACCACCACGCGCTTGACCTCATAGAGGATCTGTTCCATCAACTGGGCGGTGTCGCTGTCCTGGCGTGTCGTCGGGTCCATGGGATCGGGTGGTTGGGTTGGCAGAAAACGGCAAGGGCTCAGAACGGCGGCAGCCCGGCGGCGGCCACCGCGTTCTCGATGGGCACGGCAAAACCGATGCCCAGGAAGGTGCGCGCCGGCGTCGGGTTCAGGATCGCGGTGACGATGCCCACCACTTCGCCGTCCATGGTGATCAGCGGGCCGCCGGAATTGCCGGGGTTGGCCGCCGCGTCGAACTGGATCAGGTTGGTCATTTCCTGTTTGCCTTCGGGCGAACGGAAGGCCCGCTTCAGGCCCGACACCACGCCGCCCGAAGCCGAGGGGCCGATGCCGAACGGAAAGCCCACGGCCATCACCTTGTCGCCGGGCGCCAGGTCGGCCGTGGAGCGCATCGTGGCGGGAATCAGGTCGTCGGGAAGCTTGCTGGCCTGCAGCACCGCCAGGTCGTTCTCGGCTTGAACACCGGTGATGGTCGCGGGCGACTGCAGGCCGTCCGAAAAAATCACCGAGATGCGATCGGCGCCGGACACCACATGCAGATTGGTGAGGATCACGCCCTTGTCGATGATCACCACGCCGGTGCCCACGCCGTGCTCGACCTCTTCCTCGTCAGCGGCCGCGTCTGCGCTGCCGGGTGCGGCGCCCAGCTGTCTGGGCTTGGCCAGGCCGTGCTCGCGCCGGGTCTCCCTGTTGTCCTTCAGCCGGCTCTTCTTGACATAACTGATCACGCGCACGACCGAGGGCTCGATCTTCTCGTAGGCCTTGGCGTATTCGGAAGGCAGCACCTGCGTGTCCAGTGTCTTCAGCACGGCCGCATTGATGTCTTCCTGGGTCAGCTTGCGCTGCATCGGGTGCATTGCCAGGCCCAGGCTGAAGGCCAGCAGGGCCGCCAGCACCGCGATCGCGGCCCAGAGCATGCGCGGGCTGGAGAGTGGGGATTGAGGCTTGGCCACCGGCGCCGGGGCGCCCTGCTCGAGCGTGGCGTCCGGGGCAGGATCCTGCCGGGATCTTCCCGGGCGGCTGGAGCTGTAAAGGGCAGGCCTGCGCATTCGTTCACCTATCGAAACTACGGGGGAAAACGCGACAAAGAAAAACGAAAACACACGGTATCACGGTTTGCGCGGGCCTGCACGGCTTGCGGCATCATGGTGCCATGACCGCGTGGATTGACACACACTGCCACCTGGATGCGGCGGAGTTCGCCCCCGACACCGACGCGGTCCGCGCTCGCGCGCGCGCTGCCGGCGTCACCCATTGCGTCCTGCCTGCGGTTGAGGTGGGCAATTTCAAAGCGGTGCGCGAGCTCGCGCACCGGCACGGCGACAGCTATGCACTGGGCATCCACCCGTTGTGCACGGGTGCCGCGCCGACGGCGGACCTCGACCGCCTGGACCAGGCCCTGCTGGAGGCGCGGGATGATCCCCGCCTGGTTGCGGTCGGCGAAATCGGCCTGGATTTTTTCGGGCCGGACCCCGACCCGGCGCGCCAGGAGTTGTTCCTGGCCGGGCAACTGGCGCTGGCGCGGCGGCATGGACTGCCGGTGATCCTGCACGTGCGCCGTTCCGCCGACAGGCTGCTCAAGCATTTGCGCCAGGCGGGGGTGACCGGCATCGCGCACGCTTTCAACGGCAGCGCCCAGCAGGCCAACGAATTCGTCAAGCTGGGCTTCAAGCTGGGTTTTGGCGGCAACGTGACTTTCGAGCGCGCCCAGCAGATCCGGCGGCTCGCCGCCGACCTGCCGCTGGCGGCGCTGGTGCTGGAAACCGATG
>DIZF01000066.1:160870-165734 GCA_002427815.1 Ramlibacter tataouinensis
CCCGGCGCCCCCCCCCCCCCCTGCCGCTGGCGGCGCTGGTGCTGGAAACCGATGCGCCGGACATCCCGCCGCAGTGGGTCTATCGCACGGCCGTGCAGCGCGAGGACGGCCAGCCGCAAGGGCGCAACGAACCGGCCGAACTGCCACGCATCGCGCGGGAGATGGCCGGCCTGCGCGCAATGCCGGTGGAGGCGCTGGCCCTTGCGACCCGGGACAACGCGTTGCAGGCGTTGCCCAAGTTGGCCGCTTTGCTGGCTGCCGACGGCTAGCGGCGGTGCTGATCGGGCAGTGGCGATAATCGTACGCAGTGAAAGCGACCCCCACCCCCCTGCCCGAAGTCAACTTCTCCGACCAGGGCGACGTCCGCTACCTGCACCTGGGCACCGAATGGATCCAGGGCTCGATGCTGCTGGACCAGCCGTTCGAGATCGAACTGGAGTACGTGCAACGCATGATGGCCTGGCTGCTCTTCGTCGAGCCGGCCTCCGTGGTGCGGCGGCACGCCATGCAGCTGGGCCTGGGCGCCGGGGCCCTGACCAAGTTCTGCCACAAGAAGCTGCGGATGAAGACCACCGCGATCGAGATCAACCCCCAGGTCATCGCGGCCTGCCGCCTGTGGTTCAAGCTGCCGGCCGATGACGCCCGTCTGTCGGTCGTTCTCGGCGACGCGGCCGAGGTGGCGGCGCACGCGCATTGGCGCGGGACCGTCGATGCGCTGCAGGTGGACCTGTACGACCACGAAGCGGCCGCGCCGGTGCTGGACAGCGAGGCTTTCTACGCCGATTGCCGCAACCTGCTCACCGAGGACGGCTGCATGACCGTGAACCTGTTCGGCCGCTCGTCCAGCTACAGCCGCAGCCTGGAAAAGATCGTCGCGGCCTTCGGCCCGCAGGCGGCCTGGGCTTTCCGGCCCACGCGCGAAGGCAACACCGTGGTGCTGGCCTTGCGCACTCCGGTGCGGCCCGCCCGCTCCCTGCTTGCCCAACGGGCCGAAACCGTTGAAACTCGCTGGGGCCTGCCGGCGCGCAAGTGGTTGCGGGTTCTCAAGCCCGCCGATCCCAGCCTGATTCCCCTCCCATGAGCGTGCACCCTCCCAAAGCCTCCGCCGCAAAAGCCCACCAGGGCCCGCTGGAGTGGCGCACCCTGGTTCAATGGCTGAGCCACGACAACATCATTTCCGCCGAAGAGGCCCGCCGCACCGTGGCGCGTTGCGCGCAGGCCGAGAGCGCCCAGCACCCGCTGGTGCGGCTGGCTGCGGTGGCGATGGCCCGGGCCAGCGACGGCAAGCCGCTGGACATTGAGTCGCTCACCCAGTGGCTGGCGGGCCGCTCCGGGATGGCCTATCTGCGGATCGATCCGCTCAAGGTGGACGTGGGCAAGGTGGCCGATTCCATGAGTGCGGGTTATGCCGAGCGGCACCGGGTGCTGCCGGTGCAGGTGACCGCCAGCGAAGTGGTGGTTGCGACGGCGGAGCCCTTCCTCACCGACTGGGTCGACGAGGTCGAGCGCCAGTCCAGGCGCACGGTGCGCCGGGTGATGGCCAATCCCCAGGACATCCACCGCTACACCGCCGAATTCTTCGCTTTGGCCAAGTCGGTGCGGGCGGCGCAGAAATCCGGCGGCAATGCCGGCGCGGCCAGTTTCGAACAGCTGGTCGAACTGGGCAACAGCAACAAGCAGCTCGACGCCAACGACCAGGGCGTGGTGCAGGTGGTGGACTGGCTGTGGACCTATGCGTTCGACCAGCGCGCCAGCGACATCCACCTGGAGCCGCGGCGCGAGCAGGGCGTGATCCGTTTTCGCATCGACGGGGTGCTGCATCCGGTGTACCAGATGCCCATGGGCGTGCTCAACGCCATGATCGCGCGCATCAAGCTGCTGGGCCGCATGGACGTGGTGGAGAAAAGGCGGCCGCAGGACGGGCGCATTAAGACGCGCAACCCGCGCGGCGACGAGGTCGAGATGCGCCTGTCGACCCTGCCCACGGCGTTCGGCGAAAAGATGGTGATGCGCATCTTCGACCCCGATACCGCGGTGAAGGACCTGGATGCGCTGGGCTTCGCGCAGCACGATGCGCAGCGCTGGGAGGCGCTGGTCAAGCGCCCCTACGGCATCATCCTGGTGACGGGACCGACCGGCTCGGGCAAGACCACCACCCTGTACTCGACGCTCAAGCGCATCGCCACGGAAGAAGTGAACGTGAGCACCGTCGAGGACCCGATCGAGATGATCGAGCCCTCGTTCAACCAGACCCAGGTCCAGCCGCAGCTCGATTTCGGTTTCGCCGAGGGGCTGCGGGCGCTGATGCGGCAGGACCCCGACATCATCATGGTCGGCGAAATCCGCGATCTGCAGACCGCCGAAATGGCGGTGCAGGCGGCGCTGACCGGGCACCTGGTGTTTTCGACGCTGCACACCAATGACGCCACTTCGGCCATCACGCGGATGATGGAGTTGGGCGTGCCCTCCTACCTCATCAATGCGACCATGCTGGGGGTGCTGGCCCAGCGCCTGGTGCGAACGCTGTGCAGGCAATGCCGCCAGCCGGACGATGGCGCATCCCGCGAGGCGCTCGACGCCATCGTCAAACCCTGGAAGATCAGCGGCGGCTGGCAGCCCTACAAGCCGGTGGGTTGCGTCGATTGCCGCATGACCGGCTTCATGGGACGCATGGGCCTGTACGAGCTGCTGTCCGTGAGCCAGGCCTTCAAGGAGAAGGTGACGCAGTCGCCCGACCTCGCGTCGCTGCGCCGGCAGGCCGTGGCCGACGGCATGCGGCCGCTGCGGCTGGCCGGGGCGTTGCGGGTCGCCGAAGGGCTCACGACCCTGGAGGAAGTGCTCACGGCGACCCCTCCGCTTGACTGACCATCCATCGGAAAAGCGAAAGACATCGTGGCGGTCAGGACCTGGTCAGCCCAATTGGTATAGGTGAAAACCACATCGGCGCGATGGGCTCGCGGCAACACAATCGTTTCTTCGAAGCCGTTCGGGGAAACACATGAAAATCAAAAGTCAAAAAGACTTCTTTTCCGGCCTCATGTTCATGGCCGTCGGGATCGCGTTCGCCTGGGGCGCGACCACCTACACCATCGGCGAGGGTGCGCGCATGGGCCCGGGCTACTTCCCGCTGATGCTGGGCATCCTGCTGGCCGGCCTGGGCGGCTTCATCATCTTCGAGTCGCTGGTGGTGGAAACCGAGGACGGCGAGCCGATCGGCAAATTTGCCTGGAAGCCGCTCGGATTCATCATCGGCGCCAACCTGCTGTTCGGCATCCTGCTGGGGGGCCTGCCCAGCATCGGACTGCCGGCCATGGGGCTCATCCTGGCGACGTACGGTCTGACGCTCGTCGCGGCCCTGGCCGGCGACGAGTTCAACTTCAAGGAGGTCATCGTGCTGGCGACCATCCTTGCCGTCGGCAGCTATCTGGCCTTCATCGTGCTGCTCAAACTGCAGTTCCAGGTCTGGCCGACCTTCATCACGGGTTGACAGAAGGATCACGACCATGGATTTGATTGCCAACCTCGCGATCGGCTTCGGCGTCGCCGTCACGCCGATCAACCTGCTGTACTGCTTTATCGGCTGCGTGCTGGGCACGCTGATCGGCGTGCTGCCCGGCATCGGCCCGATTGCCACCATCGCGATGCTGTTGCCGGCGACATACGCGCTGCCGCCGATCTCGGCCCTGATCATGCTGGCTGGCATCTATTACGGCGCCCAGTACGGCGGCTCCACCACCGCCATCCTGGTCAACCTGCCGGGCGAGGCCTCGTCGGTGGTCACGGTGATCGACGGCTACCAGATGGCGCGGCAGGGCCGCGCCGGACCCGCGCTGGCTGCGGCCGGCATCGGTTCGTTCTTCGCCGGATGCGTGGGCACGCTGATCCTGGCCGCTTTCGCGGCACCGCTGACCGAGGTGGCGTTCAAGTTCGGCCCGGCCGAATATTTTTCGCTGATGATCCTGGGCCTCATCGGCGCCGTGGTGCTGGCGTCGGGTTCGCTCGTCAAGGCCATCGCGATGATCGTGCTGGGCCTGTTGATGGGGCTGATCGGCACCGACGTCAACTCCGGCGTGGCGCGCTACTCGTTCGACATCCCGGAACTCACCGACGGTATCGGCTTCATCACGATCGCCATGGGCGTGTTCGGCTACGGCGAAATCATCAGCAACCTGTCGAAGTCTTCGGAGCACCGCGAGGTGTTCACCGGCAAGGTCAAGGGCCTGTTCCCGACCAAGGAAGATTTCAGGAACATGATCCCGGCGATACTGCGCGGCACCTTCCTGGGTTCGGCCCTGGGCATCCTGCCCGGCGGCGGGGCGCTGCTGGCCGCGTTCGCGGCCTACACGGTCGAGAAAAAAACCAAGCTGCGTCCGGGCGAGGTGGCGTTCGGCAAGGGCAACATCCGCGGCGTCGCGGCGCCCGAGGCGGCCAACAACGCGGGCGCGCAGACTTCCTTCATCCCGCTGTTGACGCTGGGCATTCCGCCCAATGCTGTGATGGCGCTGATGGTGGGCGCCATGACCATCCACAACATCCAGCCGGGCCCGCAGGTCATGACCAGCAACCCGCAGCTGTTCTGGGGCCTGATCGTCTCGATGTGGCTGGGCAACCTGATGCTGATCATCCTGAACCTGCCCCTGATCGGCATGTGGATCAAGCTGCTGACGGTGCCCTATCGCTGGCTGTTCCCGGCCATCGTGCTGTTCTGCGCGATCGGGGTGTACTCCACCAACAACAACACCTTCGACGTGTGGATGGTCGGCATCTTCGGCCTGGTCGGCTACGGGTTCATCAAGCTGGGCTGTGAGCCGGCGCCGCTGCTGCTCGGCTTCATCCTGGGTCCGATGATGGAAGAGAACCTGCG
>DIZF01000058.1 GCA_002427815.1 Ramlibacter tataouinensis
CCCCTCACCCTACTCGATTCTTCACCTCGGTCGTTCCACGGCAACCGGATGGGATGGCCTGTCTTGGCGGCGCCGGCCATGAAGGCTGGACGCCTGCGCTGCGCCTACTATTTGCCGCGCACCGCAAAATCCTAGGGTTCACCGCACGCGAAGCGCGCGTCCTATCGGGATTCGCTGGTCAAGGCGCCTTCAATCAGCGCTTCGGCCAGCACGCGGCGATCGAAGGCGAACCACACCAGGACGGGCACGAGCGTGGGCAGGATCAAGAATCCGAACTGGTAGCCCGCCGCGATGAGGTTGGTGGTCCATGGCCCGAAGCCGGTCTGATCCCGGGTCTCGTTGCCGGCTATCGCTGCCACCTGCATCAGCCACGCGAAGCAGATGCCCCATGCCTGGAACGGCACCAGGGCCAACAGGCCGGCAGGCAGCTTCCACCAAAGGCGGCGCGTTCTCGATGCCAGCAGCAAAGCCGCAAGGAGAGGTGCACCATAGGCGTAAACGAGCCCGTTGACCTCGGGAGTCAGCTCGCCCACGCGCCCACCGCTGCCCCAGACGCGCAGATGGGTGAGCAGGACCTGGGAGCTGCCCTCGAGTTCTGCGCCGGCTACCCAGGCTGGGAAAACGGTGGTCATGATCTGTTTTGCCAGCCAGCCTGCAGGAAGCAGCATCCACGCCCTCAACGGGTACCAGATGGCCAAGGCGAACGCCAGCCACAGCAGTGCGCTGGCGGAAAACTTCCGGAGTGACGTGGTCCCGCGCACCATGAGCCTAGGCAGCCGAGGTGGTGGTGATACGGCGAAACTGGCCCCGAGTCACCCAGCGCAGCCACACCAGCCAGACCAGCAGCACGTCCAGCATGATGAGCGCCTGCCAGAGATAGAGATGCGCGAATTCAAACGCGGGAGCGCTCCACCGCACCAGGTAGAAAAGTGACACGATGCGAACCAGGTTCAATGCCTGTATGGCCAGGGAACCAAGGAACAACCCGGTGATCTTGGAGCGCAGTGCCGCCGGGTATGCCAACATGGCGGCAACCAGCATGATGCACGCCTCGACACCGTTGCAGCCCGCCTCAATGGCGATGCCGCTGCCGGTCCGTATGTCCTGAAGCACATTGCCGTTGGATATGGCATTCGAGTCCAGGAGGTGCAGGACGAAGGCACTGCAAGAAGCGAGGAAAGCCGTCCACGGCACCACGACCATCCGCTGGACCGGCGGTGTCAGTTCCGCCAGAAACAGCACCAACAGCACCGAAAAGAAGACAGCCAGGAAGCGGACCATGGCCGAGTTTAAGCCGGTGCTTGCAGTGGCTCAACACAGGCCGCCCTCATTTTTGCGGCGTCTGGCGCCGGACCGCCATCTCGTGCGCCAGTGACCCGGGGATCGCCGCGGCGGACAGGAATCAGCGTGCCGGCACGATGCCCGCTTTACCTTTGCCCTGCCCCGCATAAAATCCCTGCGAATGAGTCTACCTTCCCATAACCAGCCTGGAGGGCGCTGAACGCAGTATGGCCACCGTCGTTTTCGCGGATCTGGTCGGCAGCACAGGCATCTTCGAGCGGCTCGGCGACGAGACCGCGGGTCGTTTCGTGACTCAGCTGACCAGCGCGCTCAGCGTGACGTTCGAGCAGCATCGCGGCCGTGTCGTCAAGCTGCTGGGTGACGGCCTGTTCGTTGTCTTTCCCGCCGAAGATGATGCGGTGGAGGCCTGTATCGCGATTCAGGGGTGGCTGCAGGAACATCCCGTTTACGCCGGGGACGGCAATCCGGTCCAGATCCAGATGGGCGTCGAATCCGGAGAGGTGGTCGAGATCGACGGCGATTGCTATGGGGACGCCGTCAACAGCGCTGCACGGCTTGCGGATCTGGCTGGAGCCGAACAGATTCTCACGACGCAGCGCGTGCGCGACGCGCTCGCGCCCGTTCAGCGCGACCAGCTGCGCAGCCTGGGCCCGATGTTCTTGCGCGGCAAGTCCGAGGCGACCGAGGTGTTCCGTGTCGACTGGCGTGTCGACCGCGATGACGACGCGACCGTGATGGGCGCATCCCTGTTCAAGACGGGCAAGGCAAGCCGGCTCGAACTCGCGGGACCCGGCCGGACGCTGCGCCTGGACTCGCACGGCGAAAAGCTCACACTGGGCCGTGCGACCGGTGCTTCGCTGTCAATCAACGACGGCCGGGTGTCGCGCGTGCATGCCACGGTGGAGTGGCGCGGTAGCCATTTCGTCTTGAGCGACACATCGAGCTTCGGTACCTGGGTTTACCTCGGCAACCAGGTCGAGCCGGTGGTTTTGCGCCGTACCGAGTGCTACCTGGTCGGGCAAGGCCAGATTTCTCTGGGTTGCCCACGGGAGGCCGAAGCCGCACCCATCGTGCTTTTCGCGGTGAAAGCCTGACCGTACCGGGCCCGGCATGGCACGTGAACTTCGCGTCGAAGGCCTGGGCCTCGATGCCGTGCGCCGGCTCGAGCCGGGCCGGCCGGACCTCGTGCTGGGGCGGGACCGCTATTTCGCTGAGGCGTACCTGAGGGAAAGCCTGCGTATCAGGCGCGAGACAGTGCAGCGCCAGCGTTGACGTTGCCGGGGGGGGACCGCAGGCTAGAATCTGTTTTCCCCTTTACCAGGCGAAGTTGTTGTTGTGAGTCTTCGAAAGCTTGGCCGCTATGACCTTGTTCGCGTCCTCGGCAAAGGAGCGATGGGCATCGTCTACGAAGGGCGCGATCCCAACCTCGACCGTCATGTGGCCATCAAGACCGTGAAGGTGGAGAACCTGTCGGAGGAAGCGGCCGCGGAATACGAGGCCCGTTTTCGCACCGAAGCACGTTCGGCCGCTCGCCTGCAGCACCCCAACATCGTCAGCGTCTACGACTCGGATCGCGATGGCGACATCGCCTTCCTGGTGATGGAGTACATCCAGGGCGATGACCTGAAGCACCATCTGGACAAAGGGGTGCGTTATTCGCTCGAGCAATCGCTCAAGATGATCCGTGACCTGCTCTCCGCACTGGACTATGCGCACAGGCAGGGGATTATCCATCGCGATATCAAGCCGGCCAACCTGTTGATCGAGCCGGGGGGGCGCGTCAAGCTGACCGACTTCGGCGTCGCGCGGATTCAGGATTCGGGAGACGCCACCCGCACCCAGGGCACCATGGTCGGCACGCTCAAGTACATGTCACCCGAGCAGGTTCAGGGGCAGAAGATCGATGCGCGCGCCGACCTGTTTTCCGTGGGAGTGGTGCTGTACCAGTTGCTGACTGACAAGCGGCCGTTCGACGGCGAGAACGACTTCTCGATCATCCACCAGATCATCGGCCATACACCGCCGCCGCCGAGCTCTTTCAATGCGCGGCTTCCGGCCGCCATCGACGCAGTGGTGGCGCGCGCCCTGGCCAAGGACCGTGAACAGCGTTTTGCCAGCGCCCGCGATTTCGCGGCCGCGCTGCAGTCGGCCATGCGGCGTGCGGAGGACGCCACGGTGATTCCGCCGGCGGATTCCTCCCGGAAGTCCGGCGCAGGGGTCTCGACACGAGGTGGAAGCCAGTCTCTGAGCGGGGGGGGCATTTCCCCCACCGGCGGGTCGACGGTCACGCAGGAATTGGAGCTGGTCTACTGGAAGGACATCAAGGACTCGGGCGATCCCGAGGAACTGCAGGATTTCCTGGCCAAGTTCCCGGCGGGTATTTATGCCGACCTGGCGCGCCGGCGTCTGCGCAAGCTTTCCAGCGGCATGATTTTCGACTCCACTCTCGCTGAGCCCGAGGCGGACGACCTCGAAGCCACACGCCTGCGCGAGCCAACGACGCCGCCGGATGCCGTCCCGGCCACCCTGCCGGGCGCGGGCGTCGCGCAGCTCGCGGCATTGGCGGCGCAGGTAGAGGCACCGCCCGCCGCTGTACCGGCCTCCGGGGCGGTGGTTATGGTCCCGGTGATCACTGGGCAAGAAGCGGTTGCGGCGGCGGCCCGCGCACCTTCCGCCATCGGGCCGGTCGCCAGAAGCGTCATCGAACCTGAAGCGGCGTTCGCCAACACGGTTGTCGAGCCGCAGGATGCCGGGGCCTCGGCGCAGGCCGCAGAGATCGAGGCAACCCGCCGCGCCAAAGCAGGCCCGATGCCGCAGGCCGTTGCAGCCGCGGCGCCTGCGCCGGCAACCCACCGAAAGCCCGCGGTCCGGGTCATGGCGGCAGCCGGGGTTGTGGCCGTTGCCGGCATTGCGGCGCTGTTGATGATGACGGGCAAGGGCAGTGGCGAAAGGCCTTGGGCGGACCCAGCCGGTCCCGCCTCGGCAACAGCCTCCGTCGCGCCGATGCCGGTGGCGGCCAAGCCGATTGAGGCCCGCACCCAGGCCACAGCCGTTCCGGATGGCGCCGCGCGTCCGGTAGCGGCATCGAGCGTGGCATCCGTGCGCCCCGTTGTCAGCCATGCCCGGCGGCCGAGTCCTGCCAGAAGCAAGGGGGCAGCTTCGGCGGCCGCGGTTGAAAACGAGCATCCAGTGGCCGCCGTACCCGCGCCCGTTCGCGAGGCTCGGGAAGAAGCCCGGCCGGCATCGCTGCCGGGTCCGAATGCGGCACATGGCAGCCCGGTCGATGCGTGCAAGGACAAGATGTTCCTGAGCCGGGAATTCTGCCTGGCCGAGCAGTGCGAGAAGCCTGGCGCCCGCAATCACCCGCTATGCATCCAGCGAAGGGAAGACGCCAAGCTGCGCGAGGAAAGCAGGATTCGCAACTAGGGCCCGGTCGTTCATGCGAGGGGCCGTGCCGGTCGGGGAGTCAGGCAATTTCGATGTTGTGGACTTCGAATTTGCCTTTGCGCCGGTCCTCGAAGTAGCGCAGCAGCGTCTCCCTCACGGTCTTGAACGCCAGTTCGTCCCAGGGAATCTCGCCTTCCGAGAACAGCCGGGCCTCTATCGTTTCGTGGCCGGGAACGAAGCGGTCGCTCAGCAGCCGGGCCCGGTAGTACAGGTGCACCTGGCCCACCCGGGGCACACTCAGCACCGTCAGCAGGTCTCCCATTTCGAACTGCGCGCCGGCTTCCTCGTCGGTTTCACGCGCCGCGCCCTGGGCCGTGCTCTCGCCCAATTCCATGAAGCCTGCCGGCAAGGTCCATTTGCCCCAGCGGGGCTCGATGTTGCGCTTGCACAGCAGCACCTGCTCGCCCCAGTACGGGACCGTGCCGACCACATTCAGGGGGTTTTCGTAATGGATCGTGTCGCAAGCCGGGCAGACGGCCCGTTCATGGGTGTCGCCATCGTCGGGCACGCGGTAGACCACAGCGGTTCCACAGTTCCGGCAGTGCTTGATCGGGCTGCGAATCAGCATATTCGACAAGTGTACGGGGGAACAAAGGCCCGGCGATCGGCCATCACGCCTCGCACGCCGCGCCCCCGAAGCAACAGGCTCAGACCACGCGCACGTGCAATTCGCCCAGTCCCGCGACACCGCCTACCAGGGTGTCGCCGGCTACCACTGCCGCGACCCCTTCGGGCGTGCCGGTGAAAATCAGGTCGCCGGGCTGGAGCTCCCAGGCGGCCGAAAGATGCTCGATGATTTCTCCGAGGTTCCAGATCAGTTTGGACACCGTGCTGCGCTGGCGGTCCTTGCCGTTGACCTGCAGGAAGATCTCGGCGTTGAGGACGTCGCCGGCCTGCGCCGCCGGCGTGATGGGGCCGATCGGCGCCGATTGCTCGAACCCCTTCCCGATGTCCCAGGGCCGGCCCTGCTTTTTCATCTCGCCCTGCAGGTCGCGTCGGGTCATGTCCAGTCCCACCGCGTAGCCGTAAACGTGCTTTTGCGCATCGGCGGCCTTGATGTTCTTGCCGCCGGTGCCGATGGCCGCCACCAGTTCGATCTCATGGTGCAGGCTCTTCGTCAGGCTGGGGTAGGCCATGGTGCCGGTCTCGCCCTGATTCACCGGTACCACGGCGTCGGCCGGCTTCATGAAGAAGAACGGCGGCTCACGGCCGGTGAAGCCCATTTCCTTGGCGTGCTCCTCGTAGTTGCGACCCACGCAGTAGATGCGGCGCACGGGAAAGCGCTCGGAGCGGCCCACGACCGGAACCGACGCCTGCGGCGCGGGAGTGAAAACATAGTTCATGACAGTAGTGTCCGGTTAAATGTCG
>DIZF01000036.1 GCA_002427815.1 Ramlibacter tataouinensis
TGAGGTTCGTCGCTAATCAGGAAAAGCATAGACGGATGAGTGTCGATGAAGACTTTGTCGGTTGAACGCTTCCAAAACATTTGGGCGAAGTGAATTTGCCAAGCGCGCGGGTCACCGGCAAACAGGCTCGGCGTAGGCCCGCCGGGTCTTGACCAGCAGCGCTGGGCAAATAAGCGTTTACCGAACTCTGATCAGTTGCCAAAGGCTCCGAAGCGGTCCTGCAGAGCACCGAGCGCCTTCAGCCGCACCGTGGCCTGGTTCTTGAGCTTGCGGACCACGTGGTCGAGCATGAGGTTGGTGAGGCTCAGAAAGGGCGCCTGCGCATCCCAGAACAGGTTGCTCTCGGTGTTGACCGTGAACACCGAATCGGTGCAGTCGAGGGCCCAATGGCAGTGGGTGTCGCAGATCATGACGACCGGGATCCCCTGCGCGCGGCATTGCTGCGCGAGCAGCTGGCTGAACTTGGTGTAGCGGCGCATTTCGAACAGCACCAGGCAGGGCTTTTTCGCGGTGCCGGCGAGCAGTTCGGCGAATGTACCGTCGCGCCCATCGAGCACACCGACGCCGGGGCGCAGGTACTGCAGCCGCGCGGCAAAATCGGAAGCAAGGCCCGCGAGCGTCTGGAAGCCGGCGACGAAAACCTGGTCGCTCGCGACGAGCCGCTGGATTGTCCTGTCCCAGAGCGGCGTGCCGACGTGCTCGTACACCGCGATCAGCGCATTCACTTCCAGCTGCAGGTTGTCATGCAGGGCAACACCATCGCGGACATTGCCGCGGATGCGGTCGAGCCGGTCGCTGACCAGAAGCCCGGGACTGGCGGCCGCGCCGCGCAGTTCGTTCTTCAGTTGACCGAACCCGCCATAACCGATCGACCGCAGGAAGCGGCCGACTGTCATCGGGCTGACGCCCACCTTCGCCGCGATCGCCGCAGCGTGCTCGAACGGCAGCAAATGCGCATTGGCTAGCATGTAGCTCGCGATCCTGCGAGAGGAGGGCGTCATCCCGGGGTACCCACTGGCGATGCGCTCGCTGAGTGTCGCCGGCGCTGCACGCGAGCGCTTCGGACGTGTCGCAGGCGTCACCATGGCGCGGCTGGCGCCGCGATCAGGCGAGCGCGGGGACATGGTTGAACCAGGGCCGCGCCTGTTCGAGCTGGCCCGCCAGCCGCAGCAGCAGGTCCTCCCGGCCGAACGCGGCACTGAACATGACGCCCACCGGCAGGCCGTCGGCGCTCCAGTGCAGCGGCACCGACATGCTGGGCTCGCCGCTCATGTTGAAGAGGTTGCAGAAAGGGGTGAAGCGCAGCAAAGCCCTGGTGTAGGCATCGAGGTCGGGGTTGCTCATGCTTTGCGGGCCGAGCGGCACTGGCACCTGTCCCAGCGTTGGACTCAGCACGATGTCGTATCGCTCGTGGAACGCCGCCATGCGCCGGCCCTGCTGGTGGATCGTGAGCAATGCGTTGGCATGGTCGAGGGCGGAGAGGGTCGCCGCATGGCGCACCGCGCGCCACGTCACGGGCTCGACGTCGTCTTCGCGCAGTGCCCGTCCCAGCACCGCGGCGCGTCGGTGCAGCGTCGCGCTGACGCCGGTGGCCACCATCGCCCAGGAAGCGGTTCCCAGCTGCTCCATGTTGCCCGGGAGTTGTGCCTCCTCCACGCTGTGGCCCAGACTCGAGAGCAGCTGCGCGGCGGCGCGTGCCGCTGCGACGCACTCGGCGTCGACCGGGGAGCCGGACAAGGGCGCGAGTTGCAACGCCACGCGCAGCCGGCCCGGATCCGCGCCGACTTCGCTGAGGTACGTCCGCGCGACCGCCGGAGCCGCGTAGGGATCGCCGAGCGCCGCGCCATGCGTCGCATCGAGGAGCGCGGCGCTGTCGCGCACGCTGCGCGTCAGGACGTGAACGACGCCCATGCTGCCCCAGCTTTCGCCGACCAGGGGCCCCAGCGGGGTGCGCGCCCGGGTCGGTTTCAGGCCGAACAAACCACAGCAGGACGCCGGGATGCGGATCGAGCCGCCGCCGTCGCTGCCCTGCGCGGCCGGCACTATTCCCGCGGCCACGGCGGCGGCGGTGCCCCCGGACGATCCCCCGGATGTGCGGTCGCGATTCCAGGGATTGCGGGTCGTGCCGTGGAGCGCCGTCTCGGTCGAAGCGGCGAGTCCCATTTCGGGGGTGTTCGTCTTGCCGAAAATCACCAGGCCGGCCCGCCTGTAGCGCTCGACCAGCGTCGAGTCGGTCTGGGCGACACTGCCGGCGAAGAGCCTGCTGCAATTGCTCGTCTGCGTTCCCGCGAGCTGCACCGAGACGTCCTTCAGCAGGAACGGAACTCCCCTGAACGGCCCGTCCGGCAGGCCATTTCGAATGGCCGCGCGCGCGAGGTCGTAATGCTGCTGGACCACGGCGTTGATCAGCGGATTCACTGCTTCGGCACGGGCGATGGCCGTGTCCAGCAATTCGTCGGCCGTCGTGTCGCCCCTGGCCACCCGCTCGGCGAGGCCGATCGCATCGTGGCTGCGGTACTCTTCAAAAGTCAGCATGGACTAATCCTCTCGCAGGTGAGCAGCAGTCTGCACCTGCCGGAGGCCAGATGTTATCCACGGCTACACCTATTGACAGAATGAGATGTCACTAACATACTGGCCGCGGCACTGACAGACGACCGCGCTCTGGCGCGAACCCGGCCATCCGCCGCAAGGAGTGTTCTCAATGAAGAATCATCTGCTCATATCTGGAAAATTCGGTGTGGCGGGCTTGATCGCCGCTGTTGTCCTGGTCTTCGGCTCCGGCGCCGCCCTGGCGCAGAAAACGCTCAACTGGGGCACTGCGGGCGACGTGGACAGCATGGACGTGCACATCGCCGGCACTGTCAACTCGTGGCAGATGTACGAGATGGTCTACGAGACCCTGCTCACGACCGACAAGGACATGAAGCTGCGACCGGGCCTGGCGGAGAGCTGGAAGCAGACGTCGCCGACCAGCTACGTGCTGAACCTGCGCAAGGATGCGAAGTGGTCGAACGGACGCCCGGTCGTCGCGGCCGACGTCATCGGCACCTTCGAACGCATCACCGGCGTAGAGATGAACCCAGCCGGGGTCGCGGCGGCGAAAACCGACGAAGAAAAGAAGAAGGCCAGCAGCAAGATCTCGTCGTACTGGTCGCGTCAACTCGGCGTCATCAAGGCGATGTCCGCGCCGGACGACAACACCGTGCGCGTGGAACTCGAGAAACCGCACACCGCCTTCCTGGCGGCGCTGGCCCACATCACCGCGGCCATCATCCCGATCAAGGAGCTGAAGGACGGCAGTTACGACCCGGCAAAGCAGCTCATGGGCTCCGGCCCCTTCATGGTCAGCGCCTACAAGCCCAAGGAAAGCTGGACGCTGGTGCGCAACCCCTACTACTGGCGCAAGGGCTATCCGAAGGTCGACACGCTCAATGTTCTGATCATCCCCGACGAGGCGGCGCGCGTGGCGGCGCTGCGCGACGGCCGGATCGATTACTCGACATTTTCCAACCCTGACATTGGCCGCCTGGTGGCCGGCGACAAGCGCCTGGTGGTCGACTCCCAGGGCACGACAAACTACTACCGGCTTGACATCAATGCCCTGTCGGACAAGTCAGCCTTCAAGGACAAGCGGGTGCGTCAAGCGTTGAACCTGGCGATCGACCGGGATGCCATCGCCAACATCGTGTTCGCCGGCTTCTCCAAGCCCGACTATCCGGTGCCCAGCGCCTTCGGCAGGAACGCCTGCAGGGACGTCGACACCTACAAGCTGCCGCGAGCGGCGCGGCTGGAGAAGGCGAAGAAGCTGATGGCGGCGACGGGCAAGCCGAGCGTCGATGTCGAGGTGATTGCCTCGACCGCGGACCCGATCTACGCGCGAATTGCGCAGGTGATCCAGCAGAACGTGAAGCCGGTTGGCATCAACGTCAAGATCCAGCAGCTGCCGGTCGCCGAATACCTGAACAAGACATTCACCAAGGGCGAGTTCGATGCCTCGCTGTCCTGGCTGGCCGGGTACAGCGATCCGAGCATGGTGGTTGCCTGGTGGAACCCGAAGTACGCGGTCTGGAACACGGTGTTCCACGAATACGTGCCGCAGCTGGCCGACGCGCTCGACAAGATGAAGAGCGCGCCTGAAGGCGCCGAGCGCGACGCCCAGCTCGCCGAGGTCTGCCGCATGATCGACGACGGCGCTAACATCCTCGCGCTGGTCACCAAGGTCGACTTCATCGTGCATCGGTCCGACACGATGGACATCCGGCTCGACCCGGTGTCCGGTTCCTCGAACACTTACCAGTACGTGGCCGAGTTCGCGTCCAAGCGCTGATTGCGGCAGCGGACGGCTGGCATAGCCACCTCCTTCGCCTCTGAGGGGTCCGCGTGCGCCTGATTTCGTTCCTGGTGCCGCGGCTCGCGATCGCGCTGATCACGATGTTCGGCGTCGCGCTGCTGGTCTTCATCGCCCTGCGGCTGCTGCCCGGCGGCTACGCCGATGTCCTGCTCGGACCATTCGCGACGCCGGAAGCCCGGGCGCAGATTGGCGCGAAGTACGGACTCGACCAGCCGATGCCGGTGCAATTCTTCAAATGGCTCACGGCCCTGCTGCGTGGCGACTTCGGCGTCTCGATGGTGAACAAGAGCCCGGTGATCGACGAACTGTTGCGCCGCCTGCCGGTCACCGCCGAGATCGCCGTGCTGACACTCATGCTGGCCCTGGGGATCGGGATGCCGCTGGGCATCGCCAGCGGCATCCGGTCGGGCGGCGGCCGGGGCGGCTCGGGCCGGCTGGTCGGCGCGCTGGGTGCCAGCGTGCCGGAGTTCGTGCTCGGCAGCGCACTGATCTTCGTCTTTTCGCGCTGGTCGCTGGGCCTGAAGGTCGGTGGCTTCGTGCCGCTCTTGCAGGACCCGTGGGGAAACCTGCGCTCGGTCGTGCTGCCGACGGCGTCGCTCAGCGTGTTCGGCATCGCCCTGATCCTGCGCACCACCCGCGACTCGGTCTTGCGGGTGATGACCGAGGGCCACATCCTCGCGGCGGTGGCGCGCGGTGAGACGCCCTACCAGGTCGTGCGGCATCACATCCTGCGCAACGCCGCGATCCCGATCGTCACCGTGACGGCAACCTATTTCGGCTTCCTGCTTGGGGGCGCGATCATCGCCGAAATCCTGTTCTCCATTCCCGGCGTCGGCTACTACGTCTTCAGTTCGCTCGAGAGCCGCGACTATGCCGTCGTCCAGGCCGGCGTGCTGCTCGCGTCGTTTGCCTTCGTCTCGCTCAGCATGCTCGCCGACGTGGCTTATGCGCTGATCGATCCGCGGATCGGCGCGAAGAGGTCCGGCAGGTGAGGCTGCTGCCAGGCCGTGCCGCGTTGCGGGTCCTGGGCGGCGACCGGCTCGGCCTGCTCGGTGCCTGCCTGCTCGCCGTCTTCCTGTTCCTCGGCGTTTTCGGGCCCCACCTGCCGCTGGGGGACCCGACGGCGATCGGCGCGGGGGAGCGCCTCGGTGCGCCGACCGCCCAGTTCCTGTTCGGCAACGACGAGCTCGGCCGCGATTACCTGCCCCGCGTCGTCGAGGGCATAGGCGCGACGTTCCTGCTGTCGTCGATCGCGGTGGTGATCACCGCGATCATCGGCACCTTCCTGGGCATCGCCGCCGGCTATCTCGGCGGCTGGGTCGACGGCGTGATCGCCCGGTGCGCCGATGTGCTGTTCGCGTTTCCGGCGCTGCTGTTCGGGTTGCTCGCCTCCGCCGTGATCGGCCCCGGCAACATTTCCGCCATCGTCGTGATATCGACCGCCACGCTGCCGCTGTTCATCCGGGTGATCCGCTCGGTCTCGCTCACGGTGGCCGAGCGCGAGTTCGTCGTCTCGTCGGTCATTGCCGGAGCGTCGACGCTGCGCGTCATGGGTGTGCACATCTTGCCGAACATCCTGGGCGCCGCCATCATTCAGCTGACCTACGCGCTCTCGATCGGCATGCTGATCGAGAGCGGCCTCAGCTTTCTGGGGCTGGGCGTGCAGCCGCCGAACGCATCACTGGGCTCCCTGCTGCGGCTCGGCAGCGTCTACCTGACGGTGGCGCCGTGGCTGGTGCTGATTCCGGGCGTGGCGCTGGCGCTGGCTATCGCCTCGGTCAATCTGCTGGGCGACGCCATCCGGGATGGTCTCGAGCCGCTGCGCGGGCGGCCGTTGACATGAAGCCGCGCGTCGAAATCCGGGATCTGACGGTTTCGTACGCGGCGGGCGATCGCGCGATCTGCGCGCTCGACGGCGTCAGCCTGTCGATCGCGGCCGACGAGGCGATCGGCATCGTCGGGGAAAGCGGCTCGGGGAAGTCCACGCTCGGCATGGCGATCGGCCGCCTGCTGGCGCCGAACGCGTCCTTCGACGGCGGCGACGTCCTGGTCGAAGGCCGTTCGGTGTTGCGCTGCACGGATCCCGAACTGCGGGTCGTCCGGCGCGACCGGCTGGGCTTCGTGTTCCAGAATCCGATGTCGGCGCTGGACCCGACGATGCGGATCGGCCGCCAGATTGCGCTCGCGCTGGGCCTGGAGCGCGGGTCCGCGGAGATCAACGAGCTGCTCCTGAAGGCCAGGCTCGATGATCCGGCCACGGCGGCGGCGAGTTTTCCGCATGAGCTGTCCGGTGGCATGGCGCAGCGGGTCGTGATCGCGCTGGCGATCGCGCGCAACCCGGCGGTCGTGATCGCCGATGAACCCACGGCATCGCTGGACGCCTCGATCAAGGGCGCCATCCTCGACCTGCTAATGGCGCTGGGCCGCGACACCGGCTCCAGCCTGGTGATCATGAGCCACGATCTGCGCATGGTCGCCCGGCGCTGCGCGCGCATCTTCGTGATGTACGGCGGCCGCATCGTGGAGTCGGGCGCGAGCCGCGAAGTGTTCGCCGCGCCGCGCCATCCCTACACCCAGGCGCTGATCCGCGCCGCGGCCGGCAACGAGGGCCCGGGCGGGCGCCTCGAACCCATTCCCGGGGTGCCGCCGGTGCTGCACCGCCGCTCGGAGGATTGCGCATTTGCTGCCCGTTGCGTCCATGCGCAAGCCATCTGCCGCAGCACGCGGCCGCCCGAGGTCGCGTTGCAAGGCCGCGTGGTCGCATGCCATTTTGCGAAGGACGGCGTGAGCACGCCGGCCGAGGCGGCGGCGGCGACGTGACGGCCATGTCGATGCCCACCATCCAGTTGCGCGGCCTCGGTGTCAGCTACCGCAAAGGACCGGCCTGGCAACGCATCCGCGTCCCCGCGGTCAACCGGGTCGACCTCGAAATTGCGGCCGGGGAGACGGTAGGCCTGGTCGGCGAATCGGGGTCGGGCAAGACCACGCTCGGGCGTGTGATGCTCGGACTGATGCCGGCGACCACCGGGACTTTCCTGTTCGAGGGCAAGCCATTCGACCCCAAAGTGCGGCGGCAAGGCGCGCTGGCAGTGGTCTTCCAGCACCCGGAGTGGGCGCTGAACCCGCGGCTGCGCTGCGGCGCCTCGATCGCCGAGCCGCTGCAGATCCAGAAGCTCGGGGACCGCGGTGAGCGCCAGCGCCGGGTCGCCGCTATGCTGGCCAAGGTAGGCCTGGACGCCGAGCTGGCCGGCCGCTACCCCGGCGAACTCTCGGGCGGGCAGCGCCAGCGCATGGCGATCGCGCGGGCGCTGATCACGGGCCCGCGCTTCATCGTCTTCGACGAGGCCGTGAGCGCGTTGGACGTCTCGGTGCAGAGCCAGATCCTGAACCTGATCCGCAGCCTGCAACAGCAACACCGCTTCGCCGCGCTGTTCATTTCACACGACCTGGCTGCGACGCGCTACGTCGCGCACCGGATCGCGGTGATGCGCGGCGGCGATTTCGTGGAAGTCGCTTCAGCGCAGCAGTTCTATACCCGTCCCGAGCATCCGTACAGCCGTGCGCTGTACGACTCGATCGCCTGATATGGCGACCGCACGAGGCACGCTGAAACCTGGAGACTCGATGTGAGGAACTTCTCGATCGCGGGATTGCAACTGGCCCTGCCGCAGGGCGACAACCGCGACCGCATCGCCCGCGAAGTGGCGGCGGCAGTGCAACGGTTCCCGTGGCTGGACATGATCGTGCTGCCGGAACTTGCCTCTTTCGGGTCGGCGCTCGGCGCCGCCGAGACGCTCCCCGGGCCCACCGAGGAGCGCTACGGTGCCCTGGCGAAAAAGCTCGGCGTCTGGCTGGTTCCTGGTTCGCTGTACGAGCGCGACGGCGCACACATCTACAACACCGCCCTGGTCATCGACCCGGCAGGCACCACTGTCGCGCGCTATCGAAAAATCTACCCGTTCTTGCCGTACGAAACCGGCATCAGCCATGGCACCGAGGCCGTGGTGTTCGATGTCCCGCAAGTCGGGCGGTTCGGGATATCGATCTGCTACGACCAGTGGTTTCCGGAAGTTTCCCGCGCCCTGGCGTGGCAAGGCGCCGAGGTGATCCTGCATCCCACCTTGACCGGGACGATCGATCGCGCCCAGGAACTGGTGCTGGCACAGGCGAACGCGATCGTCAACCAGTGCTACTTTCTCGACATCAACAGTGCGGGCGCGCTTGGCAACGGCCGCTCGATCATCGTCGGTCCGGAGGGTGAAGTCATCCACCAGGCCGACGGGCAGAACGAGGTGATCCCGGTGACCCTCGATTTCGATCGTGTCCGCGCCGTGCGGACCCGTGGGATCAAGGGACTCGGCCAGATGTTGAAGTCGTTTCGCGACACGCGGGTCGACTTCCCGTGTTACGCGAGCCCGGCAGCCGAGTCGCCCAGCCTGCGCGACCTGGGGCCGCTGACGCTGCCGGAGCGCGGCAGGTGAATGAATGCGCGCAATGCGCTACGGATAACGCCATGAACACCTTGAATGAACAACGGATCCTGGACGCAATCGCCAGCCTGAAAGACGAGGCGGTCGACATGCTGTGCGAGTTGGTTCGCCAGCCATCTCTGCTCGGCGACGAAGCGTCGGCGCAGGCGGTGATGGCGGGCCGGTTTGCCGGCCTCGGGCTGAAGATCGACGAGTTCGAGATCGATGAAGCCAGGATCAGGCCCCATCCAGGCTACTCTCCCTCGCTCATCTCCTATGACGGCCGCCACAACGTGGTGGGTATTCACAAGCCAGTTGGCCCGGCGACAGGGCGTTCACTGATCCTGAACGGCCACATCGACGTCGTCCCGATCGGCCATCCGCGACTGTGGACCACGCCGCCTTTCGCGCCGCGCCTGGACGGGGATCGGGTGTACGGGCGCGGCGCCTGCGACATGAAGGCCGGCCTCGTTGCGTACACAATGGCTTTCAAGGCCCTGCAGCAGCTCGGATTCGAACCCGCGGCGCCGGTGTTCCTGCAATCCGTGATCGAAGAGGAATGCACCGGCAACGGCGCACTGGCCTGCCTGGTCGCAGGCTACACCGCCGATGCGGCGCTGATTCCGGAACCGAGCCAGGAGGAAATCATCACGGCTCAGATGGGCGTGATGTGGCTGGCGATTGAAGTCTTCGGTGTGCCCGTTCATGCGTCACGCGCTCACGAAGGCATTCCGGCTACCACCTTCGCCCAATACCTGGTCGATCAGCTGCGCGAGCTCGAGCGCCAGTGGAACGAGCCGGCGGCGCGCCATCCCATGTACTGCGACCACGAGCACCCGATCAATTTCAATCTTGGCAAGTTCTCTGGCGGCGAATGGGCGTCGTCGGTGCCGACGCACTGCCGTGCCGACCTGCGTCTCGGCTATTACCCCGGCAAGAAGACCGCCCAGGTCAAGGCCGAGGTCGAAGCACTGCTCAAGGCGGCTCACGCCAGGCACCCGCAAGCCGCGAATGTCGGGTATGAGATCGTCTACCAGGGGTTTCAATCGGAAGGACTGGTGGTCGACATGGAGCAGCCGGCGATGAAGACGCTGATCCAGTGCCACCAAGACCTGCTGAAGGTCAAGCCCGGCCAGACGGCATTGACATCGACGACCGACGTCAAGTTCTTCCACCTCTACGGAAAGATCCCCTCAACCTGCTACGGACCTGTTGGCGAGAATGCTCACGGCATCGACGAGTGGGTCTCGATCGAAAGCATGCAGCGCGTGGCAGCGGTTTACGCGCTGTTCATCGCGCGGTGGTGTGGGGTGAATCGACTTGCGGACCTCAGTTAGGACCGCCGCCCAGGGCGCGAGCAGTCTCGATCGCCAGCGGCGCAAACCGCTGCGTGAATTTCTCGCTGGTCCACTCCGAACAGGAACCCGCGATGTGCACGGCGGCGACAGGCTGCTGGTTGTGGTCGAGGATCGCGCACGCCAGCACGATCTCTCCCAACAGGCTTTCCTCCAGCGACATTGCATAGTGCATCGCCTTCGCCTCCTGGATCTTCGCCTTGATCCGGTCCTTTTTGGTTTCGGTCTTCGGCGTCAGTGCTGTGAGCGATGACCGGTTCAGGATGTCATCGACCGCTTCCTCCGACAGAAACGACATGATCGCTCGACCACCGGAGGAGCAATAGGTCGGAATACGGCGCCCGACCAAGGTCGCGAAGAACGTCTGCCGCTTGGTCTGGCGGCGCAGCGCATAAATGATCGACAGATCATCGAACAGGCTCAGGTCGATGCGCTCGCCAGTTTCCTTTTGCAGGTCCGTCAGGATGGGGGTCGCGCGTTCGATCAACGGGTTGCCACGAAGGAAGTCGAACGTGCGTTCAAGAATTTTCTTGCCAAGCACGTACCCACGCCCGTTGGGGCCTTTCTCCAGGTAACCGAGCGCAGCGAGCGTGTGCGCCATCCGCTGGGCCGTGCTGCGGTCCATGCCAGCCTGTTTCGCGAGTTCGTTCAGGCTCAGCGGTCCTGGACGGGAGCCCATGGCTTCCAGCACCCCCATGCTCTTGGCGACGGATTGCACAAACAAGTTATCCGGTTTGGACATGCTCGTGTTCTTCCCATTCGACCCAGAGTTCGCGACAGAAGACGTGGCGGGCGTCGATTCTGCTTGCAACTTGCTCATGATTGGACTGATAATATTGCTATGAAATATGAAAGTATTGTATTCCAATACACCGGTTGAATCAGTGTGTTGCGTTCGGTGGCCTGCCGAAGACGGCTTGTTTGTGAAGTTCAGAAAGGACCTTTGATATGAATCGAATCGTGATCCGTCGAGCGGTACTGGCCCTGATGGCCGCCGCTGTGGTTCCCCTTGCAGTTGCACAGGGCAGCGACCCCGTCAGGATCGGCGTCATGCTGCCGCTGACTGGACCTGCAGCGCTCGCAGGCACCTCGATCCTGGAGGGCGTGCGCTTCGCTGCGGAAGAAGCGAATGCCAAGGGGGGCGTCAAAGGGCGGCCGATCCAGCTTTTCATCGAGAACGATGAGGGCTCGACCACCAAGGGTGTGACCGCGGTTCGCAAGCTCATCGAATCCGACAAGGTCATCGCCATCAGCGGCACTTACGTGAGCGCGGTCGCCCTGGCTTCATTCAAGGTGGCCAAGGAGTTCCACGTGCCGATGATCTCGGCCGGCTCGACTTCGTCGAACGTGACGGACGCCAACACACCGGGCGATCCGTGGTTCTTTCGTGCATTCCCGGGCAGCGACGAGCAAGGCGCGCAGTCGGCGCGCGATATCGTCAAGAAGCTCAACGCCAAGAAAGTGGCCGTGATCCAGGAGAACTCGATCTACGGCTCGTCGCTGGGCGAGCAGATGAAGAAGATGATTCCGCAATACGGCGGAGAAATTGTCAGCGTCGAAAGCTATAACTCGGACGAGCGCGACTTCTACTCGGTGCTGACAAAGGTAAAAGCGAAGCAGCCGGACGCCATCTACATCGCGGGCCTGATGGATGCGGGTGCGCAGATCATCAAGCAGTCGCGTGAGCTCGGCATGAAAACGGCGCTGGTGGGTTCCGGATCGATGATGAGCGACAAGCTGATCGAGTTGGCGGGTCCGGCGTCGGAAGGGTTTGCCGTCTCCTCCATGTTCGAGCCCTCGACCCCCAACAAATTCGGCCAGGTCTTCACGCAGGCCTTTCGCCAGAAGATGAAAAAGGAGCCGGACGTGTACAGCGCGCTCGGCTACGACTCCATGCATGTGCTGATCGAGGCCGTGCGCCGTGCGCCCAAGCTGGACGGCAGCTCCATTCAGGCGACGCTGAAGACGATGAACGATGTTCCTTTGACCGAGGGGCCCGATGGCACGGTTTCCAAATTCGACGACAAGGGCAGCGTGAGCTTCAAGATCGGACTTGCGGTGGTGCGCAACGGCAAACGTCAATGGCTGCCGTTCGATTAATTGCGCGCCAGCCTTGCGATGGAGTTGTTCAGCCTGTTTCCGCAGTTCCTGGCCAATGGGGTGGTGAACGGCGCCAGCTACGTGCTGGTCGCCGTCGGCCTGACCCTGATCTTCGGCATTCTCAACATCGTCAACTTCGCTCACGGTGAGTTCTACATGCTGGGCGGCTACGCGGCTGTCACCGCGTCAGCGGTCCTCGGCTTCCCGCTCATTCCCACCCTGATCGTCGTTGTGCTGTGTCTCGCCGCCTTCGGAATGCTGGCCGAGCGCGTAGTTTTCCGACCTTTGGGCAAGCGCGATCCGAGCAGCGCCATCATCGCCTCGTTCGGGTTGTCGGTCATGCTGCAGAACGGGGTGCTGCTCGCATTCGGCGCGCAGCCGAAAACGCTCAAAACCGATCTCGCCAGCATGCCCGTCCAGATCGGCTCCGTGTTCCTCACCGGGCAGCGGGTGCTGATCGTCCTGGTGACGATCGCGGTCGTCACGGCACTTTTTCTGGTACTTCGTTTTACCTGGACGGGTCGGGCCCTGCGCGCGATGGCTCAACATCCCGTGGTGGCGCAGATCAGTGGCGTCAATGTGCAGAAAGTGGCTGTGGTCACCTTTGCCATGGCAGCTGCCATGGCCGGTGTAGCGGGGGCGCTGATGTCTTCGGTTTTTCTGGTGCAGCCAACCACGGGCGCCATGGTGGTCATGAAAGCGTTCACCGTTGTGATTCTGGGTGGCATGGGAAGCATTGGCGGAGCCGTGCTGGCCGGTTTCGGGCTTGGAATCATCGAGGCCATGGTGACGGGTTACATCGGCAACGAACTGCGCGACATGATCGGCTTCTTTCTCGTGATCGCCATGCTCCTCATCCGGCCGCAAGGCCTGCTGGGTCGGTCCACGGAACGTTCCTGACATGCGCAAGTTCCTCGGTTTCCTGGCCGCCATCGGTGTACTGGCGTTTGTGCCCGCGATGGGTCTGGGCGGCTACGTCCTGAACATCATGGTGATGATCTTCATCTTCGCCATGCTGGCCGTCAGCCTCGACCTCGTCATGGGGTGGGCCGGCCAGTTCTCTTTCGCGCACGCCGCCTTCTTTGGCATCGGGGCCTACACGACCGCGATCCTGCAGCGGGATTTTGGGACGGGCTTCTGGATGAACCTGCCCGCGGGCATCGTGGTCGCCGGGCTGTGCGGGCTGGTGCTGGGCCTGCCCGCACTTCGGTTGCGAGGGCATTTCCTGGCCATCGTCACCATTGCTTTCCAGACCATCGTCTATCTGGCGCTCACACAGTGGCAGTCACTGACAGGCGGGCAGTTCGGCATCGAAGTGAAGCCAGTCGACGGTTTTGGTTCGATTGACCGTTTCTACTACCTGGCGTTGGGACTGAGCGTGGTCACCGTGGTGATCGGCTGGTGCCTTACGCACTCGCGTCTCGGCCAGGCATGGCAAGCGGTGCGTGATGACGAAGTGCTGGCCCGCGCGATCGGACTCAACACAACCGCCAGCAAGCTTGCGGCCTTCGTCGTCGCCGCCGGATTTGCGGGCGCCGCCGGCGTTCTGATTGCTCATCACATCCGCGGCGTCACACCCGACGATTTCACGGTTCTGACTTCGGCCACCATTGTCGCCATGGTCGTGGTCGGGGGCCGGGGAACCATCTGGGGGCCGTTGCTGGGCGCTGTCGTGTTCACGGCACTGCCGGAAGTGCTCGGCTTCGCGGCGAACTATAAGCTGATCATTTATGGCTTCCTCATGATCGTCATGATCATCGTCATGCCCCAAGGCGTGTTCGGCGCGTGGGCCGAACGGAACAGAAAATGACCATGCCGATGCTTCGCTTCGACGCGGTCACACGGCACTTTGGTGGACTGATTGCGCTCAATGCCGTAAGCTTCGAAGTGGGTGCCGGCGAGATCGTGGGTCTCATCGGGCCGAACGGCTCGGGCAAATCGACGCTGGCCAACATTGCGACCGGCCTACTGCAGCCTACTTCGGGCGCCGTCTACATGGAAGAAGGCCGACTCTCAGGCTCTGCCCCTTGGCGGATCGCCCGAGCCGGTGTCGCCCGCACGTTCCAGATGCTGCGGCTCTTCCCGACCATGTCGGTGGCGGACAACATCGCCTTGGCCATGCAGCCCGGCCTGAAGACAGGGTACGGCGCCTCAATCTTCCGCACAAGTGCTGCGAGTCGTGAGGATGCGGAGGTCCGTGGCAAAGCCATCGAAATGCTTTCGCTGTTCAACCTGGAAAAGTTCATTGACCAGCCCGCGACAGCGCTGTCGATCGGCCAGCAGCGGATGGTGGAGCTTGCCAGGGGTCTGGCCACCGGGCCACGGGTGTTTGTGCTCGATGAGCCGGCGGCCGGACTGTCCCCGCCCATGGTGGATCGCCTCATCGAAGTGATCCGACGCATGCGCAAGGACTACGGTGTCACGGTGCTTCTTGTGGAGCATGTGATGCGCCTGGTGCAAGCGGTCTGCGATCGCGTGGTCGTGCTGGACTACGGCGAGAAGATTGCGGATGCAGCGCCTTCTGTCGCAGTCAATGACCCGCGGGTCGTCGAGGCCTACCTCGGCGTGGGACGGACCAATCATGCTTGAAGTGAAGAACATCGAGGCCGGTTACGGCCGCTCGAAGGTGCTGTACGGCATTTCGTTTTCGGTTCCCGACAACGGCCTCACGGCCGTGCTCGGGGGCAACGGATCGGGCAAGTCGACCACGCTCAAGGCGCTGGCCGGCCTGCTGCCGCCGAGTGCCGGCGAGATCTGGCTCGATGGACAGCGTCTCGACCGGGTGCCCGCTCACCAGATGGCTGGACGCGGCCTGACGTTCGTACCGCAGGGCAAGGAGGTGTTTGCCGCCATGTCCGTCGAGGAGAACATCATGATGGGGGCCTACCACCGGCGCCAGGAAAAGGCGCAGATCCGCCGTGATCTGGACGAGGTCTATGCCTTGTTCCCGCGTCTTCTTGTCCGCAAGAAGGCCCTGGCGGGCCTGCTGTCCGGGGGGGAGCGGCAAATGCTCTCGATCGGTCGCGCGCTGCTGGCCAAACCGCGCATGCTGCTGCTCGATGAACCCTCTGCCGCGCTGTCGCCAAAAGTCGTCGGCGAGATCGCGGACATCATCCGCAGCCTGCGCACAAAGGGCTTGTCGATCCTGCTCGTCGAGCAGAACGTGTCCATGGCGCTGGAGTTGGCGGACGAAATCCACATCCTGCGCGAAGGGCGCGTGGCCCATTCGTGCACGAACGGGCCCGACGTCGACCTGGCGTCGCTCAAACAGTTCTATCTGGGTGGCGGGCCTGCACTCGAAGAACGGACGGCGGCGGTGACTGCGGTGACCGGCAGCGGGACAGGGCCCGCGCACGGACCCATGGAAGGAGCGGTAGGGACATGAGATTCAAGGACAGAAATGTGATCGTGACCGGGGCCGCTCGCGGCATTGGCCGAGCCACCGTAGAGAGCTTCCTTTCAGAGGGCGCCAAGGTGCTGGCCGTCGATCTCGACACGGCGGACCTGAGCGACCTGCCCGTACGCAGCCTGGCCATGGATCTCACGCGCGACGAGGCGCCGGCGGCTGTGGTCGCCGCGGCCCGGGAGCTTGGCGGAAACATCGATTTTCTGATCAACAACGCCGGCGTCGGTGGGTCCAAGGCGCTGTCGCTCAGCGACGACGCATTGATTGACCGCATCCTCGGCACCAACCTGCGCGCAGTCCTGCGCCTGACACGGGACGTGCTGCCGGATCTGCGCGACGGTGGGGCGATCGTGAACGTTGCGTCGGTCTTCGGCGAAGTCGGTTTCCCAGGTTCCACCGCGTATGCGGTCGCGAAAGCCGGCATATCCCAGCTCACGCGGCAACTGGTGGCCGACCTGTCCATCCGCGGTATCCGCGTCAATGCGGTCGCGCCCGGCATCATCCGCACGGCGATGACAGCTCATCGCTTGGAGACTGATGACGCGTTTAACAAGGCAATGGTGGCTGCAACGCCATTGAATTCCATCGGTACGGCGTCACAGGTCGCTTCGGTCATCGCTTTCCTCTGCAGCGATGACGCGTCCTATGTCACTGGACAGGTAATTGCGGTCGACGGTGGATGGCTTGCGTGCCATTCGCACGCTTGAGACCCGCAGTATCAACTCACAACCCACGAGCAAGGAAGATTCATGAATCCGAATGACCCGGTGATCTGGCCTCACGGTGCGCGCTGCGCAGTGATGCTTGCGTTTGACTTCGACGCGGAGACGCTGTGGCTCTCGCGTGACCCGGCCAATGCCCAGCGACCAGGAACGCTGTCGCAGGGCACCTACGGCGCGAAGGTCGGTGTCCCCAAGATCGTCGAAACCTTGCACGCAGCCGGTGTTCCCGCCACCTTCTTCGTTCCAGGCTGGACCGCCGAGCATCACACCGACAAGGTGGAACTCGTGTTGAGCCACGGCCACGAAGTCGGTCATCACGGCTACCTTCACGAGTGGATCGATCCGGACAAGCCTGAGCTGGAAGAGGAGGCCTTCGTGAAAGGATTGGAAGCGCTTCAAAGGACGGTAGGCGTCAAGCCGCAGGGCTACCGATCCCCGGCCTGGGAGACGAGTCACAACATGATTTCCCTGCTCAGCAAGTACGGGCTGAGCTACGACAGCTCGTTGATGGACCAGATCAACCCGTACCGGCATACGCTCGCAAATGGCGAGCCTGGCGCCGTCGAACTGCCAGTGCATTGGAGCCTCGATGACGCGCCCTTCGCCTTGTTCTCGATCAAGACGCCCCGCACGATCGTGTCAAACCAGCAGATCCTCGAAGTCTGGAAAGAGGAGTTTCGCGAGATCTATCGTTGGGGTGGCCTGTACTCGCTGACGATGCACCCGCAGGTGATTGGCCGTCCATCGCGGATCGCCATGCTGCGCGAATTCATTGCATGGATCCAGCGCTTTCCAGGCGTATGGTTTGCCAAGGGTGGCGACGTGGCACAGGCTTGGGCCACAACGGAGATTGCTGCTTGAGAGGGTTCAAGAAGCAACGCCGGACCTGATGATGGCCGGCGTAAAGGTTTAGGGACTGTGGCGGAACGGCACGCGTTGCCAGAAATCAGATGTACGATCACGAATACGAAAAGCTGGACGGCCTCGATTTGGCGGGCTTGCTGCGAACCGGCGACGTCTCTTCCGAAGAGCTGATGCACTGCGCCATCCGCCTCGCCCGGCAGCGGGCCCCGGCGCTGAATGCGTTGACCTACGAGGAATACGAAGAGTCCTTGCTCATCGCCAGGAACTGGGTTGCCCGAGGGCCATTTCGCGGCATTCCCTTCCTCCTCAAGGACTCTGGCCTCGCGTCGACCCGTCTGCCTTCGAGTCTCGGCTCGAGGCTTTTTAACGACATGCGGTACTCGCGAAATGCCACGCTGACCGATCGCTTCGAGATGGCGGGCTTGATTCCCTTCGCCCGCTCGAACGTTCCGGAACTCTGCATGGCACCGACCACCGAGGCCTTGCGCAATGGAGGTCCGACTATCAACCCTTGGGACAGCCGCCGCTCGACCGGTGGATCGAGCGGCGGCGCGGCTGCCGCGGTCGCGGTGGGCATCGTGCCGGTTGCGCATGGAAGCGATGGTGGCGGATCCATCCGCATTCCCGCGTCGTGCTGTGGCCTGTTCGGCCTCAAGGCATCAAGAGGCCTCGTGCCGATGGGACCATTTCGCGGCGAAGGGTGGGGCGGCCTGGCCGTGGACGGCGTGCTGAGTCGCACGGTGCGCGACACGGCAGCCGCCCTCGATGCGATTGCCGGAGCCGAGCCGGGCGCACCCTACGCAGGTCCGATGTTCGAAAATTCCTTCCTTTCCTGCGTGAATCGAGAGACGTGGCGGCCACTGCGGATTGCCGTGTGGCGCCAACCCTTCAGCGGCATCGAGCTCGCGCCGGAGTGTCTCCAAGCGGTCGACGCCACCGCCAGGTTGTGTCAATCGTTGGGTCACGAGATGGTGGACGTAGCGCCGCCAGCCGATTTCGACTATGACGGTTTCGTCGACGCTCATGCGGACGTGCTGGCGGCCAATATCGTCCTGTCGGTGGACGCTCGCCTGAAGGTTCTGGGCCGCGATCTGCGCGACGATGACCTGGAGCCCGCGATGCGCGACGGCTACGAATCCGGCAAGTCGGTTTGCGCTGCGGCCTATGCCTCGGCAATCAACCGGTTTCATGCCATTGGCCGGATGATGGATGACTGCCTGGCCCGCTTCGATCTGTTGATGACGCCGACACTGGTGCAGTTGCCGGCCTTGCTGGGACAGCTCGCCATGACCGGCAGCTTCAGGGAGTTCCGCCGGCGCGTGGGACGCTATTCGACCTTTCTTGCTATCACAAACGCATCAGGACAACCCTCCGCCAGCCTGCCGACGCATTGGACGGCTTCCCGCTTGCCGGTGGGCACACAGGTCATCGCGCGCTTCGGGCGGGATGACGTGATCCTGCGGCTGGCGGCGCAGATCGAGGCGACAGGTGTCTGGCAACCACAAACAGGAGCGGCGGCATGAGCACAGGACCTTCCCACAAGACGGTCATCGCGTCGAATCGCGACAACGTCGCGATTCGTGCGGCGGCTCCGTCCGATTTCGATCAATGGCTAGTGCTGTGGGAAGGCTATCAGCGTTTCTACAATGTTCAGATTGCGAAAGAGGTCACGGATCGGACCTGGGCGCGTTTGCTTGACCCTTCCGAGCCGATGGCGTGCGCGGTTGCGGCAAGCGACAGCCATCTAGTCGGGCTTGTGCACTACATCTTTCATCGCTCGACCTGGACCGAAGGCGACTATTGCTATTTGCAGGATCTCTTCGTCGAGAAAGAAATGCGGCGCGGCGGCCAGGGCAGGCGGTTGATCCAGCACGTCTACGACGCTGCGCGGCAGCACGGAGCGTCACGCGTCTACTGGCTCACGCATGAGACAAACGAGGATGCGATGAAGCTGTACGACCAAGTGGCGGAGCGCTCCGGCTTTATCCAGTACCGGCGCTCCATGCGCTGAATGGAGAACAGAATGACTCAACGTTTTGAAGGGCGCATCGCCGCCGTCACCGGTGCTGCCAGCGGCCTCGGTCGGGCCACGGCATTGATGCTGGCGCAAGAAGGTGCCAAGGTGCTGTTGTTCGACCGTGACGAAGCAGGCCTGGCTGCGACGGCCAATCAATGTCCGGGTGCCGTGACCGTGGTCGGCGACGCATCGTCGGCCGCAGATGTCGCCCGCGCCGAAGCCGCGGCGCGGCGCGATCTGGGTCCGGTCGAGTTCCTGGTTCCCGCGGCTGGCATCCTCGGACCGGCCAAAGCGGCCATTGAACTAGAAGAAGCCGAGTGGGACCGCTTGTTCGCGATCAATGTCAAAGGTCCCTGGCTTGCTGCGCGTGCATTCATTCCTCACATGCGGGAAATCGGGCGCGGCTCCATCGTGCTCTTTTCGTCGACGGCTGGTCTGGCCGGGTCGCCCCTTCTGTCGGCATATTCGGCTTCCAAAGGCGCAGTCACGATGCTGACCCGCAGCCTGGCGCTGAATCACGCCAAGGAGCACATCCGGGTCAATTGCGTGTGCCCAGGGACGATCAACGGGCCTATGGCGGAAGCAATGTTTGCACAGGTGGGCGACGCCGCAGCGCGGCAGGCCCGTGCGGCTACCATGTTGGCGGGCATTCCGATGAACCGTTTTGGCGAACCCGAGGAGATTGCGGCGGCAGTCCTGTATTTCCTGAGCGACGACGCAGGGTTCACGACCGGCGCCGCGCTGCCCATCGATGGCGGGCGACTCGCCTGAGCCGCTCGCCCTGTCTACCAGTCGGTCGCTTCCGACGGGGAGCTCACGCTTCCAGCACCTTGTCGAGAATGGCCAGGGCGCGGTCGAACAGCGCGTCGGGAATGGTCAGCGGGTACAGGAAGCGGATCACGTTGCCGTACACGCCGCAGCTCAGCAGCAGAAGGCCCTGGGCGAGGGAGCGTTCCTGCACGCGGCGTACTGCGTCCGCGTCTGGGCCCCCGGCCGCGTTGCGGAATTCGATCGCCACCATCGAGCCCTGGGCGCGAACTTCCGCGATGCCGTGGTTCGATTCCTTCGCGGCCAGCAGGCGCGCAGTGAGCTTTTCGCCCAGCGCAGCCGCCCGCTCGCAGAGCTTCTCGTCCTGCATGATGTCGAGCACAGCGTGGGCGGAGGCCACGGCCAGCGGGTTGCCGGCGTACGTGCCGCCCAGCCCGCCGGGTGCGGGCGCATCCATGATCGCCGCGCGGCCCGCCACAGCCGACAGCGGCATGCCGCCGGCCAGGCTCTTTGCCATGGTGATGAGGTCAGGCTCGACGCCATGGTGCTGCATCGAGAACAGCTTGCCGGTGCGCGCAAAGCCGGTCTGGACTTCGTCGGCGATCATCACGATGCCGTGCTCGTCGCACAGCGCGCGCAGACCCTTCATAAGGTCGGTCGGGGCGATGTTGAAACCGCCCTCGCCCTGCACCGGCTCAATGATGATCGCGGCCACGCGCTTCGGATCGATGTCGGCCTTGAACAGGTGCGCGATGGCGGCGAGCGAGTCGGCCGTCGCCACGCCCTGAAGCGTGCTCGGGAACGGCACGTGGAACACCTCGGAAGGGAAGGGGCCGAATCCGACCTTGTACGGCACGATCTTGCCGGTGAGCGCCAGGGTCATCAGTGTGCGGCCGTGAAACGCGCCTCCGAAAGCGATCACGCCAGAGCGGCCGGTGTAGGCGCGCGCGATCTTGATCGCGTTCTCGACCGCCTCGGCGCCAGTGGTGAAGAAGGCTGTCTTGGTGAGACCGCTGATCGGCACCAGCGCGTTGAGGCGCTCCGCCAGGGCGACCACGCTTTCGTACGGGACGATCTGGTACGCCGTGTGCGTGAAGCGTTGGAGCTGGGCAGTGATCGCAGCCACGACCCGAGGATGGCGGTGGCCGGTATTGACCACGGCGATGCCGGCGGCGAAGTCGATGTACTCTCGGCCTTCTACGTCCCAGAGGCTGGCATTCTCGGCCCGCTCGGCATAGAAGTCGCACATCACGCCCACCCCGCGCGGGGTGGCGGCAAGGCGCCGGGTCTGCAGTTCGCTGTTGGTCATGAGAGGTCCTGGAAGTCGATTGCGGGGAAATCTGGTTGAATCCGATTAGACGGCGAATTGGACCCACTGAAAAGGTCCGCTTTGCTTCAATCGATGGAGCCAATGGAGCACGCCCGTGAAGTCGATCTGTGCCGACCTCGTTCTGCAACGCATGGCGCCCGCTGCCAGCCGGGCCCTGAACTGGCAGCTTTACGAATGCCTGCGCGGCGCCATTCTCGACGGCAGCCTGCCGCCATCCAGCGCGCTACCTGCGTCCCGCGACCTGGCGCGCGAAGTCGGCGTGTCGCGCAACACCGTGCTGCATGCGTACGAGCAACTGCGGGCCGAGGGCTACGTGCGCTCGCGCGTCGGCAGCGGCACATTCGTGGCCGCCACCACGCCCGAGAGCTTCCTGAGCGTCGGCCGCCCAGTTGCCGATGACAGGAGAGAGAGCCGGCCGGTGCGCCTGTCGCGCCGTGCGCAGGCGCCGCTGGCCACTGCCTCGGCGGCGCCCACGCAGTGGGGCGCGTTCATGCCTGGCGTGCCCGACGTGACGGAGTTTCCGCACCGCCAGTTCAGCCGGATCTTGTCGCGGCTGTGGCGCGCGCCGTCGCCCGAGCTCTTGACCTATTCGCACGGCGGCGGTCATCCCGCCCTGCGCGCCGCCATCGCCGAGCACCTGCGCGTGGCGCGCTCGGTGCGCTGCGAGGCCGACCAGATCCTGGTCACGGAGGGCGTGCACCAGGCCGTCGACATGAGCCTGCGCATGCTGGTCGATCCGAGCGACACGGTGTGGGTCGAAGAACCGGGCTACTGGGGCTTTCACAAAGTGTTGCAGATGGGCTCGACCGTCGTACGGCCGATGCACGTGGAAGAGGGCACGGCGAGCATGAAAGACCGGCTACGGCGGGGCAAACCGCCGCGGCTGATCTTCGTGACGCCTTCGCACCAGTACCCGTTGGGCTCGGTCATGAGCCTGGCGCGGCGGCGCGAGCTGCTGGACGTGGCTCGCGCATCCGGCGGCTGGATCGTCGAGGACGACTACGACAGCGAGTTCCGCTTCGCCGGCCGTCCCATCCCGGCGATGCAGGGGCTGGAGGCAGATGCACCGGTGATCTATATCGGCACCTTCAGCAAGACGCTGTTCCCGGGGCTTCGCGTCGGCTACATGGTGCTGCCACGCGCGCTGGCCGAGCCATTCCGCACCGCGCACGCCGACCTGTACCGCGAAGGCCATGCGATCACGCAGGCGGCGCTGGCGGCGCTCCTCGACCAAGGCCACTACGCCGCGCACATACGGCGCATGCGTGTGCTCTATGCACGCCGGCGTGCACTCCTGATGGCGCTGATCTCCCAGCAACTCGGACCGGACTATCTGGACCCCCAGTCGAGCAACGCCGGGCTGCACCTGGTGCTGCGGCTGCCCGAAAACGCCGACGACGTGGCGATCGCGCAGTCGGCGCAAGCGCACGGCGTGCTCACGCGGCCGCTGTCACGCTATTACCTGCGCCGCGGCGCGCGCCGCGGCCTGCTGCTGGGCTATGCCTGTGTGAAAGAAGAGGACATCGAGCCGGCGTTCCGAATCTTGAAAGACTCTCTGGCTGCACAAGTCTGACATCTGCTCAGCGTTCGCGATGTGCCTGGGAAACTCTGGCAAAGGCTGGCAATGACCCCACCCGCCGCTGCGGCATCGCCACCAGACGCTGGTACGACGCAGCCATGGCTTTGTCGGGGCTGTGGTTGCAATCATGGCTTGGACGGCGGGACTACTCGCCACGCCAACACAATCGGTCCAAAGCGGCCGTGCAGCAGCGCTGGTTAGGCAAGCGAGCTCCCGATTGCGTCCAGAGAGTCTGATGATGGGGTAGTCGCACTTTCGGTGCAGATTGACACGGTCAGTGATAAAACTCTTTTCGAATCAACGACTTGCAATGTTCATGTTATGTAAATCGAGTGGCAATCGTAAGTGCCTCTCGGAATAGTATTTTCCAACTCAGGTATGAGCCTGGAGCGGTCTGAGATCGGCGGCGTGAAGCCCTGATTTCGCGGCTCAATGGCTGGCCTGCGCTCTCCTCTGTCAACGCTTCGACGACGCCCTCGCGGACGCCACCGCATGACTCGGGGTCAGGGTGGTTCGCTTTTCCTTTCCTGTATCGAACTTTCATCGACTAATCTGCGACAGTGTCCTGTCGCAGATTAAATCAGCGAGTCGGACGAAAGCGAGCGCTGCGGAAACCCAGGGGATTGGCGAGAACACCTGGGCGAACTGGGGCAGTGGTTGCGGCACGGCGGGCCGACGCGTGGCCGCGGGCAGGCGGTTGCCACCGTACGCACGCTGGCGCTGCGCCGCCTCCGCGGGCGTCAACCCTTCGCACCGGCTGTGCTGACGTTGCAGCGCCTGAGTACGGCGGCCTGCGTGCTGCCGCCGCCGGGCCTTGAGTGGCGTCAATCGCGCACCGGCGTCAGAACAAATTCTCCGGACGGCTGGATGGGCGTTAGGGTTGACACGGGCCAGGACGATGATTATATTGAACGATTGATCAATAAAAGACTGAAACGTCCTGGCCTCACCCTGACGCTGCGATTGGAGACGGGCACGCGGTGCCCGGTCGCTCGAGGGACGGCCCGGTCGGCGGAGAAAAAGGCATGAAGCATCACGGACGTTTGGTTCTCGTTACCGGCGCAGCCAGCGGCATCGGCCGCGCTACGGCCTTGCGGTTCGCGCGGGAGGGCGCGCGCTTGGCGCTGTTCGATCGGTCGCCATCCATCGAACGGGCGGCGGCTGCGGTGGTGGAGCTTGGCGGGATCGCGCAATGGCGCATCGTCGACGTCGCCGATGCCGACGCCGTTGGCGCGGCCGTGTCCGAGGTTGTCTCATCGCTTGGTCCAATCAGCTGCCTCGTCAACGGCGCCGCCATCGTCGACAACATCGCCCCGTTGCCGCAGATGACGCCGCAGGCCTGGAGTCGAGAGGTCGGCGTCAATCTCGGCGGCCCGTTCCACCTGATCCGCGCCGTCGCACCGGGCATGATCGAGCGCCGCTGGGGGCGCATCGTCAACATCTCCTCGGCCGCGGCACGCGGCGGCTTGGCGCTGCAGGCCGCCTATTCGGCCAGCAAGGCGGGCCTGCTCGGCTTGACCCGCAACGCCGCGCTCGAGCTCGGCCCCCACGGCGTGACCTGCAACGCCGTGTTGCCCGGCTTGGTCGGAACCGACAAGGTCCTGGCCATGCCGGCGCGCATCCTGGAAGCCGGCATCGCGGCCATTCCCGTGAAGCGCATTGGCACGCCCGAGGAAGTCGCTGCGCTGGTGTCCTTTCTTTGCGGCGAGGACGCCGGCTACATCAATGGCGCCGAGATCGATATTTCCGGCGGCTCCCACCTCAACACGCTGGTGCTCGGCAGCCAGAAGGCGAATCGAACCGCCGGTTGAAGCGCGCTCGGGCGACATCAGAAGTAACAGTCGCCGTGTGGCCCACCTACTTGACATCCAGCCGGCGATCATTTTATTATTCGACCGTTCGATAGATATAAACAGCAATTCGCCCCTTGGTGGTCGACAAAGAAGGAGCCCTCAGTGATGGAAACGAGTCGATCGGGCTTGGCGCTGAAGCCCTTCTATTCGGCCGACGACCGGCCGCACAAGGACAACGAGGTTCCCGGCGCCTACCCGTTCACCCGCGGGCGCCTGAGGCCTTCGTCGGCGGACGCGGGCTGGATCCACCGGGAACTGTCTGGGGAAGGCGATGCCCACCGCTCCAACGAGCAACTGCAGTACCTGCTTGGCATCGGGCAGACCGGGGTGGACGTCATCGGCGACAGCCCGACCCAGTCCATGGTCGATCCGGACCACCCGCTGGTCCGCCATTCGGTCGGGACGCAAGGCGTGTCGCTGTGCTGTCGGCAGGACTACCTCGACCTGTTCCGCAACATTGCGCTGGACCGGATCTCCATCTCCAGCTCCGTCCCGTCGATCTTCGCACTGACCGGACTGCTGGGTGCCGTCGAGGCGTTCGGATTTGCTCGCGACAAGGTGAGAGGCTCGGTGCTGCAGCCGCCGCTGTATTGCTCGGATGCCGCCTATTCCTGCGGAATGCCGGTCGATCTCCTTAGCCGCCTCTCAGTCGACACGATCGAGTACAGCGCGCGTGAGCTGCCGCGCTTTCATGCGTACGTCGAGGACACGTACTTCTTCAGCGAGTGCGGCCTGAACGCAATCGAGGAGATGGCGCTGGGCTTCGTGCAGATCCGCCATCTCGTGCGCGCGGTGCGCAGGCGCGGCGTGGCAGTGGACAGCTTCGCGCCGCGCATCGCAATCCTGGTCAACTGTTCGATGGACTTCTTCGAGGAGATCGCCAAGATCCGCGCCACGCGCCGCTACTTCGCCAGAATGATGAAGGAGGAGTTCGGCGCCGTGGATCCCCGCTCCTGGTCGGTGGTCATCACCAGCCACACCTCTGGGTTGACGCTGTCGGCCCAGCAGCCGATCAACAACGTCGTGCGCGGCGCCACACAGGGGCTCGCGCTGGCGCTGGCCGGTGTCCAGGCGATGGAGATTTCCGCCTTCGACGAGGGGTTCCGCACCCCCAGCGCCGAGGCCCACCTGACGGCGATCCGAACCCAGCAGATCCTCTCGCTAGAGACCGGGGTCGGCAAGGTGGCCGATCCCCTGGGCGGGTCATACTACATCGAAGCCCTCACCGATGAAATCGAGGCCCGCATCGGCGCAATGGTCGCCGAAGTCGAGGCCGCCGGTGACCCGATCGAACTCGCCGAGCGCGGCTACTTCCGCACGATCTTCCACCGCGCATCCGAGCGACACGTGAGCACGCTGGCGTCCGGAGAGCGCCGGATCGTCGGCGTGAACTGCCACGAGATGAGTCGTGAGCAGGACACGCTGCTGCGCGACATCGCGGAACGCAAGATCGAGCCGTTCCGCGCCCAGATCGACAAGATCCGGCGCTTTCGCGCCGAGCGGAACCAGGAGCCGGTGCGCCGCGCGCTGCGGCACCTGCATGCGCAGGCACTCATTCGCGACGCCAATCTCGTTGCTGCGGTCCGGCAAGGACTGGACACCGGCGCGACGATGGGCGAACTCGCTGGCGCCATGCGCCTGGCGTACGACAAACCCTATGACCCCCTCGGGGCCCTGCAGCCGGACTTCTGAAGCACCCATTCACTATGGACCATCGCACCAAAGTCATCGTCGGCCTTCTTGGCATTGATCAGCACGAAGTCGGCGCAATCGCGGTCAGCGGCCTGCTGCGCGACGCCGGCATGGAAGTGATCTACCTCGGGCGCTTCAACACGCCGGCCTCGTTGATCCGCGCCGCGCTGCACGAGGATGCCGATGTCATCGGCATCAGCTGCCACTCCTGGGAGTACCTCGAATACGTCCCGGAACTGATGGCCTTGTTGCGCGCCGAGGCGATCGACGTCGACGTCGTCCTCGGCGGATCGGTCATCACCGAGGACGATGCGCGGGCCATGCGGCAGGCCGGGGTCGCGGCGACCTTTGGTGCCGACGCCAAGCCCGCGCAGATCGTTTCGGACATCCAAGCCTTCGTCACCGCCCGGCAGCGCCGCCTGCGCAACGGGCTGTAGCTCTGAATCACTTTCGGCAACAGGAACCTGGTCGGCGTGCCCGATTCCACAATCATGGAAAGAGAAAGAGAAATGGAATACACAACTATCACCTATGAGAAGAAGAAGGAGCGTGTCGCGGTGATCACGCTCAATCGCCCGGACAAGTTCAACACTATCCGCCCACCGATGCCAGACGAGATCCAGGCGGCCATCGGCGAGGCCAACCTGGACAAGGACGTGCGTGTGATCCTGCTGCAGGGCGCGGGGCGCTCGTTCTGCGGCGGCTTCGACTTCTCCGGCGGCCTGGAGCACTTCGACGGCTTCGGGCTGTCGATGAAGCCCGGCGAATACGACATCGGCAAGGACATGATGATGTCGCTCAACCCCTGGACGGCACCCACCCAGAAGTTCATGTCCATCTGGCGCAGTCCCAAGCCGGTGGTTGTGAAGGTCCAGGGCTGGTGCGTCGGAGGCGGCTCGGAGTACGCGCTGCTTGGCGACATCGTGATCGCCGCGGAAGATGCGCGCTTCGGCACGCCGTACTCGCGCGTCTGGGGCTGCAACCTCACCAACATGTGGATCTATCGGCTCGGGCTGACCCGCGCCAAGCATTACGCGCTCACCGGCCGCTCGCTCTCGGGCACGGAAGCGGCCGACATCGGTCTGATCAACTTCGCCTATCCGCAGAGCCAGCTCGAGGACAAGGTCTGGGAATATGTCGATCAGCTGGCGCAGATTCCGGTGACCCAACTCGCGGCAATGAAGTTCATCACCAACCAGGTCTTCGATCGCCAAGGGGTTGAGCACTCCGCGCTGTTGGGCCCGATCATCGACGGCATCATGCGCAACACGCTCGAATCCGAAGAATTCGTCCGCACCGCAAAGGAGCAAGGGGTCGGCGCCGCCGTGGCGCAGCGCGACGGTCCGTTCGGCGACTACAGCCAAGGCGGTGCCGACGACAAGCCGAACATCTACGGACCCGCAGAGCGGTCCTGACATCTTTGGAGGAACACCGATCATGAGCCTGGATTCCCTGCACGAAAACCTGTTGCGCCGAGCTGTCGTAGGCGACCTCATCACCCGTTCGGCCGAGCGATTCGGCGATGCCATCGCGCTGGTTTGCGGCGACAAGAAGGTGTCGTACCGCGAACTGAACGACCGGGCCTGTCAGGCCGCCAACGCGTTCCTGGCCATGGGTATAGATCGCGGCGATCGCGTCGTCTTCATGACGCACAACTGTCTCGAGTACGTCTACTGCCGCTACGGCCTCGCCAAGATCGGTGCGATCCTGGCGCCGATCAACTTCATGCTGAAGGGCGACGAGATCGCGTACATCGTCAGCGATTGCCAGCCTAAGGCCATGTTCATCGAGGACGCGCTGGTCGACACCGTCCGCTCGGCCGGGGCCGCGCTGCAGAGCGTGGGGCATTTCGGATGGTTCGGCCTCAGCGGCAAGAGCGCGTGCCCGCAAGGGTGGCTGGACGCCGCGAGCCTGTTCAGCGGCGACGCTGGCCGCGAGGAGCCGCGCGTGATCGTCGAATCCGACGATGTCGCGACGATCATGTACACGACCGGCACCGAGAGCTTCCCCAAAGGGGTGATGAGCACCAACCTCAACTACTTCATGAGCTTGCTGCACTTCTCCTGCGATTGCGACTTCCGGCGTGAAGACGTTCTCATCGTCGACATTCCGCTGTTCCACATCGCCGGCTCCGTCATCCTGACCACCGCGCTGGCCATCGGCGCGCGCTCCCTGATCGAATACGCGCCGGATCCGATCAACATCCTGCGCAAGACCCAACAAGAGGGCATCACCTACTGGATCTACCCGGCCACGCTGTACCTGGCCTTGCCGTCGGTTCCGGGCTTTGACGGCTACGACCTGTCGTCGCTCAAGAAGTGCGTATCGTTCGGCTCGGTCATGCCCAAGGCGGCGCTGGAGAAGTGGCAGCGCATCAAGCCGGACCTGCAATGGCGCGACTACTGGGGCCAGACCGAAAGCACGCCGGCCGGGACGACCTCACGCCCCGAGGATCAGGCCACGACCATCGGCTCCATCGGCATCGCGGACACGGGCATCAGCGTCAAGGTGTTCGACGCGCAAGATCGCGAAGTGCCCGCGGGCACCGTGGGCGAGTTGGTCATCCGCGGCCCGGTGGTCATGAAGGGCTATTGGAACAAGCCCGAGCTGACCGACCGCACGCTCGCCAACGGATGGCTGCATACCGGCGACCTGGGCTACCGGGACGAACGCGGCATGTTCCATTTCGTCGACCGCAAGAAGGACATGATCAAGACCGGCGGCGAGAACGTCGCCTCGCAGGAGGTGGAAGGCACTCTGGTGCGCAACCCCAAGGTCGCGCTGGCTGCGGTCGTCGGCATGCCGGACCCGCACTGGGTCGAAGCCGTCACGGCAGTCGTCGTGCTCAAGCCCGGCCAGACCGCGGACGAAGCGGAGATCATCGCGTTCTGCAAGGAGCACCTGGCCGGCTATAAGGTGCCCAAGAAGGTGATCTTCGCGACCCAACTGCCGATGACACCCAACGGCAAGATCCTCAAGCGCAAGATTCGGGACGAGCTGCTGGCCGCCATGCCGTAGCCGGGACGACGCCATGGAAAGGGAATGGGAGCGATTGGTCGGCGCGGTCTTGCACCGCGACGTTCGCGCGCTTTCCCGTCTCGCGTCCCGCGTCGAGGACCGCATGCCCGGCTGGCAGCAGGCGATGCAGGCGCTGCTGCCATACACCGGTGCGGCGCGCGTCATCGGCATCACGGGCCCGCCGGGCTCGGGCAAGAGCACGTTGACCGGGCGGCTGGCGGCATGCCTGGCCGGCCGGGGCTGGGACGTCGCGATCGTCGCGGTCGATCCGTCGAGTCTGCACTCCGGCGGTGCACTGCTCGGTGACCGCCTGCGCATGGCCGAATCGGATCGCGGTGACGTCTACGTGCGCTCGCTGGCCTCCCGCGGAGCAGGCGGCGGTCTGAGCCAGGCGACCCGGGATCTGGTGCGCATTCTGGATGCCTTCGGCAAGACACTCATCCTCGTGGAAACCGTCGGCGCCGGACAGGACGATCTGGATGTCGCCCACCTCGCCGACATTGTCGCTGTGCTGTGCGTTCCAGGACTCGGGGACCACGTGCAGGCGATGAAGTCGGGGATCATGGAGATAGGCGACATATTCGTCGTCAACAAGGCCGATGTGGCCGGTGCCGACCAGGTTGCGGCCGACATCGAGCAGGCGCTTGGCCTGCGGCACAGCGGCAGCGGGCCGCGGCCTCTCGTGTTGCGCACTGCGGCGGCACGCAGTCTAGGGATCGAGGAGCTGACCGACGCGTTGACCCAGCGCCTGGCCCAGCGCGAGCCCGAACGGGCCGCGCGCCGCTTACATCAGCTCGAGATGGAGACCATGGAACTGGCCATGCAGCGCCTTCGGCAGGCCTTGCGAGAACACCTGGCATGCATCAGAGTCCGGGAACGATACGCGCAGGATGGGACGACGCTGCTGGACCCTTACGAGCTCAGCGATGCGCTATTCCGCGCTGAATCGAAGGGGCCGCCGGTTCCTTGAACATCCACCCCAACGATGACCCGAGGCGCTGCCACCGGATCTTGTCGCGAAGCACATCCGGGCGAGCGGACCTGATGACTGCATCAACGACCGATGATGCCAACCCCGTCAAATCCCTCCGAGTTCCAGGTTGCCCTGCGGCAAGTCATGGAAGACCGCGTTCCCTTCTGCCGCCTGCTCGGCTCCAAGCTGAGATCGCTCGACCCGGAGCGCCCGGAGATGGCGCTCGCGATGCGCGAAGAGATGATCCGCAACTTTTCGCACGGCATGCTGCATGGCGGCGTGATCGCGTCCGCGCTCGACACCGTCGCAGGCCTTGCCGTGCTGCGGAAGATGAAGCATGAGGATCCGCAATCGACGGCGATGGCGCAGTTGCGGCAATTCGCACGCATCTCGACCCTCGATCTCAGGGTCGATTACCTCAAGCCGGGGCGCGGCAAATCGTTCATCGCCAGCGCCGCGGTCACCCGGCTGGGCAGGCGGGTCGCGAACGTACAAATGGCGCTGCACAACGATGAGGGCTCGTGCATCGCTACCGGTGCCGCGGCGTTCATGCTTCATGCGGCCAGGCCGGATGCATAACGGGCAGCTTCGGCTGCCAGACCGGTGACTTGGGTCGGGCGCCGCGCGGCCTGCTTGCATAATCACGGGCGGAGGATGAGGCTCGCTCGGCGCAAGGCACGCGGCCGCGTACCGAAGACGATCACCGTGCCCTTGAATGCACCGTGGCGTGCGCTGTCCGCACAGCTGCACCCGCACACGGCGCGGCAATGCCCGATCGGTGCAGATAGCTTACGGGGGAGAACCCATGATACGAACCGAACCTACCAAACGGCGGCCGGGCCGCCGATCCGTGGCCGAGAGCCAAGACACGCGCGAGCGCCTGCTGGCGGCCGCGCAGCGCTTGTTCGCCCAGCACGGCTACGCCGGCACCTCCATCCGGGATCTTGGCTCGGCGCTCGGCGTGGCCAGCTCGTCCGTGCTTCATCACGGCGGCTCCAAGCGCAAGCTCTATGCCTTGGTGCTGAGCCGAATCTCCGGCAGCTTGTCCGGTGTGGCCAGCGACATCAAGTCGCACGAAGGTGCGGACATGATGTGCGAATTTGCCGACCGAATGATGTCCTGGTCGGACCAGAACCCTGAATTCCTCCAGATCGTGCAGCGTGAAATGATGGAGGTTCCTCGCCGCCTCGGCGAAGCGCACCAATGGCCGCTGGCGGGCTTTGTTCAGGAAGCGCTGGAGCTGTCGGAGCGGGCGACCGCGTCGCTATCCGCGGACAAGGTCGATGCAGAGATGACACTCATGGTCATCATCGGCGCGGTGACCAATTTCCACGTCTCGCTCCCGACCTTCATGCGGCTGCGCGGCGCGACCGACGCCGTCGACATGAAGCGGCGTTTTATCGACACGCTCGACAAGCTCATCCGGGCGAGGCTTGCGCCGCCGCCCGCGGGGTTCCCGCATCAGAAGGAGAAGCGGCGGCCACGATGAACTCGCCCGCGGGCTCCTCTGCCTGGCGACGCGCTCCCGGGACAGGGTCAGGAGTCGTTTCCAATTCAGGTATGAGCGTAGTAATCGGCCCACTGCCGCAAATCGCGCCGAAGAAACACTGTGTGCCTTTGTTCTGGCAAAGTGGGAAGTGGCACCGCTGAAGACCGAAGATCGCGAAGGATTCCGCATGGCCGAAATGGCAGTCGACGCTGTGCCCGTTGCGCGTGGCGACGGCGACGTGCAGGCGGCTACCGGCGCCCGCTGCGTGCACGCGCTCGCCGGCGTGCCGAGTGGGGCAGGGCGGTATACCCGCGATAAATATCTCTTATCGAGGGTAATTTGCGACGGCTTTCTCATGGCTCCGCCGACTGCCTTGGCGGCACTAAGAGCACGGCATGTGAGAGCCTGCATTCACGCCGGAGCTTCCGTTGCGAACAGCGGCGGCAGCTTCGCCGCATTGTTCACTAGCAGTTGATAATCCGGCGGCGTGTGCTTGGCGGGATCGAGCGCCAAGCGTAGATCCTGGACCGCATAGGCGGCCAAGCACTCTCGCACGCGCACACGCAGCGCCTTGGCGCCTGGGAAGTATTCATGGCCGATCATGTCCTGCTGCTCAATAGTCAGGGCAGGGTGGGCGACGACTACCAGTTCCAGCATGCGATTCCACTTTGTGTCATTGGCCTGCCCGTGAACACTGGGTGTGTCCAGACGTTCCGCGGCGGCAATTCGCCCCAGGGTGAAGTCGCGGTAGTCCTGCCGCTGATCGCACCACGCCCGCATGTGCCAGCGACGCGGCGCCCGAACGAGTGCATGTGGAAACACAACCCTCTCCGTTCCCTTAGGCGAGGTCATCGAGCGGTAAACGATTTTGATGCCGACGCCGGCCTTGGCGGCCCGAAACACCGTGGCGAAAATGCCGGGCGAAACAGGCGAGAGGTCAAGGCGCGCGTCTTCAACCAGATGATTGGCTGACTGATCGAGTTGAGCGCTCACGACTCGCAGATATTCGTCGGGTGAACGCCTCGTCGAGCGGAGGTCCGTCAACTCCAGCGGAGCGTGAGCTGTTGCGCGGTGGCCGCGCCGGCCGACCTTCTTCGTCAATTCGCCAAGCAGGCGGCTGGCCCAAACGGCCTTCACCCCTAGGAGCTGCCGAATGCGTTCGTTGTCGATCGCCCCTTCCCAGGTGACGACAGTCTCAAGATCGGTCAGGTGTGGCACAAGCAAGGCTTCCAGTTTGGGGCTGGGTGCCAGCTTACCCTAAAATTAGCTTGCAAGCTAATTTAGCCTAGAGTATAACTTCGACGATGAATCTCTTCGACCGCCTGCCCAGCGGCCTGTTCGGTCCGCTGACTGGGCGGAATAGCCGCCGGGCCTGGGACCTACTGCTGCGATTGTCAGAGCGCTTTTTCGGTCCCGACTCCGTCCCGCCTTACCCGGAAGGCTACCTTCACGAGCAGGTTACCAAGGAGATTGAGCGATTTCTACTCGATCAGGGCTGGGAGGAGGAAGGCCCCGCGGCCGCCGCGACCCCAATCAACATCCAGGCAAACCAGTTGCTTGAACGCCTGGTGGAGACCGGCTGGCTCATCGAGGAGCGCGTTGGCGTCCGGATCTTCGTGAGCATGCGCCCGGTCGTAGGCCGGTTCTTGGAGGCGCTGGAGCAGTTTGCACTGGAAGGCCCGCAACTGGTGGGCGGCAACATCCAGCTGATCTACAACCAGCTTAAGAGCGTGCAGGCGGATCCCAAGGGGCAGGCTGCCGGCTTTCATTCGGCCGCGCAGCTGTGCTCGCGGTTGATCAACTCCCTGAATGCCACGACGCTACGCGTGCGAGACCTGATCCGGGATCTCACACAGGAGCAGGCAACACCGATCTTCGTCAAACGCTTCTTCAGCGAGCACATCGAGGAGCTGTACGTGCGTGACTTTCGTCAGATGCGCACCGAAAACCATCCGCTGATGCTTCGCTTCGAAATCATTGAATTGGTTGATCTTGTGGCGACGCAGGAGCCGGCCAGAACGAAGCTATTGGCTGGCTACGGCGAACTCCCAAGCGAAGGCCGGGAGACCCCGGAGCAAGCGCTGGCGCGCGATGTCCTGCGATTCCAGCGCCTGCTGGACGTGGAAACCTTCTTGGAGCGCATGGACAGGGTGATCGACGCCGCCACCCAGCGTGCGCTCGCCTACATGGGCTATCGCCTCAAGGCTTCCGAGCGGCTGGAGGAGGTGTTGGCCGACGTCGCCGCGAGTGCGTCATTGGCGGCCGAATCGGGCCTCCAGATAAGCAGTCGACTGCTGTCGCCACCGCCCGTGCTGGCGGAATACCGGCTTCGCATGCCCAATGCACCGCCTGCGGCTCCGGTACGCCGTGCGATGCAGCGCCGCGAAATGACGCCGCGAGAGCGCGCCGAATTGACATTGCGAAAGATCATGATCAGGCACCGCGACACGAGTCCGGCGGTGCTCAAGCGCTACGTGCATGAGCACATCGCCCCGGGTACCGAGGTTGATGCCGCCCAGCTCCCAGTGGTCAGCGTCCAGGACGCCGTTGCCGTGATGGTGCTGATGCGATTGGCCGTTGTTTCAAAGGTGGATCTCAAGGCTCTGCGGGCGAACCCGTTGCTGCGCGGGATCGACTTTGAGGTAGTAATGAAGGAGGGGAGCCGGATGAGTACCAATTTGTTCGAAATGTCCGACTTTCGGATCATAAGGAGGCCCGCTCATGCCGCGTGACTGGAAAGCTCTGGCCGATGTTCCAGGCAGTTTGTATGTGGAGAGTGATTTCAAGAATGCCATGTACCAGCTGGTTGTCCAGCAATGCCTTTACCTTCGCCAGCGGGATCATGCGGTTGCCTACCGGCTGATTTCCGCAAACCGTGAAGCGTACGAAGAGGCGGTTGCACTGATGGGTCTGCGCCTGGGGTTCAACGAGCGCTACGAATTTTGCTGTGTTACCCAGGATGGCGGGGCGCAAGCCCCGATCGATCTGCAGGAGACCCTCTTCTTGTTGACGCTGCGCCAGCTCTATCACGTGCGGGCAACCGGTGGCGACTTGACGGCTGATGGAGATGCCGTCGTTGGCATCGCAGAGTTTGAGGAGAGCTACAAGGCGCTATGCCTGCGGGACTTCGACGCCAGGGCCGACAGCCTTCGAGCCTTGCTTAAAGCAGCATCCCGGCACGGCTTGGCCCGTGCGGTTGACGCCCCGGAGGGCGATCCACAGCCCTTCGCGATTGCCATCTTGCCAGGCATCGTGGAAGTGCTCAGCGAGTACGCGCTCAACAGGTTTGGCGCCGACCTCAAGGCGCGTTTGATCTCTACAGAGCCGACGGCTCTGCCTCCGGAGGCTGTGGCTTCATGAAGACGCTCGTCACCGCGCACGTTGTGCAATTTTCGCTTTGGGAGTACGAAACCTTCCAAATCCGCGCCGGCGGTACCGGAGTGATTGGCCCCAACGGCGCCGGCAAGACCAGCTTGGTCGATGCGGTGCAAATTGCTATGGTTGGAGGCCACGGCCAGCACCTGCATTTCAATGCACAGTCTGTGCACAAGGATTCGCGCTCGATTCGCGCCTATGCGCTGGGCACCATGCGATCGGGTGAGGGTGGCAGCGACGTGATCTCGCGCAAGCGTGATGAGGCGCTGTCATACATCACGTTGGTCTTCCAGGGCGAAGACGAGCATGACGTCGTCAGCGCCGGCATCTGTCTGCACGCTACCGTGCAGGACTGCCGCGTTCTCGGGTTGTACGTCCTGCCGGGCGTCGCGCTCAAGTTGCAGGATCATTTGGAGGACCTGGGCGACCGGGGCAAAGCTCCCATCGAGTGGGAGCTGTTTCAGGCCAACGCGCGCCGAGAGGCTCGCGCCGCGGGTGCCGAGGCGACCATCACGCCGCACCCTGAAGCCTACATTCGCGAGTTGCTGCACAACATCCAGCAGGGCGTGGACATGCGCAAGTTCTTGCGTGCCTTCGGCCACAGCATCAACTTGAAAGCTGTGAGCAGCGTTGGCGATTTCCTGCGAGGGTACCTCGTGGAGGCCACCCCGATCGACAAGCGCGGCACGCTTCAGCATATCAAGACGCTGAGGCGGCTTGGGCAGCAAATTGAGGACGTGAAGACGCAAGTTGGTCGCCTGGAAGACATCGAGCGGCGCTACGGCAAGCTCGCGCGCCTGCACCGGGAAAGCGCCGTTGCGAAGGCCGTGAAGCTCACCCTTCAACGGGAGCAGGCGGACGAGGATGTGGCTACGCTCGATGGGGAGGTGAAGGGGCTGGAGGAACAGCTGGCGCAAGCCAGGCGGGATCTGCCGCACCTGGAGGAGCAGCACCGGGGCCGGAATCAGGCCTACGAACTGGTGCTCGCCGAGTTGTTGGCCGACCCAGAAGCCCAGCAGCAGCAACCGCAGCTGCGAAGCGCGCAACAGAGAATCATCGACGGCGCTCGCAAGGACGTCGATCGTCTCGCGCTGCAGCTACGGGACGCGTTGCAGGAGATCGTCGTGGTGCTCGAGGGTCGAGGGGTTGAACTGACGCGCGATCTGGCCAAGGCGGAGATGGCCCGGTGGGACGGGTGGGCGAAGGCCGGACGAATAGCCACTGAGGATGATCTGAGCCGGGCGCTCGGTGCGCTCCGGGATTGCGCCCCAGTGCTCGAAAGGTTGTGGACGACCGCCCAGGACGCGGAGAGGCGGGCCAAGGAGGCAGCGCGGAGCGCGGCGGCCACCTTACGGGCCATGGGCGAAGGAAAGAGGATCACCGATCCCGACGTAGCCCACGCCGTAGACTTATTTGACCAAGCGGAAATCGGCTACCAGACCGTTGCCAGTCTCGTGCGAGTCACGGACGCGGCCTGGCAGGGTGCCATCGAGACGTTCCTGGGGCCCAATCGCTTGGCGCTTGTCGTGGATGCCGGCCGGGAGGACGACGCCGTCCAGTTGATCCGGCGCGAACAGATCAGCGGCGTCAAGGTCGTGCAGCCCGAGCACCTGAGGGAGGACATAGGGCGCACGCCGGAGGCAGGCACCGTGGGTGCCTTGATCGAAGGCTCGGACCCGGTTGCGCTGGGCTACCTGCGCCGGATCCTCGGGCGCATGAAGTGTGTTGAAAGCGCTGCCCAGCTTCGCAAGGAGCCCCGGGCGCTTACGGTGGATTACATGCTCAGTGCGAGTGGGGGAACCACCAGAATGCGGCCGCTGGACCAGAGCCGATGGATGCTGGGTGTGAAGCTGACCAGTGCCGATCGTGCAGAGGCTGATCAGGGGGATCGCCGCGCGAAAAGAGAATTGCAAGAGGCGGAGGGCCGCCTTCGTCAGCTGGGCGCGGCCGCGGCGCAGGTGAATACTGCGCTGCAGCAAGTCACGCCGGTCGCGTATGCCACCGTGGTCGAAAGGCATGCAGCCGATCGCGCCGAGTTGGATACCGCCCTCCAAACGGCAAATCTGCCGGTTTCAGACCGACTGAAGGCGCTGAAAGAAAAAGTCGACCAGGCGCGGGGGGCGTCGGTTGCCGCTGGCGAGAAGGCGGGTGAACATTCAAACCAAATTGCCACGATGGCGGCCCAGCTGGAGAACAAGCGGCCCGCGCTCGAGCAGAAGCGCTCGGCGCTGATGGAGCTGGAGAAGGCGCTCACAGCTGCGACGCACGATCAAGACTGCGACCACGAACTGGTGGCGACGGAATACGAGCGGCTCTCGCTCCTGGTGGCCAAGGAAGGGCTGCAAGCAGCCCTGGCTGAACTGGACCAGAGCCAGGAACAACGGGCGCAGCAAATCCAGCGTGCGGGGGCCGACGCGCAAAACGGCTTCCTGGAATTCATCAATGAGGCCTCGATTGGCCTGGTGGACGAGCGCGCCGACTGGCGCAAGGCCCATTCTTGGATCAAAGGCCACATCAGGAAGCTGCGCGACTCGACCTTGATGGAATATGCACAACAAGCGGCGGACGCTCGTAAGGCCGCCGAAGATGCGTTTCAAGCCGACGTGAAGTTCAAGATGCACGAGGCGATACAGCGTGTGCGCCTGGAGATTCGCGATCTGAATGGGATTTTGCAGACCTGCCCGGCGTTCACCAACGGAGAGAAGTACCAATTCGTGGCGACCGTCTCGCCCACGCACAAGGCGCTGTACGACTTGATCATGACCACGCCCGAGGCCGGCAACGTGGACTTGTTCAACCAGCAGGAGGTGCAAAAGAACCTGATGAGCCTTCTTGAGGCGAGCGAGAGCGGCGCTGACAAGGGCAACAACCCGCTGGAAGACTACCGGCTGCTTTTCAACTTCGACCTGCAGATCCTTCAGGACGGGAAGATGGTGGACGTCCTGAGTAAACGCATGGGCGTGGCTTCAAACGGCGAACACCGTGTGCCCTTCTATGTCATTGCAGGCGCGGCGCTTGCCACTGCGTATCGGATTCGCCCCGGCGCCAAACGAATCGGGGCCGGCTTGATGATCTTGGATGAGGCTTTCTACGGCATGGATGCGCAGAACACGTATGTGACTGCTAAGTTCCTCCAGAGCCTGGGCCTGCAGCTGCTGATGGCAGGCCCGGACAGCGACGTGGGCAAGCTCACGCCGCTGATGGACAACTACTATGACCTGGCGCGTTACGGCTCGGATGTGTTCTGTGAACATGTCGAGCTGAAGGAAGCCGCGCGGCGGCTGTTCGAGAGCGACATTCCGCTGCTGCAACCGCAGCTCATCGAGGCCGAGGTGGAACGACTGGCGACTGCCGGAGCAGCGAAGTGAACTTGCCGCCGGCCGGCGCGACAGATCAGGGCACGGAGCTCGCGCGCCGGGCGCTCGAAAAATTGCTCGATCGCGCCGAGAGCGCTTGGGCCAGGGCGGGTCAGGACTCGCCGCCGGGTGCCGTCCGCGTCGTGTCCTTGCGTCTGTCCAAGGAGTCGTTTCCCGAGTACCTTCGCTTGGCCCGCCACGCGGACAAGTCGCAATGTAATGCCTGCCTCATGCTGGCCGAGCGCGCCGGCGCCATCACGATTGAATGGGACGTTCGGGCGGGCGAGCACACGCAAGTTGAGCGCATCGTGCTTCGCGATGCCGATGGCCTGGCCCGGCACCTGGAGTGGGTGCCGAGGTGGGACGCGATCGCGCGAGCAGAGCGCATATTCGCACCGTTCGCCAATCAATACCGCGTGCTCGCACAGGTGATTGATTGCTGGAAGAAAGGTGCCATGGTTCGCGGCACGCGCATCAGTGACACGACGTCGTGGACGGATGCAATCAAGGTGGTGGATGTCTGTAGCGCCAAGACCGGCGACGACATCCCCATCCGGCGGCTTAGCGCCAGTTTGTTCGGCGACAGCAAGCGGATCGAGGGTCTCTGGCCCGCGCTGGACGTCCTGGTCCACGGCGAGCTCGCCGGTCCACCGCGAGAGGCGGAGGACGTGTTCGCTGAACTGGGGCTGGTCAAGTTTCCGCCGACGTTGCTCATCGCGGGTGACTTGACGCTGGTCTATGACTCACGCGCCGTCCAGGCCGTCAGACCCTATGTCGGCTTTGCACCCAGTGCCATCACGGCCGTGCAGATTGAATCCGCCGAACTGATCTTGACCGTGGAGAACCTGACGACCTTCCACGAGCTGGCCGCTCAGCGTCCGCCGGGCGCGATCGTTGTCTATACGGGGGGAATGCCCAGCCCGTCTTGGAAGAGGGTGTACAGGATCCTCCTGGCAGCGCTTCCCGTGCGCTGCGCGCTGTATCACTGGGGCGATATTGACACCGGCGGCTTTCGCATCGCGGCCCACCTGGCGAAGTGCTGCGGGGAGGCTGGCCTGACGCTCAATTTGCACAGCATGGTTTCGTCTGAGGTGGCCGCCGATCCAGTGGCCCAGCGAGTCTTGTCCAAGGCGGACCAAGGCGAGATTCAGCGAATCTGCAGTCGCTGGAAATGGGAAGAGGAGGCTGCCGCGCTTGGGTCATTGGCGATCGAGCAGGAGGGGCTGGCTATTACGTGGCCACCTAGTGCCATCGCGGAAGGCGGTCCTGAATAATGATCAGCTTGTTTGTTTTCAAGCGCGCGCGGCGTATTGAAGGTTAGAACCTACTTTCAGCGCAGCATCGACCGCGTCGAAGCGACATTTGACTCCTGGATCTCGCACCTTGCAAACCGAAGCCTTAGCGCTGGAGGCCGGGTACGCCCGTGAATTGGAAGCGATCCTCGGCGGAGTCGACCGGACAACCCAGCTGTGCCTGGTTGCTGCGTCAGAGGATGCGGACGGGGCCGCTCGGGCGTCCTTGCTACAAGCGAGCGAGGCGGCAGCGGCTGCGGTCCGCGCTGTCCTGCAGGTGCCGGACGATTGCCGATTCTCGATCGGCGCCTGGCAGGCCAGAGATCTCTGAGAGAAGAAATGGTGGAAGGCTTGGACACTCACGAACTGCAGTCGATTTGGGACAAGTTGGCCAGCTTCGACGTGCGATGCGAAGCGATCATGACCCTGTTGGGCGACAAGAGGCACTTGCCGCGAGAAGACCGCGCGCATGTCGAGGAGCTCTATCGGTCGTTGAAAGACGACCTCAAGCGAGCCGCCACGGCCGGCACGGTGTCGGGCGAGAAGCGCGCGCTGACGGACGCCGAAGAGCGCTTCTATTCGCCGGCGGTTCGGGCAGCGGCTCTGGCACTCGCGCCCGCCGTCAATTCCAACCCCATCACGTCCAACTGGTTCTCCGCGCTCTACGACGCACAGATCGAGTTCGCGCACTACACGCCCAAACTCGAGGGCGATTAGGCGGACTACTAAGAACGAGCACCCAAATATGACGCCACTGTTGACTCGGGAACAAGCCATCGCGAGCTTTCTCGGTGGAATCCAAGACGGCTCGATTCCAATCGATGGCGTCATGTCGCCACTCACGAAGGAGTTGATGACGCGGTTTGGCGCCACTGAGGTGGATATGACGTCCTGGTGGGCCTGGACTCCCAGCGATTGGACCTGCTCGGCCTGTGGCCGTCCAAAGTCCGCAATCGCGAGATTGAACCAGAAGGGTCAGCTCATGTGCCGGCTGGTCGAGCATCACGACCACATGCAGAATCTGCTACTGGAAAGATTTCGGCAGATTTCTTCGAGCCAAGATCGCGTTGTCGCCGACGAGATCGCGGAACACTTCGCGAAGCGATCGGCGCAGATGGTTGCTGCCTACGACAACGCGATCATTTGCAACGACTGCAACAACGCCGATGCTGTTGCCAAAGGGCTGGCCAGTGCACACGCGGACTTTTCCTTTTCACCGACTGAGATGCGCCGTTTCATCCTTGCAACGCCCGCTCAGCCTCATCAGATCGATCGTGAAGTCGCCGCAGTGATATGGAAAGAGCAGGAAGAGACCTTCCGCTTGCGACTGCGCATTGTTGACAGGATCGCTGAGATTGCCGCAACAAATACCCACTGGTTCCAGCAAGCAGACCGCAGCAGTGCACCACGCGCGATCAAGGATCGGGCCGATGCTTACGCGGCGGCCGCTCAGGCCTTCGGCGCATTGCCATTGTTGTGCGGTGAAAGTCGCTCCAACAAGGCTAGTGAACCTAGCGCTTGGCGATACAAGCTCTACCCTGCCCCCAAGTCGAGTCCGACAAAGGGAGACATTGAACACGTGGCTCGCGTGACGCATCGCGGCTTTTGGGAACGGCTGGCCGAGGATTGGTGTTGCCCTGGATGTGGCCGAACAAAGGAGCGGGTAGTGCGACCTTCCGGCCAGAATGCCTGGGCATTCCCGATCGCAAGCAAATACCTTAGAACCGATGCGTTTCGAATGACGGGCGTCAATCAGGTGATCTGTGGTGACTGCGGTTGGACCGTAGAACGGTTGCGCTTAGAGGCTGCGGCCCTCTCTGGAATCGAAGGGACGCACAATTTCGCCTTGATCGAGTTGTCGGACGTATCTAGGATCGTCATTCCACGTCCGCATTGCCGTCATAATTTCGACAACGAGAAGGCCAATGCAGTGATTGCCGGCCTAACAGAGCGACTTCAAAATCTTGCAACGCAGACTCCGCACTTTGAGAATTCTTCGCCACCGCCAGCATGACGCCCCTGACAGAGGTCAAGTGAAAGGTCCCTGGACAAGCCTGGTGTCGCCCCCCCGTCTCATGCAGGAACTCGTGTCGAGCGGCACTTTGTGAGGTAGCCCGCGAGCCCGGCGGCGGGACGCCAAGACGCTGAGACGGGATGCTGTCGGGTCGCTGTCGTGGTCGGTCAGTAGGCGGTTGACCATACTGCGTTCATCAACGAGTAACCATGGAGCCGAGAATGAACGCGACCGAACAAGCCCAGCAAGCGCGCCTGCTGACCCCCGCCGAACTTGGCCTGTGCGTCAGGCTGTTTCGGGAAGTTCGCCAATGGTCGCAAGAGCAGCTGGCCGAAATCTCCGGCCTCAACGTGCGTACCATTCAGCGTGTCGAGCAGGGGCAAGCCGCCAGCCTGGACACCCGCCGCGCGCTGGCCGTTGCGTTCGAGTTCGAAGATGTGGACGTACTCAACAAGCCATTCACGATTCCGACCGAAGAAGAACTCACGGCTCAGAAGGAGAAGTTCGATCGCGAGCACGTCACCCTGACGGCGCTTCCCCTGACGACAGGAAAGCAGTTGGCGAAACTGGCCGAGGCGCACATGATGGATATGTCGGAGCCGGGGTTCGAACTGAGTCGGGAAGCGGATGAGACCTTCGCCGAGCTGGTGGATTACTTCCGCGATTATCGCGACTGCGCCGACGCCTATTCCGAGACGATGAAGTTCGACGTGTACGACGAACTGCAGTCCCGCATTGATGCGCTGAAGGCTCTTGGCGTTTCGTTGCGCTATGCCGAGCGCAAGATGCAGGTGAAGTGGGGCGTGGCGACGGACGCAAAGCCCATGCTGATCAGCGTCCTGTACGTCGTCGCCTTCCCGCTCGGCAAGGAGCCCGACCAGTTCGCAACGCCCAAGTCCGGCGGCATCCGACTCTAGCGGATGGTCGGCAGGGGCCGTCAAGCCGAGCCGTACCCGATCGAGGTTGCAATTCCGGTGGTTCGATACGCAGCAGTGCGTTGACCGAGGGGATGGCGGCAAGCGCCTTGGCCATCGGCAACATTTACTGCGCAGCAAATTTCGTACTTTCAGCGAATTTTCAGGTAATCCGCCGAGGCTGCTCCGCGCCAGACGGGCTTGCACAGCAGGTTTTTGTTCGAGCGCGGCAGCGATTGCGAACTTTGTATGCCTGTGGCGCGTTCGCTCTGAGAGTAAAATCACCGCCAGGCGCCCGCCTAAGCTCTGGACAGCTTGAAAAAGGCCATTGGCAATCTCCTCGAAGTACCCTCGCCTTCAACCATCCGGAATACCGGCTGTTCGATAGCGACAAAACGTCCAGCGCTCGAACAGTTATTGGAGTATTCCGATGAGCAACTATGTACGTTCGGCCGCCTATACGGCCTTCCAAGCGCTTGCTGCGCAAGGCTTGACCGTCAAGCGTTCCCACCTTTCCGAAGTCGTCGCCGCGCTGCTGGGCTACCGCACCTACGCGGCCCTGGTCGTCGAAGACGTGAACCCCAAGCTCGACTACCACCTCGACGACGCCGAGATCGTCGTGCTCAACCTCCCGATGGGGACGGCGCGCGTCGTC
>DIZF01000088.1:0-37159 GCA_002427815.1 Ramlibacter tataouinensis
CCGGGCGCACCAAAAGAAAAGCCTGTGCCATGCGGCACAGGCTTTTTTCATGGGTGACGCGAGGCTCACGGCTCAGCCACCGCAATCGGCGTGAACGCCGTAAACTGCTCGCATGGTCACAGTTCGCAAAGGCCAGGCGCCACCGAAACTACAGCGCGATGCATTTCGCCAGCGCTTCATGCAAGCGTTCTTCGACCCGGCGTACCAGGCCGAAAGCGCTTCCCTCGCGCGGCTGGAAGAGATCGCCTGGGATGCCTATCGCGAAGGCCGCAAGGCCCCCGTCACCCACAAGGCCGGCGCCGGGTTCGCCGATCCCGACTATGAGCTGTCGGTGGAGTGGCGCGAGACGCGCGACAGGCTGATCGCGGCGCAGCAAGCCTGGGCCCAGCCGGGCACTCCCTCGCGCGTGCTGCTCGTGTGCGGTTCAGCGCGCAACGACGGCACCTGCCCCGGTGAGATTTCGAAAACCTTCCGCCTCGTGCAGCTGGCGCGCGAAGTCCTGCAAGCCGACGGGATCGAGGTGGACCTGCTGGACTTGAGCCTCCTCACGTCGGACTACGACCGGCACATCCATCCCTGCAAGGGCTGCGTGTCCACGGCCATGCCGCTGTGTCACTGGCCTTGCAGCTGCTATCCCAACCATGCCGAACGCCAGACCGGCGACTGGATGAGCGAGATCTACGAGATGTGGATGCGCTCGCACGGCATCATCCTGCTGACGCCGGTGTATTGGTACCAGGCGCCCAGCCCGCTCAAGCTGATGATGGACCGCCTGGTGTGCGCCGATGGCGGCAACCCCGACCCCACCAGCACGCACGGCAAGAAACCCGACGAGGCGAAGGCGCTGGAACTCAACGGCTGGGACTATCCCAAGCACCTGGCCGGGCGCACCTATGGCGTGGTGGTGCATGGCGACGTGGCCGGCATCGAAGGTGTGCGGCGGGCGCTGTGCGACTGGCTGGACTGGATGGGCCTGGTCGACGCCGGTGCGCGGTCTCGCCTGGACCGGTACGTCGGCTATTTCCAGCCCTATGCGCTCAGCCATGACGCGCTCGATGCCGACACGGCTGTGCAAGAGGAGGTGCGCAACGTCGCACGGTCGGTCGCCGGCGCGGTGCGCGAACTGCGGGCCGGCAAGCTCAGTGCACCCGATCGCGGGCTGCGGGACCCGCGGCGCAAGTAAGCGTCAGAACATCACCGCGTAACGCAACTGCAGCAGGTTTTCGCCGGGGTTGGGCCTGCGGATGCCGCCGTTGGACACGTGGCTCAGGCGCAGACCCAGTTCCCGGCCGCGCCGTTCGCCGAAACTGCGGCCGACGCCGATGACGTCGTCGAAATTGAAGGAAGAACTGAATTGCTTGAGCGGCGTCCGGTACAGCGGGTCCATCAGTGACACGCCGATACCTGCTTCCAGGAACCAGGGCGAGCGGCCGTGGTCGAAGCCGTAGCGCAGCAGCGGCAGCACACCCACCTGGGTAAAGGCCTGGCGTCCGCCGTTGCCGCGGGCGCTCCAGTGGCTCAGGAACACTTCGGTCAGGGCAGTCGCTTCGCCGCCGCCCCAATCACGCCGCCAACTCCAGGGCCAGATGAGGCCGGCGGTGGCGGTATCGGGGCCGGCCCAATGCTCGGCCACCCCGCCCTCCACGAACACACCTCGCGGCAGCGGGTCGGCCGCCTGAACACTGGTTGCCAACAGGCCCGCGCACGCCAGCATCAGGTGGGCACGCCATGAAGGCCTGGGATTGCGGGGTGCGGCGCACGGGAATATCCCGGATTCGGCGGTCGTCATGACCTCGAACATATCGCATTTCGTGCGATCGACCGATCAGGGACGGGGGCGAATCGCTCGATCAGCGCGTGGCGCTGGCCTGCTCAGACGAACACGCCGTCCTGGTAGGCCGCGCCGAAGTACACGTTCACGCTGGCGATGCGCTCGCCGCTGAAGGTCAGGAATTCGGTGTTGCGGAACGACTTGCCGTTGGCAGTGGAGCAGCGGTAGGTGACGAAGGCGTTGCCCCCTTCCACCACGATGTTCTCGATGCGCTGGTTGTGGCTCGGATCGCGATTGGGCCAGCAGCGCTCGAAATAGGTGGCCTTGTCGATCGCATCGTCGTTGGGGCTGGTGAAGCTGAAATCGTCCGCCAGCAGTGCCTCCACCACTTCGCGGTTTTCGGTTTCGTAGGCGCCGAAATAGGCGCGCACGACGTTGGTCAGTTTTGTGTCTTGCATGGGGGACTGTATACCCCTTCAGTCTCCAGCGCCGCCGCGGCTCCCGATCTCCCCTGAACCGATGCGTGAACGGCGCAACGTGCTCTGCCGCGGTATCGCCGGCAATCCGCCCATGCATTTGGCAACAGAATCTGCAGGACACCGCCGGCGTACGGCTGTTAAGATTCGCCGCCTTTTGACCTGGCCTTGCGGCCCACACCACACTTCAATGACCGTTGCCCTCGCAGGACGCGCCCCTGCCACGTTCGAGATCAAGAGCGCGATCCTGCCCCTGGTCTCGCTGCTGCTCAAGACGGCCGACCTGCGGGCGCTGGCGGCGGAAATGACGGCCCGCTTCGGCGACGCTCCCGATTTCTTCGACAACGACCCGCTGGTGCTCGATCTCTCGCCGTTGCAGGCCCAGGGTGAAGCGGTGATCGACTTCCCGGCCTTGCTGGACCTGCTGCACAGCTACCGGGTGCTGCCGGTGGCCGTGCGCGGCGGCAGCCCCGCGCAAACGGCCGCCGCGCTGGCAGCGGGCCTGGCCGCTGCCTCCGACGCCGTGGCGCCAGCGCCCGCCCCGCAACGGGCCAGCAAACCACCGGCGCCGGCAGCGGTGGCGGACAACGTACCCGCCACCGCGCTGGTCATCGACAAGCCGATGCGCTCGGGCCAGCAGGTGTATGCGCGGGGCCGCGACCTGGTGGTGCTCAGCATGGTCAATCCCGGGGCCGAAGTCATCGCCGACGGCCACATCCACGTGTATGCCCCGCTGCGCGGCCGCGCCATCGCCGGCGCCCGCGGCAACACCGAGGCGCGCATCCTGTCGCTCTGCCTCGAGCCCGAACTCATCTCCATCGCCGGCGTGTACCGCACCAGTGAAGTGCCGCTGCCCGCCGACGTGCTGTCCAAGCCCACTCAGGTCCGCCTTGTCGGCGGCGCCCAGGGCAAGCTGGTGATGGACCCTCTCCAATGAAACCCAAGGAAATGCACCCATGGCAAGAATCATCGTCGTGACCTCCGGCAAGGGCGGGGTCGGCAAGACCACCACCAGCGCCAGCTTCGCCGCGGGCCTGGCCCTGGCCGGGCACAAGACCGCCGTGATCGATTTCGACGTCGGCCTGCGCAACCTCGACCTGATCATGGGCTGCGAACGGCGCGTGGTGTACGACCTGATCAACGTGATCCAGGGCGAGGCCAACCTCAACCAGGCGCTGATCAAGGACAAGCAGTGCGACAACCTGTTCGTGCTGGCAGCCTCGCAGACCCGCGACAAGGAAGCCCTGAACAAGGAGGGGGTCGAGAAGGTGCTGAAGGACCTGGATGCGATGGGCTTCGAGTTCATCGTGTGCGACTCGCCCGCCGGCATCGAGACCGGCGCGCTGATGGCCATGCATTTCGCCGACGAAGCGCTGGTGGTCACCAATCCGGAAGTCTCGTCGGTGCGCGACTCCGACCGCATCCTGGGCATGCTGGCCAGCAAGACCCGGCGCGCCATCGAAGGCAAGGAGCCGGTGAAGGAGCACCTTCTGATTACGCGCTACAACCCCGGCCGGGTCGACCAGGGCCAGATGCTCTCGCTGGAGGACATCAAGGACATCCTGCGCATCAAGCTGATCGGCGTGATCCCGGAGAGCGAATCGGTGCTGCAGGCGTCGAATCAGGGCACGCCGGCCGTGCACATGAAGGGCAGCGACGTCTCCGAAGCGTACAAGGACGTGGTCGACCGCTTCCTGGGCCAGGAGAAACCCATGCGCTTCATCGACGCGCAAAAGGGTGGCTTCCTGAAGCGTTTGTTCGGAGGCAAGTGACGCATGGGTTCATTCCTTTCCTTCCTGCTGGGCGAAAAGAAGAAGACCGCCAGCGTCGCCAAGGAGCGGCTGCAGATCATCCTGGCGCACGAGCGCAGCGGCCGCAACTCGGTCCAGCCCGACTACCTGCCGGCCCTGCAGCGCGACCTGGTGGCCGTCATTTCGCGTTACGTCAAGATCGATCCGCAGGACATCAAGGTCAATCTGGAGCGTCAGGACAACCTCGAAGTGCTGGAAGTGAAGATCGAATTGCCCGATCGCAAGTAACCGTGCGTGACGTGTAGCAAGGGCTTGACACACTCCCGGCCACGGGCGATAAACAAAGCATGGCCGGATCCGTCTTCGTGCATGAATCGCACAGTTACAACCTCCCCCCCGAACGCGTTTTTGATGCCTGGCTGACGCCGTCCCAGGCCGCGCGTTTCCTGTTCGCCACCCGCACGGGCAACATCATGCATTGCGAGATCGACCCGCGGGTCGGCGGCGGCTTCACCGTAACCGATCGGCGCCCCAATCCCGACGGCGACGAGAGCTTTTTCGAGGCGCAGCACCGCGGCGTGTATGTCGAGATCGACCGGCCGCGCCAGCTCGTCTTCGACTTCTGCGTCGAGCCCTATGCGAGCGCCACCTCGCGCGTGACCGTCGAAATCGTGCCGTCGGGCGCTGGATGCGAACTGATGCTCACGCACGACCTGGGTGAGGACGAGGACGCGGCGTCGTATGCCGACCGCACGCGCCGCGGCTGGAGCGCGATGCTGCGCCAGCTCGAAAAAGTGCTGACGACGCGCAGCTGGGGCTTCAAAGTCCCAGGAAGCGCCTGACCGCGGCCACCGTCCGTTCCGGATCTTCCTCCTGGGGAACGTGCCCCAGGTTGTCGAACACCACCAGCTTGGCCCCGGGGATGTCGTGCTCGAAACGATGCGCCAGTTCCGGCGGCAGCAGCCGGTCGCGGCCGCCCCACAGGATCAGCGTGGGTGCCTTGATCTTCTTGAGGAGGCTCAGGTCGGCGGCCTTGGCCTGGTCCATGCGGCGGCCCAGCGCGTCCCGGTTGCCCTGGCGCCGGGTGATGTCCGAATACAGGTCGACCAGATCGGGCGTGACCTTGGCCGGATCGCCATAGAGCTGGCGCAGGCTGTTTTCGACCAGGCCGCGCGGCAGCGTGTTGCTGGCCAGCCGGCGCAGCCACGGCATGCGCGCAATGCGAAAGGCCAGGGGAACCACCTGGGGCGTCGTCAATGACTGGGGCGGGTAGCCGGCGGCGTCCACCAGGATCAGGCGGTCGACGCGTTCGGACATCCGGGCCGCGACCGTCCAGGCGATCAACCCGCCCAGTGAATTGCCCGCCAGCACGAAGCGCTGCACGCCCAGCTTGTCCATCACCGCGCGCACAAACAGCACATCGGCCGCGAGCGAATAGTCGTTGTCGCGGCTGGGGCCGGTCAAGCCGAAGCCCGGCAGGTCGAAGCGGATCACCCGGCGCTGGTCGCGCAGGGCCACCGCCCAGCCTTGCCAGGTATGCAGGCTGGCCGAAGTGCCGTGCAGCAGCACAATCGGCGCCGGGTCGTCGTGCGGGCCTTCGTCGCGCAGATGCACCTGCATCCCGTTCACTTCGATGAAGCGTGAAGGCGGCTTGGCCCAGCGGCTCTTGAGTTCGTCCACCGGCTGGTCCGGCGCCCAGGTCGCTACCAGAGCGATGGCGCCGAAGAACAGGGCCCCGGCGAGAAGCAGCAACAGAGAGCGGACCCAGAGCGATTTCATGCAAGGGACTGTAACCCCAGGCGCGCGATCCCCCGGCAACCTGTCCTGCACTGCAGATCCAGCCCTGAACCGGTGCGGGGAACGGGCCCATTTTTGCTTTCATACAACACAGTGGTAACGGCGAACCGGCTAAACGCGGTTTTGTTGTCCGGACAGTGGTCTGCAGCTTGCGCGCCGCTCACAATCCGCCTCAACGTCCCGAGAGGACGGCAGGCCAGGGAGCCCGCATTTGTGGTACCGGAGTGACATGCAGTACGTTCAAGATTCGTTCGATGCCGGCAGCGTCGTCGCGGCCTGGCTGACCCCCGGAACACTGGGCCAGTTCGAGCCCGTGTTGCGCCGCCTTCTGGCAGGCAAGCAGCTGTTCGTGAAGCAACCCGACGGCACCTATCGCCCCCGCGGTTCCGAACTGGGCCTGCCGCGCTACTTCGACTTCGCCGACCTGCAGGCGCCGGCGCTGCGAGACTCGGCCTGATCAGGTAGCGGCCAGGTGCTGCTGGATGGCCCGCGGCAAGCCCTTGCGGGTGCAGGCCTGCAGCTTCATCAACAGCGCATGCCGGGGCTCGGCCACACCGAAGCGCAAGCGCAGGTCATCGCGGATTCGCCCCAGCAGGGCCGCCGCCGTTTCGGCATCGGCCAGCGCCCGGTGCGCCCGGCCCGAAGTCGGCAGCGCATGAAACGCCGCCAACGAGCCCAGCTTGTGATTGGGCGCATGCGGATACAGCCGCCGCGACAGCAACAGCGTGCAGGCGAAGGGCTGATGCGCCGGCTGGCCCAGCCGATCGAGCTCCGCCAGCCAGAACCGGCGATCGAACGACGCGTTGTGCGCCACCATCGGCCGGCCGGCCACGAACCGGTTCGCTTGCGCCATCACCTGGGCCGCTGTCGGCGCGACGGCGATCATTTCGTTGCTGATGCCGGTGTAGGCCTCGATGAACGCCGAGATGCGCACGCCGGCGTTCATCAGGCTCTGGAAGCGATCGACCACCCGGTCGCCCTCCAGCAGCACGATGGCGACTTCGGTGGCGCGGTCGCCCATCGCCGGCGACAGGCCGGTGGTCTCGAAGTCGATGACGGCGACGGCGGTCACTCTTCGCTCCCGCTCCCCTCGGGAGAGGGCTGGGGTGAGGGCCGCGCTGTCAGCTCCTTGTATCCAGTGGCCTCATCCAGCTCGCGCCGGAATTCCCAGCCCGGCAACAGCGCGATCACCACTTCCACCGTGGTGCGCACGATGCAGCCGGGCATCAGGTGACCGCCCTTGACCACGCCCTGGGCATCGGCCACGCTGGCATGCAGGTGGGCGCCGTCGGGGCTGAGCGTTCCGGTGAGCATGAGCAGCTCCAGCGGCCCGTCCATTTCGCTGCTGTCGGATCGGGCCGCGTAGCGCAGCACCGCGCACGACAGGCTGCCCACTGCCGACACGATGCAGGCGGCGGCGATTCCGTGCGTGCGTGCGAGTTCGGTGAACGTGGCCTCCAGCACGGCACGCAGGTCGTCGCCGGGCGACAGGCGCAGGACGTGGACTTTCATTGCGCAGCTCCGGTGGCGGGCAGCATGGCCCACGGCGGCACGGCCTCGATGCCATCCGCCAGCCTGAACCGATGCAGGCCCGGATACACGACGTATAGCGCGTCGAGCTTCAGATCCTGCATGGCGATACGCATCGACGGCGTCACCTTGGGGATGTCGGCACGTTTGAACTCCACGCCCACGCGTTGCTGGCCCTTGAACATCAGCAAATCAAGCTCCGCGCCCTGGTGAGTGGCCCAGAAATAAGCCTGCTCCGGCTGGGCGACACGCAGCACTTGTTCCAGCGCGAAGCCCTCCCAGCTCGCGCCGGCACGCGGATGTGTCACCAGTTCGGGCAAAGTCTTGACTCCCATCAGTGTGTGCAGCAGGCCAGTATCGCGAAAGTAGATTTTCGGCGACTTCACCTGCCGCTTGCGGAGATTTTCGTGCCAGGGCTGCAGTTGCCGCACCATCAGCGTCTGGGTCAGCGTATCCAGGTACTTCCGTACCGTCGGCTCCGACACGCCGAGCGACTGCGCGGGATGGGCGGCGTTCCAGATCTGGCCATGAAAATGGGCCAGCATGGTCCAGAAGCGCAGCATCGAAGGCGCGGCGATATTGACGCCGAACTGCGGCAGATCCACGCTCACGTGATCGTTGATTGCGTTGTTGCGCCAGGCCGCGCTGTCGTCGTCGCTCTCCGCCAGGTAGGCGCGGGGAAACCCCCCGCGCAGCCACAGCCGGTCGGTCACGGTCCTCTCGATACCCTGCGCCCCCCAGGCCTCCTGCAAGTTGAAGCCGGTCACCTCCACTGTCTCCACCCGCCCCAGCAAAGACTCCCCCGCCTGGCGCAACAGGGCCGGCGAGGCGCTGCCGAGCAGCAGGTACTGGCCGGGCGCATTGGAGCGATCGAGCAGGACGCGCAGGGTGGGAAAGAGGGCCGGCTGCAACTGGACCTCATCGATCACGACAAGTCCCTGCAGCGCGCCGAGCGTTTCCTGCGGCTCGGCCAGCCGCGCCACATGCCCCCGGTCTTCGAGATCGAAGTAGTTGGGCGACTGGCGCGCGAGGAAGCGCTGCGCCAGCGTACTCTTGCCGGACTGCCTTGGTCCGTTCAAGGCCACGGCCCGCGACCGGCCCAGCGCCGTGCGGACGGACTGCTCGAGGATGGGGCGTGGAATCATCATCGGCATTGTGCCAGAACACCATGAAATTCGAAAGTGTCACTTTCCTTTTTCATGGTACTTAAAATACCAGGAGCAGACCGTTTTGCGCTCAACCGAACGGCCGCACGCCGATCAGTGGTCCGTGCAGGAAGAAGGCGAACACCAACCCGGCCACCAGGCCCACCGCCACCGTGATCGCGGTCCCTGTGGCGTTACCCGGCGGGTACACGGTGCTGGCGGCGCGGTCCCGCTGGCGCGCGGCCCGGTAGCTGAGCACCGCCCAGATGAGGAAGGCGCCGAACAGCACGACGTCGGCGGCGACGCCGTTGGCCATCAGGTGCGCCAGCGCCCAGGTCTTGACGCCGAGCACCATCGGGTGATGCAGCCTGGCTTTCAGGGAGTTGTGCGGCACGTAAGCCGCCGCCAGCAGGACGAAGGACACCATCATCAACAGGGCCGCCACATGCCGCGTCCACACCGGCGGCGACCACAGCACCAGCGTGTCGGCGCGCGCCATCCGGAAACCCCAGACCAGGACGATGAAGCCGACGATGGAGGCAACCGAGTAGATGCCTTTCCAGGGCATGGCGCCGATCCGGGCGATCGTCGCGCTGCGCCAGCCGTCGGCAAAGATGCGGACGGAATGCACGCCGAGGAACAGAACCAGACCGAAAATCAGAATACCCATGCCGAACTCCTTGAGCGATGTGCGGCATTATGGGCCGCGAGGCTCAGTAGATCAGCACCAGCGGCGCGCCCACGCGCTGCGCCTTCACGTCCTCGGGCTGGAACGGCAGCGGCACCCACAGCTTGGCCGAGAACAGCGGCAACTGGTCATAGGCAAACGGCGATTGCGCGCTGCTGCTCTGACCGTAGGTGAGCAGGCCATAGGCCACCGGGCCGCGCGCATCGAACGTCACCGCCTGGATGTAGCTGCTGCCGTAGTTGATCCGGTAGCCGCCCGCTTCGAGCTGGGGCTGGCCCTGCGACTCGACCTTGTTGAGCACGCCCTCGAACTCGTCGCCGCCGTGAATCGCCACGCGCTCGCCGCGCACGTCGCGCCACTGGGCCTGGCCCAGCGCCACGTCCACCGGATAGCCCGCGCCCTTGACGATGGCTACCGCCTCGGCCAGCGACTTGAACACCGCCGCATTCACCGTGGCATCCGCCATGTTCAGGCCGGCCGGCGTCTCAACCGGTTTGGCCGCACTGAACGGGACGCGCCACACATTGGGAATGTCCTTGGCCTTGCGCCAGAATTCGCGGAACAGCGGCGCCCCCCTGGATGAGGCATTGCTGGTGCGATCCCATTGGGCCAGCGCCCCGCAGCCTTCGCGCTGCTCGGATGTGAGGTTGGCGTCGCCGGCGTTGCAGGCCGCCACCAGGTCGCTCATCACCAGCCAGCCGGCCAGATTGTGGTCGGCCAGGATCACGCCACGCACCTCGTTCACGCCCATCTTGTTGCCGGGCAGGCCGTCGGTGCCGGCCAGCCGCGCCCCGATCGCCATCAGCGCGCTGCGCGTGCGCAGCCGTTGCGGCGTGCCGGTCAGGCCCACCAGCGGCGAGATTCCGGCCGGCGACCCCAGGGCCGGGTTGCTCAGCCAGAAGCTGTCGTTGCTGTTCTGCACCCACTCGGGCGTGATCAACACCGGCATGCGCCCAGCCGGAATGAGCCCCGGCACCGCGGCGGCGGCATCGTTGCGCCAGACGCAGTCGGCGCGTGAGCCGTTGAGCACCGGCAGCCCAGCTGCGGGGAACAACGCAGCCGCACGCGGCGAAGGCGCGCAGCGCTTGAGCATGTCGGCCGACACATCGGGCACCACCGAAACGTCGGCGTACATCGCATGGCCGGCGCGGTCGGCGGCGATGGTGTTGAGCGCAGGGATGCCCTGCTTGCCCATGGCGGCGCGCAGGTCTTCGACGCTGCGGGCGCCGTTCATCTGCATCCAGGCTTCGAGCGCGCGCACGTTCAGCGTATTGGCGTCGGCGATCGCATACGCCGTGGTGGCCGACCATCCGAGCCCGGCGCGCGGGATCGCCAGCACGGGCCCCCACTGGGTGCTGTACACCGTGTGCTGAATCGGGGCCGCCCCCGCGGTTGCGGGCAGGGAAATGGTCCGCGCCACCATTTTCCTGCGCTTGCCATCCACCAGGTAGGTGGTCGGGTCGGCCGGGTCCAGCGTCAGCTCGTACAACGTGAAGCCCTTGCCGGTGGACACCGTGTGGGTCCAGGCCACGTCGCGGTTGAAGCCGATGGTCACCACCGGGCTGCCAGCCGTGGTGGCGCCCATCACGTCCAGGGCGCCGGGGATGGTGAGGTGCAGCTGCCAGAAGCGGTTGCTGCCGATCCACGGAAAGTGCGGATTGCCCAGCAGCACGCCGGTGCCGTCGGGTGTCGCGTTGCGTCCGAACGCCCAGCCGTTCGATCCCAGCTCGCCGCCCTCGTCACCCCGCTGCCCCATGCCGTAGCGCGCCAGTTCGGCGGCAGCCTGCTGCGACGTCACGGCCGCCGGTGTGGCGCTGCCGGTGGTCTTCGGCGGCGCCGCCGCCAGAATCGCGTCGGCGAATGCGGCCACGCCGCCCACCACCATCGACTGCTCGGTCAGGCGCGCCATGTCGCCAGCCGTCATCGGTGTCACCCAGGCTGCGCCCCGGCACTCGGCCGGCAGGCGCGCCGGGCCCGTGTCCTGCAGGTAGCGGTTGTAGCCGGCCACATAACCGCGCAGCGCGGCCTGCGCCGCGGGGCCCAGCGTGGTGGCGTCGGCGCGGGCCAGCGCCGCGTCGTCCATGTGGCTGCGGATGAACAGGTCGATCTGTGCGTTGGGCAGGGTGCGCAGGCCCAGCAGGCCGGTGGCCGTGGGGCCGAAGTACTGCGACCGCTCGCCGCGCACCGTCACGAGTTGCTGCGCCAGCAGGCACACGTTGTCCTGGGCATAGGCGTAGGCCGTTCCGTAGGCCAGTCCCTCGTAGGTCGAAGCCGTGATGTGCGGAATGCCCCAGCCCGTGCGCTCGATCTGAACCGTGCGCGTCTCGGCGACAGGCAGGAGGCTGCAGCCGGCCAGCGCGGCAGCGGCCAGGGCGGCGAGGGCGAGGCTGATGTTCTTGTTCATGACAGCAGGAAGAAGAGAGGGGGTTCATTATGTGACGCCCGCCCGTCCGTAGCTATCGCACAGGTGCGCGCGAATGCGGCGCCGTCCTGCACAGGACAGGCAGAAGCGGCGCGATGATTGGCGACAGCGAAAGGAGATTCACATGGCCCGCAGCCCGAAGAAGTGGTCGCAGCACGTGACCGAAACCAGCGATGCGCTCGACCTGGAGGCGGGCGTCTTCAAGCAGAAGGACCCGAAGAAGATCGCCCGCTCGCTCAAGGCCTCGGCCGAGCACAGCGACCGGCGCAAGAGCGACCCCTATCGCTCGGCGATGTCGATGCTGACGTTCTACATCAACCGCGCCGGCGCGCAGCTGCCAGAAGAGGACCGGAACCGGCTCGAGAAAGCCAAGGACGAACTGCGCACGCTGTATCACCGGCCGGCGTCAGGGCGCACCTCGGCGCTGGGGCGCAAGGTGGAAAAACCCGGCAAGAGCAACGCCGGTGGGCCGACTGGGCATAAGGATGGGAAGCATGCGCATAAGTAGCGTTGCGGAAGACCGTCGCCGAACGCCCACTTATGTCGGTCGTCGAACCTTCGCCTCCAAGAAGACGCTGTCCCGATGGAAGTCCAAGTACCGTCTTTGGCCTTCTGAAAAGGTGCCCACGTTGGCAAGCAGCTGCGGCGAAATTCCCATCTTCTCCATTGACGTCAAATCCGCGACGGGCGAAATCAAGACCTTTCCGCTGTTTTCAAACGAAATGAATCCACGATCAAAGAGGAGGTCAACGTCAGGGGTCAACAGGAAGCCATTTTCGCCATCAAGCCGCTCGTCATTGCTTGCGTCGCGCCACGGCTTCGTATGACTTGCTCGTAGGTATTCTGGATTTGTCGCACCCGTTACCCGACAGCGCCGCTCGATCATCGCAACGCGAGCTCTGAAAAGGCCCTGTCCACGTCGCGCAAGGACAATAGCTTGCCTCTCTGTCTCACCGATGCGTCGATCGGATTTCAGTTCTTCAATCTGATGTTCTTCCCACTGCGCTTGCCCGACTAATGCCACGTTCTCGCTGGACTCGGATGCATTCCAAGTTTGGGTAATGCCGCGGGCCTCCGTTCCGATCAGGTCGACGAGTTGCGTCGCGAACAGCTCACTGACTTCGGTTAGATAGATGCTTTGTTGGCCCGCGCCGCTTTCTCGTAGTGGCGCATACCGGCGAGGAAGGTACGGCCTCAGCCGGCCCATGTGCTCGACGGGTCGAATTTGGTTCCGCAGCACGAGAAATCGAACGTCGACGCGCCAACCGATAAGGTCCCAGTTGGGTCCGACTCGCCCGAATTCCAACGGCTTAGGCGCTTCGTGCGCATTCGATAAAGCGATTCCAATTGCAGGAATCTTGGTATCGCAAAAGGAAAATATGATGTCCCCCGGCGAAACCTCCCGCATGAACTCGTAAAACGGGTTCAGACCGCCGTTTGATTTGGTTTTAGGTGACCATAGATAGCCACCTTGCACCTCATGTCGGTACGTCTGGTTCTGATTGACCCACCAATACCGCATCGGTTTGAAGTGCTATGAAAGTGTTGTGCTCACCTCAAGTTCGGCTCACACATCAATATTCGCCGCCCGCAATGCATTCGTCTCGATGAACTCCCGCCGCGGTTCGACATCGTCGCCCATCAGCATCGTGAACACGCGGTCGGCCTCGATCGCGTCGTCGATCTGCACGCGTAGCAGGCGGCGCACGGTGGGGTCCATCGTGGTTTCCCACAGCTGCTGGGGATTCATCTCGCCCAGGCCCTTGTAGCGCTGGCGCGCGGTGGCGTTTTCGGCTTGGGCGATCAGCCAGCGCATGGCCTGGCGGAAGTCGGTGACCTTTTCTTCCTTCTGCCGCTCGCCTTCGCCGCGGATCACCTTGGCGCCTTCGTGCAGCAGGCCGCGGAAGGTATTTGCAGCTTCTGCCAGCGCGGCGTAGTCGGCGCCGTGCACAAAGTCCTGCGTGATCACGCTGCTCTTGACGTTGCCGTGGTGGCGCCGGCTGATGCGCAGCACCGGCTTGTCGGTGCGCACGTCGAACTCGCCGGCCACTTCGGCCGGGGCGGCGTTGCTGGCCTTGTCCAGTTCCTGCAGCTTTTCCTGCAGCGCCACCGCCGAAGCTTCAGCGTCGAAAACGGTGTCCAGGTTCAGGCTCACGCCGTCGGCAATCGCGCGCAGCGCTTCCGCGTCCATGAAGCCCGACAGCCGGTTGATCACGGCTTCGGCCACCTGGTGCTTGCGCGCCAGTTCGGCCAGGGTTTCGCCGGCCAGCACATTCGCCGCCGGCACGGAACCGTCAGGGTCCGTTCCCGTGATGACGCTGGCGCCGTTCATGGCGATGCGCAGCAGGAACTTGTCGAGCTCGCCGCCGTCCTTCAGGTACAGCTCTTCCTTGCCGGCCTTCACCTTGTACAGCGGCGGCTGCGCGATGTAGATGTGGCCGCGCTCCACCAGCTCGGTCATCTGGCGGTAGAAAAACGTCAGCAGCAGCGTGCGGATGTGCGCGCCGTCCACGTCGGCGTCGGTCATGATGATGATGCGGTGGTAGCGCAGCTTGGCCACGTTGAAGTCGTCGGCGCCGGCGGTGGCGCCGTTCCCAGTGCCGTCGCTGGGCTTGCCGATGCCCGTTCCCAGCGCCGTGATCAGCGTCAGGATTTCGTTGCTGGTCAGCAGCTTCTCGTAGCGCGCCTTCTCCACGTTCAGGATCTTGCCGCGCAGCGGCAGGATGGCCTGGAACTTGCGGTCGCGGCCCTGCTTGGCACTGCCGCCGGCCGAGTCGCCCTCGACGATGTAGATCTCGCACAGCGCCGGGTCTTTCTCCTGGCAGTCGGCCAGCTTGCCCGGCAGGCCCATGCCGTCGAGCACGCCCTTGCGGCGGGTCATTTCACGCGCCTTGCGCGCTGCCTCCCGCGCGCGAGCCGCCTCGATGATCTTGCCGACGATGATCTTGGCGTCGTTGGGACGCTCCTGCAGGTAGTCGCCCAGCATGCGCGCGATCACGTCTTCGATCGGGCCGCGCACTTCGCTGGACACCAGCTTGTCCTTGGTCTGGCTCGAGAACTTGGGCTCGGGCACCTTCACGCTCAGCACGCAGGTCAGGCCTTCGCGCATGTCGTCACCGGTGATTTCGACCTTGGCCTTCTTGGCCAGCTCGGTGTCGTCGATGTACTTGTTGATGACGCGCGTCATCGCCGCGCGCAGGCCCGTGAGGTGGGTGCCGCCGTCGCGTTGCGGGATGTTGTTGGTGAAACAGAGGACCTGCTCGTTGTAGCCGCTGTTCCACTGCATCGCCACTTCGACGCCGATGTTGGTGTTCTGGTCGCTCTGGCGGTCGCCGATGGCGTGGAACACGTTGGGGTGCAGCACCTGCTTGCCCTTGTTGATGAAGGCCACGAAGCCCTTGACACCGCCGGCGCCGGAGAAGTCGTCTTCCTTGCCGGTACGCTCGTCCAGCAGCCGGATGCGCACGCCGTTGTTCAGGAAGGAGAGCTCGCGCAACCGCTTGGACAGGATCTCGTAATGGAAATCGGCGTTTTCCTTGAAGATGTCGGTGTCGGGCAGGAAGTGCACCTCGGTGCCGCGCTTGTCCGTTTCCCCAAGCACCTGCATCGGCGACACCTCGACCCCGTCGATCTTCTGGAGGATCCGGTTTTGCACGAAGCCGCGGCTGAACTCCAGCACATGCTGCTTGCCTTCGCGGCGCACGGTCAGGCGCAGCATCTTGGACAGCGCGTTGACGCAGCTCACGCCCACGCCGTGCAGGCCGCCCGAGACCTTGTAGGCGTTCTGGTTGAACTTGCCGCCGGCGTGCAGTTCGGTCAGGGCGATCTCGGCGGCCGAGCGCTTGGGCTCGTGCTTGTCGTCCATCTTGATGCCGGTCGGAATGCCCCGGCCGTTGTCCACCACGCTCACCGAGTTGTCGCTGTGGATCGTCACCATGATGTCGTCGCAATGGCCGGCCAGTGCCTCGTCGATCGAGTTGTCCACCACCTCGAACACCAGGTGGTGCAGGCCGGTGCCGTCGGAGGTGTCGCCGATGTACATGCCGGGGCGTTTGCGCACCGCTTCCAGGCCTTCCAGGATCTGGATCGAGGCCTCGCCATAGGCGGCGCTGGCGCCGGCCTGGTGGGCATCGATATTCGGCTGGTAATTGGAACTTTCCTCACCACCGGCGCCTACATGCACGGCACCGCTGGGCTTGTTTTCATCGGGCATAGACAACTTCGTTTTCCAGGAAATCTTGAATTTCTCAAACTCTTGAAGGACCAAACCCGCCTTGGACGGCGGGTTGGACAGAAGGACGCGGCCTTCAGGCCGCGTTATCCTCCGTTCAGATCCTCATCGGCATCACCACGTATTTGAAGGTGGAATTCTCGGGAATCGTGAACAGCGCCGAGCTGTTGGAATCGGCCAGTTCCATCTTCACCATCTCCTGGTCCATGTTGGACAGCGCGTCGATCAGGTATGTGACGTTGAAGCCGATCTCGATGGCGTCGCCGCCGTAGTCGATGTCGAGCTCGTCCACCGCTTCTTCCTGCTCGGCATTGTTGGAAGCCACCCGCAAGGTGCCCGGCTCGATGTTCAGGCGCACGCCCTTGAACTTCTCGCTGGTCAGGATGGCGGTGCGCTGCAGGCTGGCCAGCAGCGGAACGCGGCCCAGTGTCACGCTGTTCTTGTGGTTCTTGGGAATGACGCGGTTGTAGTCGGGGAACTTGCCTTCGACCAGCTTGGTGACGAACTCCATGCCACCGAAGCTGAACTTGGCCTGGTTGCTGGCGAACTGCATCTCGATCGCGCCTTCGGCGTCCGACAGCAGGCGCTGCATCTCCAGCACCGTCTTGCGCGGCAGGATCACTTCTTGCCGCGGTACTTCTACATCCAGGGTCGCATTGGCAAAAGCCAAGCGGTGGCCGTCGGTGGCGACCAAACTTAATTGCTTGCCCTCGGCGACGAACAGGATGCCGTTGAGGTAGTAGCGGATGTCGTGCACCGCCATCGCGAACGAAACCTGGTTCAACAGGTCCTTCAGGGTCTTTTGCGGCACGCTGAACACCGGCCCGAAGCTCGCCGCTTCCTGCACCAGCGGGAAGTCCTCGGCCGGCAGCGTCTGCAGCGTGAAGCGGCTCTTGCCGCCCTTGAGCACCAGCTTGTTCTGGCTCGACTCCAGGCTCACCGTCTGGTCGGTCGGCATGGTGCGCAGGATGTCGATGAGCTTGCGCGCGCCAACGGTGGTGGTGAAGCTGCCGGCGTCGCCGTCGAGGTCGGCGGTGGTGCGGATCTGGATTTCGAGGTCGCTGGTGGTCAACTGCAGCGAGCCGCCGGTCTTGCGAATCAGCACGTTGGCCAGGATCGGCAGGGTGTGCCTGCGTTCCACGATGCCCGCAACCGATTGCAGAACCGAGAGCACCTTGTCTTGCGTTGCCTTCAGGACGATCATGTCTTCAACCTCTTCTCTTTAATATTCTTTAATTTAGATTAGTAGTAGCTAGATAAGGGAGCGGTCCCGCTGTGGACAACCGCCATTTTCGCCTTTTTTATCAAGCACTTGGCCAAATAAAAACACTGTGGTCAGGTGTGCTTCCGTGGTGTCGCGCCGGCATGAACAACTTTTGGTTTTCGCCTGCCGCTGTGGATAACCCATGAGTTATGCCGGAACTGTCCCCAGGCTTGCTAGCTATGGCCACGGTCATCCCTTCAGCGTCTGTTCCAGCACGTGCAGCTGCTGGTTCAACTCGGTCATCTGCTGGCGCTCGCCGCCGATCTTGCGCACCGCGTGCAGCACCGTGGTGTGGTCGCGACCACCGAACAGCTCGCCGATCTCGGGCAGGCTCTTCTGGGTCAGTTCCTTGGCCAGGTACATCGCGATCTGGCGCGGACGGGCGATCGAGGCCGGCCGCTTCTTGGAGTACATGTCGGCGACCTTGATCTTGTAGTAGTCGGCCACCGTCTTCTGGATGTTTTCCACCGAAATCTGGCGGTTCTGGATCGACAGCAGGTCGCGCAGCGCCTCGCGGGCCAGCTGGATCGAGATTTCCTTCTGGTTGAAGCGCGAATAGGCCAGGATCTTGCGCAGCGCGCCTTCGAGTTCGCGCACGTTGGAGCGCACGTTCTTGGCCACGAAGAAGGCCACTTCCTCGGGCATCTCGGCGCTTTCGGCGCGGGCCTTGTTGATCAGGATGGCCACGCGCATCTCGAGTTCGGGCGGCTCGATCGCCACCGTCAGGCCGGAATCGAAGCGGGAAACCAGCCTCTCGTGGATGTCGGCCAGGCCCTTGGGATAGGTGTCGCTGGTCATCACGATGTGGGATTTCTTGGCCAGCAGCGCCTCGAAGGCGTTGAAGAACTCCTCCTGGGTGCGGTCCTTGTTGGCGAAGAACTGGACGTCGTCGATCAGCAGCAGATCGAGCGAGTGGTAGCGCTCCTTGAATTCGTCGAAAGTCTTGCGCTGGTAGGCCTTAACCACATCCGAAACGAATTGCTCGGCATGGATGTAGAGAACTTTGCTGCCGGGCCGGTCGGCCAGCAGCTTGTTGCCCACCGCGTGCATCAAATGGGTTTTGCCCAGGCCGACCCCGCCGTAGATGAAAAGCGGGTTGTAAAGCTGGCCCGGCATGCCCGAGACGTGCATCGCGGCGGCCCGGGCCATGCGGTTGGCCGTGCCCTCGACCAGGGTGTCGAAAGTCAGTGCCGTGTTGAGGCGGTTCTTGAACGCGGCGTTGGCGCTCTCGTCGCTGATCTCGACCGGCTCCGGCGCTCGCCCCATCTCGGAAGAGGATGGTGTCGAATATGTCCTGGCACCGACTTCTCTAAGAGCAAGCGCTAACTCCACGTGCACCGGCTGGCCATAAAGCTTCTCCAGCAGGTTCCCGATGCGGCCCGCATACTGGGCCCGCACCCAGTCGAGCTTGAAGCGGTTGGCCACGTACACAGTGACCTTCGACAGGTCGTCCGAGACCTGCGCCACCAGCGGCTTGATCCAGGTGTTGTACTGCTGTTCCGGGAGTTCCTGGGCCAGCTGGTCGATGCACGCTTGCCACAGGCTGTCGCCCGCGCCATGGCTGGCGTGAGCCGCCAGACTGTTGTGTTGCCCCTCACTCATTGGTGGCTGTCGCCTCTGTGGATATTGTCATTCTGGTAAGCCGTACATTCTAGTTTATCAAGGCGTTATCCACAAAGACGTTTTCGCCATGAGGGGAGCTGCCGAGCAGGGCTGCGGACTGCCAATGGAAGAGGTCCGCGCGACACTGGCGCGCGGGGTCTTGCCCGCGTATGTCCTTGCCGCTATTGGGAATTTCCGCGATAATCATGGGTTTCCCTGAGCACCAAACATGAAACGCACCTACCAACCCTCCAAAGTGCGCCGCGCACGCACCCACGGCTTCCTGGTCCGCATGAAGACCCGTGGCGGCCGCGCCGTCATCAACGCACGCCGCGCCAAGGGGCGCAAGCGCCTGGCGGTCTGAGCCGGCGCATCGCTGGCCAGCCCACCCGGCGCCATCCAGTGCAGCGGCTGAAGACTCGGGCACAGTTCGAGGCCGTCATGGCGGGCACCACGGTTTCCCGCACTGCGCACTTCGCATTGCACCGCCGTGAGCTCGATGCGCCCCAGGCGCCCATCACAGGGCCTGAGTCCTCGCGACCCGCGTCCGAAGGACTCCTTCCAATTCCGGTCACAGGGCCTGGGTCGGCAGGACCCAAGGCCCTGTTTGCTGTGCGCGAGCCCTGGATCGGCGCCCTGATTCCCAAGCGCTGGGCCAAGCGGGCCGTCACCCGAAACACCATCAAACGCCAGATCTACGCCGTGAGCCAGTCCATCGAATCGGAAATGCCGGCGGCAGCCCATGTGGTGCGGCTGCGCGCCGGGTTCGACCGCGCCCGGTTCATCAGCGCCACATCCGATGTGCTCAAGCGGGCCGTGCGCGCGGAACTGCAAGAGCTGTTTGCCCGGGCCACGCCATGATCCGCGCCGCCCTGATCGCCCTGGTCAAGGGCTATCGGCTCCTGCTCAGTCCCTGGCTGGGTTCGAGCTGCCGCTTCACTCCCAGCTGTTCGGCCTATTCGCTGCAGGCGCTGGAGCGCCATGGCGCCGGTGCCGGAACCTATGTGACTCTCACCCGCCTGGTGCGCTGCCATCCCTGGTGCGAGGGCGGGCATGACCCCGTGCCCGACGACCTGCAGGCGCCGGGCTGGCTGACTCACCTGATCTCACCCTTATCCAAGAAGAAGTCTTCATGAATGACATTCGCCGCACCATCCTGTGGGTGATCTTTGGCTTTTCCATGGTGCTGCTGTGGGACCAGTGGCAGGTCTATAACGGCAAGAGCGCCACGTTCTTCCCGTCCAGCCACAAGCCGGCCGCCACCGCCAGCGCCCCGGCAGGCGCCTCCAGCGTGCCGGCCGGCACGGTAACCGCCACGCCTGCGCCCGCCACCACGGTCGCCGGCGCGGTTCCGCCCGGCAGCGTCCCCGTGGGCCCGGCTCCAGTGGCCGCCGGCGAGAAGATCACCGTCACCACCGACCTGCTGCGCCTGACCTTCGACACCGTGGGCGGGTCGCTGGTGCGCACCGAGTTCCTGACGCAGGCCGGCGACAACATGGTCGGCGACTTCGTGCTGCTCGACGACGTGCCGGGCCATAAATACGTGGCCGAATCGGGCCTGATCGGCGGGGACTTCCCCAATCACAAGACGGTGATGACGTTCAGCGGCGACCGCGAACTGAAGGACGGTGCCAACGATCTGACGGTCCGGTTCGAGTCGCCGGCGCAGGGCGGCGTCAAGCTGGTCAAGACCTATACCTTCAAACGCGGCGCCTATGACGCGTCGGTGCGCAATGAAGTCATCAACGTCGGGCCCGCACCGGTGTCGCCGCAGCTCTACCTGCAGATCGTGCGCGACGGCAATCCCGTCGTCACACATATTCCCGCACCCAAGCTGCTGCAGTTGACATGTCCGAGCGGGCCTCTGTGCTTCCAGAACATGCCATCTTTCTATTCGACCTTCACCGGCCCGGCGGCGTACACCGAAGCCAAGAAATTCCACAAGGTCGACTTCAAGGACATCGACAAGGGCAAGGCCGATATCGACAAGGAATCGAGCAACGGCTACGTGGCCATGGTGCAGCACTACTTCGCCAGCGCCTGGATTCTGCCGGACGGCGTCAAGCGCGAACTGTTCGTGCGCAAGGTCGACACCAACTTGTACGCGGTCGGGATGATCGATCCGCTCGGCGCCATTGCACCGGGCGCCACCAAGACCGTGGAAGCGAAATTCTTTGCCGGTCCGCAGGTGGAAAAGCTGCTCGAGACGATCGCTCCCGGCCTGGACCTGGTCAAGGACTACGGCTGGCTCACCATCCTGTCCAAGCCGCTGTACTGGCTGCTGACCCAGCTGCACCGTTTCCTGCTCAACTGGGGCTGGTCCATCATGGCGCTGGTTCTGACGATCAAGATCGCGTTCTACTGGCTGCAGGCCAAGGGCTACGAAAGCATGGCCAAGATGAAGGCCATCAATCCCAAGGTCATGGCGATGCGCGAGCGCCTCAAGGACAACCCGCAGCAGATGCAGCAGGAGATGATGAAGATCTATCGCGAGGAAAAGGTCAACCCCATGGGCGGCTGCTTCCCGATCATGGTCCAGATTCCGGTGTTCATCGCGCTGTATTGGGTGCTGTTGTCCAGCGTCGAGATGCGCGGCGCACCGTGGGTCGGCTGGATCCACGATCTGGCCGCGCCCGATCCGTACTTCATCCTGCCGCTGGTGATGACCCTCACGACCTTGCTGCAGACGGCGCTCAATCCCGCGCCGCCGGACCCGATGCAGGCCAAGCTGATGTGGTTCATGCCGCTGGCCTTCAGTGTGATGTTCTTCTTTTTCCCGGCCGGCCTGGTGCTGTACTGGATCACCAACAACGTGTTGTCGATCGCCCAGCAATGGCTGATCAACAAACGCATGGGCGTGCCGCCGCAGTTCCATCTGCCGAAGTTCAGATAGACCGTATAACCCCTCTCCCTCCGGGAGAGGGCAGGGGTGAGGGCGGGCGCACCAGGAGCCCCCACCCTGACCCTCCCCCAATGGGGGAGGGGACAATATGGAATGCTCGCGCGCCACAACGACCCCATCGCCGCCATTGCCACCGCCCCCGGGCGCGGCGCGGTGGGCATCGTGCGGGTGTCCGGCCCGTCGCTCGCGCCGCTGATCCAGGCCATCGGCGGCCGCGCGCTCAAGCCCCGCGAAGCCACCTTGCTTCCGTTTCGCGCCGCCGACGGCAGCACCATCGACCAGGGCCTGGCGATCCACTTCCCGGCGCCGCATTCCTATACCGGCGAGGACGTGCTGGAGCTGCAGGCCCATGGCGGGCCGGTCGTGCTGCAGCTGTTGCTGGCGCGCTGCCTGGAGGCGGGAGCGCAGGCCGATCCGGCCACCGGCGCGCCGCGCCTTGCCGGCTTGCGGCTGGCGCAACCGGGCGAATTCACCGAGCGCGCCTTCCTGAACGACAAGATCGACCTGGCGCAGGCCGAGGCCATCGCCGACCTGATCGACGCCAGCACCGAGGCGGCCGCCCGCAGCGCCAGCCGTTCGCTGTCCGGCGAGTTCTCGGGCGAGGTCCATGCCTTGCGCGAAGCGCTGGTGCACCTGCGCATGCTGGTCGAAGCCACGCTGGACTTCCCCGACGAGGAGATCGATTTCCTGCAACAGGCGGACGCGCAGGGCCAGCTCGAGCGGCTGCGCCAGACCCTGGTGCGCGTGCTGCAGCGGGCGCGCCAGGGGGCGCTGCTGCGCGAGGGCATCAAGGTGGTGCTCGCCGGACAGCCCAACGCGGGCAAGAGCTCGCTGCTCAATGCGCTGGCCGGTGCCGAGCTGGCGATCGTGACGCCGGTGCCCGGTACGACGCGCGACGTGGTGAGCCAGACCATCCAGATCGAAGGCGTGCCGCTGCACGTGATCGACACGGCCGGCTTGCGCGACAGCCAGGACCATGTCGAGATGATCGGCATCGAGCGGGCCTGGGGCCAGATCGAAAACGCCGACGCGGTGCTGTTCCTGCACGACCTGACGCGCTGGCAGGAAGACGGCTACCAGGCCGGCGATGCATCCATTGCGCGATCGCTCGCCGACAAGTTGCACCAGACCGTGCCGGTCATCGAAGTCTGGAACAAACTCGATGCCGTCATGCCCGACGCCACGCCCCGCGCGGCGCTTGCCGGCGGCAGCGTCGCCCTCTCGGCCAAGACCGGCGCCGGCCTGGACGCGCTGCGGCAGCGGCTCCTGCAAGTCGCGGGCTGGCAGTCGGCGCCCGAAGGCGTCTACATCGCACGGGAGCGCCATGTCCAGGCGCTGCGCCGGGTCGAGGCCCACCTGGCGGCGGCAGCGGACCAGCTGGCGGCCGGTGCCCAGTCGCTGGAGCTGGTGGCCGAAGAGCTGCGCCTGGGGCAGAACGCGCTCAGCGAAATAACCGGCGAGTTCACGTCGGACGATCTGCTGGGCGTGATCTTCTCGAGTTTCTGCATCGGCAAATAGCGTGGTCTCGACAGGGTCTTTCCGGGCAGCGAGGCGAAGGGAGCGTCGTGCCGGACATTGACCTGGATCAAGCCGGTTTGTAGGCCGGGGCGGCGCAGGGACCGGGCGCCGGGTAAGCCCGCATGCGGCCCGCGCCGCAATTCAGGTATTTTGTTGCTGGTATTGCGCGTATCCAATCACACAGGAGACTCATCATGAAACTGCTCAAATCCGTCGTATTCGCGGCAGCACTGCTGGCCAGCGGTCTGGCGCTGGCCGACATCAACGTCGGTGTCACGCTGTCGGCCACCGGCCCGGCCGCGTCGCTGGGCATTCCCGAGAAGAACACGATCGCGCTGCTGCCCAAGACCATCGCCGGCCAGAAGATCAACTACATCGTGCTCGACGACGCGTCGGATACGACCGCTGCCGTGACCAACACCCGCAAGCTCATCACCGAGGACAAGGTCGACGTCATCCTGGGCTCGACGGTCACGCCCAACTCGCTGGCCATGATCGACGTGGTGTCGGAAGCCAAGACGCCCATGATCTCGATGGCGGCCTCCGCAAAGATCGTCGAGCCGATGGACGCGAAGAAAGCCTGGGTCTTCAAGACACCGCAGAACGACAGCATGATGTCGCAGGCGATCGTGGACCACATGGCCGCCAACGGCGTGAAGACGGTGGGCTTCGTCGGCTTTTCGGATGCCTATGGCGAGGGCTGGTACCAGGAATTCAGCAAGGCGGCCGCCGCCAAGAACCTGCAGATCGTCGCAAATGAGCGCTATTCCCGCACCGACACCTCGGTGACCGGTCAGGTGCTCAAGATCATGGCCGCCAAGCCGGATGCCGTATTGATCGCCGGTTCCGGAACGCCCGCGGCGCTGCCGCAGAAGACGCTGAAGGAACGCGGCTATGCAGGCAAGATCTATCAGACCCACGGCATTGCCAATGCCGACTTCCTGCGCGTCGGCGGCAAGGATGTAGAGGGCACGATCCTGCCGGCCGGGCCGGTGCTGGTGGCGGCGCAGTTGCCCGACAGCAATCCCGTGAAGAAATCCGCGTTGGCGTACATCGCGGCCTACGAGACCGCGTACGGGAAGGGCAGCGTGTCGACCTTCGGCGGCCACGCCTGGGATGCGGGTCACCTGTTGGCTGCCGCCGTGCCGGTCGCGCTGAAGAAAGCCAAGCCGGGCACGCCGGAATTCCGGGCCGCGCTGCGTGATGCGATCGAGCAGGTCAAGGGCATGGCGGGCGCGCACGGCATTTTCACGATGACCAAGACCGACCATCTGGGCCTGGACCATAACGCACGGGTGATGGTCAAGATTGAAAACGGCGCCTGGAAATACACGCCCTGAATGTCGATGCCTCCGGGCGGCGCTGGCGCTGCCCTGAAAGCGCAAGGGGCGCCCGCATGGGCGCCCCGCCTTTAGTCAGATGCCCTGCGCGGGGGCCCAACCGGTATCGATCATGGATGTTCAGATCGCCCTGCTGCTAGGTCAGGACGGCATTGTCAATGGTGCTATCTATGGCTTGATGGGCCTGGCGCTGGTACTGGTGTTTTCGGTTACGCGGGTCATCTTCATTCCGCAAGGCGAACTGGTCGCGTTTGCCGCCCTGTCCATGGCCGTGCTGAACGGCGGCGGCGTGCCGCGCACCCTGTGGCTGTTGCTGGGCCTGGCGGCGGTCACCTTGCTGGTGGAAGCGTGGCGGCATCGGCGCGGCACCGCGGTGGACTGGGCCGCGACCCTGGTCTGGACCGTGCTGTTTCCGGCGCTGGCCGGCGCCATGGTGTGGCTGCGGCCGGGTTCGCTGGCGTTGCAGGCCCTCACCACCCTGCTGGTGGTGGCGCCGCTCGGGCCGCTGTTGTACCGCCTGGCGTACCGGCCGCTGGCCGACGCCACCGTGCTGATGCTGTTGATCGTGTCGGTCGCCCTGCACGGCGTGCTGGTCGGACTGGGCTTGCTGTTCTTCGGCGCCGAAGGTTCGCGCACGCCGGCTTTTTCCGACCTGCGCCTGAACCTGGGCGGCGTGGCGGTCACCGGCCAATCGCTGGTGGTCGTGGGGGTGACGCTGGTGCTGGTGATCGCGCTGTTCCGCTTTTTCGGGCGCTCCATGGTGGGCAAGGCGCTGCGCGCAACCGCCATGAACCGCGTGGGCGCGCGCCTGATGGGCATTCCGACCGAGCTGTCGGGTGACCTGAGCTTTGCCCTGGCCGGCCTGATCGGCGCGGTGTCGGGGCTGCTCATCGGGCCGCTGACCACGGTGTATTACGACACCGGTTTCCTGATCGGGCTGAAGGGCTTCGTCGCCGCCATCATCGGCGGGATGGTCAGCTACCCGCTGGCGCTGGCCGGCGCGCTGCTGGTGGGCCAGCTCGAATCCTTTTCCTCCTTCTGGGCCAGTGCCTACAAGGAGGTGCTGGTGTTCACCCTGATCATCCCGGTGCTGTGGTGGCGGTCGATGAACAGCCTGCACGTGGAAGAAGACGAAGAATGACGCCGCGCCGGCTGACGCTGCTGTCGGTGCTGGCGTTGGCGCTGGCGTGGGCGTGGCTGCCTGAATTCACCATCACGCTGCTGTGCTACATCGGTCTGTATTCGATGGTGGCGGCCGGCCTGGTGATGCTCACGGGCGTCGGCGGGATGACCTCGTTCGGCCAAGCCGCGTTCGTGGGCGTCGGCGCCTATGCCACGGCCTGGGTCTGCACCTCGCCGGCCCTGGCCGCCGCGCTGGGCGGCCGGCTGGACCCGCTCTGGTTGCCCTGGCTGGGCTTGCTGCTGGGGCTGGTGCTGGCGGCGGCCGTGGCCTGGGGCCTGGGCGCCATCACGCTCAAGCTGTCGGGCCACTACCTGCCGCTGTGCACCATTGCCTGGGGCCTGAGTCTTTACTTCCTGTTCGGCAACCTTGAAGTCCTGGGCGGCCAGACCGGCACCGGCGGCCTGCCGCCGCTGGTCGTGGGCGGGCTGTCGCTGGCCGCGCCGCGCGCGCTCGGCCCGGTGATCTGGGCCATGCTCCTGCTGGTGCTGTGGGCGCTGCACAACCTGCTCGACTCGCGCGAAGGCCGCGCCATTCGCGCGCTCAAGGGCGGCCGCCTCATGGCCGAATCCATGGGCGTGGACACGGCGGCCTATCGCGTCAAGGTGTTCGTGCTGGCGGCGCTCATGGCGGCGCTGTCCGGATGGTTCTATGCGCATCTGCAGCGCTTCGTGAACCCCACGCCCTTCAACCTCAACATCGGCATCGAATTCCTGTTCATGGCCGTGGTGGGCGGCGCCGGCCATCTGTGGGGCGCCGTGCTCGGCGCGGCGCTGATCACTCTGCTCAAGTCGCAGCTGCAGGACGTGCTGCCGCAACTGCTGGGCAGCAGCGGCAACTTCGAAGTGATCGTCTTCGGCCTGCTGATGCTGGTGGTGCTGCACCGCTTTGCCGACGGGCTGTGGCCCACGCTGGCGCGTGTCTCCCGCCGTTTCCTGCGCACCGATGCCCGGCCGGTGCGTCAGGCGATCGCCTTGCCCGAGCCGCAACTGCCGCCGGCGGGCCAGGTGTTGCTGCAGGCCAGCGACGCGAGCAAGCATTTTGGCGGGCTGCTGGCAGTCAATGCGGTGAACATCGACGTCAAGGCGGGCGAGGTGCACGCGCTGATCGGTCCCAACGGGGCGGGCAAGACCACCTTCTTCAACATGATCTCGGGCGTCATCGACCCCAACTCGGGCGCGGTCCGGGTCATGGGAAAAGACATGACGGGCCGGCCTTCGCGCGACTATGCCGCCCTCGGGCTGGGGCGCACCTTCCAGCATGTGCGGCTGCTGGGGCAGCGCAGCGTGCTCGACAACGTGGCGCTGGGCGCGCACCGGCGCGGACGGCGCGGCTGGCTGGCCTCCATGCTGCGGCTGGACCGGGCTGAAGAAGCCACGCTGCTGGCGCAGGCGCGCCGGCAAATCGAGCGTTGCCAGCTCGGCGCCCATGTGGATGCGCGCGCGGGCTCGCTCTCGCTGGGCCAGCAGCGGGCCATCGAAATTGCGCGCGCGCTGGCCGGTCAGCCGGCGCTGTTGCTGCTCGACGAGCCGGCGGCCGGCTTGCGGCATCTGGAAAAAGTGGCGCTGGCCCAATTGCTGGCGCAGTTGCGCACCCAGGGCCTGGGCATCCTGGTGGTTGAGCACGACATGGAATTCGTGATGAACCTGGCCGACCGTGTGACGGTGATGGAATTCGGCACCGTGATCGCGCACGGCACGCCGGCCCAGGTACAGGCCGATCCGCGCGTGCTGGACGCCTATCTGGGCGGCGCCGACGCACCGATCGAGGTTGCCCAATGAGCGCGCCGCTGCTGCAACTGCGCGACTTCTGCGTTTCCTACGGCGAGGTGCAGGCTGTGCATGGCGTCGAACTCTGCGTTCACCAGGGCGAGATCGTCACCGTGATCGGTCCCAACGGCGCCGGCAAATCCACCCTGCTTTGCGCCGCGATGGGCTTGCTGCGTTGCCGCGGCACGCTGACGCTGGATGGGGTGACCATTGCCAGGCCCACGGTGGAGGCCATGGTGGCGCGCGGCGTGGCGCTGGTGCCCGAGCGGCGCGAGCTGTTCGGCGAAATGTCGGTGGAAGACAACCTCCTGCTGGGCGGTTTCTGGCGCTGGCGCAAGGGCCAACGCGATCAGGCCCAGCGCATGCAGGAGGTATTCGCCGTGTTTCCGCGACTGGAAGAGCGGCGGGCGCAGCTGGCGCAGACGCTTTCCGGCGGCGAGCGGCAGATGCTGGCCATAGGCCGCGCGCTGATGGCCAAGCCGCGACTGCTGATGCTCGACGAGCCGTCCCTGGGGCTGGCACCGCTGATCGTGCGCGAGGTGCTGCAGGTGGTGGCGTCGTTGCGCCAGCTCGGCGTGTCGGTGCTCCTGGTGGAACAGAACGCCCGTGCCGCATTGCAGGTGGCCGACCGCGCCTACGTTCTGGAAATGGGCGCCGTGGCGCTGAACGGCTCGGCCCAGGAACTGCTGCATGACCGCCGCATCATCGATACCTATCTGGGCATCGGCAAGAAGGCCGATCCGCTCCTTCCCGTTACCTGAAGACAACGCAGGAAACGCTGGCAGCGCCGGCCTTGCCATAAAACAGTGGCACTGGCGCGGGACCCGCAATTACACTGGGGCCCAACAGAAAAACCGCAGCCGGCCTTCCGACGATCGCCGGCGCCGAGAGAAAGCCCATTCAATGTCCTTGTTCAGCTGGTTGTTTCCCAGGAAAGTGCCCAGGCTGCCGCCCGCGAGTTCCGGGCTGTCCAGCATGGAGGCCACCCGTCCGGCCAGCAAGCGCACAGGCGCCGTCAACGCGGGCGTCAACGGGCAGCCCGCCAACCGCAAGGGGGAGCGCATGGTGCAGCGCGAACTGCTGTATTCCGTGGTGCGCGATTCGATGGTGCGCGCCGGCGTGTTGTCCGGCAGTTACAAGTTCAAGGTGCTGTCACTGGATTCGCGCGGCCGCCAGTTCATGGTGATGGTGGACCTGGCCGCCGATTACGGGGGCAACACCTTGCAGCTGGCCGAGATCGAGGCCTTGATCGCCCAGTCCGCCAAGAGCCGGTACCAGATTGTCGTCACCGCCGTGTACTGGCGCAGGAACGAGCATGTCGCGGTCGGCGACCCGAGGCGGGCGGCTCAGGGCCCCACCCCACCGCAGCCCGCCGAGCTGGATTCAGGTCCTGCGCCGCTCGAAGCCAGCCCGGTGCCGCTGACATCGGGTGCCGGCGCCAAGGTGCCGGCCGGCGCGCCAGTCTTGTCGACTTACGAACCCATCCTGCCTGCCGAAGTCGAGGCTTTCAAACGGGCCCTCGCCGCTGGCCCGGCCAGTGCAGCGGCCGCGGCCGCGATGGCCGGTGCGGGGCCGCAGACAGCGGCTGCTCAGGCCGGGCGCGGCGCCAGCGCGCGAGGGTTCGACGGTGCGGGCAAGCACGGACCGCAAAGCTACACCCTGCTGACCGGTTTCGAGGACACCGAAGAGCCCGATACGCGCGTTCCCGCCCTCAGCGGGAGCCAGTACGGCGATCTGCACTGAGTGCGGCGTCCGCCACGGTTTTCGCCGTGGCCGTGCGCAGCGCCTCCGCGTGGCGCCCCCCGATGAGGGGCTAGGCTCTGCCGCCGAGCAGCTTTTCCTCGGCCATGGCCAGTGGTTCCGGGCGGCCCGACAGCACCAGGGTGTCGCCGTCCTGCAGCGCCGGATCGGTGTCGGGGTCGAGCGTCTTGCCGGTGCTGCGGCGCAGGCTGACCACGCGCACGCCGAGCGCCGGCAGCGCCAGCTGGCTGAGCGCGCGGCCCAGCGAGCCGGCGCCGGACGGCAGGGTGACCGTGGACAGCCGTTCGTTTTCCAGCTCGTCCGCGGTGTCGTCGTCGGCGCCATGGAAATAGCCGCGCAGCAGGCTGTAGCGCGCGTCGCGCTGGTCCTGCACGATCCGGATGACGCGGCGCATCGGCACGCCCACCAGGGCCAGCGCATGGCTGGCCAGCATCAGCGAGCCTTCCAGGGCCTCGGGCACCACCTCGGTGGCGCCCGCTGCCTGCAGCGCTTCCAGCTCATGGTCATCCTGGGTGCGAACGATCACCGGAACCTGGGGCGCGTGGCCGCGCGTGTTGGCCAGCACCTTGAGCGCCCCCGGCACATCCAGGTAGGTCACCACCACGGCGCTGGCGCGCGCCAGGCCGGCGGCCACCAGGGCCTGCAGCCGCGCGGCGTCGCCGAACACCACGGACTCGCCGGCCGCGGTGGCCTGGCGCACCCGGTCCGGATCCAGGTCCAGCGCGATATACGGAATGCTCTCGCGCTCCAGGATGCGAGCCAGGTTCTGGCCGCTGCGGCCATAGCCGCAGATGAGCACGTGGCGGTTGGCATTGATGGACCGGCGGGCGATGGTGGTCATCTGCAAGGATTGCTGCATCCACTCGCTGGCCACCAGCTTCATGACGATGGTGTTGGCGTACATGATGATGAAGGGCGTGGCCAGCATCGACAGCACCATGCTGGCCAGGATGGGGTTGAGCAGATCGGGCGCAACCAGATGGTTCTGCTGGGCCAGGGTCAGCAGCACGAAGCCGAATTCGCCGGCCTGCGCCAGGTACAGGCCGGTGCGCAGCGACACCCCCGTCGAAGCCCCCAGCATCCGTGTCAGCACCATCACCAGCAGCAGCTTGAACAGCACCGGCAGCGTCAGCAGGACCAGCACCATGCCCCAGCGGTCCAGCACCATGCGCCAGTCCAGGATCATGCCGATGGTGATGAAGAACAGGCCCAGCAGCACGTCGTGGAAGGGACGGATGTCGGTCTCCACCTGATGCTTGAATTCGGTTTCCGAAATCAGCATGCCGGCGATGAAGGCGCCCAGGGCCAGCGACAGCCCCGCCAGCTCGGTGAGCCAGGCCAGGCCCAGGGTGACCAGCAGCAGGTTCAGCACGAACAGCTCTTCGCTCTTGCGCCGCGCCACCAGCGTCAGCCACCAGCGCATCACGCGTTGCCCGCCCATCAGCAGCAGCGTGATCAGGACGGCGGCCTTGACGCTGGCCACCGCCAGCGCCTTGAACAGGGTCTCAGGCGGGCTGCCCAATGCCGGAATCAGCACCAGCAAAGGCACGACCGCCAGGTCCTGGAACAGCAACACGCCGATGACCCGCTTGCCATGCTCGCTTTCGAGTTCCAGCCGCTCGGCCAGCAGCTTGACCACGATGGCCGTGCTGCTCATCGCCACGGCGCCAGACAGCGCGACGGCGGAGCGCCATTCCATTCGCCACAGGGTGGGCGCCAGCGCGGCCAGGAACAGGGAGCCCAGGGTCGCCAGCGCGATGGTGAGGAGCACCTGGAACAGGCCCAGCCCGAACACGTGCGCCCGCATGGCCCGCAGCTTGTGCAGATTGAATTCCAGGCCGATCACGAACATCAGGAACACCACGCCGAACTCGGCCAGATGGCGCACCGCGGCGGAGTTTTCGGCCAGGGCCAGCGCGTTCGGGCCGATCAGCACGCCCACCACCAGGTACCCCAGCATGGCAGGCAGCTTGAGCATGCGGCAGGCCACCACGCCCAGCACCGCGGCGAGCAGGTACAGCAGCGTGAGTTCGAGCGCGGTCATGGGGGCATGCTAACAAGGGAACGGCGCACGGCTCTATAGAATCGCGCCATGGTTCCCCGGCACGCGCAAGCCACTTCCCCTGAGCAGCCTCAGGTCAAGCCCTTCGATGCGGTCCAGGCGCTGCGCTTGGCGCAGGAGACGTTCGACATCGAGGCGGCAGCGGTGCTCGGGCTGAAGGCGCGCATCACGGGGGCCTTCGCCCGCGCCGTGGAACAGATGCTGAACGTGCAGGGTCGCGTGGTGGTGATGGGCATGGGCAAGAGCGGCCACATCGGTCGCAAGATCGCCGCCACGCTGGCCTCGACCGGCACGCCGGCGCTGTTCGTGCATCCCGCCGAGGCCAGCCATGGCGACCTGGGCATGATCACGCCGGTGGACCTGGTGCTGGCGATCTCCAATGGCGGCGAAAGCGACGAGATGACCGTGATCCTGCCGGTGCTCAAGCGCCTGGGCGTGCCCTTGATCGCCATGACCGGCGGACTCGAGTCCACGCTGGCCCTGCATGCCGGCATCGTGCTGGACAGCGGCGTCGAAAAGGAGGCCTGCCCGCTCAATCTCGCGCCGACGGCCAGCACCACGGCCCAGCTCGCGCTGGGCGATGCGCTGGCGGTGGCGCTGCTCGATGCCCGGGGCTTTCGCAGCGAGGATTTCGCGCGCTCGCATCCCGGTGGGGCGCTCGGCCGCAAACTGCTCACGCACCTGGACGATGTCATGCGGACCGGCGACTCGGTTCCGCGCGTGGGCCCCGACACGAAGTTCAGCGACCTGATGCGCGAAATGAGCGCCAAGGGGCTGGGCGCCTCGGCCGTGGTGGACGCGCAAGGCCGGGTGCTGGGCATCTTCACCGACGGCGACCTGCGCCGCCTGGTCGAAAAGGGCCTGGACCTGCGCGGCCTCACCGCGCGCGAGGTCATGCATCCCCAACCGCAGACCATCCGCAGCGATGCCCTGGCGGTGGAAGCGGCCGAGCTCATGGAACAGCACCGCATCACCAGCGTCCTGGTGGTCGATGTCCAGGGCAAGCTGTGCGGCGCTGTGAACAGCAACGATCTGATGCGCGCCAAGGTCATCTGATGGTCCCCACTCTGAATTTCCCGCCCGAGCTGCTGCTGGCGGCGCAAGGGGTGAAGGTCGCCTTCTTCGATGTGGACGGGGTGCTGACCGATGGCGGGGTGTACCTGTCCGACGAGGGCGAAAGCCTCAAGCGCTTCCACATCCTCGACGGCTTCGGCCTGAAACTGTTGCAGCGGGCCGGCATCACGCCCGCGGTGATCACCGGCCGCGATTCCGGCCCCTTGCGCGGCCGGCTGCAGGCCTTGGGCGTGACGCACGTGCATTACGGCATCGAAGACAAGCGGCCCGCGGCGCAAGACACCTTGCGCGAACTCGGCCTCGACTGGCGGCAGGCGGCCGCGATCGGCGATGACTGGCCGGACCTGCCTGTGCTCGCGCGCTGCGCCCTGGCTTGCGCGCCGGCCAATGCCCATGCCGAAGTCAAGGCAGCGGCGCACTACGTGACGCGGGCTGCCGGCGGGCAAGGCGCGGCGCGGGAATTCTGCGACCTGCTGCTGGTGGCCAGCGGCCGCTATGCCGGGCTGCTGGAAGGCTACGCGTGAGCCGCCGGGCCTGCCGGCTATGAATGCGGTGCAGGATCGATCGGCGTGGGTCGGCACCGGGGCGCTGTTGCGCGCCGTCTGGGAGCGCGCGACGGTGTACCTGCCCATCATCCTGATGGCCCTGATGGCGCTGGGCACCTACTGGCTGGCCCGCAACACGCCGACGCTGGGTGTGGCCGAGCCGCCGCGTCCCGCGACCCATGACCCGGACTATTTCATGCGCGGCTTCTCGGTCAAGACTTTCGATGCCACCGGCCGGCTCAAGAGCGAGGTCTACGGCAGCGAAGCACGCCATTACCCCGATACCGACACGGTCGAGATCGACCAGCCGCGCATCCGTTCCTTCAACCCCAGCGGCCAGCTCACGGTGGCCACGGCACGCCGCGCGCTGAGCAACGGAGACGCAACGGAGGTGCAGCTGTTCGGCGATGCGGTGGTGATCCGGGAGGCCGGCATCGATGCCCAGGGGCGTTCCCGCCCGAGCCTGGAGTTTCGCGGCGAGTTCCTGCAGGCGTTCATGGACACCGAGCGCGTCAAATCGAACAAGCCGGTTGAACTCAAGCGCGGGGCCGACCGCTTCACCGCCGACAGCCTGGACTACGACAACCTGGACCGTATCCTGGAGTTGCGGGGGCGGGTGCGTGGCGTGCTGGCCCCGCCGCCAGCGCGATAGGCGGCTGCGGCGAAGCGCATGGACAAGCTGGTCTTCATCACGGGCGCTTCGAGCGGCATCGGCCAGGCGCTGGCCTGGCGTTACCACCAGGCCGGCTGGCGACTGGCGCTCGCGGCACGGCGCACCGATGCCATCGAGCAGTGGGCGCGCGAGCGCGGGTTGGCCGGCAATCGCTACACCGTCTATGGCGCCGACGTGGCAAACCGCGAGAGCATCATCGCCGCGGGCCGGACCTGCCTCGCGCAGCAAGGGCTGCCCGATGCGGTGATCGCCAACGCGGGCATCAGCATCGGCGTCGACACGGCCGTGCGCGAGGACGTCGATGTGATGGCTCGCACCTTCGCCACCAACACCGTGGGCCTGGCGGCAACCTTCCATCCCTTCGTCGCCGGGATGGAGCAACGCGGTTCCGGCGTGCTGGTCGGCATCGCCAGCGTGGCCGGCATTCGCGGCATGCCCGGGCATGCCGCCTACTGTGCCAGCAAAGCGGCGGCGATCACCTATTGCGAGAGCCTTCGCGGCGAGCTGCGCACCCGCGGGGTCAAGGTGGTGACGATTTGCCCGGGCTACATCGACACGCCGTTGACCCGCAGAAACCGCTACCCCATGCCCTTCTTGATGTCGCCCGAGGACTTCGCCGAGCGCGCGTTCCGGGTCATAGAAGCGGGCGCCAGCTATCGCGTGATCCCATGGCAGATGGGCGTCGTGGCCAAACTGCTGCGCCTGCTGCCGAACCGGCTGTTCGACCGGGCCCTGGCGGGACGGCCGCGCAAACGGCGCCAGGGCGAGGGCTGAAAAGAAAAAAGGCTCCCGCAGGAGCCTTTTGGATGCTTGCAGCCTTCTCAGTAACCGCCGCGGCTGCCGCCCCCGCGCGGCCCGGATCCGTAGGGGCTGCGGAATCCGCCGTCGCTGCCGCTACCGCCGCCACGGCCGCCGTAGCCACCGCCGCCGCCTTCACGGCCGCCGCCACTGCCACCGCCGCCATAGCCGCCACCGCCGCCACCGCCGCCACCGCCGGACCGCGGCGGGCGGGATTCCATGGGGCGGGCTTCATTGACCACCACACTGCGGCCGCCCAGGGGCTGGCCGTTCATGCCGGTGATGGCCGCCTGGGCTTCGGCATCGCTACCCATCTCCACAAAGCCGAAGCCCTTGGAGCGGCCGGTGTCGCGTTCCATCATGACCTTGGCGCTGGTCACGGTGCCGAACTGGCTGAACGCCTGCTCCAGATCGCTGTCTCGCACGGTATAGGGCAGATTGCCCACGTAGAGTTTGTTGCCCATCGATTGGGACTCCTAAAAAAAACGATGACTTGAGCGATGGAGTCCCGAAGACGCATTCAACTGACCATGAGCGACGCGAAAAGTGACCTGTTCACCGCAATCCTTGCGTGAAACTGCTAGACACGCGTTTCCATTATGAACAGATATTGCGTGGCCGTGTGCAGGCGCTCCAGCCACTGGCGGGGCGCGACAACCCCGGAAAGCAGGCATTAAAAAAGGGCCCGTAGGCCCTTTTTATGCATCTGTGGAGGTATCAATAACCGCCGCGGCTGCTGCCGCCGCCGCCTTCACGACGGCCGCCGCCGCCGCCACCACCGTAGCCGCCGCCACCGCCGCCGGCGCCACCACCGTAGCCACCGCTGCCGCCACCACCACCACCGAAACCGCCGGTGCGCGGGGGACGTGATTCCATCGGACGGGCTTCGTTGACCACCAGGCCACGACCGCCGATTTGCTGGCCGTTCATGCCTTCGATGGCAGCCTTGGCTTCCGCCTCGGTGCTCATTTCGACAAAGCCGAAGCCTTTGGAACGACCGGTGTCGCGCTCCATCATGACCTTGGCGCTGGAGACGGTACCGTACTGGCTGAACGCCTGCTCCATGTCACTGTCGCGGTAAGAATAGGGCAGGTTGCCCACGTAAAGTTTGTTGCCCATGAAAGGACTCCTCGAGAGAAAAAACGCACTGAGCGATGGAGTCCGAACGACGCAAGCTACAAACCACGCGAAACCGACCATTCACCGCAAACTTGTGCCCCACAGACGGGGACACCCACGGATTATGAGGCATCCTGGGAAATCTTGCCAGCTTTTGATGGGGCGGCCATTTTTCTGGCCTGAAACGACTCCAAGCGCCACCCGGGCGCCCGGCTCCGGTCGAGCTCCAGACTGCGGCAGGCCGGCGGAGCCTGCCCCACCGGCGCGGTCGGATCCTCGGGAAGACACTACCAGGTGGCTTCGCGCTCCGGGGTCGAGCCGATGCGGTGGATCGCCAGGTCTGCGCCTTCATACTCTGCCTCGGGCGTCAGTCGCAGCCCGGTCGCGGTCTTGATCAGGCCATAAACGACAAACCCCGAGAACACGGCCCAGGCGATGCCCAGCAGCGTGCCGATCAGCTGGGCGCCCAGGCTCACGCCGCCCAAACCGCCAAGGGCCCTCTGGCCGAAGATGCCGGCGGCGATGCCGCCCCAGGCGCCGCACAACCCATGCAGCGGCCAGACGCCCAGCACGTCGTCGATCTTCCAGCGGTTCTGGGTCAAGGTGAACATCGACACGAACAGCGCGCCCGCAATCGCCCCTACCGCCAGGGCGCCCAGCGGGTGCATCAGGTCCGAGCCGGCGCAGACCGCGACCAGTCCGGCCAGGGGGCCGTTGTGCACGAAGCCCGGGTCATTGCGACCCACGGCCAGCGCCGCCAGGGTGCCGCCGACCATGGCCATCAGCGAATTCACGGCCACCAGGCCGGAAACCTTGTCGATGGTCTGGGCGCTCATCACATTGAAGCCGAACCAGCCGACGGTCAGGATCCATGCGCCCAGGGCCAGGAAGGGAATATTGGACGGCGGGTGGGCCGACATCGCGCCGTCCTTGCGGTAGCGGTTGCTGCGCGCCCCCAGCAGCAGGACGGCGGGCAATGCCATCCATCCGCCCATGGCATGAACCACGACAGAGCCGGCGAAATCGTGAAAGGCCGCGCCGGTCGTCGCCTTGATCCAGGCCTGGATGCCGAAGGCCTGGTTCCAGGCCACGCCTTCGAACAGCGGGTAGACGAAGCCGACGATCACGGCCGTGGCCATCAGTTGCGGGCCGAAACGGGCGCGCTCGGCGATGCCGCCGGAGATGATCGCGGGAATGGCGGCAGCGAAAGTGAGCAGGAAGAAGAACCTCACCAGTTCGTAGCCGTTGCGCGCGGCCAGCTGTTCGGCGCCCACGAAAAAGCTGGTGCCGTAGGCGATGCCGTAGCCGACCACGAAGTACATGACGGTGGAGACGGAGAAGTCGACCAGGATCTTCACCAGCGCATTGACCTGGTTCTTCTTGCGCACGGTCCCCAGTTCCAGGAACGCGAAACCGGCGTGCATGGCCAGCACCATGATGCCGCCAAGCAGGATGAACAAGGTGTCTGAGCCCTGTTTTAGTGCTTCCATAGGATCCTCTTTGGATGAAATGCCTGTTGTTGGTGCGCTTTTTCGCCGCGGATCGGCGACGCACCAGAACGAAGCAATAACTGCGCCAGAGCCGTGCGCCCTTCGCCCCGGCTGGGGGCGGCAGCGCTGGGCTGGGGCATGTGGTCAAGCGGGCGCCGCCGGGGCACCCGCGTCACGCTGATCCGCGCCGGTAGATCACATGGTAGGTAAGCCCCACCAGCACGCTGCCGCCCAGCAGGTTGCCGGCGATG
>DIZF01000088.1:37403-64397 GCA_002427815.1 Ramlibacter tataouinensis
CCACCACGCTGCGCCCCGCCATGGCCATCCAGACCGCCATGCAGACCAGGACATTGCACAGGACCCCGCGAAAGAACGCTTCCCACATCGGCAGCGACTGCTTGGCCAGTGCGATCCGGATGACCGTGCGGCCGACGGCGCCCTCGTTCATGCGGTGTGGCCGCTGAGAAAAACCAGCAGCGCCAGGCCAGCGGCGCCGGCGAAGTTGGCGGCGCACACCAGCAGCCAGTTGTCTGCTCGTATACTAGTGCCGCGCCGATTTGCTCCAGCTTGCGGGCGCTCAATAAATTCAGCTAAAGATCGACCGCCCGCAGACCCGGCCTCGCATCTTGAGCGACGCCGGGTTTTTTTGCCGCCGGGCCGCCCCAAGGCAAAAAGCGCCCCCTTGGGGGGCAGCGGAACGTGGGGGGATTTTTATTTATGATCGTTTCGCCGCAATCGATGTCCTTCAGCCAGCCGCTGCCCCTGCGCAGCGGCGCGGCGATCCGCAGCTATTGCCTGGCCTACGAAACCTACGGCACTCTGAACGCGGACAGAAGCAACGCGGTGCTGATCTGCCACGCGCTCAACGCGTCGCATCATGTGGCCGGCGTCTACGAGGGACAGGACAAGTCCGAAGGCTGGTGGGACACCATGATCGGGCCGGGCAAACCGGTGGACACCGATCGCTTCTTCGTCATCGGCGTGAACAACCTGGGCTCGTGCTTCGGCTCGACCGGGCCCATGCATGTCAACCCCGACACGGGAAAGATCTACGGCGCCGACTTCCCGGTGGTGACGGTGGAGGATTGGGTCGACGCGCAGGCCCGCCTGCTCGATGGGCTGGGGATCACAACGCTCGCCGCAGTGATGGGAGGCAGCCTGGGCGGCATGCAGGCCCTGTCCTGGACCTTGCAATATCCGGCCCGCGTGTGGCACGCCGTGGTGGTCGCCAGCGCGCCCAATCTCACGGCCGAGAACATCGCATTCAACGAGGTGGCGCGGCGCGCCATCGTGACCGACCCCGACTTCCATGGCGGCCATTTCTACGAACACGGGGTGGTGCCCAAGCGCGGCCTGCGCATCGCCCGCATGATCGGCCACATCACTTACCTGAGCGACGACGTGATGAACGAGAAGTTCGGCCGCCAGCTGCGCGAACGCATCATTGAGCCCAAGCCTGCCGCCGCGGTGGGGCAATCTGCCCTGCAGCCCGGTGGCGGCGACTATCTGTATTCGACGCAGGACATCGAGTTCCAGATCGAGAGCTACCTGCGCTACCAGGGCGACAAGTTCAGCGAATACTTCGATGCCAACACCTACCTGCTGATCACGCGCGCCCTCGATTATTTCGATCCGGCCCTGCGGCACAACGGCAACCTGGCACGGGCGCTGGCGGTCGCGACCGCGAAGTTCCTGCTGGTGAGCTTCACCACCGACTGGCGCTTTGCTCCCAAGCGCAGCCGCGAAATCGTCAAGGCCTTGCTGGACAACAAGCGCGACGTGAGTTATGCCGAGATCGACGCGCCGCACGGCCACGATGCCTTCCTGCTGGAGGATGCGCGCTACCTGAGCGTGGTTCGCGCCTACTTCGACCGCATCGCGAAGGGCGCGCCATGAGCGACCGGCTGACCATGCAATCGATTGCACGGCTCGTGCCGCCGGGCTCGAGCGTGCTCGACCTGGGCTGCGGCGATGGCGCCATGCTCGACTGGCTGCAACGCGAGCGCGGCTGCAGCGGCTACGGCATCGAGATTGCCGATGCCAATGTGCTGGCCTGCGTCAAGCGCGGCATCAACGTCATCCAGCTCAACCTGGACGAAGGCCTGTCGATGTTCGACGACCGGTCGTTCGACGTGGTGCTGCAGGTCGATACCCTGCAGCATCTGCGCAACGCCGAAACCATGCTGGTCGAAACCGCCCGCGTCGGCCGCACCGGCGTGGTCGCTTTCCCCAACTTCGCGCACTGGCCGAATCGGCTGAGCATCGCCCGCGGGCGCATGCCGGTGACCAGGCGGCTGCCCTACCAGTGGTACGACACGCCCAACATCCGGGTCGGCACGTTCAAGGATTTCGAAGTGCTGGCGACCAAGAACCGGCTGGCGATCCTGGACGCCTATGGTTTGCAGGACGGCCGTGAGGTGCGCTTCCTGCCCAATGCCCGGGCCGGCACGGCGGTCTTCAAATTCGAGCGCGGTTGAGCGCGCGGCGAGGCAGGCCCGGCGGCGCGGATTGCAGTAGCATTGGCCCATCGGGAAAACAGCCTCCCGGTCTTCACAGAGGTAGACGGTGTCCCGTCCAAGCGCTGGCAGCTTCACCCTGGAGTTTCACCGTGGACACCGTTTCGAATTCCATTTCCCCTGAACAGTTCTCGGATGCACGTGAACGACTGCGCCATGCTGGAGGCGGCGCTGCCGTTCTACGACGCGCGGTACGCATGGCGCCAAAGTGCCCAGGGCGAAAACCATGGCCGAATCCCGCCCTGATGCGGGGCCGCGCCCAATGACATCCCCTGCGTCGGCCTGTGCCGAGCCGCCCCGCAACGTACCTTTCGGCGAGGCGCTGAAGTTCTGGCTCAAGCTCGGCTTCATCAGCTTCGGCGGCCCCGCCGGACAGATCGCGATCATGCATCGCGAACTCGTGGAGCAAAAACGCTGGATCTCGGAGCGGCGCTTTCTGCACGCGCTCAACTACTGCATGATGCTGCCCGGTCCCGAGGCGCAGCAGCTCGCGACCTACATCGGCTGGCTGTTGCACCGCACCTGGGGCGGCGTCGTGGCCGGCGCGCTGTTCGTGCTGCCCTCCCTGTTCATCCTGGTCGCCCTCAGCTGGGTGTACGTGGTGTTCGGGCAGGTGAGCTGGGTTGCCGGGGTGTTCTACGGCATCAAGCCGGCGGTGGCGGCCATCGTGCTGCAGGCGGTGTGGCGCATCGGCAGCCGGACCCTCAAGAGCCCGCGCCGGGTCCCCTGGCTGTGGGCCATCGCCGTGCTGAGCTTTGTCGCCATCGCGATCCTGAAGATCCCTTTCCCCTGGGTGGTGCTGAGCGCGGGCCTGGTGGGCGCATGGGGCGGCAAGTACGTGCCCGCGCAATTCGCCACCGGTGGTGGACATGGCAAGCCCAACGCGCAGCCGCTGGCCCCAGCCGAACGCGGGTTCATCATCGACGATGACTCACCGACGCCCGAACACGCCCGCTTCAGCACGCGGCGGCTCGCGGCTGTGGTGCTGGCCGGCGCATCGCTGTGGCTGTTGCCGATGGGCGCGCTGATGGCCTGGCAAGGCTGGGACGGCGCGCTGACCCGGATGGCGTGGTTCTTCACCAAGGCCGCGCTGTTGACCTTCGGCGGCGCCTACGCGGTGCTGCCCTACGTGTACCAGGGCGCGGTGGAGCAGTTTCACTGGCTCACCGGGCCGCAAATGATCGACGGCCTGGCGTTGGGCGAGACCACCCCCGGTCCGCTGATCATGGTGGTCACCTTCGTCGCCTTTGTCGGCGGCTGGGTCCGTCAGGTGCTCGGGCCCGAGCTGTTGTTCACCGGCGCCGCGCTGGCTGCGCTGCTGGTGACCTGGTTCACGTTCCTGCCGTCGTTCCTTTTCATCCTGGCCGGCGGGCCGCTGGTGGAGTCCACCCACGGCAATATGAAGTTCACCGCGCCGCTCACGGCCATCACGGCCGCGGTGGTCGGTGTCATCGCCAGCCTGGCGCTGTTCTTTCTGGTTCACATCGCCATGGCGCCCGCGAAAGCGGGCGCGGCCGGGCTGGGGATCGACTGGCTCGCGCTGGGGCTGGCCGCCGCCGCGGCCGTCGCCTTGCTGCGCTTCAAGGCGCGCGTGATTCCCGTGATCGCGGGCTGCGGCCTGTGCGGACTGGTGCTGCGGCTGGCCGGCTGGGCCTGAACGCGGCCGGCCGCGGTGGTGCGCCAAGCCAATCCTGCGTTCTCGCGCCAGGAAGGCACGCGCCAGCGACCAGCTCGCGCACCCGTTCAGGTGAGCGAACTTGTATGATGACTTGATGAATTCAAGCGAGTCGGCGGCGCCGCGCCCACAGCATGTCGGCGTGATCGGGTTGGGGGCCATGGGCGGCGGGATGGCGCGTTCGCTGCGACGCGCCGGCCACACGGTGCATGTGGTGGATGTTCGCGCCGACGTGGCCCGGGCGTTCGCCGCCGAGGGCGGCTTCGCATGCGAATCCCCGGCCGCCCTGGCGCAGCAGTGCGACGTGATCGTCAGCGTGGTGATCAACGCCGCGCAAACTGAAACCGTGCTGTTCGGCGAAAACGGTTGCGCTGCCGCGATGCGTCCCGGCAGTGTCTTCGTGATGTGTTCCACGGTCGATCCCAGATGGTCGGCCGCGATGGAAGCCCGGCTGGCCGAGCTCGGCATCCTCTACCTCGACGCGCCGATCTCGGGCGGCGCCGCCAAGGCGCAGGCCGGGCAGATCACGATGATGACGGCAGGCCGGCCCGAGGCGTACCAGACGTGCGGGCCGCTGCTGGACGCGATGGCGGCCAAGGTCTACCGCCTGGGCGAGCGCGCCGGGGCCGGCAGCAAAGTGAAAGTGATCAACCAGTTGCTGGCGGGAGTGCACATCGCGGCCGCCGCCGAAGCCATGGCGCTGGGCCTGCGCGAGGGCGTGGATCCGGATGCGCTGTACGAGGTCATCACCCACAGCGCGGGCAACAGCTGGATGTTCGAGAACCGCATGTCGCATGTGCTGGCCGGCGACTACACGCCCCTGTCGGCAGTGGACATCTTCGTCAAGGACCTGGGGCTGGTGCTCGATCTGGCGCGGTCCAGCAAGTTTCCGCTGCCGCTGTCCTCCACCGCCCACCAGATGTTCATGCAGGCTTCCAGCGCCGGCTTCGCGAAGGAAGACGACAGCGCGGTGATCAAGATATTTCCCGGCATCGCGCTTCCGGCAGCGAAGCCGCATGCCGATGACCAGCAGACCGACCCACAAGGAAAAGCGAAATGAAGATTCTCATCACCGGCGGCTCCGGCTTCCTCGGTGCGCGCCTGGCGCGCACCCTGCTGGCGCAGGGCAAGCTGGCGCTCGCAGGCAGCCCCGCGCAAACCATAGCCTCGGTCACGCTGGCCGATCGCGCGCCGCCACCTGAAGACCTGAGCCGCGACGCGCGGGTGCGTTTCGTCGGCGGCGACCTGAACGAGCAGATCGCCGGCCGGGCCATCCCGGCTGCCGGCACCGACGTGGTGTTCCACCTCGCGGCGGCGGTGAGCGGCGAATGCGAGGCCAACTTCGACCTCGGCATGCGCAGCAACTTCGATGCGACCCGGGCCCTGCTGGACGCCTGCCGCGCGCTGGGCAGCAAGCCGACTTTCGTCTTTGCCAGTTCGCTGGCGGTGTTCGGCAACCTGCCGGGCCAGCCTTTGCCCGAGCCGATCCGCGACTTCACGCTGCCGACCCCGCAAAGCAGTTACGGCATCCAGAAGTTCATCGGCGAGCAGCTGGTGGCCGACTACGCGCGCAAGGGCTTCATCCGGGGCCGCAGCGTGCGCCTGATGACCGTGAGCGTGCGTCCCGGCCAGCCCAACGGCGCCGCCTCCAGTTTCCTGAGCGGCATGATCCGCGAGCCGCTGGCGGGCCAAAAGGCGGCGTGCCCGGTGGCTGCGGAAACGTCGGTGGCGCTGTCGTCGCCGGCGCGGACCATCGAAGGCATCATCCGCGCGGCGCAAGCCACGGATGCCGAGTGGGGCCCGCTGACAGGCGTCAACCTGCCCGCACTGCGCACCACCGTCGGCGATATGGCCGCCGCGCTGGAGCGGGTTGCCGGCAAGGCGGCCACGTCCCTGCTGGACTGGACCCCGGATCCGGCCATCGTGCGTCTGGTGAAGACCTGGCCGGGCAACGTCATGTTCGAGCGTGCCCGCGCACTCGGCCTGGAGCCCGACACCGATTTCGAATCGGTGGTGCGCGAGTACATCCGCGAAAACCCGGGCGCGGTCAAGCTGCCCGTTCGGTAACGGCCATGAGCGCCGCCCGGCGGTCCCAAGGGGAGTGACAAGCGTGCGAGCCAATCTCCTGATCGGCTGCATCGCCGACGACTTCACCGGGGCGACCGACCTCGCCAACAACCTGGTGCGCAGCGGCATGCGCGCCGTGCAGACCATCGGCGTGCCGGCAGGACCGCTCGCGGTCGAGGCCGAGGCGGTGGTGGTGGCGCTCAAGTCGCGGACCACACCCCCGGCGCAGGCGGTGCAGGCGTCGCTCGAGGCGCTGCGCTGGTTGCAGGCACAGGGCGCGCGCCAGATCTATTTCAAGTACTGCTCGACCTTCGACAGCACGGCGCAGGGCAACATCGGCCCGGTCACCGAAGCGCTGATGGACGCACTGGGCGCAACGTTCACGATCGCCACGCCGGCGTTTCCCGACAACCAGCGCACCGTGTTCAAGGGCTACCTGTTTGTCGGCGACATGCTGCTGAGCGAATCGGGCATGCGCGACCACCCGCTCACGCCGATGACCGATGCCAATCTGGTGCGGGTGCTGCAGGCGCAATGCCGGCGCAAGGTGGGGCTGATCGATTACCGGACCGTGGCTGCGGGCGAGCCCGCGATTCAGAAGCGCATCGAAGCGTTGCGCGCCGAAGGCGTCGCCATCGCCGTGGTCGATGCCCTCAGCAATGACGACCTGCTGCGATTGGGACCGACGCTCAAGGATCTGCCGCTGGTCACGGCCGGCTCCGGCGTGGCGATCGCCCTGCCCGCCAACTTCGGTATCCGGGCATCGGAAGCCGCGAGTCGCCTGCCCACGGCCGCCGGTATGCGGGCGGTGGTCTCGGGCAGCTGCTCCCAGGCGACCAATCGCCAGGTGCGCGCCTTCCTGGCCTCGGGAGGCCATGCCATCGCCATCGATCCGCTGCGGATCGCTGCCGGCGCGGATGTGGTCGCCGACACGCTGGCGTGGGCGCGGCCGCTGCTGGCCAAGGGCCCAGTACTGGTTTACTCCACGGCGGAGCCAGGCGCAGTCAAGGCGGTACAGGGCGCACTCGGGGTCGAGCAGGCCGGCGCGATGGTCGAGCGCGCGATCGCGGCGATCGCCGCTGGCCTGGTCGACCTCGGGGTGCGGCAGCTGGTGGTTGCCGGCGGCGAAACTTCGGGAGCGACCGTCCAGGCGCTTGGGATCAACCAACTGCAGATCGGGCCGCAAGTCGATCCGGGCGTGCCCTGGTGCTGGGGCCGCGACGCGGGCGGCCGGGCTTTGCACCTGGCGCTGAAGTCGGGCAATTTCGGCGCCGACGATTTCTTCAGCAAGGCTTTTGCGCTGCTGCAATGAACGAGCAACACGCCCGCGAGGAGATCTGCCGCGTCGGCAAGAGCCTGTTCGACCGCGGCCTGGTGCACGCGACGGCCGGCAACATCAGCGTGCGCCTGGACGACGGCTTTCTGATCACCCCGACCGATGCCTGCCTGGGCTTGCTGGAGCCGGCCGCGCTGGCGCTGCTCGATACGCAAGGACGGCAGCTTTCCGGCGCACCGGCCAGCAAGACCCTCGCGCTGCACCGCGCCATCTACAGCGCCGCGCTGCGCTTCAGCCCGAACACGCGCTGCGTCATCCACACCCACAGCACCCACGCCGTCGCGCTCAGCCTGCGCTGCACCGACCCCGAGTTGCTGCCACCGATCACGCCCTACTTCGTGATGAAGGTGGGCCATGTGCCGGTGATCGGTTATCAGCGCCCGGGCGCGCCGGCGGCAGCAGAGGCCGTGGCGCAGCGAATCAGCGACTATGGCGAGAAGGGCCGGCCGATCCGCTCCGTGATGTTGCAGCGGCTCGGTCCGAATGTCTGGCACGACACGCCCGCAGCCGCTATGGCGGTGCTGGAGGAGCTCGAAGAGACCGCGCGGCTCGTGATGCTCGACCGAAACGCCTGCAAGCCCCTGACCGAGCCGCAGATCGATGAATTGCGCCGTGTTTTCGGCGCCCACTGGTAGAGAGAAAACCATGCCCCAATTCGCAGCCAACCTTTCCATGATGTATCCCGAGCTCGAGTTCCTCGACCGCTTCGAAGCCGCCGCGCGGGACGGCTTTCGCGCGGTGGAGTATCTGTTCCCCTATGCCTATCCACCGGCCGAGCTGGCCGGCCGGCTCAAGGCCAACGGTCTGCAGCAGGTGCTGTTCAACGCGCCGCCCGGCCATTGGGACCGCGGCGAACGCGGGCTCGCCTGCCTGCCGGGACGCGAGCACGAGTTCCGCGAGGGCGTGGAGCGGGCGCTGGCCTATGCGCAGGCTTTGGCTTGCCCGCGTGTGCACGCGATGGCCGGGCTGGTGCCGGCAGGCACGCAGCCGGCGACGTTGCGCAAGACTTACGTCGATAACCTGCGCTGGGCCGCGGCGCAGGCCGCGCGCCATGGTGTCGATCTGCTGATCGAGCCGATCAACACTCGCGACATCCCGGGCTTCTATCTCAATCGCCAGGACACAGCGCACGACTTGGTCGCGGAGATTGGCGCCACCAACCTCAAGGTGCAGATGGATCTGTACCACTGCCAGATCGTCGAAGGCGATGTGGCGATGAAGATCCGCAAGTATCTGCCGACCGGACATGTCGGCCATTTCCAGCTGGCCGGCGTGCCGGAACGCCATGAGCCCGATATCGGCGAGCTGAACTACGAATACTTGTTCGGCGTCATCGACGAGGTCGCGGGTCAATGCGGCTGGACCGGCTGGATCGGCTGTGAATACAAGCCGCGCCTGGGCACGCAGCCCGGCGGCACCTCAGCCGGGCTGGGCTGGTTCAAGCGCTGGCGTTGAGCTGACGCTGAGACAATGGCGCGGTGTCCCTGACCCTCGCGCAACCCGTTCACAGCGAACTCGTCATCAGGAAGAGCCGTTTCATCGGCTGCGTCCAGGCCGTGCCTGACCGGGCCGCGGCGCAGGCCGTCGTGGCCCAATTGCGAGCCGAGCATCCTGGAGCGGCGCATGTCTGCTGGGCCTTCATGGCAGGAGGTCAGTCGGCCGCCAACGATGATGGCGAGCCCGGCGGCACGGCCGGCCGTCCCATGCTGGAGGTGCTGCGCCGGCAGGACCTGGAAGGCGTGCTGGCCACCGTCGTGCGCTACTTCGGTGGCGTCAAGCTCGGCGCCGGCGGCCTGGTGCGGGCCTACACCGACGCGGTGGCGCAGGCCCTGCTCAGTGCCCAAAAGATTCCCCTGCAGAAAATGCTGGTGCTGCGTTGCGCGGTTCCGTATGCGATGGAAGGCATGGTCCGGCGCGAGATCCAGCACGCCGGCGCCGAGCTCGGCGAAGTGACGCATGGCGATGCAGTGGAAGTCGCATTCAGCGTGGGCCAGGATGATGCGCCAGCGCTCGCGGCGCGGCTCAACGAAGCAGGCCAGGGGGCGTTGCGCTGGTTGGAGTGATCGGCCAGGCGCACCAGCCGATGACAGCAAGCTCTCACATCCCACAGATCAGGAAATGCGGCGAATGAGTTCAAGTGCGGCCGCCGGGGCGCGTTCTTTGGCGCCATTGATGAAGTAGATGAAAACCTCGTGCCCGTCCCGTTGCGCCCAGGCGCGGGCCCCTCGGGCCCATGCGTCGAGCACTTCGGGGGGATAACCGCTGGCGCAATCCGCCTCGCTTCGCATGAGCCGGATATAGGCCAGCTCGCCGCGGTCATCGACGATGGCCGGGAACTGCTGCGCATCGGTGTGCACCCTGGTGCAACCGTAACGGCGCGCCAGCACCAGGTAATCCTGCGACAGAAAACTCTCGTGCCGGACATCGAGCACGTGGCGCAAGGGGCGGCCGTCGACGCACTTGGGCAGGAGCGTGAGAAAAGCCTCGAAGTCTTGGGGCTCGAACCGCTTGGTCGGCATGAATTGCCAGACCAGTGGGCCGAGTTTATCGCCCAGCTCGGCGATGCCGCTGCCGACGAAGCGCTCGATCGACTCTGCCGCCGTGGCCAACCGCTTGCGGTTGGTGGCAAAGCGGGGGGCCTTGAGTGAAAACACGAAACCATCCGGGGTCTCGTCCCGCCAGGCCGCGAACGTGGCGGGCTTGAAGGTGCGGTAGTAAGTGCCGTTCACCTCGATGCCGGTGAGGTGGCGGCTGGCGTAAGCCAGTTCCTGCTGATGCGGCAGGCCCCTGGGGAAGAAGTTGTCGCGCCAGGGTTCATAGGTCCAGCCGCCCACGCCCACATGGATGCGCTGCCCCGCAGGCTTGCCGGCGGTCGTGACTTGCGAGTTCTTCATTGGACGGCTCCCGATCCGTCCGCTGACTCTAGCGGGTGCCGGCGCGCGCGACAATTGTTCTGCGCGAGCAGGACGTCGCGGGTGGGGACTTTCTGCGCCGCGGCCCGACCCGGCGTACAGTGGCGGTTTGCCGTCATCCGGACCACCATGAACGCTCCCCTGCACCGTGAAATTCCCGCCGGCGTGCTCGACGCCGCCGCCGCCCTGTCGCATGCCACCAGGCAGTGGGATGGCGACATCGTGAAGCAACTGACCGAATACATCGCCATCCCGGCCAAGTCGCCGGGTTTCGACAAGGACTGGGTCCAGCATGGTTACATCGAGACCGTGGTGCGCAACGCGGCGGCCTGGGTCGAGGCGCAGCAGGTGCCGGGCCTGCAGCTCGAGATCGTCAGGCTGCCGGGGCGCACACCGGTGCTGTTCTTCGAGATCGCGGCGACCAAGCCCGCCTCGTCGCAGTCCGTGCTGATGTACGGCCACCTGGACAAGCAACCCGAGTTCACCGGCTGGCGTGCCGAGCTGGGCCCCTGGACCCCCAAGTACCAGGACGGCAAGCTCTATGGACGCGGCGGCGCCGACGACGGCTATGCCGTCTATGCCAGCATCGCGGCGGTGCAGGCGATCAAGGCCCAGAACGTGCAGCACCCGCGCATCGTCGGCTTGATCGAAACCTGCGAGGAGTCCGGCTCCTACGACCTGCTGCCCTACATCGACGCGCTGCGCCCGCGCCTGGGCGAGGTGTCGCTGGTGATCTGCCTGGACTCGGGTGCCGGCAACTACGACCAGCTCTGGCTGACCACGTCCTTGCGCGGCATGGCCAGCGGCACGCTGAAGGTCGAGATCCTGACCGAGGGGGTGCATTCCGGCGATGCGTCCGGCCTGGTGCCCTCCAGCTTTCGCATCATGCGGCAGGTGCTCGACCGCCTGGAAGACAGCAAGACCGGCCGGCTGCTGCCCGCCAGTTTCCATTGCGAAGTCCCGCCGGAGCGGCTGGCCCAGGCCCAGGCCACGGCCGCCATCCTCGGCGACGAGGTCTACCAGCGCTTTCCCTGGGCCCATTACGACTGTGGCGGTTCGACGGCTTTTGCCCTGCCGACCACCACCGACCCGTTGCAGGCGCTGCTCAATCGCACCTGGACGCCGACCCTCTCGGTCACCGGCGCCGAGGGCTTTCCTGCGCTGCAGGACGCGGGGAACGTGCTGCGGCCTTACACGGCCTTCAAGCTGTCGCTGCGCCTGCCGCCGCTGGTGGACGCGGGCCAGGCCGTGCAGCAGCTCAAGGGACTGCTCGAGGACAACGCGCCGTATCAGGCCAGGGTCACTTTCGAAAGCAATGGAGGTGCGACCGGCTGGAACGCGCCCGCGATCGCTCCGTGGTTCGAACAGGCGCTCGACCAGGCGTCGCAGGCGCATTTCGGCGCGCCCTGCGGCTACATCGGGCAGGGCGGAACGATTCCGCTGATGAACATGCTGAGCACGGGGTTTCCGAATGCGCAAATGATGGTCTGCGGCGTGCTCGGTCCCAAGAGCAACGCCCACGGCCCCAACGAGTTCCTGCACGTGCCCTATGCGAGGAAGCTCACCGCCGCGGTCGCGCAGGTGATCGCGCAGCTGCCTTAGATCGCGTTTTTGCCGCCGCAACCGTACGAAGTGCGCGGCCCTTGCGCGGCGCTTGAGGGTATCGCATGTTGCGCTGGCATTCCGGTCGAGCGATCATGTGACCGGATGAGCGATTCCACCCTTACCCCCTTTACCGCCTGCGACGGCGATAACCTTGCGCTGCGCGATTGGCCGCTGCCGGCCGGGCTGGCGCTGCGCGGGGTGGTGGTGGTGGTGCATGGCCTGGGCGAGCACTCCGGGCGTTACGACTATCTGGCGCGGCGGCTGAACAGCTGGGGCTTCGCCGTGCGCAGCTACGACCAGTATGGCCACGGCGAGTCCGGTGGCGTGCGCGGCGCCCTGCCATCCCCGGCACGGTTGGTGGATGACTTGGCGGACGTGGTCGAGAGCACCCGCAAGCGGATGCCATCGGGCCAGCCGATGATTGTCCTGGGACACAGCCTGGGCGGTCTCGTTGCCGCCCTCGCGGTGTCGCAGGATGCCATCGCGATCCAGGGCCTGGTACTCTCGTCGCCGGCCTTCGATGCCGGTCTGAACGCGTTCCAGAAACTGCTGGTTGCGACGCTGCCGGTCATCGCTCCCAACCTCACGGTGGGCAACGGCCTCGACCCCGACTTCCTTTCACACGACGGCGACGTGGTGGCCTTCTACAAGGCCGACACCATGGTGCACGACCGCATCTCCGCGCGGCTCGGGCGCTTCATCGCCGATGCCGGGCCGCTGGCGGTCGAGCGCGCCGCGCAGTGGACGGTGCCCACGTTGCTGATGTATGCGGGTGCCGACAAACTGGTCGACCCGCGCGGCAGCCGCGCATTTGCCGCCGCTGCCCCGGCGCAGGTGGTGACGTCCCGGTGTTTCGAAGGCATGTTCCACGAGATCTTCAACGAGCTCGACGCACGGCCGGTGTTCGACCTGCTCAGGCAGTGGCTGGACGAGCGGTTTTGAGCCGGATCGCCAGCCAGACCAGGGCCGCGGCGGTCAGCGTCACCGGCACCAGCGAGCCGTAGTTGAGGAGCGTCCAGCCCCGGGTGGTGACCAGGACGCCCGAAGAAAAGGAGCTCACGGCCAGCGTCGCGAAGACGAAGAAGTTCAGCGCCCCTTGCGCGCGGTCGCGCTCTTCGGGCCCATAGGCCGAAAGCGACAGGGTGGTGCTGCCGGTGAAGAGAAAATTCCAGCCCACGCCCAGCAGGAACAGCGCCAGCAGGAACTGGTTCAGGTCGACCCCGGACAAGGCGATGGCGATGCACGCGAGGTTCAGTGCCACGCCCACGGCCATCACAGGCAACGGGCCGAAACGCCTGATCAGGTTGCCGGTGAAGAATCCCGGGGCGAACATGCCGATCACGTGCCACTGCAGCACCAGCGCGGCGTCCGAAAACTCGAGCCCGCACTGTTGCATGGCGATGGGCGTCGCGGCCATCAGCAGATTCATCACGCCGTAGCCGAGCGCACCCGAGGCTGCCGCGACGATGAAGATCGGCTGCTTCATGATCTGCGCCAGCGGACGTCCGCCCTGCTGTGCCTGCCTGGTTACCGGCGTCGGGAATTCGATGAACGAAAGCATCAGCAGGCTCAGCAGCGCCACACCGGCTAGCGAGATGTAGGCGCCGGCGAACGGGACCGCGAGCACATCGCGGGTTCGAGCTGCCAGATTGGGGCCGACCACGGCGCCCAGCAGACCGCCGGCCATGACCCAGGACACCGCCTTCTCGGGCGCGGTGCTGCCGGCCAGCTCGATCGCGGCGAAACGATACAGGTTCGCGTTGGCGTTGTAATAGCCGGCCACCAGCGTGGCGAAGCAAAGCAGCCAGAAATTGCGGCTGATCGCGGCATAGGCGCACAACAGGGCCGATAGCAGCGCCACGATCAGCCCGGCCTGGAACGATCCCTTGCGACCGAAACGCTGTTGGGTCTTCGCGACCACGCCGGTCGACAGGGCGCCGCCCACCACGTAGGCCATCACCGGCAAGGTGGCCATCCAGCCCAGGGGGGCCAGCGCCAGCCCCACCAGCCCGTTGATGGCGGTGAAGACGACATTGTTCGTCAGGAAGAGCCCTTGGCAGAGGGTCAGCAGGCCGAGGTTCTTGTTCATCTCTGGCTTTCTTCGTACGCGCGGACACAGGGACGGGCAGACTCCCGCCGACACTTCGGTGCGCCATTCTGCGCCGCAGGCGCTTGCGCTACTCCGCCCACCGGGCCAGCGCCGCCAGCGGCGCAGTCTCGGCGCGCAGCACGCGCGCACCCAGCGTCACCGGCAAGAAGCCCGCAGCCCGTGCCGCCGCCTCCTCTGCCGGGCTCAAACCGCCCTCGGGACCGGACAGCAAGGTGATCGCGCCGGCGTCCTGCGTTGCCCGCGGCAGCCGCTGCGCCCGCGGGTCGAGCGACAGCATCCAGCGTTCGGCAATGGCCCGGTCGGCCAGTGGCGCGGCGAGCAGCGCGTCCAGCCACTGCGCGAGGTCGAGCGGTTCATGCACCAGAGGCACGCGGTTGCGGCCGCATTGCTCGCAGGCCGCGATGGCAATGCCCTGCCAGTGCGATTGTTTGCGGGCTGCGCGCTCGCCTTTCAGTTTGAGCACGCCGCGCTCGGCGACCAAAGGCTGAATGCTGGCCGCACCCAGTTCAGTGGCTTTCTCGACCAGCCAGTCCATTCGTTCGTTGGCGGGCATCCCCACCGCCAGGTGCACTTGCCGCTGCGCTTCGCGCTCCACGGCCAGGTGCGCCTGGATCAGCACATCGACGTCGCTGCGTCCCATGTGCTCGATCAGCGCCTCGAACTCGCCGCCTTCGCCGTTGAACAGCGTGATGCGAGCGCCCGGCTGCAAACGCAACACCTGCACGTGGCGCGCGGGGCCGCTCGGCAATGCCAACGATTGGCCGGGGGTCAGCGAGGCGGCGCAGTGAAACCGCGGCATGCGCGGGCAGTCAGATGCGGCCGAAGGCATAGCCTGTGACCGGTTCGGTCCCTTCGACCTGGTCCAGCAGCCGCAGCAAGGGGGCCAACTCGCGGTAACGGCTTGCCGTCGCCCGGATGTAGGCGATGAAGCGCGGCGCATCGGCGAGGTAGCGTGGCTTGCCGTCGCGCAGGGTCAGCCGCGCGAAGATACCCGCCACTTTCAGGTGGCGCTGCAGGCCCATCCATTCCACGGCACGGTAGAACTCGCCGAAGTCCGGATCCACCGGCAAACCTGCCTTCAAGGCCATCTGCCAGTAGCGCACCGTGATATCGAGCACGAACTCTTCGTCCCAGCTGAGAAAGGCATCGCGCATCAGGCTGGCGATGTCGTAGGTGATGGGGCCGTACACCGCGTCCTGGAAATCCAGCACGCCCAGGCGAGTCTCCGAGGGGTCGCGGGGAATCATCAGGTTGCGCGGCATGAAGTCGCGGTGCACGTAAACCCGTGGCGCGGCCAGGTTGCGCTCGATGATGAGCTTGAACAGGCCGGCCAGGCCCTCGCGCAGCTCTCCCTCGACCTTGACGCCGCGATGGCGTTCCAGGTACCAGTCGGGGAAAAGGGCGAGTTCACGGGCCAGCAGGGCCTCGTCATAGTCCGGCAGCACACCGGGGACGGATGCCGCCTGCCACGTCACCAATGCAGTGACGGCGCGCAGATACAGGTCCTGGTTGGCCGTCGGGCGATCGCGGTCGACGACCTCGATCATGGTGCGCGTGCCCAGGTCATCCATCAGCATGAAACCCAGGGGCTGGTCCCAGGCGTGGATGCGCGGCACGTTCAGGCCGGCTTGCGCCATCAAGCCGGCGACCCTGACGAAAGGCCGGCAGTCTTCCCGATCCGGCGGCGCATCCATGATGATGCGGCTGCCGAGCGCGGGGGGGGCGCAATCGATGCGCAGGTAGCGGCGGAAGCTGGCGTCGGCTGAAGCGACCCGCAAAGTGGTGGGCAGCAGGCCATGAGCCTGGCCCACGCGGTCGAGCCACAGGCCGAAAGCCGCCTCGCGCTGTGGATCGGCCCAGCTGACGTGGCCGGGCGGTTCGAGTGGAAGGTTCGCAGGTTCGCTCATGGATAATCCATTCTACAAATCCAGTCCTGCCGGCCGGGCGCGCCGCCGCCGCCGGGACCCCATTGCCCTTGATGCACGACTTGACACCCAAGGCGTTTCGCGCCCGCTTTGCCCTGACCCCGGCGGCGCTCCTGGCGTGCGCACTGCTGCAAGGGACAGCCGCCCGGGCGCAGGAGCCAGAGCCGCTGGTGCTCAAGTCCAGCCCGCAGCTGCGCGAAGACATTCCGCAGACCGTGCGCGACCAACTGCCCACGTATCTTTCGGGCGAGCACGTGTTCGGCCGTCCCGACCTGGAGACCGTGGTCGAGGGCCAGGCGCAGCTGCGCCGGGGCGACACCGTCATCCACGCCGATCGCCTGGAGTATTACCAGCCGGACGACCTGGCCAAGGCGCGCGGCAACGTCCGCATCAACCGGGGCGGCAATGTCTTCGAAGGTCCATTGCTCGAGCTCAAGGTCGAATCGTTCGAGGGCTTCTTCAATCAGCCGCACTACCGCTTCCTGCGCAACAACGCCTATGGGGATGCGGACCGCGTCGACTTCATCGACGAGAAGCGGGCGATCATCCGCAACGCGACCTACACCACCTGCCAGCGCCGGCCGGGACCGAGCTGGATGCCGGACTGGATCCTGCGCGCCGCCAGCATCCGCATCGACGATGAAGAGGAAACCGGCCAGGCCGACAGTGCCGTCCTGAGCTTTATGGGTTTGCCGATCCTGCCGATGCCGACGGTGAGCTTCCCGCTGTCGGAAAAGCGCAAGTCCGGGCTGCTGCCGCCGACCTTCGGCCTGGACAGCCTCAACGGAATCGAGCTGACGATTCCCTATTACTGGAACATCGCCCCGAACCGGGACGCCACGTTCTACCCGTCGCTCATGACCAAGCGTGGCGTCGATCTGGGCGGCGAATTCCGTTACCTCGAGCGCGACTACGCGGGCAAGCTGCGGGCCGATTTCATGCCCAGCGACAAGCTGCGCGACCGCGACCGCTGGGGCTTTTCGCTCCAGCACGACGGCGCGATCACGGGCCTGCCCATCGGCGGCGTCGGGCTGAACCTCAATCTCAACCGCGTGAGCGACGACAATTACTGGCGCGATTTCTCCCGGGCCACGCCCTCGCTCACCCAGCGCCTGCTCGGCAACGACGGGGCCCTGACCTGGTCGCGTGGCAACCTGTCAATCGTCGCGCACGCGCTGAAATGGCAGACCTTGCAGGATGTCACTTCGCCCATCGTGCCGCCTTACGACCGGTTGCCACAGCTGGTGGCGCGCTACAGCCGCGGCGACCTTCCCGGCGGCCTGGAAACCAACCTGGAGGCCGACCACACCCGATTCCATGCGGACCCGCTGCTGACCGGCCAGCCCAACGGCCAGCGCAGCTACACGCTGGCGCAGATCAGCCGGCCCTGGCAGGCGCCCGGCTGGTTCGTGACGCCCAAGCTGCAGTTGCACGCCACCAGTTACCAGTTCGACGCGCCGCTGTCCAACGGCGCAACCTCGTCCACCCGTGTGGTACCGACCGTCAGCCTGGACAGCGGCCTGGTGTTCGAGCGTGACGCGAGCTTCTTCGGCCGCAACTTTCGCCAGACGCTGGAACCGCGGGCTTTTTACGTCGACACGCCGTACCGCGACCAGAGCATGCTGCCCAACTACGACTCGGCCGCAAATGACTTCAACTTCGCCACCATCTATACCGAGAACGCCTTTGGTGGCAACGACCGCATTGCCGACAACAACCTGCTGACGCTGGGTGCCAGCACACGTCTGCTGGACCCGGATACCGGTGCCGAGGCCGCGCGCTTCGGGCTGGCCCAGCGCCTGCGCTTCAAGGACCAGCTCGTGACCTTGCCGGGCGGCGCGCCGGTGAGCGAGCGGCTGTCGGACATTCTGTTCGGCGCCTCGGTGAACTGGACGCCGCAATGGAGTGTCGATACCACGGTGCAGTACAACCCCAAGACCCGCCGCTCCATTCGCTCGACGATCGGAGCGCGTTACAGCCCCAGCAATTACCATGTGATCAGCGCGGCCTACCGGATGCAGCGCGGATCCAGCGAGCAGATCGACATCGGGTGGCAGTGGCCGCTGAACGACCTCTGGGGCGACAAGGGGCAGAACCTGGGCCCGGGCCAGGGTGAAGGCGCGGGACGCTGGTACAGTGTTGGTCGCCTGAACCTGAGCCTGATGGATCGACGGGTGGTCGATGCGGTCGTGGGGCTGGAATACGACGCGGGCTGCTGGCTCGGCCGCATCGTATTCGACCGCCTCCAGAGCAGCACCACGACATCGAACACGCGCATCCTGTTCCAGCTCGAATTCGTGGGTTTCGCGCGGCTGGGTTCCAGCGCCTTGCAGTCGCTCAAGGAAAATGTCCCGCGGTACCAGTACCTGCGCGAGCAGGTGACAGCACCCAGCCGCTTCAGCAATTACGAGTAGCAAATATCACCATGAAACAACGCGTTTTCGCCCTGTGGCTGGCCTGTGCGGTGCAAGCCCTGGCCCTGACCCTGCCCGCCGCCGCGCAGGGCCTGCGGATTCCGCCGACGGCCGGGCCGGGGCGCCTGGCCGTGCGTCCCGCCGACAGCGGCCCGCGGCGGGCGGACTACATCGTCGCGGTGGTCAATTCAGAACCCATCACCAACCACGAGGTCCGCATGCGGATGGCCCGGTTCGCGCAGCAGCTGGCCCAGCAGGGGCAAGCCGTGCCGCCCGGCCCCGAGTTCGCCCGCGAGGTGCTCGAGCGGCTGATCAGCGAAAAAGCCCAGCTGCAGCTGGCGCAGGAAATGGGGATCAAGGTGGACGTAGCCTCCATCGACCAGGCCGAGCAGAACGTAGCCCGCCAAAACCAGATCGATGTGGCGGAGCTGCGCCGCCGGCTGGCGGCCGACGGCATGCCCTTGTCGCAGTTTCGCGATGAGTTGCGCAACCAGCTGATGGTGACCCGGCTGCGCGAGCGCGAACTCGACGCGCGTGTCAAGGTTACCGACCTGGAGGTGGACCAGTACATCCGCGACCGGTCGACCAGCAACGATCTGTCCGCCCTCGAACTCAACCTCGCCCATATCCTGGTGGCGGTGCCCGAGAATGCCACCGAGGCCCAGATCGCTGATCTGAGGGCCCGGGCGCAGCGCTTGCAGGAGCGCGCGCGCGCGGGTGAGGATTTCATCAAGCTGGCGCGCGAGGCGTCCGAGGTCCCGGGGTCGGGAGTCACCGGCGGAGTGGTGGGCTTGCGTACGGCCGACCGCTATCCTCCGCTGTTCGTCCAGGCCGTCCAGTCGGTGCCCGAAGGCGGCATCAGCGAGGTCGTCCGCTCGGGTGCGGGCTTCCATGTGATCAAGGTGCTCGAGAAGCGGCGTGGGGGCATGCCGGGTGCGCACGTGGTGCAAAGCCATGCCCGTCACATCCTGCTGCGGCCGAGCGCGCAGCTCAGCGAAAGCGCGGCTCGGCAACGGCTGGCCGACTTCAAGAAGCGGGTCGAGGCGGGGCAGGCCGACTTCGCGCAGCTGGCGCGCGAATATTCGCAGGATGCCAGCGCCGCCAATGGCGGCGACCTGGGCTGGGCCGCGCCGGGGCTCTTCGTGCCGGAGTTCGAGCAAGCACTGGACGGCCTCGCGCCAGGCCAGATCGCCGATCCGGTGGTGACGCGCTTCGGGGTGCACCTGATCCAGCTGCTGGAGCGCCGCCAGGCGACGCTGACCCAGCGAGAACAGCGGGAAGTCGCGCGCAATCTGCTGCGCGAGAAGAAGCTCGACGAGGCCTATGTCCAGTGGGCTCAGGAAGTCAGGGGCCGTGCCTACGTCGAGTTCCGGGATCCACCAACTTAATTCTCTTGATCAGTGGGGGTCAGAGCTCATTTCGTTCACCGCTTCTTGCTCCGGTCAAGACAACTGTCCTGAATGAGATCTGACCCCCATGAAACATATTCCTCGCAAGCGTTTCGGCCAGCACTTCCTGACCGACTTGGGCGTCATCGACGCGATCGTGCGGGCGATTGATCCCAGGCCGGGGCAGGCCATGGTCGAAATCGGGCCGGGGCTGGCGGCGCTCACGCAGCCGCTGGTCGAACGCCTGGGCAAGCTCGCGGTGATCGAGCTGGACCGGGACCTGGCCGCGCGGCTGCGGAGTCATGGGCAACTGTCGGTCATGCAGGCCGACGTGTTGCAGGTCGATTTCAGCGAGCTGGCGCAATCGCTCGGTGCGGCGAAGATCCGGGTGGTGGGCAACCTGCCCTACAACATTTCAACGCCCATTCTGTTTCACCTGCTGGGCTTCGTGGCAAGCATCCAGGACCAGCACTTCATGCTGCAAAAGGAAGTGATCGACCGGATGGTGGCGCGGCCGACCACCAGCGACTATGGCCGGCTGTCGGTGATGCTTCAGTGGCGTTATGCGATGGAGAACGTGCTGTTTGTGCCGCCCGCCTCGTTCGATCCGCCGCCACGGGTCGACAGCGCGGTGGTGCGGATGGTGCCGCTCGCGCAGCCCGCTGCGGTCGACCCGGCGCTGCTGTCCGAACTGGTCCAGGTCGCCTTCAGCCAGCGCCGCAAGCTGCTGCGCCACACCCTGGGCAAATGGCTGGAGCAAAAAAACTTTGCCGGGGACTTCAACGTACAGCGCCGCGCCGAAGAGGTGCCCGTGGCGGAATTTGTCGCGCTGACCGCTGCAGTGGGTGGTCCCCCGCACGCGGAATAACATGCAGCGTGCCCCTCAATGAAAAAGGCCGGGTTTCCCGGCCTTTTTTACCTAGCTGACAAGAATCAAAAAACCCCTGTTTTTTGATTCTTACGCCGCTGCGAGCCAGTAGCCCGCATTGAACGGGCTGCTCATGCGCAGCGCCAGTGGCGAGACATCCAACAACTTGTCGGTGGGCATCCTTTCGCCGTTCTCGGTAAGAACCGCGGGGGCAACCCCGGTCGCCTCCCCTTGAGCCTCGTTAGCCCGTTCTGCTTGGCTGGTGTGTGCAGAACGGGCTACAGAAAAGAATAGAAGCACCGGAACGGTATCTTTCGATCCGCCCAGTAGTCGGCTGTGTCCCGGAAGATATCCAGCAGCTGTTCGCGTGCTTCCTTGTCGAACTTGGCGTTGGCGGGAATCTGCTCCAGCACGACGATGAAGCCGGGCTGCGGGCCCGACTTGTGCACCGGGTCGGTCATGCAGTCGTACAGGGCATCGAAATTCTTGCCGAAATGCGCCGGCAGCATGAATTGCTGGGCGAGCAGGTCCAGGACTTCCTGCTTGCTCTGGGCATTGGCCAGGTTCGCATACAGGAAGTGCTGTCCCAGCGAACTCGCAGCGTCCTGCAGGTCCTGGACCCGGAAGGCCCGGATCGACTGCACGATATTGGACCGCACGCCCTTGAGCGCCGATTCCGTGGTTTCCTGACGAAGTGGTGTATCCATCTCCGCATCTCTTTCCATAGTCACAAACAGATCCCGCTTCATTTCGGGTTACTCCACGATCATTCGAAAACTGCCGTAGTGGTCAGCGGTGTAATAACAGGCCTGCGGCACCCGAGCAGGGCCGCCGCACACGATGCGCCGGGCCCCCCGGTCGCGCGATCCAGGCGTCGCCACGGTGTATTCGCGGTAATATCCGCGCCTTTCGGCTGGCAGGGATCGCTCCCGGTTGCCGAACACCGCACCATCCTTGTCAAATGGGAACGGTCCGCCCTGGCGGATCAGTTCATAGGTTTCTCTTCCCTGGATTGGCAGCTCAGCCACGTGAACCGTGGTCGAGCTGCTTGCCGCCGGGCGATCCGCCCTGGCTTGCGCCAGGGGGGCGGTCATCGCAGCTGCCAACAAGAGGCTAGTAAGCGCAAACTTAACAGCGGCGATGCGCGCCATGGACGGACCTTCTTGGGTGACCTTCTCGGGACGCCACTCCGGGTTAACCCGGAATCAACAAGCGGGTAGTGTGACTTATCTGGCTTGGAAACGCAAGCGGCTGCCCAATTTTTGGGCAGCCAAAAGGGCTTTTGCGGGCCGGGCTGGACGCTGCAAAGTTAGCGCCAGCTGTCCAGGGCCGGCTTATCTCGTGGCGTTGGCGTCCGCGACTGTGAGCGCCGCCATGTTCACGAGGCGCCGAACGGTCGTGCTGGCGGTGAGGATATGCACCGGTTTGGCGGCACCCAGCAGGACCGGGCCGATGGCGATGTTGCCGCCTGCGGCCGTTTTGAGCAGGTTATAGGAAATGTTGGCCGCGTCGATGTTGGGCAGCACCAACAGGTTGGCATCTCCCGACAGGGTGCTGCGCGGCATGATCAGCTTGCGCATGGCGCCGTCGAGCGCCACGTCGCCGTGCATTTCGCCGTCCACTTCCAGCCAGGGTGCCTGGACTCGCAACAGCGCCAGGGTGTCGCGCATCTTCACGGCGCTGGGCTGGTTGCTGCTCCCGAAGTTGGAGTGCGACAGCAGCGCGGCCTTCGGCTTGAGGCCGAAGCGCACCATCTCCTCGGCCGCCATCACGGCGATTTCCGCCAGCTGGTTCGCCGTGGGGTCATAGTTGACGTGAGTGTCGACCACGAAGAGCTGGCGGCCCGGCAGCATCAAGCCGTTCATGCAGGCATAAGTGCAGACGCCCGCCCGTTTGCCGATCACCTGGTCGACGTAATTCAGGTGAATGGCCGTCGTGCCCCAGGTGCCGCAGATCATGCCGTCGACCTCGTCCTTGTGCAGCAGCATCGCGCCGATCAGCGTCAGGCGCCGGCGCATCTCGATCTTGGCCACCTGTTCCGTGACGCCCTTGCGCTCGGTCATCCGGTGATACGTTTGCCAGAAGTCGCGGTAGCGGCGGTCCTGCTCCACGTTGACCACGTCGTAGTCGAGTTCTTCCGTCAGCCGCAGGCCGAACTTCTCGATGCGCTGGGCGATGATCCTCGGCCGGCCGATCAGGGTGGGCCGGGCGATCTGCTCGTCGACGACAATCTGGGCGGCACGTAGCACGCGCTCTTCCTCGCCTTCGCAAAAAGCCACCCGCTTGCGCGCTGCCGTCTTGGCAGCGGCGAAGATGGGCTTCATCGCCGTGCCGGAGGCGTAGACGAAGCTTTGCAGCTTTTCCCGGTAGGCGTCCATATCCTGGACGGGACGCAGCGCGACGCCGCTGTCGGCGGCCGCCTTGGCCACCGCCGGCGCGATCTTGATCATCAGCCGCGGATCGAACGGCTTGGGGATCAGGTACTCCGGGCCGAACGCCAGTTGCTGGCCGGCGTAGGCGGCAGCCACCACTTCGCTTTGCTCGGCCTGCGCGAGCTCGGCAATCGCGTGGACGGCCGCGATCTCCATCTCCACGGTGATCGTGGTCGCTCCGGAATCCAGCGCCCCGCGAAAGATGTACGGGAAGCACAGCACGTTGTTGACCTGGTTCGGGTGATCGCTGCGGCCCGTCGCCATGATCGCGTCCGGGCGCGCCGCCTTGACCTCCTCCGGCTCGATCTCCGGATTCGGGTTCGCCAGCGCCAGGATCATCGGATGTGCCGCCATCTTCCTGACCATCCCGGGCTTGAGCACGCCGGCCGCCGACAGGCCCAGGAAAATGTCCGCGCCCTCGATGATCTCGGTCAGGGTGCGCGCCGCAGTCTCCTGCGCGAACTGGATCTTGTCCTCGTCCATCAATTCCTTGCGGCCTTTGTACACCACGCCCGCCAGGTCGGTGGCGAAGATGTTCTCGCGCGGCATGCCCAGCTTCAACAGCAACTTGAGGCATGCCAGCGCAGCCGCGCCCGCGCCCGATGTCACCAGCTTCACCTGGCGGATGTCCTTGCCCATCACCTTCAGGCCGTTCATGATCGCCGCGCCCACCACGATGGCCGTGCCGTGCTGGTCGTCATGAAAGACCGGGATCTTCATCCGCTCGCGCAGCTTTCGTTCGACATAGAAGCAGTCGGGCGCCTTGATGTCCTCGAGGTTGATGCCGCCGAAGGTGGGTTCCAGGGCGGCGATCACGTCCACCAGCCGGTCGAGGTCGTGCTTCTCGTTGATCTCGATGTCGAACACGTCGATGCCGGCGAACTTCTTGAACAGCACGCCCTTGCCTTCCATCACCGGCTTGGCCGCCAGCGGTCCGATGTCGCCCAGGCCCAGGACGGCCGTGCCGTTGGTGATGACCGCAACCAGATTGCCGCGGCTGGTGTACTTGAAGGCGGCGTTCGGGTCCTTGACGATTTCCTCGCACGGCGCCGCCACGCCCGGGGTGTACGCGAGCGCGAGGTCGTGCTGGTTGATCAGCTGTTTGGTCGCGTGGATGGCGATCTTGCCGGGCGTGGGGAACTCGTGGTATTCGAGCGCGGCCTTACGCAGCTCCGAGTGGGAGTCGTCGGCTTTCACCGGGGTATGGGGGGGCATGGTCTGAACATCTCCTGGGCACGGCTATGGGCGATGACCGCCGCCGCGTCGCTATTGATGGGTGAATTGTAGACCTGGCCGGGAAAACCCTAGTACGGGCTTTTGCGTAACGCCGGCCGACGGCGCCCTGGATCGGCCGAGCGCGCCCGGAGATCAGCCGCGCATCAGCGCTTCGATTTCATCGGGCCTGACCGGCACCCCGCGCGAGACCAGTTCGCAACCCGTGTCACCCACGATCGCGTCGTCCTCGATGCGGATGCCGATGTTGTGAAACCGATCCGGCACGTTCGGCGCCGGACGCACGTAAATACCCGGCTCGATGGTCAGCACCATCCCCGGCCGCAGGATGCGGCTGGGGCGGTTCTTGATGAGTTCGCCCGACAGCGGGTCCTTGCGCTCGCTCACCTCGCCCACCTGCGAGGGCTCGACGTAACTGCCGCAATCGTGCACATCCATCCCCAGCCAATGGCCGGTGCGGTGCATGTAGAACTGGAAGTAGGCCCTCTTCTCGATCACGTCCTGGACGTTGCCGACCTGGTTGGCGTCCAGCAGACCGAGATCGAGCATGCCCTGCGCCAGCACCTTCACGGTGGCATCGTGCGGATCGGTGAAGCGCGCGCCGGCGCGCGTTACCGCGATGGCGGCTTCCTGCGAGGCCAGCACCAATTCGTACAGGGCCCGTTGCGGCCCGCTGAACCGGCCGTTGGCAGGAAAGGTGCGCGTGATGTCGCTGGCATAACCCTCCAGCTCACAGCCGGCATCGATCAGCACCAGCTCGCCGTCGCGCACGGGCGTGGCCCCGGCCCGGTAATGCAGGACGCAGGCATTGGCTCCGGCGGCCACGATCGAGCTGTAGGCCGGGTATTCGGAACCGCCCATGCGGAACTCGTGCAACAGCTCGGCATCGAGGTGGTACTCGCGCACATCCCGGCCATCGCGCAGCATGAGCGCCGAAAGCTTCATGGCACGGATATGGCCGCGGGCGCTGATCTGCCCCGCTCGCCGCATGATGTCCTGCTCGTGCGCGTCCTTGACCAGGCGCATCTCGTCCAGGACGGCGCACAGGTCGCGCTGCTGCTCGGGGCACAGTGCGCCGTAACGCACGCGTGCGCGAACGGCCGCCAGCCAGCCCGCCACCCGGCCCTCCAGCCCTTCGTGGATCGCGAACGGGTACCAGACCGCGTCGCGGTTCTCCAGCAGCTTGGGCATCCGGGCATCGAGTTCTGCGGTCGAATGGGCCGTATTGACTCCCAGCGCCGCCGGTGCCGCCTCCGGCCCCAGCCGATAGCCGTCCCAGATCTCGCGTTCCAGGTCTTTCGGGGCGCAGAACAACGTGCTGCTGCCGTCGCCGGTGATCACCAGCGTTGCATTGGGCTCGTCGAAGCCGGTAAGGTAATAGAAATAGCTGTCGTGGCGATAGAGGAAATCGCTGTCGCGGTTGCGCGGTTGCTCGGGGGCCGTTGGAATCACCGCGATGCCGTCGCGGCCGAGGCTGGCGGCGACCCGCGAGCGGCGTTGCGCGTAAATTGAATTGCTCATGTCTTGTTCAGTTGGGCGAGCCGCTCGGGCGTTCCCACATCGGTCCAGTGCCCGGTGTAGATCTCGGCGGTCACCTGTTCATTGTCCATCGCGGCGCGCAGCAATGGTGCCAGCGGGGCTTTGAGCCCATGCGGGTTGCCGACGGGCAGGCTGGCAAAGAGCTGCTGGCGGTACAAGCCGATCGTCGAATAGGTGTAGCGCTGCTGCGACAGGTTCAGCGCCAGACCGTCGGGTCGCAAGCCGAAGTCGCCCTTGGGGTTATGCGGCGGGTTGGGCACGAGGACCAGATGGGCCAGCTTGCCGCTGGACCTGAAATGCTCGAGCGCGGCCCGGCTGAACTCGAACTCGGGCGCATACACGTCCCCGCCCACCACCCAGAAGACCTCATCGAGCAGCGGCAAGGCCCGGGCGATGCCGCCGGCTGTTTCCAGCGCGCCGCCGAAGTCGAGCCCCTCGTGGGAAAAGCGGATGCGGGGGATCTCCGAGGAAGGCGAATCCCGTTCCCGGAGGGGCTGGTGGGAGGCGAAACGCTGCTCGATCTGCTGACCCAGCCAGGCCGTGTTGACGACGATGTCACGATAACCGTTGCGGCCGAGAGCCTCGACGTGGTACGCCATCAGCGGCTTGCCGCGAACTTCCAGCAGGGGCTTGGGGCAATGGTCGGTCAGCGGGCGCATCCGTTCGCCCCGGCCTGCCGCCAGGATCATGGCCTGGGCAGCGATCATGAGTTTTTCGGGGTCATTGGTGTTCCGGCGTTTGCTTCGGCAGCCGGGCATCGAGCCCGACTGCCTTGGGAATGAAAACTCTGGTCGATCCCGCCTTGCGGGTCCCTCGCCCTTCGTGTTTTCATTCCCCTCGCCCTTCGCGTCGTCATTCGGCCAAGCCCCTTCTTTTCATTCCCCGTCTCCGCGATCCAACGATCGTTGCTCGGTCCATTCGGGCTGGAAGCGGTCGACCAGGGCTGACATCAGGCCGCGCGCCTTGGCGGAATGGTCGTCGGCGAAATTGCAGACGTAGACATCCAGTGTCACGGCCCGCTGCCCGGGCCAGGTGTGCAGCGAGACATGCGACTCGGCCAGCAGCACCGTGGCGGTGACGCCGCCCGAGCTCTGGCTGCCGGCGGGAAAGGAGTGGAACAGCTGGTTGACCGGCTGCAATCCGACGGCGTGCACCGCCTGCAGGCACCAGTCGCCAAGCCTCTGCGCGTCGGTGAGCCAGGCCGCTTCGCAGCGGCACTGGTACAGGTCGGCGGTCAGGTGAAGGCCTTGGGAGGGTAGGGAGGAGGCCTC
>DIZF01000014.1:0-21064 GCA_002427815.1 Ramlibacter tataouinensis
TCAGCCGGTCTGCTGATAGCCGCGGCGCTGCTGGTGGTGATCGTGGCCCTGCCGTCGATCAAGGCCAAGCGCGCGGTGGCATTCGTCGACGACTAGCAGGCGGCGCAATGTGCTGCCAACGGCGCCCGCGGGCGCCGTTGTTCATGGCGGGGCCGCATCGTCCCCTGCGTCACAATGCAGGGCTCGAGAGGGAAGCATGCCGTTGACGAAAAGCCATCCGCAGCGCGTGGCGCTGCACAACGAGATCCACGCCCGTCCGCCCGAGGCCATGAGGGCCCCGCTGGCGATCTCGCACCTGGTCATGCTGGGCGACGCGGCCGAACGCGAAGCCAGCCGCGCCCATCTGGCCGCGCTGCTGCGCGACCATCACCTGCCGCAGCCCGACGCGCAGTCCACCCACATCCGCATGGACCTGGGACCATTCCGCCTGCGCTGGGAGCTGCACACTGAATTCGTGACCTGGAGTTTCTCGCGCGCGCTCGACGCAACCGGATTCGGCGAACGCGAGCCCACCACTGCGCTCGAATCGGTGCCGCAGCAATGGCTGGCCGCTTTGCCGGGCCAGTTGCTGGCGGGCCTGCACCTCTGGGTGGTACCGGCGCGCGGCGCGGGCAGCGACTTCCTGTTCCGGCATGTGCTGCACGAGGACGGCGTGATCGCGTCCCGGGTGGCCGACGGCCACGGCGAGGTCTACACCGACTTCGCCCTTCACCCCGACGGCTTCTCGCGCATGGTGCTGCTGGCCGGCGGCGTGGATGCGAGCGTGACGCGCCCGGGCGCGCCCGGCTCCGCCACGGGCAACATCGGGCCGGAGGTTCAGGCCGGTCTTTCGCCGCGCAGGCTGGGGCGCCTGGTGCAGCGGCTGCTGGAGATCGACACGTACCGCATGGCCGCGCTGCTGGGCCTTCCCGCCGCGCGCGAAGCCGCCGCCGCGCTGGCGTCCGCCGAGCGCGAGCTCGCCGAGCTGGCCGGCGCGATCCGTGTGGCCGGGCCGCACGAGGAGCCGCAGCTGCTGGACCGTCTCACCAAGCTGGCTGGCCAGGTCGAGAGCCAGTACGCTGCCACCCATTCGCGTTTTTCCGCGAGCGCCGCCTATTTCGAACTGGTCGCGCGACGCATCGCCGAGCTGGGCGAGTCGCGGCTGGCAGGCCTGCAGACCATAGGCGAGTTCATGGAAAGGCGCCTGTCGCCCGCGCGCGCCACCTGCGAATGGGCCACGCGCCGGCAGGATGCGCTGTCGCAGCGCGTCTCGCGCATCAGCAGCCTGCTGCGCACCCGGGTCGAGATCGAGCAGCAGCACAGCAGCCAGGCCCTGCTGGCCGCGATGAACCGGCGCCAGGGCCTGCAGCTGAAACTGCAGGCGACCGTGGAAGGCCTGTCGGTGGCCGCGATCACCTATTACATCGTGGGCCTGGTGAGCTACCTGGCCAAGGGAGCGCAGGACGTCGGCTGGCCCTGGAGTGCCGAGCGCACCGCCGCGCTGGCCATACCGGTCGTCGCGCTCGCGGTCTGGTGGTCGCTGCGCCGTCTGCACACGCGCGTGTTTGAGCGTTAGCCTTCGCCGGGCGCTGCCTCGCCGCTGGGGCGAACACCCGGCCAAGCCGCTTCAGGCTGTGTTGCGCACCGGCACGACCGGCTTGGCGGGGGTCTTGTCGCTCGCAGCGGGCAGCAAGCGCGAACCCGCCGGTGGGCCTGTCTCCAGCCGGGTGCGCATCTCGGGCGTCGCACAGCTGGGCGCATAAGCGATGGTCACCTCCGGCCCGGAAGCGCCCGCCAGCGCGAAGCAGTCCAGGCCCAGCTTGGTGTTGAGCGGCCGCACGATCGCTTCCTGCACGATGTCGGTGGCAACACCCGCGGGCAGCTGCACCTGGAAGCGTCCCGGGTCGATCACCAGTTGTGCGTCGAGCACGGGCAGCATGCCACGCAGCTCACGCAGCATCAGCGGCCCGCTGGACTCGGGCAGCCCGGTAAAGACCAGGCTGGCCTTCTGGGTCGGGAAACTGAAATGCTGCAGGAAGAAGTTGCGCGAGAACTCGTCGCCGACCAGCTTGCCGATGTCGGCCAGCGCCTGCTCTTCGGAGGCCCAGCTCTGCCCCGTGGGCAGCCGGGTGCTGAGGTAAACCTCCTCAGCGGTGGCCGTCTCCACCGCCTTGAGCGTCCAGGATGTCAACGCCGTCTTGGTGATGGTCAGGCCCGAAGCCGGGAGCCGCGTCGACAGCTGCTTGAGCTTGACCTCACCGCGAATGGCGAAGTCGGCCGGCTGGGCATTGGCGGCGGGCGGGGCGTCGCCGTCGGCAGCCCAGACCCGGAAGCCGAACGACTTGATCCGGTCCTTGAGCACGTTTTCGGCGAGCTGCGAGCGCTCGCGTGCCAGGGGGCCACCGGCGGCATTGACGATGTCGATCCGGATCGAGATCCGCGGGTCGCCCTTGTTGCGGATGAATTCGACGCGTTCTTCCCGCGACAGCTGATTGAGCGACTTCTGCACTTCGCGCATGCTGACCACGGCCCGGGTCTGCATCTCCATCAGGCCATCCTTGCCCTGGCTGGCCACGCCTTCCTGCAGCACCGAGCGGATGAAGGCGCCGGAATTGGAAATCAGCTTGCGCTCGATCAGCTCGTGGTGGCCGCGCAGCGAGCCCGGCTCGACATACAGGGCCACCGCTTTCTCGATCAGTTGCCGCTTGGCGTCAGAACGGGCCTCGAGCTGGGCCGCCGCCAGGTCGCCGTTGAACCGGGCCTCGCGCGGATCGACCAGGCCGAGCGCGCTGATCACCATCGTGCCGGGGTCCGGCGCGGGCGCGGCGACCGGCGCCGCGGCAACCACGGGCGCTGGAGCGACGGCCGGTGCCTGCGCGACGGGTGCTGCAGTGACGACAGGGGCCTGCGCCATCGGCGCGGCGGGCTGTCGGCCCGGAGCAAGCAAGAGGTAAGCCCCCACCACCAGCGCAATCGACGCGGCGGCGCCGGCGACCCACCAGGCCGCGGTACCGCTGCGCGAGCGGCCGCCATCGGCTGGCCTTCCCGCTGCGGCGGCTGCTCCCGGCGTTGCCGCCGCGGGGCTAGGGGCGACGGGACCGGCGGCCGGGGCCGGCTGCGCCGCGACACCGGGGGCGACTGGCTCTGCGGCGATGGCCACCTGCAAGGCGTTCGAGAATTCCCGGCCGCTCTGGAACCGCTGCGCCGGCGCTTTGGCCAGGGCTTTCTTGAGCACGGCATCCAGTTCGGGCGCGAGCGAGAGGTTCAGCTCGGAGGGCGGCACCGGCTCCTCGCGCAGCACCTTGTACATGATCGTGGTGGTCGACTCCCCGGTGAACGGCTTCTCGCCGGTGAGCAACTGGTAGAGGATGACGCCGCACGAAAACAGGTCGCTGCGCCCGTCCACCGGCTGGCTCGTGAACTGTTCGGGCGACATGTACGAAGGGGTGCCCAGCACCGCGCCGGTCTGGGTCAGCTCGGACGCGCCGATGCGGGCGATGCCGAAATCGGCGATCTTGACCCGGCCGTCCGGCAGCAGGATCAGGTTGGCGGGCTTGATGTCCCGGTGCACCACGCCCTGGGCATGCGCGTGGTCCAGCGCATCGAGTATCTCGCCCATCATGCGGCCGATCTGCGGCAGCGAAAATCTCTCGCCGCGCTCGAAGCAGCCCCTCAGTTCGCGGCCATCGACGAACTCCATCGCGATGTACGCCACCCGCTGCGCGGCAGGCGCAGGGGACGCAGGCGCGAGCCGCGTGGCTTCGTCGTCCCCCACGTCCTGCGCAATGTCTTCGCCGTACTCGTAGATGGCGACGATGCCGGGATGGTTCAGGCGGCCCGCGGCCTGCGCCTCGCGCTTGAATCGCGCCAGCAGGTTCCCCGATTGATCGCCGCCCAGTTGGGACGGCAGGATGGTCTTGATGGCGACCCGGCGCTCGATCACCGGATCGAAGCCCTCGTACACGATGCCCATCGCGCCCTTGCCCAGGGTGCGGCGGATCTGGTACCTGCCCAGCTTGTTCATGGCAGGCGTGGCGTGCGGGGCGGTGGCAAGCGCGTCATGTCACTTGTATTTCGAGTCGATGTCCCAGACGGCGGTCTGCACCAGCCGCTGCACCATGGTGTCCAGTCCGACCCCGCCCTTGGCGGATTCGGACACACCCATCACGCTGGTTGCATTGGCGCCCACCTCCATCTTCAGCTCCTTGTAGCCCTGAGCCACCTGCTCGGTGGTGTTGGCGTCCATGATCTTGTAGCGCATGCCGATCAGCCAGACGCCCGTGGACTCCTGCGTGTTGACGGAGCCGGCCACGTGGCCGGCCGCCGCGGAGCCAAAGCCGCCGACCATCCCGATCAGGCCGCCGATGGCACGGCCGTCGAAGCCCTTCTTGTTCTCGGCGATCTGCTCGGCCTTGAGGATGTCGAACTTGACGATCCACTTCGTGGTCTTGAGCTTGCCCATCTGCATGGTCTTGCGCGCCGCCTGCGCGTCGCCCAGGTTGTAGGCCAGCGAAATCTCCTGCAGCAGGTTGCCCAGGTTGGCGCGCTCGAGTACCGGGAAGTTGGCCTGCGACAGCTCCAGCTCGCCGAAATCGGCGATGTTGTTGGGGCCGAACTTCTGCATGAAGCTGGCGTTGTTGCTTTTCACCTCGCCCGGAATGACCACCAGCGCGGGGCCGCGCCTGGCCTTGTTGGTGTACTCGATCTCCTTGTAGGCGGCCGTGTCGGCGGCGGCGTTGGCCTGCTGCGAGGTGGAGCTGCCCGCGTTGGGCGAGGGATTGCCGAAGGTGGGCTGGGCCAGCACCGGAGCTGCCGCCAGGCACAACAATGCCAGCAGATGGCCGGGACGGAATGACTTCGGGTTCAACATGATGCATGCCTCCTTATCAGAATGGGCTGGAACGGCCGGGAACCATCATCGGCCTGCAGCGTTGCGGCAGTAGTCGCTGTACAGCCTGGCCACGACCTCGTCCGCGCGCTCGTCGATCAGCGTCAGGGCCATGCCCGCGACGTCGCTGCCCGCGTAACTCTGGTTGCTGGCAGTGGCGGTGGAAACCGGCCGGCCGGCCGCGTCGGTGAGCGTGAAGTTCATGTTCACGCCGACCTGGTTGACGTTGATGATCGCATTGCGCACCGCGCTGCTGGTAATCACGCCGCGCAGCACGTACTGGGCGGCCAGCCGCCGCGCCGCGCTCAGTGCCCGGTCGGGATCGTTCTTGAAGTAGGCGTCGATTTCTTCCTGCGCGATCTGCCGCCGGATCTGCTCGGGCGAATAGGTCTTCAGGCCCAGCGCGCGCAGGCGCGAATTCACCGCTTCGACGTGGCGGCTGTAGCTGCCCTGGCTGGCCATCAGCATGCCGTTCTTTTCCTCGGCGATCAGCACCACGATCTTTCGATTGCGGATCTTGTCGCGGCAAGGGGTGGCCAGCTGGGCAGAAATCGCATCCTGCCGCCGGGCCTGAGCCGCGGCCTCGGCCCGGGAATCAGGCGACGGAGCGGAAAATTTGAAGCCTTCGGCGTGTGCGGATACGGCGACAAACCAACAGGCAAGCAAAATGGCCGATGATGTGCGCATCGCAAACAGCCTCAGGCGGAAGGAAGGTCATTATTATGGATATGGGAATTGCTGGCAAATGGGCCCTGGTGTGCGGGGCCAGCAAGGGTTTGGGCTTCGGTTGCGCGCAGGCGCTGGTGCGCGAAGGCGTGCATGTGGTGATGGTCGCGCGCGGCCCGCAGGCGCTGGAAGCCGCTGTCGAAAAGCTGTTGGCCGATCCGGCGCGACCGGCCGACACCGCGGTGCAGCATGTCGCCGCCGACATCACGACGGTGGAAGGGCGTGCCAGGGTGTTCGCGCAACGCAGCGACTTCGACATCGTCATCACCAATGCCGGTGGGCCGCCGCCCGGGGACTTCCGCACCTGGGACCGCGAGGCCTGGATCAAGGCGGTGGACGCCAACATGCTCACGCCGATCGAATTGATCAAGGCCACCGTCGACAACATGGCGGCGCGCGGGTTCGGGCGCATCGTCAACATCACATCCAGCGCGGTGAAGGCGCCGATCGACATCCTGGGCCTGTCCAATGGCGCGCGCAGCGGCCTGACGGGCTTCGTGGCGGGCGTCGCGCGCACCAGCAAACTGGCTTCGGCCAACGTGACGATCAACAACCTGCTGCCCGGTGCTTATGACACCGACCGGCTCAAGGCGACGATGGCGGGCGCCGCCGAGAAAACCGGCAAGTCGATCGAGGAGCTCAAGGATGCGCGGCGCAAACTGATCCCGGCGCAGCGCTTCGGCAATCCCGACGAGTTCGGGGCCGCCTGTGCCTTCCTGTGCAGCCAGCATGCGGGCTACATCACGGGCCAGAACATCCTGACCGATGGCGGCGCCTACCCCGGCACTTATTGAGCTGAACCCCTGCGGCGACCTGCCCCGCTAGAACTGGAACAGCGGCCCGCGGCGGCCGGGTGGGTCGGGCTGCTCGGCGCGCCATTGATGCTGGACGAGTAGTGCATCGGCAGCACGAAGTTCGGCAGGTAGGTTCGCACGATGAACGTGCCGCGGTTGGGGCCGGGGTCCCAGCGGGTCCTGGCGCGGTGTCGCCCGCGGTTGTGCCGGCGTTGCGGAACAGCCGGTCGTAGCAGGCCAGCCGCCGCGCGCTATCGGATTCGCTCACGCAATCGGACAGAGCCTGGGCACCGACGCACGGCGCGACCAGGGCCAGCAGCAGGGCCGCTGCCCGACGCAGGGGGCTGCGATCCGGCCAGGACACGAGACTCGACGGCGTACCACTGCGCATGATGGACTCTAGCAGTTGAAGGGCAATGGCCGGAACCCGGCCTGTCGCACTACCGCCGCGACGACACGACGATCCCGCCCACGATCAGCAAGAACGCGACCGCGTGGTACAGGTGGGGCAGTTCGCCCAGGAAGGCGGCCGACATCATGGCAGCGAACAGCGGCGTGAGGTTGGAAAAGAATCCGGCTATGTTCGGTCCCACCCGCTGCACCCCCATACCCCAGCAGCGGTAGGCCAGGATCGCCGGGCCCACGGCCACATAGGCCAGCGCCGCCGCCAACGGCCAGCCCCACTGGATGCGGGCATCGACCAGCGCCCATTCACCGGCAGCGAACAAGCCCGACCAGGCGAGGCCCATGACCATCTGCGCCATCAGGAAGGCGGCCCAGTCGGCGCGAATGGCCCTGGGGTCGCCGGGGCGGGTTAACAGCCAGCTGTAGAACGCCCAGGAGGCGGTGGCCAGCAGCATGTAGAGGTCTCCGGGCACCAGTCGCACCTGCATCAGCACTTGCCAATCGCCGCGGCCGAGCACGACCAGGACCCCTGCGATGGACAGCATCGCGCCGGCGAACTGGCGGTGCGACACGCGCTGGCCAAAGAACAGCGCGCCGATTACCAGCATCCACACCGGCGAGCTGGCCGCCACCAGCGTCACGTTGAGCGGTGTCGACGTCTTCAGCGCGAGGTATTGCAGCGCGTTGTAGCAGCCCACGCCCAGCAGGCCCAGCAAGGCGAAGCGCCGCCAGTGCGACCACAGCCCGCTGCCGGGCCGCAGCACCCAGCCGGCTGCGGGCAGCAGCAGCGCAAAGGCCAGCAGCCAGCGCAGGAAATTGAGGGTGATCGGCGGCACCAGTCCCTGGACCAGCCGGCCCACGACGGCGTTGCCCGCCCAGAGCAGGGGCGGGACGGTCAGCAGGGCGGCGGTGCGCAGGGTCAGGCGTTGGTCCATGGCGAACCCGGCAGTTTAGGGCGTCACCGCTGTTCCGGGCTGCGGCAAGGCTTCCCGATTCATGGCAGGATGCGCGTGCCATTTTTCATGGCACGATGCGCCCTGACTTCTTCGTGGCGCGACGCGCCATGATTTTTTTCCAAAGAGGAGTTCCCATGAGCAGAGCCGTACAGATCGCCCAGACCGGTGGCCCCGAGCAGTTGAAGATCGCCGACGTGAAAGTCGGCGAGCCCGGATCCGGAGAAATCCGCATCCGCCACAAAGCGGTCGGCCTGAATTTCATCGACGTGTATCACCGCACCGGCCTCTATCCGCTGGCGCTGCCCGCCACGATCGGGATGGAGGCGTCCGGAGTGGTCGAGGCGGTGGGCCCTGGCGTGACTCACCTGAAGGCGGGCGACCGCGCGGCGTACGCCAGCCAGCCGCCCGGCAGCTATTGCGAGGAGCGGGTCATGCCGGCCAAGACCGTCTGCAAATTGCCCGATGCCATCGACTTCGACACCGGCGCGGCCATGATGCTCAAGGGGCTCACGGCCCAATACCTCTTGAAGAAGACGCAGCCGCAGGGGGGACTGAAGGCGGGCGACTTCGTGCTCTTCCACGCAGCGGCGGGTGGTGTCGGCCTCATTGCCTGCCAATGGGCCAAGGCCATGGGCCTGCAACTGATCGGAACAGCGGGCTCGGACGCGAAATGCGCCCTGGCCAGGGAAAATGGCGCCACCCACGTCATCAATTACGCCAAGGAAGATTTTCTGGCGCGCGTCAAGGAGATCACCGGCGGCAAGGGCGTGAAGGTCGTGTACGACTCGGTGGGCAAGGACACCTGGGACAAGTCGCTCGATTGCCTCTCGCCGTTCGGGCTGATGGCCAGCTTCGGCAATGCCTCCGGGCCGGTGCCACCGTTCGCACCCGGCATCCTGGGCATGAAGGGGTCGCTGTACGTCACGCGCCAGACCCTGTTCACGCACATCGCCACCCGCGAGGGCTGCCAGGCGATGGCCGACGACCTGTTCCAGGCCGTGACCTCGGGCCAGGTGAAGATCCGCATCGACCAGCGCTATCCGCTGGAACAGGCGCAGCAGGCGCACCGCGACCTGGAAGCGCGCAAGACGACCGGCTGCACGATTCTCACGCTCTGACGGGCGGACCGGCTCACCCGGCGGCTGAACCAGGCCCCACGGCGCGGCGTCCTCAGGGACCGTCGGCCAGCTGGGCCTGCCTCAGCCGGTTGGGCGCCAACGCGCCGGCCGAGTCCAGGATCGGATAGGCGATCGAGCAGATGTGCGAGTTGATGCGCTTCAGGTCGCTGATCAGGTCGATGTGCAGCGAGCTGGTCTCGATGCTCTGCATGGTATTGCCCGTGAGCCGGTCCAGATGGGTCGTCGCATAGGCTCGCTCCAGGTCGCGAAAGCGCGCCTTCTCTTCCAGCAGCTTCTGGGCATCGCGCACCGATCCGTTGAGGAACACGCTCATGCCCAGGCGCAGGTTGTCGATCAGGCGCGCATGCAGCTCGCAGATCTCGGCCATGCCGGCGTCGGAAAAACTGCGGCCCTTCCTGATCTTCTTGTCCTCGATGTCGAGCAGGATGCGCTCGATGATGTCGCCGATCTGCTCCATGTTGATGGTGAAGCTGATGATGTCGGTCCAGCGCCGGCTTTCTTCCTCGCCCAGGGCCTCGCGCGAAATCTTGGTGAGGTAGTACTTGATGGCCGAATAGAGTTCATCGACATGGTCATCGAGCTTGCGCAATTCCTCGGCGAGCTTGAGGTCGTTGTTGCGGATCACCGAGAGCATTCCCACCATCATCGTTTCCACCACATCGGCCTGGTGCAGCGCCTCGCGCGCCGCGCAGGAGATCGCCAGGGACGGCGTCGCCAGGGCGGAAGGGTCGAGATGGTGCGGGCGCCCCGCCACCATGGTCTTGTCCGGTTTGGGCAGCCAGTGGGCGACCCAACGCGCGACAAGCTGCGTCAACCCGATGAAGACGAAGGCCACCACGAGGTTGAAGCTGAGGTGGAACAGCACCACCAGGGTGGCTGCATCCTGGACAAAGGGACGCACCTCGCGCAGCCACAGCCCCACCAGCGGCGCTGCAAGGAGCACGCCGATCGCCTTGAACACGAAGTTGCCCAGCGGCACCTGCCGCACTTCGACCGCCGACCGGGCAGTGGTCAACACCGCCAGCAAGCCGTTGCCCAGGTTGGCGCCCAGCACCAGCCCCATTGCAGGCTCCAGCGGGACCAGACCGGACGCGGCCATCGTCGCCGTGAGCAGCACGATGGCCAGGCTGGAATACGCAACCAGGGAGACGAACGCCCCCACGGTGATCTCCAGCAGCAGATCGCTGGAGATGGAACCCAGCAGCGCCTTGACGGCGGGCGAATGGGTCATGATTTCGGTGGAGGCGGCGACCAGCCGCAGCGCCAGCAGCATCAGGCCCAGGCCGATCAGGATGCGCCCGACGCGCCCGACGGGTTGGGACTGGCGGCTGAGATACAGCACCACACCGACGAAGATGAAGAGGGGCGAGAGCCAGGACAGGTCGAACGAGAACACCACCGCCATCAGGCTGGTGCCGACGTCGGCACCCAGCATCACGGCCAGGGCCAGCGGCAGGGTGACCAGTCCCTGGCCGACAAAAGACGAGACGATCAATGCCGTGGCCGTACTGGACTGCACCAGTGCCGTGACGCCCAGGCCCGACATGGCGGCGGCCCAGCGGTTGGCGACGCTGTGGGCCAGCACGTTGCGCAGGTTGGCACCGAACACCCGCAGGATGCCGGTTCGAACGAGATGGGCTCCCCAGACCAGCAGCGAGATGGCCGCCAGGAGATTCAACAAATGCTTCATTGCTTTTGGATCAACTATAAGCCCTGGTGCGAGCAACATGCCGCGCCAGGCCGCGGCCCGCGCGTGCGGGCTGTCTGTCGCAGGAGCGTGCCCCGGGGACGCGCAGTTCGTCTTACCGAGCGCGCCGGACCCGCAGCAATTCGTCCAGGATCAGGCAGGCGGCGCCGACGGTGATGGCGCTGTCGGCGACATTGAAAGCCGGGAAATACCAGCCGCGCCAGTGCACCTGCACGAAGTCGACCACATAGCCGTGCAGCAGCCGGTCGACCACGTTGCCGATGGCGCCGCCGAGCACGCAGGACAGGGCGAACGAGAACAGCCTTTGCCCGGCGTGCGAACGCAGCAGCCAGACGATGAAGCCCGCGGCGGCGATGCCGATGGCCGTGAAGAACCAGCGCTGCCAGCCGGAGGCGGCGGCCAGGAACGAGAATGCGGCGCCGCTGTTGTGGGCCCGCACGACGTTGAAGAAGCTGGTGACGTAGGTCGAGTCGCCCAGGCGGTAATAGCCCATGATCAGCACCTTGGTGAACTGGTCGGCGATGAAAATGGCCAGGGCCAGCCCCAGCCAGGGCAGCCAGCTGCCGGACTTGCCGCGGGCCATCAGGCGAATTTCCTGTCTTCGCCGGGCCCGAACAGGTTGCTGGTGCAGCGCCCGCAGATCGTGGGATGGGCCTCGTCGTGCCCGACATCGTCGCGCCAGTGCCAGCAGCGCTCGCACTTCACGGCTTCGGACGGCACGACCTTCACCGCCATCACGTCCCCGGCGACCAGTTCCATCACCGATGTGATGAAGACGTACTTGAGGTCGTCCCCCAGGCTGGCCAGCGCCTCCCAGAGTTCGCCGTGGCTGGCCATCGGCACCGTGAGCTCCACGTTCGCTTGCAGCGATGAGCCCACCTTGCCGGCTTCGCGCAGCGACTCGATCTCCTTGTTGACCAGTTCCCGCGCGGCTCGAATGCGTGTCCACTTTGCCAGCAGCGCCGTGTCGGGCGCGCCGATCTCATGGTAGGTCTCGAAGAAGATCGATTCGCTGGATGCCGAAGGCGACTTGCCAGTCGCGCCGAACAGCTTCCACGCCTCTTCGGCCGTGAAGCTGAGAAAGGGCGCCATCCAGCGCAGCATGGCGTGGGTGATGTTCCAAAGCGCCGTCTGCGCGCTGCGACGTGCCAGCGACTTGGGCGCCGTGGTGTAGAGCCGGTCCTTCAGGATGTCGAGGTAGAAAGCGCCCAGGTCCTCGGAGCAGTAGACCTGCAGCTTGGCCACCACCGGATGGAATTCGTACACCTCGTAGTGGGCCAGCACCTCGGCCTGGAACTGCGCGGCGCGCGACAGGGCGTAGCGGTCGATCTCCAGCATGTCGGCGAACGGCACCGCGTCTTTCGCCGGATCGAAGTCGCTGACGTTGGCCAGCAGGAAGCGCAGCGTGTTGCGGATGCGGCGATAGCCGTCGACCACGCGCGCCAGGATCTTGTCGTCGCCGGCGATGTCGCCGGAATAGTCGGAGGCCGCGACCCACAAACGGATGATCTCGGCGCCCAGCTTCTTGCTGGTCTCCTGCGGGTCGACGCCATTGCCCTGCGACTTGCTCATCTTGCGGCCCTGGCTGTCCACCGTGAAGCCGTGGGTGAGCAGGCCGCGGTAGGGCGCGCGGCCGTACATCGCGCAAGCGGTGAGCAGGGACGAATGGAACCAGCCGCGGTGCTGGTCATGTCCTTCCAGGTACAGGTCCGCCTCCGGCCCGTTCTCGTGGCCGGCGCCGGCATGCGAATGCTTCAGCACCGTGGTGTGAGTGGTGCCCGAGTCGAACCAGACTTCCAGGATATCGGTGCTCTTGGTGTAGAGCGCGGCTTCCTCCGGTCCCAGGATGGCTTCGGCCGTGGCCTTGCTCCAGGCCTCGATGCCGCCTTGCTCGACCATGTTCGCCGCCAGGTCCAGCAGTTCCATGGTGCGCGGGTGCAGTTCGCCCGTGTCCTTGTGCAGGAAGAAGGGCAGAGGCACGCCCCAGCTGCGCTGGCGGCTGATGCACCAGTCGGGCCGTCCGGCGATCATGTCGCGCAGACGGGCCCGGCCGTTCTCGGGGAAGAAGTTGGTGTCGGCTATGGCGTCCAGCGCCATCTGGCGCAGGGTCTTGGGCGCTTTGTCCTTGGTGAACACCCCTTCGCCCTCGTCCATGCGGATGAACCACTGGGCCGCGGCGCGGTAGATCACCGGCGTCTTGTGGCGCCAGCAGTGCGGATAGCTGTGGACGATGTCCTGGGTGGCAAACAGCCGATCCGCGTCGCGCAGCGCGTCGATGATCCGCGGCACGGCCTTCCAGATGTTCAGCCCGCCGAACAGCGGGAAGTTCGCCGCGTAGGAACCGTTGCCCTGCACCGGGTTCAGGATGTCGTCCAGGGCCAGGCCGTGGGCGACGCAGGAATTGAAGTCATCCACGCCGTAGGCCGGTGACGAGTGGACGATGCCGGTGCCATCTTCGGCCGTGGCGTATTCGGCCAGGTACACCGGCGACAGGCGGCGGTAGCCGGCGTCGACGTCGTAGAGCGGGTGCTGGAAATTCAGGCCGTCGAGCTTCTCGCCCCTGACGATGGCCAGCACCTCTCCGGTCAACTGGTAGCGCGCCAGGCAATCGTCCACCAGCGAAGCCGCCAGGATCAGCAACCCGCGCCCGGTGTCGACCAGCGCGTATTCCAGACCCGGGTTGAGGTTGAGCGCCTGGTTGGCGGGGATGGTCCAGGCGGTGGTGGTCCAGATGACGGCGAAGACGGGTTTGGCGTGCTTGCCTTCGGGCAGGCCGAAGGCCGCCAACACCTTGTCCGGCTCGTCCGCCTTGAACCCCACGTCCAGCGTCTGCGATTTCTTGTCCGCGTACTCGATCTCGAACTCGGCCAGCGACGAGCCGCAGTCGAAGCACCAGTACACGGGCTTGAGGCCCCGGTAGACGAAGCCGCGCTCGATCACCCGCTTGAACGCGCGGATCTCCTCGGCCTCGTTGACGAAGTCCATCGTGCGATAGGGATGATCCCAATCGCCCAGCACGCCCAGGCGCTTGAACTCCGCCATCTGGATGGCGATCTGCTCGGTCGCGAAGGCGCGGCTCCTGGCCTGCATCTCGTCGCGCGCCAGGTTGCGGCCGTACTTCTTCTCGATCGCGTTTTCGATCGGCAGCCCATGGCAATCCCAGCCCGGGATGTAGGCCGCGTCCAGGCCCTTGAGCTGGCGCGCCTTGACGATCATGTCCTTCAGGATCTTGTTGACGGCGTGTCCCATGTGGATCTGGCCGTTGGCATACGGCGGGCCGTCGTGCAGCACGAACTTCTCGTGCTCGCAGCGCGCCGCGCGCAGCTTCTGGTAGAGGCCCTTTTCCTCCCATTCCTTCACCCATCCGGGCTCGCGCTTGGGCAGGTCGCCGCGCATCGGGAACGCGGTGTCGGGGAGGTTGAGGGTGGCGCGGTAGTCGGTCTTGTCGGTCATGGGGAACTCGTGAGGGCTTCGACAGGCTCAGCCCGTACGGAGCTAAAGCAGAGCGGGTGCAAGGGAGAACCGTTCGCCCTGAGCCTGTCGAAGGGCGGCGAGCGGGCAGACCCCGGCTAAATTCGATCGCGGGTCGTCTGCCGGCGGGTCGATGCAAAGTACGCCCGCGCCTCATCGCAGTCCCTGGCAATGCCCGCCTTCAGGGCGTCCAGACCGTCGTACTTGAGCTCGTCGTGCAGTTTGTGCAGCAGTTCCACCCGGATGATTTTACCGTAGGCTCCCTCGGCGCCCAGCCTGGCGGGCCATTCCAGGCAGTGGGTCTCGAGCAGCACGCGCCCGCCATTGACGTCGCTGGGGTCCAGCGAGGGGCGAATGCCCAGGTTCGCCACCCCCATCAGGCCGTCTCCCGTCCGATCCGGCCGGCATTCACGGTCCAGGCCATCCACACGCACGGCAAAGATGCCGCCGGCCGCCGGCTTCCAGTGGGAAAAACGCAGGTTCAGGGTCTTGAAGCCGAGTTCGCGCCCGAGCTTCCTGCCATGCACCACGTGGCCGCTGATGCTGTAGGGGCGGCCCAGCAGGGCGGCCACGCCGTCCATGTCGCCGCGTTCCAGGGCATCGCGCACCTCCGAGCTGGAGACGCGCACCCCGTGCACCTCGTAACTGTTCATGCGCGCAACGTCGAAACCCAGCCGCTCGCCCGCGGCGTCGAGCATCGCGTAATCGCCGGCCCGCTTCGCGCCGAAGCGGAAATCGTCCCCCACCAGCACATACTTCGCGCCCAGGCCGCGCACCAGCACGTTGTCGATGAAGGCATCGGGAACCTGGGACGAGAGCCGGGCGTCGAACGGAAGTACCACGCATTGTTCGACGCCGCAGCGCTCGAGTTCGGTCAGTTTGTCGCGCAGCGTGGCGATGCGGGCGGGCGCCAGTTCGGGCTTGCGCGACAGGGCCGCGAAAAAATCCCGCGGATGCGGTTCGAAGGTCAGCACGCAGCTGGGAACGCCCCGGTGCCGCGCTTCGCTGTTCAGCAGGGCGAGCATGGCCTGGTGGCCGCGGTGCACGCCGTCGAAATTTCCGATCGTCAGCGCGCAGGCGGGCGCGATGCCCGGGTGCTGGAAGCCTCTGAAGATCTGCATGGCGCTGGCGTCGGTATCTTTTTGATAGCAGCTCGTGCCCGTCCGCCAAGCTTCGCAGGCGACTCTCAAGGCGGAACGGTGCACGAAAACAGGGTATATTGTGCTGTACAGCGTCGCCGGGCGCTGGACCGAATCTCTGCGTGGCGTCCTGACATCGAAGGAGTCGTGTTTTGAAGGTATTGAAGCTGTCCGCCCAGGGCCTGCCCCAGTCGTGGATTTCTCTGGAGCAGGCTGTGCTGCACTATGCCGCTGACGAGGTGCGCTGGGAAGTGGGCGCGCGGGTGGCGCTGTTTCGCGGCGGCCACAACGCGATGACCGGCGAGCAGTCCCAGATCGCGGTGAACAGCATCATCGGCACCAAGGGCGTGCCCAACATCAATCCCTTCGACCTCAAGCCGGGCCTCACCAACAGCAAGCTGTTCGCGCGCGACCGCAACATCTGCGCCTACTGCGGCGACCCGTACCACGAGGAAGAACTGACGCGCGAGCACATCATTCCGTTCGCGCAGAACGGCCGCGATCACTGGATGAACGTGGTCACCGCCTGCCGGGCCTGCAACCACCGCAAGAGCAACCGCACGCCCGAGCAGGCGCGCATGCCGCTGCTGTACACGCCTTACGTTCCCAGCCTGTGGGAAGACTTCATCCTGCGCAACCGCCGCATCCTGGCCGACCAGATGGAGTTCCTGATGGCGCACCTGCCGAAGTCTTCGCGGCTGCACGCCTGACGCCGCCGGCGCGGCACGGATTGCGGGTCAAGCCCGCGATGACGCGTCATCAGGCAAAGACGCCCGCGGTGTCCTGCATGGCCGCCGACACCTGCCCCAGTTGGTATTGGGTATCGCCGAAGCTCAGTTCGAGCTGCGTGAGTTTCTTGAAGTAGTGGCTGCCGATGTACTCGTCGGTGGTACCGATGCCGCCGTGCAACTGCACCGAGTTCTGGCCGATGAAGCGCATCGAAACGCCCAATTGGTACTTGGCACGGGCCATGGCGCGGCGCCGCTCTTCGACCGGCGCGTTCAGCTTGAGCGAGGCGTAATAGCTCATCGAGCGGGCCAGTTCGAGCTGCATCTTCATGTCCGCCATGCGATGCCGCAGTGCCTGGAAGGTCGCCAGCGGCACACCGAACTGCTTGCGCGTGTTCAGATATTCCACCGTCACCGCCATCGTCTTGTCCAGCACACCCACGGCTTCGGCGCAGCTCGCCGCGATCCCGATGTCCACAGCGTGTTCCAGCGCGACCAGGCCGTCCAGCGTCACGAGCGTCGCCGGGGCGGATTGCAGCGTGACTTCGGCGGCGCGGCTGCCGTCCTGCGTTCCATAGCCTCGCGTGGCCACGCCCTTGGCGCCGCGTTCCACCAGGAAGAGCGCCATCTTGCCGCTGACAGTGGCCGGCACCAGGAAGGCGTCGGCCTGGTCGCCGGCCGGCACGATGCTCTTGGCGCCAGTGACGCTCCAGGCGCCGCCGGCCTCAGCGGCCTTCGCATCGCAGACGTCGAGGCGATAGCGGGCTTTTCGTTCCTGCCGGGCCAGCACCATCAGCGCTTTGCCCGAGGCGATCCTGGGCAACCATTCGGCCTTGACGGCATCGGGCGCGTAGCCGCTCAGGATGCCGGCCGCGATCAGGGCCTGGGCGATCGGTTCCAGCACGATGCCGCGGCCGAGTTCTTCCATGACCACCATGCCTTCGATCGGCCCCATGCCCATGCCGCCGTGTGCTTCGGCGACGTACAGCCCGGCGAGCCCGAGGTCGGCCAGTTCGCCATAAGCGCCGCGGTCGAACCCGCCGGCCTTCACGATGGCGCGGCGGCGCTCGAAGGCATAGCCCTTGTCGACCCATTTGCGCACCGCGTCGCGCAGCTGTTCCTGGTCGTCGGAAAAATCGAAATCCATTTATCTCTCCTGTTCAGTCGGGGACAGAGCTGAAGGTCTGTCCCGCAAGTCAACCAAGAACTGTCTGTGCCACGATGTTGCGTTGGACCTCGTTGGACCCGCCGTAGATCGTGGTCTTGCGCATGTTGAAGTAGGTCGAGGCCAGCGGCGCGCAATGGGCCGCGCCCACGAAGTCGCCTTGCCAGCCCGCCTCCATCGCTTCGGGAATGAAAGGCAGGGCGTAAGGGCCGGCCGCCAGCATCATCAGCTCGCTGTAGCGCTGCTGGATTTCGCTGCCCCTGATCTTCAGCAGGGCGGCAATGTCCAGCGCGTTCTTGCCCGACTTCTCGGCCGACAGGACCCGCAGCACCAGCATTTCGAGCGCCACGACGTCGACTTCGAGCCTGGCGATCTCGTCGCGGAAGCGCTGGTCCTCGTACACGTTCTCCGCCTTGGCGATGCGCTTCAGGCGCTCGAGCTCGCGCTTGGCGCGATTGACGTCGGCGATGTTGGTGCGCTCGTGCGACAGCAGATGCTTGGCGTAGGTCCAGCCCTTGTTCTCTTCGCCGATCAGGTTCTCCGCCGGCACTTCGACGTTGTCGAAAAAGACCTCGTTCACCTCGGGCGAGCCGTCCAGCATGATGATGGGCCGCACGGCGACGCCCGGCGACTTCATGTCGATCAGCAGGAACGAGATGCCGGTCTGCGGCTTGCCCTCGTTGCTGGTGCGCACCAGGCAGAAGATCCACTCGCCGTACTGCGCCAGCGTGGTCCAGGTCTTCTGGCCGTTCACGATGTACTTGTCGCCCTTGCGCTCGGCGCGGGTCTTGAGCGAGGCCAGGTCGGAGCCGGCGCCCGGTTCGCTGTAGCCCTGGCTCCACCACACTTCGCCGCTGGCGATGCCGGGCAGGAAGCGCTTCTGTTGCTCGGCGTTGCCGAAGGCCATGATCACCGGCGCCACCATCACCGGCCCGAACGGCACCACGCGCGGCGCGCCGGCCAGCGCGCATTCTTCTTCGAATAGGTGTTTCTGCACGGCGTTCCAGCCCGGCCCGCCGAACTCTTTGGGCCAGCCCCAGCCCAGCCAGCCCTTCTTGCCCAGGATGCGGGCCCAACGCTGCATGTCGTCACGCGTCAGGGTCAGCGCGTTGTGGACCTTGTGCGAGATTTCGGGCGGCAAATTCGCGCGCACCCAGGCGCGAATGTCTTCGCGGAATTTCTGTTCTTCAGGTGTAAATGCCAGATCCATGAGGGGTCTCCAAGAGGGACCATTATCGGCAGGGACGTCCTATTGCTGGTGTCCAGGTTGCGACATGCCGAGCTGCTCGCAGAGATTTTGCACAGCGGAACGAAGAGCGGCAACTTCGTTTTCCAACACCTGGACGCGAGCCTCGAGTTCCTGCCGTTCCCCTGCCGGCATCGCGTCCGCAAGCGGTTCGGCGACCTCGACGGCGCCACACAGCAGATGAGCCCAGCGCTGTTCGCGCGTGCCGGGCGCACGCGCCAGCCGGACCACCAGCGGGCCGCCCTTTTCATCCGGCCGGCCCTGCAACTCTTCGAGAAAGGCTTCGACCGAGGAGATGTCGGCAAAGCGGTACCAGCGTTCGCTGTTGATGCGCAGCTCGCCCGCGGTTTGCGGCCCGCGCAGCATCAACAGGCCCAGCAGCACGGTCGACTGCTCGGGCACGCCCACCGCGCGCTGGAAGTTGTGCTCCCAGCGCGCCACCCGGCTGCCGCTGGACTCGAACACCAGGCTCAGCAGCTTGAGGGCATCCAATGCTTCCTGTGCCTGGGCATCGCTCACGTACATCAAGGGTTCGCGGCTGGTCTTCTGGTTGCATCCCGCCACCACCGAATTCAGTGTCAAGGGATAGCTGTCCGGCACGGTGCGGGCTTTTTCCATCAGCGTGCCGAGCACGCGGGCTTCAATCGGGGTCAGGGGACGCAGGTGCATGGCAGGGATAATCGGTCGGTTGAGGGCAGCACTGCAAGCCTGCCCCGCAAGGTTTCGGAATAAATGAAGAACATCGTCATTCTGATCTCCGGCAGCGGCTCCAACATGGCCGCCATCGTTCGCTGCGCCGAGCGCGAGGATTGGCGCAAGACCTATGGCGCGCAGGTCGCGGCCGTCATCAGCAACCGCGCGGATGCGGGCGGCCTGGCCATCGCGCGGGACCACCGGATCGCCACGGAGGTTGTCGATCACAAGCGGTTCGCCAGCCGCGAAGCGTTCGACGCCGAGTTGGCCGCGGTCGTCGACCGGCACCAGCCCGCTCTGGTGGTGCTGGCGGGCTTCATGCGCATCCTGACGCCGGCGTTCGTGCAGCGCTACCCGGGGCGCCTTCTCAATATCCACCCGTCGCTGTTGCCGGCGTTCCCCGGACTGCACACCCACCAGCGCGCGATCGACATGGGCTGCAAGTTCGCCGGTGCCACCGTGCACCAGGTCACTTCCGAGCTGGACCATGGGCCGATCCTGGCGCAGACTGTGGTTCCGGTGCTGCCGCAAGACACTGCGCAGGCGCTGGCCGCGCGCGTGCTGACGCAGGAACACCTGATCTACCCCCGCGCGATCGCGGCGCTGCTGGCCGGTCTGTAGCTCTGAAAAATCGCCAAGGCGATTTTCCAGAGATGCGCGCGATGGGACAATAGGCCCATGCATCCCAAAGCCCTGCTCGACGCCTGTGCCGAACTCGTCAAGCTCACCCTGAAATTCGATCATCCCGCCGACGCCGTGGTGTCACGGTATTTCCGCGACAACCGGTCCCTGGGCCCGCGCGAGCGCGCCACCCTGGCCGAGACCGTCTACACCGTGCTGCGCAAGAAGCTGCTGTTCGATCACCTCTCGCCCTCGGGCAGCGGCCCGAAGGAACGGCGGATGGCGATCCTGGGCTTTTACGGCCCGCGCGATTTCCTGAAAAGCGCCCTGACCGAGCAGGAGAAGCGCTGGCTCGATCAATGCGACGCCATCAAGCCAGCGGACCTGCTGGAGCGGCATCGCCACAACCTGCCCGAATGGCTGGTCCAGCCGCTCAAGGACCAGTTGGGGCCGGAGTTCATGGCGCTGGCCGAAAGCCTCAACCAGCCGGCCCCGCTGGACCTGCGGGTCAATACCTTGACCGACAAGCGCAGCGACGTGCAGCGCGAACTCAAGCTGGCCGGCGTCGCTTCGGAGCCGACGCCTTATTCGCCCTGGGGCCTGCGGCTGGACAGCAAGCCGGCGCTGAGCCAGTTCGACGCCTTTGCCCGCGGCGCGGTGGAGGTGCAGGACGAGGGCTCGCAGCTGCTGGCCTTGCTGCTGGACGCCCGGCGCGGCGAAATGGTGGTGGACTTCTGCGCCGGTGCGGGCGGCAAGACCCTGGCGATCGGCGCGGCCATGCGCAACACCGGAAGGCTGTACGCGTTCGACACGTCGGCCCACCGCCTGGATGCGCTGAAGCCGCGGCTGGCCCGCAGCAAGCTTTCGAACGTGCATCCGGCGGCGATCGCTCATGAGAGGGACGACCGCATCAAGCGCCTGGCGGGCAAGATCGACCGGGTCCTGGTCGACGCGCCCTGCTCGGGCCTGGGCACGCTGCGCCGCAATCCCGACCTCAAGTGGCGCCAGTCGCCGCAGTCGGTGCAGGAGATGAGCGTGAAGCAGGCGGCGATCCTGCACAGCGCGGCGCGCCTGCTCAAGCCGGGTGGGCGGCTGGTCTATGCCACCTGCAGCCTGCTGCCCCAGGAAAACGAGGCCGTTGCGCTGGCCTTCAGCAAGGACCATCCCGATTTCACGCCGCTGGCGGCCGGCGAAGTCCTGTCGCAACTGAAAATCGAGGGCGCGGCCAGCCTGTGCAGTGGCGGCGATGCGGGAACCGACTTTCTGCGCCTCTGGCCGCACCGCCATCGCACCGACGGGTTCTTCGCCGCCCTGTGGACGAAAAATTGACGATGCCGGCCGATCGGGCCGGGCATGCAGGGGCCGCCCCCGGCAAAGGAACGTTCCCGCATAAAATCGGTCCTATT
>DIZF01000014.1:21295-23154 GCA_002427815.1 Ramlibacter tataouinensis
TTGAACGCGGCGATTGACTGGCTCGCCAACGGCTTCCTGAACCTGTCCTGGTGGCAGGTCGTCCTCTACACGCTGGTGACCACCCACATCACTATCGCCAGCGTCACCATCTTCCTGCACCGGGCCCAGGCGCACCGGGCCATGGAGCTGCACCCCATTCCCGCGCACTTCTTCCGCTTCTGGCTCTGGCTGAGCACCGGCATGGTCACCAAGGAGTGGGTGGCCATCCACCGCAAGCACCACGCCAAGTGCGAGACCGTCGAGGACCCGCACAGCCCGCAGACCCGAGGCATCGAAACCGTCCTGTGGCGCGGCGCCGAACTCTACCGTGCAGAAGCCAAGGTTCCGGAAACCATGGCCAAGTTCGGCCATGGCACACCCGACGACTGGATCGAGCGCAACCTGTACACGCGTTACAGCTGGGAAGGCGTCGGCCTGATGCTGATCCTGAACGTGGCCTTGTTCGGCGTAGCGGGCCTGTCCGTATGGGCCGTGCAGATGGCCTGGATTCCGATCACGGCCGCCGGCATCATCAACGGCATCGGCCACTACTGGGGCTACCGCAACTTCGAGGCGCCCGACGCCAGCACCAATATCTCGCCCTGGGGCGTGATCATCGGCGGCGAAGAGCTGCACAACAACCACCATACCTATCCGACCGCGGCCAAGTTCTCCGTGAAGAAGTACGAGTTCGACATGGGTTGGCTCTACATCTCGCTGATGAGCAAGATCGGCTGGGCCACGGTGAAGAAGGTTCCGCCCAAGCTGCAACTGGGCGCCGTGAAGCCGGTGGCCGACGAGAAGACTCTCGAAGCGCTCATTGCCAACCGCTATGAGGTCATGGCGGGCTACGCCCGCGAAATGCGCCGGGTTTGCAAGGCCGAGCTCGTGCTGCTGAAGGAAAAGCAGGCCGACCTGTCGCCCCTGAAGGCCGCCAAGCGCTGGCTGCACCGCGACGACGAGCGGGTGCCGGCCTCGGCGCGGCCGCAGCTGGCCCAGGCCCGTGCTGCCCACCCTGTGCTCGACAAAATGGTGACCATGCGCGAGGAATTGCGCCAGATGTGGCTTAACACTTCCAACTCGCGCGAGCAGCTCGCTGTCGAGTTGCAGGCGTGGTGCCGTCGGGCCGAGGAGAGCGGCATCGTCGCCCTGCAGCAGTTCTCGATGAAGCTGCGTGCCGCACGCGCGTAGACACGCAGCAGCCCTGTTCTGAAAGCCCCGCGACGCGGGGCTTTTTGCTGGGCGAAGGCGCCGCGCCGTCTCCTGACGCTACCTGCGGTAACCGTCCGACATCGATTCGGCACCTGGCCGACATGCGGGGGATACCTCGGAGGCGTTCAATGCCTTATGCGGGCGTCGGCCTGCAAGCAAGGAGTCTCCATGAGAAAGCTGATCTTCACCACCGTAGCCGTCGTCGGCCTGGCCGCAGGCGGGCCGGTGTTCGCCCAGGCGAGCGGCTTCGACGCGGCCAACTCGGCGGCAATCAGCGCCAACCCCCGCAATCCGGCCAATGTGACCCCTTACGGCCCCGTGCCCGGAACGCCTGAGTATTACGGCAACAGTGGCTGGACGCCCGACAAGATCTATGGCGACAACCTCTATCCCCGTGGCCACTACCGGTATGGCTACCCGGCTGCGGCCGCGCCGGCCTGGCAGCAGCGCCACCCCGGTTCCCGCGACCAGCGGGCCCGCGCCACCCGGAGCGACCGCGACGCAGATGGCGTTCCCGACAATCGCGACCGCTATCCCCGCGATCCGAGCCGGTGGTGAGCCGTGCCCGGGCGACGGCTCTTCGCTGACCGGGAGCGTCTTGCGCCCAGAAATGAAAAAGCCCCGCATCGCGGGGCTTTGTCTTGGTG
>DIZF01000047.1:0-30397 GCA_002427815.1 Ramlibacter tataouinensis
CAATTAAACCGGACACTACTGACGCCGACTGACTTCTTGGCGAAAGCAATTCACATCGTCAAGAATGACAATCCGCTGCGACCTGACCCGCCGCGAAACAAACTTAGGCGACGTGCCGGGAACTGCATTGCGCTGGATCAACGGCCACGCGCACAGCGTTCCATTGATGCAAATCATGGACGGACGCTCCTTGGGTTCGATAGTTCAGAGAGCGCAAGCCACTAAGGAGAAATTCATGAGCTTGGGAACCCTACTGCTGATCGTTCTGATTCTGATGCTGGTCGGCGCCATTCCGACCTGGCCGCACAGCAAGAGCTGGGGCTACGCGCCCAGTGGCGTGCTCGGCTTGGTGGTGGTGATCATCATCGTGCTGCTCTTGATGGGGCGGTTGTAGCCGGTACTTGCCGCCCTGCGGGGCCAGCCCAACCGTGACACGCGCCACGTGTCGATTACCCGGCCTCACATTTCTTAGTCTCTGACGATCGAAAAGGACTCGTATGAACAAGCTTTTGACCCTCAAGGTTTCATTGGTTGCCGCCGCCATGCTGGTACTTCCGGTGGCACACGCTGCCGCGATCAGCAAGGCCGACTACAAGAGCGGCAAGACCCGCATCAGCGCGGACTACAAGGCCGACAAGGCCGCATGTGCGGCGCTGGCCGGCAACACCAAGGATATCTGCCACCAGGAAGCCAAGGCGAAGGAAAAGGTCGCGCGCGCCGAACTGGAATACGACTACACCGGCAAGTCCAGCGACCGGAACAAGGTGCTGGTGGCGAAGGCCAAATCGGCCTATGCGGTGGCCCGGGAAAAGTGCGACGACCAGACTGGCAACGCCAAGGACGTGTGTGTCAAGGAGGCCAAGGCCGTCGAGGTCAAGGCGCTTGCAGACGCCAAACTGGGTAAGAAGATCGGCGAGGCCAGGAAGGAAGCTGCGGACGACAAGCGAGATGCCGACTACAAGGTAGCTGCGGAGAAGTGCGATGCCATGGCCGGTGATGCCAAGGCCAGTTGCATCGCGGACGCAAAGGCAAACTTCGGCAAAAACTGAGGCCCAAGCGACTGCACGGCCGATCGCCACGCGCCAGGGTGCGGCGTCGTTGTCGATAGCGGCATCGCCGTGCTGCGGCGGTGCGCCGTTTTCAGCCTCCGAGCGTCCGGTCCTGTTGGCCAAACCAAGCCAGCGCAGCGTCCAGGTGCTGAGGCTCGAAGTCGGGCCACAGCGCGTCCAGCACGAAAATGTCGGCATAGACTGACTGCACCGGCAAGAAGCCGCTCAAGCGCCGCCCACCGCCCCAGCGGACGACGAGATCCAGGCGCGAGACATCGGCCGACCGCAGTCTGCCTTCCTTCAGGCCATCCAGATCCCACTCCCAGCCATAGTTCACGAGTAAATTAACTTTGATGCCCTCGCCCTGGCGGGTTCGAAATGCCGCCAGCTCCACAGGAAACTGCTTGGACTTTTCGTCGCCAAGTACCAGCAGGGCGGCATCGCGGCGAGAGATCTCCCCCGCAAAGGCAACACACGCGGCCCGAAATTGATTGGTCTGCGCCGTTGGCCGCCGCGTGTTGTCCTGAGTGAACCCGTAGATCGAGACCTCCTCGACGCCGAGCGCCTTGCACGCTTCGAAGAGCGCCAGCCCCGGCGCAATGCCGCTGGCGTACCCCTGCTCCTTGGCAAGGCCATGTTGCACTGCCCAGCGCCGGTTGCCGTCCGGAATGAAACCGATGTGCCGGGGCAAGCGTGGTTGGCTGTGTGTTTGGCTCTCTAGAGGCAAGCGCACTAGCTGGGCACTCATTGGTCCGCGTCGTTCACTGTGGACGTGTCGGCCCGGAATCGACGCCACTTGACACTTCGCTGCAGTCGTTGTCCGGCCGAGTGCGGCCCCATCACTTTGTTCACGGAACAGAGCCAGACGCTCATGGAGGGATACCTTGTGATCCACAGGTCGCATTTCATCCTCAGATAGACCAGTATGGCCACTGCATCGCATCGTAATGGTCCGCGCGACATTTGTCACGGGCTCGCGAGCGCGATCGGGCGTCGTCCGCCTCCTACGCCAAACACGCTGCGACGCGAAGGCACTTCCCTAACCGCAACTTCATACCCGAGGGTTGACCCGCTTTGCGCCCGCTTGCGTGAAGACTACTTGAGCTTTTGGTCTTCCCGCTTTGCGTCCGCCATTGCCTCTGGCTCCAGTTCCTCGGCAGAACGATTGAGGTGAACGAACAGGCCCCAGGCGGCAAGAAGTGTTCCTACCGCAATCAAGATGCTCGCAGCATACGGAAGTTGCGCCGGATCTTCGTGCAGTGCCCTGAACGTCGCGACGAGCCCTTCGATGGCCAGCGCGACCACAATGACCACAAAGAATCTTGACAGGAATCGCCGTACGCGAGTCGGCGCGCTGATGTCAGCGGAACGAACGACCTCTTCCTCAAAGATGGTCTCGGCAATCTGCAGCGCGACAACGGCAGCGGCCAAAAGTCCCACGGCTTCGATAATCGTTTGCGCCGCAGCCCTGTCCAAGCCACCGCCGAAGGCGACCCATCCCATGCGGGCGGCAATTGTGATGAGCATGAGCGCGGCGCAGGCAAAGAGAAATGCCATCAACCCATGGACGATTCCGAACAGATACGTGAAAGCTTTCATTCGCACACCCTGTCACAGAAAACCGCGACGACTCACCGCTCTGCGAGCGCAGCATACTCTTCCTCACTGAGATCACCATCAATGAAGGGGTAGTCCTGCGTGGCACTCGACGGATCGAGGAAATAGCCTACGCGCGCAATGGAACAGCGCCTACAACCACCGCACTCCTCGGTACGTAACATCTCTCAAGGCATGCGAGTCAGTGGGCGCATCTCTAACCCGACTGTGCGTTGGCGCCGCGCCAAAGAGAGAATCAAAGAGCCAGAAATAAAGCGAGCAATATGACCATGACTTCAACCGAATTCCGCGTGGAAAGCGACCATCCGATTTCCGGCCGTCTGCTTCCCGTTTCCGATTCCCAGCAGTATTCCATCGGCGATCATCCCCTCGCTGTGGCGATGGCCGAAGAAAGCGACACCAAACCCTCTGGCCGGGAAATCCGCGTAGTCCATGTGCCGACCGGCGAAGTGGTTTTCAGGAAATCCGCCTCGACCTGCCCGGAGTCCAGCGACGAGTTCTAGCGTTGGGCCGAGGCCTGACCCCGGCCGCGAGTATCAGAGCAGCGATGAATCCCGCAAGACGCGTCATGGTGATCTCCTATTGCGCACATCAGTGGAGGAACGGTCGAGCTGGTCGATTCGAACGCCGTCGGGGCGCGCATCTCCAACTGCGAGACCCCACATGCGAGATGACCCTGATCAAGGAAATTCCACCAACCGGGGCTAGATTTAAACGTCCGCGAAAGGTGCACTTGGTGATCTGGTCCGCAGATTACCCGCTCCGTCGTGCTCAACAGGAGGGTCGCCATGCGCTACACCACGCGTTCTTGTTTTCAACCAGAGAGCTCGCCGGCAACAGTCGGCATTCATGAGGTATGCCAGTCCATTTTCGTGGGCGCGGCACTTTCAATGATGCTGGCGGGTTGTCAAAAAACTGACACTCCTGCCGTTACGTCGGACGGCAAGCCGTCGCAAACCATCACCAACGTCACACCCGTCCCGCAGACGCCGGCGCGGGATCCGTCGCTGCCTGAGGCCGCCGCCGTGTTCGGAGCACCGGACGCAGGAGAAAAGGCGAAGGCCATGCAGGACACCGCCGCGTTGCAGAAAGAACCTGCCCATGCGCAGGAGATGACCAAGCAAGAGGAATCGATAGCCATGCCGCTTCCGGGACAGGCGGGCGACGAATCGGCCGCTGGCCTCGACAAGAGCAAGCGCAAGTAAGAGATAGTTTGGCGGAGTGGCGTTTCGTCGGACGGCGTCCTCGATGATCCGCAGATCGCGCATCGCCGCGCCAAGCAGAGGCGGTCAGGCCGGGCACCGCTGCGACTGAAAGGGAGGGCATTCCATGGCCACGATCACGACGAAAGACGGCACGCAGATCTACTACAAGGACTGGGGCAGTGCCAGCCCGTGGTGTTCAGCCACGGCTGGCCGCTGAGCGCGGACGCCTGGGAAGACCAGATGGTGTTTCTGGGCGCCCACGGATACCGCTGCATCGCCCATGACCGCCGCGGCCATGGCCGATCGAGCCAGCCTTGGGGCGGCAACGAAATGGATACCTACGCCGACGACCTCGCGACACTGGTGGAAACGCTTGACCTGAAGAACGCGATCCATGTCGGGCACTCCATGGGCGGCGGCGAAGTCTCCCGCTATATCGGCCGCCACGGCAGCCAACGTGTGGCCAAGGCCGTGCTGATCGCCTCGGTGACGCCGCTGATGCTGAAGACGGCGGGCAATCCCGGTGGCTTGCCGATCGACGTCTTCGACAAGATCCGCGCCAGCGTGCTTGCCGACCGCTCTCAATTCTTCAAGGATCTCGCCGGCGGCCCGTTCTACGGCTTCAACAGGCCGGGCGCCAAGGTCTCACAGGGTTTGATCGACTCGTTCTGGCTCCAGGGGATGCAGGCCGGTTGCAAGGGGGTCCTCGACTGCGTCAAGGCCTTCTCCGAGACCGACTTCACTGAGGATCTCAGGAAGTTCGATGTCCCGACGCTCATCATGCACGGCGACGACGACCAGATCGTGCCGATCGCGGCCTCGGCCCTGCTCGCGTCCAAGATCGTAAAAGGATCCACGCTGAAGGTCTATCCGGGCCTGTCGCACGGCCTGTGCTCTACGCACAAGAACCAGATCAACGCCGATCTGCTCGCATTCTTCCAACTCGAACGGAATCGATCATGAAAGCCAGACTCGCAATCCTTCGGTCCTCGGCCGTGCTGGGTGGGATCGCTCTCCTCCTGCAGGGCTGTGGTGGCAATGGCAGCCCGACAGAGCTCTCGCCGCAGGAGCAACTGGGCAAGTCCATCTTCAACGACGCCAACCTCTCCCTCAATCGAAACCAGCCATGCGCGGCTTGCCATGATCTGGCGTGGGGGGGCACCGGAGGGCGAATGGCGACGAACGCCGGCGGCGCAGTGTACGAGGGATCGGTCGCGGGGCGATTCGGCAACCGCAAGCCGCCGTCCATGGCGTACGCGGCAATCAGTCCCGTGCTCTCGTTCGACGCGAAAAGCGGCTTCGTGGGCGGGAACTTCTGGGATGGCCGCGCAACAGGTCTGCGCCTGGGAAATCCGGCAGCCGAGCAGGCGCAGGGGCCCTTCCTGAATCCGGCCGAGCAGGCGCTGCCTGATGCTGCATGTGTCGTGTATCGCGTGGCCGCGTCGTCGTACCACGCGCTGTATGGGGAGGTATGGGGCGGCAACATCTTCACCATCAACTTCCCGTCGAACACCGATGCGCTCTGCGCGGCGAACCAGAGCGTGACGCTGGACACGGCGGACAGAGCGAAAGTGACCACGGAGTACGACAACATCGGCCGTGCCATCGCCGCGTGGGAAGCCTCGAGCGAGGTATCGGCGTACACGTCCAAGTTCGACGCATGGAAAGCGGGGATGGTCGTGCTGTCGGCGGACGAGGAGAAGGGCTGGGCGCTCTTCAACGACAAGGCGAAGTGCGCACGCTGTCACGTGCCGGACGGGCCGAAGCCCGCCTTCACCGACTTCACTTACGACAACGCCGGAGTTCCGAAGAATCCCGCCAACCCATCCTACGCGACCCATCCGGACTTCATCGATACCGGGTTGGGTGGTTTCCTGATGTTGCGACCCGATCTCGGCCCGTACGAGCCGCAGCTCGGGAAGTACAAGGTGCCGACGCTGCGCAACGTGGACCGGCGGCCTGCCGAGGGCGACGTGAAGGCGTACATGCACAACGGCGTGTTCAAGAGCCTGCTCGAGGTTGTGCACTACTACAACACCCGCGACGTATTGCCGCGGTGCGAAGCGACGCCTTCCCCGACGATCGGCGTGAATTGCTGGCCGGCGCCGGAGTTCGCCCAGAACATGAATGTGTCGGAGATCGGTAACCTCGGCTTGAGCGCGGTCGAGGAGAACGCCCTCGTCGCATTCCTGACGACGCTGTCGGACGGCTACATCAAGAGGTGAGCGAGGGGCGGGCGCCGATCGGCGCAGAAGATTTCGGCAATGTCAGGTAGCAACAACCCAACCAAGGAAGTGTCGTCATGAAAGGTTTCGTGAAAAACATCGAGAGCATCGCCGTCAAGAGTGAAGAGTTCCGCCGCGTGCTGTACACGGCAAAGAACTGCCAGCTCGTCGTCATGGCATTGAAGCCCAAGGAGGAGATCGGGGCGGAGGTCCACAAGCTCGACCAGTTCTTTCGCGTGGAGGAAGGCACGGGCGAGGCGGTTCTCGATGGCGTTGCCACGGCGATCAGCCCAGGCTTCGCGGTGCTCGTCCCGGCCGGGACGAATCACAACATCGTCAACACCGGGAAGGTTCCGCTGAAGCTCTACACGCTGTATGCGCCGCCGAACCATAGAGACGGCGTGGTCCACCATACCCGCGCCGATGCGGAGGCGGACAACGAGCACTTCGACGGCAAGACGACCGAATAGGGATCCGGTCTACGTGAGGCCGGCGGCTTCCTTGGCCCGCATCTTGGCGGCGATGTATTCGCCGTGCGTCACATGCAGCAGCTCGGCGACCTTGCTGATCACGTGGTTCTCGTTGACGTCCAGCACGCCATCGGCATAGGCCACGTCCCACATGGCCTCCACCAGGGCGATCTTTTGCGGCTGGCTGACGTAGTCGTTGATGCGGCTGGTGAAGTGGAAGTAGTCGTTGGCTGTCCTGGCCTGGGCCTCGGCCTGTTCCACCAGTCGTGCCAGTTCGTCCTCGGCCAGGGCAAACCGGTTGCGCAGGGCGGCCAACACCGCCTTGCGCCCGGCCGGTCGATGCCGGGCTCGGCCCGCATCACCTCCACCAGCAGCACGGCAGTGGCCAGGCGCAACGCCTGTTCCCGCCCGGCGGGTGTCTGCTCGGGGTCGGGGGCGATGAGCTCTTCGAAGAGCTCCTGAAGCGCGCTGAACATGGGTGGTTTCGAGGCGGAAAGGTTGATAGACCGGCTCGGCTTGCGCAAGGTTCCCCGATTTTGCAGACCTTCAGCGGGTCTTAAGCTTCCTGATGCCCCGGGGGCGGCAGCGCCGGAGGCTCAGGGCAGTTCTATGCCGGCACTTGCATCCGCAGGCGCCGCGCCGATTCCTCGGCCCGCGCGTCGCCGATCTCACGCAGTACGCTGCCCAGGTCCACCGCGCCTTCCTTGCGCTCGAAGCGGCCGGTGAGCGGTGTTTCGGGAGTGAGCAGGCCGCGCTGGTACAGGTCCCAGATCTCGGGGCCGAAGTCGGTCTGCAACAGCTCGGGCGCGATGCCGCCGAAGAAGCCGCGCAGATTGGCCACGTCGCGCAGCAGCACCCGCTGCGCGTGGTTGTTGCCGGCGGCGTCGATGGCCTGAGGCAGGTCGATGATGACGGGGCCCTCGTCGCCCAGCAGCACGTTGAACTCCGACAGGTCGCCATGCACCACGCCCGCGCACAACATGCGCACCACCTGCAACAGCAGCATGGCGTGATGCGCGCGCGCCTCGGCTGGCGTGAGCGCCACGTCGTTCATGCGCGGCGCCGCGTCGCCGTTGGCGTCGGTCACCAGTTCCATCAGCAGCACGCCGTCATGGAAGTTGTACGGCGTGGGCACGCGCACCCCCGCGGCGGCCAACCGGTAGAGCGCATCGACCTCGGCGCTTTGCCATGCCGCCTCCTGCGCCTGCCGGCCGAACCTGGTTCCCTTGGCCATGGCGCGGGCCTGGCGGGTGTTCTTGACCTTGCGGTTCTCGGTGTAGTCCACCGCCTGGCGGAAGCTGCGCTGGTTCGCTTCCTTGTAGACCTTGGCGCAGCGCGTGTGCTCGCCGCAGCGCACCACATAGGCCATCGCTTCCTTGCCGCTCATGAGCTGGCGAACGACCGTATCGACCAGGCCTTCGTCAACGAGCGATTGGAGGCGGGAGGGGGTTCTCATGGGGCATTGTCGGGCATGAGGTCGTTCGGATGCCGGCGGCGGAAGAATTGCCCCTCGGCTCAGATGCCTGGCAGCAGCGTGGCGGTTTGCCTGGCGGCCCAGGCGTGGCTTTTCAGGACGGGGTATCGGTTGAAGAGCTCAATGCAGCGGCGCCACGCCCCAGATCTGGGACGCGTATTCCTGGATCGTCCGGTCCGACGAGAACATGCCCATCCCCGCCACGTTCAGGATGCCGCGCCGCGTCCAGTCCATGGGTTGGCGGTAGCACTCGTCGACCTGGTCCTGCCTGGCCACGTAATCGGCGTAGTCGGCCAGGAGCTGGTAGTGGTCCGACTCCAGCAGGCTGCGCACCACGTCCGCATAGCGGCCGGGTTCCTCGCGCGAGAAGGCGCCGTCGGCCAGCCGGTCGATGGCGTACTTGAGGTCGAAGTTGCTGTCGTAGTAATGCCGTGGCTGGTAGCCGCCGGCGCGCAGCGCTTCCACCTGCTCGGTGCGGTTGCCGAAAATGAAGATGTTGTCCAGCCCCACCTGCTCGGCAATCTCGATGTTCGCCCCGTCCCAGGTGCCGATGGTGAGCGCGCCGTTGAGGGCGAGCTTCATGTTGCCCGTGCCGGAGGCCTCGGTCCCCGCGGTGGAAATCTGCTCGGAGAGATCGGCGGCGGGGATGACGATTTCAGCGAGTGACACGCGGTAATCGGGCAGGAACACCACCTTCAGGCGGTCGCCCACCACCGGGTCGGCGTTGACGACACGGGCGACGTCGTTGATGAGCCGGATGATCAGCTTGGCCATGTAATAGGCCGACGCCGCCTTGCCCCCGAACAGCACCGTGCGCGGCACCCAGTTCGCCTGGGGCTGGTCGAGGATGTGGTGGTACCGCGTGATGACATGCAGGACGTTCAGCAGCTGGCGCTTGTATTCGTGCATGCGCTTGACCTGGACGTCGAACAGGCTTTGCGGGTCGAGCTTCGGCCCATGCAAGCGGTCGGTGATGTAGGTGACCAGCCGCTGCTTGTTCTGCTGCTTGGCAAGGCGAAACGCGCTCCTGAACTCGGCTTCCTCCGCCAGCGGGCGCAATTGGCTGAGTTCGTCCAGGTGCAGCCGCCAGTCCGACCCGATGCGGCTGTCGATCAGCGCGGACAAGGGCCGGTTGGCCTGCGCGAGCCAGCGCCGGGGCGTGATGCCGTTGGTCTTGTTGCAGAAGCGGTCGGGAAAGAGCCGCGCGAAGTCGGCGAAGATGGTGTGCACGATCAGGTCGCTGTGCAGGCGCGACACGCCGTTGACCTTGTGGCTGGCCAGCACCGACAGGTAGGCCATGCGCACGCGCCGCCCGCCGTTCTCGTCGATCAGCGAGACGCGCCCCAGCAGGGCCGGCTCGTCCGGGAACCGGGCATGCACGCTCGCCAGAAAACGCCCGTTGATGTCGTAGATGATGTGCAGGTGGCGCGGCAGCAGCCGGCCCATCAGGTCGACCGACCAGGTCTCCAGCGCCTCCACCATCAGGGTGTGGTTGGTGTAGGAAAAGACCCGCGTGCACAGCGACCAGGCATCGTCCCAGTGCACGCTGTGCTCGTCGATCAGCAGGCGCATCAGCTCGGGAATGGCCAGAGCCGGGTGGGTGTCGTTCAGGTGGATGGCCACCTTGTCGGGCAGCACATCGAAATTGCCGTGGTTGCGCAGGTAACGGCGCACCATGTCCTGCATCGACGCGCTGACGAAGAAGTACTCCTGCCGCAGGCGCAGTTCCTTGCCGTGCTGCGTGCTGTCCTCGGGGTACAGCACGCGGGTGACGTTCTCGGATTGATTCTTGGCCTCCACCGCGCCCATGTAGTCGCCGCGGTTGAACGCCTCGAGGTTCATGGCCGAGCTGGCCCGCGCCGCCCAAAGCCGCATCGTGGCCACACTGTTCAGGCCATATCCCGGAACGCCGTTGTCGTAGGCGGTGGCGATCACTTCCTCGGTGTCGACCCAGTGCACCACGTCGTTCTCGTCGCAGGTGAGCCGGCCGCCGAAACGCACCGTGTAGCACAGCTCGGGGCGCATGAACTCCCAGGGATTGCCGTTGACCAGCCAGTAATCGGGCTCCTCGACCTGCTGCCCGTTGACGATCCGCTGGCTGAACATGCCGTACTCGTAGCGCAGGCCGTAGCCCATGCCGGGCAGGCCGATCGTGGCGATGGAGTCCATGAAGCAGGCCGCCAGCCGGCCCAGGCCGCCATTGCCCAGCGCGGGGTCGGGCTCGACCTCGATGAGGGCATCGAAGTCGGCGCCCAGTTGCGCGCAGGCCTGCCTGACCCCGTCGTAAAGATCGGTGGCCAGCAAGGCATTCACCAGGGCCCGGCCGGTGAGGTACTCCATGGACAGGTAATAGACCCGCTTGGCGTGGTGCTCCCTGGCCTGCTGGAGCGTCTCGCGCCAGCACTTGACGATCCGGTCGCGCACGGCGTGGAAGACGGCAAACATCCAGTCGCGCTGCGTGGCCGTATCCACGTCTTTTCCGACTGAATAGATCAGCCGCTCCAGGATAGAGCGGCGCAGGGCTTCCACCGTGTTGGTGGGCGTTTCGTTTTCAGCGAAAGTGTGTTGGTTCACGGTCGGGCAGTTGTTTGATGAAGCGACACGCAATTTTGATGCGCATCTAGTCGGCGTGGGGTTGGAGTGAACGATACAGCGCCACATACTGAGCGGCTGCCTCGTGCCAGTCGAAACGCTGCCGCATGGCGGTGCGCTGGACGTTCGCCCATGAGTCGGGATGCGCATGCAGCTCGAACGCCCGCCGCAGGGCGCCCCGCAAGGCTTGCGTGGTGAACTCGTCGAACACGAAACCGGTGGCCTGCCCGGCTTGGAGGGTGCGCGCGGTGGCGTCGACCACCGTGTCGGCCAGGCCGCCGACCCGGTGCGCCAGTGGCAGGGTGCCATAGCGCAGGCCGTAGAGTTGCGTGAGCCCGCAGGGCTCGAACCGGGACGGCACCAGGATCGCGTCCGCCCCCGCCATGATGGCGTGGGCGAGCGGCTCGTTGTAGCCGATGTCCACTGCGATCTGCCCCGGATGCCTCGCGGCCGCGCGCAGGAAGGCCTGCTCCAGCGGCGCATCGCCCGCCCCCAGAACGGCGAGCTGACCGCCCATGGCCACCAGCTCGTTGGCCACGGCCTCGACCAGGTGCAGGCCCTTCTGTTCGGTCAGGCGGCTCACGACGCCGACCACCATGGCGTCGGGGCGCACCTGCAAGCCCATCTTGCGCTGCAGCTCGGCCTTCGCCCTGCCCTTGTTTTCCAGGGAGTCCCAGTCATAGGGCTGCGCCAGCACCGGATCGTGCGCAGGGCTCCACGTCTGGTAGTCCACGCCATTGAGGATGCCGGAGACCACCCCCGACCGCGCGCGCAGCAAGCCGTCGAGGCCGCAGCCCTGTTCGGCCCCCAGAATCTCGCGCGCGTAGGTCGGGCTTACGGTGGTGATGCGATCGGCGAACTGCAACCCGGCCTTCATGAACGACACTTGGTCCCAGAACTCGACGCCGTCGATGCCGAACAGATGGTCGGGAAGGCCCAGTTGCCCGAACAGCGAGCGCGGGAAGAGCCCCTGGTAGGCCAGGTTATGGACGGTGAACACGGTCGCCGCCCGTGGCGGGCCGGGCAGCGCCATCTGCCGCAGGTACAGTGGAGCCAGGCCGGTGTGCCAGTCATGGCAATGCACGACGTCGGGCTGCCAGTGCGGGTCCAGGCCAAGCCCCAGGCAGGCCGCTGCCCATCCCAGCAGGGCGAAGCGGATTCCGTTGTCGCCGTGCGCATCCTCGTAGGGGTTGCCGGGTCGGTCGAACAACGCGCGGACGTCGAGCACATAGGCGGCCAGGCCGCTGCCGGGCAAGGTGGCCGGTTGCAGTGACGGCGGTTGGGGCAAGCCCAGGCTGGCGAGGCGCGGGCCGTCGCCGTCGGGCAGTGCCAACGGAGTGGCCGGCGGCAGCCTGCCGGGTCTCACCCCCGCCCGGATTCCCGGAAAACCGGGCAGCAGCACCCGCACGTCGCACCCGGCATCGCGCAGGGCTGGCGGCAGGGCTGCGCCGACGTCGCCCAGACCGCCTGTCTTGAGCAGCGGAAACAGTTCGGTGCAGACGTAGAGGACTTTCATTCAGGGTCTGAGGCGGGCTGGGTTTCCAGGTCCTGCAGCATGTCACGGGTCACCAGTACCACGCCCTGCTCGGTGCGGTGGAAGCGACGGGCATCTTCGGCAGCCTCGAAGCCGATGCGCATGCCGGCCGGAATGTGGCAGCCCTTGTCGACCACGACGCGGCGCAACTCGCAGCGCTCGCCGACGTCCACCTGGGGCAGCAGGACGGACTCTTCCACCGAGGCGTACGAATGGATGTGCACGCTGGAAAAGAGGACGGAGCGGCGCACCCGGGCGCCGGAGATGATGCACCCCCCCGAGACCAGGGAGTCGACCGCGTGGCCGCGCCGGCCGTCCTCGTCATGGACGAACTTGGCCGGCGGCAGCTGCTCCTGGTAGGTCCAGATCGGCCACTCCGCGTCGTACATGTCGAGCTCGGGCAGCGGGTCCGTCAGGTCCAGGTTGGCCCGCCAGTAGGCATCCACCGTCCCCACGTCACGCCAGTAGGCCGTGGCTTCCTGGGTGCTGCGCACGCAGGACATCTCGAACGGGTGGGCCATCGCATGCCCCAGCGCCACCATGGCAGGGATCAGATCCCTGCCGAAATCATGACTCGACGCCGGGTTGCCGGCGTCGCGCTTCAGCGCCTCGTACAGGTAATCGGCATCGAAGACATACACACCCATGCTGGCCAGGGCGCGATCGGGCTTGCCGGGCATGGCCGGCGGTGCGGCGGGCTTCTCCACAAAGTCCAGGATGCGGCGCTGGAGGTCGACGTGCATCACGCCGAAAGCGCTGGCCTCCGCTATGGGAACCTCGATGCAAGCCACGGTGCACCGCGTGTCCATCGCCACGTGGTCTGCGATCAGCTTGGCGTAGTCCATCTTGTAGACGTGGTCGCCGGCCAGCACCAGCATGTACTTCGGGTTGTGGGCCAACAGGATGTCGAGGTTCTGGTACACCGCATCGGCGGTGCCGCGGTACCAGGACTCCTCGTTCATGCGCTGCTGCGCCGGCAGCAGGTCGATGAATTCATGGAACTCGTTGCGCAGGAAGGACCAGCCGCGTTGCAGGTGGCGCAGCAGGCTGTGCGACTTGTACTGCGTGATCACGCCGATGCGCCTGACGCCGGAGTTCAGGCAGTTGGAAAGCGCGAAGTCGACGATGCGGAACTTGCCCCCGAAGTACACCGCCGGTTTCGCGCGCAGGTCCGTGAGATGGGCCAGGCGCGCGCCGCGACCGCCGGCCAGCACCAGGGCGATGGTTCTGCGGGCAAGCTGGAGTGGGTTGGGTGTTTCCATGTTCGGTCTCCTTGCGGCCATGGTTGCATCAAAGGGGTTCAAACGGGTTGAGGCGAACGTCCATGGGCCTGCGTGATGGCGGCCAGCTGGGCCGCCGGAGCGTCACCCACCTGGTGCCATTCGAAACGCCATTCCCAGCACCCCTGCGAATGCCCTGGCACATTCATGCGATGGGTGCCATCCAGCCCCAGCACATCCTGGAAGGGATAGACCGCCGTGTTGGCCACCGATTGCGACAGCGCCCGGATCATCGCCCAGTGGATAGCGGTATCCGCCTGCGGCCCCAGGTAGCGGCGCACGGCCTCGCGCTCCGGCGCGCTCAGTTGCCGCCACCATCCCACCGTCGTGTCGTTGTCGTGGGTGCCGGTATAGGCCACGGTTCGCGGCACGTAGTTGTGGGGCAGGTACGGGTTGGCGGGGGTGTCGGCGAAGGCGAATTGCAGGACGCGCATGCCCGGAAAGCCGCACGCGGTGCGCAGGACCGTGACGGCCGGCGTGATCACGCCCAGGTCTTCCGCGAGGAGATCGAGCGGGCCGAGCTTCGCGTGCATCGCCTCGAAGAAAGCCCGGCCGGGACCGGGGCGCCACTGACCGTTGACGGCGTGTTCTTCATGCGCCGGCACTTCCCAGTAGCCCTCGAAACCGCGGAAGTGATCGAGCCGCACCGCATCGAAACACTGCATGAGATGCGCCAGGCGCTCCTGCCACCAGGCATAGCCGTCGGCGTGCATGGCCGCCCAGTCGTACAAGGGGTTGCCCCAGCGCTGGCCGGTGGCGCTGAAGTAATCCGGGGGCACGCCCGCCACCACCGTGGGCTCGCCTTGCGCATCCAGCAGGTATTGCGCCGTGTTGGCCCACACGTCGGCAGAGTGGTGCGCCACGAAGATGGGCGCATCGCCGACGATGCGCACGCCCTGCCGGTGCGCATGGCCGCGCAGGCGTTGCCATTGCTGCGTGAACAGCCATTGCACGAAACACCAGAAACCGATCTCGCCGGCAGCCTCCTCGCGCAGGCGGCCCAGCGCTGCGGCCTCATGCCCGGCGAACTCGGGGGGCCAGCGATTCCACGGCGCGCCATGACGTTCATCCAGCGTCATGAACAAGGCGTAGTCATCCAGCCATAGTCTTTGCTGCTCGCGAAACTCTTGAAGCTGCTTGCGGTCGGCGTCCCCGGCGCGTTGGCCGAATCCCTGCCACGCTTCGCGCAGCAGCGCCATGCGCCACCGAGCAACCCGCGCGTAGTCGGTGCGGATGCGCTCGAAGCCCGGGTCGGGGGCCGCGCCGAGCCAGCCACGCTCCACCAGTTCCCCCAGGTCCACCAGCAGGGGGCTGCCGGCGAAGGTGGAAACACTCTGGTAGGGCGAGTTGCCCGGGCCCACCGGGTTGAGCGGCAGCACCTGCCAGAGGGACTGCCCCGCCGTCACCAGCCAGTCCACGAAGTGGTAGGCCGCGGCGCCGAGATCTCCGCAGCCATGCGGTCCGGGCAGCGAGGTGGGATGCAGCAGCACGCCGCTGCTGCGCGCGCCGAAGAGCGAGCCGGTGCCGGGCGTCATGCTGGCTCCTTCGGTTCGCTCGGTGAGGCTATGGCCTGGATCAGGACGCAGATCGCCGGGCCCGCAAGCGCGTAGTGCTGGCCCAGCGTTCGCTGCTCGCCCGACTCGGGTGCCCCGGTGTCGAGTACCACGCGCCACGCTCCCTCGGGCAGCGCGAAGGGAAGCACCGAATCGCCGGGATGCAGCAGCACCATCACCCGCTCGGTGGCCGGCAGCGTGCCTTCGCCCACTTCGATCACGTAGGAAAAGCTGCGCTCCCACGGGTCGTCCCAATCCTGGTCCGACATCGCCAGGCCGTCGGGACGCAACCAGCCGATGTCGCCGCCCCGGGTGTAGGGATGCCCGGGTTCGTGGAAAGGGTGGCCCTGGAACCAGCGGGGGTGGCGGAACGCGGGGTATTGCCGCCTCAGCGCCGCCAGCGCGGACACCAGGGAGATCAGCGCCTCATCGGCGTGCGCCCAGGCCAGCCAGCTGGTCGGGTTGTCCTGGCAGTAGGCGTTGTTGTTGCCTTGCTGGCTGTGGCCCATTTCGTCGCCGGCCAGCAACTGGGGCGTGCCCTGCGCCAGCAACAGCGTGGCCAGCAGGGCGCGTCGCCACGCCGCGCGCTGCCGCAGCACCGCCGGGTCGTGGCTGACCCCCTCGACGCCGGCATTGGCGCTGTGGTTGTCGCCATGGCCATCGCGGTTGTCTTCGCCGTTGGCCTCGTTGTGGCGGAACCGGTAGGCGGTGACGTCGGCCAGGGTGAAGCCGTCGTGCGCCGTGATCATGTTGATGCCGGCGAGCGGGCTGCGCCCATCGTGGGCGAACAGGTCGTCCGAGCCCGTCATGCGACGCGCCAGTTGCCCCGGCGTGCACTCGTGTCCCAGCCAGTACATGCGCGCAATGTCACGGAAGCGGTCGTTCCACTCCAGCCAGCCCGGCGCAAACGCGCCGACCTGATAGCCCCCCGGCGCGACGTCCCAGGGTTCGGCAATGCGCTTGACGCGCGCGAGCACCGGGTCCTGCGCCATCGCCGTGAAGAGCGCCGCGCGCGGATTGAACTGATGGTGCAGCGCCGGGTCCCGCCCCAGCGTGGCGGCGAGGTCGAAGCGGAAACCGTCGACGCCGAAGGCCTGGACCCACCAGCGCAGGCTGTCCATCACGAACTGCACCATGCGCGGCTCGCCCATGTTGACCGAATTGCCGGTGCCGGTGAAGTTCAGGTACTGGCCGGCGCCATCCAGCGCATAGGTGCTGGCGTTGTCCAGCCCGCGCCAGGAGAGCGTCGGGCCCCGGCCGTCGCCTTCGGCCGTGTGGTTGTAGACCACGTCGAGCACCACCTCGAGGTCGTGCCGGTGCAGCTGGTCGACCATGGCGCGGAACTCATCGCGCACGGCCTGACCATTGCCCGAGGCGGCGTAGCCCGGTTCAGGGACGAAGTAGGCTAGCGTGTTGTAGCCCCAGTAGTTGGCCAGGCCCAGGTCGATCAGGTGCTTTTCGTCGATGTGATGCTGCACGGGCAGCAGGCACAAGGTGGTGATGCCCAGCCTCCTGTAGTGCGCCAGCAGGGGTGCGCTCGCCAGAGCGGCGTACGTGCCGCGCAAGTGCTCCGCAACGCCGGGGTGCAGGCGGGTCAGCCCTTTGACGTGCGCCTCGTAGATCACGGTGTGCTCGGGCGCGATGCCCGGCCCGGGCGCAATGGCCGCACCCGCGGCCAACTCCCGCGCCAGGTCGACGACCCGTGCTTTGGGCATGCGCGCGGCGTTGTCATTCGGGTCGGGTTGCTCCTGCCCCGATGCATCGAGCGCCCACGCCACTTCGTTGGAGAGGTCGGTCGCGTCCCCGACCAGTTCACGGGCATAGGGATCGATCAGCAGTCTGGCCGCATTGAAGCGGTGGCCGGCAGCGGGCTGCCACGGACCGCTGGCACGCAGTCCGTACAGTTGGCCCGCTCCCAGGCCGGGCAGGAAACCGTGCCAGACACCGTCGGTGCATTCCGGCAGCGGCAGGCGCTCGATCTCTTCGCCCGTCGCCGCATCGAACAGGCACAAGTGCACCGCGGTGGCGTAACGGGAGAAGACGGCCAGGTTCAGACCCGGCTGTCCCTGCCACGTCATCGGAGTCGCACCCAGCGGCCAGGGCTGGCCCCGCAGACAGGCGCGCGGCGGCATCGGCGTCATGCGGCCGACCCGGGCTCGAGCCAGAGCACGCTCAAGGGCGGCAAGGTCAGGGCGAGCGACATGGACAGGCCGTGGGCCGGCACCGCCTCGGCCTGGACGGCTCCGAGGTTGCCCACCCCGCTGCCGGCGTAGTGGACCGAATCGGTGTTGAGGCACTCGCGCCACACCCCGCCTTGCGGCACGCCCATGCGGTAGCCGTGGCGGGGCACCGGGGTGAAGTTGCACACCACCAGCACCTGCTGGCCAGGCGCGGGCCCGTGGCGGATGAAGCCGAAGACCGAATTGGCGCTGTCGTTGACCTCGGTCCAGGAGAAACCGCCGGGCTCGTCGTCGCGGGCATGCAAGGCCGGCCGGCTGCGGTACAGGTGGTTGAGGTCGCGCACCAGGCGCTGCACGCCGGCGTGGCCCGGGTCCTGCAACAGGCCCCAGTCGAGTTCGGCGTCATGGTTCCACTCATGCTGCTGGCCGAATTCGGAACCCATGAACATCAGCTTGCGGCCCGGCTGGGCGTACATCAGGGCGAACAGGGCCTTGAGGTTGGCACGCTTCTGCCAGGGGTCGCCCCACATCCGGCCGTACAAGGACCCCTTGCCGTGCACCACCTCGTCATGCGACAGCGGCAGGATGAAATGCTCGCTGTAGGTGTACACCATGACGAAGCTGATGCGGTCGTGGTGATGCCGTCTATGGACCGGGTCGAGCGCGAAGTAGTCCAGCGTGTCGTGCATCCACCCCATGTTCCATTTGTAGTTGAAGCCCAGGCCCTGGGCCCAGGGCGGCTTCGTCACGCCCGGGAAGGCCGTGGATTCCTCGGCCATGGTCGCCGTGCCGGGGGCTTGTTCGCCGATGATCTTGTTGACGTCGCGCAGGAAGGCTATGGCCTCGAGGTTCTCGCGTCCCCCGTAGCGGTTGGGAATCCACTCGCCTTCGGCCCGGCTGTAGTCGCGATAGAGCATGGAGGCCACCGCGTCCACGCGCAGCCCGTCGATGCCATAGCGTTCGATCCAGAACAGCGCATTGCCCACCAGGAAGTTCCGCACCTCGTTGCGGCCCCAGTTGTAGATCAGCGTGTCCCAGTCGCCATGCAATCCTTCGCGGGGATCCGCATGCTCGTACAGGGCCGTCCCGTCGAAGCGGGCCAGGCCATGCGCATCGCTGGGAAAGTGCCCCGGCACCCAGTCCAGGATCAGTTGCAGCCCGGCGTCATGCACGGCCGCCACGAAGGAGCGGAACGCCTGCGGCGTGCCGTAGCGTGCCGTGGGCGCAAAGAGGCCCGTGGGCTGGTAGCCCCAGGAGGCGTAGAACGGATGCTCGTTGACGGGCATCAGCTCGATGTGGGTGAAGCCCATGTCGGCCACGTAGGGCACCAGATGCTGCGCGAGGTAGTCCCAGTCGGGCAGCGCGCCCCCGGGCCTGCGCCAGGAACCGGCATGCACTTCGTAGATGCTGATCGCCGCGCCCAGGGCATTGGCCTGCTGCCGCACGGCGGCGCGGCCGGTCACCGGCTCGGGCAAGGCCATGACGCGGCTCGCGTGGCCCGGATGCAATTCGGCACTCAGCGCGTAGGGGTCGCTCTTGAGCTGCCGATGGCCATCCGCACCGAGCACGTCGAACTTGTAGAGGGCGCCGCACGGAAGATCCGGAACGAAGATCTCCCAGACGCCGCACTCGAGCCGCAGGCGCATCGGATGTGCGCGGCTGTTCCAGAGGTTGAAGTCCCCCGCCAGGCCGACCTGACGCGCATTGGGCGCCCAGACCGCAAACGCCACGCCGGCCACGCTGTCTATCGTGCACGGGTGAGCGCCCAGCTTTTCCCACGGTCGCAGGTGACGCCCTTCGCCCAGCAGCCAGACATCGGTATCGCCGAGCCAGGGGCCGAAGCGGTACGGGTCTTCGATTACCCGCTCGCCGAGCGGCGAGTCGACCTGCAGCAGGTAATGACCGGGATGCTGCAGCATCACGTCGCCGGTGAACAGGCCGCCGTCATCGACGGCCCGCAGCCGGGTCAGCGGTTCGCGGGTTTCCCGCGCCAGCACGGTGACGCCATGGCTGCCGGGAACGTACACACGCAATCGAAGGTGCCCGCTTTGGGTGCCCTGGTGCGGGCCGAGGCTGCCGAATGGATCGACGCACAGCCCGCCCTGCAGGGCCCTGGCGAGTTGGAGCTCGGCTTCAGCAGTGGAGGCGCCGTTTGCGGCGCTGGGTGCTGACCTGGGGCTGTCTGTCATCGGCGCATCCATTTCTTGAATGTTCATTGTGGCTCAGCCACGGCGCGGCGGGGGTCGCAACACCAATGGATGAGCTTGGCGGGACCGTCACGCACCGTAACGCCCGTCCCCGCTCGCGCCGGCTGAAGTAGAGTAGCGGCCGCATCCCAGCACAGAAAGCACACCCACGATGGCCATCCAGTGGTTCCCCGGGCACATGAACCTCACGCGCAAGGCCATCGCCGAGCGCATCAAGGACATCGACGTCGTCATCGAGGTGCTGGACGCGCGCCTGCCCGGCTCCAGCGCCAACCCGCTGCTGGCCGAACTCACCGGCCACAAGCCCACGCTGAAGATCCTCAACAAGCAGGATGTGGCCGACCCGGAACGCACGCAGCAGTGGCTGGTGCATTACAACGCCCAGCCCGGCACCCGTGCCGTCGCGCTGCAGGCCAGCGACGCCGCGGCCACGCAGCGCCTGGCGCCGGCCTGCCATGCGCTGGCGCCCGGACGCGGCGGCATGGCCAAGCCGATGCGGGTGCTGATCTGCGGCGTGCCCAACGTCGGCAAGTCCACGCTGATCAACACGCTGACCAGCAAGCGGCACGCCAAGACCGGCGACGAAGCCGGTATCACCAAGCTGGAGCAGCGCATCACGCTGGCCGACGACTTCCATCTGTACGACACGCCCGGCCTGCTGTGGCCGCGCATCATCGTGGCCAGGAGCGGCTACAACCTGGCCGCCAGCGGCGCCATCGGCCGCAATGCGTACGACGAAGAAGAAGTGGCGCTGGAACTGCTGGACTACCTGCGCCGGGACTATCCGGCACTGCTGGAAGCGCGCTTCAAGCTCACCGGCGTGGCCGCGATGAAGGACGAGGAAGTCCTCGACGCCATCGGCCGCCAGCGCGGCGCGCTCTTGGGCAAAGGAAAGATCAACACGCAGAAGGCCGCCGAAATCGTCATCACGGAGTTTCGCTCCGCGACGCTCGGCCGCATCACCCTGGAAACGCCGCAGGAGTTCGCGCAGTGGCTGGCGGCGGGACAGCTGCTGGATGCGCAGCGGCTGGCGAAGAAAGCGGCGCGGGCGGACAAGGGCAAGACACAGCCCTGAATGCGGCCACTCGGCCGCACTTCGCTCGCGGAGGCAGGAGCAAGGGGCAGGCGGCGAAAGGCCTCTTGAAGGAAAGCCAGGGCCGGCTGCAGAAGGCCTGTGGCGACCTGAAGGAAGCGCTGAAAAAATTCGAGGCACTCCTGACCTGCGTCAGAGGCAGGCTGCACATGGGTCCACGCCTACAGCGGTGTAGTCCGCCACTGACATGGACCGGGTCAAGCGCAGCGCACGATGATGATTGGACGTGCTTCCAAAGCCGTCCAATCTCGTCAATCAACACAGAGGTCAATTCCATGAACAAGGATCAAGTCAAGGGCGCCATCAAGGACGCAGCCGGCAAGGTGCAAGAAAAGACGGGTCAAGCGATCGGCAGCGCCGAGCAGCAAGCCAAGGGGCTCGCCAGGCAGGTCGAAGGCAAGGCGCAAAAGGCCGTGGGCGACGTGAAGGAAATTGTCAAGGACGCCGACAAGAACGTGAAGGAAATTGTCAAGGACGCCGGCAAGAAGTAAGCCGGCTCGCCCTGGCCGAGGGGCACATGGGACATTGCCGCTGGCAGTGCACAAACGATGGTTCCTGCCTTCATGAAGTACTTCCGCTGGTGTGCGAAGCCTCATGACCCCGCATTTCGCTGGCGATCGGGCTCATGTCCTACGTTGAAATTCCACCATGGCGCTCATCGAGATGCGTTCCAGGCGTGTAACCTGAAGGATGGGAACCGCTAGGTTGGCGGATGACTTTGGGCAGGAGAAAGCAATGAACAGGCTATTGAAGAATGCATTGGCGGTGGCCGCGGTGGCCATTGCCGCACACGCGACCGCGCAGGTCACGTTCTACCAGGATAATGACTTCAGGGGTCCATCCTTCACTACAGAGCGGGATGTCGACAACTTCCAGCGAATCGGCTTCAATGATCGGGCCTCGTCGGTCGTGGTGCAGGGCGAGCGCTGGGAAGTCTGCCAAGATGCCCGCTTCGAGGGCCGCTGCGTGATCCTGCAGCCCGGCCGCTATCGGGAGTTGTCCTCGCTGGGCCTGAATGACAGGATCTCGTCGGTGCGCAGGGCGGACGTCAACGACCGCGTCGGTGACAACCGCTTTGTGCCCGGGCCGACTGTGCAGGATAACGCCCAGCCTGGCGCCCAGATCACCTTCTACGAGAACGACGGCTTCCAGGGCAAGACATTCACAGCCGACCGCGCCGTCGAGGACTTCAGCCGCGTCGGCTTCAACGACCGCGCTTCGTCGATCGACGTTCGCGGCGACAGCTGGGTGGCCTGCGAAGATGCCCGGTTCCAGGGCCGCTGCGTGATCCTGCAGCCCGGCCGCTATCCGTCGTTGTCCGCGATGGGCCTGAATGACCGGATCTCGTCGGTGCGCCGGGCAGACGTCAACGACCGCGTCGGTGACAACCGCTCTGTGCCCGGGCCGATTGTTCAGGATAACACCCGGCCTGGCGCCCAGATCACCTTCTATGAGCACGACGGCTTCCAGGGCAAGGCATTCACGGCCGACCGTGCCATCGAGGACTTCAGCCGAGTCGGCTTCAACGACCGCGCTTCGTCGATCGACGTTCGCGGCGACAACTGGGTGGCCTGCGAAGATGCCCGGTTCCAGGGCCGCTGCGTGATCCTGCAGCCCGGCCGCTATCCGGAGTTGTCCTCGCTGGGACTGAATGACCGCATTTCGTCGGTGCGCCGGGCGGACGTCAACGACCGTGTCTCCGACAACCGCAATGCGCCCATCGGTGCGTACGACTATCGCCGTCGGGGTGGAGAGCAGACCTTCGAAGCCAACGTCACTTCGGTGCGCGCCGTCGTCGGTACACCGCAGCAGCGCTGCTGGGTGGAACGCGAACAGATCAGCCCGAACAACACCAGCGCGAACATCCCCGGCGCGCTGGCCGGCGCCGTGATCGGCGGCATCCTGGGGCACCAGATCGGCGGCGGAAGCGGCAAGGACGCCGCGACGGCCTTGGGCGTCGTGGGCGGTGCTGCGATAGGCTCCAATGTGGGCCGCGACAGCAGCGGGCAGCCAACCTACACGCAGGACGTCCAGCGTTGCGACAGGCCCGTCGGGCAGGTCCGCCCCGACTACTGGGATGTCACCTACGTGTTCCGGGGCCGGGAATACCACGTCCAGATGGTGGCTCCCCCTGGACCGACCGTGACGGTCAATAGCGAAGGCGAGCCGAGGGTGTAGTGCCTGCGCTTTAGCCAGGAAACGGCCCTTCGGGGCCGTTTTTTTCATGTTGGGACATCGACGTCGTCATCGAGGTGCTGGACGCGCGCCCGCCCGGCTCCAGCGCCAACCCGCTACTGGCCGAGCAGGAAGCTTTCGTCGAGCTGGCCAAGCGAGGTGACGCCCAGCAGCCCCATGTTGCGCGACACCTCGAGCTTGAGCAGCTCGATGGCCTTCAGCACACCTGCTTCACCCGCCACGGACGCCGCAAAGCTGAATGGACGCCCGACGAAGACGAACCTGGCGCCCAGCGCGAGCGCCTTCAGCACGTCGCTGCCACGCCGCACGCCGCTGTCCAGCATGACCGGAATGTCCGGGCAGGCCGCGACCATCCGCGGCAGCACGCGCAGCGGCGCAACCGACCCATCGAGCTGGCGGCCGCCGTGGTTGGAAACGATGATGCCGTCCGCGCCGGCATCCGCCGCCATGCGTCCGTCGCGTGGGTCGAGCAGGCCCTTGATCACCAGCGGCCCGGGCCACAGTTGCCGGACCATGCGGAAGTGGCGCCAGTTCAGGTGGCCCCGGCCCGAGACGTCGCGCTCCACGTTGGGCGAGAGGATGGGCGCGCCCCGCGTGGCATAGCTGTTCTCGAAATGCGGCATGCCGTGCTGCACCAGCGTGCGCAGGAAGGTGCCGAACAGCCAGCGCGGATGCGCGATGCCTTGCCAGGCCAGCCGCACAGTGGGCCGCACCGGAATCGAGAAGCCGGCCCGCACGTTGTTCTCGCGGTTGGCGGCGACCGCCGTGTCCACGGTGATGACCAGCGTCTGGTAGCCCGCCGCCTGCACCCGCGCCAGCAAAGCCGCGATGCCTGCGTCGTCGCCCGGCAGGTAGGCCTGGAACCAGGCCTCGCGGTTGACGCGGGCCACGTCTTCGAGGCGGATGAGCGAGGAGCCGCTCATCACCATAGCGATGTTCTCGCGGGCGGCGGCCTCGGCCAGCACCAGGTCGCCCCGGTAGGTCGAAAGCGCCGCCAGGCCCATGGGCGCGATGCCGAAAGGCGCGTCATAGCGGCGGCCGAGCAGCGTCACGCCCGTGTCGCGCCCGGTGATGTCCACCAGCACGCGCGGCACGAAGTCGTACTGCGCGAAAGCCTCGCGGTTGGCGTGGAAGGACCGGTTGGTTTCGGCCGCGCCGGCAATGTAGGTGTAGACCGGAAGCGGCAGATGCCGCCGCGCCGCCGCCTCGAAATCATCCAGGCACAGGATGTCGGCGTAGCGCGCCGGCAGCGCGGGCCGCCTTCGGCTGCCCGCATCAGACCCGGCCGAAGCGGCGGTTTGCACGTTGGCGGCCGCGGCGCCGGGGTTTTGCATCTGCATGAATTTCGTGTCCGTACGAAGGCGAGTCAGGAAGGCTCCATGGCCTGCGCAATGCTCAAGCCGCATCGCTGCTGGACCTCGAGCGCCACTGCGGACCAATCCCAGTCGGCGCGGCCACCTTCGCAAAGCGCATCCAGCAACTGTTCCGCCAGGGTTGCAGTCGGGAGCACGGCGTTCGCGGCACGTGCCGTGTCCAGCGCCAACCGCAGGTCCTTGCGCATCAGCCGGGCGCGGAACCCGGGCTTGAACGAGCCTTCGATGATCCGCGGGCCGTGCTTTTCCAGCGAGAAGCTGCGCGCCGTGCCGCCCAGCAGCACCTCGCGCATCAGGGCCGGGTCAACGCCCTGGGTGCGGGCCAGGGCGATCGCGTCCGCTACCCCCAGCAGGGCGCCCGCCACCGCCACCTGGTTGCAGGCTTTCACGGTCTGACCGGCACCGGACTCGCCGACGTGCGTGATGGTCTTGCAGAAAGAGCCCATGACTTCGCGGCAGGCGGAGACGGCCTCGGCCGCGCCACCCACCATGCAGCCGAGCGTTCCTGCCTCTGCGCCCTGCTGGCCGCCGCTGACAGGGGCGTCCAGCAGCCACACGCCGCGCTGCTCGAGGCGCCTGGCGAAATCGCGCGCGGAGGCCGCCGCGATCGTGCTGGTGTCCACCACGCAGCTGCCCGGTTGGAGCCCTGCCGCCAGCCCGTCCGGTCCGAACAACACCGCCTCCACCGCCGCGGTGTCGGACAGGCTCAGGAACACCAGTTGGCATTGGCGTGCCAGCGCCGCGGCGGAAGGCGCCGCCTGGGCGCCGGCCGCCACGAAGGCACGCGCGGCCTGCGGGTTGCGCGCAAAAACCTGCAGCCGGTAGCCCTTGCGCAGCAGGCAGTTGGCCATGCCGCCGCCCATCACGCCCAGGCCGATGAAGCCGATGCCGCTGTGTGGCCCGAAAGGCGCGAGCAGTTTCATTTGGCGATCGCTTTCCCGATCAGCTCATAGGCCTCGACCACTTCCTTCTGGAAGGCAGGGCCGTCCGCGTAGTCCTGGGTCAGGCCCGACTTCGCCACGTACTCTTTCCACGCATCGGTCTGCATGGCCTTGCGGAAGCTGTCGTGCAGGTAACGCTGCACCGGCTGGGGCAGCCCCGCGGGCGCCATCAGCCCCTTCATGTTGTCCAGCGCCACGGGCACGCCCAGCTCCATCATCGTAGGCACGTTGGGCAGCGCGGGCAGGCGGCTGCGCGAGAACAGCGCCAGCGGGCGGACGCGGCCGCCATCGATCATCCCCTTCATCTCCTCGTAGGCGCCGAAGGCGGAGTCCACCTGGCCACCGAGCAGGGCGTTCATGGCGTCGGCGGCCCCCTTGTACGGCACGTGCAGCAGCTTGATGCCGGTCTGCTTCTCCAGCACCAGCGCGGTGGCGTGGAAGATGCCGCCCTCGCCGGTGGAGCCGTAGGACACCTTCTCGGGCGCCTGCCCGGCCTCGGCCAGCAGCGCCTTCATGTCGGCGAACCTGGAGTCGGCGCGCACGGCCAGGATGCTGGGCGCGCGGGATACCTTGATGATCGGCACGAAGGACTTGCGCGGATCGTAGGCCAGCGACTTGAAGTGGCCCACGGAGGTGGTCTCGCTGCCGCCGCCGACGAACAGGGTATAGCCGTCGGGTTTGGCTTCGGCCACGGCCTGCGCGGCAATCGCACCGGCGGCGCCGACCTTGTTCACCACCAGCACCGTCACCGGAATGATGCCCTTGGCGGCGTAGGACAGCTGGCGCGCGATCTGGTCGGCCGAACCGCCGGGCGCGAATCCCACCAGGATGGTGATCGGCTGGGTGGGGACCCATTCCTGGGCCCAGGCGGGGAGGGCCAGTGGGGCCAGCAAGGCCAGGCCGAGGATGCCGACCCGGCGGCGATTGAGCAGGGGGTTGATGTGGTTCATAGGTGTCTCCTGCCCGCGATTCTGGCGCGCGGAGTCGTCCAGGAAAAGTGATAAAAATCGAAGCTTCTTCTTCGAATAAGAGAAACATGACACTCAAGCAGCTGGAGGCCTTCTACTGGGCCGCGAGCGTGGCGAGCTTTCTGCTGGCGGCCGAGCGCCTGCACGTTTCGCAGTCGACCCTGTCCAAGCGCATCTCGGAGCTGGAGGGCCAGCTGCGCATGACCCTGTTCGACCGCAGCGGCCACCGCGCCGCCCTGACCGAGGCCGGGCAGCAACTGCTGCCGCTGGCGCGGCGCATGCTGGGGCTGGCCGACGAGATGCGGACACTGGGGACCGAAGGCGGTGGCGTGCGCGGCCACTGCCGCTTCGGCGTGGGCGAGCTGGCCGCGCTGACCTGGCTGCCCGCCCTGGTCGCATGCGTTCGCACGCTGCATCCGGAGCTGGTGCTGGAACCCTGCGTCGACCTGGGGGCCGCGCTGGAGCAGCGCGTGGAAAGCGGCGAACTCGACTTTGCGGTGGTGGCCGGCTACTCCTCGCGCAGCTCGATCGCCAGCGAAGCTGTGGCGAAAGTGCGCTTTGCGTGGGCGGCCGCGCCGGGCCTGGTCGGGCAGCGGCGTTCCGTCAACGCGCGCCTGTTGCAGGAGACGGCGCTGATCACCATGCCGCCCGCGGCGGGGCCGACCCGGATGCTGGAGCACTGGCTGGCCGTGAACAACCTCGAGGCCGGCCGCCGGCTCACCTGCAACAACCTCGCCGCCATCGCCAGCCTGATCGCGGCCGGCGTGGGCATAGGCCTGTTCCCCAACGGCTGGCTGCGACAGATGGCCGACCGCCAGGCGGTGGTCGAACTGCGCAGCCGCCCGGCGCTGCCGGCGCTGGAGTACACGTTTCAGTGGCGGCGCGATGACAGCCGGCCGCTGCTGGCGCGCATGCGCGAGGCGGTGGTCGAGACGGTGGACTTCACGAAGCCGAGTCTGCTGTGGTGAGTGGAGAGGCGAGCTGCGGTGTTAACGCAGCACTGAAGCGTACACGGCTGACCTCATCCGAGCCTTGCGATACTGCGTCGCATGGCACATCGGCGAATGGAAGAAGAGGCTAACTTTCATCATCGGGTTAACCCGCTCTTTGTTTGCAAGCCTGTGTAGCCAAACTGGTACGACGACTGACAACAAATGGCAAGCCCCGCTGCCGGGCCACAGCAGGCAATCACACCGAGGACACGATGGACACTGCCTCTTCCCGGCTTTCCCTTGGCCGGCTGTTGCTGACCGGCGCCGCCGGAGACCTGGGCCGCGTCCTGCGCGCCAGGCTGGCGCCACGCTGCACCCTGCTGCGCGTGAGCGACGTGGCGACCATGGAAAGCGCCGCGAGCGGAGAAGAAGTGATCCAGGCCGCGCTGGAAGATCGCGCCGCCGTCCATGCGCTGCTGCAGGGCATCGATGCCGTGGTGCACCTGGGCGGCATCTCCACCGAACATCCGTTCGACGCCATCCTGCAGGCCAACATCGTCGGCACCTACAACCTGTACGAGGCCGCGCGCCAGCACGGCGTCAAGCGCATCGTGTTCGCCAGTTCCAACCACGTGACGGGCTTCTACCGCCAGGACGAGGTCATCGACGCGACCCTGCCGGCGCGGCCCGACAGCTATTACGGGCTGTCGAAGGCCTTCGGCGAGAACCTGTCGCGCTTCTATTTCGACCGCTACGGCATCGAGACCGTGTGCCTGCGCATCGGTTCCTCGTTCCCCGAGCCGAAGGACCGCCGCATGCTCGCCACGTGGCTCAGCTACGACGACCTCGAGCGCCTCGTCGTCGCCGCGCTCACCGCGCCGGTGGCGGGCCACAGCATCGTCTACGGCATGTCCGACAACACCAGCACCTGGTGGGACAACACGCCGGCGCGCCACATCGGCTTTCGGCCGCAGGACAGCTCCGAGCCGTATCGCGCGGCGGTCGAGGCGCGCCAGCCGACGCTTGACCCGCAGGACCCGGCAGTGAAGTACCAGGGCGGCGCCTTCGTGCGCATGGGCCCCTTCGAATGATTTCTCACCATCACAAAGCAGACAGGAGCTTTCCCATGACTTTCCGCACAACCTTCCTCGCCGCCGTGATCGGCATGGCCGCGGCGATCAGCGCCCACGCGCAGACGATGAAAGCCGCCGACGTGCACCCGCCGGGCTATCCGACAGTCGTGGCCGTCGAGAACATGGGCAAGAAGCTGGAGGCCGCTACCAACGGCCGCATCAAGTTCCAGATGTTTCCCAACAGCGTGCTCGGCGGCGAGAAGGAGATGATCGAGCAGACCCAGGTCGGCGCGATCCAGGTGCTGCGCACCTCGCTCGGCCCGATCGGTCCCGTGGTGCCCGAGGTGAACGTCTTCAACATGCCGTTCGTGTTCCGCGACATCCCGCACATGCGCGCGGTGATCGACGGCCCGATCGGGCAGGAACTGCTGGACAAGATCACCGCCTCGCCGGCCAAGCTGGTCGGGCTGGCCTGGATGGACGGCGGCTCGCGCAGCCTCTACACCAAGAAGCCGGTGCGCAAGCCCGAGGACCTGAAGGGCCAGAAGATCCGCATGATGGGCAACCCGGTGTTCGTCGACACCATGAACGCCATGGGCGGCAACGGCATCGCCATGGGCTTCGGCGAGGTGTTCAGCGCGCTGCAGACCGGCGTGCTCGACGGCGCCGAGAACAACCCGCCCAGCTTCTACACCACCAACCACTTCAAGGCCGGCGCCAAGTACTACACGCAGACCAACCATCTGATCATCCCCGAGATCCTGGTGATGTCGAAGGTGACCTGGGACAAGCTGCCTGCGGCCGATCAGGCGCTGGTGAAGAAGACCGCGCGCGAGGCCCAGATGGAACAGCGCGTGCTGTGGGACAAGGCGGTGGCCGACTACACGGTCAAGCTGAAGGCCGAAGGCGTTGAATTCATCAACATCGACAACAAGCCCTTCTTCGACGCGACGGCGCCAGTGCGGGCGAAGTACGGCGCGCAGTACGCCGACCTGATGAAGCGCATCGAGGCCGTGAAGTGACGGGCGGGGGCGACGGGCATCGCTTCGCCCGCCCCCTGGACGGGCTGTACCTGGCCTGCATCTGGACGGCGGGCATCGCGATCGCGCTGATGTCGGTGATCATCCCGGCGGGCGTGGTGATGCGGTACGTGTTCGGCTTCGGCGCGCAATGGCCGGAGCCGATCGCGATCCTGCTGATGGTGGTGTTCACCTTCATCGGCGCCGCCGCCGCCTACCGCGCGGGCGGCCACATCGCCGTCACCATGATCACCGACGCGCTGCCGGCGCCGGCGCGGTGGGTTGCCTCGCGCCTGGTCGACGCCTTCATGGCGGTCATCTGCGCGTTCGTGCTCTGGTACGGCGCGCAGCTGTGCGCCGTAACCATGGGCCAGACCATCAGCGAGCTGCCGTGGCTGCCGGTGGGCGTGACGTACCTGCCGATCCCGATCGGCGCGGCGGCGACGCTGTTGTTCGTGCTGGAGCGCATCGCATACGGCGCGCAGACCGGGCGCGCGGTGGTGCGCCTCGGCGAAATCGAATAGGGACAAGCAGCATGGATACGCTGGTGCTGCTCGGCAGTTTCTTCGTGATCATGATGATCGGCGTGCCGATCGCGTACTCGCTGGGCCTGGCCGCGCTGATCGGCGCCTGGTGGATCGACGTGCCGCTGGACGCCGTGATGATCCAGCTGGCCAGCGGCGTCAACAAGTTCAGCCTGCTGGCCATCCCGTTCTTCGTGCTCGCCGGCGCGCTCATGAGCGAAGGCGGGATGTCGCGGCGGCTGGTCGCCTTTGCCGGCGTGCTGGTCGGCTTCATGCGCGGCGGCCTGTCGGTGGTCAACATCCTGGCCTCCACCTTCTTCGGTGGCATCTCCGGGTCTGCCGTGGCCGACACCGCCAGCATCGGATCGGTGCTGATCCCCGAGATGGAGCGCAAGGGCTATCCGCGCGACTTCTCCACCGCAGTGACCGTGAGCGGCTCGGTGCAGGCGATCCTGATCCCGCCCAGCCACAACATGGTGATCTACTCGATGGCCGCCGGCGGCTCCGTGAGTATCGCGGCGCTGTTCATGGCCGGCGTCGTGCCCGGCCTGTTGCTCGGCCTCACGCTGGCCGCCCTGTGCGTGTACACCGCGCGCCGCGACGGGTATCCACGCGGCGAGGTGGTCCCGCTGCGGCAGGCGCTCAAGCTCGCCGCCGAGGCGCTGTGGGGCCTGGGGACCATGGTCATCATCCTGGGCGGCATCCTGTCGGGCGTGTTCACCGCCAACGAGAGCGCCTCGATCGCCGTGATCTGGTCGTTCTTCGTCACCATGTTCATCTACCGCGACTACAGGTGGCGCGACTTGCCCAAGCTGGTGCACCGCACGGTGAAGACGGTGACCATCGTGATGATCCTGATCGGCTTCGCGGCCTGCTTCGGCTACCTGATGAC
>DIZF01000047.1:30667-36801 GCA_002427815.1 Ramlibacter tataouinensis
ACCGCACGGTGATCCTGCTGCTGATCAACGTCATGCTGCTGGTGCTGGGCTGCCTGATGGACATGAGTCCGCTGATCCTGATCTGCACGCCGATCCTGCTGCCGATGGTGACGGCGCTGGGCGTGGACCCCGTGCACTTCGGGATGATCATGATGCTCAACCTGGGCATCGGCCTGATCACCCCGCCGGTCGGCTCCGTGCTGTTCGTGGGCAGCGCGGTCTCCAAATTGCCGATGGGCACCATCACGCGGGCGATGAAACCCTTCTTCGTGGCGATGGCCGTGGTCCTGGCAATGGTCACCTACATTCCCCAGGTGAGCCTGTGGCTGCCGCGACAATTGGGGCTGTGAAGCGCAAAATCGCCATTTACGCTTCAATTGTGAAGCGTAAATGGCTAAAATACGCTTCATGACCATCTGGCAGGCATCTGGCTGGCCGGGCCTCACCTGGGACGCAAACGCCGTCACGGCGCCGCTGGCGCAGGCGCGCCTGGCCCAGGGCCGCATGCTCGGATTGGCCAGCGGTCTGGGCATCATGGATCTGGCAAAGCTGCAACTCACCGGCTGGACGCAGGAAGCGGTGGCCACCGCGCAGATCGAGGGTGAGCAGCTGCAGTTGAGCTCGGTTCGCGCGTCCGCCACCCGTCGGCTTGGCCTGGCGGATGCTCCCGCCGTTGCACGGGACCCGCGCACCGAGGCCACGTTGGATGTCCTCCAGGCAGCGGTTTCGCGCTGGGAGCACACCCTGGGCGAGTCGGACCTCTTCGATTGGCATGCGGCGTTGTTTCCCACAGGGCGCAGTGGTGTGACACGCATCACCAGCGGCGGCTGGCGCACACACGAAGAGCCGATGCAGATCGTCACGCCGCGCATTGGCAAGCCCGACGTGGTGCACTACGAAGCCCCGCCATCGACCGACGTGGCCGCGCAGATGCGCGCGCTGCTCGAATGGTTGAATACGCACAGCCGCGTGCCGGAAATCGATGGCTTGGTGCGCGCGGCAGTGGCGCATCTGTGGTTCGAGGCCATTCACCCGTTCGAAGACGGCAATGGCCGCATCGGCCGTGCCGTGGCGGAGCTGGCGCTGGCGCAGGACATGCGAAGCGACCGGCGGCTGTTCAGCCTCTCAGCGCAGCTTGCACAGGATCGTGCCGGCTATTACGCGCAGCTACAGGCCGCCACCGGCCAGCCGCGGCTGGATATCACGCCCTGGGTGCAATGGTTTGTCGGTCGCATCCAGGCGGCCTTCGATGCGGCGACCGGCCAGATGCGGGCGGCCCTGGCGCACAGCCGCTACTGGGCGCAGGTGAACGCGGACCACCCGGCCCTGAGTGCATCGCAGCGCAAGGCGCTTGCGCGCCTGCTCGAAGCCGGGCCGGACGGTTTTGCGGGAGGCATGAGCACGGAGAAGTACGTGAATCTCACCGGTGCGTCGCGCGCGACCGCGTATCGCGAGCTGACCCAGCTGACGGAATTGGGACTGCTGGAGAGGACGGGTCAGGGGCGGGGGACCCGGTATGGGCTGGTCGTCTCAGCCTCGTAATTGGAATCTGGAGCTCTGAACATGACAACCGTATCCTTCACCCCAAGCCCGCGCTGTCCGGACCCGCTCGTCGAGGTGCTGGACGAGCGCTTCCTCAAGCTGCGCCTTTTTCCTGCGACCGTTGAACAGATCGCCACCGGGCTGCGCTGGGGCGAAGGCCCGGTGTGGTTCGGCGACGGCCGCTACCTGCTGGTGTCGGACATCCCCAACAACCGCATCGTGCGCTGGGACGAAGCCTCGGGCGCGGTGAGCGATTTTCGCAACCCTTCCAACAACGCCAACGGCAATTTCCGCGACCGGCAGGGGCGCCTGATCACCTGCGAACACCTGACGCGCCGCGTCACGCGCACCGAATACGACGGCAGCATCACGGTGCTGGCCGACCGCTTCGAAGGCAAGCGGCTCAATTCGCCGAACGACATCGTCTGCGCCGTCGACGGCAGCGTCTGGTTCACCGATCCGCCGTTCGGCATCGCCGGGCACTGGGAGGGCGAACCCGCGCAAGCGGACCTGCCGCAGGCGGTCTACCGCATCGCGCCCGACGGCAAGCTGCAGCAGGTGATCACCGACCTGGCCGGGCCGAACGGGCTGGCCTTCTCACCCGACGAATCGGTGCTGTATGTGGTGGAGAGCAGGGCGGCGCCGCACCGCAAGATCTGGGCGTACGACCACCAGCGGGGGCGCCTTTCCAACAAGCGCCTGGCGGTCGACGCGGCCGGCGCCGGCGCGATCGACGGCTTTCGCGTCGACATCGCGGGCAACCTGTGGTGCGGCTGGGGCAGCGACGGCCGGCTGGATGCCGACCCCGCGGCGCTGGACGGCGTGCGCGTTTTCGCGCCGGACGGCACCGCCATCGGCCATATCCACCTGCCCGAGCGCTGCGCCAACGTCTGCTTCGGCGGCCGGCACCGCAACCGCCTGTTCATGGCGGCCGTGCATTCGGTCTATGCGTTGCACGTGAATACGCAGGGGGCGTGAGCGGGCGCCCTGCATCACCCAAATGGCCCTGCGCATAGGTCTCTTCATCACCGCCGCCTTGCTGCTTGGGGCGCATTTCCTGCGGCTGGGCAATCTGGTGATGGTGGCGGTGTGCCTGGGCGCACCGTTGCTTCTGCTGTACCGGAAACGCTGGGTCCTGATCGTGTCGCAGCTGCTGGCCTATGGCGCAGCCGCGAGCTGGATCGTGTCGGCTGCGCGCCTGGTGGAGTTTCGCCTGCAGTCAGGACAGCCGTGGAAGCTCGCCGCGATCATCCTGGGGGCCGTTGCGCTGATCTCGCTCCTTGCCGGGCTGCTGTTGAATTCGCGGACGGTCAGGGAGCGCTATCCACTTTAGCGGCGTGTTCGATCGCCTTCTGCGCGCGGCACTTCGTTTGCGGCGCTGTCTTTCGTCGCACTGCTGGATTTCGCCGACTTCGCGGGCAGCGTCGGGACGGGCCGGCGCTCGTCGATCAGGTGGACGATGGCCCTGACAGGGTGGCGCAGCATCATGCGCGGGCCTGCCCAGCGCATCACGACCCGCATCTGCTCGCGCATGTCGGCCTTGTAGCAATGGACGACGCAGTTCGCGCAGGTGGGCTTCGCATCGCCAAAGACACATCGCTCCAGGCGCCGCTTGGCGTATTCGAACAGGGCGCGGCAGTCGCTGCAAAGCGGCGCGCCGCCCTGGTGGCGGTGTCCGCGGCAATACATGCCCACCATGGTTTCAATGGTCTTGAGCTCGCGCGCGCGGCGCACGAAGCGTTTGTAGGTTGTGAACTCAATGATCTGCATGGGCATGGAGAGGCGGAACGAGTCCCCCATTCTCGCAGGCCGGGGTGCCGTTGCGGTTCGAGGGTTCGGCGGCCTCTGGAACCGTCGCGGTTTGGAGGTCCATGACGAAAGCCTCGAAGGCGGCCTGCTGCAAAACAGGGGCCGTTCGCACGTTGGCAGGGGTGAGGTCACGCCGCGAGGAACAGCGCCGGGTCCACCATCGCGCGATTGAGCAGCACCCCGAAGTGCAGGTGCGGCCCGGTCACCCGCCCTGTGGCGCCGACAGCGCCCAGGCGGTCGCCCGCGCGCAGCGCGTCTCCGGGTTTCACATCGATGGCGCTCAGGTGGCAATACAGCGTGAGCAGGCCGCCGCCGTGGTCCAGCCACACCGTGTTGCCGTTGAAGAAGTAGTCGCCGGTGTCGACCACACGGCCGGCGAGCGGCGCGCGAACCGGCTTGCCGACGGCCGCCGCGATGTCCATGCCCGAATGCGGCGCACGCGGCTGGCCGTTGAATACCCTGCGCAACCCGAATGAACTGGAGCGCCGGCCGGGCACGGGCACCTGCATGGCCAGCGCGCCGGCTCCGGGCGCGGGTTGCGAGAAGGTGGCCATCACCTCGAGCTGGTGCGCGTGCTCGCGCTCGAACCGGGCCTGATCCTCGGGCGAGAGGTCGACGTGCTTAGGCTCGACCTTCAGGCGCTGCTCGGCGTACTGCCTGGTGCGGATGGTGTAGGGAATGTCACGCACATCGGCGCCCGATGCTTCCACCGTTATGGACGCCGGGCCGGCCTCCGTGGCCAGGGGAATACCGACCAACGCCGTCCAGGCGCGGGCAGAGCCGACAACCAGCAGGGGGACGTCACCGGCGTGAGCAACCGGTCGATCGGTTGCTTCGCCCAGGTCAATGCGGGCGACGCCACCGGGGACGGGGAGGGCGCGCGGGAAGTCGATTGTTCGGGGCGCAAGTGAAGGCTTCTGCCTGGCGGAGGTTGGCGCGGCAACGACGGCGGCCAGCGTCGAAAGGAAGAGTCGGCGATGCAGTGGCATGGCGTGGAGTTTGACAGCACGCTAGGACATTCGACGCGCTACGCCGATGGCCAGCGTGGGCAGCCTTCATCGCGCGGCTGGCCAATGCGCTGGACTTGCTCACGCTGTGGACCGACAACGGCTCATCGCAATCTGACCCCGATTCTCCGTGACGGCAGGCTGGATGCCGATCTCGCGGCGCTGGACGGCGTGCGCGTGTTCGCGCCCGACGGCACAGCGATCGGCCACATCCAGCTGCCGGAGCGCTGCGCCAACGTCTGCTTCGGTGGGCGGCATCGCAACCGACCGTTCATGGCGGCCACGCATTCGGTGTACGCGCTGTACGTGAATACGGAGGGGGCGTGAGGGCGGGTTGCGGGCGATTGCGTCGCGGCTGCAAGGAATGCCTGTGGCAGCAAGCGCATGCCCGTTGAAGAGGGAAGCTTGGCGACCCCGGACCCGGAAGAAGTTTCGAAGGCTCAGGAGGCGATCGGGGAGCGCAGGAAACGGTTTGGGGAGTTGCGGTGCGGAGGCGACTGCAGCGCCTCAGCGAATTAACAAGGTGACTGGCTCACCTCATAGCTGCATTCGCAGCTTCGTGTACAAAGGCCACCGTTGGGCATTGCTTTGAAGGACATGCTCGCGCCAGCAACGCTGTAGTTGTTCTGGATCCTAAGCCATTTCCTTGTGCATCTGGAACAGTCAACCCCCTTCGCGCTTGATCCTCAAGTATGGCTTCCAGCCAGCTGCCATTGAAGAACCTCAGCGGGCGACCCGTTCGTATTGCTGTTTGGACCAAACGTCGCGCTCGAAGAAAGCGCGGTTCCAACTCAGCCCGTCCACTTCCTATTGCAGCGGCCAAAAGTTGCTTATCGCGTTCCAGCAGGGCTTGGTTAACGGGGCCTGATAGAGGTGTGTTGACCTGGGAGCAACGGGCAAAGCTAAGTCCGATATCGACCTTGTGGTCAAACGCAACTAAGCACAATGCAACCCAATCGAGCCAGTTCATAGTTGCATTCGCAAGCCATGCGGAAGGGTTGCCAAGGAAGGTTGTGGCTTGGGCACGTGTCAGAAGGCAGGACGTTGCGAAACCTTCGCGTAGGTCGAGCGATGACCATAGATGCCCCTCAAGGTCGTAAGTTGGCGTATACGCGACGTGCTTGGATCTAAAGCACCGTCGTGAATAGTCGTCGAGGTCCTTATCAAAGAAGAACAGGCATCGGTGCGCGTACCCAAAGGTCTCGTCCTTCAGGCGGCCTCGACGGCGCAAATACCTGAAGAAACGATTCAGCCCTGGTTTTCCTCCCAGTCCGCCTGGGATCTCTTTCGCGCACCTCACAGAAACCCTTGGCCCCGAAGAGGACGACCAAGTGTCAAGCGCACGGTCATAGAAGACTCTGTCCAGACCACCCTCGACGAACACTATCAGTTGCGAACCGCTAATTTGCATCGCGCGCAAGTATGCCCGAGCGTCGTGCTTCAAACGCTTGCTCATAGCCGAAAGATCTTGGTGTCGTCTAGGTCTGCCATTATTTCTGGGGAATGAGACGCGAGAATAATTTGGCAACTGGGGTTGAGCTGTCGGATTGTCGCGATGAGTGTTCGCTGCCAATCAATGTGCATTGATAACTCAGGCTCATCGATCATGATGGCGCTCTGCTCAATCGTCACAGCATCCAATAAAATCTTCACGATGTGCTTTTCGCCTGACGAAAGACGCTGTAAGGGTAGGCTGGTGCCATCCGCAAGCGTCACGACAATTTGTGCACCTGACAGGGAAACCTTCTTCCCGGGCGATGTCCCGTTCGTAGTTGA
>DIZF01000079.1 GCA_002427815.1 Ramlibacter tataouinensis
CAGCAATCTGATCATGGCAGGGAGGGCGTTGTGCTTCACTGGGTCTCCGCGGGGAATGGGTGAACAGCTTACGTCAGTTGCGCGCTAACAGGGTTCATTGACGTAAGCAAACGCTATCTCGTTACCGCCTGAAATCCCTAACGGGCATGTGTAACAACGTGGTCTCATTACCCATGCACATCCTTAGCAGCTGGGCTGGAAATATCCAGGGGCCCTTCGCACAGTTCTCCACCAACCCGGTCGCAACCCTGCGCGACCCTTCGGACGCTTTCGGAGCGAACGCATGGGGCGCCTTGCGCGCGATTGTCAGGTGGCTGGGATTGAGCGCAACGGCCCGCGCCAGAGTCTGTGTTGCGACTGACCAGAAGAGCTGGACCCTGGATAAGGACGCAATGTTCAAGGTTGGCAACGAGATGCTATGCGGGGGAGGCGGCAACAATCGGCCCCTCAGCGTCGTTGTTTTCGACCTGAGCGATTTGCCGGAGCTGCAATGCGTCTTCGGCTTGCAAGCCGCCAAGGATGTCATCGCCCAAATTGCGGTCAGGTTGCAAGGCCTTGTCGCCAGAAAGGGTATTGCCGTACGGACCAGTGCAACGATATTCACCGTGCTGCTGGCAGGCGTCGATCGCGACGGAGCCCTTGAGGTCATTCGCGCGGCGCTGGGCCAGCCCTGCTGCATCGAATTGGTGGCGGGTGGCGAGGAGATTGTGCTGGTGCCGGAATTCATGGTGAGGACCGTCTCCGGCGACTCCGTGTGCGTCAGCGAGGTCTACGAATCCTTGTGCCGGGACATTGCGCAGGCCCGGCTGGTCGAAGAACGTCGCACGAAATATCTTGAGCGGGAGCGCGAGTCTCACTCGCGACCCATGAAGTCCCGCTCGCTACCCGTGAAACTGCAGGCCGCGAGAGCAAGCCCACGCAAGATGCCTCACATGGATTACCCGCCAATGGCCGCCACCATCCCAGTACCGATGGGCCCCCGATAACAAACTTATCGGCGTGGCGGATCGAAGCGGCTGAAGCCTTCGCACGACCCTGTCCGTTGGCGATGCATCAGGCGTCTGTTGTTACGCCGATGCCAACACCGTAACAAATTGGCGGTAGAGCGAAGGCGCTCATGTGCGATGCACATGAAGCATTCCTTGCGGCCGTTGACCACGCTGGGCAAGCCCGGCGCGCCCGCTCGTCGCTGCCCCGGCGATCGCGCGAAGACGCGTAAGTGCGTTGGCGCACAGACACCCCGGCAATTGAACTCTAGCCTAGCGGCTCAAAGCGGTCGCCGGCTCTCGATGAAATTTCGCGTTCTGCCCTGGACTTCAAAGACGGGTGTCGGTTGCCTATGTCGGGCACGCATCAGGGTATGGCGAAAAAGGTAACAGCAATGCTTTTAAACGAAGATGATCCGCAATTCCGAAGCGCGGCTCATTCGCGCCGGAAAGCAGGCGTATTGCCTGACGGGGCCATCCGCTTCGAAGGCTCCGGCAATACCAGCCTGACTGCGCTGTCTTCCGATTGGTATTGGGAGCAGGACAGCAGCTTTCGTTTCAAGAAAGTGGCCCGCAGCGCTTCCGCCAATCCCTTGGACGGCTTCAGCGAAAGCCTGATGATCGGGCTTCGCCGCTGGGAAATGCCGGGCGCGCGCGCTGTGAACACAACCTGGGATCAGCACCGCGCCCAACTCGAGGCCTGGCAACCGTTTCGCGACTTTCAATACGTTGTAGGCCCCGGTTCTCACGGCCTTCTCTATCTGTCGTCCAGCGGCGAGCCCGTCTTCAATGCGGGAGGGCGCCCTGTCGGTTATCGCGGAACGGCTCGCGATGTCACCGCGCATCGGGTATCCGAGCAGCGGCTGCGCGATGCGCAAGCGCTATTGCAGATGGCAGTCAAGGCGGGGCCGGTGGGCTCGTGGTCGATCGATCTGCCGTCGCTGGAACTCACCTGGTCGAGCGAGGCTCGCGCCATGCTTGAAGTTCCGGCGGGCGATCCCTGCTCGATGGAATACGCCATCAACTCCTATTGCCCGGAATACCGAGGGGAAGTCCGGTCAGCGTTTGCAGCCTGTATCAGCGCAGGGAAGCCCTTCTCATTGGAGGCCCAGATCATCACGGCCAGACAGCGTCGAATATGGGTGTCCACCACGGGGCAGGTCGAGCATGACGCAACGGGTGTCGCCGTCCGCGTTCGCGGTGCGCTGCAGGACATTACCGAGAGCAGGCAGACCAGCGAGGAAAGTCGGCAGCGCGATGCCAAGCTGAGCCTGACCCTGCAAACCATGGCGGATGGGTTTTACGCGCTGAACCGGGAGTGGCGCTTCACCTACGTGAACCCGGAGGCCGAGCGCGCGTTGCGCCGCCCGGCGGGCCAGTTGCTGGGCAGGACGATCTGGCACGAATTCCCGGAAGCCGTCGGCAGCAACTTTCACAAGCAGTATGAGCGCGCGCTGGCGGAGGGTGTGCCGGTGGCGTTTGTAGAGTTCTACGCGCCGTTGAACCTGTGGGTCCAGGTAAGAGCATGCCCCTCCCCGGAAGGACTGCTGGTCTTCTTCTCCGATGTGACTCAGAGCGTTCGGGCTCAGCAGGAAATCATTCAGCTCAATGCCGACCTTGAGGAAAGGGTCAGGGTCCGCACCGCTGAGCTCGAAGCGCTCACAAAGGAGATGAAGACGTTCTCCTATTCGGTGGCGCACGATTTGCGTTCGCCTCTGGCCGCCATCAGTGGCTTTGGCCAGATACTGGAGAAAGAGTTTGGCCCCAGTGTCAGCCCGCGCGGCCGTCATTTACTGAGTCGCATTCGGGCTGCGGCGCACCAGATGGAGGAGATGACCGAGGGCTTGCTGGCGCTGGCCCGGGTTTCGCCTGCGCAGATGCGCGCCCAGCCTGTCGACCTCGGGCAGATCGCCGCCGGGCTGTTGGAGAGGCTTCGTGAGCGCGATCCCCATCGCAACGTCGACGTTCACGTGATGCCCGACCTGTGGGGACGGGGAGACGCGGTGCTGCTGACCCAGGCCCTGAGCAATCTGTTGTCCAACGCCTGGAAGTTCACTGGAAAGCAACCCCAGGCCCGCATCGAGGTCGGCAGCCGGACGGGCTCCGATGGCCAAACCGTCTACTTCGTCAAGGACAACGGGGCCGGTTTCGATATGAACTACGCCTCACAGCTGTTCGGGGTGTTCAGCCGCCTCCACACGACTTCCGAATTCGAAGGCACGGGAATCGGTCTGGCCATCGTGAAGAAGGTGATCGACCGCCACGCCGGTCGCATCTGGGCCGAGTCCGTGCCCGATCATGGCGCCACCTTCTACTTCACTCTGAAGACGGCTGACCGCCCTGCCGCCGCAGACGCCAAGGGGCCGGACCTGCCCCGCATCGAGCTGGTTTGAAGCTCGCCTCGATTCCTTCCATCCGATCCCGGCTCGTGATCCTGGTGGTGGCCTGCATCTTGCCCGCCGCGATCATGGTCGGCAGTCTGATCGCCTATCAATACCAGCGCGAGCAGGCGCAGTTCAGATCCAACGCGATCACCACGGCCAGGACGATGGTCTTTGCAGTCGATCAACGCCTCCTCGTAGTCAAGGCGGGCCTGACGGCGCTGGCCACCTCCCCATCGCTGCGCACGCGGGACTATTCCAGCTTCTACGCTGAGGCCACGGCAACTCTCCCAGACCTGAACGCCGAGAACATCGTGCTGCTGGGGCCGGACGGGGAAATGATTCTGAACACATTGAAGCCGTTCGGATCGCCCTTGCCGGCCAACAAGGCGTCGCAACTCAAGCAGGTGGTTCAGAGCGGGAAGCCGGTGTTCGCTGATCTTTTCACGGGTGCGGTCGCCGGCACGCACCGGGTCGCGGTGGGTGTGCCCGTGATTGACGGCGGCAAGGCCGGCTACAGCATCAATGCCAGCATCACGCCCGATCGCCTGCAGGCCATTTTGCTGCAACAGCGGCTGCCGGCGCACTGGGTCGCCGAGATTGTCGACACCGCCGGTACGATCGTTGCCCGCACCCGGGACCAGGAGCGCTTTGTCGGAGCCAAAGTCACTGCGACCGCGAGGAAACGCTTGAGCGAGGTTTCGGAGGCCGCGGTCGACAGCACGACCCTCGAAGGCGTTCCGGCGCTTGCGGCCTTCAGCCGGTCCGGCCTTTCCGGGTGGGCCGTCGTCATCGCCATTCCAACAGACAGTCTGACCGCCGACCTTCGGCGCTCGATGCTCTGGCTGGGGTTCGGCACGTTGCTGCTGCTGGCGTTCACCTTCGCGCTGGCCCAGGCCTTGGGGAACGGCATCGTCCGTACCACGCGCGGCCTGATCGCACCGGCGCTGGCGCTGGGCAGCGGCGAACCCCTGGCCGCGCCCCTGCCCGAGCCCTGGTTCCGGGAAGCCGCCCAATTGGGGCGAGCCCTGGAACAGGCTGCCGGGCTGCTGAGCGGCGCCAACCGGGCCCTGACCCAAAGCGAAGCGCGCCTGCGCGCGATCCTCGAGTCGGCCATGGACGCTGTCATCATCGCCGACGAGGACCACAGGATCATCCTGTTCAATGCGGCCGCGGAGAAGCTTTTTGGCTACTCGCGACAGGAGGCGTTGGTCGCATCCGTCGATCGGCTCGTGCCCGAACGGCTTCGTGACGACCTCGCCGCGCGCCTGGACGCATTCGGCCAAAGTGGGGATCAGTACTTACGGAGTACCCAGGTCCTGGTCGGACTGCACCGCGGCAGCGAAGAGTTCCCGATCGATGCAGCGATCTCGCAGTTCGTCGAGGATGGCAGGAGGATTTACACCTTCATCGTGCGCGATGTCACCGAGCGGGTCCGCTCACACGACGAACTGGTTCGCAGCAACCTCGACTTGCAGCAGTTCGCGTTTGTCGCTTCGCATGACCTGAGAACGCCCCTGCGCTCGATCAAGGGTTATCTGCATCTGCTGGAAAAGAGATACGGGCCTGGCCTCGATGTGAAGGCGCTGGATCTGATTCATCGCGCCTCCAACGCCGTCCAGACGCTGGATCGTTTGACGGAGGACCTGCTCTCCTATGCCCGGCTGGATGCCCAGGCGAAGCCTTTCACCGCCATCGACTGCAACGAGGTACTGGCCGATACGCTGCAGCTGATGGACGCGGCCATCGTCGAGTCGGCCGCCCGCATCAGCGCAGGTCCGCTGCCGGTGGTTCTGGGCGACCGCGGCCAGCTGGTCCAGTTGTTCCAGAACTTGCTGAGCAACAGCATCACGTATTGCGAGGGGCACGCTCCGGAGATCCGGGTCACCTCGGAACTGGGCGCGGACGGCGTGTGGACCATTTCCGTGGCCGACAACGGCATCGGCATCGAGGCCCGGCATCACGAGCGAATCTTCGAGGTTTTCAAGCGCCTTCACACCTCACAGGAATACCCGGGCACCGGCATCGGGCTGGCGATGTGTCGGCGCATCGTTGAGCGCCATGGCGGCCGCATCTGGGTCGCTTCGGCCGCCGGACAAGGAAGCACCTTCTCTTTCACCATGCCGGTCATTTCGGAGGTTCATCATGATCCAGCCACTTAGCATGCGAGGCCGCGAGGCCGTGGTCCTGCTGGTCGAAGACAACGAAGACCATGTGTTCCTGACGCGGGCCTCATTTGAAGAAGCCAGGCTCCAGATCAACATGCAACATGTCGACGACGGGGTGAAGTGCATGGCGTTCCTGCGCAAGCAACCGCCCTACGAGAACGCTCCGACGCCCGACCTGATTCTGCTGGATATTCACATGCCACGGATGGACGGCTACGAGGTGCTGGATGCGATCGTCAGGGACGAGGCGCTCAGGCGCTTGCCGGTCATCGTCCTGACGACATCCGCCGAGGCCGTCGACATCAATCGCATGTACGACCTGCGCTGCAGTTCGTACATCACCAAGCCACTGGACTTCGAAAGCTTCACCGCCGCATTGACACAACTGGCCGGCTATTGGCTCAATCTGGTTGTTGTTCCCCACGGGAACGAGTGACTAACCGCCGAGGTGGGATAAATGGTACGGGTTTGTCATCCCAATACCCCGATGGCCTCGGTTGAGGCTGACCAACGCGCCACTGATGCTGATGACCGGCGACCCGATTACAGCTGGGCAAGCACCTGTGGGGTCGCGCGCCAAATCCCTAAGACGACCCAGGAAGTTTCCCCGTCCCGGCTGCGCCGGCGATGGTCTAATGGGCTCTTTAACAAGGCTAGCGGCTGTCATGGACTGCGCTTCTAGGGACTTGCCTCAGGCGCTCGCCGAGCTGGCGCAGCTGCGCAGATCGCATGAATTGCTGGTCTCGACCCTCGATGCGGCCAGCGATGGCATCGTGACGCTGCGGCATTCGGATGGCTCCATCTACTACAACATCCGCTTCGTCGAGATGTGGAACCTTCCGGAAGACAAGCTCGGCGACGTCAGCAAGACGTCGTTGATCGAACTGATGCTCAGCCGGGTCAAGGACCCGGCCGGTCTCGCGGCCCGCATCGAGCAGCGGAGCCTCAACCCGGAAGCCGAGGACCTGAGCATCCTCGAACTCAAGGATGGGCGGGTGCTCGAGCGCCGCGTCATGCCGCAACGCATCCAGAGCCAGTGCGTGGGCAGCGTGATCACTTTCCGCGACGTCACGGAACGGGTGCGCTACGAGGGAAAGATGAGGTTCAGCTCGCTGGTGGTTGAACACTCGGGCCCGATGATCTGGGTTGATCCGGCGCAGGAAGCGCTGACCTACGGCAACGAGGCCGCTTGCGATGCGCTCGGATACGGCTCCGAAGAATTCGTAGGTATGCCGCTGCTGAGCATCGTCGCCGACTGTTCCGGGAAACCTGCGGAACTGGTGGCGGGAGAGCTGCATAAGGGCGGGAAGCCGGTAACCTTCGAGCGTCTGTTCCGCCGCAAGGACGGCAGCTTCCTCGAGGTCGAAGTAACGGCGTTCGTCGCCCGGGACGACCAGCGCGCGCTGTGTATTGCGTCCTTCAAGGACATCACCGCCCAGAAACGAGCCGAGCAGGAGAAGAAGCGGCAGCAAGCGATCCTGGAGTCGGTCATCAACTCGATCCACGACCGTATTTTCTACAAGGACGTCGCAGGCCGCTACCTGGGCTGCAACACGACTTTTGCCGTCGGCGTGGGCCGGCCCGCTGGTGAAATCCCCGGTCTCAGTGCCCACGATCTTTATCCGCAAGCCGTTGCAGACGCGCTTGACACCCGCGACAAAGCTGTGCTCAGCGAGCTGCGCGAGCATTCGGGGGAGTACTGGGTCACCTACCCGGATGGCAAGCGTGCGTTGTACGAGACCGTCGTTACTCCCTTGTGGGACGAGCAGGGCGAGCCACAGGGCGTGCTGGGCATTGGCCGCAACATCACGCACCGCAAGGAGCAGGAAGAAGAAGTGCGCCACGCCAAGGAAACCGCCGAAGACGCCACGCGCATGAAATCCGACTTCCTGGCCAACATGAGCCACGAAATCCGCACGCCGATGAACGCCATCATCGGGCTGTCGGACCTGGTCCTGAAGACCGACTTGACGCCACGGCAGCGCGACTACATCGCCAAGGTCCAGGCCGCCGGCCAGCACCTGCTGGGAGTCATCAACGACATTCTGGATTTCTCCAAGGTCGAAGCGGGCAAGCTGGACCTGGAGCACAATGATTTCGACCTGGAAAAGCTGCTGGACAACACCGTCAACCTGATCAGAGAGAAGAGCGACGCCAAGGGGCTGGAGCTGATGTTCGAGATTGCGCCCGACGTGCCGCTCAACTTGGCGGGCGACTCGCTGCGCCTGGGCCAGATCCTGGTCAACTACGCCAGCAACGCGGTAAAGTTCACCGAAAAGGGCGAGATCATCATTTCGCTGCAGGCCAGCGAACGCACCGACAAGGACGTGTTACTGCACTTCCGGGTGCAGGACACCGGCATCGGCCTCACGCCCGAACAGGTGAGCCGCCTGTTCCAGAGTTTTTCGCAAGCCGACGCTTCCACCACCCGCAAGTTCGGCGGCACGGGCCTGGGCCTGGCGATTTCCAAGCAACTGGCCGAGCTCATGGGCGGCGAGGTGGGCGTGGAATCCGAACAGGGCAAGGGCAGCACCTTCTGGTTCAGTGCGCGGCTGGGCATAGGCGCGGTCAACCGGCGACAACTGCTGCCCAGCCTTGACCTGCGCGGCCGGCGCGCCCTGGTGGTGGACGACAACGAACATGCCCGCGCCGTCATCGTCGACATGCTGCACGGCATGACCTTCCTGACCAGTGAAGTCTCCTCGGGCCCTGCAGCCGTAGATGAAGTGCGCAAGGCCGCCGACGCCGGGCATCCCTACGACGTCATCTATCTCGACTGGCGCATGCCCGGCCCGGACGGGATAGAAACCGCGCGCCGGATCCAGGCGCTGGGGCTGGCCTCGCCGCCGATGCTCCTGATGGTGACGGCCCATAGCCGCGAGGAAGTTCTGAGAGAAGCCGAAGGCGCGGGGATCCAGCACGTGCTGATCAAGCCCGTGAGTGCGTCGATTCTGTTCGACTGCACCATGAATGTGCTGGGCGGACGGCTGACCGAGCCGGCCCCCGCGACGCCGCCGAGCGGCGTGGTCGATCCCCGGTTGGCCACCCTGCGTGGTGCACGGATCCTGCTGGTCGAGGACAACGACATCAATCAGCTGATCGCGCGCGCGCTGCTGGAAGACGTGGGCCTGGTCGTCGAGGTCGCGGACAACGGTCAGATCGCGCTCGAGCGGGTACGGAAATCAGCCTACGATCTGGTTTTCATGGACATGCAGATGCCGGTGATGGACGGCGTCACGGCAACCCGGGAAATGCGCAAGCTGCAGCGGCTCGAGCATCTGCCCATCGTCGCCATGACCGCCAACGCCATGGAGCGCGACCGCTACCTGTGCATGGACGCGGGCATGAACGACTTCCTGGTCAAGCCGATCGACCAGCAGGACCTGCTGGGCATTCTGTTGCGATGGATCCGCCCGCGCGGTGCAGCTCCTGTGCCAGCCGCGCCCGCGCTGGAGGCGCCGGCGGCAAGTACCCGGCCTGCCGCGACCGCGGACGGCGAATTGCCCGAGGGCATCGCCGGGTTGAACACGGCGCTGGGCTTGAGCCACATGCTGGGCAAGAAGTCGCTGTACCTGGCGATGCTGCGCCGCTACCTTGCCGGCCAGGAGCCCGTGGTGCGGGAGATGCGGCAGGCGCTGGCGGCCGGCGACAAAGCCACGGCCGAGCGGCTCGCGCACACGACCAAGGCAGTCTCCGGGAACATCGGTGCGACGCTGGTGGAGGGCCGGGCCGCCGCGCTGGAATCGGCGATCGGGGAGGGCGGCAGCGCATCCGACATTGCACGGCTGGTGGGCGAACTCGAGGCCCCGCTGGGTGCACTGCTGGGCGCGCTGGAAGGCTTCCTTGCGCGGCAGGTGTTGCCTGCTGTAGCGGATAGGTGGAAGACATGTCATTGATTCTTGTGATCGAGGACGACCGGATACAGAGACAGGTCACCGCGCAGGCGTTGAAGAGCGCCGGCCATGAAGTACTGGAAGCCCCCGACGGGGTCGAGGGGTTGCAGAGTGCCCGAACGCACAGGCCGGACCTGATCGTATGCGACGTGATGATGCCTGGGATGAATGGCTACCAACTCGTGACGGCACTGCGGGAGGAGGAAGGCATCGCGGACATTCCCGTCATCATGCTGACGGCGATGACCGAGCGCGCGCACATGCGCACCGCCATGACCAGCGGCGCCGACGACTATATTGCCAAGCCCTTCAGCTTTCAGGAGCTCAATGAGGCCGCCTCGGCGCTGCTTGCAAAGCGCAAGGCGCAGCACGATAGCTTTGTCAACTCGATGAAGTCCGAGATCACAGAGGCGCTGGACGAGCAGAAGCAGGTACTTTCAGGTCAATACGAGCGGCGCTTCGTCGAGGAATTGAATTCCCGCTGGGAACGAGTCGGGGAGGGGAATTCAGAATTGAAGTACGAGGAGGCGACGGTGCTCGTTGTCGACCTGTTCGGATCGACACTCCAGAATCTGCCCTCGGGAACCGATACGGGCAACACGGTGCGGCATGCGTACCAGGCCGCGCGCGACACCCTCTATCTGTTTCGCGCCCGCCACCTTCTGGCCTACGGCAACGATCTGCTCGCCATATTCGCCGATCCGCCCGGTTCGGTGGGCGTCAGCCCGAAGATGCGGGCTGCACGCGCCGCCTGCGCGCTGGTCAAGGCGAGATCGAACTTGTCGAAGACGGCGCAGCCGGGCGTTCCGGGTGACGCTGCATCCAGCGGCATCGCCATTGCAATGCATGAAGGCCCCATCACCCTGCTGCTTGTCAGCGACCCGCTGCACGGGGATCCGGACGCGACCCTGGCAACCGGCGAAACACTGAACGCCGCCAGGTCGTTGCAGGAGTTCGCTCAGGCTTCGCACTGGCGCATCGCGTGTTCCCGCGCCATGCTCGTCGGCATGGAAGAGCAAACGAAAACGGGCCGGACCGCGGCGGTTTCACTCGGCCCGCTACGGCAGGCGCTGGACGCGGTCGAATTACTGGGGGTTTCCTGAAATGGCCGCGATGTCTGATTCCTTGACTACACGCGTGGCTATCGCCTCAGTCGCCGCGGCCGGGCCCGTCGGGTCGCCGGCTGCCGGACCGGTCGATCTGGATGCCGCGTTGGCCCGCCTTGGCGGGAACATGGGCCTGTACCAACAAATCTACCGGATGTTCCGCGTAGACGCCGGGTCCATGGTCGGGCAGCTTGCCAACCTGGTGGCCACCGGTCAACGGCAGGAGGCGCAGCGCGTGTCACACACGCTCAAGGGACTCGCCGCCACCATGGGCGCCACCGTGCTGGCTGCGGCGGCCCAGCAGGCCGAGGCGGCGATGGCGCGAGAAGCCAGCGATGAGGACACGGTTCTGCTCGCCGATGCCAAAGAGGCTTTTGCGCAAGCGTGTCTCAGCATCGAGCAGGCGTTGCCCGCGCTGTCCGGATCGCAGTACCCAAGCGGTGAGTCCTCCGAAGGAATTTGATGTCAACCCATCCCAAACCGTCAGCCGGGCCGCGCCAACCGACCTTCGACGAGACCTATATTTTCGGCGACCCCATACCGGTTGCGGAAGCCACCGAGAAGGACAGCGACACGACCTGGGCATTGTGGGCCGACCTGGTCGCAACCGAAAACGTCGGCTTTGCCGACACGGCTCCCATGACTGCGCCGGGAGCAGTGCCAACGGCGCTGCCTCCACCGCCGGAAATGCGTCCACAAGTTCAGCCCACATCCTGCGCCAAGCGCACGCTTGAAGACGTCTTGCTGGAGGCCAGGCGAAACAATCGAGTCTGTCCGCAGCCAGCCAAGTGGCAGCAGCTGTACCAGATGCTCACGGTCAAGTCGCAGCAGCAGGATTCCGGAAGACAGCTGAACCCCCCTCCGGTCGGGACTGCGTGGCTGGAAACGCCGCCGTTGACCAAGAGGATGTTCTTTCGAGACCATGTCGAGTGGGCGGCCGCGCACGAATGCATCGAGGACGTGTTTGCATTTCTGAAAAGACTCCCGGAACCGCACTGGTACCACATGGGCGAGTGAGCCTGCCGGAATCGATCTTGCCTCGAACCGGCTGCAGGCACGGGCCGTGCAACTGTGGTGCAGCAGTGCCGGCGCTGCTGCAGAGCCGCCACGCAGGGCCATGTCTTGAATCATCTCGATCCGAGGCTGGACGGTGCAAGGAATACCCTGCCCGCAGTGTTGCTATAGGTTAATCAGCCCCTTTCGTACCGCATATCGCGTCAGGCTTGCAACGTCGTTCAAGCGCAACCGTTCCATGATGCGAGCACGATGCACGTCAACCGTCTTTGAGCTCAGACCCAGTTCGTGGGCGATTTCCTTGGCGGCCCTGCCCTGAGCGATGAGCTTAAGGATTTCGATTTGCCGCTGCGTGAGTTCGTCCTCGGCGGTAGGGTCCGAGGGCTGTAGCAGGCGCCGGGAAATGGAGGGGCTGAAATAGCTCCCCGTGGCCATGACGCTGCGTACGGCTTGCTCAAGCTCAAACGGTGGCGCATCCTTCATCAAGTATCCGCACGCTCCGCTGGCGATCGCGCGTTTGACAAAATCCACCGTGTCGCACATCGACAGCACAAGCACCTTCACCCCGGGGTACCTGCCGTGAATCTCGCCTATCGCTGTGATGCCATCCATTCCAGGCATCGAGATATCCGTGAGGATCAGGTCCGGCTCAACGCCAGGTAGCAGAGCGATCAGTTCCTCCCCATCGCGCGCCTCGGCGACAACCTCGACACCATCGATCATTGTCAGCAGCGCCTTGATGCCCGAGCGAACGAGATCGTGGTCGTCCGCGAGCACGACCCGAATCGGCTTTGAAGCAACGAAGGTCTTCATCTTTTCGTGTTCCTGTGCTACCGCTAAAGTTGACTCGGAATGGGAAAGGCGGGCCCCGTCCGTCCGCCTGTGGGCGCCTTGGTGTGTTCAAGTCCCAGCAGACGCCGGCACAGTAGCGTGTAAATAAGCGTAGCACGTTCCTGACGCGGCCGCACGGCCGAGTCTTATCCAACGAGGTAT
>DIZF01000060.1 GCA_002427815.1 Ramlibacter tataouinensis
TCTTTGAACGCAAAATAGTATTAAGGGAGTATGCGATCGAAAACCGGCATGAGGCATGCAATTCCTGGAGAAAGCAACTTTGCAGTGACAAGCCCATACTAAAAGGCCTGGTTACAAAAGTTCCTAGGACGACGCCCCAGTGATCTGTACGACGGGTCCTACGGCAGCTCGGCGGTCAATCCGGGCGCGACGGGCCGCACCTGACGCGAGGCTCAGACCATGCGCCTGAGTTGCCGGACGACCGAGGCGGCGAGCTTGCCGTAAGGCGGGCGCAAGAGCCACGTGCCCGCCAGCCGCGACTGAACGAATACCGGTTTTTCCTTCGAGAACAGCCGGAAGCCGTGTTCACCGTGGTATGCGCCGCTGCCGCTGTCGCCCACGCCGCCGAAGGGAAGGTTTTCCTGGGCGATGTGCAGCAGCACATCGTTGACGGTGACGCCGCCGGAGATGGTCTGGCGCAGGACCTGGTCGCGGCGCGCCCGGTCGCGGCCGAACCAGTACAGCGCGAGCGGCCGTGGCCGCGCATTGACGAAGGCGATCGCTTCATCGAGTGTTTGGTAGCCGATCACCGGCAGCAGCGGGCCGAACACTTCTTCCTGCATCACCCGCATGCCGCCGGTGACATCGAGCAACAGCGTCGGCCGCATCTTGCGCGCGCCGGGTTCTTCCGCATGCCCCCCCGGGTTGACAGGCAGCACCCGCGCACCGGCCTGCCGCGCGTCCTGCGCCAAAGCCTGGAGCCGGGCGTAATGGCGGTCGTCGACGATGCTGGTGTAGTCGGGGTTGTCCTCGAGCGTCGGGTACATCTCGGTCACGGCCCGCGTGAAGGCCTCCGCGAAAGCCTGCTGCTGCGCGGCGGGTACCAGAACGTAGTCGGGGGCGATGCAGGTCTGGCCGGCGTTGAACAGCTTGCCGACCGCGATCTTGCGGGCGCTGTCGGGCAGGTCGCTGCTGGCGTCGACGATCGCGGGCGACTTGCCGCCCAGTTCCAGCGTGACCGGCGTCAGGTTGGCAGCGGCTGCCAGGCCGACCTTGCGTCCCACTTCGGTGGAACCCGTGAAGAACAGGTGGTTGAAGGGCAGGCGCACGAAGTCGCGCCCGATGTCGGCGTCGCCGGTCACGACCGCGCACTCGTCGGCGCCGAAGCGCTGGCCGATCAGCTGGGCCAACAGCTCCGAGAACCGCGGCGTGGTCTCGCTGGGCTTGATCATCACCCGGTTGCCGGCGGCCAGGGCTGCGACCGCCGGCGCGAGCGCCAGTTGCAGGGGGTAATTCCAGGGGCTCACGATGCCCACCACCCCAAGCGGCTGCGGCATGATCCAGCTGGACCCGGGCAGCGAATGGAACGAGGTGGCGACGCGCCGCCTTTTCATCCAGCGGCGCAGATGGCCGCGCGCGTGCGCGATCGACGCAAGCACGAAGAACACCTCGGCGACGGCGGTTTCCTGGCGCGAGCGGTTACCGAAGTCGGCGGAAATCGCCGCCGCCATCGGGTCCTCGTTGTCTTCCACCAGCCGTTTCATCCGCTCCAGCCGCTCCAGCCGCACGGCCGCGTCGGGAAAGCTCTGGGCCGCGAAGCCCTGTTGCTGGGCACTGAACAGGCTCTGGAGGTCGAGCGCGTGTGAGGCGGCCATGGCTCGATCCGGTCACCAGGTCGGCTGGTGCGAACGGATCGCATCCTTCACCTTGGCGGTGAGCGCGAAGCCGGGTCCGTATTTTTCGGACAATTGTGCGGCCCGGGCGCAGAAGGCGTCGATGCCGGTGCCGTAGATGAATTGCAGCGCACCACCGGTCCAGGCCGGGAAGCCGATGCCGAAGATCGATCCGATGTTGGCGTCGTGCACCGTGGTGAGCACGTTCTCCGACAGGCAGCGCGCGGTCTCGACGGCCTGGCGGTACAGCAAGCGGTCCTTCAGCTCGGCCATGTCCCAGCGGATGCCGGGCTTTTCGAACAGGTTCTTCAGTTCGGGCCAGAGGAATTTCCTGGCGCCTTTTTCCACCGGGTATTCGTAGAAACCGGCGCCGGCCGCCCGGCCGTTGCGGTCGAACTCCTTGACCATGCGCTCCACCAGCAGCTCGCCGGCGGTGGCGATGTAGGTGTTGCCTTCGGCCCGGTAGTCGGCGCGGGTCTGGTCCATCACGTGCACCGAAAGCGACAGCGCGGTTTCGTCCAGCACGGCCAGCGGGCCGACCGGCATACCGGCCTGGATTCCGGCCTGCTCCACCACCGCGGCGGGCAGGCCTTCGCCGACCATGGCCGCGCCTTCCATGACGAAGGTGCCGAACACGCGCGAAGTGAAGAAGCCGCGCGAATCGTTGACCACGATCGGGATCTTGCCGATCGCCTGGACGTAGTCGAAGGCGCGGGCCACGGTCTCGTCGTCGGTCTGCTTGCCGCGGATGATCTCGACCAGTTTCATCTTGTCGACCGGGCTGAAGAAATGGATGCCGACGAATTTCTCCGGCCGCTTGCTGGCCTTGGCCAGCCCGGTGATCGGCAAGGTGGAAGTGTTGCTGGCAAAGAAGCCGCCGGGCGCCAGCAGCGGCTCGGCTTCCTGCGTGACGCGTGCTTTCAGCTCGCGGTTTTCGAACACCGCCTCGATGATGAGATCGCAGCCCTGCAGTGCCTGGGCCGAGTCCGTGGCCGTGATGCGCGCGAGCAGGGCCGCCTGCTCGTGCGCGTCCATCCGGCCCTTGTCCACCCGGGGCTGCGTGACCTTGACGCTGTAGGCCTTGCCGGCTTCGGCCTTGTCCTGTGTCACGTCCTTCAACACGGTTGCCATGCCGCGGCTGGCCTGTACATAGGCGATACCGCCGCCCATCATGCCGGCGCCCAGGATGCCGACCTTTTTGGGCTTGAAACGCGGCACGTCCTTGGGCCGCGACTGCCCCGACTTGATCGCGTTCATGTTGAAGAAGAACGTGTTGATCATGTTCTTCGCCACCGGACTCACGATCAGCTTGGCGAGGTAGCGCGACTCGATCCGCAGCGCGGTGTCGAAGTCGACTTGCGCGCCTTCGACCATCGCTGCCAGCGCATATTCCGGGGCCGGGTAGAGCCCGCGCGTCTTGCGTTTGAGCACCGCCGGTGCGACTGCCAGCATGGCGGCGATCTTGGGGTTGCTGGGCGTGCCCCCGGGTATCCTGTAATTCTTGTCGTCCCAGGGATGGTGGCCCGGCGCCTCGCCGCTGGCGTGCTTGGTGATCCAGGACAGCGCGGCCGGAAGCAGGCCCGAGGCGTCGTCCACGAGATCGTGGATCAGGCCCAGTTGCAGCGCTTCGCGCGGGCCGAACAGCTTGCTCTCCAGGATGTACGGCTGGGCGCCCATCAGGCCGAGCAGGCGCGTCATCTTGGTGATGCCGGAGGCACCGGGAATCAGTCCCAGCGTGATCTCGGGCAGGCCGAACTGGATCTTGGGGTCGTCGACGGCGACCCGGTAATGGCCCACCAGGGCGAGCTCCCAGCCGCCGCCGAGCGCGCTGCCGTTGAGGCAGCTGACCACCGGCTTGCCCAGGGTCTCGAGCGTGCGGAAGTTCTTCTTGGTCAGCTCGATCTCGCGGAACACCCGCGGCGCATCGGAAGGTTGCAGCCGCATCGTGGCCTTGAGGTCGGCGCCGGCGAAGAAGGTGGTCTTGGCCGAGGCGAGCAGGATGCCGCGGATCGCATCCTTGTCCTTGAGCACCTGCGCGGTCACCTCCGACAGGTCGTTCTGCCATTGCTCGCACATGGTGTTGACCGGCGAGCCCGGCTCGTCGAAGGTGAGGGTGGCGATCCCGTCCTGCAGTTCGTACTTGATCGTTTTCATGGATTCTTTCCGGTTTTTCCCTCCCCCGCTGGGGGAGGGCAGGGTGGGGGCAAGTGCGGCTGCTGCCATGCCCCCACCCCAACCCTCCCCCGGAGGGGGAGGGAGTGAACTCAAATTCTCTCGACGATCGTGGCGATGCCCATGCCGCCGCCCACGCACAGGGTAGCCATGCCATAGTGCAGCTTGCGGCGGTGCAGCTCGTCGATCAGGATGTTCAGGATCATCGCCCCGGTCGCGCCCAGCGGGTGCCCCATGGCGATGGCGCCGCCGTTGACGTTGACCTTGTCGTGCGGCACGCCCATTTCCTTCATGAAACGCATCACGACGGCGGCAAAGGCTTCGTTCACTTCGAACAGGTCGATCTGGTCAATGGTCATCCCGGCCTTGGCCAGCGCCTTGCGCGCCGCGGGCATGGGACCGGTGAGCATGATGGTCGGATCGGCGCCGGACAGGGCGGCCGCCACGATGCGCGCGCGGGGTTTGAAGCCATGGATCTTGCCGGCCTGCTCGCTGCCGATCAGGATGGCGGCGGCGCCGTCGACGATGCCCGAGGAGTTGCCCGCATGGTGCACGTGGTTGATGCGCTCGACCTGCGGATAGCGGCTGATGGCCACGTCGTCGAAACCCATCGCGCCCATCTGGTCGAAGGCCGGGCGGAGCGATGCGAGGCCCGCCATGGTCGTGTGGGGCTTGATGAATTCGTCCTGGTCCAGCAAGGTCTGGTCGAGGAAGTCCTTGACCGGAACGATGGACCCGGCGAAGAAACCTCCTTCGCGCGCCTTGGCCGCGCGCTGCTGGCTTTCCAGTGCGAAGGCATCGACGTCTTCACGGCTGAAGCCTTCCAGGGTGGCGACCAGGTCGGCGCCTATGCCCTGCGGCACGAAGGCCGTGGCCGAGTTGGTTTCCGGGTCCATCGCCCAGGCCCCGCCGTCCGAGCCGATCGGCACCCGGCTCATGCTTTCGACGCCGCCGGCCACCACCAGGTCTTCCCAGCCCGAGCGAACTTTCTGCGCCGCCATGTTCACGGCTTCCAGCCCCGAAGCGCAGAAGCGATTGATCTGCACGCCGGCGCAACGGAAGTCCCAGCCGGCCTTCAGCGCCGCGACCTTGGCGATCACCGCGCCCTGTTCGCCGACGGGCGACACCACCCCCATCACCACGTCGTCCACCTGCCCGGAGTCGAAGTCGTTGCGGCGCTGCAGCTCGGTGAGCACGCCGGCCAGCAGGTTGACGGGCTTGACTTCGTACAGGCTGCCGTCCTTCTTGCCTTTGCCGCGCGGGGTGCGGATGGCGTCGTACACATAGGCTTCGGTCATGGTGTGCTCCTGGCGTGATGGGGTCATTGCGGGCCCGACCCGCAATCCATGGGTCCCGGACAGCGTCCGGGACGGCAGAACGAACGGTGGCGTGCAGTATATTCTTTTCACCAAGCGGACGCTCTGTAAAAATGGCGACAACGCAGGAGGATTTCCATGATCGAACGCACCCTTTTCAACGCCGACCACGAGGCCTTCCGCGACAGCTTCCGGCGCTTCATGGAAAAGGAGATCGCGCCGCATCACGAGGCCTGGGAGGAGCAGGGCATGGTGGACCGCGCGGTGTGGAACAAGGCCGGCGCGAACGGCTTCCTGTGCATGACCATGCCCGAGGCTTACGGCGGCGCGGCCGGCGACAAGCTTTATTCGGTGGTGCAGATGGAGGAGCTGGCGCGCGGCGGCTACAGTGGCATCGGCTACGGTCTGCACAGCGAAATCGTGGCGCCCTACATCCTGCATTACGGCAGCGAAGACCAGAAGAAGAAGTACCTGCCGCAACTGGCCACCGGCCAGATGGTCGGCGCCATCGCGATGAGCGAGCCGGCGGCCGGCAGCGACCTGCAGGGCATCAAGAGCACCGCGATCAAACAGGCGGACGGCAGTTACCTGCTGAACGGCAGCAAGACCTTCATCACCAACGGCTGGCACGCCGACCTGGTGATCGTGGTGGCCAAGACCGATCCGGCCGCCGGCGCCAAGGGCACCAGCCTGTTGCTGGTCGAGCGCGGCATGAAAGGCTTCGAATACGGTAAGCGACTGAAGAAGCTCGGCCTGAAGGCCCAGGACACTTCGGAGCTGTTCTTCGACAATGTCCGGGTCCCCGCGGAAAACCTGCTGGGCGGTGCCGCCTTCGAGAACAAGGGCTTCATCTGCCTGATGGAGCAGCTGCCCTGGGAGCGCCTGCAGATCGCCGTCACCGCCGTGGCCTCGGCCCAGGCCGCGATCGACGGCACGGTGCAGTACGTGAAGGACCGCAAGGTGTTCGGCCAGAGCGTGGCGGCGTTCCAGAACACCCGCTACACGCTGGCCGAGCTGCAGACCGAGGTGCAGGTCGCGCGGGTATTCGTCGACAAATGCCTGGAGCTGATCCTGCGGGGCGAGCTCGACACCGCCACCGCCAGCATGGCCAAGTACTGGACCACCGACCTGCAGTGCAAGGTGATGGACGAGTGCCTGCAACTGCACGGCGGCTACGGCTACATGTGGGAATACCCCATCGCCCGGGCCTACGCCGACGCCCGGGTGCAGCGCATCTACGGCGGCACCAACGAGATCATGAAGGAAGTGATCTCGCGCGGGATGGGACTGGGCGGGAAATGATTACTCGTTGGTCAATGAACGGTCTGACCATCTATCTGCCGCCTGTAGAAATGCTCGAACACCCTCTGTGACCGACCGAGGATTTCGTCCTGCCCGTAGGCGCCTTCGGGCAGCTGGTCAAACAGGTAGTCGAATATTTCGGTCCTCATCTGGGCCTGCAGCGCTGCGCGGTCACGCAGGTACTGCAACTGGTTCTTGGCACTCAGTAGCTTCTCCAGCAGTTCCTTGGCCACGGCCTTTATCTTCTTGATGTCACCCGGCGTCAGGTCGGTTTTTTCCTTGCAGAGCAACTGGTAAATGGCGCGCTGGTCTTCGTTCTCGAAGCCCTCGGCAATGTACTGCTGGTCTTCAATGTTCAGCTCGTCATTCAGTCGCGCCAGCTCCTCGAATACCCGCTGGATTTCGGCTGCGTCCTGCCGGGACGTTAGTCAGCGAGCACGCTTTGCAGGCACATGAGGACCTCTTGCACGACCACGTCGGGCGCACGCTCAACCAGGCTGGCACGGCGCGAGGCCCAGTCCAGTGACTTGATCTGATGGGCGTGAACCTGCCCGTCGGTGCGCAGCCCCTGGCCCATCAGCGATACCAAAAAGCCCGCGCTGCGCGCCGTCTCTGCCGCACCGCCTGAAATCGGGCACACCATGGCCAGCTTGAAGCGAGCGTTGAAGGCCCGGGGCGAAACAACCAGGCAGCACTGGTTGCCTTTCATTTCCCGCCCGCTGGCCGGGTCAAAGGCCAGGTGCAGGATGTCGCCCCGGTCAGGCGTCACAGCTCGGCTCCGGCGGCTCCCAGTTCGTCCCATCCCTTCGCGCGGCACAGGCCGCGGGGTGTTGCCTTCAACAGCTCGGCCAGGGTTTTGCGTTGGCGCTGGGGCCTGATCTTGAGTTCATCCCCGATGATTTCGATCGACAGGCGCGACCCCGCATCCAGATGGTTTTGTTCCACATACGAAAGGGGCACCGTCATGATGTAAGAACCGCCTGAGCGGCGCAAGGAAGCGTGCAACATGGCCTTCTCCATAGTTTTACAGGAGTATAACAATGGATGCCGGGATCGCTAAGCACTGCCGCTCGTGCCCTTTCCAATCTAACTATTGAGTTTCTCCAAATTCATGACATCACCAGAGCGTAGCGTGCAGCCAGCAAGTGGCGATGATCGAAGGACGCTTTTGGGCGCTTGAGTTTGTTGCGTGCGGTCGCGTGCAGCTCTGCGAGATCGTTGGGGCAGTAATTGGCCAGCGCATGGCGCTTCAGCCAGGCCCACAGGTACTCCACCGGATTGAGGTCGGGCGCATAGGGCGTTACTTTCTGTGATCAGCGCACGGCTTGACAAGGCCCCGGGGCGCCTATACACTTAACCTATTGGTTAACTAATGAATTGCTGCAGGAGTAGCTATGCAGATCCGCTCCAAGATCGCGCCCTGCCTCTGGTTCGACAGCCAGGCCGAAGAGGCGGCCAAGTTCTACACCGGCATCTTCAGCAATTCGAAGATCGTTGCCACCAGCCGCTACGGCGAGGCCGGCAAGGAAGTCCACGGCCGCGAACCCGGCAGCGTGATGACGGTGGCCTTCGAACTCGAAGGCCAGTCCTTCACCGCGCTCAACGGCGGTCCGGTGTTCCAGCTCAGCCCGGCCATCTCGTTCCAGATCACCTGCGACAACCAGCAGGAGGTGGACCATTACTGGGGCCGCCTGTCCGACGGCGGCGACGAGCAGGCCCAGCAATGCGGCTGGCTCAAGGACCGCTTCGGCGTGTCCTGGCAAGTGGTGCCGCGCGTCCTGCCCGACCTGCTCATGGATCCCGACCCGGCGAAATCGGCACGCGCGATGCAGGCGATGCTGAAGATGAAGAAGCTCGACATCGCCGCCTTGCAGCAAGCTTTCAACGCCAACCCATCCTGAAGGAGACCGCCATGGATTCCGTCGTCCATTTCGAAATGCCCTACGACAACCGCGAGCGCATCGCCCGGTTCTACGAAGCAGCCTTCGGCTGGAAGATGCAGATGCTGGGAGAGGATATGGGCGATTACGTCCTGGCCACCACGGCCGAAGCTGGCGCCGGCGCCGGCGCCAGGCCCGGCGCCGCGGCGGGCGCCATCAATGGCGGCTTCTACACCCGCCGGCCCGACTGGCCCGCGCAATATCCCTCGGTGGTGATCGCCGTGCAGAACATCAGGGAATCCATGGCCAAGGTATCGGCGGCGGGCGGCAAGCTGCTGGGCGAGCCCATGGAAATTCCGCGCGTCGGGCAATACGTCTCGTTCTTCGACACCGAAGGCAATCGGGTCAGCATGCTGCAGCCTTCCGCCATCTCCGGCGGGTCCTGACCGGCGGGCCGGCTATGGGTGCCGACGCCCAGGTTCTCGACCAGGTGTTTGCGGCGCTGTCGGATGCGACGCGGCGCGAGGTGGTCGAGCGCCTGGTGCGGGGCCCGGCCACCGTGACCGAGCTCGCGCAGCCGCACGGCATGTCCCTGCCCGGGTTCATGAAGCACCTGCGCGTCCTGGAGGACGCCGGACTGGTCACGCGTTCGAAGGAAGGACGCGTGGTGAGTTGCGAACTCGCAGCCCAGCCGATGCAGGAGGCCGCGATGTGGCTGGCCCATTACGAGCAGTTCTGGAACGCGCGCTTCGACGCGCTCGGCCGTTATCTCTATCACCAGGAGGAAGTGCAGCCATGGCCGAAGGAAACCCGATCGAGGAAAAGGCCAGCCTCGCCATCACCCGCCACTACCCGGTCGCGCCCGAAAAAGTCTGGCGGGCCTGGACCGACCCGCAAGCGCTGAGCCGCTGGTTCGGTCCGGGCGAGATGGACACCGTCACCCGCGCCGAACTGGACGTGCGCGTGGGCGGCCGTTACCGGATCGCCTTTCGCATGGCCGACGGGCAGGAGCATGACGTCTCGGGCGAGTACCAGGAGGTGGTAGCCAATCGCAGGTTGCGTTTCACCTGGGCCTGGAAAACCACGCCGGAGCGTGTCTCGCTGGTCACGATCGAACTGAAGCCGGCGGCGCAGGGCTGCGAAATGAATTTCCGGCACGAGCGCTTCTTCGACCAGCAGGCCCGCGACGCCCACGAGCAGGGCTGGATCGGCGCGCTCGCCAAGCTCGACAGTCTTCTGCGCACCGGATCGGCGCTTCAAGGCCAGCGATCTCCACCAGCGTGTGCCGGCGGCGATTGCTGAGCTGACCAGCGCACGTCAACGCACGGCCTTTGCAGACGCATGAGCAGAAAGCCGCTGCTGTTGACGCCTGAGACATCGAGACCGCCGAGCTGCTTGGCTTGGGTTGACCCAACGCAACCACTTGTCCGCAGAACACGCCCAGACTGTATTCATGAGGTTTGATTCCTGGCCGCTGCATGGCCGCGTTGGCGTTGAGCGCCGCGCGATCGCAGTGCGCGGGGTGCGCGGCGCCGCACTTCTGTCCGGCTTGACGCTGGCCTTGTCGGGCTGCGCGCCGCTGTCGCCCCAGCGCGCGCCGGCACTGTCTTTCGACGTACCCGCGGCATGGTCGCAGGTCGATCCCTCCGCGGTGGGGGACACCTCCTCGCTGGCGCAATGGTGGTTGCGCTTGCGCGATCCTTTGCTGGCGCAGTTGGTGAGCCAGGCCATGCAATCCAATACCACCGTGGTGAGCGCCCAGGCGGCGCTGCGGCAAGCTCGCGCGCTGCGCGATGTCGCCGGCGCCGGCCTCGTGCCAACCCTTGACGGTTCGGCGTCGGTACAGCGCAGCAGGTCCGGCGGCGCGAGCGCCAGCAACAGCTTCGGGGCCGGCCTGGACGCCAGCTGGGAGCTGGATGTCTTCGGCGCCAATCGCAGCGCCCTGCAAGCCAGCGAGGCCAGCCTACGGGCCAGCGGCGCGACACTGGGCGACGTGCAGGTCTCGATCGCGGCCGAGGTTGCGCTTGACTACATCACGCTGCGCAGTGCCCAGGCACGTTTGGCGATTGCCACCGACAACCTGGCCAGCCAGCAGGAGATCCTGCAGATCACCCAGTGGCGCCTGCAGGCGGGCCTGGTCTCGTCGCTGGAAACCGAGCAGGCGCGTGCGTCGACCGAACAGACCGCGGCCCAGTTGCCGGCGTTTCAAACCAGCATTGACCAGACGATGCATGCGCTCGCGGTGCTGACCGGGCAGCCGCCCGCGGCCTTGTGGACGGTCCTGGCAGCCGCCGCCCCTGTGCCGCAGGCGGCGGACGAGCTGGCGCTGAGCATTCCGGCCGAGACGCTGCGCCAACGCCCCGATGTCCGCGCCGCGGAACACCAGGTGATGGCCGCGATGGCCCGCGTGTCGCAGGCGCAGGCACAGACGATGCCCAGCTTCCGGCTCACTGGTTCGGTTGGCCTGAACGCATTGACGCTGGCATCGCTCGGCAACGGCGCATCGATTGCCAGTGCCTTGCTGGCCGGTGTGGCCGTGCCGCTGTTCGACGGTGGTGCCCTCCGAGCCCAGGTGCGGGCCCAGCAGGCAGCCCTGGAACAGGCGAACTCGAGTTACCAGGGCACGGTCCTGACGGCGCTCAAGGATGTCGAAGACGCCCTGATCGCGCTGCGCGGTGACCGCGAGCGGCTGCTGCGGCTGCAACAGGCGGCCGAGGCCGCCGGCAACGCCGCGTTGATGGCCAGCCAGCGGTTTACCAGTGGCCTGGTGGACTTCCAGGTGGTGCTGGAAACCCAGCGCACCCGGCTGAGCACGCAGGACAGCGTGGCCAATGCCAGTGCCGACGTCAGTGCCGACCATGTGCGCCTGTACAAGGCGCTGGGCGGCGGCTGGCAACCCGATGGCGGCGATCCGCCGCCCGCGGCCACCGCGGATCCCGTCCGGACTTCCCCTTCATGAACACCCCCATCCCAGCGGCCACGGCTGCACCCCAGCCCGTTTCGGGCACACCCGCTGCCGCTGCCGAGACCGACATCTCCACGTTGCTCGCCGAGCCGGCCTCGCACCGCTGGTACCGGCGTCCTGCCCTGTGGGGCGGTGTCCTGCTGGTGCTGCTGGCCGCCGGCGGCTGGTGGTACTGGCAAGCGTGGCAGACCGCCAACGCGGCGCCCAGCTACGTCACGCAGACGGTGGCACGCGGCAATCTGACCTTGACCGTCACCGCCAATGGCACGCTGCAACCCACACGCGCGATCAACATCGGCAGCGAACTCTCGGGCACGGTGCTGAAAGTCAACGTCGACGTCAACGACAAGATTCGCAAGGGCCAGGTACTGGTCGAGCTGGACACCGCCAAGCTGAACGACCAGATCCTGCGTTCGCGCGCATCGCTGGCCTCGGCCAACGCGAAGGTCGCGCAGACCGCTGCGACCGTCAGCGAGGCGAAGGCCAGCCTCGCACGGTTCGAGGAGGTTGCGCGCCTGTCGGGCGGCAAGGTGCCCTCCAAGGCCGAAATGGACGCCGGGCGCGCCGCAGTGGAGCGGGCGATGGCGGACGCGACCAGCGCGCGCGCGGGAGTCGCCGACGCGCAGGCGGCCTTGTCCACCGACGAGATCAACCTGTCCAAGGCATCGATCCGCGCACCCTCCGATGGCGTGATCCTCACCCGCAGCGTGGACCCGGGCAATGCCGTGGCGGCATCGCTGCAGGCGGTGACGCTGTTCACCGTGGCCGAGGACCTGGCGCAGCTGCGCCTGCAGGTCTACGTGGATGAGGCCGACGTGGGCTCGGTCAAGGTGGGCCAGAACGCGAGCTTCACGGTGAGTGCCTATCCCAGCCGCAAGTACCCGGCGCAGATCACGCGGGTGGCCTACGGCTCGACCATCACGGACAACGTGGTCACCTACCTCACTTACCTGGACGTGAACAACAGCGACCTGAGCCTGCGCCCGGGCATGACGGCCAGCGCCACGATTGTCGCGACGCAGCGGACGGACGTGCTCCTGGTGCCCAACAGCGCGCTGCGCTTCGAGCCCGCTACCGCGGCGGCCGCCAAGCCCGCGGCCAGCGGCGGCATCGTCGCCAGCTTGACACCGCGCATGCCGCGTCGCGAGCGCAGTTCCGCAGCGGCCGGCGCCAGCACGGCGACCGCGCGCCAGGTGTGGGTGCTGCGCGACGGCAAGGCGGCGCCGGTCTCGGTGATCCCCGGCATCAGCGACGGCCGCATGACCGAGATCACCGGCGGCGAACTGGAAGCCGGCATGCAGGTGATCACCGACCAGAAGGCAGCAGCGGTGAAATGAGCCCAGGATGAACGTGCCGTTGATTCGCCTGCGCGGCGTGACCAAGGTGTATGGCAGCGGCCAGGCCGAATTGATGGCGTTGAAGGGCATCGACCTGGACATCACCGCCGGCGAGTTCGTCGCGATCATGGGCCCGAGCGGCTCGGGCAAGTCCACGGCGATGAACATCATGGGCTGCCTGGACACGCCCAGCGCCGGGCAGTACCTGTTCCGTGGCGCGCATGTCGAGGGCCTGTCGCGCGACCAGCGCGCGCTGCTGCGCCGCCGGTACCTGGGTTTCGTGTTCCAGGGGTTCAACCTGCTAGCGCGCACCTCGGCCCAGGAGAACGTCGAGCTGCCGCTGCTGTACCGCGGCGAAAGCGCTACCGTGCGCCACGCGTCCGCAGCCAAGGCGCTGCAATCGGTGGGCCTGGGCGGCTGGGAGCACCACACGCCGGCCGAACTGTCCGGCGGCCAGCAGCAGCGGGTGGCGATCGCCCGGGCACTGGTGACCGAGCCGGCAGTGCTGCTGGCCGACGAGCCCACCGGCAATCTCGACACCCAGCGCAGCCGGGAAATCATGGAGCTGCTGCGCGCCCTGAACGTGGACCATGGCATCACCGTGCTGATGGTCACGCACGAAGCCGACATGGCGGCCTACGCCCGGCGCGTGGTGCACTTCGTGGATGGCCTCATCGACAGCGACACGCCCAACCCGAATCCGATGCCGGCCAGCCTGCCGGCGGCGGCGGCGGAGGCACGCTGATGTTGCTCAACACGCTGTTTCTCGCGCTGCGTTCGATCCGGCGCAACCTGTTGCGCTCGTTCCTCACCATTCTGGGGATCGTGATCGGCGTGAGCGCCGTGATCACGATGGTCACGCTGGGCAAAGGCGCCACGCAGGCGGTGCAGATGCAGATCTCCAGCCTGGGCACCAACCTGCTGATGGTGCGCCCCGGCCAGCGACTGGGCCCGGGCGGGCCGGGCGGTGGTGGCGGCGCTCCGTCTTTCAAGGAATCCGATGCCGGCGCCATCATGGCGCAGATCGGCGGTATCCAGGCGGTGGCGCCGGAGGGCCGAACCGGGGTCACGGTGGTCGGCAATGGCCGCAACTGGGCCACCAACGTCACCGGCAGCACCAATGCCTGGTTCGACACCGGCAACTGGAAGCTGGCCTCCGGCCGCAGGTTCGAGGACGACGAACTCACGTCCGGTGGGGCCGTCTGCATCATCGGCGAGACCGTGCGGCGCGAGATCTACGGTGGCACGCGGGGCCTGGGCGAGCAGCTGCGCATCAAGCAGTTCTCGTGCGACGTGATCGGCGTGCTCGCCTCCAAGGGCCAGGCGGCGATGGGCAACGACCAGGACGACATCGTGCTGGTGCCGCTGCACACGCTGCAGCGCCGCGTCACGGGCAATCAGCGCATCAACACGCTGCTGGTGTCGATGCAGGACGGCAGCGACAGCACGCGCCTGAAGAAGAGCCTGGCGCAGCTGATGCGGGAGCGCCGCAAGCTGGCTGAAGGCGACGACGACAACTTCAACGTCCTCGACACGCAGCAGCTGGCCGAAACGCTGTCGGGCACGACCCAGGTGATGACTACGCTGCTGGGCGCCGTGGCCGCGGTGAGCCTGCTGGTGGGCGGCATCGGTATCATGAACATCATGCTGGTCAACGTGACCGAACGCACCCGCGAGATCGGCCTGCGGCTGGCCATTGGGGCACTGGAGCGCGAGGTGCTGCTGCAGTTCCTGATCGAGGCGGTGGCGCTGGCGTCACTGGGCGGCATCGTCGGCGTCGTCATCGCCACCGGCATGTCCATCGGGCTGGCCGCGGCCATGGGCGTGCCCTTCCTGTTCGATCCGGTGATCAACGTGCTTTCATTCGTGTTTTCCGCATGCATCGGTGTGCTGTTCGGCTATTTCCCGGCCCGGCGTGCCGCACGCATGGACCCGATCGAGGCCCTGCGGCACGAGTAAATCACGCCGCGTTGGGCCTGTTGCTGGTAGCCGCGCCGCCGGCCGCCGACACCAGTTCGGTGCCGCGGTTGCCCATACGACATTGCCCACGCCGAGCTGCGCGGAAAGCTGCAGCCGCCTTTCGTTGGGATTGAGCAACTGTTCGCTGATGTACATGGTCGGGAATCGTTAGCGGCGAATTGTCCCGGCAGCCAACACGAGGGGCCAGGATGCGCGCGGTTTTCCCGGCTTTCCTCTCCTGTCAGTCCCATGCAATGGGACGAATGGCGCAGATCGCACGGCTGAATGGTTGAGTCACGCTTGGCTACCTTTGATTCCGTTTGTATCCAATCGCCACAAGGGGGTATGGCATTCTGCCGATTACCAGCTGCCAACTTTTCCGCTTGATGAACCTCGTAGTCGCTTCCCGTCATGACGATCTGCACATGCGCTTTGACGTGGAAGGCCGCTGGCGCAGCGGTGACGCGCTGAAACTGGCTTACTTGGTGAAGGCTGCGGTGGCGCGGTGGCGACAGGATCACGTGCTGATCGACCTGCGCCGCGTGGCGACGCCGCCCGACGCCCAGGGAAAGTTTCTCATCTGCGACCGCCTGCGCCGCGCCTTGACACGCAATACCAGGGTGGTCCTGGTCGCCACGCCCGAGCTGGTGGACAACGATGGCTTTCCTATTGGCCAGACCCTCTGTCCCGACATCGCGTTGTTCAACGCCGAGCGCGAGGCGCTGGACTGGCTTGGCCTGCAATAGGCAAGAAGAATCCCCCGGCTGTGAGACCGAGGGATTGAAGAGCCGGGGAAGAAACTTGAAGAAACCCGGCTGTATGGTTGGAGTCGACCCGCGTGCGGCGGGTTCCTCGCCATCGCTGAATGATACCCTTTGTCCTACAACGCAAGATGTGCTTGAGGCATCGCACATCACATTGCGTTTTTCCGAGTAACCCTCGGATGGCGTCTTCTTGCGCGAATCTGTAGGATTGCGCTTACAGAGATTGAAGCCGGGCGACAGGAAGTTCATGACCCGCAAGGCAACAACAAGCAGAGCCGCCACGAGCGCCGGCTGAGCTCCCCCGATTTTGTCGCAGTGCGACGCAGGCACGTCCGTGCGGAACGTGTCGCACATGTATGTCACGAAAGCAAGCCATGTCGGATTCATCGGCAAGCCGCCAGACCACTCCCGAGACCGCTCCGGCGGCCGAGCGCAGCGCGCGCAGCCTGTGGCTCCTCGCGAAGAAGGCCGCCGCCCGTCTGCTGGACTGGTTCGTGATCCAGTCCGGCACCGTCAAGGTGACGGTGATCGCTCTGGCCCTGCTGATTCCGGCCAGCGCGATCTATTCCGTTGCACTTGTGCAGAAACAGGCGGTTGTGGCCGAAGAGCTCAAGACGATGACGGCGGCTGACCCGTCCGGCCAAGCCACACCGGCGTTCAACCCGAAACTGCCCGTGCTGTTCGGCACCGGTTCGGTGATCGGCTTCCTGGAGCGCAATCCGGTGGAACGCATCACCGTCATTTACAGGCCGCTGATGTGGAACGTGTCCGAGCGCATCGTGCTGATCGAGTCGCAAGGCAAGCAGTACGCCTGGTACCCCAGTGACATCGAAACCAAGATCTTCGCGGACAAGGCCGTCACGGCGGCCTGGGGCGGCAAGTTGAGCTTCGTGCCGCGGGCCGACCTCGATGCGGCCAGCCTGGAGATTCTCGAGCGCCTGGACCAGCGCTTTGCCGGCGCCCGGCCCCAGTCCGAAAAGGACGGGTGGAAAGCCGGCGTCAGCGGCGTGCTGTCGGCCGCCCTCACGCTGGGTTTGCTGGGCTTCCTGTTCTTCCAGCTCAAGGGCCAGTTCAAGTCGCTCAAGTTCCTCGAGCCGGCGCAGGTCGACGGATGCATCGAGGACCTGGTGGGCATGGACGACATCAAGGCCGAGGTCGCGCAGATCAAGGACCAGTACCAGCGTCGCGCTGAATACGCCGAGTACGGCGTCAGCAAACCGTTCAACGTGATGTTCAGCGGCCCGGCCGGGACCGGCAAGACCAAGCTGGCCAGTTACCTGGCCAAGGAACTCAAGCTGCCGATCCTGTTCCATTCGGCGGCCAACCTCGAGACCGGCTATGTGGCCGGCGGGGCCAACACCCTGGGCCGCATCGCGGCGATGGCCAAGCGGCGCAGGCGCTGCATCGTCTTCCTGGACGAGGCGCAGGACCTGTTCATGAAGCGGGGCGGCCACCGCAAGTTCGACGACGACACGCAGAACACCCTGCTGGCGGTGCTGGACGGCGTGCGCAGCAAGAGCGAAGCCGAGATCATCTGGATCGTCGCCAGCAACTTCAACAGCGAATCGATGGCCATGGACGAGGCGATGCTGCGCCGCTTCCAGATGAAGGTCGACTTCCGCATGCCGAACAAGGAAGAGCGGCTGGCCATCATCGGCCATTACCTGGCCCGCCGCGCCGACAAGGTGCTGCCCGGTATGGATCTGCGCCATCTGGTCGAGGTGACCGAGGGCCGCAGCCCGGCCGACCTGGAGACCATCGTCAACCAGGCCGGGATCACGGCGGTGCAGGCCGGCGAGATGATAGGCGCCGAGACGCTGATGCAGGCCGCCGAGCGGGTGCTGGTGGGCAATGTCAACTCCAACACAACCAAGGAGCGCGATCGCGACCGCCGCATCATCGCCATCCATGAATGGGGCCACTTTCTGGTTGACTTCGAGCGCGAGCGCCGCCAGGCGGGCGGGGATTGGGAAGCCATCCTGTCCGAGATGAAGACCATCAAGATCTCGCTCAAGGCCACTGCGCGCAACAACGCCCTGGGTTTCGTGTTCCACAAGCAGGGCGCCAACCTTCTCAAGACCAAAGGCGACATCGAGCACGACGTGCGCGTGCTGCTCGGCGGCATGGCCAACGAGGAGCTGTTCTTCGGCGAGCAGGGCACCACCAACGGCGCGCACAACGACATCACCCGCGTGACCAAATTGCTGCACCATGCGGTGGCCGAGATGGGCATGTACCGCAAGACGCGGCTCAACTTCGGGGCCCTGTCCACCGACGGTCACGGCGCCAGCCGCAACCTGGACGAGGAAACCCGCGGCATTATGGAGGCGCAGAGCGAACGCCTGTACGGTGAGACCCGCACGCTGCTGTCGCGCCTGAAGCCGCTGACCGAGCACCTCGCAGGCAAGCTGATCGACAAAGGCGAGATGAGCCTGAAGGCAGCGCTGTTCGAGATCCGCAGCTTCGAGGCCGCCTGCGTCGAATTCAGCAGCCGGGCCGGGCTGGCCAACGCCGGCTGACCATCGGCACGGCAAAAGCGGCGGGGCCCCGCTTGCCGCAGGGCCGCCTTACCGGGGCGGCCGGCTGTCGTCCTGGCGGAAAGCGCGGATGGCGGCGTTCACCATCCCTTCGGCGCTGCCGCTCTGCTCGAATTCACGGCGCAGGAAGGTCGCGTCGCTGCCTGTCTTCACCGTTTCGTAGAGATGCTCGAGCGCGGCCGTTGCGCCGCAGTCCTCGGCCTGGCCCGCGATCTTGCGCAAGGTGGTGAGGATGTCCTCGCGCAGCGGCAGCGCCTCGTAGCTCTTGGGATGCACGATGGTGCCGTCCAGCCCGAAGCGGCAGGCCTGGAACCGGTTGTAGTTGTAGACCAGGTAATCGCTCTCGGCCGGCGCGCTCTCGCTGCCATCGAGCAGGTAGCGGCACAGCGCCTGCAGGTAACACGCCAGCGCCGCGGCGCGGTCCACCGTGAGCGGGGTGTCGCACACGCGCAGCTCGATCGTCCCGTACTCGGGCTTGGGCCGGATGTCCCAGTAGAAATCCTTCATGCTCTTCACAACCCCGGTGCGCTCCATCTGGGCGAAGTAGTCGCTTTCGAAATCGCTCCAGCGCAGCATGAAAGGCGCGCGTCCGCTCAGGGGAAAGGCGAAGACCGAGTTCAGGCGGGCCGAGTTGAACAGCGTGTCGTGGCGCTGAACGAAGGGCGATGACGCCGACAGTGCGATGAAGTGCGGCACATAGCGGTTCAGCGCGTGCAGCAGGAACATCGCCTGGTCGCCCGACGTGCAACCCACGTGCACGTGCTGGCCGAAGATGGTGAACTGCTTGGCGAGGTAACCGTACAGAGCGGACACTTCCTTGAAGCGCGGCCGGGCGAAGATCTTGCGGTCCGACCACTGCTGGAACGGATGGGTGCCGCCGCCGCAAACGCCGACGTTCAGGGTGTCGCCGGCGGCCACCAGCGCGTCCCGGATCTGGTGCAGCTGGCTGACCAGGCCGGCGTGATCGCCATGGATGTCGGTCGACACCTCGATCATGCTCTCGGTGATCTCGGGCACCACGTTGCCCGGGAAACGCCGGCGCTCGAGCAGGTGGAGCATGTCGGGGCTGGCATCGATCAGGTCGAAATCGCTCAGGCTGACCAGCTGGAGCTCCAGTTCGACGCCCAGCGTGAGCGATTGGGAGGTGGCGAACCGTTCGAGCGGCATCTCAGCGCCTCCGCACCTGCGCCGTTTCGCCTGCCAGTCGCAGCGCCAGCTGGGTCGCGAGCGGGGCGATGAGTTCGAGCAGCAGCGTCGCGGCGGCCAGCGGCGCCAGCTGGTCGACCAGGTCGATGCCCAGTTGGCGTGTGTGCTCCTCCAGCAGCAGGATCACGAACACCGAGAACGGCATCAGCGCCAGGCCCGTGAGGCCGCCCTTGCGCCATGAAAGGCCGCTGGCGCGGGCCAGGGCCGTTACCGCAGCGGTCTTCGTTGCCAGCCGCACGCCGACCAGGGCCAGTCCGAGTGCGAGACCGGCGGCCACGCGCGGCCATTCGATGGTGGCGGCGACGTAGGCGAACAGCACCACCACCAGCAGATCGCCCAACGCGCCGAAGTTGCGTTGCGTCTGGGTCAGCGTGACGCGGCGATGGCGTGCGACCAGCCCGAAGGTCAGCGTCGCCAGCAGCGCCGAGAACTTGAATGCGTGGGTCACGCCGACCAGCAGGATCACGGCGATCGCGAAGGCGACCGTGCCGTCCTGGCTCAGCCGCCCGGTGCGGCGCAACAGGCCGGTGACGCCGACCCCGAACAGGGCGCCCAGGCCCGCGGACACCCCCAGCACGACCAGGCTGTTGGAAATCGCCAGCCAGAGGTTGCCCGAGCTCTTGAATGTCCAGAACCCCATGATGACCTTGAAGGCGAAGAGCGTCAGCACGCAATCGAGAGCGGCCAGGTGCAGGATCCGTTCGGTGACCTGGCCGGAGCTGCGCTGTTCGTTGATCACGCGCAGAACCGCAGCCGGCGACGTCGACATCGACAGCGAGGCCAGCAGCAGGGCCGCGAGGTTGGGCGAGCCCCACCACCGCGCCAGCAGATAGACCGCCCCGAAGGTGGCCAGCGCCTCCAGCAGCCCGGTGGCGCCGAACCAGGGATTGGTGTGCAGCCAGCGCAGATTGATCCGGTAGCCGAACTCGAACAGGATCAGCCCGAAGGCGACGCTGGCCAGCAGCGTGCCGAGGCCTTCGCCGGCGACTGGCAACACGCCCAGCTGCGCATGGCCGAAGGCAAAGCCGATCAGCCCATACAGGCTGATGCGCGGCAGGTTCAGCCAGCGATGTCCGAGTTCGCCGGCGACCCAGGCCAGCGCCAGGACAAGCGGCCAGGCGAGGTCCGCGGTCGCTGCGGGCAGGAATTCCAGCATCGACCCGCTAGCGCTTGGTGCCGCGCTGGACCAGTTCCTCGCGGATCTCGGCCAGCTTCGCTTTCAGGCGGCGACCGTTGACGGGGCCCACCCGCAGCAGGATCTTCTGTCCCGCCGACAGCGACTCGAGTTCGGGGTCGGCGAACTGGTACCGGACCCAGGGCCGCTCGGACGGGATGGGCCCCTTGACATCGGTCAGTTCGAGCTTGATCGGCTTTTCGCGCACGGGAGTCGCCAGCAGCTGGTCGATGACGGCGATCAGCCGGTCATTGAAATAGCGCTTCGGGTAACCCAGTTCCTCGTAGGCGCGTTGCAGCAGGGGATACATGCGAACGTACAGATCGACCGCACGGTGGATGTCGACGGTCTCGGCCAGCAGCACGAACGGCGTGTAGCGCGAGCTGTTGTCGGCGGCGATCACCGTCGCGCCGTCCTGTTCCTCGACGGTGAAGCGTCCGCCCATCGGGTTGACCGGCCACAGCAGGGCCGGCGCATGGGCGCGCCCGAGGTTGTCGACGGTCGCGACGAAGCGGCGCGGGAACTCGTCGACCTGGAAGAACGACAGCACGGCCTTGCGCCCGAGCAGTTCCGTGAGGGCCGCGCCGATGTCTGCCGCCTGCAGCGGTGTTTGCGCTGCAGGTGGTTCGATCGGGTAAGCGATCGCGGGTTCCGGTGCTGCCCGTGACGCACTGGCCGGGGCGGCCGGCTGCAGCGCGGCGGTCGGCTCGGGCGGCACCCGCTGCCACCAGAACAGCGCCAGTCCGGCTGCCGCGGCCAGCGCCACCACGACCAGCAGGACCTTCGGGCCTTTGCTCATGCGAGGGCCTGCGCCAGCGCGCTGCCGCGATGTTGTGGGATTGCCATCCGGGAGGCTATGAAGTGGCCGTGCATCTGCAAATGGTACTACGCGTCAGCGGCTTGGGCAGCGCGTAGCGGGTCGCGTCCTGCCGGTGGACCTGGTCTTGCGCATGTCACGCGCATGCGTTCTCCGGCGCGGTCCCTCGGCGCGGCGCTACCTGGATGCCGGCCTGGCGGGTGCGGCGCCCGTCTGCGGCGTGACCCCCGCCTGTGGCGTGACGCCGAGGCGCCTGGCCACGGACTGTCCGAGCGCGCGCACCTTGGGTTCGATCGTCGGGCGGGTTTCGGCGACGAGCTTCTCGACCAGCACCTTCTGCATGTCCTCGCCCATGCGCTGGAACTTGCCGTAGATCGGCGACTCGATGATGGCGACGACCTGCTTGAGTTCGTCCTCGCTGAACTTTTCCTCCATCAGCGCTCCGATGGTGCCGGGCGCCAGTTTCACCGCGCGCGCCTGCACCAGCGGTACCGCTTCGGCCAGGTACTTCTGCACGTCGCCCTGGATGTCCTTGGCCACCGCGTCCTGCTTGTCCTTGGGCACGCGCGACGGCAGGGCACTGGCCGCATTGCCCAGCAGCTCGAACGCGGGCTGTTCCACCAGCGTCCGCGCCATGCCTTCGATGCCGGGCTGCTGCACCTTGAGAATGCGGGCCACCAGCGCCTTCTTGGCGGGCGAGGACGGTTGCGGCGGGGTTTGCGCGGCCGCGAATGGCAGCGCCAGGGCCAGGGCGATGGCGATGGTTGTCTTGTTGAGCATGGGGCATCTTAAACCGCGGCCTCGAGCCACGATCGACGATAGTCCGCAGCGGGCGCGTCAGGCTGGGGTGTCCGAGCCGGAGCCCGGGGTGTGAGCGGCGGCGTCGCCACCCGGGATGCGCTGCAGGTTGAGCGACTGGATGGCGCTGATGGCCGCTTCCCAGCGGCCTTCGGCGCACAGGCCCGAAATCCCCGCATCCTCATACGCGGCCAGCGCCGCTTCGATGCACGCCTTGCGCACCGCTTCGGCGAGAGGGAGCGGATCGGTCATGCCCGGATTGTGACGCCGATGGCCGGACCCTGGCGTCGGTACGGATAGCTGCGCCGGAGCCTGCCGTTTGAGCCGCCCTGGTGCGACCGCTGGCCCGGGTTGCCCCGCGTCAGGGGCAGCTCACCATGCCACCCTGGACGCTGCACAGGCCCTGCGGTCCGATCAGCAGCGGACCCATGATGTTCAGCCGCCGCCCCTCGCTGTCCCAGCACCCCGCGGGGTCGCAGGTGGTGATGGCCATTGGCCGCGGGATCACCAGGGGCGCGCGCGCTGGCGCCGGTTCCGGCAAGGACGCAGGCCGGGTGAGCGGTGGTGGCACCACCTGCACCGGTTCAGGCGCGCCCGTGCGTTCCCGCTTGCCGTCAGTGCCACCCAGGCAGACGGCGGCCGCCTTTTCGCGCGCGCGGGCCAGCCGGTCGTTCGGCCGCGATCGGCCGGTGGCCGGATCGTTCAATGCCTGTTCGAGTTCGGCTCGGGCGGCATCGCATTCAGGCGACGCCAGCGGATCACGGTCCTGCGCGTACAGCAGGAGCGGGAAAATTGCCAGCAGAACTGCGGCAACAACGCGTCTCATGTCTCTTGGACGGACCCGGCCCGGGAGAGCCTCAGGGCCCGGCCGCGTCCTTGTCCTTGACGAAACCGGCGGCGTTGCGGTCCTCGCCGGGCTCGGCATCCGCGTCCGGGCTCTGGCCGGGCCGGGCTTGCGGCCCGGGCTTGCGGTCGGCGCGGTCGCGCGGCGTGCCGTCGGCGCCGACGGTGTCAGACATTCCTTCGGGCGTCGCGTTGTTGCCGTCGTCGCCCAGGACGTCGGCGTTGGCAGCCTGGGTGCTGAATCGCATGTTCATGGCTCGACCTTTCGTGGAGGCGCCGGCGTTGTGCCGACATGGCGCGGCCGGATGACTGTTCGTACCACTATGCGCCAGTGGCAATATCCCGGCTGTAGGACGGCGCCTCACGCGGCGGTGCCGGCTTGCACCATTGCGGCGCGGCTTGCGCGATGATCCGCAAATGAAGATCGCGACCTACAACGTCAACGGCATCAAGACGCGGTTGCCGAACCTCCTGCAATGGCTGGAGCGCGAGCAGCCCGACGTGGCCTGCCTGCAGGAACTCAAAGCGCTGGACGGTGCGTTTCCGCATGCGCCGTTGCGCGAAGCCGGCTATCACGCGCTGTGGAAAGGGCAACGATCGTGGAACGGCGTGGCCATCCTCGCGCGCGGCATCGACCCGGTGGAAATCCGCCGTGAACTGCCCGGCGATCCCACGGACGAACACAGCCGCTACCTGGAGGCGGCCGTGGACGGCGTGGTGGTGGTGTGCCTGTACCTGCCGAACGGCAACCCGCAGCCCGGCCCGAAATTCGACTACAAGCTGGCCTGGTTCGAGCGCCTGATCGCGCACGCCGCCGGGCTGTATCGATCGGAGCAGCCGGTGGTGCTGGCCGGCGATTACAACGTGGTGCCGACCGACTTCGACATCTACAGCCCCAGGTCCTGGCTCAAGGATGCACTGCTGCAGCCCGAAAGCCGGGCGTGCTACCAGCGCCTGCTGCAGCAAGGCTGGATCGACTCGATCCGCCACCTGCATCCCGACGAAGCCGTCTTCACTTTCTGGGACTACTTCCGCAAGCACTGGGACCGCAATGCGGGCCTGCGCATCGACCACCTGCTGCTCAACGCCAGGCTGGCGCTCTGCCTGCAGGAGGCCGGGGTGGACCGCTGGGTTCGGGGCCAGGAGCATGCGAGCGACCATGCGCCCGCGTGGGTGAAGCTGGATCGCACGCGCCTTGCCAAAACCCCGCCGGAGGCAAGCGCCGCGAAACGCCGCGGCCGTTGAAGCGCACTTCAGCGCGATCGGGGCATCGTGCGACGCGAGGACGCGGCGCCTTCCTACAGGCTGGCACCGCCCCCGACGCTAGGCTCTGACGCAGACAGTCGCCAAAAGGGATCCCATGAGTTTTCACCTGACCATGCTGCTCGTCGTGATCTTCGTCGCCCTTGGCATGCATGCGATGGCCAACGCCGCGGACGCGCCGCAGCCTGCGCTCACGTCCCTGTCAGCGCCGGAGTTCGGCGCACGCTAGAACCGCGACGCGGTCCCCGGTAGGGGATGCCCCGCCGGGTTCAGCGCTTGCCGCGATCCTGGTTCTGTTGCCCGTGGTGCTGCCGACCCCGGCCGGACACGCCGATGCACAACTGCACAGGCGCCAACAATTCGACCGGCGTGCCCGGCATCGAAGGCAGAGGCTGTTGCCACCGCTGTTCGTCACGGCTGAGCACGAGGCTCGCCACACGTGCCATGATTGCCCCATGAATGGGGAAAACGTCCCGGGTGGCAAGCCACCCGTTCCCAAACCAAGCTGGCGGTTCAACCTCTGGTACGTGGTCTTCGCGCTGCTTGCGCTGGCGTGGACGCGCGACCTGTGGATCAGCGGCCGCCAGCTCCAGCCGGTTGCATACAGCGAGTTCCTGCAGCACCTGAAGGACGGCCATGTCGAATCGGTCACCGTCGGCAGCAAGGTCCTCGAGGGCAAGCTCAAGAGCCCGCTGCCGGATGGCCGCACGATCATTGTCGCCAACCGCGTCGAGCCGGCGCTGGCCGGGGAGCTGCTGGGATACGGCGTGCCGTTCCGCGGTGTGATCGAGAGCACCTTCCTCGGCGAGGTTGCGTCCTGGCTGTTGCCGGCGCTGCTGCTGTTCGGTCTGTGGGGCTGGCTCGCCCGGCGCATGGCGGGGCAGGGGGCTTTGGGCGGGCTCTTGTCGGTCGGCAAGAGTCATGCGCGCGTCCACCGCGAAAACGAGGTGAAGGTGAGTTTCGCCGACGTGGCCGGCGTCGACGAAGCGAAGGACGAACTGCGCGAATCGGTCGACTTTCTCAAGAATCCCAAGTCCTATGGCAGGCTGGGCGCCCGGATGCCCAAAGGGGTGCTGCTGGTGGGCCCGCCGGGCACCGGCAAGACCCTGCTGGCGCGGGCGATGGCCGGCGAGGCCGGCGTTCCCTTTTTCTCGATCACCGGAGCGGAGTTCGTCGAAATGTTCGTGGGGGTGGGCGCGGCCCGCGTGCGCGACCTCTTCGAGCAGGCCCGGGCCGCGGCGCCCTGCATCATCTTCATCGACGAGCTCGATGCGCTGGGGCGCGCGCGCGGCATCGGTCCCTACAGCGGCGGGCACGAAGAGAAGGAGCAGACCCTCAATCAGTTGCTGGCCGAGATGGACGGTTTCGATCCGAGCGAAGGGGTGGTGATCCTGGCGGCGACCAACCGGCCGGAAATCCTCGATCCGGCGCTGCTGCGCGCCGGCCGGTTCGACCGGCAGGTGCTGGTGGATCGGCCCGACCGGAAGGGCCGCGTGGACATCCTGCGCGTGCACCTGCGCAAGATATCGCTGGATGCGCAGGTCGATCCGGACACCATCGCAGCGCTCACGCCCGGCTTTGCCGGAGCCGACCTGGCCAACCTCGTCAACGAAGCCGCATTGCTGGCGACGCGGCGCGGCGCCGAGTCGGTGGCCATGCCGGACTTCACCGCAGCCGTGGAGCGCATAGTCGCCGGCCTTGAAAAGCGGCACCGCGTGATGAACGAGCAGGAGCGCAGGACGGTGGCGGTTCACGAGATGGGCCATGCGCTGGTGGCCATCGTGCTGCCGGGAACCGACCCGGTGCACAAGATCTCGATCATCCCGCGCGGCATTGGCGCCTTGGGCTACACCCTGCAGCGGCCGACCGAAGACCGCTACCTGATCCGTCGCGGCGAACTCGAGAACCGGCTTGCGGTGCTGTTCGGCGGGCGCGCAGCCGAAGCGCTGGTGATCGGTGAGCTGTCCACCGGCGCGGCGGACGATCTGGGCAAGGCCACCGCTCTGGCGCTGGACATGGTGACGCGCTTCGGCATGGCCGCCGAGGTCGGTCAGGTCACCTACGAGCTGCCGCGCAGCCCCTTCCTCGACGCGACCGGCCAACTGCACGCGGAGCGCCCGCACAGCGAAGCCACGGCGCGGGCGATCGACGAGGCGGTGCGCCGCCTCGTCGACGAGGCTTTCGCCAGGGCCAACGAGATTCTCAGCGCGCGACGCGAGCTGCTCGAAGAGGGTGCCCGGCAACTGCTGAGCAAGGAAACCCTGACGGAGGCGGAACTGGCGCCGCTGGCCGAACGGGCGCGGACCTTCCAATAAGCTTCCGGGAATCTATGGTTGACCCTAATGGCCCGGGGCAGGGACTCGTATAGATTGGTCAAGTTGTCAGACAACTTGGCCTTCCTCATCCTCGCAAGGAGTTCCCCATGTTCATCCGTTCCCGCCGTTCGCTGATCGCCGCCACCGTCGCTGCTCTCGCTTTGGCCGCATCGGTCTTCCCGGCAGCAGCACAGAATTACCCGACTCGACCGATCACCCTGATCGTGCCCTGGGGCGCAGGGGGCGGCACCGATGCCACCGCGCGGATCATCGGCAGCCTGCTGGAAAAGGAGCTCGGCCAGCCGGTGACGGTGGTCAATCGCACCGGCGGCAGCGGCGTGGTGGGCCACGCGGCGATCGCCTCGGCGCCCCCGGATGGCTACACCATCGGCCTGGCCACCGTGGAGATCGGCATGATGCATTGGCAGGGTCTTACCGCGCTCACCGGCGCCTCCTACACGCCGATCGGGCTGGTCAACGCCGACCCCGCCGGCGTGCAGGTCCGGGCCGACGCACCGTACAAGACGGTGAAGGACCTGCTCGCCGCGATCAAGGCCAATCCCGGCAAATACAAGGCGTCGGGCACCGGCCAGGGCGGCATCTGGCACCTGGCGATCGCCGGCCTGCTGCGCGACCAGAAGATCGACCCGGCGGCCGTGCCCTGGGTGCCCAGCAACGGCGCCGCGCCGGGGCTGCAGGACATGGTGGCGGGCGGCATCGAGATCGCGCCGGTGTCGCTGCCCGAAGCGCGCTCCCTGATCGACGCGGGCAAGGTCAAGAGCCTGGCCATCATGAACGACAAGCGTTCGGCGCTCTACCCCAACATTCCCACGCTCAAGGAGGCCATCGGCAGCGGCTGGACCATGGCGGCCTGGCGCGGCATCGTGGCGCCCAAGGGCATCCCGGCCGACGTGCGCGACAAGCTCAGCGCCGGGGTGCGCAAGGTGGCTGCGAGCAAGGAATACACCGACTTCATGGCCAGCCGCGGCTTCGGTGTGATCTACGCCGGGCCGGAAGACTTCGGCAAGTACATGGCCAAGTCCGACACCGAACTGGGCGCGACCATGAAGGCCGTGGGGCTGGTCAAGTAAGACCGGTCCGATGAAACTCAACGACGCCATCTTCGGGCTGGTGCTGCTGGTCCTGGGCGCTGCCGTGCTGTTCGCGATCCAGGGTTACCCGAAGATTCCGGGCCAGCCCGTCGGCCCGGCGCTGTTTCCGGGAATGATCGCCTGCGGTCTCTGCGTCACGGGCTTTCTGCTGGCGCTGCGCGGCTGGCGCGACCGGGCCGGCCATCGCTGGCTGGCCTGGGAAGACTGGGTCCACTCGCCTCGGCATATCGTGGCGCTCGCGGTGCTGCTCGGGTCGGTGGTCTTCTATATCGAGGCCTCGAACTGGCTGGGGTTCCTGCCGGTCGCGGTGCTGATCCTGCTGGCCATGTTCCTGGTGCTGCGGGTGCCGCTGCCTCGCGCGCTGCTGATCGCCGTGGTGGCGACGCTGGTGATCCACTTCGCCTTCTACAAGCTGTTGCGGGTACCTTTGCCCTGGGGCCTTCTGACGCCCTATGCCTGGTAATCCAGTGTTGATTCACCTCGTTTGCATCTGAAGGAACCCGCGCATGTGGACCGCCGTCGGCCAGGCCTTTTCGATGGTGTTCGAGCCTTACACCATCGCCGTGATGCTCGTCGCCTCGCTCTATGGCCTGTTCGTGGGCGCCGTGCCCGGGCTCACGGCCACCATGGCTACGGCGCTGCTGGTGCCGGTGACGTTCTTCATGGCCCCGATCCCGGCCATCGCAGCCATGGTGACGGCCACGGCCATGGCGATCTTCTCCGGTGACATTCCCGGTTGCCTGCTGCGCATTCCGGGCACGCCGGCCTCGGCTGCCTACACCGACGAGGCCTATGCCATGACGCGCAAGGGCCAGGCCGAACTGGCGCTGGGCGCCGGGCTGGTGTTCTCGGCGGTGGGTGGCCTGTTCGGCACCGCCGTGCTGATCCTGGCAGCGCCGGCGCTGGCGAACTTCGCGCTCAACTTCAGTTCCTTCGAATACTTCTGGCTGGTGCTGCTGGGCCTGACCTGCGCCGTCTTCATCACCTCCAACCAGCCGCTCAAGGGCGTCGTGACCTTGCTGCTGGGGCTGCTCGTGGCTTGCGTCGGTCTCGGCAACCCGGGGGGCTACCCGCGCTTCACCTTCGGCAACACCGAGATGATGGGCGGCATCGGAATGATCTCGATGATGATCGGCATGTTCGCGATCTCTGAAATCATCCGGTTCGTGGTGGACACCAGCCCGCCGGCCGAGATGGTCGTGGAGAAGGTCGGCAACGTCTTTGCCGGGCAGTGGGAGCTGGCGAAGAAATACCCGGTGCAGATCCTGCGCGGCAGCGCCCTGGGCACGCTGGTCGGCGCGTTGCCGGGGGCCGGTGCCGACATCGCCGCGTGGATGTCGTATGCCATGAGCAAGAAGTTCTCGAAGACGCCGGAGCTGTTCGGCACCGGCCACGTCGAAGGCATCGTGGAGTCGGGCTCGGCCAACAACAGTGCGTTGGCCGGCGCCTGGATTCCGGCGCTGGTGTTCGGCATTCCGGGCGATTCGATCACCGCCATCGTGATCGGCGTGCTCTACATGAAGAACATGAACCCGGGGCCCACGCTGTTCACCACCAACCCGCAGAACATCTACGCCGTGTTCCTGCTGTTCATTGTCGCCAACATCATCATGGTGCCGATGGGCCTGCTGTGCATCAAGGCCGCCAAGCGCATCCTACGCGTGCCGCGCAACGTGCTGATGCCGCTGATCCTGCTGTTCTGTATCGTCGGCACCTTCGCGATCAACAACACCACCTTCGAAGTCGGCGTGATGCTGGTGGCCGGCGTCATCGCATACCTGCTCGAAGCCAACCGGTTTCCGATCGCGCCCGCCATCCTCGGCGTGGTGCTGGGCGGCATGCTGGAAGAGAACTTCATCACCTCGATGATCAAGTCCGACGGTGACCTGGGTGCCTTCTTCGCGCGGCCCATCGCCCTGGGGCTGGCGGCCACCACCTTGCTGGTCTGGTTCGCCCCGGTGCTCATGCGCGGCCTGCGGTCGCTGTGGTCGCGCCCGGTGGCAGCCAAGTAGTCTTTCCGCCTCGGCTCACCGCGGTCGATCGGAATCCGCGCCGGCGCCGGCGGATCACGCGATGGACGCCGGCATCGCGATGCCCAGCTTGGCGGCCCATGGCTCGAGCGCCGGCAAGATCGTGGGATACAACGCCACCCCGGTCTTGCGCTGCCGCTGCGCCAGGGCCAGCCCTCGCTCTCCCGGCGTGCGCACCGCAGCGCCGGCGCGCGTCGGCCGCGAAGCATGGCACTGCCGCGCCACCTCGGCGGTCTGGCGCGTGAACGCGGCCAGCCCGGCAAACGCGCGCGGATCGATCACCTGCAGGAACACGGTGGCGCCCCAGCCCTGGCGCGGATCGGCCCGGCCGTGCCCGGCGAGGCCGCCGGTCAGGGCCTCCACCAACAGCGACAGGCCATAGCCCTTGTGGCCCGAGTCCATGCCGCCCAGCGGCAGGATCGTCCCTTTCGGTTCGGTGAACAGCGCGGACGGATCGTCGGTCGGCCGGCCGTTGCCGTCCAGCACCCACGGTGCGGGCAGTTTCTTTCCTTCCTTGTGCAACCGGTTGGTGAGGCCGTTGGTGGTGGCCGCCGTCGAGATATCGACCAGCACCGGCGTCCCGCCGGTCGGGATGCCGGCGGAAATCGGGTTCGGCGTGAACACCGGATCGAGCCCGCCCGCGGGGGCGACGCTGGCCGAGTTGGCATCCGAGCACGTCAAGAGCAGCAACAGGCCCTGGTCGGTGGCTCGCTTGAGATAGGCGGCGAGGCAGCCGATGTGGTGGCTTTGCCGGATCACCACCGTTCCCGTGCCGCAACGTGCTGCGCGCTCGGTCGCGAGTTGCATAGCCCGCAGCACCAGCCAGGGCCCCGGCAGGCGGCGCCCGTCCCAGGTCACCGCTGCGGGTGCATCGGCCAGCACCGCGGGGTCGCCGTCCCGCCTCATGGAGCCGGATTCGAGTTCGCCCAGGTAGGGGGCGAGCAGGGCCAGCCCGTGGGTGTCGTGACCCATCAGGTCGCCTTCCACGAGGATGGCGGCGACAGCGTCGGCCTTGTCTTGGGACAGGCCGCCCGCCCGCAGGAGGCGGGTCGCGAACACTGTCAGTGCTTCGGCGGAATAGGTGGGAGGTTGCATGGCGCCACTGTAACGGGCCGGCGCCGGGAACGCATCCGGTCAGCTGGACTTGCCGTTCCTCCGCGCTTCGAGCTGGCGGATCTGTTCGCGCGCCTCGTCGCCTTCGGGGATGGCCCGGCCGCTGTCGCGCCATTCCACTGCGGCCTTGAACCCTTCGGCCTGCGCGTAACGGCGGAACCACAGCCCCTCGGGGTTGTGGCGGGTAATGCCGTCGAACACGGTGGCCATCTGCTGGCTCTGCTCCAGGCCCATGGCCAGCATGACCTGATTGACCACCATCTTGTGCATGGCGAGGTGGCTGCGCGGCACGCCGGCGATGCGGTTGGCCAGGCTGAGGGTCGCGCCTTCCAGCGCTTCGGCCGCAACCGCCTCGTTGGCCAGGCCCCAGGCCGCGGCCGTGCGGCCGTCGATGGTGTCGCCGGTGAACATGAGTTGTTTGGCCCGGGTCGGGCCCAGCCGATAGGTCCACATCGCCGTGGTGGGACAGCCCCAGACACGGGTGGGCATGTAGCCGATGCGCGCGTCGTTGGCCATGACCAGCAGGTCGCAGCACAGCGCGATGTCGCTGCCACCGGCGGCCGCGTAGCCGTGCACTTTGGCGATGGTCGGCTTGGGGCTGCGCCACAAGCTCATGAAGTCTTCGGTGTTGCGCTTCATGAACGCGTAGTCGTCCATCGGGTCCCAGGGGTGGCGCTCCTGCTGGCAGGGGTGGTCGATATCGCTCTGGCCGAAGTGGGTCAGGTCGTAGCCGCCGCAAAAGCCCTTGCCGGCGCCCTCGACCACGATCACGTGGACCTCGTCCTGGGCATTGGCCCAGTCCACCGCCGCACGGATCTCGCGCGGGGTCTCGTCGTTGATCGCGTTGAGGCGCTCCGGGCGGTTGAGCAACAGCCGCGCCACGCGCGGATGGGCCGAATCCTGGGTGATGCGCAAGGTGCTGAAATCAGGCATGAGGATCTCCTTGGGTGTGCGATCGCATTGTCAGGCAGCGCTCCCGCATCGCGCTGTCGCGAAGGCCTGCATTGGCGGCCAACTGCGCCGCTGCCAGCAGGTCCGGTCGCGGCCGTTTGCCCGGCCGTCCCGCCAGGCGATAGAGTGGCGGCAAGAACAGATTTCGCCCGCCGCATTTGCCCGCCTCCCATCGCCCATCTGGGGCAGGCGCGGCTGCGCTACGGCCTGCCCGGGGCGCAGGCACAGGGCCTGGTGCTGGTGCGCCCCGATGGTTATGTGATGGGCCGCTGGCGCGGCCTGGATCCGGCGGCCCTGTTGGCCGCGCTGAAAGAAAAAGGAATCGCTTCATGACCGATCAGGACCTGGACCTCAGCTATTCGGCGCTGTGCCAATCGCTTGCCGCCGTGGGCGAGGCCAGAGCCCAACTGTTCCTGTCCATGGTCTGCCTGTCGCTCATGGCCCGCCACGAGCGCGCCGAGGATGTGTTGCCGCTGATCGCCAATGTCCAGGCGCAATGCGACGCAGAGGCCGGCGCGCCGGTCTGAGGCGGGGCGCCCGCAGCTGGACCGTTCCGTCGGCCAGGCGCTGTAGCGGGGTCGGCTTGGCGTTTGCTTGACTCGGGTCAATGCAGACGGGCCGCCGGGGACTAGATTGGAATCAGGTGTTTGCCACCGCACAGCGATTCGCAGAGTGCGGATGTCGCGCAGGCCCAACCAAAGGACAATGACATGACTCATAGGGCCGCATTGGGTTTTTTGGCGATCGCGTTGTCCGCGCTGGCCGGTGCCGCGCAAGCGCAGGGGCAGCCGGCTTACACCGCCAAGTCGGTCAACCTGCGCGCCGGGCCGGCACGCGAGTATCCGGTGGTGGCGGTATTGCCCGCCGGCTTGCAGATTTCGGTAGAGGGATGCGTCGCCGACTACAGCTGGTGCGACGTCCTGGCCGGGCCGAGCCGGGGCTGGGTCTACGCGGGCAATATCAACTACTACTACCAGAACAGCTATGTACCGCTGCTGAATTACGGCACCGTGATCGGCATCAGCATTCTTCCGTTCATCCTCGACGATTACTGGGGCAGCCACTACCACGACCGCCCCTGGTACCCCGACCGTTACCGCTGGGCCGAGCGGCATCCCCCGGCGCGGATTCATCCGCCGCCGCAGCAGCGCCAGCCGGGAGGGTCCGGCTGGGTTGCGCCGCGGTCCCGGGCGCCGCAGTATGGCGTGCCACAGCAGCCGCATCAGCCAGGGCAGCGGATCCATCCACCCGGTGCAGCGCCCCAACAGCCTCGCGCACCAGGAGGTGTGCCGTCGGTGACCCCGCGCCCGTCCGGGCGGGCGGCGCCGGCGCCAGGGGTTCGGCGAACCCCGCCCGCGTCAGGGTCGGGTTGGACGCCCGGCTCGCAGGAACCGCCCAACAAGTGAAGGCGCGGGAGCAGCCTGGCGGGCCGGCCAGCGCGGCCTGACATGGACGCTCCGTTGACCGCAGCGGGCAGCGCATTACCCCTGACGCGGGCTGTCCGGAGTCCCGGACCGTAAAATCGCAGGCTCCCCGCCAAGCGCCGCAGGCGCTTCCTCCCACTCCCGATGAACGCCCCCGTCGACGTTTCCTTTTTCGCGCGCGCCGCCAAGCCGCTCACCAGCTATCGCAAGCACTGGGCGGCTCGCTTCGGCGCGGCCCCCTTCCTGCCGATGAGTCGCGCGGAGATGGATCAGCTCGGCTGGGACAGCTGCGACATCATTGTCGTCACCGGCGACGCGTATGTGGATCACCCGAGCTTTGGCATGGCGGTGATCGGCCGCACGCTGGAGGCGCAGGGTTTTCGCGTCGGCATCATCGCGCAGCCCGATTGGCAAAGCGCCGATGCCTTCAAGGCCCTGGGCCAGCCAAACCTGTTCTTCGGCGTCACGGCCGGCAACATGGATTCGATGATCAACCGCTATACGGCGGACCGGAAGATCCGCAGCGACGATGCCTATACCCCCGGCGACGTGGGCGGCAAGCGGCCCGACCGCGCGGCGATCGTCTACAGCCAGCGCTGCCGCGAAGCGTTCAAGAACGTTCCCATCGTCCTGGGCGGCATCGAAGGCAGCCTGCGCCGCATCGCGCATTACGACTACTGGTCCGACAAGGTGCGCCGGTCCATCCTGGTCGATGCCAAGTGCGATCTGCTGCTGTACGGCAATGCCGAGCGGGCCATTGTTGAAATTGCGCATCGACTGGCCGCAAGAGAGCCGGTGCACGCGATCACCGACGTGCGTGGCACGGCGTTCATCCAGCGCCATGCACCCGAGGGCTGGTTCCAGATCGATTCGACATCGGTAGACCTGCCCGGGCGCGTCGAAGAGCACATCAATCCTTACCAGACGACTTCGGAGCAGGCCGCGGCGCAGGGCGCGACCTGTGCCAAGGAAGACGTGAATTCACCCCCTCCCCCTTTGGGGGAGGGCGGGGGTCGGGGCAACGAGCGGCCGCTCGTGTTCGTTGCCAACCCCAATCCTGCAAGCAAGAGCCCCCACCCTAACCCTCCCCCCGGGGGGGAGGGAAAGCGACGGCCGCCCCCGCGCGACCGCACGGTGATCCGGCTGCCGTCTTACGAACAGGTCAAGAGCGACCCCGTGCTCTACGCCCATGCCAACCGCGTGCTGCACCTGGAAACCAATCCGGGCAATGCGCGCGCGCTGGTGCAGGCCCACGGCGACCGCGACGTGTGGCTCAATCCGCCGCCGATTCCGCTCACCACGGCGGAGATGGACCATGTGTTCGGCCTGCCTTATGCCCGCAGTCCGCATCCGGCCTACGCCGACGAGCAGGGCGGCCATGACGGTACCACCAAGATCCCAGCCTGGGAAATGATCCGCTTCTCGGTGAACATCATGCGCGGCTGCTTCGGCGGCTGCACCTTCTGTTCGATCACCGAGCACGAGGGCCGCATCATCCAGAGCCGCAGCGAGGACTCCGTGATCCGCGAGATCGAGGAGATCCGCGACAAGGTCACCGGATTCACCGGCGTCATCTCCGACCTGGGCGGGCCGACGGCCAACATGTACCGTATCGGCTGCAAGAGCCCCGAGATCGAATCGGCCTGTCGCAAGCCAAGCTGTGTCTACCCCGGCATCTGCCAGAACCTGAACACCGACCACAGCGCGCTCATCCACATGTACCGGCGCGCGCGCGCCCTGAAGGGCGTCAAGAAGATCCTGATCGGCTCGGGCCTGCGCTATGATCTGGCGGTGCAATCGCCGGAATATGTGAAGGAACTGGTGCAGCATCACGTCGGCGGCTACCTGAAGATCGCGCCCGAGCACACCGAGCAGGAGCCGCTCACCAAGATGATGAAGCCGGGCATCGGCAGCTACGACAAGTTCAAGGCGCTCTTCGACAAGTACAGCGCCGAGGCCGGCAAAAAGCAGTACCTGGTGCCGTACTTCATCGCCGCGCATCCGGGAACCAGCGACGAGGACATGATGAACCTGGCGCTGTGGCTCAAGAAGAACGGCTTTCGCGCCGATCAGGTGCAGACCTTCTATCCCAGCCCGATGGCCACGGCCACGGCCATGTACCACAGCGGCCGCAATCCGCTGCGCAAGATCACGCGCGACAGCGAGAAGGTGGACATTGTCCGGGGCGAGCGCCGCCGGCGCCTGCACAAGGCTTTCCTGCGCTACCACGACGCCAACAACTGGCCGCTGCTGCGCGAAGCCCTCAAGGCGATGGGCCGCGCCGACCTGATCGGCAGCGGCAAGCACCAGCTGATCCCGGCCTACCAGCCGATCACGGACGGGTCCTACCAGAGCGCGCGGCGCAAGAACTCGACACCGCTGCAGCCCGCCGCTCCCGGACCGGGGCGCATGCTGACCCAGCACACCGGCCTGCCGCCCCGGGTCACGGGCTCGGCCAGGCCGACGCGCAAGCCGCATTAGGGCGGCGGCGCCACCGGCCGGCGCGCGGAATCAGGAAGGCCGCCCCTGCAGCCGCGAGCGGGCCAACATAATGTCCCGATGCAAGAGTCAGTACCCATGAGCATGGACGAGGCCGCGGCCAGGCGGGTGATATTGGCCCATGCGATCGAAACCGTGGACACGCAGGGCAAGCTGCTCAGCGAAGTGGAACGCGACCAGATCGATCGCCAGGTACGCCAGGAGGCCGGCGCCGACGGCGCCGAACCCTCCGCAATGTCGCCGGGGCCCTTCCTGGACCTGCGCGCGCGGCACGTGCTGCGGGCCGTGGAACACCGCAACCCGGCGGTGGCCGCATTGCAGGACCCGTGGCCGTGGCAACGCTGGGTGGCGGCCGGGCTTCCGGTCGGCGCGATGGTGCTGGGTGTGCTCACCGATGTCATTGCCAATCCGCACCGGGTCGACCTGCTGTCCCTGCCGCTGCTGGGACTGGTGCTGTGGAACCTGTTCATGTACGCGCTGCTGCTGGCAAGCTGGCTGGTGTCGCTGCGCCGGCCTGCGGCACCCCGATCAGAGGCTCCGCGGCGCCGCGCCGACAGTCTGCTGCGCTGGCGGCGCGGCTCCGGCAACGTGCGGGCCGACGTGACGGCCCTGTTCCAGCTGCGCTGGCAGAGCGCTGCGCGGGCGCTGACGGTGGAGCGCTGGAAACGCGTGCTGCACCTGTCGGCCGCCGGCTGGGCTGTGGGGGTGTCGCTGTCGCTCCTCACGCGTGGCCTGGTGGTGGAATACCGGGTCGGATGGGAAAGCACCTTCCTGGACGCGGGCCAGGTGCACGCCATCCTCAGCTTCCTGCGCTTGCCGGCGCTGCTGCTGTTCCCGTTCCAGCCGTTCTCGGTGCAGGAAGTGGCCGGCTTGCAGTTCAGCCAGGGCGGCGGCGCAATCGGCGGCGCCCGCTGGGTCTACATGTACGTCGCACTGCTGCTGGTCGTGGTGGTGGCGCCCCGGCTGGTGCTGGCCGCAGCGGCGTTCTGGCACGAGCGAATGCTGTCACGCAAGGTCCCGGTGGATGCGCGCGATCCGTATTACAAGCGGGTGCTGTCGCTGCTCAGCGCCGCCCGGGTGCAACTGTGCCTGCTCACCCACCGCGCGGAGGACAGAGCCGCACTGTCGCGCATCCTGATCCAGGAGCCGGACGCCGGTCGCACACTGATCAGTTCGCCCCAGGGCGACGTGTTGCGCATGGTCGACCTGTCCGCTGCTCAGGTCCCCGCGGCAGCTCCGCCCAGCGCCAGCGCCGTCGCAGACTGGGCGCAGCGGCTGATGAGAAGCCTGTTGGGGCAAGGCGGCCCGCAGGCTTCCCCATCCATGGATCCCATGCTGGCCACCGCGCGCGACGAAGGCAGTGTCGTGCTTCACGTCGTGGGCGCGACCGGGGACATCGCAGCGGCGTCGCCCCTGCTTGAGTGGCTGGGCCGGCCAACACTGGTCCTGGTCAATCGTCCCGCCGCCGCCCAGAGCGAAGGGCCCGGCCTGGTGGCGCAATCCGAAGCGCAAGCGCTGAATGCGGCCGTGCTGTCGTTCGACGTGTTCGCGCGTTGCTGGGTTCAGGAACGCGTGCTGCTCGACGCGATCTGCGCCTGCCTGCCCGAGGCTGGTCGCGCCGGCTTCGAGCGGATCGCCGGTGCCTGGGACCAGCGCAATCTGACGCGCTTGGCCCGGTCCATGGCCGCCGTCGCGGAGCACCTGTTGTACGCAGCGCGGCAGGTGCAGGAAGTGCCCAGCGCGGCGCTGAGCGTGAAGAGCCTGCTGCCCGCCGAGCGCCAAGCCCAGGCGCAGGCCCGGCAGGCTGCGATGGACGAGGTGGTCAAGCGTCTGCACGTGTCCGCCGGGGAACTGTTCTCCCGGCTGCGGGTGCTGCATGGCATCGACGAGGCGGCGGCCGGCGCCCTGCAGCACCGGTTGCAGGAAAAGTTTGTGGTCCAGCAAGCGGTGGACACCCCGCAGGCCGGCATGGCCGGCGCGGCGACCGGCGCCGCGATGGGCGCCTCGGTCGACCTGCTGGTGGGCGGCTTGACGCTGGGCGCGGCCACCGCGTTGGGTGCATTGGTGGGGGGCGGCGCCGCATACATCGCTGCGGCCTGGAAGAACCGGGCCACCTCGGCCGGCTCCACCGTCGTGCAACTCAGCGACGAGATGATCCAGGCCATGGCCGAAGCGGCGCTGTTGCGCTACCTTGCCGTCGCCCACTATGGGCGCGGGGCGGCCGGCGCGGCCGACGAGCTCACTCCGTTCTGGACCGCGGACGTGGTGGCGGCGGTCGAAGCGCATCGGGACCGTTTGACGCCCTTCTGGGTGGCTGCGCGAACCCAGCCCGATGCGGGAAAACTGGCGGCGGCGCTGGGCCGCGATTTGGAAGCGACGACCCGCGAGGTGCTGGCGCGGCTCTATCCGGCGCGCAGGCCTGCCCAATGAGCTGGCTGTTTGCTCATTCACGCGACCCGAAACGAGATACACGGCTTGCGGGTCATCGAGGACTCGTCCCTGCTGCTGACGATCGTGCTCCAGCGCGGCAGCGCATGAACCGCTGAGATGGCCGCGCGCGGGGTGATTCCCGCGCCGTCAGCAAGGGATTTACCGGCGGGCGAAAAGTGCCCGCCGAAGTCTTGACCAGGATCAGCTTGCGGGGCCGCACCCGAGGGTATTGTCGGGCCCGTGACTACCCTGACATCCTCCATTCCTTCCGTCGCCCCGGATCTGGTCTGTCCCGCCGGCAGTTTGCCGGCGCTGCGGGTCGCGGTCGACAACGGCGCGAACTGCGTCTACCTGGGCCTGCGCGACGCCACCAACGCGCGCAATTTCGCCGGGCTGAATTTCGACGAGGCGGCGATCGCCACCGGCATCCGCTACGCGCACGAGCGCGGCTGCAAGGTGTTCATGGCGATCAACACCTACCCGCAGGCCGCCAGTCCCGGGCTGTGGCGCAGCGCCATCGACAAGGCGGTCGATCTCGCGGTGGACGCCGTCATCATGGCCGACCCCGGCCTCATGCAATACGCCGCCACGACGCACCCGCAGCTGCGGCTGCACCTGTCGGTGCAAGGTTCGGCCACCAATTACGAGGCGATCAATTTCTATCGCGAGCAGTTCGGGGTCGTGCGGGCCGTGCTGCCCCGCGTGCTGTCGCTGGTGCAGGTGCAGCAGCTGATCGACAAGTGTTCGGTCGAGGTCGAGGTGTTCGGCTTCGGCAGCCTGTGCGTCATGGTCGAGGGCCGCTGCGCGCTGTCGTCCTATGTCACGGGCGAGTCACCCAACACCCACGGCGTGTGCTCGCCGGCCAAGGCCGTGCGCTGGCAGGAAACGCCCAGGGGTCTCGAGTCGCGCCTCAACGGCGTGCTGATCGACCGCTACGCCCACGGCGAGAACGCAGGCTACCCCACCCTGTGCAAGGGCCGCTTCGACGTGGGCCAGGAACAGAGCTATTACGCCATCGAGGAGCCCACCAGCCTGAACACGCTGGAGCTGCTGCCCCAGCTCTTCAAGATGGGCGTGCGCGCCATCAAGATCGAGGGCCGGCAGCGCAGCCCGGCCTATGTGGCGCAGGTGACGCGCGTGTGGCGCGAGGCCATCGACCAATGCCAGGCCAACATGCACCGGTACGCACCCAAGCGGGCCTGGATGGCCAGCCTGGATCAGGTGGCCGAGGGCCAGCAGCACACCCTGGGCGCCTATCACCGGCCCTGGAAGTAGGGGCCGCATCATCATGAAAATTTCATTGGGCCCACTGCTGTACTACTGGCCGCGCAACACCGTCTTCCGCTTCTACGAAACCATGGCGGCCACGCCGGTCGATGTGGTCTACCTCGGCGAGACGGTCTGCTCGCGCCGCCACGAACTGCGCCTGGCCGACTGGCTGGAAATCGCCGCGCAGCTGCGGCAGGCGGGCAAGGAAGTGGTGCTGTCGACCCAGGTGCTGCTCGAGTCGGGCAGCGACGTCGCCAGCATGCACAAGATCGCGGCCAACGGCGAATACCTCGTTGAAGCCAACGACATGGGCGCGGTGCACCGGCTGGCGGGCAAGGTGCCGTTCGTGGCCGGCCCCCACCTGAACCTGTACAACCAGCCGAGCCTGCAATGGATGGCGTCGCTCGGCGCCAGCCGCTGGGTGATTCCTCTGGAGATGAAGCGCGACGACCTCGCCATCCTCCAGCAGGAGCGGCCGGTCGGGCTGCAGACCGAGGTGTTCGCCTATGGCCGCATGCCGCTGGCTTTTTCGGCGCGATGCTTCACCGCGCGTCACCGCGACCTGCCCAAGGACGACTGCCGCTTCAGCTGCATGGATTATCCGGACGGGCTGCTGCTCAAGACGCGCGAGAGCGAGGAGTTCCTGGTCCTCAACGGGACCCAGACCCAATCGGCCAAGGTCTACAACCTGGTGGATGAACTGGACAACATGCGCGAGCTCGGTGTCGACGTGGTCCGGCTCAGTCCCCAGGCCAACCACACCCAGGAGGTGATCGCGCTGTTCGACCAGGCGCGACGCCGGACGGTCTCGCCGCAGGACGCGCTGGCCCGTTCGCAGGCGCTCATGCCGGGACCGGGCTGCAATGGCTACTGGCACGGCCGGCCCGGGCTGGAGCAGGGCGTGGCGGCCTGACATCGTCATGTATGTCGGCGAGCGCTTCAACAGCATCAGCCACCTCGTCGGGGCCGCACTTGCCGTGGCGGGCACCGCGGTGCTGGTGGTGCTGGCCGCGCGCGTCGGTGACCCCTGGAAGATAGTGAGCTTCAGTGTGTACGGCGCCATGCTGGTCGTGCTGTACGTGTTTTCCACGCTCTACCACAGCGTCCGCGGCCGGGCCAAGAGCGTCCTGCGCAAGTTCGATCACTGCAGCATCTACCTGCTGATCGCGGGCAGTTACACGCCGTTCGCGCTGGTGACGCTGCGCGGGCCCTGGGGCTGGTCGCTGCTGGGCGTGATCTGGGGGCTCGCCGTCGTGGGCATCACCCAGGAAATCTGGCTGGCCAAGGGCAAGCGCGTGCTCTCCCTCGTCATCTACGTGCTGATGGGCTGGCTGGCTCTGGTGGCAGTGTTGCCTCTGTGGCAGGCACTCACGCCCCAGGGCTTCGCCTGGCTGCTGGCCGGCGGCGTCCTCTACACCATCGGCATCGTGTTCTATGCCATGGAGCACAAGGTGCGCCACGGCCACGGCGTGTGGCATTTGTTCGTGCTGGGCGGCAGCGCCTGTCATTTCATTACCGTTCTGCTTCACGTGGCCTGAAGAGCCGCTGCCCGGAGACAATCATGGACCCAACCTCTTCTTTCGCCGTGCCGCGCCCCCTGGGCGCGCTGCTGGCGCGATTGCCCGCCTACCCGGGCTCCGTCATGCTGGTCACCGCGCTCAACCTCGGGCTGGCGGGCCAGTTGCAGGGCGATGTGCGGCAACTCCTGCTGCACAAGAAGTTGCGCATCCACGTGCGCGATGCCCGCCTGACCTTTGATTTCACCTGGAACGGGGATGCCTTTGCCGCTTGCGGCGCGGGCGCGCCGGCCGACCTCACGATCAGCGCCGGGTCCTACGATTTCTTCCAGCTGGCGCAGCGCCGGGAAGACCCGGACACGCTGTTCTTCAGCCGCCGGCTGTCGATGGAAGGCGACACCGAGCTCGGGCTGGTGGTCAAGAATGCGCTCGACGCATTGGAGTTGCCGGTGCTCGAGCTGCAGCGTTGGATGCCGCGCCGCGTGCTGGAACGGCTGGCCCGGCGCAATCAGGCTTCCGGCATCGGCCCGCGCCATCCCGGAGCCAATCCCTGGCATGAAGGCCCCGGTGAGCGCCGCGTCGGCCCCTGATCGGCGCATCGTCGTCGCCATCTCGGGCGCCAGCGGCGCGGTGTATGGCGTGCGGCTGCTGCAGGTGCTGCGCGAGTCGCCCGGCGTCGAGACCCACCTCGTGGTGTCCGAGGCGGGCTGGCATAACCTGCAGCAGGAACAGGATCTGGACCGCGTTGCGGTCGAGGCCCTGGCGCACCATGTGCACGACGTGCGCAACGTCGGCGCTGCCATCGCCAGCGGCTCGTTCCACTGCGCCGGCATGGTGATCGCGCCATGCTCGATGCGGACGCTGGCGGCCGTGGCGCACGGCCTGGCGGACAACCTGATCACGCGTGCTGCCGACGTGATGCTCAAGGAGCGCCGCCGCCTCGTGCTCATGGTGCGGGAGTCGCCGCTGAACCTGGCGCATCTGCGCAACATGGTCAGCGTGACCGAGATCGGTGCAGTCGTCTGCCCGCCGCTGCCCGCCTTCTATCTGCGCCCCAAGAGCGTGGCCGACATCGTGGACGCCAGCGTCGCACGCGTGCTCGACCTGCTCGATGTCCCGCACGGCCTGTCGTCCCGCTGGGAAGGGCTGGCGCCCGCCGGCGCCGCCCTTTGAGCCGGGCCTGATCCGTGGCCTACCGCGACCTGCGCGACTTCATCAGCCAGCTGGAGCAGGCGGGCGAGTTGCGCCGGATCGCCGAGCCGGTGTCGCCGCACCTGGAGATGACCGCGCTGTGCGACCGGGTGCTGCGCGCCGGCGGTCCGGCCCTGCTGTTCGAGAAGCCGACCGGCCACACGATGCCGGTGCTGGGCAACCTGTTCGGCACCCCGGCGCGGGTGGCGCGCGCGATGGGTGTCGCCGACTTGCGCGAGCTGCGTTTGTTCGGCGAGGCACTGGCCTCGCTGAAGGAGCCCGAGCCGCCCAGGGGCTTCAGGGAAATGCTGGGCATGCGCAGTCTGCTCAAGACGCTGTGGAACATGGCGCCCAAGGAAGTGAGCTCGGCGCCGTGCCAGGAACTGGTGTGGGAGGGCAAGGACGTCGACCTGGCACGGCTGCCGGTGCAGCACTGCTGGCCCGGCGACGTGGCGCCGCTGATCACCTGGGGCCTGGTGATCACCCAGGGGCCCAACAAGCCGCGCCAGAACCTGGGGATCTACCGCCAGCAGGTGCTCTCGCGCAACCAGGTCATCATGCGTTGGCTCGCGCATCGCGGCGGCGCCCAGGATTTTCGCGATCACTGTCTCGCCAACCCGGGCAAGCCGTTCCCGGTGGTGGTCGCGCTGGGGGCGGACCCGGCCACGCTGCTCGGCGCCGTGACGCCGGTGCCCGACAGCTTGTCGGAGTACCAGTTCGCCGGCCTGTTACGGGGGTCGCGGACCGAAGTCGTGCGCGCGCTCGGCAGCGCTCTGAACGTTCCGGCCACGGCCGAGATCGTGCTGGAAGGGCACATCTATCCGGACCCCCAACACGCCAGCGGCTGGCAGCACGCGCTCGAAGGCCCGTATGGCGACCACACCGGCTACTACAACGAGCAGGCCTGGTTTCCGGTGTTCACCGTGGACCGCATGACGCTGCGCCGCGACGCGATCTACCACTCCACCTACACCGGCAAGCCGCCGGACGAACCGGCCGTGCTGGGCATGGCCTTGAACGAGGTGTTCGTGCCGCTGCTGCAGCGGCAGTTCCCCGAGATCATCGATTTCTACCTGCCGCCCGAAGGCTGCAGCTACCGCATGGCGCTGGTACGCATCCGCAAGGCCTATCCCGGCCATGCGCGGCGGGTGATGATGGGCATATGGAGCCACCTGCGCCAGTTCATGTACACCAAATTCATCGTGGTGGTGGACGATGACGTGGACGTGCGCGACTGGCGCGAAGTGATCTGGGCCATGACCACCCGCATGGACCCGGCACGCGACACCATGCTGGTGGAGAACACGCCGATCGACTACCTGGACTTCGCCTCGCCGGTCAGCGGCCTGGGCAGCAAGATGGGGCTGGATGCCACCAGCAAGTGGCCGGGCGAGACCCAGCGCGAATGGGGCCGACCCATCGCGATGGATGCGGCCGTGCAGGCACGCATGGACGCTGTTTTCCAGTCGCTCGGACTGTGACCGCGTCGCGCGGGAAGCCGCCGCGGCGGGGTCAGGCCTTGGCGCCGGCCGCCGCGGCGGGGAGGAACGCATCGGAGAAACAGGCCCCGTCCTGCAGTCCGTGCGCCAGGAATGCCGGCACTGCCGTCTCCACCATCTTCAGCGAGCCGCAGACGTAGACCTCGAAGCCGGTGAGGTCGCCATAGTCGGCGAGCATCGCGTCATGCACCAGCCCGGTCCGGCCGGCCCAGCGGTCTTCGGGCTGGGGCTCGGAGAGCACCGGCACCACCTCGAAATTGGCGTGCTCGCGCTGCCAGCGCTGCGCGAGATCGAGCAGGTACAGGTCCTTGCGTTGCCGCACGCCCCAGTAGAGCCGCATGGGCCGCTGCACGCCGCGGTGGAAGGCATCCTCGAGGATGCTTTTCACCGGCGCGAAACCGGTGGCGCCGGCAATGAACAGGATGGGACTGGTGCTGTCGTTCAGGGTGAAGCTGCCCAGCGGCCCTTCGAACTGCAGCGTCTCCCCGACCCGCATGCCGTCGAACACGTGCCCGGTGAAACGGCCGCCGGGAATGCGCCGCACATGCAATTCGATCGGGTCCGGCTGTTGCGGCGGATTGGCGAACGAGAAGGCCCGGCGCTGGCCGTCGTCAAGCACGATGTTGATGTACTGGCCGGCGCTGAAAGGGACGTCCTCGCCCTCGGGCAGCGCAACGAGCACGCGCATGACGTCGTCGGCCAGCCTCTCCATCGCCGTCACCACGCCCTTGTGCACCTTGAGCCCATCTGCGGCAGGCCGCAGCAGCCCTTCGACCTCGATCACCACATCGCCCTTGGGGACGGCGCAGCACATCAGGGCCTTGCCCTGGGCTTTCAACGCATCGGGCAGGGCACTGCGTTGATAGGGCCGGTGCTCCACGCTCCCGTGCTCGATACTGCACAGGCATACGCCGCAGCCGCCGTTGCGGCACTCGTAGGGTAGCGCCAGGCCCTCGCGCAAGCCGGCCTCCAGAATGGTTTCGCCGTCGCGCAGCCGCAGCTGTGTTGCTGCGCCGTGGGCACCGTGCACCACCATCTGCCACTCGCGCCGGTGCGCACGACGGAACTTCGGCGGCCACCACGGCAGCAGGACCAGCAGTGCCGTTCCCCCCATCGCCAGGGCCCAGACCCGGCCCAGCGGCCAGCTGTCGATTAACGGGAACAGCGGCAGGTAGAACCAGTCGAGTTGCAGGGTGGTCACCGCAGTGCCGAGATCGGCGGCGCCGCCCTGGCTCAGCACCGGGCGGGCCAGCGACAGCGCGCCCAGCGTGACCAGCAGGCTCACCACAATGGGCTTGGGCGGCGTGGTGCGCGCCTTGGGCACCCGTTGCACGTGCACCCACATCAAGAGCAGCACGAGCAGCGGCAAGCCGATGTGCATGAACGACAGCAGCGAGAAGAAGCGGTCGCCGACGCTGGTGGGGTGGATGAAGTTGCGCATCAGCGTGCCGCCGAAGCTGGGCAGCCAGTCCAGCCATTCGAAGCTCGCGACGATGACGAATTGCGCCAGCCGATCCCAGGGCAGCATGTAGCCGTTGATGCCGGAGATGTACACCCCCCAGATCAGCGCCACGCCGGTGATCCAGGAAAACCAGCGAAAGCCATGGAACCGGTCGAAGGCGAAATGGCGCAGCAGGTGCACCAGCATGGTCACCACCATGGCGTCCGAGGCGTAGCGGTGCACGCTGCGCAGGATGCCGCCGGCGAACCACTGGCCGTGCGTGAGCGCCTCGACCGACGAATAGGCCTGCGCGACCCCGGTTTCGAAAAATGCGTACAGGTAGAGCCCGCTCGCGGCCACCACCCAGAACAGGAAGAAGCTCATCGCGCCCAGGTGGTACAGCGGGTTGAGCCGGTCCCCGAAAGCGGCGTTGAACAGCGCCTCCAGCCGCAGGAACAGCCATTGCAGGAGCGACTGCAGCCGCTTCATCAGCGTGCCACCGGCAACGCGTTGCCCGAAACGGCGGAGCTTCGCATCGCGCGCAGTACGACCACGACGAACAGCAGGCCGCCGACGATGGCGATCGCCCCGCCCAGGCCCATCAGGCCCATGCCCGCGATTTCGGCGGTGCTGTGCAGCACCTGGTCGGCGCCGGCGACCTTGCGCTGGACGCCGTAGCCGCCGGACCAGACCAGCCCGGTGATGTGCATCAATTGCCCTGCGGCATACAGCCAGGGCTGGCTGGTGGCGAGACGGTCCTGCGGCGCGCGGTAGCCGAGGGTCGGCAGCAGCTGGTAGACCAGGCCCATCAGCGCCAGCGTGACGCCCACGATGCAGCCGTGGTAGTGCGCCGGGATCCTGACATTGCTGCCGTCGATGAAGATGCCGATCGCCCCGCCTGCGACGAACAGGACCACGGAAGAGAGCAGGGCGGCGCGCAACGGCCGGGCCGTCGCGCCCGCCTTCGGGGCCGTCAACAGTGCGAACACGACCGCCAGGGCGACCGGCACGATCGCCACGCCGCCGCCCAGGCGCATCGCCCAGGTCAGCAACGCGCGGTGCTCGACCGACGCAATGTTGTAGGCGAGGTAAGCGTACGGGGTCACGAACACACTGGCCAACGCCAGCGCGAACATCAACAGGGTGACCCGCGGGCTGAGCGGAACCCGACCGCCGCAGTCGCTGGCGAGCCACAGCCAGGCCACCAGCATCAACAGGGTCCAGGTGAACTGGAGCGCATGGCCGCCGCCCCAGAACAGGATCTCGTAATAGGCCTTGCCGCTCAGCGCGCCCGGCAGCACGACCCATGACCAGCCGAACGCCAGCAAGGCCACGGCCGTCGCCACAGCCGCCGCGTTCAGGCCGAAGCGCAACGCGCCGCGGCCGTCGAACTCGAATCCCAGCTTGGGGGCGTTGACCAGGCTGCGCAGCACCAGCAGCGCCGCACCGACGGCGAACGTCAGCAAGCCCAGGATGAACAGCGGCGCTGTGATGACCGGAATGTAGTTGGCCATGATGGCCTCGCCACCGCCCACGAATGGCGACAGCGCCATCGACAGCGCGCCGATGGCGGCCAGTCCCAGCGCCAGCCAGCCCCAGCCCATGCGGCGCGAAGAGCCGTTCACGCTCCACAGCATGCCGGCCAGCGCGATGAACCACACCAGCACCGACAGGTCGACATGCACGACCAGTGCGACGTGGAAGAAGTCGGCGACCGGCAGCAGCTGGTTGATGCCGGGCGTGCGCGACAGCACCAGCAGCACCGAGAACAGGCCGGAGGCTATCAGCGCCGCCAGGCCCAGCCAGAGCCAGCCGCGTGCGAGTTCCAGGCGGGCGTCGCGGGGCACCGCGAGGCTGTAGTCCATACCCGACTGGACCGCGGGCAGCGGCAAGCGGGCGGCCGGGCCGAAGGGGGAGGTGGGCAATGCGCTCATGACAGGGTGATCCCTCCTTTTTGCTCATCGAAATCGATGACCAGCACCTGCGCCGGCTTCAGGGTCAACGTTGCCTCGCGGGTGTGCGTGAAAGAGGTGCCGGCGCTGTCCTTCAGCCGCACGGCGATGCGGTGCTCGCCGGCGGGCACCTGCAGGCGGTGGTAGACCGAAGACGCGCCATCACTCGACAGCCCGGAGGGGGCGGCCACATGCCGGTACACGGTGGTGCCGTCCAGGTCGACCTCGATCGTGACGGGGAATCGTTCCCGTCCGCACTTCATCGGCGTGCGCATGTTGGGAGCCAGCTTGGCCAGTTCCGCGGGCGTGTACGGTCGGCACTTGGCCACACGCTGGCCGTGGTGGATGAAGCTCACCTTCACCAGCGCCTGGTCCGGCGGCAGCGCGCGGTAGCGGGGCCAGTTGGAAAAAATCCCGATGACGAGCGCGAACAGCGCGTACAGGAGGATCTGCCCCGTCCAGGTGAGGGCGCGTTTCATGCGGGGACCTTCGCATGGACAGGCGATATCGCCCGGTCCGCTTGACGTCGCAGCCCGTCGAGCGCCGACCGCAAGGCGGATTCATACCCGGCGTCGGCCCAGACGGTGCTCCAGCGATCCGGCGCTACCGTGCTGCGCAGGTGCGGCTCGCGCTCGCCGAGCAGCCGCTGCGCAGTCCAGCGCTGGCCGAGGCGGAACTCGCAGCCGCATTCGCGGCAGCCCGTCACCAGCACCCCGTCGGCGCCGCCGCGCAGTGCGTACTCGACAAAGGAGGGCGGCAGCATGCCGGCACAGGCCAGGCTGATCGGCAGCACGTCGGGCGCTGCCAGCGATTGCACGCGAGCGCCCCGGTCGCAGCCGAACACGACGTAGCGGCGCTCGCCGCGCAGGGCCGACAGACCCTGCAGCAGCCGGCGGCGCAGTGAATCGATCGGCCATTGCGGCATGTCGATGCCGGTCACCAGGGTCGCGGCGTTGCGAAACGGGGTCGAGGAGGGGCACGATCCGACGCAGATGCCGCAGCTCGCGCAAAGATGGCCGCCCACGTGCGCCAGCTGCAAGCCGCGTCGGCCGCTGGGATGCGGCACCATCGTGATGGCGCCATAGGGGCAGTCGTCGGCGCAGCGACGGCAGCCATTGCAATTGGCGGGGTCGACGACGGCCACCGGCAAGGGCATGCGTGCCTTGAGAAAGGGCAGGGCGAACAGCAGCGCCAGAGCGGCCGACAACAGGGCCCAGACCCAGGCCGCGGACGTGGCGTCGGTCAGCGGATGGATGAAGAGCAGGAACCAGTCCAGCGCCAGTGGCCCCGGCACCACGGAGAGATCGGCCGGACCCTGGCTGCGAATCGGCAGGGCCAGTGCCAGCGCCAACAGGCTCAAGGCGGTGCCCAGTGCCAGCGCACGGGGCGGGAAGACCTCGGCCCGGCTGATGCGCTGGATGTGGAACCACAGGGCGAACACCAGCAGGAGCGGCACGCCCAGGTGCACAAAGACGAACAGCGAGAACAGCCGGTCGCCGACGGCGGCGCCGCCCAGGAAATTGCGAGCCAGCGGCGAGGCCAGGAACGGCAGCGCGTCCAGCAACTCGGCGGTCGCGATGGCGGAGAACTGGCCCAGCCGATCCCAGTTCAGCCAGAAGCCGCCGATTGCGCAGACATACGCCAGCGGCAGCAGCGGCACACCGGTCAGCCAGGAGAAGCGGCGAAATCCGCTGAAGCGGCCCAACAGCCATTCGCGCGCGAGATGGGCGAGCGTCACCACGACAAAGGCGTCGGCGGCGTAGCGGTGCAGCCCGCGCAGGGCGCTGCCGGCGCTGAAGGGTTCACGCGAGAGTTCGGCTATGGATCGGTAGGCCCCCTGCGCCGAGGTGTCGAGCACGGCGTAGAGCACGATGCCGGTCACCGCAAGCAGCCAGAACAGCAGGAAGGCGAGCGCCCCGAGGTGTTTCAGCGGGTTCAGCGCGCCGCCGAAAGCACGGTCGAAACCGTGTTCCAGGTCCCGGTAGATTCCGGCGGCGGTCCATGGTGCGGCCTGTGTGTACTGCATGGGGCGGCCGCTCAGGTGCGGAACAGGCGTCGGCGTTCGCGTCGGTGCGAGCGCCATTCATTGAGCGCGAAGAAAGCCATGGCGACGATGAAGATCAGCCCGCCCGCCGCTTCCAGCGCCAGGCTGTAGTCCACCCGGTAGGTGCCGGTTTTGGGGTCGTACACCGTGCACAGCAGCCGGACCTGGGCGAGGATGTCGGCCAGCGGCGTGGCCGCGGACAGCGGTGCGCCCACCAGCAATTGCTTCATCGGCTCGCCCAGCGCATCGGCTGACACACGGTCGCCGTAGATCTGCCGCACGATCCGGCCCTGCGCGTCGACCAGCGAGAGCTGCAGCACATGATCGAAGCCGGCCGGCGTCGACTCATAGCGAAAGCCGAAGTTGCGGGTGAGTGGCTCCACGATGCGGGCCGGCGGGCTCAGGAAGTCCCAGTTCGGCTGGGCGATGCGGTGCTGGGCGGCGAAGGCCTTCATCGCCTGCGGCGAGTCGGCGGGCTGGTTGAAGCCGATGCTGATCACGTTGAACTGGTCGTTGCCGAACCGCCCGCGCAAGGCGCGTACGCTCTCATCGAGGGAGCGGGTCGTCGTCGGGCACACCTGGAAGCAGCCCGTGTAGATGAAGCTGACGATCAGCGGCTTGCCTCGATACGACGCCAGCGGCACCGGTCGCCCGTCCCGGTCCAGCAAGGTGTAATCGCCGACCGTCTGCCCCAGCGCGGCCTGGCTGGCGCGCATGGCGACGGCCGGATCGAGGGCGGGTGCAGGCGCGGGCGGCTCTTGCGCAAGGAGGGCCGTCGGCAACAGCAGGACCGCCAGTGCTGCCGCAAAGGTCGGTCGGCGCTGCAGCCAGTGTGTGCTCATCGTGGTTGCCGTTTCCCCTCAGCGCAACAGCCCGTCGATGGTGGCGGCCACCAGCAACGCGCTCAGCTGGACCAGTGACGCGAAGAAGGAACCCATCGCGGTGGCGCGGTTTGGATTGCGCGCCAACAGCCATGACTTGCGCAGGAAATGAAAGCCGCCGCCCGCTGCGCCCAGCGCGTAGACCGCCCCCGCGCCGAACGCGAGCGGCAACAGCGATGCGGCGACCAGCGCGACGGTGCTCGCGAACACGACGCGGGCCGCGCGCGCTGTCCCGACCACGACGGGCAGCATGGGCACGCCCGCGGCCTCGTAGTCGGCGCAATTCGCGATGGCCAGGCTCCAGAAGTGAGGCGGCGTCCAAAGGAACAGCACCAGGGCCAGCAGGAGCGGGAGCGGACCCAGGGCCGGATCGGCAGCGGCGCCGCCGGCCAGCACGGCGAAGCTGCCGGCAAGACCGCCGACCACGATGTTGAGCGCGCTGCGCCGCTTCAGCCAGACGGTGTAGACCACCGCGTAGAAAAAAGCACCGAGAAACACGTAGAGCGCGGCTGCTGCGTTCAGCGTGAACCACGCGGCGGCGACCGAACCCGCGAGCAGAAGCCCGATCAGCAACAGCCAGGCCGGGTGGTGCGGCAGCGCGCCGGTGACAAAGGCGCGTCGCCGCGTGCGGGCCATGAGACGGTCGCTGTCATGCTCCGCGTACTGGTTGAACGCCCCGGCGGCAGCCGATGCGACCAGAACCGACAGCGCCAGCACCAGCACCTGGCCCAGGCCCAGCGATGCGTCCGGCGTCACCGCCAGCCCCACCAGCGCCGTGACCATGATCAGCATGCCGATGCGCAGCTTGAACAGCGAGAGCACGTCGCGCGCCACTTGCGCGGTCCTGTGTCCGGTGCGCTCGAGTGTGGTCGTGTTCATGGCGGCCTCTTCAGCTCAGGCCCCAGAGCTGCCCGAGGTACTTCCAGTTGATGAAGTAGTAGAGGACGAACGCCACCAGGAACAGCATCGCCAGCGCGAACGTGCCGGGCGCAGCGAACCCGGCCGAGCCGTAGGTCTGGACCGCTGCGCTGGGAGCCGTGCGCGGGATCGGCGTGAACATAGGGCTCACTTTTCCGGTATCGAGTTTCTTGCCCCACAGCAACGAGCCCACCGTGATGTAGATGTAGATGCCGCCGCCGACGATCGCCGAGACGCCGGCGATGCCCACCAGCCCCATCATCAGGTAGGCCGCGCCGGGCCACTCGTACGTCATGACCGCGCCGCTGAAAGCCATGTCCCAGTGGCGGCGCGCCACGCCCAGCGTGCCCGCGCCCATCATCACCAGGCAGAAGAAATACATCGACAGGCCGAACAGGTAGGGCTGCAGTTTCGCCAGGCCCGGCGCGATCATCTCGCGGCGGAACAGCACCGGGATCAGGAAGTAGGTCAAGGCCATGAACGACAGCGTGGTCCCCACCACCACCGTGGCGTGGAAGTGGCCGGGCACGTAGATGGTGTTGTGGATCAGCATGTTGAGCTGCTCCGTGCCCATCATCACGCCCGAGATGCCGCCCAGGAAACCGAAGCCGATCAGCGAGATGAACATTCCCGAGAACACCGGGTTGCCCCAGGGCGCCTTGCGCAGCCACTCGAACAGGCCCTTGTTGTAGCCCTTGGCCCGCTGCGCGACCTCGATCGCGCCGGGAATCGTGAGGCCGTGGACCATCGAGGCCAGAACCGCGAAATACATGAAGTAGCTGGTGTTGACGATCTTCCAGCCGGTCGACAGGCCTGGGTCGGATAGCAGATGGTGCGCGCTGGCGAGTTGCAGGAACAGGATGTAGAGCAGAAAGGCTCCGCGGCTCACGCGCTCGGACATCGGCTTGGCGCCGAAGCAGACGGCCGCTACCAGGTACCAGATCGAGATGTGGGCGGCGACGTTGATCTGCTGCGACGAGTGGCCGAAAGCCCACCAGATCGTGCGGTAGACCAGCGGATCGACGGCCTTCACGATTCCGACCGACAGCAGGAAAGTCGGGATCAGGATGATCGCGCCCGAGGCGATCGTGAACACCGCAATGATGGCGGCCGTGATGGCGCCGAAGGTCACCAGCGGCACCGAGCCCTGGTAGGTCTTGTCGCGCTTGGCGATCACCAGCGTGCCGAAGAACACAAAGCAGGCGATCAGCGCACCCACGGCGAACAGGATCAGGCCCAGGTAGAACGCGGGCGAGGCCATCATCGGGACGTAGGAGGTCATCATGACGCTCGAGCTGCCCTGGAACACCGAGACGTTGTTGGTCACTGCGCCGATCACCATCAATGCCAGGGCGAGCCAGGCGATGTTGGGCGTGGCGATGCGGCATCGCAGCAGTGTGGACGAGCAGAAGTACAGCACCGCGACCTCGAAGAAGATGATCCAGAAGATCAGCATGTCGATGCCGTGGGCGGTGAGCACCATGTAGAAGGTGTCGGCGGCCAGCCAGTGAACGGCGGGCCAGCGCGTGAGCACCACGCCGATCGCCAGCAGGCCACCCACCAGCAGCATGACCACCCCGATGACAGCGTTGGCCATCATCAGCCGCTCGGCCTGCGCCTCGAACTGAAGGCCCGAGCGCGGGCAGGTGCGGTACGACGTGGCGTGCAGGGGGGTCGTCGGGACCGGAAGCGTTGCGGACATGTCGATTCCTCCCTATTTCACGTAGATGCGGCCGACCATCGTGTGATGGTTGATGCCGCAGTATTCGTTGCAGACGATCGAGTACGTGCCCGACTGGTTCGGTGTCACCTTGACCACATGCTCGTAGCCCGGCACCACCTGGATGTTGATGTTGCTCGGCTGCAGCGAGAAGCCGTGGTTGTAGTCCATCGAGGTCAGGTGCAGCTTGTAGGTCTTGTCCTTTTCCAGCTGCAGGATCGGCCACCAGGCCCACAGGCGAGCCACCAGGTAGACGTCGCTGCCTTCGGGCGGCGCGACCACCGGGATCTTCTGGTCGGTCTCGGTGCGGATCGTGTACTTGTCCACCACCGCCTGCGCCTTGGCCGAGAACTGGTCGGGGGTGGTCTTGTAGGTCTCGGTCGAGAGGTTCTGGCGGCCGTAGGCGTGCCAGTAGATCATCATGAAGAACATCACCATGCACCAGATGAAGGCGATGGCGATCCAGGTGCCCTCGACGCGGTCGACGGGGTGTTTCCACCACAGCCGTTCCGCCGGCGGAAGGATTGCGCTCATGAGGTGCTCCTTTACCTGGCCAGGGGAATCGTGAGGATGTCGATGACACCCCACAGCGTGTACACCAGCATCGGGATCAGCACCCCGAGGAACAGCAGCAGGAACGGGTTGTCCAGGAGCTGCTGCACCAGGGGCACTTTGCCGGTCTCATCGTCGTAGTTGCTCATGAATGTCTCCTCTTTGTTAACGGGGCCGATGGAGCGGATCGTGGCTACACCTTGCGAGCCCGACTTTGATCTGGCGCAAATAGGTGCATTGCAAATACAGCTTATGGGGAAAACCCGGCCCGTGGCGCGGCTAGCATCCGCAACATGTCTGGAATCGACCGGCGAATACCCGCACTGAGAAAGATGGCATTGCTGTGTGCCGCGCTGATCCTGGCCATCACCAGCCTGAGCGCTTTCATCCGCTTGTCCCGCGCGGGGCTCGGCTGTGAGCCCTGGCCGCAGTGCTACGGGCAGAGCCTGCGCGAGATGCCACAAGGAACAGCGCAGCCGGTGGCGGGGCTCGTGGCGGCCGCGCGTCTCGCGCATCGCGCGGTCGCGGTGGCGGCGCTGCTGCTGATCATCATGATGGTGATGACCACACTGGCGTCAGTGCCGATGCTGTGGCAGGAGGGGCGCATGGCCCTGGGCCTGCTGGCGCTGGCGCTGTTCCTGGCAATTCTGGGCCGATGGACTGCTGACGCGCGCGTGCCGGCGGTGGTGCTGGCAAACCTTCTGGCGGGCTTCGCGATGTTCGCCCTGAGTTGCCGGCTGGTGCGCTCGACGTCGGTGCGGCCGGCCGCCCTGCCTGTGCCACAGGGGTGGATCTGGTTGGCCGGTGCGGTGCTGGTGGCGCAGATTGCATTGGGCGGCCTGGTCAGCGCCGGCCACGCCGGCCTCAGCTGCCCTGAGCTCACCCGCTGCGATCCGTCTGTTGGCACGTGGCAGGCCCTGAATCCGTGGCATGCGCCGGTATTCGACAGCGCCGACCCGACCAATCCCGCCGGCGCACTCGTGCACTTCGTGCATCGCGCGGGCAGCCTGCTGGTCCTGGCCGTGCTGTTGCCGCTCGGCGCAGCGGCGTGGCGCCGCGGGCACCGCGGCGGCGCGGTGCTGGTGCTGCTGCTGGGGACCCAGGCGGCGCTGGGCGTACTGCTGGTTCTCGGCGCCCTGCCTTTGCCATTGGCCTTGGCGCACAACGTGGCGGCCGCGCTGCTGTTGGCCGTACTGGTGAGTCTGGCGGGTAGGTGGCGCGGTAGCGGCGGTGCGCCGGGTGCAACGAATCAGGAAAAGGTCAGCGGCTCGCCAGTCGGGCCGAGCGCGAGGTAACCGCGAAAGCGGCCCAGGCGCACGTTTTCCACCATCGCCTCCAGCGCGCTGTCGATCCGTTGCGCTGAAGGCGGCCGGCTACCCTGGCCCGGCAGGCCGGCAATGAAGACCACGTGCCAGGGCGGGCTCGCGCTGCGCGATTCCGCCACCAGCGCCTCGAAAGTGGTGAGATCGGCCGGCGCCTTGTCGACGCAGGCCAGTGGCGCCAGGGCGCCACCCTGGCCGGCGTCGAAGCGCTCGCGCTGCGCTGCGCTGGCAGCGTCGGGCAGTTCGGCCGCTGCGAACACGAACAGCAGTCGCTGCGGTTCCGGCTGGGCAACGGCTGCCTGGAGCAACTGTTCGAAATGGCTTGGCGTGGTCATGGGCCGAATTATCACGCGCGCGAAAGCGGGCGCGCCCCGCTCTTGATCCAGATCAACAGTCTTTGGAGTGCCTCTGGATAGCATAGGTGCATTGGAAATACACCTTATAAATCCACCTCACCCACGGAGCCTCCATGACAACTTCCACCGCCCATGCCCGGATCGACGTGCGCCAGCTCGCCTGCGAGCAGCGTTTCTCGCTGATCTTCGCCACCTTCGGCAGCCTGCCGGCCGGCAAGTCCATGGAGCTGATCAACGACCACGATCCCAAGCCGCTGCGCAACGTGTTCGACGCCAAGCACCCGGGCAGCTATGCCTGGGACTATCTGGAGCAGGGCCCGGACGTCTGGCGCGTGGCCATCAGCAAGACCCAGGCCGCCAAGGGCCATGGCGATGGCCAGTGCTGCGGATCGTGCGGCGGACAGTAACCCCATTCCCGGACACTATTTTTCAGGAAAGAAAGCGATGAAAAACAATAACAGGCTCTGGCGCTGGCTGGGCCTCATCTTCGTGCTCTCGTTCGGAGCGCTCGGCTACCTCGGCTGGCAGATCTATCTGACGGCGCCCCCGATTCCCAAGGCCGTCGTGTCCACCACCGGCGAGGTGGTCTTCACCGGCGAGCAGGTCCAGAGGGGCCAGCGGGTCTGGCTGTCCAGCGGCGGCCAGCAGCAAGGCAGCGTCTGGGGCCACGGCGCCTACGTGGCGCCGGACTGGTCGGCCGACTGGCTGCACCGCGAGGCGCTGGCCCTGCAGGCTATCCGCACCCGGGAACTGCGCAAGGCCCAGTCCGCCCTGACGGCGGCGGACCGCGGCGCGATCGATGGGGCGCTCAAGGAAGAAATGCGGCGCAACACCTATGACGAGGCCAGTGGCACCGTCACGGTATCGCCCGAGCGCGCACAGGCGATCCGCGAAGTGGCAAGCCACTACGACGGCCTGTTCGGCAGCAATGCGTCACTCGACGAGCTGCGCGAGCAATACGCCATGACCGAGGACACGGTGAGCGACCGGGCCGACCGCCAGGCGCTCACGGCCTTCTTCTTCTGGACCTCGTGGGCCGCGGCCACCGACCGTCCGGGAGAAACCGATCTTTCCTACACCAGCAACTGGCCGCACGAGCCGCTGGTAGGCAACACGATGACGGGCAGCGCGGCCATGTGGTCGATGGTGAGCATCGTTCTGCTGCTCGCCGGCATCGCCGGCATGCTGTGGTTCCACGGCGGCCAGCAGCACCAGGCCGAGGCCCAGCCGCCCAAGGCCGACCCGCTTCTCGATGCGAAGGCCACGCCTTCGATGAAGGCCACGCGCAAGTACTTCTTCGCCGTGATCGGCCTGATGCTGCTGCAGATCGGCATGGGCGCCATCACCGCGCACTACGCCGTGGAAGGGCAGTCCTTCTTCGGCATTCCGCTGGCGCAGGTGCTGCCTTATGTGATCAGCCGCACCGTGCACACCCAGATCGGCATCTTCTGGATCGCCACCGCGTGGCTTGCGACCGGCCTGTACATCGCGCCGCTGCTCTCGGGACGTGAGCCCAAGCTGCAGAAGCTCGGCGTCGACGTGCTGTTCTGGGCGCTGATCGCGATCGTGGTCGGTTCCACGGCCACCGGCTGGCTGGGTACGCTGCAACATCTGGGACCCAATTTCAGCTTCTGGGTCGGCAACCAGGGCCTCGAGTACACGAGCATGGGTCGCGTCTGGCAGATCCTGCTGTTCGTCGGCCTGCTGTTCTGGGTGTTCCTGCTGGGCCGTGCCCTGTGGCCCGCGCTCAAGCGCCCTTCGGAAAGCCGCGGCCTGATCGCGATGGTTTTCCTGTCGGCCACCTGCATCGGCGGCTTCTACTCGACCTCGCTGGTCTGGGGCCAGAACACACACTATTCGATGATCGAGTACTGGCGCTGGTGGCTGGTGCACCTGTGGGTCGAGGGCTTCTTCGAAGTGTTCGCCACCGCAGTGGTTGCGCTGATCTTCACCCGCCTGGGTTTGGTGCGCGCCGAAAGCGCCAACCGTGCCATCGTCGCGGAAACCATCGTCTTCCTGTTCGGCGGCATTCTCGGCACGCTGCACCACCTGTACTTCACCGGCACGCCGACCTCCATCATCGCCGTGGGTGCCGTGTTCTCGGCGCTCGAAGTCGTGCCGTTGACGCTGATCGGCCTGGAGGCGCTGCAGACCTATCGCCGGTCGCAGTCGCTGCCCTGGCTGGGCGCCTACAAGTGGGTGGTCATGTGCTTTGTCGCCGTGGGCTTCTGGAACACCGTCGGCGCCGGCCTGCTGGGCTTCGCCATCAACCCGCCGGCCTCGCTGTACTACGTGCAGGGCCTGAACATGACGGCCGCTCACGGGCACGCTGCGCTGTTCGGGGTCTACGGGATGCTGGGCATCGGCCTGATGCTGTTCTGCCTGCGCGGCCTGTATGCGCGCAATCTGCATGCCGACAGCCTGCTCAAGCCCGCCTTCTGGGGCATGAACATCGGGCTGGCCATGATGGTGTTCCTGTCGCTGCTGCCGGCCGGCGTCTACCAGGCCTGGGCCAGCGTGAGCAAGGGCCTCTGGTATGCCCGCTCGGCTGAGATCATCCACTCGAAGGTGATGGAGACGCTGGTGTGGATGCGCGTTCCCGGCGACATCGTGTTCGCCATCGGTGCGCTGTTCCTGGCGCTCTATGCCCTGCGTCTGCTGCGCCGCCCCGGAACGCAGCTCACACCGGGCCTGGCCATGCTGGCCGGTGCGAAATCCTGATCGACGCGGCAGGGCCGGCCCGGTGGCCGGCCCCTTTACTTTGGAAGACAATCACCGGAGCCTTGTGCAATGAACATTCCTATCCTCGATACCAGTACCGTGCATCCCTTCGACGCCCGCGGCGTGGCCAAGCGCTTCCGCCACGCGGCGATCTTCGGGGCGCTGCAAAGCCTGAACGCCGGCGAGACCATGCGCTTCGTCAATGACCACGATCCCTTGCCGCTGCTCGCGCAACTGCAGCAAGCCTTCGGCGAGGGCCTGGGCATCAACTACGTGCGACGCGAACCCGGCGAAATCGTGATCGATTTCCAGGTGCTCGGCTGAACACGGCAACACCCTCTCTTCCATGAAACTCACCGCCTTTACCGACTACAGCCTGCGCGTGCTGATCTATCTGGCCGCGCAACCCAAGCGCCGGGCGACGATCGCGGAGATCGCGGCGACGTTCGATGTGTCGGAAAACCATCTGACCAAGGTCGCGCATTGCCTGGGCAAGGGCGGGTGGCTGGCGAACGTGCGCGGCAAGGGCGGCGGGCTGGAACTGGCAATGCCGCCTGAACTCGTCGGGGTCGGCCGAGTGGTGCGCGAAACCGAGGGCGTCGCCATGCTGGCCGAGTGTTTCGGCGACGAGGGCAACAATTGCTCCATCGCCAGCATCTGCCGGCTGCGGGGCGTGCTCGGCGAAGCCGCGAGAGCCTTCTATGCGGTACTGGACCGCTACACCCTGGCCGACCTGGTCCACAACCGGCATTCGCTGGCCAAGGTTCTGTTCACGGAGCGACCGGTCGCCGCACCGGCTTCCAGGAGGGCGGCATGAAGACACTCGACGACTTTGCCAACGAGGATCCGATGGAGCCCAAGCCGCCGTATGCCTACGAAGGTCCGGAAGCCCTGCGCCAGCCCATCTTCGACGCCCTCACCAAGGTGGTGGATCCGGAGGTGGCGATGAGCATTGTCGACGTCGGGCTGATCTATGGCGTCGAAGTGACCGCCGAGAAGGTGCATGTGTTGATCACCATGACCTCCGCGGCCTGCCCGGTGACCGATCTCATCGTGGAGGAAGTCGAAACCGAACTGGATCGCATCGCGCCGCCCGAGTTGCTGGTGCACGTCGAACTGGCCTGGGATCCGCCATGGACCATGGAGCGGATGAGCCAGCGGGCCCGGCGTTTCATGGGCTGGTGATGCCGCGTCCCCCGGTTCGCGCTCAACGCGGCTCTTCGGTCGCGGGGATCGCAGCGCGGCCGGTTTTCCTGGTGCTGGTTGCCCTCTCGTTGCTCACCGGCATCGCGGGCGGCCTGTTGCGCCTAGGGGTCGTGCTTCCGGCCACCCAGAACGCCAACTGGCTGGGCCAGGCGGCCCTGGTCCATGCGGCACTGATGATCTGCGGCTTTCTGGGCACCGTGATCGGTCTCGAGCGCGCGGTTGCCGTCAAGTTGCGCGCGGCCTTCCTGGGACCGCTGGCGTCGAGCCTGGGCGGGTTGTGCCTGTTGTCCGGTCAGGCCGGCATCGGCGCCTGGCTGATCGCCGCGGCCTCGGTGGTCTTCACCGGGGTGAACATCGTGGTCGTGCGCCGGCAGTCGGCATCGCACACCTGGCTGCTGCTGGCCGGCGCGTTCGCCTGGCTCGTCGGCAACCTGTTGTTCGCGGCGGGGCAGGGCATTGGTGCGACGCTGCCGTGGTGGTTCGGTTTCCTGGTCATGACGATCGCCGCCGAGCGGCTGGAAATGACCCGCTTGATGCGGCGCCGCCCCGCCGCCCCGATGCTGCTGCTCGCGGTTCTCGCGGCCATGCTGACGGGTGCCGCCTCATCGTTTGTTTCGCTGCGGCTGGGCGGGGTGCTTTACGGCGTATCCCTGGTGCTGCTGGCGCTGTGGCTGATCACGTTCGACATCGCGCGCCGGACCGTGTTCGCACAAGGGCTCAGCCGCTACATGGCGGTGTGCCTGCTCAGCGGCTACGTGTGGCTGGCCGTGGCCGGCGCAGCCTGGGCCGCCACGGCGCTGGGCCTGCCGTGGCGCGACGCGGCGCTGCACGCGCTGGGTCTGGGCTTCATCTTCAGCATGATCATGGGCCACGGGCCGGTCATCCTGCCCGCCATCGCGCGGGTCAAGCTGCAGTTCGGCTGGTTCTTCTATGTTCCCCTGGCGGCGCTGCACCTGTCGCTGGCGCTGCGCCTGGGCTGGGGCGCCGTCGACGCGGCGCAACGCGTCACCGGCGCAACCCTCAACGCCGCATCGATCGCATTGTTCGCCGCCACGGTGGTCGGCGCCGCGATCGTCTGGCGGATTCAACACGGCGCCGAGGGCGCCAGGAAGAGCACGTGATGGCTGGATTCATGCAAGTCGATGAGCCGCCGCAGCCGGCGCCGCGACCGGAGTTCGCGCTGTGGCAGCTCGGCTTCCGCCCGTTCTACCTGCTGGCCAGCGCGTTTGCCGCGCTGTCGATCGGATTGTGGGCCTTGCAGTTCTCCGGCTGGCTGAGCCACCCCTACCTGCAAGGGCCCATCTGGCATGCGCATGAAATGATCTTCGGCTTCGTGCTGGCGGTGGTGGTGGGCTTTCTGTTCACGGCCGGACGCAACTGGTCGAACCGGCCGACCCCGACCGGTGTCCCGCTCGCCGCGCTGGCCACCCTCTGGCTGGCGGGGCGCGTCCTGGTGCTCACGCCGTTCGGCTGGGCGGCGGCGGTGGTCAATGCGGCGTTTCCATTGGCGGCCGCCATCGCGCTGGCCATTCCGTTCTTCGCCGCGGGCAACCGGCGCAACTACTTCTTCGTCGCGTTGCTGGTGATGATGTCCCTGGCTTCGCTGGCGGTACACCTCGACCAGCTCGGGGTGATCCGCTTCCCGGGCTGGATCGGCATCCAGGTCGCGCTGGACATCGTGCTCTTCATCATCACGGTGATGGGTGGCCGGGTGATCCCGATGTTCACCAACAACGGCGTGCCGGGCGCGAACGCGACGCGCCGGCCGGTGCTGGAAAAACTTGCGCTGGGCTCCGTGCTGGTGCTGCTGGCGGCCGACCTGCTGCAGGCCGGCGGGGCCGTGCTGGCACTGCTGGCCATGGTTTGCGCACTGGCGCAACTGGCGCGATGGCTGCTGTGGCAGCCCTGGAAGACGCTGCGCGTGCCCGTGGTCTGGGTGCTGCATGTCGCCTACCTCTGGATTCCCGTCCATCTGGTCTTGCGCGCGCTGTCGGCGCTGGGCTGGCTGGCACCCACGGTGGCCACGCATGCGCTCACCGTCGGAGCGATCGGCGGCATGATCATCGGCATGATGACCCGCACCGCGCGGGGCCACACCGGCCGGCCGCTGCAGGCCGACGGCTGGGAGATCGCCTGCTATGTGATGGTGCTGCTCGCCGCCCTGGTGCGCGTGTTCCTGCCGTTGCTGGCCCCGTCCCTGACCCTGCACGCCGTGCTCTGTTCGGCTGCGTTGTGGTCGGGGGCATTCGGGTTGTATGCCGTGCGCTATTGGCCCGTGCTCACGCGGCCGCGCCTCGACGGCCGGCCGGGCTGATCGCCTCGGACCGCCAGGAGCGGCTGGTTAGAATCAGTCCCCGCTCGCCACGTCCCCGGACCTCGAAATTGAATGAGAATTCGCACCCTGCTCGTGCTGATGGCCGCAGCCATCCTGCTGCCGGTCGTCCTGGCGGCGGCGATCGCGCTGGACCAGATCCGCGAAGGTGAGCGGGCAGCAGCCCTGCGGGGCCTGCGCGAGACGGCCCGGGCCACGTCGCTGATCGTGGACCGCGAGGTGCAGGGATCGCTGTCGGCCCTGAAGGCTCTGGGTCATTCTCCGTCGCTTCAGCAGGGCGACCTCAAGTCCTTCTATGCCGAAGCGGCGGCGCTCAACCAGTTGCCCGACGTCTGGACTTTCCTGCTGGACGACAAGGGCGCGCAGGTCCTCAATACGATTGTGCCGTTCGGCACTGCGCTGCCTGCGCCCGCAGCGGCCGAGCGTGCCGCCCGGGCTCTGTCGTCGGGAAAACCGGTGGTCAGCAACCTGCTGGTCGGACCGGTGACGGGCAAGCTTCTGACCACGGTCAATGTGCCCGCGGCCGTGAGGCCCGGCCAATTCGTGGTGGGTCAGAACTTCTCCGTGGATCACTGGAAGCGCACGGCGCTGCGGGAGCAGGTGCCATCCGACTGGATCGTGGCGGTGATCGACCAGCAAGGCCGCTTCATTGCCCGCAGTCACGTGACCGATGAATACCTGGGCAAGGCGGCCCGGCCGGAACTGGTTGCCGCTGCCGCTGCCGCTCCGGACGGCCTGATCCGTCATTCGACGCTGGAAAACATCGACAGCTACGACGCCTTCGCGCACTCGTCGCTCACCGGCTGGACCATCGCGGTCGCCGCGCCCGTGGACTCCATCGAAGAGCCGTCGCGGCGGGCGATGCAGGTGGCGATGCTGGGGCTGGCGGCGGCCTTGGGCGCCGCCCTGCTGGCTGCCGGCCTGCTCGGGCACCGATTGATCCGGGCCATCGAACGGGCGGGCAAGGCCGCGGTGGCACTGGGACAGGGGCGCAAGCCCCAGGCCGAGCGCTCGCACATCGCCGAAGTGAGCCAGTTGCACCAGTCGCTGGCCGATGCCGGAACCCTGCTCGATGCGGAACGGCAGTCGCGCCTGGCCGCCGAAGCCGAGCGCGAGCGGTTGTTGCGCAACGAGACCGCCGCCCGCGAAGCGGCGCAGGCGCAAAACGAGGCCAAGGACCAGTTCCTGGCGATGCTGGGCCACGAACTGCGCAATCCGCTGGCCGCGATCTCGGGCGCCGTCACCTTGCTGGAACGAGGTGGTGCCGACCAGGCCCGCGCGCCCCATTACCTGGAAATCGTGCGCCGCCAGAACCTGCACCTCGGGCATATTGTGGACGACCTGCTCGACGTCAGCCGGCTGATGGCGGGCAAGATCATGCTCGAGAAGACGCCGCTGGACATGGCCGATTCGGTGACGCACTGCGTGGAATCGCTGCGCGCTTCCGAGCAAGGTCGGGGCTACCGGATCGTCGCCCATGTGGAAACCTGTTGGGTCGACGGCGATCCGGTGCGCATCGAGCAGATCCTCAACAATCTGATCACCAACGCGCTGAAGTTTTCGCTGCCGGGCGGCCAGATCCGCGTCGACTTGCGCCCCGAGAGCGGGCATGCGGTGGTGACGGTGCGCGACGAAGGAGCCGGCATCGCTGCCGATCTGCTGGACCGGGTGTTCGAGCCCTTCGTCCAGGGGCCGCCACCGAGCAATCGCGCGCAGAGCGGTCTGGGCATCGGGCTGGCGTTGGTGCGGCAACTGGTCCTCTTGCACGGCGGCCAGGTGCAAGCCGCCAGCGCCGGGCCCGGGCGGGGCAGTACCTTCAGGTTCTGGTTGCCGGCCATCGAGTCGCCGACAGAGTCTGCCCTGGACAGCGCGGACCCGCACCGGACCGGGCGGCGGCTTGTCTACGTCGAGGACAACGCCGATGCCCGGATGACGATGGCCGAACTGCTGCGCGCGCTCGGATACGAGGTGTTCGAAGTCGCCCAGGGCAAGCGCGCCCACGCCGCAGTGCTCGAGCACCAGCCGGACGCCGCCGTGATGGACATCGGCCTGCCCGACATGGACGGCTACGAGGTGGCCCGGCGCCTGCGCCAGGACCCGGGCACCCGGCATGTTCCACTGATCGCCCTGACCGGCTATGGGCAGTTGCGCGACAAGGAGCAGGCGGCCCTGGCCGGCTTCGACGCCCACCTCATCAAGCCGGTCGCGCCCGACGCCCTCATCGCCGCCATCGAGGCGGTGGTCGCCGGTGCAGCTCAAGCGCAGGGCAGCGCCGCATCCTGACAAATATGATCTGACGCAACTGGCGCGCGCCTGCCAAAGCGTAAAAATCAGATATCGAAAGACCCATGCTCGGCTTCCTTCCACCTTTCCTGCGCGGCGTGATCGCGCTCACCCTGCTGACGCTGAACACGCTGTTCTGGTGCACGCTGCTCTTTGCCTGCTCGCTGGTGAAGCTGGTGTTGCCGTTCCCGGCGGTGCGCCTTCGCATCGACCCCGTGCTCAATGGCATCGCCACGCTCTGGATCGCGTGCAACAGCGGCTGGATGCGGCTGACGCAATGCACCCAGTGGGACGTCCAGGGGGTCGACGCGCTGAGGTACCAGGGCTGGTACCTGGTGAACTGCAATCACCAGTCCTGGGCCGACATCTTCGTGCTCCAGCACCTGCTGAACCGCCGCATTCCGATGCTGAAGTTCTTCCTCAAGCAGCAGCTGATCTACGTGCCGGTGATCGGCCTGGCCTGGTGGGCGCTGGACTTCCCGTTCATGAAGCGCCACGGCAAGGCCGAACTGCGCAAGCGCCCCGAGCTGCGCACCCAGGATGCGGAGGCCACCCGGCGGGCCTGCGAGAAGTTCGCCCTGGTGCCCACCAGCGTGATGAACTTCGCCGAAGGCACTCGGTTCACCGCTCGCAAGCACAAGTCCCAGGCTTCGCCGTACCGGCATCTGCTCAAGCCCAAGGCCGGCGCCCTGGCGCTGGCGCTGAACGCCATGGGCGAGCATTTTCACTCGCTGATCGACGTCACCATCGTCTATCCCGGGGGCGCACCCAACTTCTGGGAGTTCGTCTGCGGGAGGACGCCGCGCATCGTGGTGCGCGTGCGCGAATTGCCGATCCCGGCCGAGTTCTGCGCGGGCGATTACACCGCCGACCCGGCATTCCGGGTCGGCTTCCAGCGCTGGCTGGCGGGCCTGTGGGAATACAAGGACCATGAGATCGATGCGCTGCTGGGACAGGACGGCGGCGCCCCGGTGCGTCCGCGCAGAGGCAGCAAAGCCGTGGCCGGCCTCGGACTTGCGCTGGGCCTGGCGTTGCTGGCGCCGGCTCCTGCCGACGCATTGCAGGCGCTCAACGCCGCGGGCTTGCGTGCCAAATATGTGGCGCTGGAACCGCAACTGCGCAAGAGCCAGTTCCAGGGGCCGCTCTACCTCGACTCGGTGGAAACCTCTCGCAGCACCCAGGGCGACGTCTGGGGCGTGGTCGACCATCCATTCGCCGCCGCCAACGCCGCGCTGACCAATCCGTCGAACTGGTGCGACATCCTGATCCTGCACCTGAACATCAAGTATTGCCGCGGCAGCGTGGCCCCGGATACCCGGCTCGAGGTGAGGGTGGGCCGCAAGTTCGACCAGCCCGTGGCCGCCGCTTCGTTGCTGGTGTTTTCGTGGCGCGCCGCTGCGGTGACCCCGGAATACCTGGACGTCGAACTGGATGCCCCGTCCGGCCCGTTCGGAACGCGCGATTACCGGATCCTGCTCGAGGCGATCCCGCTCGAGGGCGGCCGCACTTTCATCCACATGGGCTATTCATTCGGCTACGGCGCCCTGGGCCAGCTGGCGATGGCGTCCTACCTGGCCACGATCGCCCATGACAAGGTCGGGTTTTCCACCACCGGCCCAGCCGACGGCGAGCGGCCGCACTACGTCGGCGGAACCAGGGGCTTGGCGGAGCGCAACACCATGCGCTATTACCTGGCGATCGATGCCTACCTGGAAGCTTTGTCGGCACCGCCGCCCGAGCAGCTGGAGCGGCGGCTGGAAACCTGGTTTGACGCCACCGAGAAGTATCCGGCCCAGCTGCACGAAATGGACCGGGCCAGTTACCTGACCATGAAGCGCAACGAATACCGCAGGCAGCAGGCTGCGCCGTAGCGCCTCGTCAACGTAAAAACCACCTGTTGCGTTGAGAGAATGTCCGGTGGTTCACTTGGTGCACATCAAGCACCCCTGGGCACGCAGGTGAAATACTTGATACCGCGATGTGATAACTAATAGTGTAATGTTTCAGCTCATCAACTCCCTTTCCATAGAGGTTTCCGTATGAAGAAGATCGTCCTGTCTGTTAGCTTGGCACTGGCATCACTGTTGGCTGTGAACGCTTATGCCCAGCCCAAGGGTGAAGCCGATCCGGCACAGTCCAAGGCCATCCCTTCGGCCAAGGCCAGTTCTGCGGAAAAGGCCGCTGCCAAGGCCACCCGCAAGGCTGAAGGCAAAGCTGCCGTCAAGGAGTCGGCAGCCGCCACCGGTACCGAAAAGGAATCTGCCGGCGTAGCCAAGAAGGCCACCAAGGCAGAGCGCAAGGCCGCCGCCAAGAAGCGCAAAGCCGCTGCCGCCGAAGCCGCGAAAAAAGGCGAGATCTCGTCGGGCGAAAAGCCGACGAAGTGAAGAAGCGCCAGATCGCGTCGGGCGAAAGATAGCCCGGCGTCATCTCCGGCAAGAAGCGGGTCCTGCGGGGCCCGTTTTTTTTCGTCTCTGAACTCGGGCAAGCGCCCAGCGCCTATTCGCCGCGCCGCCCCAGTGCCCAGGCGAATCCCCAACCCGCGAGCGGCAAGGCCAGCGCCGGTCCCAGCAACAGGGGCGCGTGCCCGAGGTGGTCGAAGGCGTAGCCCGCCAGCGTGACCCCGATCGCCTGGCCGACGAAGAGACAAAAGGCGAACAAGGCCACCGCGGTGCCTCGGACCGAGGGCACCATCTGGGTGGCGTGGGTCTGCAACGTGTTGTGGTACAGATAGGTGCCGAAGCCCACCAGCAGTGCGATCGGGCCGGCCAGGGCCCACCAGGACGAGAGCCACCAGGCCAGGTAGCCCGCGCCCATCAACAGGCCGCCCACGAAGACCATGCGGCGTTCACCGAGCCGGCGCACGAGCTGGCGCGCCGTGACGGCGTACACCAGGCCGCCCACCGCATACAGCGCGATCAGTGCCGATGCGACCGACAGCGAGAGACCGTAGCGCTGGTGGAGGTAGGAGGGCAGGTAAGCCATGGGCCCGAGCAGAAAAATACCTTCGGCCATTACCGCAACCAGCACCACCCGCGCCCAGGGCACACGCAGGACGGAGCGCAGCTGCGCCACGAACTCGAGGCGGGCCGGCGGCCGCGCAGCGGTCGGCACCGGCGTGCTGCGCAAGAGGATCAGCAGCAGGACCGCGACCGTCAGGTAGCCCGCGGACAGCGTGAAGAAAGCGCCGCGCCAGCCCAGGGCGGAGTCGCCGAAGAGGCCGCCGGCCAGTTGCCCGGCCATCATGCCCGACAGCGTGCCGGTGAGAAGCCTTGCCAGCGTAGCCTGGCGCAGCTCGTAAGGCACAGTGTCGCCGATCCAGGCCATGGCCAGCGGGATCACGCCGGCGGCCGCCATGCCCCAGCTGATGCGGGCGAGCACCAGCGCGTCGAAGCTGGGCGCCAGCGCCGAGACCAGCGCGCCCGCGGTGCAGCCGAACAGCGCCACGCACACCAGCCGCGCCTTGCCGTAGCGGTCGCCGAGCGGTCCGAACAGCAGCTGCATCAGCCCATAAGCGATGGAAAAGCTGATGATGACCCGGCCCGCGGCCCCGGGTGTGCGGCCGAAGTCGTGGCCCAGGCGCGGCAGCAGCGAGTCGCAGATGCGCAAGGCCGCGCCGCTGAAGAACGCAGCGCAGGAAAGCAGGAAGATGGTGAGGGTGTTGCGCGGGGGCGCGGCCTGCGCCGCGCTCACGCGCCACGCACCGGATGGTGCGACCGGCACCCGCCGTGAACCGGGCGGATGGGAAGCTGGGCCGACGGGTCAGGGCCGGGAGCCGGGGGCAGGTCGGCGGCGATGAGGTGAAGCATTGCGGGATTCTCCACCACCTGGCGGCGAGGCAGAGTTTGACTTCGCACAAAGACCCCAGGGGCCGCCTGCATAGACTGGAGCCGATCAGACGGAAGGCCTCCCATGACAATCAAATACGAAGACCCCGCGTGCGCATACTGTCCGCCTAAACTGCGGGCGTGCCGCCAGGGCGAAAGCGCCGAGCGAGGCCCCGGCTTCTGTCCGACGAAGGTCGACCCGGAGATTCAGGCAACGGCCCGGGCCCTGTACGAAGAGCCGGACACGCGCAAACTGGCGCGCGAAGCCGCGGTGGTGGAATCCGAAGGCTATTGCCGCTGGACCCGCGTCGAGGAGATCGTGCAATTTGCCAAGCGCATGGGCTTTCGCAAGATCGGCATCGCCAATTGCATCAGCTTTGTCGATCACGCGCATGTGCTCAGCGGCATCCTCGAGAGCCACGGTTTCGAAGTGGTCTCGGTGGCGTGCAAAACCGGCAACATCCCCAAGGAAGAAATCGGCATCGCCGATCGCGAAAAGATACGTCCGGGCCAGTTCGAGCCGCTGTGCAATCCGGTGTGCCAGGCCGAACTGCTCAATGCGCACGGCTGCGAGTTCAACGTGGTCATGGGGCTGTGCGTCGGACACGACAGTCTTTTCTTCCGCCACATCGAAGGCCTTACGACGGTGCTCGTCGCCAAGGACAGGGTGCTCGGCCACAACCCGATTGCCGCCCTGAATCTCGCCGACTCCTACTACAGCCGTGTCTGGGGCCCGCTCAAAAGCGCCGAACCGCGCACGCTGCCGGTCGCCGGCAGGCGGCAGAAGTCGTAGCTGCAAGGCAGTTCTTGCCTGCCGCGATGAGCGCTTGTCAAGCCCTTTCGTGCCGGTACCGGGTCCCTCCGCCTCTTTCGCCCGCCGAGGATATCCACCGCTTCTGTGGATAAGTCTGTTGACTGGCTTGGGGCTTCCTGCGCAGTCCCAGCATTCGCGGGCTGTGCCACGGATTGACCACCAAACGGGCAGGTGGCGCTGCTCAGCGCCGATTCTTTCCGGGGCCTTCCGGGGATGCTCGCGTGCGAATGCCGCCTCCCGCATCCAGCTGAAGCACCTGGTCCAGGGCTTCCACGCTTACAGGCTTGGTCAGGTGACGGTCGAAGCCGGCGGCGAGCGTTCGGCGCCGGTCCTCCTCGCTGCCCCAGCCGGTGAGCGCGACCAGTGATGGTCGCCGCCCTTTGATCTGCCGGCGCATTCGCTGTGCGACCTCGAAGCCGTCCATGTCCGGCATGCCCAGATCGAGGAAGATGATGTCGAGGTTCTGCTGCGCCGCGCGGCGCAGTGCCGTCTCGCCGTCGTTCGCCGTGACGACTTCGTGGCCCTTCAGCTCCAGCAGCATCGCCAGGGAATCCGCCGCGTCCCGGTTGTCGTCCACCACCATCAGGCGCAGGGAATCCGCTGCCGGAGGTGGGACCGGAGGCGGGGCCGGCGCAGGTGCCGCGGAGCGAGCCCGTCCGCGCGGGAACACGACAGTGAACTCCGACCCGTTGCCGGGACCGTCGCTGCGCGCCTGCACCGAGCCGCCTTGCATTTCCATGAGCTTGCGCACGAGTGACAGTCCCAGTCCCAACCCCGGCTGGCCGCCGGCTCCAGCTGGACGAACGAGCCGAAGATGGAGTCGAGCTGCGGGCCGGGAATGCCGATGCCGCTGTCGCGAACCGTGATCGCCACGCCCGTGCCCACAGGTTCGGCGGTCACTTCGATGCGGCTGCCGCGCGGGGAAAATTTCGAGGCGTTGTGCAGCAGGTTGGTGAGCACCTGGGTCACCCGCGCCGGGTCCGCCTCGATGGTGTCGGCGCCGGGCGGCACATCGACCGCGACGGTCTGGCGCATGGGCTCGGTGTAGGTGCGCGACGCCGCGACGGCGTCCATCACTGCGGCAGCGACGGGCACGCTGACCGGATGCAAGACGATCTTGCCCTGGTCGATGCTGGCGATGTCCAGCAGGTCTTCGATGAGGCGGCGCATCTGGCCGACCTGACGCTCCATCATGGTGTGGGTGAAGCGCGTCTCCGTTTCGTCGAGGGCGCCCGACTTCAACAATTCCAGGCTGGTGCGCAGGGTGCTCAGCGGATTGCGCAGCTCATGGCCGAGCACGGCCAGGAATTCGGTCTTGCGGACGTCGACCGTGCGCAGCAATTCCACCATCCCGGAAAGCGCCCGGTTGGCCCGGGTGGCGCTGTGGCCCAGGAACAGGATGACCCCGGCGATCAGGTAGTAGGTGCCCGCGCCAGCGATCTCTTCTGTGCTCACGGGGAATGAATGCCGCGGGGAAATGAAGAAATAGTTGGCGGAGAGATGGCAGATCACTGCGGTGAGCACGCCTGCGCGCCAACTGGCGAACCATGCCACGATCGCAATGGCCGCGAATGCCGGCGTGAACGGCTGGCGGTTGCCGAGCCAGGGGTCCAGCGCAAAACGCGCGCCGAAGGCAACTGCGGCGACAACGACGGCGAACAGGATCTGGCGGCCCGTGCCGCGCACATGCCATGCCTGCCAAAGCGGGCGATCCGCCATCTCGGCCCGCTGCACCCGCGGCGCATCGCCTGAGGAACGATCCTCCATCCGCCACCTTCCTTGATCACCCGGAACGCTCATGTACAACGATAGCGCTAAAGGGCCGGGGAGCTGGGGCCGCCGGCGAGCACTGCAGCTGAGGGTTCCGGGGCGACGCGCGGCTGTTGTAGCAGGGCGATGCACGGGCGTGGTTTATGCTACAAAGCTCTGCCCTCATTCCGGAGGGCGCGTTGCTGATAAATACATTTCCATGACCTGGTCGATCATCGCGCTCGATGCATCCGGCGCATTCGGCGTCGCCATCGCCAGCAAATTCTTCGCGGTCGGCGCCCTTTGCCCCCGCGCGCGCAGCGGCGTCGGCGCCGTGGCCACCCAGGCCCTGGTCAACCCGCTCTACGCGGCCCCCGCGCTCGACGGCCTGGCCCAGGGCTTGGCGCCGGCGCAGATCATCGAACGCCTGACGGCCGTCGACCAAGGGCGCGATCACCGCCAGTTGCACCTGATTGGTGCCGACGGCAAGAGCGCGGCTCATACCGGCAGTGCCTGCGTCGGTTGGTGCGGCCACACGGCGGGCGAGGGCTTCTCGGTCGCCGGCAATATGCTGGCGGGGCCGCAGGTCATCGGGGCCACAGCCCAGGCTTACCGGGCCCATGCCGGCTTGCCTTTTGGCGAGCGCCTGATCGCCGCGATGTCGGCGGGCGACGCCGCCGGCGGCGACAAGCGCGGCAAGCAGGCCGCCGCGCTCTTGATCTACACCACCGAAGACTATTGCGCGCTGGACATCCGTGTCGATGACCATGCGGAGCCGATTCAGGAATTGCAGCGGCTCTACGGCAAGAGCCTGGAGCGCTACCAGCCCTTCACCGCCTGCCTGCCGTCGCGACAGCGTCCCGGCGGCATCACCGACCGCGCCGTGATCGAGGCCGAGATCGAGCGCTTCCATTCCCGACAGCGCGGGGCCGGCCAATGACCGCCCTGCTCGAAGTGAGCGGCTTGCGCACCAGCTTCCGCCTCGAGGAGGGCGGCGAGTTCGCCGCGGTGGACGGGATCAGTTTTTCGGTCGAGCCGGGGTGCACGCTGGGCATCGTGGGCGAATCGGGCTGCGGCAAGAGCGTCACCTCGCTTTCCATCATGGGCTTGCTGCCCAAAGGGCAGGGCCGCATCAGCGGGGGCTCGGTGCGCTTCGAGGGCAGGGACCTGGCGACATTGACGCCGGAGGAAATGCGCGCCCTGCGCGGCGACCGCATGGCGATGATCTTTCAGGAGCCGATGACCTCGCTCAACCCCGCCTTCACCATCGGCGACCAGCTGATCGAAGGCATCCGCGTGCACCGCAACGTCAGCGCCGAAGAAGCGCGCACCCATGCGATCGAGATGCTGCGGCGGGTGCGCATACCGTCGCCCGAGCGGCGCATCGACGAATACCCGCACAAGCTGTCGGGCGGGATGCGCCAGCGCGTGATGATCGCGATGGCGCTGTCGTGCGAGCCTAAACTGCTGATCGCCGACGAGCCCACCACCGCCCTCGACGTGACCATCCAGGCGCAGGTGCTGGACCTCATGCGCACGCTGCGCGAGGAAACCGGCACCGCCATCATCCTCATCACCCACGACCTCGGGGTGGTGGCCGAGCTGGCCGATGAAGTCGTCGTCATGTATTCGGGGCGCATCGTCGAGCGGGCCCCGGTGCAGCGTCTGTTCGACCATCCCCAGCACCCCTACACCATCGGCCTGCTCGGCTCCATCCCCAGCCTGCACCTGGAGCAGGAGCGGCTGCATGCCATCGATGGCCAGGTGCCGACGCCGATGACAAAGGTTCACGGTTGCCGCTTCGCGCCGCGCTGCCCGTTCGCCGTGGCCAGGTGCCGCGAACAGGAGCCGCCCTTGATGGACATGGGGCAGGGCCAGGAAGCGGCCTGCTGGCGCGCGCCGCTGGATGATCTCGCGGAAATTCCGCCCGAAACCCGGGAGCTGACGGCATGAGCGGGAAGTCGACAGCACTGCTGCGCGCGGAAAACCTGGTCAAGCATTTCCCGGTCCACCAGCACATGTTCGGCCGCCAGACGGCGGTCGTGCACGCGGTGGACGGCGTGAGCTTCGAACTGCGCACCGGCGACACCATGGCGCTGGTGGGCGAATCGGGCTGCGGCAAGTCCACCGTCGGGCGGCTGGTGCTGCGCCTGCTGGACGCCACCTCGGGCAAGGTGTGGTTCGGCGGCGAGGACCTGATGTCGCTGTCACCGGGGCAGTTGCGCGCCAGACGGCGCGAACTGCAGATGATCTTCCAGGACCCGTATTCCTCGCTCAATCCGCGCATGACGGTCGAGCAGACGCTGACGGAGCCTCTGGCGCTGCATGGTCTCGCACGCGGACGGCATCGCGAACGGGCCGCCGAGCTGATGGACCTGGTCGGGCTCGCGCCCCAGTACCTGCAGCGCTACCCGCACGAGTTTTCGGGCGGGCAGCGGCAGCGCATCGGCATCGCGCGCGCGCTGGCCGTCGAGCCCCGGCTGATCGTGTGCGACGAGCCGGTGTCGGCGCTGGACGTGTCGATCCAGGCGCAGATCGTCAACCTGCTGCAGGACCTGCAGCGGCGCTTCGGCCTGGCCTATGTCTTCATCGCGCACGACCTGGCGGTGGTCAAGCACATCGCCTCGCACGTGGCCGTCATGTACCTGGGTCACATCGTCGAGTACGCCGACAAGCGCAGCCTGTTCGCCAGCCCCCGGCATCCCTATACGCAGGCGCTGCTGTCGGCGATACCGATTCCCGAACCGGGCCTGCGGCACGAGCGTATCCTGCTGCAGGGCGACGTGCCCAACCCGATCACGCCGCCCTCGGGCTGCCGCTTCCGCACCCGCTGCCCTTATGCTCGCGAGCGCTGCGGCGAGGAGGTGCCGGCCTTGCGGGCCACGGCAGGCCACTCGGTGGCCTGTCACTTCTGGGAAGAGATCGCCCCGCCGGCCGGCGTGGCAGCCAGCGGGGGAGCCGTGAACGAGAGGCTGGTCCGGCTGCAGGGCGCATTTCGCACGGGCAGCAGCCGGGGCGGCACGCCCGCGGGCAAAGAGTTTGAAATCGATTTGATCAATGTTTAACCGGAAAGGAAAGACGCGATGAAAAAGAAAATCCTGCTGGCCCTGGCGCTGGCATTCGCCGCGGCAGCGGCCACGGCCCAGACGCTGCGGATCGGGCTGGCCGAAGACCCGGACGTGCTCGACCCCTCGCTGGCGCGCAGCTTCGTCGGCCGCATCGTCTTTGCGTCGCTGTGCGACAAGCTGGTCGATATCGACGAGAAACTCAACATCGTGCCGCAGCTGGCGACCTCGTGGCAGTGGTCGCCCGACAACAAGGCGCTGACCATGAAGCTGCGCCCTGGCGTCACCTTCCACGACGGCGAGAAATTCGATGCCGCCGCCGTGAAGTTCAACATCGAGCGCCACAAGAACATCGCCGGCTCGAACCGGCGCGGCGAGCTGTTGCCGGTGACCTCGGTGGACGTCGTCGATGACCTGACCGTGAGACTCAACCTCAGCGCGCCGTTTTCGCCGCTGCTCACCGTGCTGGCCGACCGCGCCGGCATGATGGTCTCGCCCAAGGCGGCGCAGGCCATGCCGACCAACTTCGGCACCCACCCGGTGTGCTCCGGGCCGTTCAAGTTCGTCGAGCGCATCGCGCAGGACCGCATCGTCCTGGAGCGTTACGCCAACTACTGGGACAAGGGCCGGATCCATTTCGACAAGATCACCTTCCAGCCGATCGTGGACGCCACCGTGCGCCTGGCCAACCTGAGATCGGGCCAGCTCGACTTCATCGAGCGCGTCGCCCCCGCCGACGTGGCCTCGATCAAGAAGGACAACAAGCTCGCCCTTGCGCGCATCACCGAGCTGGGCTACCAAGGCATCACCATCAACACCGGCAAGAGCGACCTGGCGCACAAGAACCCGCTGGGCCGCGACCCGCGCGTGCGCGAGGCCTTCGAACTGTCGCTGGACCGCGCCGGCATCGTCAAGGTGGCGATGGACGGCGAGGCCGAGCCGGGCAATCAGTGGGTGCCGCCGAGCAACGGTTTCTATGCCCGCAACGTGCCGATCCCCAAGCGCGACATCGCCCGCGCCAAGGCGCTGCTGAAGGAGGCGGGTGTCACCAACCCGTCGTTCACCCTGATGACGCCCACCACGTCCGACGCGCAGCGCCTCGCCCAGGTGGTGCAGGCCATGGCCAAGGAGGCCGGCTTCGACGTCAAGATCCAGGCCACCGAATTCGCCACCTCGCTGAACCTGGCGGACAAGGGCCTGTTCGACGCCTATGTGCTGGCCTGGAGCGGCCGGGCCGATCCGGATGGCAACCTGTTCAGTTTCTATGGCTGCAAGCAGCCGCTGAACTACAGCGGCGAGTGCCGCGCCAACTGGGATGAACTGCTCAATCGCTCGCGCACCACGCTCGACAAGAACGGCCGGATCAAGGTGTTCGCGACGCTGGCAGCCGAGGTGGAGAAGGAACGGCCGATCATCTACCTGTACCACCGCAACTGGCTCTGGGCCTTCAACAAGAAGCTGACCGGCATGCGCACGGTGCCCGACGGCCTGATCCGGGTGCAGGACCTGAAGATGTAACAGGGCGGCGCAACCCGAAATTCCCGCATGTCCAGGTACCTGATCAAGCGCCTCGCCGCGATCCTGCCGACGATCTTTTTCGTCACGATCATTATCTTCGGGCTGCAGCAATTGCTGCCTGGAGATGCGGCAACGATCCTGGCGGGAGAGGACCAGGATCCGCAGGTGATCGCCTATCTGCGCCAGAAGATGCACCTGGACGAGTCGCTGCCGGTGCGCTACGGGTACTGGATCGCCGGCGTCGCCCATGGCGACCTGGGCGAATCGCTGCGCATCCAGGAGCCGGTGCTGGGGCTGATCGTGCAGAAGCTGCCGGTGACACTGGAACTGGCGGCCATCGCGATGCTGATCGCGCTGGTGATCGGCATCCCGGCCGGGATCGTGTCGGCGGTGGGCAAGGACACGGTCTGGGACTACGCCGCCAACGTGATCGCGCTATGGGGCCTGTCCACGCCCAATTTCTGGCTGGGGATCCTGATGATCCTGCTGTTCTCGGTGCAGCTAGGCTGGCTGCCGGCCTCGGGCTACGTCAGCCCGTTCGAGGACCTCCAGGCCAACCTGGCCGCGATGATCATGCCGGCCTTCGTGCTGGGCAACGCCATCGCCGCCGTGCTGATGCGCCACACGCGCAGCGCGATGCTGCAGGTCCTCAACGCCGACTATGTGCGAACGGCCCGCGCCAAGGGGCTGGACGAGCGCACCGTGGTGCTCAAGCACGCGCTGCGCAACGCGCTGACGCCGATCATCACGCTGGGCGCGCTCGAATTCGGTACGCTGTTATCCGGAGCCGTGCTGACCGAACAGGTGTTTTCGATTCCCGGCTTCGGCAAGCTGATCGTCGACGCCGTATTCAACCGCGACTACGCGGTGGTGCAGGGGGTGGTGCTGTTTACCTCCACGGTCTACATCGTCCTGAATCTGCTCGCGGACCTGGCGTACTTCTTCGTCAATCCGCGGCTGAGGGGTTAGCGTGATCTCTCGCCCCCCCCCCTTGTATCGCTCTCCTGGACCTGGGCAGCAAAGACGCGCGCGGCCAGGCTGCGACGCGCTGACAAGGCGGTCGGCGCCTGGGGCGCCGACTGAACCTGCGCTGTCCCGTCTTGCGCCCGCGTCGCAGAACTCACTGCGCGGGCTGCAAGCCCGCTCCGTTCAATGCGCGCCACAGCCCGTCCGCACGCGCCTTTGCAACAACGACGCTGGCGCGCCACCTTCGAATGAATATCAAGCTGGCTGTCGCGGTGGGCGGTGCCCGGTGGAGGCGATTTCTGGGGCGGCTGTGATGCTTGGCCCGTGGGGAGGCGCGCGTAGCGCGCTTCGTGATCTGACTCGCCGCGGGTGTTTGAGCGGAGCTCGCCCCAAGCGAGCGCAGCGAGTTCTGCGGCGCGACCCACGGCCCAAGCAGCGCAGCGAAGTCCGCGCGCAGCGCGGACCGTCACAGTATGAGCCTCTGCCGGGTGCCGACCGCCGCGACGCGCGGAGCGTGCGATACGCACGACAAACCCGTCAAGCAGGACGCGAGCAATGAGCGCCGTCCTCACTCCCGTCGTTACTGAGCGCGGTGCCACGCCGGGCCAGCGCGCCTGGCGCCGGCTGTTGCGCCGGCGCGGCGCGATGCTGGGCCTGGTGATCGTGATCTTCTTCGTGGTGATCGCCCTCTTCGCGCCGTACATCGCGCCCTATGACCCGGTGGCCACGAGCTGGAGCGCGGTGCGCAAGGCCCCCAGCGCCCAGTACTGGTTCGGCACCGACGAGATCGGCCGCGACGTGCTGTCGCGGGTGATATGGGGCGCGCGCGCCTCGCTGCTGGCCGGCCTGGTGTCGGTCTGCATCTCGATGGCGCTGGGCGTGCCGATCGGGCTGCTGGCCGCTTATGTGGGCGGATGGACCGACGGCCTGATTTCGCGCTTCACCGACTCGATGCTGGCGGTGCCCTTCCTGATTCTGGCGATCGCGCTGGCCGCCTTCCTGGGCCCCAGCCTCACCAATGCCATGATCGCCATCGGCGTATCGGCCACGCCGGTGTTCATCCGGCTCACGCGCGCGCAGGTGCTCGCCGTGAAGGTGGAAGATTTCGTGGAGGCGGCCCGGGCCGTGGGCAATCCGCACTGGCGCATCGCACTGCGGCACATCCTGCCCAACGTGCTGCCGCCGTTGATCGTGCAATCGACATTGGCCATCGCGGCGGCCGTCATCGCCGAAGCCAGCCTGTCGTTCCTCGGCCTGGGTCAGCAACCCCCGGCGCCGAGCTGGGGCAGCATGCTCAATACCGCCAAGAATTTTGTGGACCAGGCGCCCTGGATGGCGATCTGGCCGGGCGTGTCGATCTTCCTGCTGGTGCTGTCGTTCAACCTGCTGGGCGATGGGCTACGGGACGCGCTGGATCCGAAACACAAGTAGGTCGGGACGAAGCAGGTCGCAACATCGAGAGGACCGAACGCAGGCCGCGCTACTTGCTGTTCCATAGCCGCTCTACATCGAAACAAGCTGCCAGCTGGCTGTAATGTTCGATTATCGATAGTTGACCCGGCGCGGTGCGGCGTCCCTGCTGCACGGCTGAGTTTTCCGGCCAAGAGTGCGCGCTTGTCGCATCTCGGGCATCACCAAGGCTTGGTGCTCCTCGAGGTGAGAGGGATTAACGCGGATGCGTTAGCGACGCATCCGCTGCCTGTATTCGTGTGCCAGCAGCCCGGCTGCAGCGACGATGAAGGGAAGCGAAAAGAAGAACATCATGTCTCTCGGAAGACTGTCCCACCAGACCCAGAGCTCGCGTAACCATTGCATCGCCATAAGGATCTCCTCAAAGCAGCCGGAAAGCCAGAATCGCCGTGATCGTCGGAAGCAGCGCCGCAACCAGCAACCCGATCGGGTGGATGGCACCGTCGTCGAAATGCCCGCGCAGGATCGAGAACCCCGCGGGATTCGGTGCGTTGGCGATCACGGTCAAGCCACCACCGGTGACCGCGCCGGTCACCACCGAATACTTGAACTCGTCGCTCAGGCCGCCGACCAGGGAGGCAAGATAGGTCAGCGCCGCGTTGTCTGTCACGGCCGTGAGCGCGGTGGCGCCGAAGTACACCGTGGTCGCGTCCATGCCGCGCAGCAGGGGATCGAGCCACCACTGCTGCTGGCCGCCCAGCACCACCAGGCCCGCGAGGAAGAAGGCCACCATCAAGCCCTCGCGTAGCATCAGGCGATCCTGGAACTGGGGATAAGCCACCGCAAAACCAAGGAAAAACAGCAGCAGTCCCATGAAGACCGCCGGATGATGGGCGAAGGTCACGACGCCCGCAAGGAACAGAACATGCACGCCAAGCACCCAGGCCGGCATCCGGCTCTTCGAGGCTTTGTCGGCGGGACGCAGCCGCGTCAACTCGCGCCTGAAGATCAGCGCCGTGGCCAGCGCGTTGACAGTGACCGCGAGCGCCGCCTTCCAGCCGATCTGGCTCAACATATGCCAGAGGTCCCAGTTCCATTTCGCAGCCACCATGAGTACGGGGGGCGCCGCGAAAGGCGTCAGTGTGCCGCCGATCGACACGTTCACGAACAGAACGCCTAACGTGGCGTATTTGAGTTTGTTCGACACCCCGTGACGGTAGATCTGGTCGCTGAGCATCAAGGCGGCAAGCGTCATCGCTGCCGGCTCTGTGATCAGTGACCCCATCAGCGGCACGAGAGACAGCGTGACAAAGTGCAAGCCGACGGCCCCGCTGAGCGGAATCATTCTTGCGACGGCCGTCACGGCCATACGCGCCAAATGCAGGATGGCCCGGCTGCCCGCGACAACCATGATCGCGAAGACAAACATCGGCTCGGTGTAGTTGCGCGTGTCGAGATAGCTGGTCGCCGTCTGCGTGCCCAGAAATGCCGCTATCGCCATGACCAGCACCATCGCCCAGAAGCCGAAGACGACTTCAACCTCACCCAGTAAGTGCCAGGCGCCGGCGTGGTGCGGACGCTCATGCGCCATTCGTTCGAAGAATTTCGTCGAAAAGGTGTGGAGAATCGCGACGGCGAAGATGCCAGCCCCGATCCACTGGATCGTGTTGTTCATGTTTTTTGTTCGCGCAGCTTGAGCTGCCCGCGCAGTCCGCGCCGCAGGCGCCGGATGTGAAACGGCGCCACCGCCAGGGCGATCAGGGGAACCGCTATGATGAAATTGAGGAGTGCCGCGGCGAACCGGGACGGCAAGGATCGATCCGGCAGCGCGTACTGTGTGGCGGCAGTGACCAGCACAAGCCCGAAGGCCACGCCGAGCAATTCGAGAATGTCCAGATCGGTTTCGCGAGCCTTTTCAAGGGCCTGAGCCTGATCGGGCGGGGGAAACTGCCCGAGTTCCGGCAACAGCATCAGCCACAGCTTGCGCATCACCGGCATTCGGCGATGCGATAGGGTTCCTTGGCAGGACTTGCTGCAGCGGACACACGAATCTCCTTGAATGTCAGGAGGGTATCGGTCGACGTCGCAGAAATAAATCCGGGAGTCCCGTACGGGCTACACGTACGGGCTCATGCGGTACCCCGACTGCTTGGGGCGGATCAGGTGGGGGAGCAATCGACGAGGCGCACGAAGTCCACCAGGTTCTTGACACCCAGCTTTTCCATCACCCGCGCCTTGTGAACTTCAACGGTTCGCGGGCTGATGCCAAGCTCCTTGGCGATATGGCGGTTATGCAGCCCTTTGATCATCAAGTCCATGACCTGTCGTTCGCGCTCGGAAAGCTTCTGGCGGGCGGCCTTGATTGCGTCCGTGGCTGTGTCGCTGGCATCGCCGATGAGCACTCGCTCCCTGGCCTTTTCGACGGCATCGATGATCTGGTCGGCATTGAATGGTTTCTCGATGAAGTCGATGGCATCGCTCAGGAAGGCCCGGCGGGCCGCAGCGACATCGCCGTGCGCAGTCACAATGATGACCGCAAGCTTGGGATGCCGGCCGCGCAAGCTCTCTTGCAGTTCCAGCCCGGACATTCCGGGCATGCGGATGTCGGCTACGACGCACCCCCGCCAATCGGGCTGCAACGAACCCAGAAAATCCTCGGCACTCGCGAACGTCGCCGTGGCATACCCCTGCAGACTGAGCATCAGCGACAGGGAATCGCGCACCGACGCATCGTCATCGACGATGAATACGGTCTCACGATGTGTGCTCGGCTGCGCTGGACTCATTGTTGTCAATAGGCAAAAGGAAGAAGAAATACCCGCCGGGGCCGGACTCTGCCCAGAGTTTGCCACCGTGGGCTTCCACGATTGCCCGGCAGATGCTCAGGCCAACCCCCAGCCCGCCCGGCTTGCCTGATGGCAAGGCATCGAACAGGTTGTGCAGCCTGGCCGGGTCGACTCCGGGGCCACTATCTTGCACCTCGACCAGCAGCCGTCCCCGATCGAGAGTTGCCCGCACAACAACCCGCCTGTCCGACAGAGCCGAAGACGCCGACTCGATCGCGTTGGCGATCAGGTTGCGCAGCACCACGGCAATCTGCAGGGGGTCCAGCCATACCGGCGGCAAATCGGAGTCCAACTCGCTGGCGATCACCACGCTCACCCGTTCGGCGAACTCAACATGAGCTTCCACGGCCTCCCGGACTGTAGTTTCTGGTCGAACCAGTTGCAGTGAGATGATCCCGCTCTTGAAAAAGTCCCGAAGTCGCTTGACGACGTCGCCCGCGCGCTGCGCCTCGGCGGCGATGCGTTCCATGATCTCGGAAAGTTGTTCCCGTTGAGGGCCGTCCAGGCTCCCCGCCCCCCCTGTGAGGGTACGACATGCGTGGGCGTAATTGTTCAGGGCCGTGAGCGGCTGGCTCAGCTCATGGGCCAGTGCGGCGGCCATGTGGCCCGCCGCGGCAAAACGTAGACTGCTGCGCAATTCCGCAGCTGCCCGTGCGCGTTCGTCCACGAGAACGCCCACCAGCAATGCCGTCATGGTCGCCGCAGCCATGAGCGCCTGGAGTTCGAATACCGTGAGGTCATGGCGCAGCGCCAGTTGCGCACCCACGATCAGGCCGAGCTGTGTGACAAGCGAGGACAAGACTGCGCCGGCCACACCAAACCGCGCTGACGCCCAGACGACTGGGAGCAGCAGAAGGTAGAAGAACTTGAAGTAATCCTGCTCCCCCCTTCCAAAAACGATCCACAGGCAAACGCAGGTCAGCGCCGCAGTCATCCACCACGGCCCGCTCCTGAGCGTGGAGACAAGTGTGGCGCGGCTCGGTCGATCCACCAGAATCAGCAAGATGGGGAGAGTCACTACCAACCCGACAGCGTCGCCGACCCAGTACCTGGCGATCGCGCCGTAGATGGAGCCATCCGGACCAAATCCGGCGGCAGAGAACGCCAGGACGTAGAGGACGGCACTTACCAGCGAACCGATAGTGACGATGGCCGCAAACCAGCCAAGATCCTTGCGGGTGGCAAATGGGTGGGATAAGTCGGTACGTTGTGAGAGTGCCTGCGCGATGGCGGCGTAGGTCAAGCTCAGTGCGACCGTGGCGGTTAGCGCGCCGAGCCAGTTCACGGGAATGCCACGTACGACCAATTCAGCGCCAACCAACGCTGCCCAAACCAGCCAGATCCAGCGCCGGCTCCAGATCAGCAGGGCGATGGCGAGCGCGGGCTGCGGATTCCAGGGGGTAATGTTGAGGCCTTGCAACGGCCGGATGTAGCTGGCCCAATCAAGCACCAGATACGCGACGACATAGCCCAGCGCAAACAGCCAGGTCGATCGATTGTGCGCGGGTACCAATCTCGGAGTCACTTTCGTCGACATGGCTGTATTGTGTCGTTGGGGCAAGCGCCTGGCGAATCTTGTTTGAGAGAACTTGGCGGCGCTGTTATCCTCGACCCTTCGATCGGGGAGTCTTGCTGTGCAGGTTCGCGGGGAAGTGATTTTCTGGATTGCTGGGTCGGCAGAGCCTTCCGGAAAACAGGCCTCCTGTGAGATGGAAAACGCAAGGAACTGGTCGTGCCGGCCCAATGCCGACAGTCCTCGCCCCATTACTCACGCAACGACGTTTCCGAGGACCAGCCCCGTGCCTGTTCTCATACCGTGCTGAAGCATAGCGATGGAAACCATCGACGTCATTGCAGCGGTGGCCTTCGGGCTGGCGCTCCTGCACACCGTTGCCACCAAGTTTTTCGAGCAACTGGCCCACCGAATTCCGAGGCACGCGGGCCTGCTTCACCTGCTGGGCGAGGTCGAGGTGGTCTTCGGCTTCTGGGCGTTCGTGCTCATCGGGGTCATGGCTGTGGTTTCAGGCGGCGAGAAGGCCCTTGAGTACGCTGAGACGCGGCAGTTCATCGAGCCTCTGTTCGTCTTTGTCATCATGGTGGTGGCCGCTTCCCGGCCTGTGCTGGTGTCAATTGAAGCGCTTGTTGCCATCCTGGCCAAATGGATGCCGCTAGATACGGCAGTCGCGCAAGTTTGGCTCTGCCTTGCAGTCGTACCGCTGATTGGCTCTCTCATTACCGAGCCGGCGGCAATGACGCTCGCCGCGCTGATGCTTGCGCCGCTTGTGTTCAGAGCCGGCATGCCGGAGTGGCTGAAATACGGCGCCCTCGGGGCTTTGTTCGTGAACGTGTCCATCGGTGGCACCCTGACTTCATTCGCCGCGCCTCCAGTCCTCATGGTCGCGACCACCTGGAACTGGAGTAGCGCGTTCATGGCCGCCACCTTTGGATGGAAAGCCGCCGTCGCAGTGCTGATTAACGCGACGGCCATCACCTTTCTTCTTCGCCGACATCTTGGCGGCAAGCCATCCAAGACCGTCGAGGAACTGCGCGTGCCGACACTCGTGAGGGCAATCCACCTCGCATTCCTCGTTGGCGTGGTCGCCTTCGCGCATCACCCTGTGATATTTCTTGGCCTCTTCATGCTCTTCCTGGGCTTTACGCAGGCCTACGCCCGGTATCAGAACCAGCTCATTCTCAAGGAGGCCTTGCTTGTCGCGTTCTTCCTGGCCGGCCTGGTGGTGCTTGGCGGGATGCAGCAGTGGTGGCTGCAGCCCATCGTATCGAGCCTGCAGCCCACGGCGCTGTTCTTTGGCGCGCTTGGCCTCACGGCAATCACCGACAACGCGGCGCTCACCTACCTCGGCTCTTTGACAGAGGGGATGTCAGATGCTGCGAAGTACATGTTGGTGGCGGGGGCAGTGGCAGGCGGGGGCCTTACTGTGATTGCCAACGCCCCTAACCCGGCCGGCGTTGCGCTGCTCAGGAAAGGATTCAACGACGAGTCCATCGGTGCTGGGGGACTGCTATGCGGGGCGCTGGCGCCTACGTTAGTGGCTGCGCTAATGTTTCTCTTGTAAGGGAAGAAGCAATGCTACGGTACGAAAGGCGACCGCTGGCTGACTACGTTCAACCTGCTGGGCGATGGGTTGCGGGATGCGCCGGATCCGAAGCACAAGTAGCAGGAGGGCCGGTGGCCCGGGCTTAGGCGCGGCGTGACCCGCGCGATCACCTGCTGGGGACCGAAACCTCAGCCCTGCGATCGCTCCCTGCCACGAGTCGGCGGAAATGCTTGTTCATGCGTGCAGCATCAGGCTCCAAGCCGGTGATGAGGCGGAACGCGCCCACGGCCTGGCCGACCGCCATGGTGCCGCCGTCGATCACTGCACAGCCGCGTAGCCGGGCCGCTTTCAACAAGGCTGTGTCGAATGCAAAGTAGGCAATTCCGGACACCCGCAGCCCCGGGTGCAGCAGGGCCTCGGGCAGCGGCAGCCCTGGCAGCTTGTCCATGCCGGTCGGGGTATGGACTGGATGTTCTCGATCTATATCGCCTTTGTGCTGGCAATGATCGCGCGCCACACCCGCATCGTGGTCGAAGCGGTCCTCGACCGCCTTGTCGATGACCACCCCACCCATCACGTGGTCGAGTCAAGGTAATCAGCGACAGCCCCTGCAGCCTCTCATACCGAGAGCAGCGGTCCTACACAAGCTGGCGATGAAGCCCGACATTCGGCACTTCGCTTTTCGCCTAGGGTAACCGGAGAGGCTGGCGCACGCCAGCCCCCGAAAGGCACGAAGTGAACACGATCAAGACTCTTACGGCCAGTGCGCTGGCTGCTGTAGCGCTGGCAGGCCTGAGCGGCTGTGCCGGAATGTCGGAGCGCGACAGGAACATTGCGGTCGGTGCCGGCGTCGGTGCTGTCGGAGGCTCCGTTCTCACGGGCGGCAGCGCCATTGGCACGGTGGGCGGGGCTGCAGTAGGCGGCGTGATCGGCAGCGAGGTCGACAAGAAGAAGTGACAGCGGCGACGCCCTGACCTGACCTGACCTGATCGTTACTCAGCCATGCCGGCCGGGCAGCTGCTCGAAAGATTAGCGTTTCTTCCCAGCGCAGCAATGCCGATCGCGTTGGCATTGGGGTGCGCAGCCGCATGCGCGCAGGAAAACGGAAACGGCAACTTCGTCCTCCCCCAGGTCACCATCACCGCATCGCCGAAAGACTCGGTCGAGAAGTCCTATCGCAAGATGATCAAGGGGATGGACCTCTTCGAGCGGCTGCACAGCATGGCGCCGAATGCATCGCTGCGCTTCAAGCTGCTGCCGCGCCGGCGCGATACCAACATGAACGGCATCGTGCTGGAGGTGGTTGGAGAAACCGTCGAGATTCCGGTGCCAATAGCGCAGGACGACACGTTCACGCTGGAGCGCAATCAGCAGGCCCTGGCTGAAAATGCCGTGGTGACGCCGAATCGAAAGTCGCGCAGCATGACATGGCGCACCGAGATCCGTACACCGGGCATCCCCCCGAATGCGCGGCGGCTCGGGGATCTTCGCCTGGAATGTCAGGTCGGTCTGGAAGCGGATCTGGTTTCGAACACCCGCTCCGTCATCGGCCGGATCGCGAACGCGTTATCGGACGCGCTGGGCTATTGCGAGCGAAAGGATGCCCGATACCTATTTTTTGCGGACCGTCCCTTGTTCAGCGTCACGCTGGCGGCCGGTCAGCGCCGGGAGATCCTGCCGGTCGACAAGCTGTACGCAGCGGCGAGCGACGATCCCGGGCTGAACGAGGATCTCCCCTTTTGCGACTGCGAGGTCCTGGTCGATCGCACCTACTTCCTGCCGCTGGGCGACCGCAGCTGGCCCGACGACACCCTGGTCGAGTTTGAATACATGGACGACAACAATGATGCACAGGCCAGCCAAGGCCCTTCGCCGCGCTAGTCTCGCCTGCGCATTGGGCGCCGGGCTGGCGGGATGTGCGGGGCCGGGAGGTCTTTTGAACTCCGATGGCGCGGCTGCGTTTTCCCTGCCCGAAAGCATGTCGGCGCAAGCCGCCAAAGACACCGTCGTGGCCGGCCGGAGCACCAGGTCCGACGTCAAGGCGGCGCTCGGAAAAGCGACCGGGATCAGGTTCGACAGCGGATACGAAGTGTGGGTCTATCGAGACAAGGGTTCGAGAACGGCAACAGGCGCGCCGACTGAATTCGTGATCCTGTTTGCGCCTTCGGGGGTCGTGAAGAAGACCCGGATCCGGCCACCGGACGGCGTGCCCGGCACATGAATGCGACGCCAGCGCTGACGTCAGCGCATTCCGGCGCCTTCGTCGCGATGCAGCCGGGTGAAAAAGAACAGCGACAGCAGGGTGGTCACGCCGATGAAGATGAACGCTGGCGAAAAATCAGGCGCCGCCAGGTGCCCGGAGTCCCTGCCATGCCACCAGGCCGCCGCGCTGACCAGGAACGCGCCCAGCACCACGCCAAAGCTCAGAGAGACCTGCTGTGCCATGCTCGACAGGGCCGTCGCATGGCTCATCAGCGGTTTGGGGATTTCCGAGAAGCCCAGGGTCTGCAGCGCGATCATGCCCATCGAGTTGACCAGGCCGCCGATCAACATGGCGAAGAACATCAGCGCATGCGACGTAGCCGGCCCGAACAAGCCATAAGTCATGTAGCACAGGCTGGTCAATACAGTGGTGGCGAGCAGCAGCGAGCGGAAGCCGATGCGTCGGATCGCCTGGGTCATGATGGCCCGGGTGGCGAGCGCGCCGACCGCGGTCGCGACGGTCAGCAGGCCCGAGTCCAGCGCCGACAGGCCGAAGCCGAGCTGGAGCATCAGCGGCAGCAGGAAAGGGGAGGCCCCGATGGCAACGCGCAGCGGCGTGCCGCCAATGATGGAGGCATGGTAGGTCTTGAATCGCAGAACTCGCAGGTCGATGATCGGATTCGCCTTGCGCCGGCTTGCCAGGAAATAGGCGCCCAGGGCCAGTGCGCCAGGCCCGGCCAGTGCCCACGGCAGCCAGGCGGTGACGAACGGCTTGCCTGCGGTCTCCAGTCCGCCGAGCAAGCCGGTCAGCCCCAGGGCCAGCAGCACGAAGCCCGTGAGGTCGAACGGCACCGGCGCGTTTGCCTCGCGCGAGTCGGTTATGAAAAGCGCGGCCAACGCGATCCCCAGCAAGCCGAAAGGTACATTGACCAGGAAGATCCAGCGCCAGGAGGTCCAGGTCACGATGGCGCCGCCGAACAGCGGGCCCACCATGCGGCCGATCGCCGGCGGCACCGTGTACCAGACCATCGCGGCGACCATGGCAGCCGGTGGAACCCGCCGCAGCAGGATCAGCCGCCCCACCGGGACCATCATGGCGCCGCCCAGGCCCTGGATGATGCGGAACAGCACCAGGGACATGAGGGAATCGGCCACACCGCACAGGGCGGAGCCGAGCGAAAAACAGGCTATCGCGAAGCAGAAGACGGGCTTGGCGCCAAAACGATCGGCGAACCACCCGCTCAATGGCAGGAAGACCGCCAGGCTCAGCAGATAGGCGGTGATCGCCAGGTTCAATTGCAGGGCGTCCACGTCGAGCGACCGGGCGATGCTGGGCAGCGCGGTCGCCATGACCGAGGTGTCGAGGTTCTGCAGAAACAGCGGGAACGCCACGATGATGGGTACTAACTTGTCGCGGGCCGCCATCGCGCGATTGTAGGGATGCGCGCCAACAGCGGATCGCGTTTGACGAAGCGACGTATTCGCGCAATAACGGCGCATCTTTTGCAAAACAGACATAAAGAGTGACAACAGTTGGCCTAAGCTTTACGCCTCTGGAGTTCACTCTTTTCGCCGGATGAAGAACGGGACGTCGACGCCCTTCCCATTGATCGCTACTGCAGCAGCCTCATCTGGTGCAGGTGGCTGGTTATTGAAGCTCCTGCTGGCCCAGCTGGCCTTGTGCACTGCGTTTCTGGTGGGTTGCAGCGGCAAGTCCGAAGGCACCCAGGCCGCGGCCGACGGGGCCGCCTCAGCGCCCCGCCGCGCGGCGTCGGCGCCCGCGGTTCCGGTCACCACGGTGCCGGCCCGCCAGCAGGACTTTGTCGTCGTTCTGCAGGCCATCGGCACGGCCGCGCCCATTTCAAGTGTCGACGTGAAGGCGCAGGTCACGAGCGTGGCCACCCGCGCCCACGTGAAGGAAGGCCAGTTCGTGCGGGCCGGCGACCTGCTGTTCACGCTGGATTCGCGCAGCGACGAGGCCAACGTCGCCAAGATGCGCGCGCAAGTGGCCAAGGACGAAGCGGCGCTGGCGGACGCCCGGCGGCAACTGGCCCGCAGCCGCGAACTGCTGGCACAGAACTTCGTTTCGCAGGGCGCTGTCGACGCCAACCAGACCACCGTCGAATCCCAGGTCGCTTCGGTCGAGGGCGATCGGGCGGCCCTGAATGCCGCGCAGGTTGCCTTGTCCTATGCCAAGGTGACGGCGCCCAGCAGCGGCCGGGTGGGCGCGGTCACGGTCTATCCCGGCACGGCCGTCCAGGCCAACCAGACCACGCTGGTCACGATCACCCGGCTCGACCCGATCGACGTGTCGTTCAGCCTGCCGCAGCGCTATCTTGGCAGTCTGCTGGCCGCCCTCAAGGACTCCCGTGCAGCGGTCGTCGCCAGACTGCCTGAAGGCGGAGCCGAGCTGACGGGGCGGCTCCAGTTTGTCGACAGCGCCATCGACGCGGGGTCGGGAACGGTCAAGGTGAAAGCACGCTTCGATAACCGGGCCAGCCGGCTCTGGCCCGGCGCTTTCGTCAATGTCGCCATGGATTCGGGCACGCTGAAGGATGCGATCGTGATTCCGCTGGGAACCATCATTCAAAGCGTGCGCGGCCCCATCGTGTACGTGGTGGAGCAGGACAGGGCCGTGCTGCGGCCGGTCAAGGTGCTGGAATCCCGGGGCGACGACGCGGCCGTGACGGGGGTGCGCAACGGCGAACTCGTGGTCCTGGACGGCCGGCAGAACCTCAGACCCGATTCGCCGGTCTTCGAGCGTTCCCGCGAGGGTGCTGTCAAGCCGGCGGCTGCAGCGTCCATGGGCGCGGGCGCGAAGCCTTCCGATGCGCCACGCGCAGGCAGCCTGGGCCGCGCGCCAACGCGATGAACCTGTCCGAGCTTTTCATCCGTCGCCCCGTGACGACGGTCCTGCTCAATGCGGCGCTCGTGATCGGGGGTGTGATCGGCTACCGCAACATCCCGGTGGCGGCACTGCCAAGCTATGACACACCGGTGATCAACGTCTTTGCCGTGCTGCCCGGGGCCAACCCGGAGACGATGGCCACGTCGGTCGCCCTGCCGCTGGAAAAGCAGTTTCAGACCATTCCCGGCCTGTCCCTCATCAGCTCGGTCAGCACGCTCGGCGTGACCTCGCTCACGCTCGAATTCGCCGAGGGCCGCAACATCGACGGGGCGGCGCTGGACGTGCAGGCTGCCTTGCTGCGGGCGCAGCGGTCGTTGCCGACGGACATGACCCTGCCGCCGGCCTATCGCAAGGTCAACCCGGCCGACGCGCCGGTGCTGCTGGTCGCCCTGACATCGCCATCGGTGGCACCGTCGGATCTGCAGGACTACGCGGAGCACCTGATTTCGCCGACCCTGTCGACGATCGACGGCGTCGCGCAGGTCAACGTCTTCGGCACCAAACGTTTCGCAGTGCGGGTTCAGGTCCGCCCCGAGGCCCTCGCGGTTCGCAATATCAGCCTCGACGAGCTGTCCACGGCCCTGCGCCTGGCCAACGTCAACACGCCGGTCGGCACGCTCGACGGCAAGCGCCAGATGCTGACGCTGCAGGCCAACAAGCAACTGCGCAACGCCGCCGAGTTTGCCGACCTGATCGTGGCCAACCGGGGGGGCAACCCGGTGCGGCTCAAGGACATCGCCAATGTCGAGGACAGCGTCGAGACCCTCAAGACCTACGCCAACCTCAATGGCGAACCGTCGATCACGCTGGCCATCCTGCGCCAGCCCGGCGCCAACACCGTGCGGGTCGTCGATGCCGTCAAGGCGGTGTTGCCCACGCTCAGGGCCCAGATGCCGCAATCGGTGCACATGGTGCCGGTCAACGACCGGTCCATCTCGGTGCGCGAGGCGCTGCATGACGTCACCCTGACCTTGATGGGCACCATCGCACTGGTGGTGCTGGTGATCTTCCTGTTCCTGCGGCGCTTCGTGGCTACCATGATCCCGACACTGTCGCTGCCAGTGTCGCTGGTGGGGGCGGTCGCGCTGCTGTGGGGCCTGAACTACAGCCTGGACAACGTGTCGCTGCTGGGCCTGACGCTGGCCGTGGGCCTGGTGGTGGACGACGCCATCGTGATGCTGGAGAACATCATCCGCCACGTGGAACATGGCGAACCGCCGTTCCAGGCGGCGCTGCGCGGCTCGCGCGAGGTGGGCTTCACCATCATCTCGATCTCGACCTCGCTGGTGGCGGTTTTCATCCCCGTCTTCTTCATGCCCGGCGTGATCGGCCTGCTGTTCCACGAGTTCGCCGTCGTCGTGGGGCTGGCCATCCTGGTGTCTGCGTTCGTCTCGCTGACCCTGGTGCCGATGCTCGCGAGCCGCTTCCTCACCGACGAGGCGCACAAGAAGCCGCCCGGGCTCCTGGTGCGCGCATTCGAGCGCGGCTTCGTTGCCATGCTGCGCTGGTACACGCGCAGCCTCGACAGTGCATTGGCGCATCGCCGCACGGTGCTGGCGGTGGCGCTGCTGACGTTCATCGCGACCGTGTGGCTGTTCGTCGTGATTCCCAAGGGCTTCTTCCCCGAGGAAGACATCGGCCAGATCACCGTGAGCACCGAAGCGGCCGAGGACACCTCCTTCCCCGAGATGGTCCGCCTGCAGGAGCGGGCCGCCGCCGTCATGCGCGCCGACCCCAACGTCGCCGCAGTGAGCTCGTTCAACGGCGGCAGCGGCGCCCAGAACACCGGCCGGATGTTCGTGACCCTGAAGCCCCGCGGCGAGAGAAAGCCGATGAAGCAGGTGATCGAGGGCCTGCGGCGCAAGCTCCGTGACGTGGCCGGCATCAGCGTCTTCATGCGCCCGATCCAGAACCTGCAGCTCGGCGGGCGTCCGAGCAAGGCGCAATACCAGTACATCCTGCAAAGTGTCAGGGCCGACGAACTCAACGACTGGGCGATCAAGCTGCAGGATCGGCTCCGGCCCGATCCCCTGTTCCGCGACGTGACGAGCGATGCCCAGTTGCGCGGGCTGCAGGCGCAGCTGAACATCGACCGGGACCGTGCCAATTCGCTCGGTGTCTCGATCGACGCCATCCGCACGGCCCTGTACAGCGCGTTCGGTGAGCGCCAGATCTCGACCATCTACCTGCCCACGGACAGCTACCAGGTGATCATGGAGGTGACGCCCGACGACAAGCAGGATGAAAGCGCGCTGGGCCGGATCTACGTGCGCTCCAGCTCGGGGTCCCTCGTGCCCATGTCGGCTTTCACAACCGTCACCCGTACGGTGGGCCCGACCTCGATCAACCACGTCGGCCAGCTGCAGGCGGTGACCGTGTCGTTCAACCTCGCTCCCGGCGCGGCTCTCGGGAATGCGACAGCCCGGCTCGACCAGCTGCGCGAATCGATCGGCATGCCGGTGTCTATCATCACCAGTTATGGCGGAGACGCGGCGGTCTTCAAGAAGTCACAGGGCAGCCAGGCGATCCTGATCATCTCGGCGTTGCTGGTGATCTACGTCCTGCTGGGCGTGCTGTATGAAAGCTACATCCACCCGATCACGATCTTCGCGGGCCTGCCGTCGGCCGCGGTGGGTGCCCTGGCGACCCTGATGCTGTTCGGACAGGATCTGACCCTGATCGCGACGATCGGTATCCTGCTGCTCATAGGCATCGTGAAGAAGAACGCGATCATGATGATCGACTTTGCGCTCGACGCGCAGCGTCACGGTGGGATGGCGGCGCCGCAAGCCATCCGCGAGGCCTGCATCCTGCGCTTCAGGCCCATCATGATGACAACGCTGGCGGCGCTGATGGGCGCGCTGCCGATCGCACTGGGAATAGGCGCCGGCGCGGAACTGCGCCAGCCGCTGGGTCTTGCCGTGGTCGGGGGTCTCATCTTTTCCCAGGCGGTCACCCTGTACATCACCCCCGTGATCTATCTTGCGCTGGATCGCTTCAGCGGCACCGGTCCGGTGTTGACGCCTGAACTGGCCGGCAACTGAGGCCAGGCTCCCAGCGGCGGTGAGCGGCGGGGGCCGCTGACTGCTATTGCATGAACCAGCCGTGGCTCACGACCAGCGACTGGCCGGTGAGCGCGTTGCTGGGGAAGGCCGCGAACAGCAAAGCCACCCGTGCCACGTCCTCGGTGGTGGTGAACTCGCCGTCCACCGTTTCCTTCAGCATCACGTTCCTGATGACTTCCGCCTCCGTGATGCCCAGCGTCCTGGCCTGCTCGGGAATCTGCTTTTCGACCAGCGGCGTGCGAACGAAGCCGGGACAGATGACGTTGGCACGCACGTTGTGCTTCGCGCCTTCCTTGGCCACCGTCTTGCACAGGCCTATCAGTCCGTGCTTGGCCGTGACGTAAGGCGCTTTCAGCACCGATGCTTCCTTCGAATGGACTGAACCCATGTAGATGATGCTGCCGCCGCGGCCCTGCGCATACATGTGCTTGAGGCAGGCCTTGGTGGTGAGGAAGGCGCCGTCCAGGTGAATGGCCAGCATCTTCTTCCAGTCCGCGAAGGTGAACTCCTCCACCGGATGGACGATCTGGATGCCGGCATTGCTGATCAGGATGTCGATGCCGCCGAAAGCCGCCACTGCCTGTTCGACGGCCGCGTTGACCTGGTCCTCGTTGGTGACGTCGACGGCCACGCCCAGCGCCTGCGCACCGGTCGCCTTCAGCTCGGCTGCGGTGGCATCCGCCGCCTCCTTGTTGAGATCGGCAATCACCACTTTCGCGCCTTCCTGCGCGTAGACAATCGCAATTTCCTTGCCGATACCGCTGGCCGAGCCGGTGATGAAGGCGACCTTGTCTTTCAGCTGCATTGGGGAACTCCTTGGGTGTTTGAGGACATGATGCGTGAAATCACGCGAGGTAGTCGTGTTCGACTGTGCCCAGCGCCAGAGTCATGTCGGCGATGTAATGAACCGCGGCCTCCACCTTGAGCACCGGCAAGTCGGCGACGGGTGCCAGCGCGTGCGGATGCAGCTCGAGCGCCGCCGGCCCCGTCCATGCGCCATGCAGCGTCACATCCATCATGTAGTAGCGCACCAGTTCCAGGATGCGCGGCGTGCCGTCCACGTGCGGAATGATCTTCAACAGGAAGTTGGGCTGCGCGATGCCCGCCAGAATCGGCCCGGGTTCCAGCGCGCGATGCTTGAAGCCCATCGTCGCCGTGGCGACGCGGACCTTGCCGTAGTCGAGCGTGCCGACCAGTGTGTCGGTCTCGTAATCGAGCATGGGCGAGGCCAGCTTCTTCGGAAAACCCCAGAGTTCGCGGCCGCCGGCGATCGGCGGATGATCATTCAGGTACATCGCGTGCACATAGGCGCCTTTTTCCAGGCCGGCAGACGTGCGAAGCTGCACCGGGATCACCTGCCCCGATTCGGTGTAGTCGCCAAAGCCGGTCGAGTCCGGCATGCGAATGAACTCGTACTTGACGAGCGGTTCCACCACTTCCAGCGGCTCGGGCACCGCGGCGCGAAGCGCGTCCATGTCCGTGCGGTAGGTGATGACGAGAAACTCGCGCCGCATGAACCGGTAGGGTCCTGGCGGAAACGCCGGGCTGGTCAGCGGCATGGCGAAGGCCTGGCGCCTGATGTCGGCAATATTCATTGGGGTCCGGTTGGTTGAAACTTCAGATCAAGGTGGAGTGAGGTGTGCCAGACCCGCTGCGTTGAGTCAGGTCGCTTCCTTGACGATCCGGACCGTGCTGGCCTTGACATTCTGCGCGGGGCGTCGCACCTGCACGACGTTCGGCTCCGTCAGATCGAAAGTCGTCACGCCGCTGGCCGTTTCGCTCTGCAGCCACTCGGGATGTGAAAGGGCATTGCGCACATCGCGCGCGCCGGCCTCCCAGTGCTCGGTCATGGTGGTGCGCGAGAACTCGTAGTCCTTGGAGTCCAGCTCGTAGGCCTTGTCGCGGTAGATCAGGTGAATGATGTCGATCGGCTGGGATGTCATCTGCGAGCGCAGGGCGGCGACGCTGGGCTGGTCGCGCAACCGCGGCGGCAGCTTGCCGATCAGGTCGGCCACCGCCTGCTGCAGGTTGACGTTGCCGGCCACCACATCGGTATTCATCCGGGTGCGGCTGGAAAAGGTGATGTCCTTTTGCCGTTCGGCCACTTCGGACAGCGTTGTGGGCATCGCGCCGCGTGCACTGAACAGGTCGACTTGCAGAACGACCAGTCGCTGTGAGCGTGGATGGGAGTCCAGCACGTACTGCAGCGGCGTATTCGAGACGATCCCGCCGTCCCAGTAGTCGTCTCCATCGACGCTCACCGGGGCAAAACCCGGCGGCAACGCGCAGCTGGCCATGATGTGCTCCACGCCGATCTTCTGGACCTTGTTGTCGAAGTAGATGGAATTGCCGGTGCGCACGTTCACCGCGCCGACACTGAGTCGGGTCTTGCCGTGATTGATGCGGTCGAAGTCGACCAGGCTCTCCAGCGTCGCCTTGAGCGGCGACGTGTCGTAATAACTCAGCAGGGGCGCCGCCCCGCCCAGCAGGAGTGTCGGGTCGCGACGCGGTCTGAAAAAACCGGGGATCCCGAGCATCATGGCCGAGATCGCGCTCCATTGATTCAGGGCCGCGCGATCGCCCAATTGCCGGGGGATGCTCTGGGCGGGGCCGGACGACAACAGGTCCCAGAACCGCACCAGGCGCTCGACGCGGTCCCGGGGAGCATTGCCGGCGATCAGCGCGGCATTGATGGCTCCGATGGAGACGCCGGCCACCCAGTCGAGATCGCTGTCCTGCTCGAACAGACCCTGGTAAACGCCGCCTTGATAGGACCCGAGTGCACCGCCGCCCTGGAGGACTAGGGCCTTGGTGGCAGAGCTCATCTTTGCGCCGATGTCGGGCCAGGGGGATGTCGATGCTTGTTTTCGTGCCATTGCGACATTGGAGCACTTCGAGCCGGTTTGGTTCGGCGTGCGCGCAGCCTCATCGGGCTGCCGCTGACCTGTCATCCGGCGAGCGGCACGAGGGCCGCTTCCAGGGAGCTTCCAAACGACTGACCACTCCGGCTTCCAGCTGGGCCGCCAGTCAGATCTGAACCCGGGTTCCCAGTTCGATCACACAGTTGTTGGGCAGCCGAAGGAAGTCCGCGATGTTCCCGGCATTGCGGGACATGAGTGCGAACAGCCCCTCGCGCCAATGCGCCATGCCGGCCCTTCGGGTGGGAACCACGGTTTCCCGGCTGAGAAAATAGGTGGTCTCGAAGAGATTGATCGGCAGCGCATCGGACTTGCATGACGCCAATGCCTTTGGAATGTCGGGCGTGTCCTTGAAGCCGTAGTTGACCTGTACCTTCCAGAAGCCCGGTCCGAGTGGCTCCACCGCAACCCGCTCAGACGCCGGCACCCAGGGCACGTCCTGGAAAACCACGGTGAGAATGAGATTCCGTTCATGCAGGACCTGGTTGTGCTTGAGGTTGTGCATCAACGCCTGCGGAACGGTGCTCGGATTCGCAACCGCGTAGACAGCGGTTCTGCGAGCGCGATTCACGTGGTCTGTGGCCAGCGCCTGGACGAAAGGCAGCAGTTCGGGGTCGTCATGCCCGATGCTTTCCAGCAGCAGTTCCCGTCCGCGTCGCCAGCTCGCCATGATCGTGAACAGGCCAAGGCCCAGCACCAGCGGAAACCAGCCGCCGTCAATGAATTTGAGGGAACAGGCAATGACCAGCAGCAGGTCGAGGGCGACGAACACGCTGGTCGACGCGATGGTCAGCGGCAGCGGATAGTGCCACGCGTACCGGAGCACGAAGAAGGTCAACAACGTCGTCGTGAGCATGGTGACGGTGACGGCAATGCCGTAGGCCGATGCCAGGGCCGAGGAGCTGCCGAATCCGAGCACGGCCAGCAACACGGCGGCCAGGAGCAGCCAGTTCACGAAGGGCATGTAGATCTGGCCGACCTCCTTGGCCGACGTGTAGAGCACGTGCATTCGCGGCAGCAATCCGAGCTGCATGACCTGCTTGGTCATCGAGTAGGCGCCGGTAAGCACCGCCTGGGATGCAATGACGGTAGCGACGGTGGCCAGGACCACGGCCGGAATCAGCCACGCCGTGGGAAACATGCGGAAGAACGGATTCCCGAGCGCGGTCGGGTCGCGCATCAGGAGCGCTCCTTGCCCCATGTAGTTCAAGGCCAGTGAAGGCAGGACCAGGCCAGCCCAGGCGATCTGGATGGGGCGCTTGCCGAAATGCCCGAGGTCGGCATAGAGCGCTTCCGCCCCCGTGAAGGCCAGCACGATCGCGCCGAGCGCTACGAACATGTGCCAGCCCTGGGAACTCAGGAACGCCACGGCATTCAGCGGATTGAGCGCAGCCAGGATGGCGGGCTGCCGGGCGATTTCGATGATGCCGGTGACTGCGAGCACCACGAACCACACGGCGATGACGGGGCCGAACAGCTTGCCCACGATACCGGTGCCGAAGCGCTGAACCGAAAACAGGCCGATGAGGACGGCGATGGAGATGGGCAGCACATAAGGCTTGAACGCGGGCGTGGCCACTTCCAGCCCCTCGACCGCGCTCAGGACCGAAATCGCCGGCGTGATGACGCTGTCGCCGTAGAAAAGCGATGCCCCGAACACGCCTACGAGCAACAAGACCATGTGCCGCCGGCGGGTGGTGCCGGCGGCTTTGGCCGCGAGCGCCGTCAAGGCCATGATGCCGCCTTCGCCGCGATTGTCGGCGCGCAGAATGAGCAGTACGTACTTCAGCGTCACCACCATCATCAGACCCCAGAAGATGACGGAAACAGCGCCGATGAGATGCTGGGCGTCCAGCGGGATGCCGATTTCCGGGCTGAACACGGCCTTGACGGTGTACAGCGGGCTGGTCCCGATGTCGCCATACACGACCCCCAGGGCACCCACTGTCAAGGCCGCGCGGGTTTCGCCACCAGATGAATTGGTCATTGCAGATACAGACAGCTGAACAGGCGCGAAGTGTGCTGGCGAGCGTATCAGGAAAGCATATGGGCTGGTTGTCAGACAGTGGCCAGCCGGTAGCCGACCCCCGACTCGGTCAGCAGATGGCGCGGCTCGGCCGGATCGGCTTCGATTTTGGCCCTCAGCTGGCCCATGTAGAGCCGCAGGTAATGCGTGTGCTCGGTGAACTCGGGACCCCACACATCGGCCAGCAGCTGGCGGTGGGTGACGACCCGGCCGGCACTGCGGACCAGGCGGGCCAGGAGCTTGAACTCGGTGGGCGTCAGATGCACCGGTTCGCCCTTCAGCTGCACCAGCCGCAAGTTGAGGTCGATCCGCAGGTCGTCGAGCTCGTGAACCGTCGAAGCCGGCTCCAGGGCCGTGCCGCGGTGGCGCAGCGCCACCCGGATGCGGGCCAGCAGCTCGCCGACACTGAACGGCTTGGTGAGGTAGTCGTCGGCGCCGGCGTCCAGCAGCCGGATTTTTTCGGCCTCCTGGTGGCGGGCCGACACGACCAGGATCGGCAGGGAATGGCGCTTGCGGACCTCGTGGACCAGCTCCAGTCCATCGCCGTCGGGCAGGCCCAGGTCCAGCACCAGCACGTCGGGCAGGGAATGGTGCAGGAGTGCGCTGGCCTCGCTGACCGACACGGCTGTCTGGACCTCGAATCCTTCCACGGCAAGCGATGACTGCATCATCGAGCGGATCTCGCGATCGTCTTCAACCACCAGGACGCGCAGGCTCACGGCTGCTCCCGATCGGGCTGCGTAGTCTCGATGGGCAGGGTGAGCATGAAAGTGCTGCCGCCGCCCTCGCGGCGGCTGACTGCGAGGGTTCCACCGTGGGCGCTCGCGATCGCCCGGCACACGGCCAGGCCGAGACCGGCGCCGCGTTGTCCGGAGCGGTCGTTGCGCCGATACGGCTCGAAAATCGCCAGTTCCTCCTCCGGCGCGATGCCGGGTCCCCGGTCCTGCACCGCCACATGCATTTCATGATAGTTCTGGCTCACCACCAATTCGATGGCATCACTGCTGTACTTGAGCGCGTTGTCCAGCAGGTTTTCCAGCAGCTGGGCGAGCAGAACCGGGTCGACCTTCAGCAAGGGCAGTCCAGGCGGGACCCTTGATTTGATGCGACGCCCCAGGTCCCGCTGCCGGACCCGGGCCAGCACGGCCCCGACGATCTCCTCCATGGATTCCCAGTCGAGATGAAGCTCCCCCGCGTTGTCCAGGCGCACCAGCTGCAGGGTGTTGTCGGTCACTCGTGAGAGATAAGTCGCTTCGCTCAGGATGCTGCCCAGAAGCCGGTCCTGCTCGGCGGCGCTGAGCTTGTCGCGCTGGGTCTGCAAAGACGATGCCGCACCTACGACAGCGGCCAGCGGGGTGCGCAAATCGTGCGATATGGCCGCTAGAAAGGTGCTCTGGAGGTGATGGCGTTGCGACTCCTCCTGGGCCGCCCGCATCGATGCCGTCAATTTCAGGCGCCACAAGGCCTGTGCAATCAGGGTGCAAAGGGCCTGGGCGTGCTCGCGGCCGCTGTTGTCGGCCGCCGAAATGTTCTGGATGCAGGCCGCCCCGTTCATCTGGTCTTTTTCTCCCAGCGGGATGTACCAGGCGTCCAGGCCCGGCCAGCGGCCGGTACCCGGGCCCAGGGTGGCCGCTTCACGCATGCAGCACTGCATTCCGTCCTGGAATGTGGATACCAGTTCAGGAGCCAGGTCGAGCTCACCGGTGGGCGTGAGTCCGGCCAGCAGGCAAGGCCCAGCGAAAGCGGCGTTCAAAGACGTCAGTCCGAGGGACAGAACGTCCTGGGGCCGGGTGCAACCGGCCAGCTCGGTTGCCAGTCCCTGCAACTGGCGCGCTCGTCTTTCGTTCAGCCACGCCGCCTCGGTTTCGCGTCGCAGGGCGGTTCCGAGGTGGCTGATGACCAGGGCCACCGCCAGCATCGTGAACAAGGAAATCAGATGCTCCTGGTTCTCGACCTCGAAGGTCCAGCGTGGCGGCACAAAAAAGAAGTTGAACGCCGTCACAGCCGCAAACGCAGACACCACGGATGGCACCCAGGGCAGGGTGTAGGACGCAACCACCACCGCCAGGACGTACAACATGGCCTGGCTGGTGAGAGACACGTACCGCTCGAGCAGAAAACCGGCCAGCGTCGCCGCGGCGAGCAGGATCAGCACCACGGTCCAATCGTTCACCGGCCGGGCCGTCGTTTTGCGGGGAACAGGCGCAACGCTCATGGTGACGGCAGAGTACCACCCGTCCCATCAGGATTGCATTAGGAATTCCAGCCCGGTGCGCGGCGCGGGGCCGGTCCTGTTTGGCAAGCGTCAGAAGTTGCGTTTAAAGCCAACGGTCATTCCCCTGGGAAGGACTGTCGCGGTCCAGGAATTTTCTCGCGTTTGCATGCAGTATCCGATGGCGCCGCCCAGTGCCATGCCGGCCAGAACGTCAGTCTGCCAATGCGCCTGTGATTTCATCCGCGCCACGCCGACGTAGACCGGCAGCGCGGCCAGGCCCCACACTGCCGGGTAGTCATGCCCGTACTCCACGATGAACGGCGTCACGATCGCGCTGATGTGCGTGACCTTTCCGCTGGGAAAGCTCTTGTGGCTCGAGGCGCCGAACCAGTCGTCGGGATTGTTTCCATCGATGGGGCGCGACCGCCTGAAGATCGACCCGGCCACGACTGCCGAGACGTCGGCGAACAGCATCGCGTCCGTGGCTTTCCAGAAGGTCTTCCCCAGCCGTGTGTCGTTGCCTTCCCACAGCGCGCCGCCCAATACGGTCACGGCTGAAATGTTCTGGACCGCTGATTGACTGGAGCGCGACCAGATGCCGCTTTCGTCGAGCGGGAGAATGTGGTCGATGCCCAGCGGGCCGCCCCCCGCGAACGCCATTGGACTGAAGCCGCAGGTTGCAGCAATGAAAAGAAGCCCTGTGCGCAAGTCGAGAGTCTTCATATCGGCCTTCGTTGTTGTGCCACTGCCTGAGCAATGTGCGTGCGTGGAGTTATGACGATTTCATTGGTTTGGGAGTCTTATTTGGCTCGCCTCGGATGGGCCGCGTTTGAATGATGCGCCCGAATCGGTGAATCCGCGCCGGCGATAGCAACCGGCTCTTCCTCGGGTGGCCGGATCTTGTTGAACATCGCGAGCAGCAAGAGGTCGTAGACGATCTTGGTCGCCCCACCGGCAATGAACGCCCAGCCGAAGGGTGAGAGGCCCAGCAGGTAACCCGCGAGCACGGGGCTGACGGCCGCGGCCAGGCTGCGCGGCACGGACGTGACGCTTGCAGCCGCCGCCCGTTCGGCGGGGGGAACGATGGCCATCACGTAGGAGCTGCGTGTAGGCACATCCATCTGGGACAAGGCGCTCCGCACGAACAGCAGCGCGACCGCATAACCGACCGCGGGCATGAACGGGATCAGGATCAGGCAGATGCTCGATGGCAGATGCGTGAACACCATCGTCCTGAGCAGGCCGATCCGGTTGGCGATGCGCGCGGCGACGAGATAGGAAAACGCCGTGAGCATGCCGGTCCAGAAGAAGATCGCGCTCGCGACGGAAACAGACAGGCCGAAGCGCTGGTACAGCCAGAGCGCCACCAGGGACTGCACCACGAAGCCGCCGCCGAAAGCATCCAGGCTGAACAGGGCCGCCAGCGTGTAGACCCTCTTCTTCGACGTGTGCAACGCTTCCTTTGGCGCAGGCGCGGCTGATTCCAGCGCCTTGGGCAGGCCGCGGTAGACGGCCCCTGCGACCAGCGCGAGCAGCGCATACAACACGAACATGCCCTGCACGGCAGCCCGGGTCGAGAAGCCCGCGTAAGTGGCCGCCATCGTCGGCAGCGCGGCGGCCAGCGACCCGAAGGCCGCCAGCAAGGTGCCGACCAGGCTGTAGCGCGCCATCACCCAGGTGCGGCGCTTGTTGTCGACGATGCGGGACAGCAGAGCCTGCTCCAGCGGCAGGAAGACACTGACGTCGCCGCTGGACGGGTTCAGCGTTCCGACCAGCGCGATCAGCATGAGCGGCCAGAAGTCGGTGACCAGCGCGAACCCCAGGCCGGTGCCGGCCATCAGGAGCGTGGCTGCGAGCAGCCAGGTGCGGTAATGAAAGCGCCAGGCGTGCAGGCCCACCGCCAGGGTCATCACGCCCGACCCCAGCAGGGTGGTGGTGGCGATGACGCCGACTTGCAGCGGCGTGAAGCCGAGCTGCAGCAGGTAGGCCGGCAGCAGCAGGCTGACGAAGCCGTCGCCGAAGCCGCGCAGGCCCTTGGCGATCAGGATGCGATTGACGTTGGACAAGTCGGGCTCCCAACTGGGCAGCAACCCATGATCAGGAGCAGCACTTGGACGTGGGGCGTCTTGGGAGCGGGGAGTCTGCTCATTCCCCCGAGGAGCGAATTCTAGCCGCTGGCGGGGCAGGGCGAAGGTTGAGCGATCCGGCTTCGCCCCTGCTTACGCGATCGGCCGACGCAGCCCCAGCACCGACAGATCATCCGATGGAGGTCCGATCGGCCGGCGTCGTTGTGGTGGTCGTTGCCGGGTTGGTCGTGGCAGGCGCGGTGCCGTAGCCACCCGCCTCCGCATTACGCAATCGGACCATCGCCGAGGCCCGAAGCGATCAAGATCAGTTTCTTCTTCCCTTGAGAACGAGGTGGGTAGCCCCTTCGTCACTATCAACGTAGATGGTTTTGTCGCGGAATCGCATCGGAACGTGCATTAATGCCGCCCGTCTTGTTGACCCGATGCGGTACACGTGCCAAATTCCAATGAGTACTTTCTCCTCAAGGTGGGCGAGCTATTCATGAAACATAACGGATTCACGCTGATCGAGTTGATGATCACGGTCGCTGTTATCGGCCTCCTGGCGGTCGTTGCCTTGCCCGCCTACACCAGCTACCTTGCAAGAGGCAAGATCGTGGACGCCGTGGCAGCGCTTGCCGACTATCGCGTCAAGATGGAGCAGTACTTCCAGGACAACCGCAACTACGGCACCGCGAATGGCAGTTGCCCCGTCACCGTCACTGCAAGTCAGTATTTCACCTACTCCTGTCTCGTTGGATCTGCCACTCCCAGTGTTGCCTACACGGCGACTGCAACCAGCATTGCGGGTTCGCTTGGATCGGCAGCTGGCGACTACACATACTCCATCAACGAATCAAACGCCAAATCCACCGGGAAGTTCAAAGGCGCCCTGGTGTCGAAGAGCTGCTGGCTTATCCGTGGGAGCGAATGTTGATCTCGGCCTTGCAACGTGGCTTCACGATGATCGAAATGTTGATCACGATCGCGATCGTCGCGCTTCTGGCGACACTCTTGGCTCCTTCGTTCAAGGTCATGCTGGCAAACGCCCAGATCCGCACCGCGGGCCAGGCAATGTTTGACGGCCTGCAGCTGGCCCGCGTTGAAGCCATCCGTCGCAATGAACGGGTGATTTTCGCGAAAGGCACGCAAAGCGACTGGACGGTCACCGTCGAAAGCGATGGCTCCACCGTCCAGGCCAGGTCGTTCGCGGAGGGTTCTCCCGCTGTGGCGGTGACGGTGACGCCAGCCAATGCAACCGAAGTCACCTTTGACGGGTTGGGGCGCCTGAGACCCAATACGGATGCGAGCAGCTCCATGTCGCAGCTGGATGCCGACGTTCCGACTTCTCTGATCCCGGCAGCCAACTCACGCGAACTGCGCATCACCATTTCGAGCGGCGGCGCGATCCGGCTGTGCGATCCGAACGTCGCTGCAGGTGTCGGGATGGGATGCTGATGAAAGCGATACCAGTCACCCGATCGCAACAAGGCAGCGTGTTGCTGGAAGCGCTGTTCGCAATCCTGCTGTTCTCGATCGGCGTGCTCGCGCTGGTAGCGCTGCAGGCCGTGTCGATCAAGAACAGTGTCGATGCCAAATACCGCTCCGACGCGTCGTATCTGGCGAACCAGATCGTTGCGCAAATGTGGCTGGACCGCTCCAATATCGACCGTTACGCGCACTATGCGACCGGCTCGTCGTGTGCCTTCACCGGGTCGGCCTCGGCTGATGCTTCCCCCTGGGTGACACCGGTCACAGCCTGGGTGACGCAAGTCACCAGCCTGCTGCCCGGCGCGGCGTCCAACAAAACGCAGATCGTGGTCAATACCGTGGGCGGCACCAAACAGGTGAAGGTTACGGTGTGCTGGAAAGGGCCACAGGAAACGGTCACCCACAATTTCGCCGTCACGGCGCAAATCAATCCATGACCACTCCATCCATTCCTTTACCGCCGGCCAGGAACGTGAGCTGGCGAGCCCGGCGGCAACTCGGGATCAGCCTGGTCGAAACCATGGTCGGCTTGACGCTGGGGCTTCTGGTGACGCTGGTGATTACCCAGGTCTGGGGAACGTTCGAAAGTCAGAAGCAACGAACCATCAGCAGTTCGTCAGCTCAGGTGAACGGCTTGCTGGCGCTCACCGAGCTGGAACAGGATATTCGCAATGCGGGTGCCGGCCTCACCGATTCGGCAGCCTTCAATTGCGTCAACATCTACAGCTACTATCAATCGGGGGGCACCAGCGTCTCCCCGATCCCGGCCTATACCGGCAGCCTGGGGATGACTCCGGTCCAGATCACGGACGGGGGCACCGGCTCGGACACGCTCACGGCCAGGCGCTCGGGTGATTTTCTGGGTGCAATTCCCGGGACGATCACCCAGGCGATGCCTTCCTCGTCGGCGGAACTGAACATGAGCTCGACCACTGGCTTCGCTATTGGGGACATCGTGCTCGCCATTGACAGCGCAGCCGGCAATTGCACGGTCATGCTCGTCACCCAGGTTCAGTCCGCCGCACAGAAGCTTCAACATAACCCCGGGGACAGCACCACCTACAACCCGGCAAACTCGTTCCAGACGTCCAACGGCTGGCCCGCCTACGGATCCGGCGCCAAGATCGAAAAAGTTGGGCAACTGGTCGCGCATTCATACGGGGTCAATTCCGCCAATCAATTGACGCTCAACGACCTGAGCAATCCACTGACGTCTGCAACGGCGGTGCTGACTGCCGATATTGTCAGCTTCAAGGCGCAGTACGGCGTGGCGAACGCGGGGAGTCAGGATGTCAATGCCTGGGTCAGCGCCACGGCGGCGACCGGCTGGAATACGCTCAACTCTGCCAAGGTCAAGCGCATCAAGGCAATTCGGGTGGTGGTTGTTGCCCGGAGTGCCAAGAGGGAGGTGGCCGATGTGACTTTTCCCTGCAAGAACGGCGCGGGCGTGGTGGTGAATGCCAATGGACCATGCGTCTGGTCTGACAGCGAGCCGGTCGTCAATCTCAGTGCGAATTCCGATTGGAAAAAATATCGGTATCGGATCTATCAGACCATCATTCCGCTGCGGAATGTCATCTGGGCCGGGGTATGAGAAGCGATTCTGCTTTCCTGCCGGTGGGGCGCCGCAAACAGCATGGTGTCTCCCTGATCATTGCACTGATCGCTTTGGTCGCACTCACGCTCGCCGGGTTGGCTCTGATCCGGTCAGCCGATACCAGCAACGTCATCTCCGGCAATCTCGCCTTTCGTGAAGCTTCCCTGCACGCCACGGACGTTGGCGTTGAAGCAGCCATCACCGCGCTGGGAACGATCGCGACCTCGTCACCCGATGCCAATTACCCTGCGGGTTGCGCTGTGGGCGCATGCAACTACTACCCGACGCTGCAGACCGCTGTGACGGCGGCCGGGGTTCCCACGGTCATCAACTGGAGCGCTGTCCCCAACAGCACCGTCGACTCGAGTTATGCCGTGCAGTATGTGATCGACCGTCTCTGCGACGGTCCGACTCCCGTCACCGATATCGCGACCAAATGCATGAACGTGACAGGCACGTCGGTGGGAAGCAAGAAAGCCGGTGCGGTTTCCTTCACCTCTGCGAACCAGGTTTATTACCGGGTGACGGTCCGCGTCGTAGGCCCCCGTAATTCCGTGAGCATCGTGCAGACCACCTATGCGCGCTGACTGTCGTCCCTCATGGGATCAAGAAAATCATGCCGGACCACGAGGACCTGTCTTTGCAGGAATCATGTCATGAACATCAAGCGATTGCAGTCCTACCGCGCCATTCTCTTCGTCGGCTTTCAGTTGCTGGTCGGCCAGGCGGTGTTTGCGGGATCCACGGATATTGCGAATGCCCCGATGGCGGTGTCAAACATGGTGACACCCAACGTCCTGGTCATCTACGACAACTCCGAGTCGATGGACGCCTACATGAACGGGGTCATGGTTTCCGGCAACAACGCGAACACTCGCGGCAATATCGGGCGCTCCGTGATGCGCAGCGCGATTTCATCCTATCGCAACGCGTTCAACTGGGGGTTGATGAGCTACGGGATGAGCACGAATCCGCCAACCCTTTACAGCACCTACGCGTACTACCTCGGCAGCAGCACGGGAATGGTTTTTACCAGCAACTGTACCGGTTACACGGCAGGTGTCTTCAACGGTGCACCGGCGGTTGCCGGCGTATCGACCAGCGGGGGCGGCCGATGCATCGCCAACCCGCAGCCCTCGACGGGCCGGGAGTACATCACCTTCGATTACACCTCCGATGATTTCAACATTGTCGACGTGCTGTACTACGGCAGTTACGCGTCGTCTGGAGTTCCCTCGTACAACCAGATGTGGGCTCCGGCCACCAATACCTCGAACCCTACGACCTATTCATGGTACGCAAACCACAGCACCTCGGTGTCCACCTGGAATACCTCGGATTTCAGCTCCTCCATCTTCAGCAGCACACTGACCCCGACCGATGCAGGATTTCTTCCCAGTAACTCCGGTACCGTGCCTCCCAACAACATTTCAAGGTCGCTGTACTTGCCCAGAGGCTGGGGCTATCTGTCCTCCGTCACCGGTTCCGGCAAACTCAACGAGCCCGTCCAGCTGGACTCGACCACCCACTACAGCAACCTTCAGAGCCTGCTCGCCAGTGAGACGAACGGGGCCACGGGTGAGCTCAAGAACGGTGCCGTATTCACTACGCTGAAGGGTACGCTTGGAACGGCGAAGTCCTACTTTTCCGGCAGTCTGTCAGGCGTGGCAACGCCCGTTGCACAGAGCTGCCAGCAGAATTTCGTCATGCTGGTCACGGATGGGTTACCCACGGGTGATACCAGCGGCAACCTGTATTCGGCAACGGCTCGTACGAACACATGCGGGTGGAGCACGTCCACCAACTCCTGCGCCAGCGGCGCTTTCGGAACGGCCGCTACCGATGCCATCACGGCCATCAGCGCACTGCGTGCCACCTCGGTCCCTGGAGTCAATTCCGTCAACAAGGATGGCGCGGGGTCGGTCACCGGCAAGTTCGATGTCCAGACCTATGTTGTCGCGCTTGGAGACACCGTGGCCAATGCAAACGCGCAGTCTGTGATGAATGCCATGGCCTACAACGGAGGGACGAACAACGCGCTGCCTGCCTCCGATTCAGCGGCGTTTCAAAATGCCATTACCCAGATTTCCGATGACATCACCGCCAAGGTCGGCGCGGCGGCGGCTGTGGCCGTGGCCAACGCGCACGTCACGTCAACTGACAATGCGTCGTACGCTTCCAGCTACAACTCGGGAACCTGGAGCGGCGACGTCAATGCGTCGGCGATCGATGTCACGACCGGCGTCCCGTCGACCACCTCCCTGTGGAGCGCCGGATCGGCCGCGACCCAGCTTGATGCGAGGACCTCAGCCAATCGTTATGTCGTCACTTCAACCGACAGTTCCGGCGCGTGCGGTACGAGTTGTGGTGTTCAGTTTCAGCCAACCTCGGCGACAACTGCGACCAAGGTGAGCGCAGCCCAACAGACGTTGCTCAATACCCCGTCGACAACGGACGGTGCAGCAGTGCTGGCCTATCTGCGTGGCAACCGTTCGGGCGAAACCGCGGGCACCTACCGGGTCCGAGCCCATCTGCTGGGTGACGTCATCAACAGTGAACCTGTTCTGGTCAGGGAACCGAGCGCGAGCTACGCCGACACTGGCTACAGTACGTTCAAGTCCAGTAAAGCGAGCCGGACCCGGATGCTTTTCCAGGGCGCAAATGACGGCATGCTGCACGCCTTCGTCGCCGCGACGGGTGCGGAGTCCTGGGCCTATGTGCCCAACCTTGTGATGGGCAACCTGAACAATCTAAGTCGTAAATCCGGATTCACCCACCAGTACTATGTCGATGGAACGCCGGTGCCTGGTGATGTCGACTTCATGAATATCGATGGCGCCACCGGAAGCGGAAACGACTGGCGGACGATTCTGGTCGGGGGACTCGGAAAAGGCGGCCGGGGCTACTACGCGCTTGATGTCACGACGCCCGATGCCAGCAGCGAGGCGGACGCACAAAGCAAGGTGTTGTGGGAGTTTCCGAACAGCGTCAGCAACAGTTCGAATCGGTCCGCTGCGAAGCTCAACATGGGATTCTCATTTGGAAAGCCGATCATTGTGAAAACGGCAGCAGACGGCTGGGTCGTGCTGGTCACCTCGGGCTACAACAATGGAACCAATGCGGGCGACAGCGGCGGAGACGGTCTCGGCCATCTTTTTGTGCTCAACCCCAAGACGGGTGACCTGATCAAGGACATTCCAACCACCGGGTGCGCTGCAACCCCCACTTCAAGCCCCTGCGGCCTGGCCCAGATCAGTGCTTACGTCTCAAATGCCGACATTGACGACACCACTGACTACGTCTACGGCGGGGACCTGAAGGGCAACCTTTGGCGGTTCGACCTGACAGGCAACAGCGTGAACGGCTGGAGTGTCTCGAAACTTGCGACTCTGAAAGATGCCAGTAGCGCCACCCAGCCAGTGACGACCGCCCCCGAGCTGGCTCTGGTGGCGGGCGCGCGGATGGTCTTCGTCGGAACCGGTCAATACCTTGGCGCGAGCGATATTCCGGGTGTGACAGGAGCCAACAGCTCCTCGAGCCAGACGCAGACCATGTACGGCCTCCAGGACTCGCTGGTTGCCTTGCCGGATCCGCTGCGGTCGAGCTTGCAGCAACAGACGCTCACGACAAGCGGCAATAACAGGACGAACTCGAACAACACGGTCGACTATGCGACCAAGAAGGGTTGGTACATCGATTTTCCGACTACCGGTGAGAGACTGAACACTGATCCTGCGCTCGCTCTGAGTGCCCTGATTTTTACCACTGACATCCCCAGCGCCACCGTCTGCCAGCCCGGTGGCAGCAGCTGGGAGTATTTCATCAACGTCAAGACTGGCGGACTGGTAGACAATTCGACGGTCAACTGGTCGGGCGAATTCGTGGCCAACGCACTGTCAAGCCGCCCCGTGCTGATCCAGTTGCCGAACGGCAAGGTGGTCTCACTGGTGCGCACATCCGATGCCCAGACTTTGAAGGAAGACGTGCCAGTCTCCGCGCCCGGCTCTATGCCAAGGCGGAATTCCTGGCGCGAGTTGATCAATTAGCGCCCGGCTTGGGACTTTAAGGACTGACGAATTGAATACGCTTCGCCTTGCTTCATCCGCACTGCTTCTTGCTGTGTCGCAACTGTCGCTCGCAGTTCAACCCACCGGTGCGATCGCTCCGGGGGGAGGCCCCGGCCAGGCAGACATCATCGAACGCGGCGGCACAGTAGAAGCCGTTGACGTGAAGAAGCAAGCCATCGTTGTTGACGGGGTCAGCTACGCCATCCCTGCCGGGTCCGTCCGGATCCATTCTCTTGCGAATCACATCTCAGGCTTGCTGTCGGAACTGAAGGTCGGGATGCAGATTCGCTTCAGTTCATCAAAAGACCATGCCTCGAACCAGACGCAGGTCCGTGAAATCTGGGTGACGGGTCCGGGTGGTCGTCCGGCTCGGCCGTAAGAACGAGGATCACTGGATCTCCTGGGTCGACGCGTTCTTTGCGACCGCCAGCACGCATCAAGCAACTGGTTTGGCTGGAAGGTTGGTGGTCAGCAGAAGTTTTCAACAGGATCGGTCGAGAGCAGCCGTTGGCTTGCTATCGACAATATGTAGCTGTCGATAGCCAGGCGGCAGGTCGCTGTCGCATCGGGAGAACCCCGTTGCTCGCTTCAGGGCTCAGACCCATGGTCGAAGCCCGGGCGCCGCTGGCTGGTCATGTCTCTGCTTTATGCTGTGGTCCCTCCTTGAATCGATCCTGGTTTTTGAGGAGCACGACGTTATGACCCCAAACGACCTGCTGTCCCTGCCCGCCCGTGACCTTTCACTGCAAATCGCCGCCCGCGACATCTCCTGCCGCGAGCTGATGCAGGCCAGCCTGCAGCGCATCGAGCGCCTCAACCCCAAGTTCAACGCCCTGGTGTCGCTGCGCACGCCGGCCGAGCTGCTCGCCGAGGCCGATGCGCGAGACTGGCAACTGGCGCAGGGACAGCGGCTCGGGTGGATGCACGGTTTTCCGGTGGCGGTCAAGGACCTGGTCGATGCGAAAGGACTGATCACCACCATGGGTTCGCCTGCGACATCGCGCAAGCCCGCGTCGCGCGATGCGCTGTTCGTGGAGCGCATGAAAGGTGCCGGCGCCATCGTGATCGGCAAGAGCAACACGCCGGAGTTCGGCCTGGGTTCGCACACCTACAACAACGTGTTCGGAACCACGCGCAATGCTTATTAGCTGGCGCAGTTGAATGTGCATAAATTGCAGTGCAGCCTACTCTCCGGGCTTGTTGAGCGTTCAACGCGACGCGTTCCAGGTTCCAAAGGTCCTCCGTTGCACCGAACGACTGGGTCTTACTACGCTGGTGGCCCAAGATTCGTAACAGTCGCCCGGAGCAGTTGCCCACTGGGCGCCGATTGCTATAGTGCTTTTAGAGAATACGCCCGCAGTTGGCCCAGCGCACGCGGGCGGGAGCGCGATAAGGGGCGCCGGGTTTCATGGTTCAATTAAGTACTATTTATTTATGCGGCAGAGACCTCGCTGTGCCAACATGCACGCGGCCCTTGGCCGCTTCGAGTCACCAGATTAGACGGCAGGCGGGCGATATAGACGCCAGGGCCCTGTCGTTCACATTACGTTAGCTGTCATGCTTTCAGGCCGTTATTTCAACCCGGATGACTATCTCGAAACGGACAGCGGCCGAGTCTTCACGCCCGAACGCAGCGGCGCCGCTTTCGACCGTACCTACGCCGACCTTGAAGTCGCTTTGCAACGTGCTTCGCCCGGGGCCAAGCTGTTTGTCGTGGTCGGGACCCAGGGCGCCGGAAAAACGACCTGGATACGAGCAAACGCTAACCAGTTGGGCCCCTCCGCTTACTTCTTCGATGCTGCCTTGCCGCGCGCTGTGCACCGTGCCCGCCCACTTGGCATTTCGAAGGCGGCCGGCGTTCGCGCAATAGCGATTTGGGTGCGGGCCTCGCTAGAAACTGCACTGGAGCGCAATCAGTCGAGACGCATTGACCATCGTGTTCCCGAGGGTGCAATTCGAAGTGTCCACTCCATAATGGAACCGCCCTCAACTGCCGAGGGATTCGACGAGGTCAGGGAGGTAGAAGTGTGAGAGACACGACAGCTAACAAGTCCTCGACACGGACGCACAAGTGCGTACGGGCACTGCGTGCGCATCCCCCGTATGCGCCGGTCAAGTCCAACGTTGATATGGCTTTTTCTGTCAAGAGGCGAAGCTCTTTCCTCCGCGACCGCGGATACTCGATTCGACGCTGAAGCCGCAGAGGGAACGCGACGGAGCCGGGTGCTGGTGCGGCGAGCGATTCGAGGGGGAAGCTGGCCTGCGCGGGCTAGGTGAACGCGTAGCCGTTGTGGACCGCTATGAACAGGTCCAGCCGGTCCTGTAGCCGTGCCCTCTTCTTGGTCGTTGCCCATGTCCTGCGGGCCATGCACGCCAGGTCCGACCGGATGACCGCGCACTTGTGATTGAGCTTGAAGAGCGGGTCGAAGTCACCGCCGGCGCCGCCGCGGGCGGCTTGGGCGTCCACCACCGGGGCCAGCCGTTTGGAGAAGGCCTTGGCGACGTAGCTCGGGTAAGGCGTTGCCTTGTCACAGCCGACCGTCACCTTCGGCTTGGCCACGCGGGAGGCTTGCCGCAAGGCAAGCAGGCACGCCTTCGGCGACTCGTTCCTGGTCCAGCCATACAGGGTCTGGCCCGTGTCCGCCAGGTGACCATTCGAGGGAATGCGCCCGACCTTGGCCGACAGGATTTGCCCGGTCTTGGCGCGCACGGCCAGCGCGATGGTCAACGCCTTGGCCGCCGCGTGCTCGAAGCTCTGCATCTCGTCAAACTGGATGTAGCTAGTCTTCATCGCGCCAGAGTCCAGGGCGGCCTCGTGGGCAGCCCTGGCCTTCTCCGCCAGCCAAGGCAGTCGCGAACACACCGTGTTGTACGAGCACTCCAAAATCCAGGCCGCGCGGCGCATCGTGACCCCCGAGCACAAGAGCCTGGGCAGCATGTGGTTGATGTCTTGCCGGTGCTGGCGGAAATCGTCCGAGAAGGTCTGGTTGGAGAACGTCTTGCCGCAGGTCTTGCACTGGTATCGGGCCAGCTTGTGGCCTAAATGCTTGGGTGTGTAGTAGCCCCGCTTGCGAAAAAAGTCAGCAGAACGGGGCAGATGATTTTCACAGCTGGGATTGGGGCAGGCGATAGGCTGCTTGTTCATTGGGGGATTCTAGACGAATATCCCATACGTGCACACTGGATTGAGTCAGCTAGCAATGCTTACGACGAGAGCAAATCGGCAGGTGGCAGCAGCGGGGGTGCGGCGGTGTCGTTGGCGCTGGGGATGGTGCCGGTGGCCGATGGCAGCGACATGGGCGGATCGCTGCGCAACCCGTCGGCCTGGAACAACGTCGTGGGCTTTCGACCCTCGCGCGGCCGGGTTCCTGCCGTGCCAGCAGAGGATATCTTCTTCCAGCAACTCGCCACCGAAGGCCCGATGGGCAGAACCGTGGACGATGTGGCGCGCCTGCTTTCGACCATGGCGGGTTGGGATGACCGAGCGCCCCTGTCGCTGACCGCGTCGCTTCCAGGGGCGGATGCCGCGGACCCGATTGGGTGCGCGCCGGGCAAGCGTGTCGGTTGGCTGGGCAGCATCTGGTCGGGCTTGCCCCTGGAGACTGGCATTGTCGGGATGTGTGAGGCTGCTCTGCGCGAGTTCGAGCAAATGGGGTGCAGCGTCGAGCCCTGTGCGCTGGAATTTTCCCGCGAGCAGAACTGGTCCACCTGGCTGCGTCTGCGGCAGTTCCTGGTCGGCGGCAAGCTGGGGGCTATTTATGCAAACCCGCAGACGCGTGCGTTGATGAAGCCGGAGGCGGTCTGGGAGGTCGAACACAGCCTGTCGCTGACCGGGGCGCAGCTTTACCAGGCTTCGATAGCGCGTTCGTCCCTGTACCAGGCTTTTCGCCAGCTGTTCACGCGCTTCGACTACGTGGTCGCGCCCTCGGCGCAGGTGTTTCCGTTCGACGCGGCCCTGCACTGGCCCAGCTCGGTTGCGGGAACAGCGATGGACACCTACCACCGCTGGATGGAAATCGTCACGCCCTTCACACTGGCCGGCCTGCCGGTTGTCAGCATGCCGGTCGGGTTCAACGAAAGCGGGCTTCCCATGGGCATGCAGATCGCGGGACCTGCGCACAGCGACCTGAGTGTGTTGGCTATCGCTCGCGGGTACGAACAGGCCTCTGGCTGGCCCCGCCGTCGGCCGCCGATGTTGGACCAACTCTTCGGCAGCGCTCAGCGCTGAGCTGCGAGCAGGCCGTTACGTGGTGACCGCCGGCGGCGCGTCGGCGCCCAGGTCCGCCACCGTCTTGCGCGTGTGCTCGATCATGTAGTCGAGGAAAGCGCGGGTGCGTGCCGGCATGAACTTGCGGCTGGGCAAGGCCGCCACCAGGCTGAGCCGCGCGGTGATCCATGGCGACAGCACCCGCTGCAGGCGTCCAGTCGTGAGCAGCGGCACCAGCAGGTCGACCGGCTGGCTGCTGATGCCGGCCCCCTCGACCGTCGCGCGCAACAGGGTGTCGGTGTGATTGGCGATCAGGACGGCCGGCATGTCGACTTCCAGTGTGAGGTCGTCACGGGTCGGATCGATCAGCGTCATCGGACGCAGGCGCATCCCCGGCGTGCGCAGCCGCAGGCACTGGTGTCTATGCAGATCCTGCGGCGTGGCCGGTGCGCCGTGGCGTTGCAGATAGTCGGGTGAAGCGCAGAACACCGCCTGGCTCAGGATGATGGTGCGCACGATCACGTTGGCATCGAGCGGCACCGCGCCGCTGAGAACCGTCAGGTCGTAATCCTCCACCGCCGGGTCGGGCGAGTCGTCCACATGGAACTCCAGCGTCACGCCGGGGTGCAGGCGGCGGAACCCCGCCACCAGTGGCGCCAGCATGTGGGTCGCCGCCACCGGCGGCGCCAGGATGCGCAAGGTTCCCGTCATCTCCCGGGTATGGGCTTGGGCGGCGGATCGGGCTTCGTCGATATCACCCAGGATGCCGCGCAGGCGCGCCAGGTAGGCCTCGCCGGCGGGGGTGAGCGACAGCCGCCGCGTCGTGCGCTGCAGCAGGCGCACGCCCAGGTGCTCTTCGAGGTCGCCGATCAGCCGCGTGACCACGGCCGGTGCCAGGTCGAGCTTGCGCGCGGCCGCCGCGAAGCCGCCCTCATCCACTACCTGCTGAAACACGCGCATCGACTGCAGCCGGTCCATGGAACCCTCCGATTGAAAATCAAGGCCAAATTATTGACGAATTGGCAATAACGGATTGACTGGGAAGGTATTTTTTGACGGCAACAGCAGGAATATAGTCACTTCATCGATGAGGCGACCCACTAACCGGGAACCCACCGAACTGGACAGACGGGACCGAGAAGCCCCCATGCCCGGGTAGATCAACCACTTTTGAAGGAACCATCATGAACACATCCAGAATTCTTGCCGTCGCCGCCCTCGCTGCCGTTGCCTCTTTCGGCGCCCAGGCCGATGAAGCCGACGCGTCGCAGTACGTCGTCAAGTTCGAAGGCAACCGCACCCGCGCCGAAGTCAAGGCCGAAGCGGTAACCGTGGCCGCCAACCACAGCCAGGAGCCGGCCGGCTCGCGCGTGCTGACCGTCCAGTCCACCGCCAACCGCGCCACGGTTCGCGCCGACGCCGCCAAAGCGGTGCGCCTGGGCCAGATCTCCTCGGGCGAACGCAGCATGTAAGCTGCCGGGTCTCGCAGAGACAGCCAAAACCCGTCCGGGGCAACCCGGGCGGGTTCTTTTTGGTGCGCCCGGCAGGGCG
>DIZF01000044.1 GCA_002427815.1 Ramlibacter tataouinensis
TGACCCACGGCAGGACCAGGCTGTCCATCACCCCGTCGTGCGGGCTGATGGCGGCGAAGGCATAGCTGAATTTGCGCACAAGCCGCGAGTTGGCGCTCCTCGGCATCGGTACGGCATCTGCGGCGCCAGAATTGCCTTGATTACGGAGCGCTCGATGGGCCACGGCGTACGCGCGAGGCCAATAGCCTCCGAAGGCTGTACCGATGGCTACATGGTGGCTACATTGCAACACAACGAAAAAAGCCCGCTACCGTTTTGATAGCGGGCTTTCCTTATGCATCTTGGGGTGGCTGATGGGGCTCGAACCCACGACAACAGGAATCACAATCCTGGACTCTACCAACTGAGCTACAGCCACCGAAGAGAGATAGATTATAGCGGGCGGCCCGCATTCTGATTGACCATGACCAGCTTGCCCTTCACGGCCCTCGAGCCCATGTAGTCGAAGGCGGCCTTGAGCTCGGCCATGGGCATGGTGCGGTCGATCACCGGTTTGATCCTGCCCTCGCCATACCAGCGCACCAGTTCGGACATCAGCGCGGCATTGGCCCGCGGTTCGTGCCGGGCAAAGCTGCCCCAGAACACCCCCACCAGCGACGCGCCCTTGAGCAGCGGCAGATTCAACGGCAAGGAGGGGATGTTGCCGGAGGCGAAGCCGATGATCAGGTAGCGGCCGCGCCAGGCGATGGAGCGCAATGCAGGCTCGGCGAGGTCACCGCCGACCGGGTCATAGATGACGTCGGGCCCCTTGCCGGCCGTTGCCGCCTGGATCGCGTCGCGCAGTTTTTCCCGGCTGTAATTGATCGTCGCATCGGCTCCGATCGACCGGCACAGTTCGCACTTCTCGTCCGAAGACGCGGCCGCGATCACCCGCGCGCCCATGGACTTGGCGACCTGGATCGCCGAGGTGCCGACGCCCCCCGCCGCGCCGAGCACCAGCACGGTTTCGCCCGCCTTCAACTGCGCCCGGTCGACCAGCGCGTGATGCGAAGTCGCATACGTCATGATGAACGCGGCGGCATCGACATGGGGAAAGTCCGGGGGCAGCGGGACGCACAGCTGCGCGGGCGCAATGGTGTGGGTGGCGAAACCGCCCGTGCCCGACAGGCAGGCCACGCTCTGGCCGACCTGGAGCCGGTCCACGCCTTCGCCCACTGCCGCAATGATGCCGGCGTACTCGGAGCCCGGGACGAAGGGCAGAGGCGGCTTGGTCTGGTACTTGTTCTGGACGATCAGCAGGTCGGGGAAGTTCAGGCTGGCCGCCTTGATCTCGATCAACACTTCGCCGGCCTTGGGCTGGGGTGTGGGCAATTCCTTCCATTGCAGCGCGTCCACGCCCACCGGGTTCTCGCAAAGCCAAGCGTGCATCGCATTCCTTCGAGTCAAATGGCAAATGATACGGCGCATGAAATGGCTGCGCTTGTCCCTGCTGCGACCGCTTCCCGCCCCTACAATCGGGCCATCCACCCACCGATGAAAATACTGATCTCCAATGACGACGGCTATCAGGCGCCCGGCATCGTCGCGCTCTACGAGGCGATCAAGGACCTCGCCGAGGTCGAGGTCGTGGCCCCGGAGCACAACAACAGTGCCAAGTCGAACGCGCTGACACTGCATTCGCCGCTGTACGTGCACCAGGCGGCAAGCGGTTTTCGCTACGTCAACGGAACGCCGGCGGATTGCGTGCATGTGGCGCTCACGGGCCTGCTGGGCTACCGGCCCGACCTGGTGGTGAGCGGGATCAACAACGGCGCCAACATGGGCGACGACACGATCTACTCCGGAACGGTGGGCGCGGCCATGGAAGGCTACCTGTTCGGCATCCCGGCGATCGCCTTTTCGCAGACGCAAAAGGGTTGGGCGCATCTCGACGCGGCGGCCCGCAAAGCCCGGGAACTGGTCCAGCGGATGCTTGCCGGCCCCGTCTCCGAGGCAGCGCCCTGGCTGCTCAACGTCAATATCCCGAACCTGCCTTACGCGGAGCTCAAACCATTCAGGGTCTGCCGCCTGGGACGCCGCCACGCGGCCGAGAAGGTGATTTCGCAAACCAGCCCGCATGGCGAAACGATGTACTGGATCGGTGGCGCCGGACCGGCCAAGGACAGCGCGGAGGGAACCGACTTTCACGCCACGGCGCAGGGTCATGTTTCCATCACGCCGCTGAAGGTCGACCTCACCGATCACGACGGATTGAGCGCCTGGGTGCAGGCTGCGACCCATTTGGGGCAAGCGGGCGAGGCGGGGCGCTGAATGTCGCGCCGACCCGGGTTCCCCGTGCGACTGGATGGCGCTCCGGCGGGCCCCGCTACCGGCCGATCGGTCGCGCCGGCTCCGGGCACGAGCGGGCACGAGCGCTCGGGCGGCATCGGCCTTGACTCGCAGGCGGTGCGCCTGCGCATGGTGCAACGCATGGCGGCGCAGGGCATAACCGATGCGCAGGTGCTCTGCGCCATGGGCTCGGTCGAGCGCCATCGGTTCGTCGACACGGCCCTGGTCAACCAGGCCTATGAAGACACCAGTCTGCCGATCGGCCTGGGACAGACCATTTCGAAGCCCAACGTGGTGGCCCGCATGATCGAGCTGTTGCTGGGGGGAGCGAGGGGCCCGACCGGGAGGCTGGGCCGCGTCCTGGAGATCGGAACGGGCTGCGGCTACCAGGCCGCGGTGTTGAGCCTGGTGGCGGTGGAGGTCTACAGCATGGAGCGCCTGCGCGGCCTGCACGAAAAGGCGCGCGACAACCTGCGCCACTTTCGCCTGCCGAATGTGCATCTTCTGTTCGGCGACGGCCGGGCGGGTTACGCCAAGGGCGCTCCTTACGCCGGCATCATTGCCGCCGCGGGGGGCGAGGCGGTGCCGCCGGCGTGGATCGAACAGCTGGCCGTCGGCGGACGCATCGTCGCGCCGACGCAGATGCCCGGCGGGTACCAGGCCCTGGTGGTGATGGAGAAGACAGCGCGGGAAATGAAACAGACTGTGCTGGAGCCGGTTCACTTTGTCCCCCTAAAATCGGGCATCGCTTGAAGGAACACGAGATGCTCGAGTTGCGCAGACGGGGATGGATGTGGGCAGCGCTGCTGGCGGCCGGTGTGCTCGCCGGCTGCGCCTCCAGTTCACGCAGGCCTGCGCCGGTGGAAGATCGCAGTCCCGCGCTCCACACGCAAGTGCCACCCGCTGTGCCGGGTGATGCGGCCAGGCCCCTGCCCGGCTCCGAAAACGCCGCCAAGCCCGGTTACTACACGGTGCGCCCCGGCGACACGCTGATCCGGATCGCGCTCGATAGCGGACAGAACTGGCGCGACATCGCGCGCTGGAACAGTCTCGAGAACCCCAACATCATCGAAGTCGGCCAGGTGTTGCGTGTCGTCCCGCCGGCAACTGCCGCGACCGGGGTTGCGGTCGCGCGACCGGTGGCACCGAGCGTGGTCGTCCCCGGCCCGGTGTCGCCTTCCTCTGCGGCCAGTGCGCCGCACAGCGCGCCCGCGCTCTCGGTGGCATCGGTGCCGCCTGTCAGCCCCACCCCTGGCCCTGCCGGCGAGGAGGAGTTGCCGTGGGGTTGGCCGACGGCCGGGGGAGGGACGATCGTCGCGGGCTTCGATGAACAGCGCAACAAGGGGCTGGACATCGCGGGCAAGGCCGGCGATCCGGTGCTCGCCTCCGCCGATGGCCGGGTGGTCTATGCCGGCGCGGGCTTGCGCGGTTACGGCAACCTGATCATCCTGAAGCACAACAACACTTTCCTTTCGGCCTACGCCCATAACCAGACCCTGCTGGTCAAGGAAGACCAGACAGTCCGCAAGGGGCAGAAGATCGCCGAGATGGGCAGCAGTGACGCTGATCGCGTCAAGCTGCATTTCGAGATCCGGCGGCAGGGCAAGCCCGTGGATCCGGCCCGGTACCTGCCAGCGAGGACCCCGTGAAACAAGACGGACGCAAGCCGCCCCCGACCGGTGCGAAGGAGCACGGTGGCGGGCATGAGGCGGGCCCGCCGGCCGGAGGTGCGGGTGGGTGTGGCGATGAGACGGAGGAGCCGCTGGCTCGTGAGATTCCCGCCGAGATGGCGGGCGAGTCGAGCGACACGCTGACGCTCTACCTGCGCGAGGTACGGCGCACCGAGCTGTTCACTGCCGAGCAGGAATTCGAGACCGCCACGCGCGCGCGCGCGGGCGATTTCGAGGCCCGCCAGTCCATGATCGAGCACAACCTGCGCCTGGTCGTCAGCATCGCGAAGGCTTACCTGGGCCGCGGCGTGCCCTTGTCGGATCTGATCGAGGAAGGCAATCTCGGGCTGATGCATGCGATCGACAAGTTCGAGCCCGATCGCGGCTTCCGGTTTTCGACATACGCCACCTGGTGGATCCGGCAATCGGTGGAGCGCGCGGTGATGAACCAGGGCCGGGTGATCCGCCTGCCCGTACACATCGTGCGCGAGCTGCAGCAGGTGCTGCGCGCACGCCGTACGCTGGAGAATGACCCGGCTTTCGCGGCCGCCCGGCATGGCTTCGAAGGCGAGGGCGTGCGCGTCGAAGACGTGGCGGCCCTGCTGGGACGGGACGTGCAGGACGTGGCCGAGTTGCTTGCCATGGCTGAAACGCCCAAGTCCCTGGACGCGGTCATGGACCGCTCCGACGACGAGCACACCCTGGGCGACTCGATGGCCGACGAGCTGGCGATTGATCCCACCGGCATCACCCAGAACCACGAGGTCGAGCTGCTCCTGAACAACTGGATCGACGCGTTGTCCGTTCGCGAAAAGGAAGTGCTCGAAGGGCGCTTCGGATTGCACGACCGCGACCCCGAGACGCTGGAGGTGCTGAGCGATCGGCTGGGCCTCACGCGCGAGCGGGTGCGGCAGATCCAGAACGAGGCCTTGCACAAGCTCAAGCGACACATGATGCGCAATGGGATCGGCAAGGAAGCCCTGTTCTAGGCGAAACCCGGCCTGAATGTCGGGCCCCTGATACAGTCCCCGCATGAGTTGGCCCGTCCTGGTTTTCGATATCGAATCCGTCCCGGATGTGGCGGGCCTGCGATTGCTTCGCGGCAGCCCCGCGGACAGCACCGACGACGAGGTCTACGCCAACTGGTGCCAGGACCGCAAGGACAAAGGGCAGAGCGACTTCATGCCGCTGCACCTGCAGCGGGTGCTGGTGATCAGCTGCGTGTTCCGCAACGCCGAGGGCATGCGGGTGCATTCCTTCGTCGACCGCGACAATGCGAGCGAAGGCAAGGTCATCCAGACCTTTTTCAACACCCTCGAAAAACACGTGCCGCAGCTGGTGAGCTGGAACGGCGGCGGCTTCGACCTGCCGGTGCTGCACTACCGCGGCTTGCGCCATGGCGTTGTTGCCGACAAGTACTGGTGCATGGGCGAGGACGGCGGCGCCGACGCCCGCGACTTCAAGTGGAACAACTACATCAGCCGTTACCACATGCGCCACCTGGACCTGATGGACCTGCTGGCCATGTACCAACCCAAGAACAACGCGCCACTGGACGCCATGGCCAAGCTCTGCGGCTTTCCGGGCAAGCTCGGCATGGACGGGTCGCAGGTCTATTCAGCCTTCCTCGAGGGAAAGCTCGAAGACATTCGCCGCTACTGTGAGACCGACGTCATGAACACCTACCTGCTGTACTGCCGCTTCCAGAAGATGCGCGGCGGGTTGACGGAAAAAGAGTACGACCAGGAAATCGCTCTGGTGAAGGCCAGCCTGGGAAACCTGGCCGCAGCGGAGCCTCATTGGCAGGAATACCTGGCGGCCTGGGGTTGACTTTGCCCGCCTGAGACAATTCAGGCATGACCGACGAAGTTGAGAAACCGCCCGCCCTGCCCGAAGGCTGGCTGGCAGTCGATGCGCTCGATATCGAGGCGCAAGGCGTGGCCCGCCGGCCCGACGGTAAAGTGGTGTTCATCGAGGGCGCGCTGCCCTTCGAGCTGGTCTCCGCGCGGGTGAACCGCAAGAAGAACAACTGGGAGCAGGCCACCCTCACGGCGATCCACCGTGAATCGTCCCAGCGCGTGCGGCCGCGTTGTCCCCATTTCGGATTGCACGAGGGCGCATGCGGCGGCTGCAAGATGCAGCATCTGCATGTGGGCGCGCAGGTGGCCATCAAACAGCGCGTCCTGGAGGACAACCTCTGGCACCTGGGCAAAGTCAAGGCCGACACCGTGTTGCGCCCGATCGAGGGGCCGACCTGGGGCTACCGCTGGCGCGCCCGCTTTTCGGTGCGCCATGTGCACAAGAAGGGGACGGTGCTGGTGGGTTTCCACGAGCGCAAGAGCCGCTATGTGGCCGATATCCGCGAGTGCCACGTCGTTCCGCCGCACGTCAGCGCGCTGTTGCTGCCGCTGCGCGAGCTGATCGGGGCCATGGACGCGATCGAAACCTGCCCGCAGATCGAACTGGCATGCGGCGACGCGGTCACGGCGCTGGTGCTGCGGCATCTGGAGCCGCTCAGTCCTGGCGACATTGCCAAGCTGAGGGCTTTTGCCGGCGCTCACGCCGGGGTGCAGTGGTGGTTGCAGCCCAAAGGGCCCGAGACCGTCCACCTGCTGGACGCGGATGGGCCCGAGCTGAGCTATTGCCTGCCCGAGTTCGGCATCACCATGCCCTTCAGGCCGACCGACTTCACTCAGGTGAATCCGCATGTCAACCGGGTGCTGGTCCAGTGCGCGTTGCGCCTGCTCGACGCCCAGTCGCACGAGCGTGTCATCGACTGGTTCTGCGGGCTGGGCAACTTCACGCTGCCGATCGCCACCCGGGCCGGTTCGGTGCTGGGCATCGAAGGCAGTGAAGCGCTGGTGGCGCGCTCGCGCGAGAACTATGACCGCAACCGGACTTGCGCACCGGGCGGGCGGGCGCTGGCGCCCGCCGTCTTTTCAGCCCGGAACCTGTTTGTCATGACGCCCGAGCAGCTGCTGGGTGACGGCCACGCGGATCGCTGGCTGGTCGATCCGCCGCGGGAGGGCGCGTTTGCGCTGGCCAAGGCACTGATGGACCTGCGCCAGCAGCCCGGGCTGCGTGGTGACTGGACCCCGCCCCGGCGCATCGTCTATGTCAGCTGCAACCCCGCAACGCTGGCGCGCGATGCCGGCCTGCTGGTGCACCAGGCGGGTTACCGCTGCGCGGCGGCGGGCGTCGTCAACATGTTCCCGCACACGGCCCATGTGGAAAGCCTGGCCGTCTTCGACCTGGACGAAGCGGGAACGGTCGCGCCGCAATGAAAATGGGGCCTGCGGGCCCCATATCAAAACGGGGCCTGCAGGCCCCGCATCGACTCGCGCTGCGCGCTCGCCGTTCACTCAATCGCTGTCCATGATGCCCAGCAGGGCCAGCAGGCTCTGGAACACGTTGAAGATATCCAGGTACAAGGCCAGCGTGGCACTGATGTAGTTGGTTTCTCCGCCGTCGACGATGCGCTTGAGGTCGAACAGCATGAACAGGCTGAAGACGCCGATCGCCAGTGTGCTGATCACCATCATGCCCAGGCTGGAGCCGACGAAGACGTTGATGATCGCGCCCACCATGATCACCAGGGCGCCGGCAAACAGCCACTTGCCCATGCCGGAGAGGTCGCGCTTGATCACGCTGGAGAGCGTCGCCATGACGAAAAACACGCCGGCGGTGCCGCCGAACGCCGTCATGATCAGGCTGGGCCCGTTCTTGAGTCCCAGGACCATCGCGATCATCCGCGACAGCATCAGGCCCATGAAGAAGGTGAACGCCAGCAGCACGGGTACGCCGGCCGCGGAGTTCTTGGTCTTTTCAATCGCGTACATGAAGCCGAAGGCGCCGCCCAGGAACACGATCATTCCCAGGCCACCGCCCAGTCCGCGCACCACGCCGGTCGCCACGCCCAGCCAGGCGCCCAGAACCGTAGGCACCAGGCTGAGTGCCAGGAGCCAGTAAGTGTTGCGCAGCACCCGGTTGCGCTGCTCCACGGCGGGCAGCGCCTGCCCGTAATCGATCGTTCGTAGCTGTTCGTTCATAGCCGTCTCTCCTTTGCCTTGAGGCAGTTAGATGGGCGCATTCTAGGTTGGTTCAAGGCAATCGGCCGCCCGGACCCAATTACAGCCCTGCTAGCCGTAGTTTCTCACGAGGACCAAACTGACCGGTGCGGGGTTCTGCAGATAGCTTGCGTTGCTGGCGCGACCTCATGGGGAAACGAACTGATCCATTGCCGACGCTGGCGTATCCCTCATGGCGTCCGACCGATGCAGTTCCGAGAAGGGCAGCCTCTGTTTGACCAGCATGACGCTGCAGGGCGCCTCCATGGCCACGCGGATCGGGACCGTGGCAATCAGGCGTTGCATCATCAGGCCATGCGTCGCGGCGCCAAGGATCATCAGGTTCACATTGTTGCCGCGGGCATATTGCACCAGCGCGTCGGCGATGTCGGATGCTTCCAGTACATGAAAGGAAACCTGGTGCCCGTGCAACTCGAGGCCCTGCGTCCATTGCCGCAGGCTTTCGAGCTGCCGGCGATGAACCTGGACTTCGCTGCGCTGCCGGTCAGTGGGATCGGTGTCATTGATTCCGATGACCGTCACGCAGGCGAGCCTGGCACCGGGCCGGATGCCCAGTGAGCGCCCGGTGGCACGCCGCAGGGAATAGAGGGTGGCATCGCTCGCGTCTTTCCAGGGCACGGCCACCATCACGATCGGCACCTGGTCGATCTGGGTGCTGGGCAGCGGGCTGGGGTGGTAGTGCATGCCAGCCGCCTTGAGCCAGCGCTTGAGGTGGATGAGCCAGGAAGTGCGGTGTGTCCGCAGGCCCCTGGCGCCCACTTGCACCTGATCCGGGTTGGCCAGGTCGAACGCGAGATGCGCGGCCGAGGCATAGCGCAGCGCGGCCTCAGGCTCGAGGCAACGCAGGATGACCTCCTGCAGCCAGGGCGGGGTTTCGGGCGCCAGCAGCCGCGGCGGCGCCGGATCCATCCACAGGCGCTGGCGCAGCCCGCCCCGGGTCTGGGGATCGCCGAAGGGCAGCTCGCCGGTGGCCAGTTCGTAGAGCATGACGCCGATCGCGAACACGTCGCTGCGTGGATCACCGCGCACGCCCACCACCTGTTCCGGCGCGATCCACGGCGGCGAGCCCACGGCCAGCCGCAGCTCCTCGGCCAGGAGGTCCGGATAATGCGCATGCCAGCTCAGGCCGAAATCGATCAGCACCGCGCTGCCGTCGGGCCGGATCAACACGTTGCCGGGTTTGAGGTCCAGGTGCACTGCGTCCTGCTCGTGCAGGCTGTGCGCCGCCACGGCCATGGCGGCGCCGAGCCGGGCAATTTCAGTGGCCCACGGACGGTGCCCCTCCTCGCGGGCACGGTCGAGCCGCTCCTGCAGCGTTCTTCCTTCGATGTATTCCATGACCAGGTAGGGCAGCCGCGCCATGTCCCCCGCCGCGACGAAGCGCGGTACATGCGGGCCGGAAAGCACCTGCAGCATCTGGTGCTCGACTTCGAAGCTGACAATGGTTTCGGCCCCATCCCCCGAGGTCATGCGCGGGACCTTCATGACCAGGGAAAAACCGGGATCGCGACCGGGATTGGCGTACTCCACGCGATAGATGTGCGCCATGCTGCCGGCATTCAGGCATTCGCCGATGACGAAGCCGTCGATCTCGGTCCCGGGTTCCTGCAGCTTCACGGCCTTGCTCTCACAGTCCCTGCGCCAGGCGCTTCGCGTTGGCTTCGGGCAGACCGGCCTGGAGAATCGCCTGCGCCGCAGCCTGGTGATCGTAGGGCACACGCAGGAACGTCAGCTGCAACAGGCCGGGATCGAACAAGGCATACATGGCCTCGGTGCGGCCGTCGCGCGGCTGGCCGACCGATCCCACGGTGGCCAACCAGAGCCGGTGGCGCGGCAGCGGTACCGGGACGCCGGCGGTGGGTTCGAAAGCCATGACCTTGCCCACCGCGCCCTGGAAGAACAGCCGCTGCTCATGGACATGCCCGCCGAACACATGGGTCGCGCCGCCATCTCCGGCGGCCCCCAGGCTGGCAGCGGCGATGGCAGTGTCCTGCACATACTCCCAACGCTGGGGTTCGCGGGCGCTGGCGTGGACGAGCAGGAAGAAGTCGTGCCGCACGACCAGCGGCAGCTGGGACAGGAAATCCCGCTGGGCCGGCGCCAGCCGCGCGGCAGTCCATGCCGCGCCGGCGAGATCGGCCCGGTCGCCGGTCTGCAATGGGGCGATCGCAGCGTCGTCATGGTTGCCGCGCACAACCCATGCGCCTTGCCGGGCCAGGTCCATCACGATGTCGAGCACCGCGGCAGGGTCACCACCGTAGCCGACCAGGTCGCCGAGAAACGCGTAGTGGGTCGCGCCGCGATCGCGAGCGTCGGCCAGGCAGGCTTCAAGCGCCTGCAGATTGGCATGCAAGTCGGACAGGAGGGCGAGTTTCATGCTGGCTATGCGTTTGCCCTTCCATCATGCGTCGCCCGGCCGGTTGCCAGCGTCCATCCGTGCGGGGCCGTTGATCTAGCTCAAGCGCAGCGGGCCAGTCGCCGTTGCCGGCGGCCGACCCGTGCGGACTTCAATACTCCAGCCGCTCTGGCCGAATTTCCTGCAGGATGGTGGTCGCGATCTCCTCGATCGACTTGGTCGTGGTGCTCAACCAGCGAATGCCAGCCCGGCGCATCATCGCCTCGGCCTCGCCCACCTCCATCCGGCAATTCTCGAGCGAGGCATAGTGGGAGTTCGGACGGCGCTCGTTGCGGATTTCGGCGAGCCGTTCCGGCTGGATGGAGAGGCCGAAGATCTTCTTGCGGTGCGCCACCAGCGCGCCGGGCAGTTGCTGCCGGTCGAAGTCCTCCGGGATGAGCGGGTAATTCGCCGCCTTCAGGCCGTGCTGCATCGCCAGATACAGCGAGGTCGGCGTCTTGCCGCTGCGGCTGACGCCCACCAGGATCACGTCGGACTTCTCGAGGTCGCGGGTGGACTGGCCATCGTCGTGCGTCAGGCTGAAGTTGATCGCCTCGATCCGGTCGTGATAGGCCTTGCTCTTGCTGACGTCGGAAAAGCGTCCGATGCGATGGCTGGACTTCATGCCCAGCTCGATTTCGAGGGGGCGGACGAAGGTGCCGAACATGTCGAGCAGCATGCCTTTGCAGCCTTCCTCGAGCACCTGCATGATGTCGACGTTCACCAATGTGGTGAAGACGATGGGCTTCTTCCCCTCGATCTCGGCCGTATGGTTCACATGGCGCACCACCTGATGGGCCTTGTCCACGCTGTCGACGAACGGCAGCCGCACGTGGCGGGGATTGAATTCGAACTGGGCCAGGATCGCGTTGCCGAAGGTCTCGGCCGTGATGCCGGTGCCGTCGGAAATGAAGAATACGGTGCGGGTGTGCATGGGTCTGGCCTGTGGTGCGTTCAGCTCGTCCGCAGGGCCCAAGAGAGCGCAGCCCCGCCTACAATGGCTGCAATTATCGATTCACCCGCCATGCACCGCCCCGGCCCATTCCAACAAGTCCAAAGCCGCACCTTGTGCCATGCGGGAGCGCGCCTCGACGGCGCCGTACCGGTTTCAACTTCTGGAGTCTTCCCATGTCTGCACTTTTCAGCCCGACCGCCCTGGTCGTTCCGTTTGAAAACCTGAGAATGAGCGATGTCGAGGCGGTCGGCGGCAAGAACGCCAGCCTCGGCGAGATGATCTCCCAGCTGCCCGGCGGCGTTCGTGTTCCCACCGGCTTCGCGACCACGGCGCACGCCTTCCGCCAGTTTCTCGCCCACGCCGGGCTGGCCCAGCGGATCAACGCGCGGCTGGGCGCGCTGGACACGGAGGACGTCCGCGCACTGGCTGCCGCCGGAGCCGAAATCCGTGGCTGGGTCGAGGCCCAGCCTTTCCCGGCCGATCTGGAGAAGGCCATCCGCCAAGCCTTTGCCGCCCTGTGCGAGGGCAACGCCCAGGCCAGCTTCGCGGTGCGTTCGTCGGCAACGGCCGAGGACCTGCCTGATGCATCGTTTGCCGGGCAGCAGGAAACCTTCCTCAACGTGGTGGGCATCGAAACGGTGTTGCACAAGATGAAGGAAGTGTTCGCGTCCCTCTATAACGACCGTGCGATCAGCTACCGGGTGCACAAGGGCTTCGCCCATTCGGATGTCGCCCTGTCGGCCGGCGTGCAGCGCATGGTGCGCAGCGATCTCGGCGCGGCGGGCGTCGTGTTCACCATCGACACCGAGTCCGGTTTCCAGGACGTGGTATTCATCACCTCGAGCTACGGCCTGGGCGAAACCGTGGTGCAGGGCGCGGTGAACCCGGACGAGTTCTATGTGCACAAGCCCATGCTCGAGGCCGGCAAGAAGGCCGTGATCCGCCGCAACCTCGGCTCCAAACTGGTCCAGATGGTGTTCGCGGGCTCCGACAAGGCCGGCAGCGGCAAACCCGCAGATGGCGCAGTCGCGAAGGTTCCGCTGGTCAGGACCGTGGACGTGCCGCTGGAGCAGCGCAACCGCTATTCCCTCACCGATGCCGAGGTCGAGCAGCTCGCCCGCTACGCATTGCTGATCGAGCGGCACTACGGCCGGCCCATGGACATCGAATGGGGCAAGGACGGCACCGACGGCCAGCTCTACATCCTGCAAGCCAGGCCCGAGACGGTGAAGAGCCAGCAGCTGGGGAAGGCCGAGATGCGCTACAAGCTCAAGGGCAAGGGCAATGTCCTGGCCGAGGGCCGCGCCATCGGCCAGAAGATCGGCACCGGGCCGGTGCGGGTGGTTCACAGCCTCAGCGAGATGGACAAGGTCAAGGCCGGCGACGTGCTGGTGACCGACATGACCGATCCGAACTGGGAACCGGTGATGAAGCGCGCCAGCGCGATCGTCACCAACCGGGGCGGGCGTACCTGCCACGCGGCCATCATCGCCCGCGAGCTCGGGATTCCGGCGGTGGTGGGCTGCGGCGACGCGACCGAGCGGCTGAAGGAGGGCACGCTGGTGACGGTGAGCTGCGCGCAGGGCGACACCGGCTTCATCTATGACGGGTTGCTGGAAACCGAGGTGACCGAGGTGCAGCGCGGCGAAATGCCCCAGGTCCCGGTGAAGATCACGATGAACATCGGCAATCCCCAGCTGGCCTTCGACTTCTGCCAGTTGCCCAACCACGGCGTGGGCCTGGCACGGCTGGAGTTCATCATCAACAACAACATCGGCGTTCATCCCAAGGCGATCCTGGACTATCCCAACGTGGATGCCGACCTGAAAAAGGCGGTGGAGTCGGTGGCGCGAGGCCATGCCTCGCCGCGTGCGTTCTATGTGGACAAGGTGGCCGAGGGCGTGGCGACCATTGCCGCCGCGTTCTGGCCCAAGCCGGTGATCGTGCGGCTGTCGGACTTCAAGAGCAACGAATACCGCAAGCTGATCGGCGGCTCGCGCTACGAACCCGAGGAAGAGAACCCGATGCTCGGTTTTCGCGGCGCAGCGCGCTACATCAGCTCCGAGTTCCGGGAAGCGTTTGCGATGGAGTGCGAGGCCCTGCGCCGTGTGCGCAACGAGATGGGCCTGACCAACGTCCAGGTCATGGTGCCATTTGTGCGGACCCTGGGCCAGGCCGATCGTGTGACGAAGCTGCTGGCGGAGCAGGGCCTCAGGCGCGGGGAGGGCGGGGACGGGACCGAAGCCTCCCGGCTCAAGATCATCATGATGTGCGAAGTACCCAGCAATGCCCTTCTGGCCGATGAGTTTCTGGCTTTCTTCGACGGCTTTTCCATCGGCTCGAACGACCTGACCCAGCTCACACTGGGCCTGGACCGCGATTCAGGCCTGGAACTGCTGGCGGCAGACTTCGACGAACGCGACCCGGCCGTCAAGGCCCTGCTTTCGCGCGCCATCGCGGCTTGCAAGGCGCAGGGCAAATACGTGGGTATCTGCGGCCAGGGCCCGAGTGATCACCCCGACTTCGCGCAGTGGCTGGTCGACGAGGGCATTTCCTCGATTTCGCTGAATCCCGACAGCGTGATCGCGACCTGGCGGCGGCTCGCCGGCGGCTGAAGCGACGGGCTAATACCTAGAGCGGCCGCAAGGCCGCGATGCGATGATGGCCCGATGGCTACTGCGCAGGCACAGGAACGGCACGACCCGCGCGTGCTCGCGCTCAAAGCGGGCCTGCTGACGGTCTGGGTCGCCGTGTCCTTCGTCGTGTGCTTTTTCGCGCGCGATCTGGAGTTCGTCTGGTGGGGCTGGCACTTCAGCTACTGGATGGGGGCCCAGGGCGCGGTGTTGGTCTTCATCGCCATCGCGGCCGTCTACGCGACAGTGATGAAACGCCTGGCGCCAGAAGACAGCCTGCCGCCCACGGGCGTTGCTCCCGATGTCTGACCCGGTCGCTTACGCGGCGTACAAGCTGCGCCTGCACCGGCTGGTGGCCATCTACATCGTCGGGTTGGCTTTGTTCATGGCGCTGATGGCCTGGGCTGAGAAGAGCGGTCTGGCCCGGTCCTGGCTGGGACCGATCTTCCTGTTCTCCTCGTTGATGCTTTACGCCGGGATCGGCATCTATTGCCGCACCACCGATCCGCAGGAATATTACGTGGCAGGGCGGGGCATTCCGGCCGTGTACAACGGAATGGCGGCCGCGGCCGACTGGATGAGCGCGGCGTCCTTCATCAGCATGGCGGGCGGCCTCTACCTTCAGGGCTTTGGTGGAACCGAGGTGCAGGCCGGCGGGCTGGCCTATGTCCTGGGCTGGACGGGTGGTTTCTGCCTGGTCGCGCTGCTGATTGCGCCGCATCTGCGCAAGCTCAACCTCTATACGGTGCCCGACTATTTCACGGTCCGCTACGGCGGTCGCTGGCCGCGCGTGATCGCCGCGTTGGCGGCTGTGTTGTGTTCCTTCACCTATGTGATCGCCCAGATCTATGGCATCGGCCTGATCGCCTCCCGGCTGACCGGTGTGCAGTTCGAAATCGGCATCCTGCTGGGACTGGGTGGGGTGCTGCTGTGCTCGTTCCTGGGCGGCATGCGGGCCATTACCTGGACTCAGGTGTCCCAGTACATCATTCTCCTGCTCGCGTTCCTGATTCCGGTTTCATGGCTTTCTTACAAACAGCTCGGCAATCCGTTGGCGCCGTTGGTCTATGGCGCGCAGTTGCAGAAGATTTCGGAAATGGAGCGACACCTCGCGCAGGATCCGGCCGAGCAGCAGGTGGCTGCCATCTTTCTTGCGCGTGCCCACGAATACGAGGCCCGTCTGCAGGATATCGATGGCGCATTGCAGCGCGAGCGTGCGGCCGCCAAGCAACTGATCCGGGAGCTCAAGTTGCACGGCGCGGATTCGGCGCTGATCGTCCAGGCCAATCGCCAACTCGCGGCGCTGCCCAAGGACGCGGCGGCGGCGCGCGAGCAATGGGTCCGCGCCACGCACGAGAGCTACGAGCGCGCCAAGCCGCTCGGCGGCATGCCGCCGCACAGCCAGCCCTTCGCAGGGGATCCCAAGGGAACCGCTGGGGAGCAGGACGCTTTCAACACCTCGCGGCTGAATTTTTTGGCGCTCATGTTCTGCCTGATGGTGGGTACCGCCGGGCTGCCTCATCTGCTTACCCGTTACTTCACCACCCCGACCGTCGCCGAGGCCCGCTCGTCCGTTGCGTGGACGCTTTTCTTCATCGCGCTGGTGTATGTCAGCGCACCGGCGCTGGCCGTACTGGTGAAATTTGAAGTGATGAGCCATCTGGTGGGCAGCAGCTTCGATGGGCTGCCATCCTGGATCGCTCAATGGGCCAGGGTCGATCCTTCGCTGATCTCGGTGGCCGACGTCAACGGCGACGGCGTCCTCCAGTGGGGCGAGATCCGGCTGGGCGCGGACATGATCATGTTGGCCACGCCCGAGCTCGGCGGTCTGCCCTACGTCATCTCCGGCCTGGTTGCCGCCGGCGGGCTGGCCGCCGCGCTGTCCACCGCGGACGGCTTGCTGCTGACCATCAGCAACGCGATCGTGCGCGACGTGTACTGGCACGAGGGCAAGCATCAGATGACCGCGGAGAGGCGCGTCATCCTGTCCAAGTTCGCGCTGCTGGCGGTGGCGCTCGTGGCAGCCATGGTGGCGTCGGCGAAGCCCGCCGACATCCTGCCACTGGTGACGGCCTCGTTCTCGCTCGCCGCCTCGGCGTTCGTGCCGGTGATGGTGCTGGGAATCTTCTGGTCCGGCGCCGGCCGGCGCGGCGCCGTGGCCGGCATGCTCGGCGGCCTGGGTGTCACCGTCTACTACATGCTGGCCAACGCGCCGGCGTTCCGCGGCTTCTTCGGCTTGCCGCCCAACCATGCCTTGTGGATGGGCATCCAGCCCATGTCAGCCGGTGTGTTCGGCGTGCCGGTGGGCTTCGCCGTGGCGATCGCCGTCAGCCTCTCGTGCGAGCCCCGACGCGCCGCCAGCCCGGCGCGGGCCCAGGGATAGTCCCCTAGGGATAGCCCTATCAGTGCTTGCCCGGGGCTTCGCGCTGCGCGCCACTGCGGCGAGGTGCCGTGTCAGGCTGGCGTCAGACGCGCTGCGAACACTGGCCCCGCCTGAACAACATATGGAGACAAGACATCATGGCTACAGCGTCAGCAACAGCCGCAGGGAAACCGAAGAGCGCGCCCGCGGGGATGACCAAGGAGGAAAAGAAAGTCATCTTTGCCTCCTCGCTCGGCACGGTCTTCGAGTGGTACGACTTCTATCTGTATGGATCGCTGGCGGCGATCATCGCCAAGCAGTTCTTCTCCGGACTCGATCCCACATCGGCCTACATCTTCGCCTTGCTGGCCTTTGCGGCCGGCTTCCTGGTGCGGCCGTTCGGAGCGATCTTCTTCGGCCGGCTCGGCGACATGATCGGACGCAAGTACACCTTCCTGGTCACGATCCTGATCATGGGCTCCTCCACCTTCATCGTCGGCCTGCTGCCCAGCTACGCGTCGATCGGCATGACGGCGCCTGTGGTGCTGATTGCCCTTCGCATGCTGCAGGGTCTGGCGCTGGGCGGCGAATATGGCGGCGCTGCGACGTATGTGGCCGAGCACGCGCCCCACGGCAAGCGTGGCGCCTATACGTCGTGGATCCAGACGACTGCCACACTGGGACTTTTCCTGTCCGTGATCGTGATTGTCGGCGTGAGCAACGTGTTGGGCCCGAAGGAATTCGGCGATTGGGGCTGGCGCATTCCGTTCCTGGTTTCGATCATTCTGCTCGGCGTTTCGGTGTGGATCCGGCTGAGCCTGAATGAATCGCCGGCCTTCCAGAAAATGAAGTCGGAAGGGCGCACGTCGAAGGCGCCGCTGACGGAATCGTTCGCGCAATGGAAGAACCTCAAGATCGTGATCCTGGCGTTGCTCGGACTGACCGCTGGCCAGGCTGTGGTCTGGTACTGCGGACAGTTCTATGCATTGTTCTTCCTGACCACGATCGCCAAGGTCGACGCCACCACGGCCAACCTGTTGATCGCCGGCTCTCTTCTGATCGGCACTCCGTTCTTCGTTATCTTCGGCACGCTGTCGGACAAGATCGGCCGCAAACCCATCATCATGGCGGGCTGCCTGATCGCCGCGCTGACCTATTTCTCGGTGTTCCCGATGCTGTTGAAGTACGCCAACCCGGCGCTGCTCCAGGCCCAGCAGACCACCAAGGTGACGATCACCGCGAACCCCTCGGAATGCTCGTTCCAGGGCAGCCCGATTGCACGCGACATCGATTTCCGCACCTCGTGCGATATCGCCAAGCGCGCGCTGACGCAGTCTTACATCCCGTATGACAACAAGCCCGGCGCCGAAGGCGCGCCGGCCACCGTCTCGGTGGGCGACAAGGTGTTCACGGCACCTGCGGCCACGCTGAATGCGCAAGGGCACGGCTTCTCGGCGGAGAGCGCCAAGGCCATCGGTGATTTCCGCAAGGGCGTCACCGATGCGGCCAAGGCGGCTAATCTGACGATTGCGGCCGACACTGGCAAGATGAACATAGGCATGCTGCTGGTGGTGCTCGTTTTCCTGGTCATCCTGGTGACGATGGTCTACGGGCCGATCGCCGCGATGCTGGTCGAGCTGTTCCCCACCCGCATTCGCTACACATCGATGAGCCTGCCGTATCACATCGGCAACGGCTGGTTCGGCGGCCTGCTGCCGACCACGGCGTTCGCCATGGTGGCGGCCACAGGGGACATCTACTTTGGTCTCTGGTATCCCGTTATCGTGGCGGCCGGCACCTTTGTGATCGGTATGCTGTTCATCAGGGAAACCAAGGACGTGGATATTTACGCCCGCGATTGATGAAGGGATCGCATCCCTTGCAAGCGGTGGCGACCGCAAAGCCCGCTCCGATGGAGCGGGCTTTTTTTGGTGCGCCCGGCAGG
>DIZF01000041.1 GCA_002427815.1 Ramlibacter tataouinensis
GACCTGCCATGGTGTGTCAGTCCTCGCTGCCTGGGGTGAATTGGTGGGCCACGCCGCGGGCCAGCAGCGCCTCGACCTGGTCTGGCGCGAGGCCGGCTTCCGCCAGCAACTCGCGGGTGTGCTCGCCCGGATTTGGGGCGTGGCGAAAGATGCCGGCCGGTGTGCGCGAGAACGCCGGCGGCGGGCGCACCTGCTTGATCTTCCCTTCGGTCGGATGCTCGACGGTCTCGACGAAGCCGATGGCCGCGAGATGGGGATCGTGCTCCAGCTCCTCGATTCGGCTCACCGGCACGGCCGGCAGGTCGTGGGCCGACAGCAGCGCCAGCCATTCCTCGCTGGTGCGCTCCGCGAGGAACTGCGCGAGCATGCCGTAGGCCTCGTCGTAGTACTTCGTGCGCGTGGCCTGCGTGGCGAAGCGCGGATCGGTCTCCCAGATGTCGCTGCGCCCGATCGCCGCGAAGAAGTTCTGCCACTGCCGGTCGGTGTAGACCAGCACGCAGATGAAGCCGTCGCGCGTGCGATAGGGCCGCCGGTTGGGCGTGGTGAGCCGGTTGTAGCCGGGCGGTCCCGCGGGCGGCTCGAAGGACAGGCCCCCCAGGTGGTCGCCCAGCACGATCTGCACCACCGACTCGAACATCGGCACCTCCACCGACTGGCCCTGGCCGGTGCGCTCGCGGTTCAACAGTGCCGCCAGCATGGCGTGCACCGCGTTGAGCCCCGAGATCCGGTCGGCGATCACGGCCGGCACGAAGCGCGGCTCGTCGGCGCCGCACAGCGTGAACATCGAGGCCATGCCGCTGATGCCCTGGATCAGGTCGTCATACGCCGGCCGCGCCGCGTACGGCCCCTGCTGGCTGTAGCCGACGAGGCTCACGTACACGATGCGCGGGTTCACCCGCGCCAGGTCCTCGTACGCCAGGCCCAGGCGCGCCATGGCGGCCGGGCGGATGTTGTGGATGAACGCGTCGGCGCCGGCGGCCAGGCGCAGCACGGCGTCGCGGCCTTCCGGCTGCTTCACGTTGAGCACCGCACTGCGCTTGTTGCGGTTGGCGTGCATGAACAGCGGTCCCATCTGGTGGTGCCGCTTCGCGCCGGCCAGCCGCATCACGTCGCCTTCGGGCGGCTCGACCTTGATCACGTCGGCGCCGTAGTCGGCCGCGATCTGCGTGGCGTAGGGACCGGCCAGCACCGTCGTCATGTCGACGATGCGAAAGCCCGCCAGCGGCCCGGTGGGTGCCGCGGGTGGCGTGGGCGTCGTGTTACTTGAGGGCATTGACGTAGGCGTCGAGCACTTCGGTGCCGGGCTTGCCGCGACGATCGAGCTGCGTCGCCCATTCCTTCTGCGCCGCGCTCGAGGCCTCGGCCAGGCGTTTCTGGTCCGCGTCGCTCAGCTTGAAGTAGGTCACACCCGCGGCCGTGATCTTGGCCTGGTTGGCGGCCGCGTTCTGGTCCAGGAACTGGCACACGTTCTCGGCGGCCGCGCGGCCGGCGGTGAGCATCGCCTGGCGAACGTTCTCGGGGAACGCCTGGAATCGCTTCGCGCTCATCGCGTAGGTGAGGACCGTGGTGCCGAAGCTGACATCGGTGGTGCCGGCCTTGAGCCGCCCCGGCAGGTCGTAGGCGAGCAGGCTGGCGGAGGGGAACACGACGCCGTCGATGGTGCCGCGCGACAGCGAGTCGTAGGTCTCGGGCGCTGCCATGTTCACCGGCACGCCGCCCAGCGCCTTGATCGTTGCCGACTGCGCGCCGCCGGCGGTGCGCAGCTTCAGGCCCTTGATGCCGTCCAGCGAATTGATCGGCTTGTTGGCATAGACCTGGTAGGGCTCGAGCACGGTGCCGAACAGGATCACGATGCCATTGGGTTCGAGCTCCTTCTTGTCGAGGATGCCGCCGTGCGCCAGCTTCATGAAGGCGCGCGTGCCCTGGCACGAGCTCTTGGCCAGCCCCGGCAGTTCCGACACCGTCATCAGCGGGATCTTGTCGGACGCGTACGAGGGCACCACGTAGGCGACGTCGGCGACGCCGCTCATCGCCAGCTGCAGCATGTCCTTGGCCTTGCCGAGCTGCTCCGCCGGGAAATGCTGCAGGTCCACGGCATTGCTGGTCTGCTTGCGCACCTCGGCCATCCAGAACTTCAGGCCCTTCTCGGAAAAGAAGTGGCCGACCGGCAGCGAATCGGCCGCGCGCAGCACGGTCTGCGCCGGCGCGCCCAGCGAGCAGGACAGCAGGGCGGCGGCAGCGGCCAGTCGCGTCATTGAAAGAATGGGATGTCTCATAGGTCTCCTTTGTTGAATGAAATTAGCGCATCAGCGAAGGCAGCCAGGTCACCAGCTGCGGCGCGGCCACCAGCAGCGCGATGAGGAACAGGTGCGCCACCACATGCGGCCACGATCCGATGAACACCTCCGACAGCGGCCGCCTGGCGTAGCGCGCCACGACGAAGGAATTGAGGCCGACCGGGGGCGTCACCATACCGACCTCGCCGGCCACAATCATGATCACGCCGAACCAGACCGGGTCGAACCCGCTGGCCTTCACGATCGGCAGCATCACCGGCACCGTGAGCACCAGGATGGCGATCTGGTCCATGAAGCAGCCCAGCACCAGCACGATGGCCAGGATGACGGCGATCACCATGTACGGCGACAGCCCGAGGCCGCCGACCGTCGTCACCAGTTGCTGGGTGACACCGGTGATGGTGAAGAAGTAGCCGAAGATGTGCGCGCCCAGCAGGATCATGAAGATCATGCAGGTGGAGCGCAGGCTCTTCATCGCGGCGGTCAGCAGGTGCGGGCCGCCCAGGCGCCCTGCCACGCCGGCGATGACGAAGGCGCCGAACGCGCCGATGGCCGAGGCCTCGGTCGGCGTGGCGACGCCGGTATAGATGACGCCGGTCACGAAGAACAGCAGCACCAGCATCGGCCAGATGCCCTGGAGCGCCGCGAGCTTCTCGCCCAGCGTGTGCCTGATGCCGCGCGGCGCCCGCGACGGGTCGCGCCACACCAGGTACAGCACCGTGAAGATGATGGTGAAGGTGACCAGGATGCCCGGCACCACGCCGCCGATCAGCAGCTTGCCGACACTGACGTCGGCGATGATGCCGAACAGGATCAGCGCGATCGACGGCGGGATCAGCATCGCCAGGGTGCCCGAGATGGCCACCACGCCGCAGGCGAACTTCGGCTCGTATCCTTGCTTGAGCATCGCGGGGATCGACGTGGCCGACAGCGTCGCGGCGGCGGCGGTGCTGGAACCCGAGATCGCGCCGAAGCCGGCGCCCGAGATCGCGGTGGCGATGGCCAGGCCGCCCGGAATGCGGCCGACCCAGGTGGCCGCCGCCTTGAACAGGTGGTCGGCAATCCCGCTCAGGATGACGAACTCCGCCATCAGGATGAACATCGGGATCGAGATCAGCTCGTACGAGTTCACGCTCGACAGCGACGTCGTCGACAGGATGCCTGTCAGCAGGCCGGGGCCGCCCTTCGCCAGCAGTCCCGCCGCTCCGGCGATCGCCATCGAGAACGCCACCGGCACGCCGCCGGCCAGCAGCAGCAAGAGCAGGACGACAACGATCGCAGCCAGCATCCTCAGACCTCCACGATGGCCGGCAGCGCGATGAGGGGCCGGCCGGTGGCGAGCGACACCGCGTGCCCGACCGCGCGCCCCAGCAGGCGCAGGGCGATGGCAGCGCTCCCCACCACCACCAGGACCGCCGGGACCCAGGCCGGCCACTCGATCACGCCCATGGTGACGGCGCCGGTGCGCAGGTCGTGCACCGCGGACTGCAGGTGGATCCACACCATCAGCAGGAACAGGGCGCACATCGCGCCGCAGCCGATGATCTCGATGACCCTGATCAGCCAGTCGGGCATGCGCGAGCGCAAGAGGTCCACCGCGATGTGGTGATGGTCGGCGAGCGTGTCCGACAGCGCCAGATAGAACAGGGCCGGCATCAGGTACATGCCGATCAGCTCGTACGACCAGGCCAGAGGCGAGTTCAGGAAGTAGCGCGCCCCGACGTCGACGAAGACGATGCACATCACCGCCAGCAGGCAGACGGCCGCCACGGTCGCGAGCACGAATTCCAGTTTCAGCATGAGCCGTTGGCCGGCGGCGATCATCGTCTTGTCTCCTTGTTGCCGGCACCGCCCTGGCCTTGCAGGCGCCGCGCCAGGGCCTGTGCCTCGGCGCGCACGGCCTGACCGATCTTGTCCACCTTCTTTTCCACGCGCTGGTACGGCGCGCCCACCACCAGCGAGTGGACCGTCGCCCCCAGGCGCAGGCCCGAGGCAATGGAAATCACATCAGGGCGGAACTCGCCATAGTTCGCCGACCAGCCGCGCGCGCTCTCTTCTTGCACTGTCTGCTCCAGCGCCCGTTGCGTGACGCGGGTGCGGCTGGTGATGCGCTCCAGCGTGAGCTTGCGCACCAGCGCCTGACGTTCGGCAGGCTCGAGGACGCCCAGTTGCGCGCGGCCCGAGGCCGAGGCGTGCAAGGGCTTGCTGTCGCCGGCGCGCGCGGTGAAGCGCACGAGCTCGCTTGACTCCACGACATCCAGGTAGACTGAACGGTCGCCCACCAGCACGGCGTCGATCGCCGTCTCGCCGGTCGCGTCGCGCAGCCGGCGCAGCGACGCCTTCACCTCGGCGGCGACCGTGTCGTGTTCCGCCACCTGCGACGCGTTGTCGAGCCAGCGCCGCGTCGGGTAATACGCGCCCTCGAGTCCCACCCGGTACAGGTACCCGCAGTCGGCCAGCGTCGCCAGCAGGGCGAGGCAGCTCGACTTGGGCGTTTCCATGAGTCGCGCTAGTTCGCCGAGCGACAGCGGGCGCCGCTGCTCGGCAAAGATTTCGAGGATCTGCAGGGTTCGAAGCGCGCTCTTAACCGCGGTCATATCGTTCACATATGTGAATGCTGGTTCACTATGATGAATTTACAGGAGGCGCGCCGCTTGGGCAACCGTTGGCCCACTGGGACAAACCCTGAAGGGCGCTGCGCCTCAGCGACGCCGGAACGTCGCCGCCTGCACCAGCAGCGCGCCAGCCAGCGCCAGAAGGGATCCGAGTCCGACACCCATACGCGGCACCGCGATCGCGACCACGGTGTCCGTATCGAGCCACTTCCGTCCTTCATCGCCGCCCCCGGGTTACTGGTTCTATCGGGGCGACAACTATTCTGACGCGGGGGGACCCCCGAAGATGCCCCCACTTGCTGCTGGCTTGCAACACCCCGCTTTGGACAGTAGAAAACAAAAAAGCCCCGTGGATAGGGGCTTTTGAGGGGGTTGGGCGGTCTGGAATGGACTGCCGAAAACACATTACTGGCGGAGAGGGCGGGATTCGAACCCGCGGAGGGCTGTTAACCCTCACACGCTTTCCAGGCGTGCGACTTAAACCGCTCATCCACCTCTCCTGCGAGCCCGCCATTGTAGCAGTGGGCTCCATTCGGCGACCCCTGGCTACGCGGCCTTCACCCGCGTCGCGCGGGCCTGCTGCCGGTTGGCCAGCATGGAAAGCGGCAGGGTCACATCCGCCGGCAATTGCGCCACTACTTCCACGCTGTGCCCTATGCGCAACTACATGTCGCGTCGCTGTCAGAAGACGCCGGAGGGGCGGCGGATCGAGTAGGGTGAGGGG
>DIZF01000024.1:0-3848 GCA_002427815.1 Ramlibacter tataouinensis
CTTGATCGCCTTGCACAAGCCGTAGCCGTCCAGTTCCGGCATTACGATGTCGCTGATCACCAGGGTGGGTCTGCGCCGCTCGAGCAACGCGAGCGCCTCGCGGCCGTTGGCGGCGGTCGTCACCGAGTAGCCGTTCTGCTCGAGCAGGTGCGCCAGTCGCGCCGCCTGAGTCGGACTGTCCTCGGCAATGAGAATTTCCACCTTGCCATTGTTTTTCTGCTTGGTATTCATGGGCCTCTCCTTATTTCTTCCTGCCGTTCGCCAGACCGGCGAGCGTCGCGGCAATCTTCTCCGGCGGAAGAACCAGCGTCGCCGCATCGAGCTTGATCGCCTCGCCCGGCATGCCGTGAACGACCGAGCTGTCCTTGTCCTGGGCGAAGGTGACCGCGCCTTTTTCCTTCAACCGCTTCAGTTCCTCGGCGCCGTCACGACCCATGCCCGTGAGCAGGCCGGCTACGGCGTCGCGTCCATAGACTTCGGCCACCGAACGCAGAAGATAGGAAACCGAGGGACGCAAGCCGTTCTCGGGCTCGTCTTTCGTCAGGACGATTTTTCCGCTTCGCTCCACCCGCATCTGAAATTCATCGGGAGCCACATACACATGGCCCGGACGGATAGTCTCATCGTGCGTGGCGAGATGCACCGGCAAGCTGGACGTTTGCGCCAGCCACTGGACGAACCCCTGAGTGAACCCGGCCGCCATGTGCTGCACAATCAGTACCGGCACCGGGAAATCCCCCGGCAGCGCCGCAAGAATGGTTTGCAGCACCGGCGGACCGCCGGTGGAGGCGCCGATGGCTATGACCTTTACTTTTCCCTCGACCTGCGCGCGCCGGGCTTCCGCCGGACGCGAAACCTCCGGCTGGCGCCCCGCCTTGGGCCAGCGCCTGATCACCTTGACCTCGGACATCAGCTTCACAGTCTGGACCAGGTCGCGGGCGGTGGCTTCGTGGTCCGGATGACCGATGCCCGCCGGCCGGCGCAGAACCGCCACGGCGCCCGCCTCCATGGCGCGAAACGTGGTCGCGACCTCCCGCGGATCCGTGCTCCCGCTGACGATGACGATAGGCGTGGGGTGCGTTTCCATGATCCGGCGCGTCGCCTCCAATCCGTCCAGCTTGGGCATATGGATGTCCATGGTGATGACGTCGGGCCGTTTGCGCGCGACGGCTTCGAGCGCCTGCTCGCCGTCATTCGCCGTCCCGATGACTTGAATGCCGGGATCCGCGCCGAGAATGTGAACCAGAAACTCGCGCACCACGGGTGAATCTTCCACCACCAGGACTTTGATCATGGGCCTATCCGCCTGCTCGCGCTCATATCAGCCGCCGGACAATTTCCAGCAGGTTGCTCTGGTCGAAGCTGCTTTTCACGATGTAGGCGTTGGCGCCGACATCAATGCCGCGCTCGCGGTGCTCGCGCGACTCGAGCGCCGTCACCAGCACGATCGGCATTTGCGCAAACCGCTTGTCCGAGCGCGCCTTCGCCGTGAGATCGAACCCGTCCATGCGCGGCATTTCCACGTCCGACACGAGCAGATCGAATGTCCCGGTCTTGAGCGCGGTGTAGGCGTCGACGCCGTCCACCGCGGTGGTGACGCTGTAGCCCGCCGATTCCAGGATGTTCTTGATCAGCGCCCTCGAGGTGATCGAATCCTCGGCGACCAGGATCTTCCGCTTCGCTGCAGCCGCGTGCTGCTCGCCGGTGACGCTCGCGAGTGGGCTTGCCGCCGGCCTCATCGCCGAGCGCATCAGATCGGGCACATTCAGGACCGGCACCACCTGGCCCGTGCCCAGGACGCTCGCGCCGGCGAGATTGCGCACGCGCGCAAGCTGCCGCCCGAGCCCCTTGACCAGCACCTCCTGCTCCGCGAGGACCGCATCCACCCTGAAGGCGATGCGATCGACTCCCAGGCCGACCACCACCACCTGCGCGTTGTCCACAGACTCGCCCAGCGCGCGCGCAATTTCCAGCACATCGCCAAGCCGGACCAGCGACAGCGCCTGGCCGTCGAGCGCGATCGTTTCGCGATTTTCCACCGTGCGGATATCCTTCTGCGCCACCAGCGCCACCCGTTCGACGCTGACCGCCGGAATGATGAACATCCGATCACCCGTGCGCACCAGCACGCCCCTGAACGTGGCGAGCGTCAGCGGCAGCACGATGCAAAAGCTCGTGCCCGCGTCCGGCTGCGTCTCCAGGGCGATGGTGCCGCCCAGCCGCTCGACCCGCTCGCGCACGATGGCAAGCCCCAGTCCCCGCCCGGAAAGATCGGTGACGATAGGGCTGGTGGAGACACCGGACTGGAACACCAGCGCCAGCGCCTCGCGTTCGTTCAACTTTCCCAGTTCCTCCGCGGACATCATCCCGAGCTTCGCCGCAGCTGCCTTGACCTGCGCCACATCGATGCCCGTCCCGTCGTCGGCGACCAGGATTTCGACCTTGCTGCCGTCCTTGTGTGCGACAGCGATGGTGAGCGTCGCCTGCGCCGGCTTGCCTTTGCGCTCGCGCGCCGCCGGCTGCTCCACGCCGTGATCGATGCAATTCCGGAACAGATGGTTGAGTGGGTCTTTGATCAATTCCAGAATCCGCCGGTCGATTTCGATTTCGTCCCCGCGAATCACCAGCTCCACCTGCTTGCCTTGCTGGCGCGCGAGTTCGCGCGCCAGCCGCGGAAAGGCTTCGAGCAGCGACGAGAAAGGCAGCATGTGCATTTCCTTCACGTCGTGCAGGAGGCCGTCCACCATTGCACCCAAGGCACGATGGTCGTGCGCCGCGGAGCCTTCCAGCTTCGTCAGCCGGTCCTCGAGCAGCTTCATCAGCGGTGGCTCCGCGTCCAGATACTCGAGCAGCTGCGTCAGTTCCCGCTGCGCCATGGCGGTGCCGTTTGTTTCTCGTCCGAATGAGCGTTCCACCACCCGCATGGCAGGCCGGATTTTGGCGAGCTCCTTTTTCCAGGTGACAAGCGTGGTCCCGAGCTCCCGCAGTTCGCGCGCCCGCTCGCCCGCTGCAAGCCGCGGCGCAAGCAGCTCCTCCGCCTGCCGCATCACCGAGTCGAGTTTCGCGGTGCGCACCCGTATCGTCTCGGCACCGCGGTCGGAATCCCGCGGCGTCGCGGCCGGGTCGGCGCTCGTGGCGGGTTCGACCGGCGCGGCGGGAGAGGGCGGCGCGTCCTGCACCGCAGAGGGCACGCCTTTCAATGCATCATCGAGCCGGCGGATCAGCGCCGCGACTGCCTGCTTCTGAGCTCCCGCCTTGGCCTGACCAGCGGAGGCAAGCAGCCCGCCGATCGCCTCCAGCGTCTGATGCAACAGATCGAAAAGCGCCTGCGTGGCGGCAACACGGTTGCTCTTCAGTCCGGCGAACACACTCTCCAGCGCATGGCACACGGATTCCATTTCCGCGAGATTCACCGCGCGGGCCGCACCCTTGAGGCTGTGCGCTTCCCGGTAGATCCTCTCAATGGTTTCCGACCGCTGCTCCCCCGCCGGCATTTTTTCGAATTCGACCAGTCCCGAGGACATCGCCTGGATGTGTTCGTCGGCCTCGACGCGGAAGGTCGCGAGGAGTTTTTTCAGGAAATCGTCGTTGTTTGTGGCCATGGCTTTGCGGTCCTGTGCTCCCGTCCCCGTTGATCAGGCCTTGCTGCCGATCATGGCGCCCAGGTTCTGTCCCAGTTCATGCAGGCTGTGTGCGGCGGTCTCCGCCTGCCTGGTGCCGGCGACGTTCTGCATGCTCGCCTGCTTGATGTTCTCCATCGCCAACGCCACCTGGTCCATGCCCACCATCTGCTGCTGGCTCGAGACGGCGATCTGCATCGCCGCTTGCGCCGCTTCGCTCACGCTCTC
>DIZF01000024.1:4059-5410 GCA_002427815.1 Ramlibacter tataouinensis
GGACTGCTCGGCCAGGCTCTTGATCTCCTGCGCCACCACGGCAAACCCCTTGCCCTGCTCACCCGCCCTGGCCGCCTCGATCGCGGCATTCACCGCCAGCAGATTCGACTGCTCGGACAGATCGTTCACGGCGGCGATGATCTCGCCAATCGCCTGGCTTTGCTCCGACAGCCGCACGATGCTCTCGGCCACCGACTCCATCTGCTCCTGGATGCGCTGCATCCCCTGCATCGTGCCCTCCACCGACTTGCGTCCGGCCTGCGACACCTGCGCCACCTTCTGCGCGCTCTCCGAGACGTACTTCGCCTTCTGGCTCGAGACGCCGGCGGCCTGCTTCACCTCCTCCACCGTCGCCGTGGTTTCGCTTACCGCGCTCGCCGTCTCCGCCGCACCCGCAGCCACCTGCGTCGTGGTGGCGAGAATTTCAGACGAGGACGATGACAACTGGTTGATAGCCTCCCGGAGCTGGCGGGTGATAGCGCGGCTGAGGTAGAAACCCGCGGCCAGGCCGAAAATCAGGCCGAGGAGTGAGATGACTCCCAGCGCAAGAAAAGTAAGATTTACCGTTGTTGCGAGCTCGGCGCGCTCCTGCGTCTCCAATTTTATTTCCCGGTCTTTGAACTGCCTCACTTTGTCGATCAGCGCGTCGCCCAGAGGTTGCGACTGGTTGTGCGCGAGCGTAAGCGCCTCCGCATGCTTTCCCTGCTGCACTAGCTCGAGGACCAGCTGATGCGACTGCTCGTACTTCTCCTGGAGTCCTGCTATCTCATCCAGCCGTGCCAGCCCTTCGGCGGTATGGACGAGGTGGCGCATTTGTTCGATGATGTCCTTGATCCTGCTCCAGCCGGCTTGCAGCTTCTCCCCGTATTGCTTCTGAAGATCCGGATAAAGAAGCATGCCCCGGAAATCGGCAACCTGATTGCCCACTTCGGATCGAATCTCATTGGCGCCCTCCACCAGCCGCTCGTTTACGTCGAGAAACCGGTTATATGTGACTTGGACTCGATCGAGCGAATAGAAGGCAACAAGCATCACGATCGCCAACAGCGTGAGCACAATCGCATACCCGCCAATGATTTTTTTGCCGATGGTCATGTCGTGATCTCCCTCAAGACTTCAGTATTACGGTTCACCCTCACACCTTGTACTGCTGTGCGAGCTGCTTCAGCTTCTGTCCCAGCTCGTGCAGGCTGTGTGCAGCGGTCTCCGCCTGCCTGGTGCCGGCGACGTTCTGCATGCTCGCCTGCTTGATGTTCTCCATCGCCAGCGCCACCTGGTCCATGCCCACCATCTGCTGCTGGCTCGAGGCGGCGATCTGCATCGCCGCCTGCGCCGCTTCGCTCACGCTCTC
>DIZF01000024.1:5624-10232 GCA_002427815.1 Ramlibacter tataouinensis
GACTGCTCGGCCAGGCTCTTGACTTCCTGCGCGACAACCGCGAAGCCCTTGCCCTGCTCGCCCGCCCTGGCCGCCTCGATCGCGGCATTCACCGCCAGCAGATTCGACTGCTCGGCCAGATCGTTCACCGTGGCGATGATCTCCCCGATCGCCTGGCTTTGCTCCGACAGCCGCACGATGCTCTCGGCCACCGACTCCATCTGCTCCTGGATGCGCTGCATGCCCTGGATGGTGCCCTCCACCGACTTGCGTCCGGCCTGCGACACCTGCGCCACCTTCTGCGCGCTCTCCGAGACGTACCTCGCCTTCTGGCTCGAGACTCCGGCCGCCTGCTTCACCTCCTCCACCGTCGCCGTGGTCTCGCTCACCGCGCTCGCCGTCTCCGCCGCACCGGAAGCAACCTGCGTCGTCGTGGCGAGAATCTCGCTGGACGAGGAAGCGAGGATGCCGACGCCTTCGTTTAGTTCCTCGGTTGTGCGCCGCAGGCTCTCGACCATCGCGCCGAACGCGCGCAGCAAGATGCCGACCTCGTCGGCGCGATTGTCCCTGGCCACCTCGACCGTGAGATCGCTCGCGGCAACCCGTTCGGCGGCGCGCGACAGCTCGCGCAACGGTCCGGCGATCACCCGTTCCATCAACAGCGCGAGCGCTACGCCGATCACCATGGCCGCAAGGCCGACCAACAGAAAGACGCGAAACGACTGATTGGCCTGCAGGTCGGCCTCGGCCACTGCGAGGCGCGCGCTTTCTTCGGCGGTGTTACCGAGTTCCTGGGCAATGGCGCGAATTGTTTCCTGCCGCCCCTGTTGCACGCCGACCGCAATCTGCCGCGCTTCCGCGATCTTGCCGGCGAGGATCAGGGGAACGATTTCTACGTCCTTCGTTTGGGCGAACGCCTGCCACACGGATTTCAGCTCCTCCAGCCGCGCTAACTGCCTGGGATCGTTCTTCGCTCGCGCGAGAAGATTGAGGATGATCCGGTCAGTCTGTTGCGATCGTTCCGCGGCTTGCGCCAGCAGCGGATCCTGTTCCGCGCGCTTGCTCAACAGCTGCGCTTCGAGCATCAGAGCCCGCGTCTGGTTTTGATTCACCCGCAGAGCTTGCAGATCGCGCACGTTGGCGAGGTCTATCTGATACAGGCGATTCTGCGATTCGCGGATGGTATCGATGCCGATGTACGCAGTTGCAATCACCCATGCGATCAGCGCGAGGATCAGCCCGAAGCAAGCAAACAGCTTGTTGCGGGTACTAAGATCCAGAAACCATTTCATGTCTGCTTCTCCTTGTATGCTTTTCTGCCTGCCATTCCCGACCTTGGCCTGAGTCTTCTAAGCGCCCATCTGTTCCTGCACCACAATTTCCTCGTCGGCGAGCAGCTTCCCGGCATCGAGCACCACCGTGCGCTCCGGCGTGATCCCCTTCAGGTATTTCTCCCGGATGCCGGTGAGCGTGGGCAGCGAGGGCTGGATTTCGGCAAGCGGAATGCGGCGCACGCCGAGAATGGCGTCCGCGAGGATGCCGAACGCCATGTTCGCGGACTCGAGAACGATGACTTTATTGAGGTCGGGCAAACCGGTTTGCGGGAGGTCGAAGAACTTGCGCACGTCGATGACCGAAACGATCTCGCCGCGCAGGTTGACGATGCCGAGCACGAATGCCGGCGTGCACGGCAGCGGCGTGAGGTTTTCCAGCGGATAAACCTCGCGCACATGACAGGCTTCGACGGCGTAGCGCTCGTGGGCCAGCAGGAATTCCACCACCTCGATGCTGTCGGCCAGGATTTGCGTCCCACCGGCCTCCGCGGCGAGCGCAAGTGCCCGCTCGCGCAGGATGCGTTTGGTCTCATCCGCACCGGGCGTCCAGGCCCGCTCGCCGGCGGCTCGTGCGGCGTCCATACGCGCGCGCACCTCCGCCCAGTCGATAGTTGCCCGCTTGGGCTTGCGCAATCCGATATTTCTTGTGCTCATGCCGCGAACTCCTTAGGCGCGCGCGGCAGGCTCGCCTGCACCGAGGCGATGATTTCGATGAGCCGGCCGGCGCTCAGTCCGTCCGCCTCAGGGAGGAGGACATCGGCCGGGCACGCCCGCAGCAGGGTCAGCGCATTGCCGAAATGCCGCCGCGCTTCCCGCTGGCGGCCCCCGGACAGGCACAGGTTGCCCAGGGTGAAATGCGCCAGCGCGAAATCCGGCTCCAGATAAAGCGCACGTCCGAGCGCGCGTTCGGCCGCCTCGCCTTGCCCCCGCTCCTGCTCGATGCTGGCAAGCAGATAATAGTGCGCCGGATTCAGCTTGTCGGCGGCGATCGCCTGTTCGCACCACTCGCTCGCTTCGGCGAGCCTGCCCTCATCGGCGCAGGCGCGGGCTTTGCGCCGCGGCGTTTCGCGCATATCGCGCTCATCGTGCTCGCGCGAGTCCGCGTCTCCGGTTTCCGTCGCCTGCTCACCGCTTGCCTCGTGCAAGACTTCCGGCGCAAAGGCCGATTGGGCCACGCTGAAAGCCCCAGACTCGGAGGGTGCAGCCGGCGCGTGTGGCGCCCCGGCCTCCCCGCCGTACCACGGGACGGGATACCTGACAGCGGTGGTCCGCGGCCCGGCAGCCGCCATCTTGCGATACAGGAACGCGCCGGGAAACTCGACCGCGGTGAATGCGGAAAACAGGACGGTCGAAGTCTCTACAGGGCTGGTGATCAGCCATCCCCCATCAACGAGCGAACGGTGCAGGTTGTCGACGACCTTTCTCGCCCTTTCCTGGGCGAAATACATCAGCACGTTGCGGCACAAGATCACATCCATCGCGTTGGTGCTGTTCACGAGCGATGGGTAAGCATCTTCGGCGAGATTGAGATAGGAAAACGTCACCCTCCGCCGTATCCGCGGCTGGATCTCGAAGCGTCCGTCCTGTCGTTTCGTGAAATACCGCTCCCTGATCCAGCCGGGCGTGTCGCGGAACGACCATGCGCCGTATATCCCCTTTGCCGCCTTGCGCAGAAACTGTGGATTGATGTCGGTCGCCAGGATAGTCACGTTCCATTTCTCGAGATCGGGGATCAGCTGGTCGAGCAGCATGGCGATCGAATAGGGCTCCTCGCCGGTGCAGCAGCCCGCGCTCCAGATGCGAAGATGCTTTTCGGTTTGGGCGCGAGTGCGAAGCAGTTCCGGCAGGATCTGCTGCTCGAGAATTTCCAGACTTCTTTTCTCGCGAAAAAAATATGTCTCTCCCACCGTCAGATGGCTCGCAAGCCCCTCAATTTGAGTTCGCGTCAGCGGCGCGGTAAGCAGCCAACGGATGTAGGCCTCCGCTTCCGCATATCCCGCCTCGCGGGATGCGGCGGCGATGCCGCGATCCAGGTCGCGCCAGCGTTCTTTCGGGAAGTGCAGCCCCATCTGCGCCTCGAGGAAATCGCTCAGCCGCGACAGCAGCGGATCGGGCAGAGCGAGCGGCAGTCCGATGGGCATGCGTCAGCGCCTTTCCAGCGCCAGATCCAGGGACTGCGCTTCCTCTGGGGAAAAGAACCGCTCCAGATCCTGGATCAGAACCAAGCCATCGCTCGTCTTCAGCACGCCCTCGATGTGTTGGATACCACGTGCGAGGTCGCCGCTGCCCACGACGGCCTCAGCCGGGCGCTCCACCACGCCCAGTACCGACTCCGCGATGATGGCGAGTCGCCGGGCGCGCCCACGCGCAACCACCAGGCTGTCGGATGCCCCGACCGCCCGCTCGGCAAGACCGAGGCGCCTGCGGATGCTCACGATCGGTACCACTTCGCCCCGGACATTGACGACGCCTTCGACGGCATCAGGGGCCCCCGGCAGCGGCGTGATCTCAACCATGCGCAGGACGCGATCCACCGCCGCCAAGTGCAGCGCGTAGGTCTGCCCGTCAACCTTCAGCAGGACCAATCGAATCAATGAATCCATGTTTTCCAACTTTCGGCCCCCCGCCGCCTGCGCCTCAATGACAATCTGCCCGCGTCACCCCGGTTGTTTCCAATCCCGGACCCAATCCAGGTAAGCCCCGGGATCCATCGGCCGGGCGATGAAATAGCCCTGCGCGAGGCCGCATCCGAGTTCGCCCAGCAGGTTCCAGTCCGCCCGCGTTTCAACGCCTTCGGCCACGGCCGTGATGTTGAGCCGCCGCGCCATGTCCAGGCTCGATTCGAGCATCACCCGGGCCGATTCCTGTTGGCGGAGCGAGCCATAGGGCAAGGAATAGCAGCGTCGCGCCGGCCAGGAACCATGCCGTACCGCCCCTTCTATCTACGCCGCATGCAGAAGCTCGCGGCCAAAGTCCAGCGTCTGCGCGGCTTGATGCCATTGGCCTCGAACGTGGCGACGCCAATAGGTGATGGCGAATCGCATACAGATCAGAATTCTCGCCAGGCGCGTGGGTGGGGATCGGATCGCAGCGTACCTTCAAAGCGAAAAGAAATCAAAGGGGAATTCACCATTGTCCGTTTAACAAACAGTAGAAGTATGTCCGGCCTTGTCCACATGTCCCAGGGCGCTGCCCGCGCCCCGAGCGGTGGCCGAACAATGGCGGCGTTGGCACCATAGACCCTTTGCTTCAGAGTGGCCTGACGCGGCCGGCCAGTCGTTTCCAATTCAGGTAT
>DIZF01000034.1 GCA_002427815.1 Ramlibacter tataouinensis
CTGGGGTCTTCTCATAATGGCCGTTATGGAGAGCTATTCATAACGGCCACAAGCGGTCGTTCGTGTCACGCCGGCCGGCCGTCTGCTTCAGACTGACCTAGGCTGCCTTCATATAAGCTGTTGAAATGATTAACCTGCCAAATGGCCTCACCTTGCTGCGATTCGCTCTGGTGCCCGCCATCGCGGTGCAGTTGCTGCAAGGCGAATACGGTGTGGCCTGTGTGCTGTTCATCGTCTCGGCCCTGTCCGACCTGGCAGATGGGATGATTGCGCGGCATTGGAACCAGCGTACCCGGTTCGGAGCGGTTGCCGACCCCCTTGCCGACAAGTTGACGATGCTGACGGTGACTGTGCTGCTCACGGTCCAGCACGGGCTGCCCTGGTGGTTCGCAGTGGCGGTCGTTCTGCGCGACGGACTGATCATGGTTGGCGCGCTTGCCTACCACTTATTGATCGGGCCTGTGGAGATGGCACCGAGTCGCATTTCAAAGCTCAACACCGCGCTTGAGTTCTCACTTCTTGTCGCTGTAATGGCTATCCGCGCCGGCTATGTTCCTGATGGGGTCTGGCGGCAGGCGCTGCTGGTGACAACGCTTGTTACCATCGCCTTGTCGGGTGGGCACTACGTGCTCGTATGGAGCCGCAAAGCGACTCAGTCGCAATCGGGAGCCACGAGAGACGGCTGATGGGTAACCCACCTCATGCAATTGGGTCGCCAGGAAGCGGGGCCGTCGCATTTGACCTACCGTGCGCCCGCTTTGCACCGGGAGCGGTCTCTAAAACAGCTTACCGATAGGGGCCCTTCAACCATCCGGGCGATTGCCGGAACTCGCTACTGGCCTCGCCAGCAGGGGCTCCCGCTATGTTCGCTGGCGAACAGAATGGTCAACCTTGATGGTCTAAAGTGGCGCCTCCGCTCATGGAGGATCGCATGCTCGACTACTCGATAATGAAACCCGAAGGCATCCTGGTGCTAAACCCCCACGCGCCGTTAAGCAAAGAGGACTTCGGAGGTCTCAGCGTTGATGTCGATTCTTATCTTTCCGACCACGCCAAACTCCACGGCGTGTTGATTCATTCGAAGGGATTTCCCGGATGGGAGAACTTCGGGGGATTCACCGCGCACATGCACTTTGTTCGCGAGCGCCACAAGAAGGTCGAACGTGTGGCAGTTGTGACGGACAGCCCGTTCGCCGGCGTGGCGGAGTCACTTGGCAAACATTTTACGTCGGCTGAAGTAAGGCACTTCCCATTTTCCGATGACGTGAAGGCGTTGGACTGGTTGAAGACCGCGTGAGGTCAACTCGGGGGTGCGAAGACCTCACGCATGGCTTACTGGATTCGTTCTTGACTTGCGTGGTGGTGCTTTTGGCCGGCTGTGATGCTAGCTTGGCGCCGCGCTCGGACGCCCTCGGAAGGCCCCCGCCATCTAACAATCTTAGACAGCTCGCAGCTGTCCAGCCGCCAGCAAATTCGTGCTCCGGGTTATAGGTTTCCAGAGGTTGTTTGAGGTTGTTTGAGGTTTCCCGCCGGACTCGTGCGGAATACGATGGTCCTGCTCAACCAGTCCGGGACGACGAGCGGCCTGTCCAGTGATCGTGATCAGCGTCCTGGTCGCCGTCTTTGGCTGGACCGCCTTTGAACCCGTGACCACCGGCCATCGACCCAAAGCGTACCGTTGCATCTGACCTACCGTGCGCCAGCTCTGCAGCGGGAGCCGTCATTCAGCTTCGGCCAGCCGCCGACGAGTCCCGGCCAAGACCTGCCGTTGGGCTTCCTGCTCGAAAGCTGACGCTCGTTGAGCGGCCAATCGTCATTCGTCCTACCAATCTGAAATGTTGCGATGCAACACCCACGTGCATCTGTGTTCCGAGTAACGGCAAGAATCCAAAACAAACCACATTCCAGGTGCTATATTTTCAGAAGCTGACTTCACCTTGGCAGCAAGTTATTGGTTCTAAAGCAAATCGTAGTCAGTGCATCCTCAAGGAGGAACGCGATGACAACGCATACTTTCAGAGTGGTTGGTGCCATTGGCCTCACTCTGCTTTCGCCCTCTGCATTTTCTGCGCTGGAGGACGTGCAGTCGACATTTGGCAAAGGGGTGATGTACGCGTTCTTTCTGGTCGTGATTGTTGCGGCAGTCGTCGTATATTTCATGCGATTTCAAGACAAGCGGCGGACGCCACTGAATAAGGTATTCGAGGAGCGGGAAGCGATCCACTCGGTCGGACCCGATGCCCTGGTCAGCGAGTGCGCGTCCAAGATGACCTCGGAGAAGATCGGTGCCCTGGTCGTAATGGATGGCGAACGCTTGATAGGAATATTCACGGAACGAGATGCGCTGAGCAGAGTGTTGGCGCAAGGCCTCGATCCGGGCCGCACGAAAATCTCCGACGTGATGACCAGGAACCCCTATTGCATCCCACCGACAACGACCGTTGGCGAAGCGATGCGGTTGGTCACCACGCGGCGATTCCGGCATCTGCCCATTGTGGAAAATAACAAGCTTGTCGCCGTCATATCGAGCGGCGACCTGACCCATTGGCTTGTCAAGGACAAGATAGGGGAGGTTCAGGAACTTGTCGACCTCGCCGCCCGCTCCTGACCCCCGGAAATATGATGACCGCGACCGACCGTGCCCCAGAACGGTGTTTCTAGGTCTTCATCAGCCACTGGGAGCCCTTTCACATGCGTCAATTCCGACGCATGTTGCTACGTTCGATAGCCCAGCCAGCACCATCCGACTTGAGATCCCAGGCGCGAGCCGCACGCCGCTAATCAGTTGGGTCCGCCCCTCAAGTCCGACATGGGGACCCTGCCATTCTTGTTCATCCTTTTCCACATCCTCGCGTGGTGACGATCCCATTCCCTCTTGTTGACCATCCCATCGCGGTCGGCATGCATGTCAGAAAAGTCCCTGTACATGTCGGAACGGCCCGCACCCATCGACGCAGTGCCTTCGGTTCGCACGTTGGAGGGATAGGTATTTTGAGAAGGGTGGGAAACCACGCCAGGAGGCGCTTGTGCGAATGCAGTGGCGCAAGACAGGGCGCACCCTGCGGCCAAAAGTGACAATTTCATGGGATTCCGATCGAGGATTGGTTGAAGAGGGACAACCACAATAGCCGTCCAGCGGCCGCTGCGCCTGTAGGACCAACGCCATTGAACTGGTAGGGCAAAGGGGTCGGACTGGGCTGCTGCCGGTTCCGTGGACACCGACCTAAGTTTCTTGAGCTTTCTCAAAGTCTATCGGCCTGACATAGCCCACCGTCGAAAAAGGCATCCCTGTACTGGAGTCGAGCCGCTGCGCTGGCCCAAAGCCCTCGCTACAGGCTCCGCAGGAACTCCCCCAGGAGCCGGTTCACTTCTTCCGGCTTCTCCTGCTGCACCCAATGGCCGGCGCCGTCGACGAAATGCGTGCCGACCCATTTGGTGCAGACCTCGTTCGTCATTCGTTCGAGGGCGCCGGGTGCCTGGTAACTGCCCCAGTCCCGCGCACCGGCGATGAAGCAGGCGGGTACGTCGATGGTGCGGCCCGAGAACGCCCGCAGCTCCGAGTTGTATCCGGAATGAAGGCTCACCCGATAGCCCTGCAGGCCGCTCTGGAAGCCCGTGCGCCGGTACTCCGCGGCGTACACCGCCATCTCATCGTCCGGCATCCATCGGCAGCCGGCAATCTGGTTTGAGCCGGGCATCTCTGGCGCCACCGTTTCGGCCATGGTCTTGTCCAGGTCCATGACGTAGTAGGTTGGCATCTTCGCGAGCTCGCTTGCGCTCCACGACGCCAGCGGGTGTGGATTGTTGTCTTTCCAGTCGCCGCTCTTGAAGTGGTAGTACGCGCGAAGGAAATCGTGAACGCCTTGCGGGCAGTGCCACATGTCGGCGTTGGCCTGCGGCGTCGAGTAGTACCAGCGGTAATGCTTGCGCGCGCGGGCCAACTGCGCCAGCGTCTCCGGAATTCCCGCACCTTGTGAGCTCGCCTTCGCGGGCGCCGCGGCGGTATTCATCGGCAGCGCGGGAGCGCCGGTGAACGGCGCGCTCATGAGGACGACGGAGCGGAACACATCCGGCCGCACCAGGGCGCACCACGCGGCGACCGGCGAGCCATAGTCATGGCCAATGACGGCCGCGACCTGGTCACGGCCGAGTGCCTTGACCAGGCCCAGCGTGTCGCTCACGCGGTTCAGGAATGTGTACGGCAGCAGATCGTCTTCGTAGGCGACATCGGTGCCCGTGGTCCTGCCATAGCCGCGCTGGTCGGGCGCGACCACATGAAAGCCCGCCGCCGCGAGGAACGGCAACTGCTTGCGCCAGCTGAACGCCAGCTCCGGAAAGCCATGCAGCAGGACGACACAAGGACGGCCGGGACGCTCGAAGCCCGCCTCGAGCACGTGCATCGTGCAGCCGTTGTTGTTGTCGATCAGGCGGGAGCGCACCCCGTCGGGCAGCGTGTTCTCGCCATATAGCACGTGCGTATTCATGAGAGCTCCAATGCGGACCAGTCCGCTCATTGTCCCCGCGGCTCAGGAAGCCCGTATCTCTTCGGCGCGCAGGGGCATGCCCAGTTCGCGCAGGGCCGCCTGCACCTTTTTCACCGGGACGTCGCGCACCCGCACACCTTCCTCCAGGGCGATTGCGGCGGCGACGCCGGCGGCCTGGCCGGTTGCCATGCACGCGGGCATGTTGCGCGAGCGCGCATGCGCCTCGTGGTCGGCGGAGATGCAGCGCCCGGCCACCAGGATCTGCTCGACGCCCTGCGGCAGCAGGCAGCGGTACGGAATCTCGTACGGCGGCATGCTCTGGAAGTCGACGTCGCCGCCCTTCGGGTCGTGGATGTCCAGCGCCGACACGTCGGCCGCGATGGTGTCGTCGAAGCGCGTTTCGCCGCGCGAGTCGGGGCCTGTCAACGTGTACTCGCCGAGGATGTGCCGCGTCTCGCGCACGCCGAGGATGGGCGAAACCTGCCCCAGGCGTGCCGCCTCGAAACCGGGCACGCGCTCCTTCAGGAAGCGCGACACGCCCTCGATCTGGCGGTAGCACTCCAGGATCGCGGCCGTGAACTCCGGCGGGTTGAACACGTTCACGCCCAGCACCCGCGTCGCGTTGACGTACATCTGCCCATCGGCGGTCTTGAGGGTGATGTTGTCGCGCTGCAGCTTGACGCCGGTCTCGGCCTGGAAGCGGCGCAGCATGCCGTTGAAGCCCGTCAGCCAGAGCCCGTAGGCCAGGCCTTCCACGTCCGCGGGAATGGCGCGGGCCGGCACGTCGTCGCAGGTGCGCGCCCAGTCCGCCAGGCGCTGGAGGTCGACGTTCTTCATGATGAAGTACATCGACACCGGCTGCATCGTCTGTTCGGCATTGCCCGCGCCCATGACGAAGGGCGCATTGGCCTTGGCCGCCATGTCGGCGTCGGCGGAGCAGTCGATGAGGACCTTGGCGCCGACGAACTGGCGGCCGCTCTTGCTTTCGATGATCACGCCGGTGACGGCGCCCTCTTCGACATGCGGCGCCGAGACGAACGTCTCGAACAGGATCTGGACGCCGGCCTCCACGCACAGCCGCGTCAGCAGCATTTTCATGATCTCGGGATCGGTCGGCGAGGCGATCTTCACGCCGCCGGTCTTGGTGGTCGCCATGTAGTCGTCGCCCGCGCCGCCGGCCGAACGCGCGAGGTTCCAGATCTCGAGGGGAATGCCGCCGATCAGCGCGCCCGAGGGCTTGGTGTTCAGACCCAGCGTCAGGATGCCGCCGAGGGAGCCGAAGCGCTCGATCAGCACCACCTTCTTGCCGCGCCGCGCGGCGGCGATCGCGGCGATCGGCCCCGTAGTACCGCCTCCCACCACGACGATGTCCGCTTCCATCAGCACCGGGATGTCCCGTGCCGGTTCATTGATCTTGGTTCGGGTCACTGCCTGTCCTTGGGTCGTGTGCTCGCTGGGGCTCAATCGATCCTGGCGCCGGAGTCCTTCACGGCCTTCGACCACTTGGTGATTTCATTGCGGTTCCATGCGGCGAACTGCTCCTGGCTGTTGCCAACCACCACCGCCCCCAGGGCGCCGAGCTGCTGCTTGACTTCAGGCATCCGCAGCACGGCCACCAGGTCGGCGTGGATCTTGTCGACAATGGGTTGGGGCGTGCCGACGGGCACCAGGGCACCGATCCATGACACCGCCTCGAAGCCCGGCAGGCCGGCTTCCGCCATCGTTGGCACGTCCGGCAGCGACGGCGCGCGCTGGGCGCTCGTGACGGCGAGCGGCTTGAGGCGGCCGGACTTGATGTGGTTGGTCACCGCGACGATGTTGTCCCACATCAGCGAGATCTGGCCGCTGAACAGGTCGTTGTACGCCGCCGGCGTGCCCTTGTAGGCCACGTGCACCAGCTGGGTCCCGGTCTCGCTCTTGAACATCTCGCCGGCCAGGTGGTTCGAGGTGCCCACGCCGCCCGAGCCGAAATTGAGCTTGTTGGGGTTGGCCTTGGCGTATTCGATCAACTCCTTCACGTTCTTGACCGGCAGCGCCGGATTGGCCACGAGGACCAGCGGCGTGGTGGCCACCAGCGTGATGGGCGTGAAGTCCTTCAGGTAGTCGTAGTCCAGCTTGCTGTACAGCGACGCGCTGATCGCGTTGGCGACGGTGCCGAAGAAGATCGTGTAGCCGTCGGCCGGCGCTTTTGCCGCCATCGCGCTGCCGAGGTTGCCGCCCGCGCCGGGGCGGTTGTCGATGATCACCGACTGCCCCCACTTCTGCGACAGCTTCTGGCCGACGGTGCGTGCGATCACGTCGGTGGCGCTGGCCGCGGGAAATCCGAACAGGATCTTCACCGGCTTCGTCGGCCACTGCGCGGTGTCGGCGTGGGCAAGGGTTGTCGCAAACGCGGCGGACGCCGCCGCGAGGGCAACAAGCAGGGTCTTCACGGTCATGGGTGTCTCCTTGGGTCGATGGTCGGCGGGTCCCGATCAAGTGGGCCGATACTACAGTGCTATATAGCACTGGTCAACCCGCGGTTGCCGGTAGTAGTATTCGCGCTGACCCGACCATGACTCAACTGGACACCTCCTCCGAACTGCTCGGCAAGTATTCCCGGCCGGCGGCGCTGGGCGTGGCCAAGTACGCGCAGCTGCGCGAGACGCTGGCCGGCGCCATCCGCGGCGGGCACTGGAAGCCCGGTAGCCAGCTGCCTCCCGAGCGCGAGCTCGCGCGGCTGACGCGCTTCAGCCTCGGCACCGTGCAGCGCGCGCTGCGCGAACTGGCCGACGAGGGGATCGTCGTGCGCACGCAGGGGAGCGGAACCTACGTGGCGGAGGGTCGGGGCGGCATCGACGAGCCGATGTACCTGCGTTTCCTCGGGGGCGCGGGCGAGCCGACGTTCTTGCCGCTGTTCCCCAAGGTCCTCTCGCGCAAGCGCATCAGCGAGCGCGGCCCCTGGTCCGAATGGCTGCGGCAGACTGGCGCCGACATCGTGCGGATCAGCCGCCGCATCAGCGTCAACGGCGAGTTCAGCCTCTTCAACCGGTTCTACTTCAACGCGGACACGTTTCCAGGGATCGCCTCGGCGCCCCTGTCCACCCTGGACGGCGCCAACCTCAAGCAGATGCTGGGCGGCGAGATCAACATGCCGGTGACGTACGTCCGCCAGCGCATCTCGTTTGTGAAGTTCCCCGAGGAGGCCGGCAGCGCGGCCGGGGTCAGGTCCGGCACGCGGGGAATGCTGCTCGAAAGCGCGGCGATGGCCGGGCGCGAGCCCCTCTACTTCCTCGAATCGTTCATCCCGCCCAACGACCGGCAGCTCGACGTCTCGTCCTGATCAGAGGCGGATCTCCTGCGGCGCCATGTCCTGGTGTGCCGTTGGCGGCAGTGTCTCGGGCTCGAAGCGCGCGAGAGCCGCAGGCCGCGCAGCGTAAGTCCCTTGATACCCGCGACGGCGCACACTTCCCTGTCCCGCAATAAGACGTTCAAAGGACGGACCCTATGCGAGTGGCGGACCCCGCCAGTCTGATTCGATGCTCTGGCGAAGCCGACCCGGCTCCACCTCAGGCATAAAGGGCACGCCAGCCTGCTCCAGGACCTGGCTGGCGATGTCGAAAGCGGGTGGCGAGCAGCCCGGCCTTGTGATCAAATTGAGCGCAGGAGCAGAGCGGCATGAGCAATCAACAGAAACCTGTGCAGGAGGCAATCAACCGGCTTCGGGAAGCAGCCGTCGCCGACGCGCAAAGCAGCACCGAGGAAAGCAAGAGCAAGTTGTCCTGGGCTGAGCTGGGGCTGTGGGAGGCAATCGGGGCACTCACCCGAACTGACATCGCCGCTGCGGTCAAACGCGCGGAGAGCCGGCGCGTGCAGACGATTCAGGACACCCTTCAGGGCCTCTTTCCTGAAGGAACCGTCGTGTTCTGCAAGCCCGACCACGGCGGCTCCTTTGAAATCAACGGATTGAACAAGGGCTCGACACCGCAAAACTGCGAAGTGTTGGCAAGCGGACAAGAACGGGGCGTGGCGCGCAACGAACGCCGCGAGCACTTTCTGGTCAAGGCCGGGGATACCGTGTTCTTCTTTCGTGTCTGCTCGGCCTCTCCGGGAAGCGGGTATGACGAGTTCGTCGCTGGCCGGGGCTACGCGCACGCTTCTGACGCCGGAGCTCCCGAGCGACTGGAAGCCTACGCGCGTGACGCTATCCAGGCCCTGTGCAACTGAGGCCAATGGTCAACCGTTGTGGACTGCGTGCCCGGCGACGGTCAGCGACGACTGCAATCCGACACCGTCTCGCCTCTCAACTTCAGCCCCGGTGGCCTGGCCTGTCATCCAACAGCGCGAAGCAGCCACGCGCCGATGCCCTTGCTGGCGGCAATAACCGCGGTGGCCAGCGCAAGGTGCTTGGCGATCTCGGCGGCAACAGGCACGCCGCGCTCGCGCGCGAGGAGCGCCGTCATGACGCAGAGGACGCTGCTGCCCCAGACAATCGCGGTGATCACGGCGATTGTCACTGGTGCAAGCGCGACAATCAGCACAAAGCTGAGCGACAAACCGAGCCGAGTGGCGAAGTTGGCCAACATGGCGCGGAAAGCGGCACGGTCGTCGAGGCGCTCGGACTCCTGATAGATGTGAATGCTGAGCGAGTCCGACAGATTGTCGGCGACGGCGAAGATCAGGAGGCCAGCGATGATCGTCAAGCGCGTGCCGTTCGCAGCGTCCAGGCCGGTCACCAGGGCCATTCCAGTGACGACCGCCGAGGTCGCCCCGTAGCTGAAGTTGCGCAGACTCACGCTGCCCTCACCGCTGTACCATGAGCTTGGCAATTTCAGTTTGACCATGGTGTTTGCCTTCGCTTCCCATAAATGCGAGCTTAGCGGATCGCCGCAATTTCTGGAGCCGCGCACGGTTGCCTCATGTCCTCATCACTGAGATGAGGGTTAATGTGGCCACGTGAGCTCCCCAGAGCCGCCTCCCGACTGAGAGGCCCTATGGACTTTTGCCGTGGTTGATGTTCAAGTAGAAGTGCCTGCAGCAATAAGGCTTGCACGCAACCCATGTCTGTTCAAAACAACTCACAAGGTGACTTATGTACAAGAAGATTCTGGTTGCTACAGACGGGACAAAGCTATCGAAAAAGGCTGTCGAAGCAGCATCGAAACTGGCAGCTGATTTTGATGCGGTCTTGACGGTCGTCCGTATCGTTCCGCACTATGCAAAGACCTTCTTCGATGGGTCGTCAGTCCTGAGCATTAAGGACATGGCAGAGATCGAAAAGGAGTGGACCGTCCGGGCGCAGGCGTCGCTCGATCAACTGTTGAACACCACGATTGACAAGCATATCAGCGTCAATACCGTCGTCGCAAGATCTGGCAATGTGTCTGATGCTTTGCTAAAAGTGGCCAAGAAATCAAAAGCGGAACTGATTGTGATGGCGTCGCACGGACGCGGTGGTATCAAGCGCGTCCTGCTTGGTAGCGAGACTCTTCAGGTTCTGACCCACTCTGAAATACCCGTTCTGGTCATTCGCTAGGCGGCCAGGAAGAGGCGCCCCAAAAGCGGTAGCCTGGGAAAAATCAACGCAACGCTTGATGGATTGGAACTTCCTGACCTTGGCCGGCTGCCAGGATACGGCGGCGACGAAGCTGATGGAGGGCGTCACGCTTGTAGCCGCATGCAGCAGCAAGACCAGATTGTGAACAACCTCCAGTTTCATCTGACACCTGAACAAGGTGTCTATGAAACCGGCAGCAGCCCAGCTTGTCCTGAGAGGCGTTTGGCGGGGGCCGAACATTCCATCGGACGCCAGGACAGGTCGAACCGGCCGCGCTATGCGAACAAGGCCGTCACGCCCGCGTTGATGGCGATGCCTCCGCCGATCAGCCATGCGAACAGCAGGGCAGCCAGGGCCAGCGGCTTGATGCCGGCGTTACGGATCGCCGAGATGTGCGTCGTCAGGCCGAGTGCGGCCATCGCCATCGCCAGCATCACGGTGTCGATGTCGATCACCGCGCTGACCAACGGCTTGGGCAGCAAGGCCAGGGAATTCAGACCGGCCACCGCGACGAAGCCGAGCGCGAACCAGGGGATGACGATGCGGCCGGGCTTCTCTGCCGTCTGGCCCTGGGCGCCGTGGGCATGCCCATCGCTGGGATCCTTGGACCGCGACAGGTAGGCCGACAGCACGACCAGGAAAGGCGCGAGCATCATCACCCGCACCATCTTCGCGATGACCGCGGTGTTGGCCGCTTCATCGCTAATGGCACGACCGGCGGCCACCACCTGCGCAACCTCGTGGATGGTCGAGCCGGCGAAGATGCCGTAGGCGCTCGGCGACATCGCGATCAAATGGTGCTGCGCATTCAGGTGATAGAGCACGGGGTACAGGAAGATCGCCAGCGTGCCGAACACCACCACGGTGGAGACGGCGACGGTCACCTGTTCGGCCCGCCCGCGCACAACCGGCTCGGCGGCCATCACCGCAGCGGCGCCGCAGATCGAACTGCCGGCACCGATCAGCATCGCGGTCTTGCGGTCCAGGCCGAACACGCAGGTGCCGACGAACCAGGATAGCGCGAAGGTGCTGCACAACACGGTGGCGTCGATTACCACGCCCGTGATGCCGACGTGGCCGATGTCCTGGAACGTCAGCCGCAGGCCGTACAGGATGATGCCCAGACGCAGCAGGTTCTGCTTCGAGAACGTCACACCGATGGCGCTGGCTGCCGCTACGCGCGGATACACCGTGTTGCCGGCGAACATGCCGAGTACGATCGCCAGCGTCAGCGCGCTGATGCCGTTGGCCTGCAGCCAGCCGATCCTGCCGAGTTCGATGGCCGCGAAGGCCAACGCGCCGGCCAATACCAGCCCCGGAAGGAAACTGCCGATGCGCTGCCGGCCGCCGTGCGGGCGCTGGTGGGCCGGGGCGGCAAGTACAGGCGTGGCATGAGCGGTGGCGTGAGCGGACATTGGGTTCTCCTGGTTCGCTGCGTTCGGGGGTGGCAGGACGCATGGGTGGACTCTGAGGCTCGCTTATCAATCTGACAAACGGTTAGTTCAGGTATAACCTAGCGTCAATTCAGGTAACAAGGAGTGCCGGGATGCGCCTCACGCTGCGTCAGTTGCACATCTTCACGGCCGTGGCCGACGCGGGCAGCACCACTGCGGCAGGGCTGCACGTCGCGTTGTCGCAGTCGGCCACCAGCGGCGCGCTGAACCAGCTGGAAAGTCTTCTCGGTGCGCGACTCTTCGATCGGGTCGGCAAGCGGTTGGTGCTCAACGATACGGGCCGCGCTTTGCTGCCCCTGGCCCGGGCTCTGCTGGACGGCGCGCAAGGCATCGAAAGCCAGTTCGGTATCGGCGGCTTGGCCGAACGCGGTGCGGGCGTCGCCACGCAGTTGCGGGTCGGCGCCAGCACGACGATCGGCAACTACCTGCTGCCGGCGTTGCTGGCGAGCCATCTGCGCGCCTCGCCTGCCACCAGCATCGACGTCACCATCGGCAACACCAGCGAGGTCGCCGCGGCGGTCGCGCGTCTGGAGGTGGACATGGGGCTCATCGAAGGTCCGTGCCACGAGCCGGAGCTTCAGGTGCGGCCGTGGCTGGAGGACGAACTGGTGATCGTCTGCGCGCCGTCGCATGACCTGGTGTGCGGCGACCTGACAGCGCGGGTCGGTTTGAAGTCGCTGCGACAGCAACGCTGGCTGTTGCGCGAGCCGGGTTCCGGGACCCGCGAGGCGGTGGAAAACGCCTTGCTGCCGCACCTGCACCAGTGGATACACCCGATGCAGCTGGGCAGCACCGAGGCGATCAAGCAGGCCGCCGCCGAAGCCCTGGGGCTGGCCTGCCTGTCGTTGTGCGCGGTGCAGGACCTCGTCACCCTGCAGCGGCTGGTGGTCGTGAACAGCACGCTGCCACGCCTGACGCGGCGTTTTTACCTGATCCACCACCGGCAGAAGCAGTTCTCGGCCAGCCTGCAGCGATTCGTCTTGCATTGCGAGGCAGCATGACGCCTGGGCGTGCCGGGCGCGGGACCGCAGCAAGTCTCGTCGCTCGCCGTTTCATCGTCGGCGTCCACCGGATATTCCGATATTGCCCGGTTCAGCGGATGCCCGCGACGTAGTCGGCCACGGCTTTGATCTCACTATCATTGAGCTTGGCGGCGACCTGTGTCATCAGCTGGCTGTTCTTGCGCGTGCCGTCGCGAAAGGCTGTCAGCTGCACGATCGTGTATTCGGCATGCTGGCCGGACAGCCGGGGATACTGGGCCGGCACGCCGGCGCCGTCGGGGCCGTGGCAGCCGGCGCAGGCCGGAACCTGCCGGTCGGCGATGCCACCGCGGTAGATGCGTTCTCCCATCGCTACTGCTTCCTTGTCCTTTGCGGCACCCGGTTTGGCCTTCTGCGAGGTGACCCAATACGCGATGTTCTTCATGTCGGCGTCCGACAACATCGAGGCCATGCCCTGCATGATCGGGCTGGTGCGCTTGCCGGCCTTGAACTCCTGCAATTGCTTGATCAGATATTCGGGGTGCTGCTGCGCCAGATTGGGATTCGCCGGAATGACCGAGTTACCGTCCGCGTTATGGCAGGCGGCGCACACAGGCGCGAACTTGGCTTGGCCCTGGACCGGATCCGGCTTGGCGGGCCCAGGCGCAACGGCCGGGTCCGTCGCGTGAACAGGCGTTTCATCAGCGGCGGAAACGGGCAATGCAGGCAGTGCCAGCAGGGCAACCATCAACAGGGAAGCAAGCGATTTCATATTTTTGGTAGCGGTTGAATGGCGTCTGAACTGCGCCGCTGCGCGGGTTGCTCGCACCTCAATGGACATCTTTCCAGAAGGCTGCAT
>DIZF01000039.1:0-27508 GCA_002427815.1 Ramlibacter tataouinensis
GGCGTGAGATGCGCCCGGCCATCACTGCGCCCCCCCGCCCCGCCCGGGCCGTCCCGTCGTCGACACCCGAAAAGGACTGAGCCCGCAGGTCGCGGGCTCAGGAAACTGCCTGGCATCCAGGTCAGTTGAAGGGTTCAGCCCGCTTGAGCAATTCTTCCAGCCCCGGCTCGTTGGGGTTGCGCGGCTTGCCCGGATGGATGATCGCCACCTGGCAGCTTTCCGCGGCCTGCACCAGCTGGGCATACGTGCCGGCATTGATGTCGGCGATATAGGCTTGCTGGTTGCCGTTGTAGGCGAACATTTTGTTGTTGACCTGAGTGCACTCGTTGCAGGTCGAGCAGCGCGCCGTTTCGATGTAGGCTTCGTCAGGCGAGTGCTGCTCTTCCACCGGCTCGGCGGCTGCGGCCGGCGTTTCCGCTGCGGTCGCCGGCGCCGACGCGGCCGGTACCGGGGCGGATGCGGCCACGGCTGGGGCCTGGCTTTCCTTCAGTTGCTCAGCCCAGGCCTTCTGCTCGCGGGCCAGCAGCTTCTGCGCGTGCGAATTGTTGACGCCGCCCAGCTCCTGCAGGCTATGCCACATGTCCCGGCAGCGCCCGGCTTGCCGGATCAGGCTTTGGTCCACGATGACTTTCTGCAGCCGGTTCTCGCCGTCTATCATGAGCAGGCTGGGAATCTTGTCCGGCAAGCCCTTGCGCTCGCGCGCGAGCGATTCCTCGACGCGGATCAGGCTGCCGTTCCATTTTTCGCGCGGCACCCTCGCCAGATGGCTGGCGTAGCGGCGGTCACTGGCCAGGAAATCGACCAGGGTGAACGACAGGTCCTCGCTGACGCTCTGGTGCTGCTCGTCCTCGTAGGCAAAATCCTTGACCGGCCAGTCGAGTTCCACCTGCGTGTTCGCATCGAGGTAGAAACGCTCGGCCCAGTTCGCTCCCGCCGACGGGTCGTAGGTGAATGCGGGGAAAGCGCGTGATTCCATGGCAGCGGCCGCCATGAGGTAAGGCGCGAGGCCCGACTTCCTGCCATTGGCGCCCGAATAAACGCTGAACAAAGCCGGGCCCGGGTAGGTCACGCCCTTGAGCACGCGCTCGCGGAACTGGAACAGGTTGGAACTGCTCGACTGCAGCACATACACGTCGTTCAGGCCCATGGCCACGCTGGCCAGCTGCCGGCTGCGCAATCCGGATCCCAATCCGCCTTCGCCGGTGTCGGCCTCATCGTGCAGATCGTCGATCTGGAGCAGGACCTTGATCGGCCAGCCCGAGGACAGGATCTCCATCAGCCGGCCTTGTTCCTGCGCCGTCAGCGACGCCGCATCGAGGCAGACCATGTAATCGGGGAAAGTCGCCAGCTCCTGCGCGTCGAGGCCGGTCGCCCCGTACGCTTCGAACATGGCGTCGTGCCGGGACGGGTTGTACTCGCCCTCGATTTCGAGTTCGGCGATCACCAGGGCCTTGGCCAGCTCCAGCAGCCGGGGCAGCCTTTCGCGATAGGCCTTGAGCGCGTCGGCGCAATGCTCGAACAGGATGGGATACGGCTGCAATGCGGGATCCTTGCTGGCCGCGGCATCGCTGCCGGGGTAGAACCGTTGCGTCCTGAGGATCTTCAGCAGTTCGTTGATGCGCGCCTTGCGGCTTTCCGGCATCCCTTGCTTGCGCTGCGTCTTGGCCAGCAGGCCCGCCATCTTTTCGAAGTCGAACACCTGCGCGTAGCCGGTCCCGACCGAAGCCTGCAGGCGTTTCGAGCTCAAGCCCTCGGCCGAGCGTTCGAACTCGGACTTGAGGATGTCCGACAGCTTCAGGATCAGCCGGTCGATCTTCTTGCGGAACAGCGCCGCCTTCTGCGTTTGCCCCAGCCCCCAGACATGGCGCAGCACACGACCCGGCAGCGCCGCATCGCAGTCGGCCAGTTCCCCGTCCACCTTGATCGCCGCGCGCAGGCGCTTGCGGCTGTCTTCGAAGGCAGCATCCATTTGCGGCGAGAGCCGATTCGCGGCGATGTCCCATATGGCCGAGAACGACCCGGCGGTGCCGGACGCGACCAGCGCGCGGATATCCTGCTCCAGTCGCAGCCCGTGCTTGCGGATGCGCTCGGCATCGGCGCCGCGCGCCACCGTCGACAACGCGCTGTCGATCAGCGCCGACAGGGACTGGACGCCGGTGGGGCCGACCCCCTTGTCCAGGACCAGCGGGAAGTCGTAGCGCAAGGGCGTGAGATCGCGGTACCCGGCAAAAAGCGCCGGACGCAAGTCCAGGCCATCGACGGCGTCCAGGTACTCGCTCGGCCGTCTGCCGGTCAGAAAAAAAGCTACCTGCGCTTGGGTGTCGGCTTCCATGTGGGTTTCAACCTGTGTTGCTGAGGGTGACTGTAGGCACCCGGATCTTCATGCCGCCGGCTGGCTCGCACTCTCGGGCCAGACGGTGTACTTGTCGAGTTCGGCGTTCAGGCCGGCCCGCGTCAGTTCGGGCGTCACGAGCTTCTCGGAACGGCGCAACTTTTCATAGGTGGGCACCTCCTCATTGCGATAGAGGATCCCCACCGGAATGCAGTCGTGCTGGCCGGCGATCTCGCGCGCCCGGTTGATGTTCGACGGGTCGTGCTCCAGCTGGTTCTTGTAGATCCTGGACAGGCCGTCGCTGGGCTGCATGCCATCCGGGTGACGCAGCATCTGCACCTTGGCCGGGTCGTGCATCCAGGGGTCGAGCGCCGCGGGCAGCCATTCCGGGCAGCGCTGCACGATGCGAACGAACGACAGACCCTGGTGGTGATAGGCGGCCTTGACGATCTCGAACAGCGACTCCGGAATCCAGTCCACGGCCTGCGCCACGAAGGAAACGTTCTGCACGCCCAGCGTGACCGTCAGCGGGTTCAGCGCTTCCAGGTAGCTGCCGCGCGGGGTGGTGTTGCTCTTGGTCCCGATCGGCGATGTGGGCGAGGCCTGTTTCTTGGTCAGTCCGTAGATCTGGTTGTCGTGCAGGAACACCGTCAGGTTCATGTTGTACCGGATCGCGTGGATCCAGTGCGCGGCGCCGATGCTGCAGCAGTCGCCGTCGCCGGTGTTGACGAACACCGTGAGGTCGGGCCGCGACATCTTGACGCCCTCGGCAACCGGCAGCGCGCGACCGTGGATGCCGTGGAAGCCGTAGGTCTTCATGTAGTGCGGGAACCGGCTGGAGCAGCCGATGCCCGACACGAACACCGTCTTCTCGGGTCGCAGCCCTTCGTCGCGGCACAGCCGCTGCACCGCCGCGAGGATGGCGTTATCGCCGCAACCGGTGCACCAGCGCGGCACGCCGCTCTGGTAGTCTTCCAGCTCGAAGTGCTCGTCGCACAGCTGCAGCAGGCATTCAGTGGCCGACGTCATGTCCATGGCTATGCACCCTTTTGGAGTTTCTTGAGTTTGTCGCCGACCACGCGCCGAATGACCCCGGGTTTGATCGGTTGGCCGCTGACTTCGGTCCAGCAGTCGACATCGACCAGGTACCGGGCCCGCAGCAGCGTCGCCATGGCCGAGTAACGGCGGTTGGTCTCGTCGATGATCTTCTCCTGCGGGCTGTCGCTCCAATTGCTTTCAATGGCCAGCACCTGCTTGAAGCCGCTCATCGCTTCCTTGATGCCCGGTGGCATCGGCTGCAGGAACGGCAGGTGCAGCGAAGACACCTTCTTTCCCTCCGCGCGCAGGGCCTCGACCGCTTCCTCTATCGCTCCCTTGGTGCTGCCCCAGCCGATGATCAGCAGGTCGCCCTTGGGATCTCCGAACACGGGCGGCGCCTTGAGGGTCTTCTGGAACGCCGCCAGCTTGAGGCTGCGAAAACGCAGCGTCTGCTCGTTGACTTCGGCGTCGTAGGCCACATGGCTGTCGCGGTCGTGGGCCAGGCCCGTCAGGGTGTGCATGCCGCCCGGCTGCCCCGGAATGAAGCGCCGCGCCAGGCCCGTGGTTTCATCCCAGTCGTAGGGCTTGACGCCTTCGGGCACCGGGCTCTGGTCGATCGGCGGCGCCATCCAGCTCTCATTGAACGTCGGCCTCGGGAAAGGTTGCTGCGATGTGGCCAGGCCGGCGTCGGTCAGCACGACGACCACCATGTTGAACGTTTCCGCGATCCGGCGGGCCGTGATGATGGAATAGAAGCAATCCTCGATCGTGGCGGGTGCCATCACGACCTTGGGCGCATCGCCATGGCTGCCGAAGATGGCCGTCATCAGGTCGCCCTGTTCCATCTTGGTCGGCTGGCCGGTGCTCGGGCCGCCACGCTGGACATTGACCACGACCAGCGGAATTTCGCCCATCACGGCAAGCCCGATCGCCTCCTGCTTCAGGGAGTAGCCCGGCCCGGACGTGATGGTGATCGCGCACTTGCCCGCGTAGGAGGCGCCGATTGCAAACGCACAGGCCGCGATCTCGTCTTCCGCCTGGTGCACCAGGCCACCGACTTTTTCGAACACGTCGGCCAGGTAATGCGAGGCGGAGGTGGCCGGCGTGATCGGGTACATGGCGCAGATTTCCATGCCCGATGCGAGGACGCCCAGTGCCAGGGCGGTGTTGCCATTCACAACAATCTGCGGTACCGACGAACGGACCGCCGGGATGCTGTAGCAGAAGTCGAGGTTGGCCTTGGCCCATTGATGGCCCGCCTCGAGCAGCTTGATGTTGGCGTCGACTACGCTCTGGTCCTTCTTGCCGAAAGCCAGAACGATCTGGTCGGCCGCCAGTTTGAGATCGAGGCTGTACAACTGGCACAGCATGCCCAGCGCGAACATGTTCTTGCCACGCCGCGGATCCGAGACCAGCAGCCGGCACTCCTGCTCCATCGGAATTTCGCGCACCTTGTAGCCTGCCGCCACCAGGCGATCGTGCGTCTCGACATACGAGGCCGCCACCGCCGGGTCCGAGTGGCTGCGCCACATGCTCTCCAGCAGGATGATGCAGTCGGGCTTGAGTTCCTTGGCCCGCACCCGGCCGAGCAGCACCTGCTCGTTGAAGGCCACCACCAGGTCGGTCTTGTCGCCCCCGTTGGTGATAGCCCCCGACCCGATGCGGATGCGGTTGCCGCTGGCGCCGGCGACGCTGCGAGCCGGCGGCCGGATCTCGGCGGGAATGATCTCGGTGGTCCAGATGCCATTTCCCATCTGCGCGGCGATCGAGCCCAGCGACTGCCCGCATTTCTGCGCGCCCTCACCCGAGTCGCTGATGATCTCGATGATGTGCTCTTTCAGCCGGGTGGGTGCTTTCGCTCGCGCAGGCGCGCTGGCGGTCTTGCCGGTCTTCGCGACCGGTTTTTGCAGGGTCATTCCATCCATGGTGTTTCCGTAGCCCTTGTGAGTCGCTGGCGCCGCCGGTACGCTGGGGTTGAACCGCCGGACCTAGGCGACACGGACGCGCGCGAAATTGCGCTCGCTCGCATCGATGCCGAAGAATGTGCTCGCGCCGGCCCCTTCTGTCTGCCGGTACGCCAGCGCGGAATCGCGAATGCCCAGGTAGGCCTTCATGCTGCGCGCCGCCTTGCGGCCCGCGCCCATGGCCTCGATCACCGTCGCCGCTCCGGTGACGATGTCACCGCCCGCGAACACTCCGGCTACCGAAGTGGCCAGGTTGTCATTGGTGGCGATGTAGCCCCACTTGTTGAGCTTGAGCTTGGAGGTCTGGCCCATGATCGGATTGGCATTGGTGCCGATGGCGTAGACGATCAGGTCGGCCTCGAAATCGAATTCGCTGCCGGCCACCGGCACCGGGCGGCGCCGGCCGGACTGATCGGGCTCGCCGAGTTCCATCCGGACACAGCGCATGCCGCGCACGTTGCCCGATCCATCGCCCAGTACTTCGACCGGGTTGGTGAGCCAGTGGAACTCCACGCCCTCCTGCTCGGCGTGATGGACTTCCTCGGCCCGCGCCGGGGCTTCCTTGCGCGAGCGGCGATAGATGCAATACACCTTTTCGGCGCCCAGACGCAGCGAAACCCGCATCGCGTCCATCGCCGTGTTGCCCGCCCCCACCACGGCCACGCGGCGGCCGATCGGCAGCGGCGTGTCGTAAGCGGGAAACTCCTTGGCCCGCATCAGGTTGCAGCGCGTCAGCAGCTCGTTGGCCGACAGCACGCCGTTGAGCGAATCGCCGGGAATGTTGAGCATGGTCGGGTAGCCGGCACCGACGCCGACGAACACCGCGTGGTAGCCCATCTCGTCGATCATCTGCTCGATGGTGAACAGCCGTCCCACCAGCGTGTTGCATTCGAACTTGACCCCGAACTGCCTGAGCTTGTCGATCTCGGCATCGATCACGGTGTTGGGCAGGCGGAAGTCCGGGATGCCGTACTTCAGCACGCCGCCGGGCTCATGAAAGGCTTCGTACACCGTCACGTCGCACCCGGCCTTCGCCATGTCCGCCGCACAGGCCATGCCGGCCGGCCCCGAACCGACGATGCCGACCCTGAAGGGTGCCGGCGCGATATAGGGGATGTTGATCCAGCCTTCCTTGATGGCGGTATCGCCGACGAAGCGCTCCAGCCGTCCGATCGCGACGGCCTCCAGCGATTCACCCACCGTACACACGCCCTCGCACTGGTTTTCCTGCGGACAGACCCGGCCGCAGATGGACGGCAGCAGGTTGGTGTCGGTGAGGATGTCGTAGGCGCCGCGCAGATTGCGCTCGCCGATCTTCTGGATGAAGCCCGGGATGTTGATGCCGACCGGGCAGCCCGCTATACAGGGCTGGTCCGGGCACAGCAGGCAACGCTCGGATTCGCGCGAGGCCTCTTCGAGGTTGTAGCCGCAGGCCACCTCCTCGAAATTCTTCGCCCGCGCCTTGGCGTCCTGCTCGCGCATCGGCGTGCGTTCCTGCGGAATGGTTCGGATCGTTTTCTTCTTCGTGGCCATTCCCATTACCTCTTACTGTGACTTCAACACGCGCCGGGCACCCGCACCATGCATGGTCGCCCCCACTGCCGGATATTCCCTAGCCACCGAGCACCTCTTCCGAAGGATCGGGCAGCTCGAGGCTCTCGTCGCGTTCACCGCGGCCGGTGACCTTGCCATCCTGACCGGGCACCTTGGTGAGGCGGCAGTGCTCCGACCACTTCTGCTCGGCCTCTTTCTCCACGGTGGTGTAGCGGCGCAGGCGCGACATCAGGTCGTCGAAATCGACCAGGTGGCCGTCGAAATCCGGACCGTCGACACAGGCGAACTTGACCTGATCGCCGACCTTGACGCGGCAGCCACCGCACATGCCGGTGCCGTCGACCATGATCGGGTTGACGCTGACCATGGTCTTGATCTTTCGGGCGCGCGTCGCTTCGGCACAGGCCTTCATCATCACGGGCGGGCCGATGGCGACCACCTCGTCGATGTCCGGATGGCCCGCGAGCGCGACCGCGATGCCGTCGGTGATCAGGCCCTTCATGCCGGCGGAGCCGTCGTTCGTGCACAGAATGAGTTCGTCGCAGGCGGCCTCGAACTTGTCCTTCCAGAAGACCAGATCCTTGTTGCGAAAGCCGAGGACGCCGATGACGTAGGCCCCGGCTTCCTTGAAGCCACGCGCTTGCGGGAACACCGGCGCGACACCGAGACCGCCGCCGACGCAAAGCACCTTCTTCGCGTGGCTGATCGGGCTGGGAATGCCCATCGGGCCCACCATCCCATACAGGAAAGTTCCGACCAGGCATTCCTGCTGCATCTGCTTGGTGGTCTTGCCCACGGCCTGGATGACGAGTGTGATGGTGCCGCGTTCGCGATCGTAGTCGGCGATGGTGAGCGGAATGCGCTCGCCATGCTCGTTGAGCATCACGATGACGAATTGTCCGGGTCGCGCGGCCTTCGCCATTTGCGGATGACGGACCTCGAGCAGATAGGTGACTTCGGAGAAATCCTCTCGCGCCACGATCTCGAACTTGGACATTTCGTTGACTTTCATGTCAGCCGGCGCAACCACTTTCGATGACGGCGACGCCGGACTTGCTCCTCTGGGCCCCTCGATGTCGATGCCACTGGTGACATGCTCACATTGATGGATGAACAAAGTATCTTCCCTATGGCAAGGGGGGTCTTGATGCAAGTCAACAACACTGCAAGCGCGGTCGCAGCAGCTGTCTGCGCCACTGATGATGAGCCTCGATCTCCGCTCGCATGCACTTGAGAATCGGCAACTCGTTGCGACGCATGCCGATCGCACGCGTCATCGCCCGCGGCATTCCCAGCGGGTCCGCGCGGCAGCAATCCCAACCACGCATCGCGGGTTCTTGGGCGGCATCAAGCGGTTGCAGCGCTGTCACTGCCGGCCGCGCGGGTGGAGCGCCGCCGGACGGCGGCGCTCGCGCGCTGAGCGGGAACCCAGCCGGATTCCCGCATTGTCGATACTTCACTCATCGACCGGAGATATCTGATATGACCGCATCCCTTCAACGCCGCACGTTCAGGGGCGCCGTCGCCGCCCTTGGGCTGGGCTCTGTGCTCGCGGTGGCAGCGCCCTTCGCCGCCGCGCAGACCCTCGCCAACCTCAAGAAGAAGGGCGAATTGACCGTCGGCGTGCTGGTGGACTTTCCGCCTTATGGCACCACCAACGCCAACAACCAGCCCGACGGCTACGACGCCGACGTGGCGCGGCTGCTGGCCAAGGACCTGGGCCTGAAGCTCAACCTCGTGCCCGTCACCGGCCCGAACCGCATTCCCTTCCTGCTGACCAACAAGGTCGACCTGCTGATCGCATCGCTGGCCGCGACGCCCGAGCGCGCCAAGCAGGTGGTGTTCTCGGAGCCCTATTCCACCGCAATCATCATCCTCTACGGCAGCAAGAAACCCGACATCAAGAGCGCCGCCGACCTGAAGAACCAGCGCGTGGGCGTCGCGCGGGCCAGCACCCAGGACGTTGCCGTCACTTCCTCCGCGCCCCAGGGCACCGAGATCCGCCGCTTCGACGACGAGGCATCCGCCATGCAGGCGCTGATCTCGGGCCAGGTCGACGTGATCGGCTGCTCCACCGCTGTGGCGGCCCAGATCGCCAGGCGGGTGCCGGCCAATACCTTCGAGGACAAATTCGTGCTGCGCCAGCAGGAGATGGCCATGGCGCTGCGCCCGGGCCAGAACCAACTGCTCAAAACGGTGAACGACTTCATTGCGCGCGACACCGCCAACGGCGAGCTCAACAAGCTGTACCGCAAGTGGCTGGAGCGCGACTTGCCGGCGATGAAGTAAGACACCGAGACGCCGACCGCGATGAACGAGTCAGCGCAGGACATGCAGCCCCACCTGCTGCCCGAGGGTGAGCCGATCATCCCCATGGCGGGGGTGGAGACATGGTTCGGGAAATTCCAGGTGCTGTGCGACATCAACCTGGACGTGAAGCCCGGCGAGCGGATCGTGGTGTGCAGCCCCTCGGGATCGGGCAAGTCCACCCTGATCCGCTGCATCAACCGGCTCGAGACGGTGCAGAAAGGGCGCATCGTGGTCGACGGCATCGACCTCACGGCCGCGAAGCGCAACACCGACGCGGTGCGGCGCGAGGTCGGCATGGTGTTCCAGCAGTTCGACCTGTTCCCGCACCTCACGATCCTGCAGAACTGCACCCTGGCGCCGATCCGCTCGCGCGGCATGACCCACGTCGGTGCTGGACCCCGAGATCGTCAAGGAAGTGCTGGACACCATGTTCGGCTTGGCCGAAGATGGCATGACCATGCTGGGCGTGACGCACTACATGGGCTTTCCGCGCAGCGTCGCCGACCGCGTCATCTTCACGGCCGAGGGACGAATCGTCGAGCAGGCGCCGCCACAGCAGTTCTTCGACAACCCGCGGCACGAGAAGACCCGCAGTTTCCCCGGACAGATCCTGAGCTCGCACCAAACGAATGACTGAATGCACCGAGTCCTGATCTCGCTCTCGTCCTTCGGCGCCGCCGAGGTGCGCCGCCACGGCCAGCTCTGGTTCACCCGGCTGGCCCATGCCGCCGGCGCCGACGGGGTGGAGGTGCGCGGCGAACTGCTCACCGATCCGGCCGCCGAGCTTGCCGCGCTGGCACAGGCGGTGCGCGAGACCGGCCTCGCGGTCGTGTATTCGAGCCCGGACGGCCTCTGGCGCGAGGACGGATCGCTCGACAGCGCCGCGCTGGACCGCGCACTCGTCGCGGCGCAAACGCTGGGCGCTCCGCGCCTGAAGATGTCGATCGGGAGTTTCGGCGCGACATCGCTGGCCACACTGGCTTTCCTCAAGCAGCGGCTCGATGCAAGCCCCGTCGAGCTCGTGATCGAAAACGACCAGACCGCGGCCGCCGGTTCGCTGGCTGCGCTCGAAGCATTCTTTGCGGCTGCCACGGCGTCCGGCCTGCCGCTGGGCATGACCTTCGACATGGGAAACTGGCACTGGACCGGCGAGTGCCCCTTGCAGGCAGCCCAGGCCCTGGCGCCGCAGGTTCGCTATGTGCATTGCAAGGGTGTTCAGCGCCAGCCGCAGCGCTGGGTGGCGGTGCCGTTGGCCGATTCCGCCGCGCCCTGGCGCGCGGTGCTGCGGGCCCTTCCGGCCCAGATGCCTTGGGCCATCGAATACCCGCTCGCCGGTGACGACCTCCTCGCGCGAACCCGCGGTGAAATCCGCCAGCTGCGCGACGTGGCGGCAATGGCCGGAGTCGCGTCATGAGCGAAACCCGCACACCGCCGGGCTGCGATGTCGTGACGTTCGGCGAAGCGATGCTGTTGCTGGTGGCCGACCGTCCCGGTCCCATCGAACAGGCCGAAAGCTTTCACAAGCGCACCGCCGGCGCCGAAACCAATGTCGCGATCGGCCTGGCGCGCCTGGGCCTGAAGGTCGGCTGGGCCAGCCGGCTGGGCGCGGATTCGATGGGCCGCTATCTGCTGGCCGAGATGCAACGCGAGGGAATCGATTGCTCGCACGTGCGATGCGACGCTGGCGCACGTACCGGCTTCCAGTTCAAGGGCCGCGTCACCGACGGCAGCGACCCGCCGGTGGAATACCACCGCAAGGGCTCTGCCGCCAGCCAGATGGGGCTGGAGGACGTCGATGAGGAGTGGTTGCGCTCGGCGCGCCACCTGCATGCAACCGGCGTGTTCGCGGCGATCTCTGCCACCAGCCTGCAAGCGGCGTGCAAGACATTGCAGGTGATGCGCGACGCGGGCCGGACGATTTCGTTCGACCCCAACCTGCGCCCTACCCTGTGGGCCTCGCCCGAACTGATGCGCCACTGGATCAATCACCTGGCTGTGCAGGCCGACTGGGTCCTGCCCGGCCTGGACGAGGGGCGCTTCCTGACCGGCGAACAGACACCGGAGGCGATTGCGGGCTATTACCGCAAGCGGGGCGCGCGGATTGTGGCGGTGAAGCTGGGGCCCAAAGGGGCGTATTTCGATTCTGACAGCGGCTCGGGCTACGTCCCCGGCTTCCCGGTCGATAAGGTGGTCGACACCGTGGGTGCGGGCGATGGCTTTGCCGTCGGTATGATCAGCGCGCTGCTGGAGGACCGCGACGTCGCGCAAGCCGTGCGTCGCGGCGCCTGGATCGGCGCCCGTGCCGTGCAGGTACTGGGCGACACCGAAGGACTGCCGACACGGGCGCAACTTGAGGAGGCGGGGCTATGAGCGAAAAACGCAAGCAGGTACTGGTGTTCCGCGAGCTTCCCGCCGACCAGCTGGCGCGGTTGCAGGACGCGCACGACGTCACCGTGGCCAACCCGCGGCTGCCGGAGCAGAAGGCGGCGTTCGAGGCGGCACTGCCGCGAGCCCAGGGGCTGATCGGTGCCAGCTATCCCATCGACGAAGCCGTGCTGCAGCGAGCCGGACGGCTCGAGGCCGTCTCCAGCATGTCGGTGGGCGTGGACAACTACTCGCTGGCCGCGTTGCGCTCGCGCGGCATCGTGCTGTGCCACACGCCGGGCGTGCTGACCGAAACCACCGCCGATACCTTGTTCGCGCTGATCATGGCCACCAGCCGGCGGATCGTGGAACTGGCGAATCTGGTATGCGAGGGGCACTGGACCGACCACATCGGCGAAGATCTTTTCGGCTGGGACGTGCACGGCAAGACGCTGGGCGTCCTGGGGTTCGGGCGCATCGGCCAGGCGCTGGCCCGGCGCGCCGCGCTGGGCTTCGGCATGCCGGTGCTCTATCACAGCCGCCGGCCGGTCGACGTGCCGGATCTGGCGGGACATGTTCACTACACCGCGCGGGACGAATTGCTGGAGCGCGCGGACATCGTTGCCATCGTCCTGCCGCTGACGGATGAGACCCGCGGCCTGATGGGCTCGCGCGAGTTCGCCCTGATGAAACCGGGCGCCATCTTCGTCAATGGCGCCCGGGGCGCGATCGTCCAGGAGCCGGCGCTGCTCGATGCCCTGGATGTGGGAACCCTGCGCGCCGCCGGACTCGACGTGTTCGCCACCGAGCCGCTGCCGCTGGATTCCCCGCTGCGCACGCACCCCCGGGTCACCTGCCTGCCGCACATCGGTTCGGCCACCCACGAGACCCGCCAGGCCATGGCCGAGATGGCCACGTCGAACCTGCTGCTGGCATTGGCCGGCGAGCAGCCGCTTGCCGTGTACCCATTGGGGTAAATACCCAGGCGGGATAGGCGGCGCCTTGCTCGCCCGCGACGTGGGCAAGACCGAGTCGGCCCGGTCGCCATGAATCCGGCGCCCTTGCGCAGCCAGCTGTCCAGGCACAGCTTGGGCCGACGCCCCGCGCCAGAAGCTTTGAGCTGGATCAACAAACACGTTCGACCTGCGGAACGGCCGGATTGACCCGCCGGACTCTGTGTATACAGTGTCCAGAACGCAACCCCAAGCGCCAGCCGCGCTCACCCACCAGGGACCTCCTTGTCAGCATCACTGAAACCCGTCAAGCGGCCCAAAGCCCTGGGCGAGCTGGTCTATAGCTCGCTGCAGACCCACTTGCGCAGCGGCGCGATTGCGGCCGGGCAGCCGCTGCAGGAGGTGTACCTGGCCGAGTTGCTGGGCGTGTCGCGCACGCCGGTGCGTGAAGCGATGATGCGGCTGGCCAACGAGGGGCTGCTCAGCGCCGAGGGGCGCAGCTTCGTCGTGCCCGAACTCAGCCTGGCCGACGTGGATCACATCTACGAAGTGCGCTTCCTGATCGAGCCGGCCGCGCTGCGTGGCATCGCCGCGGCTGCCGCCAACCCGGCCGTCCGCGCACCGATCGACGCGGCGCTGGCGGCCGCCGTCGCCGCGCACCGGGCGGACGATGCCGAGGCATTCCGCGAAGCTGCGGCACGCTTTCGCGCGGCCTGGCTGGCTCTGGTTCCCAACCCGCGCCTGGTGCGGGTGGTCGAGCAGTACGCCGACCACATGCAGCACATCCGCGCCATGACCCTCGGCGACACCAAGGTGCGGCCGATCGTGCTGAAGGGCCTGAAGCAGGTCGCGGCCGCGCTCGCCAAGGGCGACGGCGACGCCGCTGCCGCCGCCATGCATGAAAACCTGCGGCAAGCCAGGAAGGCGTTCATTGCCGCGTCCGGACTCGACAGGAAGCTCTCACCATGAACTACAAGGCCGAAATCCCCTATGGCGCCTACTGGAGCACGCCGTTCGCGCGCTGGCAGGGCAGTTTCTCCAACCTGCACAGCGTCGAGTTCGCGGCCCATGTCGCGCGCCTTGAACTCGCGCGCCGCAAGATCGACCCCAAGGTCTTCGACTACGGCGTGATGGGTTTCTCGGTGCCGCAGAAGCACTCGTTCTTCGGCCTGCCGTGGCTCACCGGCCTGATCGGCGCCCACGGCGTCGGCGGTCCGACCCTGATGCAGGCCTGCGCCACCGGCGTACGCACCCTGCTGGCGGCGACGCAGGAGATCGAGGTCGGCATGGCGAGCGCCGCTCTGGTCCTCAATTGCGACCGCACCTCGAACGGGCCGCACCTGTATTACCCCAACCCCCGCGCCCCGGGCGGGACCGGCGCCGCCGAGGACTGGGTGATGGACAACTTCGGCTGCGATCCGCTCGGCGGCCATTCGATGCTCACCACCGCCGAGAACGTGGCCAAACGGCACGGCTTCGGCACGGCGGAACAGCACGAGGTCGTGCTGCGCCGGGAGCAGCAGTATCGCGAATCGCTCGCGGACGGCGCGGCGTTCCTCAAGCGCTTCATGACGCTGCCGTTCCAGGTTCCGGCACCCGGTTTCAGGAAGACCGCCGGCACGCTGGAGGCCGACGAGGGCGTCTCGCACTCCACCCCCGAGGGACTGGCAGCGCTCAAGCCCGTCGCGCCCGGCGGCACCGTCACCTTCGGCGGCCAGACCCACCCGGCCGATGGCAACGCGGCGCTCATCGTCACGACCCGTGAACGCGCACGCGAACTGGCCAGCAATCCGAAGATCTCCGTGCGGCTGCATGGCTTCGGCCAGGCCCGCGCCGAGCTGGCCTATATGCCGGAAGCCACCGTGCCCGCAGCGCAACGGGCAATGGCGCAGGCCGGACTGCGGATCGACCAGATCGCGGCGATCAAGACCCACAACCCGTTCGCGATCAACGATCTGCTGTTCGCGCGTGCCAACGGCGTTGACTGGCGCACCATGAACAACCACGGCTGTTCCCTGGTCTGGGGCCATCCCCAGGCCCCGATGGGCACGCGCTCGATCATCGAGTTGATCGAGGAACTCGCGCTGCGCGGCGGCGGCTTCGGCCTGTTCACCGGCTGCGCCGCCGGCGACACCGCGATGGCGGTGGTGCTCGAAGTGACCGACGCCTGACACTGGAACCGGCATGGACCTGTCCCAATGGATCTCGCACCATGCCGGCCGCACGCCGGCGCGGATCGCGCTGCGTTTCGAAAACCAGGACATCTCCTATGCGTCCCTGGCAGGCCAGATCGATGACATCGCGTCCGCGCTGGCGGCGCACCGTGTCGGACCCGGCGACCGCATCGCCTGGCTGGGGCTGAACAGCCCGGCCATGCTGGCGACGCTGTTCGCCTGCGCTCGCATCGGCGCGATCTTCATGCCGCTGAACTGGCGGCTGGCTGCGCCGGAACATCAAGCGATGCTGGCGGCATGCGTCCCCGCACTGCTGTTCGTCGAGGAGAGCTTTGTCGGCGAAAGCTTCGCACGGCAGATCGCATCGGCCGGCACTGCATGCGTTTCGCTCGGGGCGGCATGGCCGCAAGGCTGGGCATCCTGGACCTCCTTTCTCGACTCCGGGCGCGGTCGCCCGGCCCCGGCCGCCGGCGGTGCCGACGGCGCACCGGTGCTGCTGTGCTACACCTCGGGCTCGACGGGCCGGCCCAAGGCCGCGCTGCTCAGCCAGGAAGCATTGGCGTGCAACGCCGCCAACAGCGTCGACATGCATGCCCTGGGCGCCGACGACCGGGTGCTGACGACCTTGCCCCTGTTCCATGTCGGCGGGCTCAACATCCTGACCCTGCCGGCGCTGCAGGCCGGCTGCACGGTGACGCTGCACCCGAAATTCGATCCCGACGCCACCTTCGACGCGATCGCGCGCGACCGCATCACCCTCACGGTGCTGGTGCCGGCGCAACTCGACGCGATGCTGACCCATCCGCGCTGGCCCCAGGCCGACCTCTCCAGCCTGCGCGTGATCAGCACCGGCTCGACGCTGGTGCCGCTGCGCATCATCCGTGCCGTGCACGCCCGTGGCGTGCCCCTGGTGCAGGTCTGGGGCGCGACCGAGACTTCGCCCATCGCTGCCTGCCAGCATGCCGACGAGGCGATCCGCACAGCCGGTTCGACCGGGCGCGCGGCCCGCCACTGCGAATTGCGCATCGCCGATGTCGCGGGCAACGAGGTGCCGCCCGGCGTTGCGGGCGAGGTGTGGGTGCGCGGCGCCAATGTGATGAACGGCTATTGGGGCGATTCCGAGGCCACCGCGAAAACGCTCGCCGATGGCTGGTTTCACTCGGGCGACCTCGGCCACCTGGACGAGGAAGGCTTCCTCACCATCGACGGTCGCATCAAGGACATGATCATCAGCGGCGGCGAGAACGTGAGCCCGGCGGAAGTCGAGGCGGTGCTGCTCGACTGCCCCGACATTGCCGAGGCTGCGGTGGTCGGGCGACCCGACACCCGCTGGGGTGAAGTCGTCGTGGCGGTGATCGCGCCGGCGCCCGGCGCGAAGCTCGAGCGCGAGCGCGTCCTGGCCCTCTTCGACGGCCGGCTGGCGCGCTTCAAGCACCCCAAGGATGTGGTCGTCGTCAGCGCGCTGCCGCGCACCGCGCTCGGCAAGGTGAGCAAGGAAGATGTGCGCCGGCTGATCGCACGCCTGGCCGGGGCAAACGCCGGCACCGGGGAGCAAATGGCATGCCGCTGAAAACGGAGCAAAGCGAAGTTTCAGCGCAGGCCAATGCCCGCCCCGGCGGGCGTTACGCCGGAACCAAGATCGGAATCGACGTCGGGGGTACCTTCACGGACTTCGTGGTCGCACGGGACGGCGAGCCGCCGCATATCTACAAGACCCTGTCGACGCCGGCCGATCCTTCGATCGCCGTGGTCGACGGCCTGGCGCAGATCGCCGCCTCGCTGCAGCCGCCGCAGTCGCTGGCCGATTTCGCGCGCTCGATCGACACCATCGTGCACGGCACGACGGTGACGACCAATGCGACGCTGACCTCGACCGGCGCCAGGTGCGCCCTGCTCACCACCGAAGGCGTGCGCGACGCGCTGGAGATGCGGCGCGGCATCCGCGAGGAGCAGTACAACAACCGCTACACCAATGTCAAACCGCTGGTGCCGCGATCGCGCCGTGCGGGAATAGGCGGGCGGATCGACCGCGACGGCCGCGAGCTCAGCCCGCTCGACCTGACCGCCGTCGAGCAAGCCCTTGCCGCCTGGCGCGCCGATGGTGTGGAGGCGGTGGCGGTGTGCTTCATGAACTCGTTCGCCAACCCGGCGCACGAGCAGGCCGCGGCCGAGATGGTCCGGCGCGCCCTCCCCGATGCCTATCTGTCGGTGTCGACCGAGGTGCTGCCGTCGATCCGCTTCTACGAGCGGGTCAGCACCACGGCGCTCAACGCCTACGTCGGGCCCAAGCTCGAGCACTATCTCGAGCAGTTGGTCGAGCGGCTGGCCGATGCCGGCTTTGCGGGCCTGCTGCTGATCATGCAGTCCAACGGCGGCGTCATTTCACCGCAGGCGGCGCGCGAGAAGGCGGCGCTGACCTTGCTGTCGGGGCCCGCGGGTGGGCCGGGTGCCGGCCTGTTCTATGTCCGCGCCCACGGCCAGGACCGCTGCATCACCACCGACATGGGCGGCACCAGCTTCGAAGCGTCGGTTGCCGTGGGCGCGCCCATGGTGAAGAACGACGGCAAGATCGCCCGGCACCGCATCGCGCTGCCGATGCTCGACATCCACACCATCGGTGCCGGCGGCGGCTCGATCGGCTGGCTCGATCAGGGCGGCCTGCTGCGCATGGGCCCGCAAAGCGCCGGCGCCGATCCCGGGCCGGCCTGCTACGGCCGCGGCGGCAAGCTGCCGACCACCACCGACGCCAACGTGGTGCTGGGCTACCTCGACCCGGAGTTCTTCGCCGGCGGCCAGATGCGGCTGGACGTCGCCGCCGCGCGGCGCGCCATCGAGGAGCACATCGCCAGGCCGATGGGCCTGACCATCGAGCAGGCGGCGGCCGGCATGTACCGCGTCGCCTGCAACAACATGGCGCAAGGCGTGCGCGAAGTGACGATCAAGCGCGGCTTCGACCCGCGCGAATTTCCGCTGATTCCGGGAGGCGGCGCCGGGCCGATCCATGGCTGCCTGATCTGCAGCGAGCTGGAGATTCCGCTGCAGATCGTGCCACGCGAAGCCTCCGTGCTCTGCGCCTTCGGCATGCTGATGTGCGAGTTGCGGCACGACTACGTGCGCACCTTCGTGGCGCGGCTGGAAGGCGTGGACTGGTCGCGCCTGGAGCTGCTGGTCGAGACCATGTCGGCCGAGGGCTCCCGCGCGCTCGCCGATGAGCGGATCCCGAGCGCTCGCCGGCGCGTCGAGCTGCGCCTGGATTGCCGCTACATCAAGCAGTACCACGAGGTGTCGGTGCCGGTGCCGCTGGAGGCCATCGTGCGCCACGACACGGCCGCGGTGGCGCGCGCCTTCCACGCCGAGCACCTGCGCCTGTACGGCTACGCGCTCGAGGCCGAGGGTGCGCCGGTGGAGATCATCAACGTCCGGCTGCAGGCGATAGGCGCTACCGACCGCCCGGCCTACCGCAGCGAGACCAGCGGCAGCGCCGACCCGTCGGCTGCGCGCAAAGGCAGCCGCAGCGTCTATATCGCCGAGCGCGACGCCTTTGACGAGGTACCGGTCTACGACGGCCACCGCATGCGCTGCGGCCACCGCATCGCGGGCCCGGCTCTCATCGAGCAGCAAACCACGGCGATCGTGATCAGCGCCGGCTACGACTGCCTGGTCGACGCGCTCGGCTCCTTCGTGCTGTACGCCAAGGGGCGCGAAGACCTGGTGGCCACCCGCAGCCGCGCCGAGGAGATGGCGACATGAAGATCGATCCCATCCTGCTGTCGGTCTACGCGCGCACCTTCAAGGCCATCACCGACGAGATGAGCATCTCGATGGAGCAGACGACGCGCTCGCCGATCCTGTGCGAGGCCAAGGACTACGTCACCGGCCTGTACGACGCCGAAGGCCGCATGCTGGAGCAGACCGAGAACCTGCCGATCCTGGCCTTCTCGCTCGCGCCGGTGTGCAAGCACATCCGCCAGACCTTCGATGGCGATATCCACGAAGGCGACGTGTTCTTCCACAACGACGTCTTCACACTGGGCAACCAGAACAACGACGTGGCGGTGTTCAAGCCGGTGTTCTTCGAAGGCGAGCTGGTCGGCTGGACCGCCGTCAAGGGCCACCAGGCCGACATCGGCGGCGCAGTGGCCGGCGGCTACAACCCGAATGCGGTGGAGGTTTGGCAGGAGGCCCTGCGGATTCCAGCGGTGAAGGTGGTCGACCGCGGCAAGCTGCGGCAGGACGTCTGGAACCTGATCTTCGCCAACGTCCGGCTGGACATCGTGCAGCACGACATGAAGGCCGAGATGGGCGCCTGCACCGTCGGCGAACGGCGTGTCGTCGAGCTGCTCAAGAAGTACGGCGTCGCCAGCTACCGCGGCCACAAGCAGGCGCTCTTCGACGCCACCCGCCGCATGATGGAAGCCGAGATCGCCAAGATCCCCAACGGCCGCTACAGCGGCGAAGGGCATGTCTTCTACGACGGCCGTCACGAGGGCAGCACCTTCACGATCCGCGTCGACATCGAGGTGGAGGACAAGCGCATCAAGTTCGACTACTCGCGCACCGATGCGCAGACCAACGGCTTCGTCAACGGCACTTTCACCTCCAGCGCGTCGGCCACCATCCTGACCCTGTTGCAGATGGTCAATCCCGACATTCCGCACAACGAGGGCATGGTCGAGCCGATCGAGATCGTGATTCCCGTGGGCACCATCCTCAACGCGGCCTACCCGAAGGCGACCACTTTCGGCAACCACCTCTGCCCGCCCAACGCCGACGCCATCCAGCGCGCCTTGAGCCCGGTGCTGCCGGACCGCGTCACGGCCGGCTGGAACAACCTGCTGGCATCGCTGACCACCGGCATCGACCCGCGCAACGGCGAGAAGTACGTCGACATCGGCTTCATGGGCCTGAAAGGCGGATCGGGCGCGATGCAGGGCTGCGACGGCTACGACCACATCGGCATGATCGACGCTTCGGGCGGCGTGCTGGACCAGGACTACGAGATGTTCGAGCAGCAGACGCCGCACCGCCTGATCAAGCACGAATTGCTGCCTGATTCGGCCGGCGCCGGCCAGTGGCGCGGCGGTCTGGGCGTCGAGACCCTCTTCGAGATCGGCTCGGACGACACCCAATTGGTGACCTTCGGCGACGGCGATTTCGAAGGCGCCTTCGGGCTGGCCGGCGGCAAGGGCGCGGGCCTGAACTTCATCCGCCTCACCTACCCCGACGGGCACGAGGTGGTACCGCGCAACAAGGATCTGATCACCGGCGTGCCTCGCGGCACTGTCTACCACCAGGTCGCCAATGGCGGTGGCGGCTGGGGCGACCCGGCCCGGCGCGACCGCCGCGTGCTTGCCGACGAGGTGCGCAACGGCGTGATCAGCCGCGAGGCCGCGGCGAACGACTACGGCATGACAAAGGCGGAGCTCCAAGCCTTATGAACTTCGACCTCACCGACGAGCAGCGCGCGATCCGCGACGCCTTCGAGCGTTTCAGCGACGAGGCCATCGCGCCGCAGGCCGCTGCGCTCGACGAGGCGCATGCCTATCCGCGCGCGCTCATGGGCCAGCTCGCGGGGCTCGGCTTCTTTGGCCTGCGTTACCCGGAAGATGTGGGCGGCTCCGGCCTCGGCCTCACGGAGTTCGCCCTTGCGCTGGAGGAAATCGCACGCGGATCGATGTCGCTGGCGGGCGCCGCGGCGATGCAGTCGCTGATGGGAACCAAGTTCCTGCACATGCTGGGCAATGCCGACATCATCGAACGCCTGTTCAAGCCGGCGCTGAAGGGCGAAAAACTTGGCGCGCTGTGCATGACGGAGCCCAACGCCGGATCGGACCTCGACGGCATAGCGACCCAGGCGAAGAAGGTCGACGGCGGCTACATCCTCAATGGCCAGAAGACCTGGATCACCGCCGCCCCGGTCGCGGACTTCTTCACGGTCTTCGCCCGCGCAGGGGAAGAGAAGAAGCTCACCATCTACCTGGTGGAGCGAAGCTTCAAGGGACTGGTGGTCGGGCGCGAGATCCACAAGATGGGGGTGTGGGCACTGCCGACGTCGGAGGTGGCACTGGCCGACTGCTTCGTCCCCGACTCTCACCGCCTGTCCAAGGAGGAAGGCGACGGCGAGGCGCATTTGCGCAAGACCCTGGCCGAGATCCGCATCATCACGGGCGCCATGGCGCTGGGCGTGGCGCGTGCCGCGCTCGCCGAGAGCATTCGCTACGCCGGCGAGCGCGAGCAGTTCGGCAAGCCGATCAACCGCTACCAGGCGATCCAGTTCAAGTTGGCCGAGATGGCCACCGAGCTGGAGGCGGCGAAACACCTCGTGTACTACGCCGCCTGGCTGCACGGCGCCGGCCGGCCGCACCACAAGGAGGCGGCGATGGCCAAGCTCAACGCCACCGAGGCTGCGGCGCGCATCTGCGACCAGGCCGCGCGCGTGCTGGCCAGTTACGGTTACGCGATGGATTACCCGGTGCAGCGCTACCTGCGCGACGTGCGCTTCACCCTGATCGGCGGCGGCACGAGCGAGATCCTCAAGCTGATCATTGCCAAGGAGGTGTCATCGTGACACAGGACAAACGCATCCGCGTGCTGCTCGCCAAGCCCGGCCTGGATGGCCACGACCAGGGCGCCAAGGTGGTGGTGCGCGCGATGATGGATGCCGGCTTCGAAGTGATCTACACCGGCTTGCGGCAAACGCCCCAGCAGGTGGCGCGCATCGCGCTCGAGGAAGACGTCGATGTGATCGCCTTGTCCAGCCTGGCCGGCTCGCACCTGCCGTTCTGCCGCAAGTTGAAACCCCTGCTCGAGGCCAACGAGCTGACCGACAAGCTGTGGATGATAGGCGGCAACCTGCCGGCGCAGGACCACGACGCGCTGCGTGAACTCGGCTTCAAGGGCATCTTCCCCACGGGATCCAAGCTCGACGCCATCACAGCCTACATCCGGGAGAACACGCCATGAACGCTCGAGCACCCATCCCGGTCAGGGCGGTCGTCAACGAGTCCGGCATCGAGGTCAAGCCGCTCTACACGGCCGCGGACGTCGAGGCAAGCGGAGGCCTGGCCCTGCTCGGCGAGCCGGGCGAGTACCCGTTCACGCGCGGCATCCACCGGCAGATGTACCGCAAGCAGCCCTGGACGATGCGCCAGTACGCGGGCTTCGGCAACCCGCGCGAGACCAACCAGCGCTTCAAGTACCTGATCGCCAACGGCCAGACGGGCCTGAACGTCGCCTTCGACCTGCCCACCCAGATCGGTCTCGACTCCGACGACCCGCTGGCGGAGGGCGAAGTCGGACGCGTGGGCATGTCGATCGACACGCTGCGCGATTTCGAGATTGCCTTCGACGGCATCGACCTGGACAAGATCACCGTCTCACTGACGATCAATGGCGCGGCCGCGATTCTGATCGCGATGTACCTGGCGATGGCCGAGAAGCGCGGCTACGACATCAAGAAGCTGCGCGGCACGGCGCAGAACGACATCCTCAAGGAGTTCATCGGCCGCGGCACCTGGATCTTTCCGGTCCAGCCCTCGATCAAGCTGGTGGGCGACACCATCGAGTACTGCGCCGAGCACGCGCCCAAGTACAGCCCGGTGTCGGTGTGCGGCTACCACATCCGCGAATCAGGCGCTACACCGGCGCAGGAGATGGCCTACGCCTTCTGCATCGCCAAGGCCTACGCCGACGAGGTGATCGCGCGCGGCCTCACGGTGGACGAATTCGCCGGACGCCTGTCCTACAACTTCAACATCTTCGGCAACATCTTCGAGCAGGTCACCAAGTTCCGCGCCGGCCGCAGCCTGTGGGCCAAGATCATGAAGGAGCAGTACCACGCCCGGGAGCCGGGCTCGATGTGGCTGCGCATGATCGCCGGCGGCGGCGGTGGCGGGCTGACCTTCGAGCAGCCCGAGGTCAACATCGTGCGCGGCGCCTACTACGCGCTGATTTCGGCGCTGTCGGGCGCGCAGACCATGGCGCTGTGCTCCTACGACGAGGCCTACACCATCCCGACCGAGTACTCGGCGCGCCTGTCGCTGCGCACCATGCAATTGCTGATCGAGGAGATGGGGCTGACTCAGACGGTGGACCCGCTCGGCGGCTCGTTCTACGTCGAAACCATGACCAACGAGATGCGCTCCAAGATGGAGGAGATCATGGGTGAGACCGACGCCGAGGGCGGCATCGTCAAGCTGGTGTCCGAAGGCATCATCCAGTCCCGGGTATCGGCGCAGGCCTACCAGATGCAACGCAACATCGAGTCGGGCGCCTTCCCCAAGGTGGGCGTGAACTGCTATCGCAACGAGAGCGAAGACGAGCATCCGGTCGAGTTCCATCCCTACAACGAAGAGGACGCAGGGGTTCAGATCGACGGGCTGAACCGGATCCGGGCCGAGCGCGATGCCCTCCAGGTCCGGACCGCGCTCGCGCGGCTGCGAGCCGATGCGCAGGCCGGCCGCAACGTGATGCCGGCGCTGATGGAGGCTGTCAAGGCCTATGCCAGCGTGGGCGAAATGACCAACGAGCTGGTGGACGTTTTCGGGCGCTACCGCGAACCGATCCGGTTCTGACAAGGATGACGCCATGAATGCCATTGAACACTATCTCGCGCCGACCGGCCTGGCGCAGGCACTGGCCGCGCTCGCCGCGCCGGGCGGGTCGCTCGTGCTGGCCGGCGGCACCGACCTGATGCCGCAGAGCCGCGCCGGCCGCGTCCGGGCGGCCGGCACCTTGCTCAACATCCGCCGCATCCAGGGCCTGGACGCGATCACGCTCGACACCGGCGCACTGGTGCTGGGCAGCCTGGCAACCATAGGGCAGCTGCAAGTCCATCCGCTGGTGCGCGAACACGCACCGATTCTCTGCGAGGCGGCCGACCATTTCGCCAGCCAGCAGATCCGCAACTCGGCCACCCTCGGCGGCAACCTGTGCAACGCCTCGCCCGCCGGCGACATGCTGCCGGCGCTGCTCGCGCTCGACGCCCGGCTCGAACTGGCCTCGCTGGGCCAGAACGGTGCGGTGGTCACGAGGCGGGTGGCGATCGACGGCTTCTTCACCGGCCCCGGCCGCACCCAGCGCCAGCCCAACGAGCTGCTCACGGCGGTGCATGTGCCGCTGGCGGCCAGCGGGCAGCTGTCGCGCTTCTACAAGGCCGGCACGCGGCCGGCGCTCGACATCTCGACCATCGCGATCGCCTTCGCGGCGCAGCGCGACAGCGCCGGCCGGCTGCACGGCGTGCGGCTGGCGCTCGGCGCGGTGGCGCCCACGCCCCTGCGCGCGCGGCGCGCCGAGGCGCTGCTCGAAGGCAAGGCGCTCGACGCGGCGCTGGCCGAGGCGGCGGCGCGAGCGGCTGCCGACGAGGCCCAACCCATCGACGACGTGCGTGCCAGCGCCTGGTACCGCAAGGAGTTGCTGCACAACGTGACACTGAGGATGCTGACCGATGCCATTCAACACTGAGATCCGCTTCACGCTGAACGGCGTGCCGCGCAGCGCCACGGTCGGGGCCGACCTGAGCGCGCTCGAGATGCTGCGCGAGGTGGTCGGGCTGACCGGCACCAAGTACGGCTGCGGCGAAGGCGAATGCGGCGCCTGCACCATCATCGTCGACGGCCGTTCGGTCAATTCATGCCTATTGTTCGCGCTCGACTGCGACGGCCGCGAGCTGACCACCATCGAAGGACTGGCCGGCGACCCGCGGGCCCAGGCGCTGCAGCAGGCCTTCGTCGCCCACGGCGCGGTGCAGTGCGGCTTTTGCACACCCGGCATGGTGGTTCAGGCCACCAACCTGCTCGCGACCCACCCGCAGCCCGACGACGCCGCGGCCAAGCGGGCGATCGAAGGCAACCTGTGCCGCTGCACCGGCTACCAGAAGATCGTGGACGCGATCGTCGATGCCGGGCAGAAGGTCGCGGCGGGGAGCGCGCCATGAACGGGACCATCACCCAGCCCACCGCCAGCCTGATCGGCCAGCGCATCCCGAAGATGGACGCGCCCGAAAAGGCCAGCGGCCGGACCCGCTACATCGACGACATCACCTTGCCGGGCCAGCTGTATGCGGCCATCCTGCGCTCGGGCCGGGTGCATGCGCGCATCCTGCGCATCGACGTGTCGCGCGCACGCGCCCTGCCCGGCGTGCACGCGGTCATCACCGCGGCCGACGTGCCCGACCAGCGGCCGATCGGTGTCGCCAAGGACCATCTGCCGCTCAAGACCGACCGGGTGCGCAGCGTGCGCGACGAGATCGCCGCGGTCGCCGCCGAAAGCGATGCGATCGCGCACGCGGCGCTGGCGCTGATCGAGGTCGAGTACGAGGATCTGCCGGTGGTCACCGACGCGCAGGCCGCGCTCGAGCCGGGCGCGCCGCTGATCCATCCGCCCATCGCCGGCGCCGCCGCCAATGCGCCGGTGGGCCTGGCCGGCAAGAGCGACAACATCGCGATGCGGTTCGACTACGGACACGGCGACCTCGCGCAGGGCGAAGCCGATTCCGACGTGATCGTCGAGGACAGCTTCGCGCTGCACTACGTGACGCACTGCTGCATGGGCGTGTCGGGGGTGATCGCCGAGTTCGACGCGCGGGGCAACCTGCTGCTGTATTCGAACACCCAGGTGCCGTTCCTGCACAAGCGCGAGTTCGCCGAGATCCTGGGCATGGAGCCCGGGCGCATCCGCATCATCCAGCCGCCGATCGGCGGCGGCTTCGGCTCCAAGCTCGACATCTATCCGTTCGAGATCATCTGCGCCTGGCTCGCGCGCGCCACCGGCCGCCCGGTCAAGCTGGTGTTCAGCCGCGAGGAGGAGTTCCTGGCTTCGCCAACGCGCCAGCCGGTGCGCCTGACACTGCGCTCGGGCTGCACGCGCGACGGCACGCTCACTTTCCGCAGCGTGCACACGCTGCACGACAACGGCGCCTACACCTCCTGGGGTGCGACCACGCCGTTCGTCATGATGCAGACCTTCTCGTCGCTGTACCGCGTGCCGAACTGCGACTACCACACGCTGGCGGTGTACTCGAACAATCCGTACGCGGGCTCGTTCCGCGGCTACGGCAACCTGCAGGCCACCTTCGCCGTCGAGGCGCACATGGACAAGATGGCCGAGGCCATAGCCATGGACCCGCTGGAATTCCGGCTCAGGAACGCCCAGGTCACCGATGAAGTGAGCGGCCAGGGCATGGTGTTTCGCAGCTGCGGCTTCCAGGAGTGCCTCACCACGGCGGCCGAGCGCAGCGACTACCAGCGCAAGCACCGCGACTACGCCGCGCGCCGCGGGGAGCCCGGGCGTTTCAAGCGGGGCATCGGCATGGCTTCGATGCTGCACGTGGGCGGCGGCGCCAAGATCTACCCGTCCGACGGCTGCGGCACCATCCTCAAGCTCGACGACTTCGCCCACCTGACACTGATTACCGGCGCTTCCGAGATCGGCCAGGGCTCGGAAACGGTGCTCACCCAGCTGGTGTGCGAGGAACTCGGACTGCCGATGTCGGCCGTCACCGTGATCAACAACGATACCGACATCACACCGTGGGACGTCGGCGTGCACGCGAGCCGCACCACCTTCATCGCCGGCAACTCGGCGCTCGGCGCCGCGCGCAAGGCGAAGGCCAAGATTCTGGCGGCCGCGGCGGCACGCTTCGAGTGCCCGGCCGAGACGCTCGAATTGAGGAGCGGACGCATCGTGCGTGCCGCCACCGGCGAGTCGCTCACCGATCTGGCCCGATTCCTGCGCAACCTGCACTTCAGCGACCGCGCCGAGCTGGTGACGACGAGCTTCTATTACGAACCGCCCAGCGTGCACCAGGACAAGAACTTCAAGGGCGATGTCTCGGCCGCCTACGCCTGGGCCACGCAGGTCGTCGAGGTCGAGGTCGACACTGACAGCGGCGCGGTACGCATGCTCAAGGTGACGGCGGCCCACGACGTCGGGCGCGTACTGAACCGGCTGGGCATCGAGGGCCAGATCGAAGGCGGCATCGTGATGGGCCAGGGTTACGCGTTGACCGAAAGCCTGATCATCGAGGGCGGGCGCATCCGCAACCCGAGCTTTCGCGACTACAAGCTCGTCACCGCGCCGGAGATCCCGGAGATGGACATCGCGTTCATCGAGTCGATGGACGGCGAAGGCCCGCAAGGCGCAAAAGGCGTGGGCGAGGCCCCGGCGATCTGCATCGCGGCGGCGACCGCGAACGCGATCTACAACGCCACCGGCGCGCGCATCACGACCCTGCCGTTCACGCCCGAGCGGGTCTACCGCGCGCTGCACGGGGCGCTGCCTGCGGTGCAGCCGGTGTCAAAGGTCATGGCATGAAGCGCCGCACCGTGTTGTCGCTCGAGCAGGCGCTGTCGCTGCCGTACGCGACGCTGCGTTTTGCCCAGCTCGGCTGGCGGGTGATCCGCATCGAGGCCGTGGGCGGCGAGGGCCTGCGCGGCGATCCCAACCGCTACATCGGCACCCGGGTCGCGGATGACGACCGGCGCAGCTATTTCATCGCGCCCAACGTCGGCAAGGAAGCAATCGCGCTGAACCTCAAGGACCCGCGCGGCCGCGAGCTGCTGCCGCGCCTGATCCGCGAGCTCGGCGTCGACGTCTTCTGCTGCAACACCGTGCCCTCGCGCTATGGCGCGCTCGGCATAGACCCCGCGAAACTGCGGGGCGCGCGTCCCGACCTGATCTGGGCCGGGATCTCGGCGATGGGGCCGGCCTTTCCCGAGACGCCCGGCTACGACCCGGTGATCCAGGCGATGGCCGGCTACATGGAAGTGACCGGCGAACGCGACGGCCCGCCGATGCTCACCGGCATCCCGGTGATCGACC
>DIZF01000039.1:27722-29416 GCA_002427815.1 Ramlibacter tataouinensis
TCTACCCGGTGCGCGACGGCTTCGTCTTCATGGCCATCGGCAGCGATGTGCAGTGGCGCCGCTTCACCGCGATCCCCAAGTTCGCGGTCGTGGGCAACGATGTGCGCGCGACCAACGAGGGCCGGCATGCGCAGCGCGCGGCGATCCACCGCGACATCGGCGCCGTCACCGTGCAGCACAGCGCCGACGAGATCCTGGCCGACCTGCGCGGCGCGACCATTCCCGCCACCCGCATCCACGACATCCGCCAGACCCGCGAGCTGCCGGCCTTGCGCGACAAGCTGACCCTCACGCAGATGCCCGACGGCCGCACGCTGCACATGCAACCGATGGCAGTGGACCTGCCGGGGGCGGCGGTCACGCTGGGATTCCCACCCAAATACGGCCAGCACACGACGCCGGTGCTGGCGGAGGCCGGGCTGTCAGCCGGTGAGATCCAGTCGCTCTACGGCGACGGCGTCGTGGCTTGAACTCGACATTTCAATCAACAGGAGACAACATGAATCCGATCCGCCTTACCCTGCTGGCCGCTACCTGCGCCCTCGTCGCCACCGCCGCCAGCGCTGAAATCACCATCGGTGTGTCGCTGGGCACCACCGGGCCGGGCGCATCGCTCGGCATTCCGTACAAGAACGCGTTCCAGCTGGTGCCCAAGACACTGGGCGGCGAACCGGTGCGCTACATTGTGCTGGACGACGAGTCCAAGCCCGACAACGCCGCCAAGAACGCGCGCAAGTTCGTCACCGAGGACAAAGTCGATGCGCTGATGGGCTCCAACGGGGTGCCTTCGGCGGCGGCGATGGCGCAGGTGGCGGCCGAAAGCAAGACGCCGCTGATCGCCCTGACGCCGATGCCGCCGCTGGCGCCGGACCGCCTGCATTGGACCATCATCGTGCCGCAGGCGACCGAGTTGATGATGAGTGCAGTGGCACAGGACATGAAGTCCAAGGGCATCAAGACCGTGGGCTACATCGGTTTCTCCGACACCTGGGGCGACCTGGTCTACAACGCGATCACTTCGCTGGCGCCGGCCTACGGCTTCAAGGTCGTCACCAACGAACGCTACGGCCGCGCCGACACCAGCGTGGCCGGGCAGGTGCTCAAGATCATGGCTGCGCACCCCGATGCCGTCGTGGTGGGCGGCTCCGGCTCGCCCGGTGCCACGCCGCAGATCGCGCTCAAGGAGCGCGGTTTCAAGGGGCCGATCTATCACAACCACGGCACCGTGAACCTGCCCTTCATCCAGACCGGCAAGAAGGATGCCGAAGGCGCGATCGCGCCCACCGGCGCCCTGATCGTCGCCGAAGAGCTGCCGGCCAACTTCCCGACCAAGGCGGTGTCGCTCGACTTCGTCAAACGCTACGAGGCCGCATTCGGGCCCGGCACCCGCAATGCCTTCGCCGGCTATACCTACGACGGCGTGCTGCTGCTCGATGCCGCCGCCCGCGTGGCGCTGAAGAAGGCCAAGCCCGGCACGCCGGAGTTCCGCGAGGCGCTGCGCGACGCGCTGGAAAACGTCAAGAACGTGGTCGGCACCCATGGCGTCTACAACCTGACGCCGGCGAACCACAACGGCCTGGACGAGCGTGCGCGGGTGCTGGTGCACGTCGTCAACGGCGAGTGGCGCCTGATGAAGTGATGTGTTGAGGTGTCAGGGCCGGCGCCCGCCGGCCCTGCCTCGCCCTGCCCCGCAT
>DIZF01000005.1 GCA_002427815.1 Ramlibacter tataouinensis
CGACAAGCATCCGCTGCCTGATCTGGTGCAAGGCAACGACCGTCGCGTCTACGGTGACAGTGCCTATGCCAGTCAAGCGGGCCGCAAGGCCGGGATTCAAGGGCCTGCGGGCCGAAAATGACGCCGAACTTGGTCTCTGAAGTCTCATCTGGCTCGATCAGCCATCCGCGCGTTCAAAAAACGGGCGCTTCTTCAGCGCATTCCTGAGGGTGTAAGCAATCCCCCTAGCGTTACTGGATGTATTTCGTAATTGCAAATTGCGACAGTAGGAGTTGAATATGGGTTGCTCATTCCTATGCGCTTGAGCGGGAAGATCATCATGAGTTTTGACCTGACAGTTACCCATTCCGTTTCGCAAAACAGTTCCCGTCCAGGTGCGTCGGGACCGAACCGATTGAGTCTCATGCAAGCACTGACACAGTGGCTGGGAGTGGCACCAAGAAGCCAACCGCCCGCGAGAGTTGCTGCCCCCGATGACCAGAATGGCTGGAGGCTCGACAAAGATCCAATGTTCAAGGGCGGAGAGGAGATGCTGCGCCAGTCACGCCGTGACAACCAGCCCTTGAGCGTCCTGGTCTTCGAGTTAAGCGATTTGCCGGAGCTGGAACGCGTCTTTGGCTCCCGCGTGGCCAAGAAGGCCGTCGCCAAAATGACAGCCAAGCTGGAGCGCATGGCGACGAGGAAGGGCTTGGCGCTGCGGACCGGCCCAACGATATTCACGGTGTTGCTGCCAGGCGTCGGCCGCGACAGCGCGCGTGCCGGCATACACGCCATGCTGGGCCAACCTTGTCGCATCGAATTCGACGCCGGTGACGATGAGATTGTGCTCGTGCCGGAATTCATTGTGCAGACGGTGGGCGACACCGAGTCGCTCCAAGAGGTTTACGAAGGTTTGTGTAGCGACATGAAGCAGTCACCGCTCACCGAGCAGGGTCGCCAGAAATATCTGGAGCGGGAGCCGGAGTCTCACTCAGGACCCATGGAGCTGCAGGTCACCAAGCTCACGGCGCCGCCGGGGCCGCGCCAACCCAAACCTTTCCAGGCGGTTTATTCCCCAATGCCCGCCACTATCCCAATGCCGATGGGCTACCGATGATTATTGGGGCTTGATGGCGATGACCGAAGGCGGTCGCCCGCGCCCAACCAAACGCGAGGCGGTCGACCGTTTCCAGATGCTCCGGTGTCAAGGTCAAACAGAGTCCTGTACTCCAAGGCAGGGCGCCGCGCGCCGCTGTCGCGCTGGTGGCGAAGAATCCATTTGCGCTTGATAGCGGCAAAACGTCCGATGGCAGAACAGATTCTTCTACGCTCTGGGGAAAATGGGTGAAAACCAATAAATGCCACGATTGCATCGAACGTCGGCAACTGGATTTCATCCAGCGCGTCGGCCGTATTGGCTACTGGGAATACGATCCCGCGAAACGCTCGATGTCTCTGCCCAATGCTTCGCTGGATCTTCTGGCATTCATCGTAGGCGGTCCTCTCAATGCTCCCCGGTCTTTCATGGACGCCTTGTGTGATATCGAGCGCAAGCGCCTTCAGATCGCCTTGGATCAGGCCGCGGCCAAGCGCCTTGCGCTCAATATCCAACTCGAAATGGCGAGCAGCGACGGTAAACACTTGCACATCGTCGTTCGAGGTGCCCCGGTCGGCGTTGACCAAGGGCCGCTGCGGTTTGCGGGCACCTTCCAGGACATCACGAACGAGAAACAGCGCGAAGTCGATCACGAAAAGAGCCTCAGGGCCGCAAAGCCGGTCCCAATCGAACCGCAATCGTCAATCCAAATGCGATGGTGATAAACGCCGTCTCAAAAACGGTGCTTATTCAACGTAGCCTCAAGGCGCGCTATCCGTGCTGTTGCGCAGCGCCTTCTGGGCCACAGCGTCCAGGGCGCCTTCCAGCACCGTCTGCGACATGACGCGCAAAGCCCCGAGAGCAACCATCTTGTCCAGCATGGACCGGGTCATCGATTGATATTTCCCCGATCCGTCCGTAAACATGAACAGCAAGGAATGCGGACTGGCCCATGCCAGTTGCCAGCGCGACCAGGCGCCGTTGATGAACACATCGGCCCACACGCCTGGCAGCAAGCCCGCGGCGGGCAGGTCCGTCGGCGATTCAGCAGAAATCGGCTGGGTGTCGGCATGGTCCGGCCCCAGGGTCTCCCTCCAATCCAAGGCAGCGTCGGGAATCCGCTCCATGAGCCCCGACTCACGCGCTTCGGTCTGCTCCAGCCACACCTCCGGCCTGGCCCGCTCCTTGCCCCAGTAGGAATCCAATTCGTCGCGCGACATGGGCTCGGGCACGGCGGCGTCGGCGGGCGCCCGCAGTGCCATCTGGTGCTGATCGGTCAAGTAGTCCAGCAACCGCTGGGTGGCGGCCGCCGGATATTCGATGCTGGCCAGGCCGTGGCGCAAGGTCTGCAGCAGCGGGGGCACCAGCCTGGCCAGCCGGCTCGGGTTCTGCGCAGCGAGCCGCGGCTGAGTCGTCCAGATCAGGTCATTGATGATGCCGGCATACCCGCCTGGATCGGTTGCGCCCCTGGTATCGGCCAGATGCGCCGCCGCCATCACCTGTGACCACGGACCGGTGAGAAAGCGCCTGATTTCGCCCGGCGCTGTGGACATGTCCGGCCGCGACTTCATGTCGCCAGCGATTCGTTCGGCTACCAGGTTGCGTTTCTCGGCTTTTATCAGGACACGGGCGGCCCTGGCGCGGTGCCGGCGATTGCGCTCTTCCTGCTCACCCCAGGCCTGCTTGAGCGAGTGCAAGGCAAATTCGAACGGCTCGGCATTCTCGATCGGCAACGCCGCCAGCGCATCAACCGCCTGCCGCAGTGGCTCGAAGAAGTCGGTGAATCCTGGCGCGTCTGCCGACGACCAGGCCAGGCTGCGCTGCGTCATCTCGGAGAGAAACTGGCGCGTGGGATGCTGCTTGTCATTGAAAAATCGAGGATCGTTCTGAACCAGGCGCAACAAGGCGGGCTCCAGATCGCGCACCGCCTGCTGCACCTCAGGCAGGAGCCGCCTGTCGGCGGCGACATTCTCAACCATGAGTTTGACCACCTCCTGGCTCAGGGCCTGGGCCGGGGTGATGGTCGAAGGTCCGCCTGCGCGGGCGACCGCCGGGGCCGCCGGGCCGCCGGACGCCCGCCGCTGCTGCATTCGCTGCAGCACCTGGTCCACCTGCTTCATTTCCTGCAGGACCTGGAATGACCAGGGTACCGTCAGGCCCGTATCGATGGTCTCGCTTGCCGCGTCAAGCGTTGGCCCGGCGTCGGCCTGTGAGCCGCGCGGCCTGCTTTTGTCGCCAGTCAGCAAACGCCGCAGATCGCGCAGGTTCAACAGCGGCTGGAGCGCGGAAGCAGCCGGCGCAGATTCAGGCGCAGGCGCAGGCGCAATGTGCCGCTCCGCAGCAGTGCCGTCGCGCATGGACGGGATATTCACGGCGAAGGACGCCGCCGTTACGCCCTGCTCGCGCAGCAGTTGGCACAGTTGCCGATAGACGGCCGCGAGTTCGGGCCCGAGTACCTCGCTCAGGTGATGCATCCAGCGAAGGCGCAGGGCAGCAGGGACGGGGCACTGCAACGTGGCATCGCGCAGGGCGCGAACCCATGCCTGGGGTCGCAGGGGATTGGCAGAGGCACGGACGATCTTTTCCCCCTGGGCAGCACTGATCAGGGCATTGAGCAGGGTCAGTTCCGACTCGACCGCGGACAGAACCGCTTGCTGGGCGCGCATCAGTTCCACCGTCTCGTCCACCTGATCCTCCGCCATGAGCTCCAGGGATTCGAAGCTCAACGCCTTGGGCTTGGGCGAATCTGCCTCCCCGGGCGTGGAGAACTCCCGGCGCAGGGCATCGGGATAGGCGGCACATAACGTGTCTTCATGCCGTGACAGTAACTGGGCGGCCTCGATCTGCCACTTGCGTTCGTCCTCGTCCAGCGTCGCTGCGGCGCGCTCCAAAGCCGATCTTTTGGCCTGCGCCAGTATCCGATGGGCGACCGACGCACCCAAGTCCACCGCGGCCTGCACGCAGGTCGCGTACGCGTCCTGGTGCTCTGTGTCGTGGGGAACGGGTGACATGATGTTGTTCCATGTTACTGCGTTATGTGGGTGGATATGGAGGGAATTGAGCCCGCTTCGTGCGGTGGCGCCTCTGGGCTCCACCGGAATGGCAATCAGCCGTCGCCCGAGAGCAGGAGATTAAAGTCGAGGACAACAGCTTCCCAGGGAAACTGTCTTCAGCTCTAATTGTCTGTCCTCGACTCCCATTGACCAGAACACCGGGCTCCGATGCTGCGCTACCTCACCCTTCCCGTCACGCCTTTCCAGCAGAACTGTTCCATCGTCTGGGACGAGGACAGCAGGCAAGCCGCCATCATCGACCCGGGAGGCGACCTCGACAGACTGCGCTCCGAGATCGCTCGCCTGGAGTTGCAGCCGCAGCAGATCTGGCTGACCCATGCCCACATCGACCACGCCGGCGGCACAGCCGAACTGGCGCAGCAGCTCGGGGTGCCTGTCATCGGGCCGCACCCGGCGGACCAGTTCTGGATCGATATGCTGCCGCAGCAGAGCGTCATGTTCGGCCTTGCGCCTTCGGAGCTGTTCACGCCCACGCGCTGGCTGCACGACCGCGACACGGTCGAACTGGCCGGCCATCGCTTCGACGTGCGCCACTGCCCCGGCCATACGCCGGGCCATGTGGTGTTCCATTCGCCGGAAATGAAGCGGGCCTTCGTCGGCGACGTGCTGTTCGCCGGCAGCATCGGCCGCACCGATCTGCCGCAGGGCGATCACGCGACGCTGATCGACAGCATCACGCAGCGGCTGTGGCCGATGGGCGATGACACGGTGTTCATCCCGGGCCACGGCCCGGAGAGCACGTTCGGGCGCGAGCGCCGCACCAATCCCTTCGTGGGCGGCACCTAGGACGCGGGCCCGGGCTGCTGGCGATCGGGTGGTGCGTGTCGTGCACCTCCCGCAGGCACCTTCAAAGGTGCGCACGCCGAACCCGCGGATGAGCAGGCTCATCGGGAGCAAACAGCTATGTGCGGTACCGAACTGACACGCGTGGCGCCAACGGGCAAGCTGGCCGCGTGGACATCCTCAGATGCCAGAGGATGTGTCTCAGTGACGCCCCCGTTCATGGCACACAGGAGAAAGACGAAAATGCGCTACCTGCTTCTTGCATTGCCGCTGCTGTTCGGCACGGTCACCACGGCCGAGGCCCAGATCAGCGTTGGGATCAGCATCGGCATCAACGTGCCGGTCTATCCGCAGCTGGTCCGCATGCCGGGCTATCCCGTTTATTACGATCCGCGCGCGAGCTCGAATTACTTCTTCTACGATGGCCTGTACTGGGTGTTCCGGGACGACAACTGGTATTCGAGCGGCTGGTACAACGGGCCGTGGCAGGCCATAGGCCCTCAGGACGTGCCGCTGTTCGTGCTGCGCATCCCCGTGCGCTACTACCGCAATCCTCCGTCCTACTTCCGCGGCTGGCGTGCCGATGCGCCGCCCCGCTGGGGCGAGCACTGGGGCGGCGACTGGCAACAGCGCCGGCCTGGATGGGACCAGTGGGACCGAAGAGCCGTCCCGGCACCAGCGCCGCTGCCGAGCTACCAGCGCCAGTATTCAGGGGCGCGCTATCCCCAGGCAATAGAGCAGCAGCACGCGATTCGATCCGGCAACTATCGCTACCGGCCGCGTGAGGCTGTCACCCGGCAGCAATTCCAGCAGCAGGCACCGGCGCCGACTCAAGCGCTGCGGACGCAGCAGGAACAGCAACATCCGCAGCCGCGCAGCGCCCAACCGCAGCATCCCCAAGCCGAACAGCAACGTCTGCAGCCGCGCGCGGCCCAACCGCAGCCGCAGGCACAGCATCCCCAGGCAGCGCCCCCAAGGCAGCAGTCACAGGTTCAAACGCCACGTGCGCAGCCGGAACAGCAACGGCAACCGCAGGCCGCGCGACCGGCCGCCGAGGGGCAGCGGGCTCGCCCGGAGCCGCAGAACAAGGGCCAGGAGAAGAACAAGCCTGGGCCGCAGGAACGGGACAGGGAAAACAGGAACTGATCGTCAGCGTTGCCTGTCGATCGGTTCGGCACCGGCTAGTATTTGGCTGTTCGGAGTCGCGATCACGGAGTAACGAATGGACCTGGAACTGACTGGCAAGCATGTGCTCGTCACCGGCGGCAGCCGGGGCATTGGCCTGGCCTGCGCCCGCGCCTTTCTGGCCGAGGGTGCACGCGTGAGCCTGGTCGGGCGCCGTCGCGAACACCTGGATGCCGCCATCGCCCAGTTGAAGGCCGAAGGTCATGTGGCCACGGGTTACGCCGCCGACCTGACCGATCCAGGCGCTGCGCTGGCCACCGTGAATGCCGCCTGGGACGCCGCGGGGGCTATCGATGTCCTGGTCAATTCCGCCGGAGCGGCGCTGCGCACGCCTTTCGATGAACTGCAACCGCAGGCCTGGCAGGCCGCCATGCAGGCGAAGTTCTTCACCTACATCAACGTGATGGATCCGCTCGTCAAGCGCATGGGCGAGCGCGGCAGCGGCGCCATCGTCAACGTCGTCGGCATGGGCGGCAAGGTCGCGACCACCACGCATCTGGCCGGCGGCGCCGCCAATGCCGCGTTGATGCTCGCCAGCGCAGGCCTGGCCGCGGCTTATGGCCCGCGAGGGGTACGCGTGAATGCCGTCAACCCGTCGCTGACCCTGACCGACCGGCTCGCCGAGGGTTTCGCGGTCGACGCCCGGATGCGCAAGATCAGCACGGAGGAGGTGCTGCGCCAGGCGCAGGCGCGCATGCCGCTGGGCCGGCTGGCCCTGCCCGAGGACATCGCCAATGCCGTGGTATTCCTCGCCTCTCCGCGCGCCGCCTACATCTCCGGCGCCGTCCTTTCGATGGATGGCGCGGCAACGCCCATGGTGGTCTGACGGCCGGGCGCGGCTGCTCCGAAGCCATCCGACAGCAGTGGCACTCGCTGGAGCGAAGACCCTAAGTCAACGCCGGCCGCCGCTGTTCCGACGGCAACAGCAAGACGACCGAAGAGGTACACAGCGCGATCACGGCCATCACGGTCAGCAGCGTGCCGAACCCCATGCCTTTGACAATGGGTCCCAGCAGCCAGACGGCCAGCGAGCTCACGCCCAGCGAGATCGTGAACCGCAGGCCCGCCACGCGGGAACGCATGCGGTCATCCACATAACGCACGATCATCGAGTCGGTGAAAGGGATGGCGCCGAAGATGAAGATCATCGCGCACAGCAGCAGCGCATACAGGCGCCAGCCTTGCGCGTGCGCGGTCGCCAGGAGGATGGGGACCTGGGCCAGGGTGATGGCCAGGTAAAGGGGTTTGAGAGCGTAGCGGTCGATCAGGCGGCCCACAACGACCTGCGCCAGCGACGCCACGGCATAAACGCCGGCGAGCATCGCGCCCAGCACTGCGGGCTCTTCCACAATGCCGCGGAAGCGCTCGTTCAGCAGCTGCGCGTTGCCGTTGGTCGTGAAGTTGAACAGCAGGCTGCCCGTGATGGACGCGGCCGTCATCACCGCCAGGGCGCGTGCCAGCATGGCGGGCGACAGGGCAATGGCGGCCGTGCCGCTTTTGCGCCGCGCGGGCGCTTCGCGCTCGGGCGGCACCACCCAAAGGAAGATCAGGCCCAGCACCAGGCAGGCGATGCCCGGAACGGTGAACGCGGCGCGCCACCCCAGCCACTTGATCAACAGCCCCGTCAGCAGCGCGGCCACCGCGATGCCCAGATTGCCCGAGAGGCCGTTCAGACCGATGGTCGCGCCCGGCCGCTGCGCATGCTGCACCAGCATCGGGATGCCCACGGGGTGGTAGATCGACGCGAAGACACCGATCAGCGTCATCGCGCCGGCCAGCTCCCAGGGCGTGCGGGCCAGCGCGCACAGCACGGCGGACAGACCCATGCCGAAGAAGAACAGCACCATCATCGAGCGCCGTCCCCACAGGTCGCCCAGCCGCCCCGCCGGCAACGCACCCAGACCGTAGAGAAGGTAAGCCCCGGTCCCGTAGGGCATCAGGTCTTCCCATCGGGCCACGCCCAGATCGGCGGCGATGGTGCCCACGGCGGCGGCGAAGATCAGCAGGAACATGTGATCCACGGCGTGGGCGATGTTCAGCAGCAAGGTAACGGGTCTGGAGGTCATGGAGACATGGGGAAACAGTGCAGCGCGAGGCGGGGATCCTTGCGGGAGCTGGCCTGGTCGGCGGCGACGTTCAAGCCCGATCTGTTGCGGTCAATCCAGCGCGGCGCTCAGATCGCCCATGCGCTGGCGCACGCCCGGCAGCGGCTGCAGCCCGTAGCGTTCGGTGATGAACTTCAGGATCGACGTCGTGTCGTAGGGCGTCGAGTCGATGAAGTGCTTTTTGACATGCGGGCCGATCAGCAGGGTCGGGATCCGGGTGCCGGGGCCGAACCGGTCGCCCCAGCCCGGCCCCGCAGGCGGCGGCACATGGTCCCAGTAACCGCCGTTCTCGTCGTAGGTGACGACGACCAGCATGTCCTTCCACTGCGGACTGGCGCGCAGCTTCTCCAGCACGCCGGCGATATGGGCGTCGCCGGTCATGATGTCGGTGTACGAGGGATGCTGGGTGTCCTTGCCGGCGGGCTTGTAGAAGCTCACCGCCGGCAGGGTGCCGGCCGCGGCAGCCGCCAGGAAGTCCTCGCCATCGAGCAGATGCGCGGCGCGTTCGGCCGTTCCGGGCGCATAGCGCGCGTAGTAGTTGAACGGCTGATGGTGCGGCTGGAAATTCGGCGAGCTGTCGCTGCGCACGTAGATGATCTTGCGCTTCACATCGGGCGGCTGCTCGCCGTCGGCCAGTGCCTGCCGGTAACCGCCGGCGTACCAGGCCCAGGAAATGCCGCGATCGGACAGGCGGTCGCCGATGGTGGACACGGTCAGCGGCGGCACCGGCTGGCCCATCGATGCCGTGCCCGCGGGGTTGGCGAGTTCGCGTGGGCCGCCCGGCGCCGGTGGGATGCCGCTGGGCTCGTAGGGGGGTTGCGTGGTATTGACGGCCCAGCCGTCGGGCGTGACCTGTCCGCCGCCCGAGCTGAAGACACGCACGGCACCATCACTGGCGGGTGGCGAATCGGGTCGTTTCTCGAGCTTGCCGTTGCCGTCGAGCCGCACCCGCATGGATGCGGGCGCGTTGTCGAAGCGGGGTGCGCAGGCGCAGATCAGGTAGTGGTGGTTCAGGAAAGAGCCGCCGAACGCACCCATGAAGAAATTGTCGGCCAGTGTGTATTCCTGGGCCCATTTCCACATGCGGAACTGGCTGCCGTCGTAATAGCCCATGGTCCAGCCGCCGACGGTGGACATCGCCGCGAACATGTTGTTGCTGCCGCCGTTGATCTGCTCCTGGTTGTGGAAGAACGCATGGATGGGACTGGGCACGATTTGCGTGGGCGGCCGGTTGATCGGCGGCGCGTCGATGCGGAAGGGCTTGTTGGGCATCTGCGGAAACCCGGCCGCCGGTTTGCCGTCGTGGCCCCACACCACCAGGGCCGGCAAGGGCTTGCCGTCATGGCCCAGCTGAGTCGACTGTTCCGGCGTGGCGTTGGCGATGCCGTTGGCCCCGGGGAAGAGGCCATACATGTTGTCGAAGCTGTGGTTCTCCGCGTAGATGACAACGACGTTCCGGATACGCGCCATGCGGCTGGCAGCAAGGCCGTCGGCCGCAGGCCCGGGTACGGCGGCGCACCCGGCCAGCAATGCGCCGAGGGTCAGCGCGCTCAGCGCCGCGAGTCGCGCGGATCGGCTGATGAATGAAATGCGGGCATGGTGCGTCGGGTGCATCTTTTGTCTCCTGATGGTTATCGCTGTACGGACCGATCAGCCGTCCAGCTCCGGGTAGTGGCGGAAGATTCCATCTTCGCTGAAGGGCAGCCGCCGATCGCTTGTCAGGTACGCCCGCACGCGCTTGTGCATCCCGACATCGGCGTGCAACGCGCTGACCCTCGGCGCCTTCTTGAGAGCCTTGCGGCTCGCTTCGGGGAAGGCGTAGCGCAGGCCCTCCACGACCTGGAACAGGGACAGATCCGCGTAGCTGAGCCGGGCTCCGGCCAGGTGCGGCGCCCGGCCCGTCCCATTGCACGGATTGCGTTGCAGCACCGCTTCGAACCAGGCCATGAATTTCGGCAGGCGCGCCGTGCGGAAGTCCGCCGCGCGCTGCAATGCTTCACGTTTCTGGTCTTCGTAGTAGAGGCTGCTGGCGATCGGGTGGTGCGTGTCGTGCACCTCCGACACCAGGTCCGCGATCGTCAGCTGGATCTGGTGGGTCCAGATGCGGTCCGACTCGCTTCGTCCGACCAGGCCGTGCCGGGGACCCAGGTACAGAAGGATGGCTGCCGTCTGGCCGATCACTCGCTTGCCGTCCACGAGGAAAGGGCAGGCAAAGGGCGGGTGCGCAACCGACGGGTCATCGAGATAGTGGGCCATCGCCGCCAGGCCTTGTCCGCGGGCTTCATCGCCTCGCGCCACGTCGACATAGGGTACGCCCGCGGCCTCCAGCGCCAACCTGACGAATTCGCCGCGGCCCTGGATCGAGGGCCAGTAATGGAGTTGATAGCTCATCGCGCGCCTGCTTCCGTGCTCATCGTGCACCGGTCCATGATAGTCGCGCAGACGCAGCCGGCGAGGGTTTCTCCTCTATTTGATCAAATATCAAGAATTCTCTAATGGTGCGTGCATGACAACTCCAAGCCGCGCCATTGGGCAGCCGCCGCCAGCCCGGTCTGCGATCCCATGCCCTCCGCCGTCCCGGCGACACGCGCGGATCGACTGGAGGCGCTGCAACCCATACCTCGCCAGTCGGTCAACGAGGCGGTCTATCAGGCGCTGCGCAATAAGCTGATGCACGGGGAATACCGCGCGGGCCAGATGCTGGGAATCCAGTACCTCGCCGACGCCATGGGCACCAGCACGATGCCGGTGCGGGAAGCCCTGCGCAGGCTGGTGGCGCAGCAGGGCCTGGAGCCCATGCGCAACGGGACCACGCGGGTTCCGCTGATCACACGCGCGCGCTTGAACGACATGCGGCGTGCCCGCGTTCTGATCGAAGGTACGGTGACCGAATGGGCCGCGCCGAAGTTGAGCGCGGCGAGCCTTGACCGGCTGGAGCAACTGGCGATCGAAATCACCGCCGCCCGCCGCTCCCGCGAAGGCGTCGCCGTCAGCCTCGAGAAGAACCGCATCTTCCATTTCACGCTCTATGAAGCCGGCGGATCGCCCGTCATGACGGCGATGATCGAGAGCCTGTGGCTGCAGTCCGGTGCTTACCTGCGGGAAAAGCGGGAACTGCTGCACACCGACAAGCACCCCGCCGACCGCCTGCACGAATCGACGGTGGACGCCATACGCAAGGGCGACTTCGCCCGCGCACGCGAATGCATGGAGAAAGACGTGTCGTGGGTGTTCGACCGGCTGGACCTCGACGACTGACCGCGCCTTCGCTGTCCGTGATCGACACCAAGAGAAGATGAAGATGCTGCACAAACACCGCTCGAAGATGGTCACCGAAGGGCCCTCGCGCGCCGCGCACCGGGCCTTCCTGCGCGCCACCGGCCTGGACGATGGTGATCTGGAAAAGTCATTGGTGGCCATCATCAGCTCGGCTGGCGACAATACGCCCTGTTCGCAATCGCTGGGTCCGCAGGCCGACAACGCGCGACTGGGTGTCGCCGAAGGGGGCGGCGTGCCGGTTTCGATGTCGACCATCTCGGTGTCGGACGGAACCTCGATGAACCACGGCGGCATGCGAATGAGCCTGCCCTCGCGTGAACTGATCGCCGACAGCATCGAGATCGCCGTCCGCGCTCACGCCTATGACGCACTGGTCGCCTTTGCCGGCTGCGACAAGACGCTCCCCGGCACGCTGATGGCCATGGTGCGGCTCAACGTGCCCTCGGTGTTCGTGTACGGCGGCTCCATGCTTGCGGGCCAATCGCCCGACGGCCGGGAAAACACGGTGCTGACGGCGATCGAGGGTGTCGGGCACTATCAGAAGGGCGACATCTCGCTGGCGCAGCTGGGGGCCATCGAACGCACCTGCGCCATGACGGTGGGCTCCTGCCCGGGCCAGTTCACCGCCAACACCATGGCGATGGCCGGGGAGGCGCTTGGCTTGTCGTTCCTCGGATCGGCCACGATCCCTGCCGTCTACAGCGAACGCCTCGCACTGGCGCGCCGCGCCGGCCGGCGCGTGATGGAAATCCTGCGCACCGGCGGCCCCCTGCCGCGGGACCTCGTCACGCGAAAAAGCCTGGAGAACGTGTGCGCCGCCGTCGCGGCCACCGGCGGTTCCACCAACGCGGCACTGCACATTCCGGCGATCGCTCATGAAGCCGGCATCCGGTTCACCTTCGACGATGTCGCCCGGGTGTTCGATCGCACACCCCTGATCGCGGATCTGCAGCCGGGTGGCCGCTATCTGGCGCGGGACCTCAATGTGATCGGCGGCGTGCCGGTGGTCCTGAACGCGCTGCTCAAGGCCGGCCTCCTGCACGGCGACACGCCGACCCTCTCGGGCCAGACCATGGCCCAGGCGCTGGCCGCGCATCCGGGCGCGGACGGCACCATCGTGCGCGAGTGCGCCACGCCGCTGCACACCACGGGCGGCCTGGTGGTTCTCAAGGGCAACCTGTGTCCCCATGGCGCGCTGCTGAAGATCGCCGGGCTGAAGTCCCTCGCCTTCGATGGCCGGGCACGCGTGTTCGAAACCGAAGAAGACTGCATGAAGGTGGTCTCGGCCCGCGCCTACCAGGCCGGCGAGGTCCTGGTGATCCGCAACGAAGGGCCCAAGGGGGGGCCGGGCATGCGGGAGATGCTCAGCGTCACGGCCGCCATTTACGGGCAGGGGATGGGCGAGCAGGTGGCGCTGCTGACCGATGGCCGCTTCTCCGGCGCCACCCGCGGCATGTGCATCGGCTACGCCAGCCCCGAGGCGGCGGCCGGCGGCGCCATCGCCCTGGTGCGAAACGGGGACCGCATCACCATCGACGCGGTGGCCTGCGACATCCATCTGCACGTGAGCGAAGCGGAGCTCGCCACGCGCAGGGCCGCCTCCAGGCCCCATGCGCGCGAACGCCTGGCTGGCGTCCTCGAAAAATACGCACGCCTGGTCGGCCCCACCCACGAAGGCGCGGTCACGCATTCCGGCAATGCCGACTGGCCCTACGAACCCACCGATGCGCCGAGCTGATGCCGGTGCCGACATGATGGACCTCGAATGAAGATCGGTTTCTGCGGCCTGGGATTGATGGGTGCGCCGATGGTGCGCCGGCTCCTGGCCGCCGGCCACGAGGTCAAGGTCTGGAACCGTTCGCCCGCCAAGGCGGCTGCGCTCGCGAGCCTGGGCGCGCGTGTTGCCTGCACGCCCGCTCAGGCGGCCAGCGATGTCGACGGCGTGCTGATGTGCCTGTTCGACGCTGCGGCTGTGGAGTCGGTGGTGTTCGGCAGCGACGGGGTGGCGCAGGGCCGCGGTCTCAGGTGGCTGGCAGATCATTCGAGCATTCCACCTCATGCCACTCGCGCCCTGGCCCGGCGCCTGGCCGCCGGCTGCGGCGCGGCATGGATCGATGCGCCCGTGTCGGGCGGCGTGGCGGGCGTGGAAGCGGGCACGCTGGCGGTCATGGCCGGCGGCCCGGAAACGCACTTCGGCGAGGCCACTGCCGTCATGCGAGCGTACGCGGGCAACGTTACCCACATGGGACCGTCGGGGGCCGGGCAGGCGACCAAGTTGTGCAACCAGACCATAGTGGCCGCCACGGTGGTGGCGATCGCCGAGGCGCTGGGATTTGCGCAGCGCAACGGGATCGATGTGGACAAGCTGGCGTCGGCATTGGCCGGCGGCTGGGCGGACTCCAAGCCGCTGCAGGTGTTCGTCCCGCGCATGATCCGGGCGCAAGCCCACTCGATCGGCGCGCTATCGACCATGCTGAAGGACGTGGACACGGTGCTCGCCACCGCGCAGAGCAGCGGGGCGCCGATGCCCCTCACCGCCGCGGTGCAGCAGACGCTGCGCATCGCCCAGGCCATGGGCCTGGCGGACGCCGAGCTGTCGGCCGTCATCAGCGTCGTGTCGCCGGAGCGCCGCGAGGCATTCCTGCAGCAGGCGCAGCGCTGAGGAGCCGTTCCATGCAACTGGCCGCCAACCTGAGCTGGATGTACCGGGACCTCGAATGGGACGACCGGTTCGAGGCCGCGGCGCGAGACGGCTTCGAGGGGGTCGAGATCCTGCTGCCCTACGACGAGCCCGCCCACTGGTACGCGCGGATGCTGCAGGCCCACGGGCTCAAACTGGCCCTGTTCAACACCAATGTGTCCCCCGGGGCCGGCAAGCTGGGGCTGGCCGCGATCCCGGGCGCGGAAGACGAATTTCGCCGCTGCTTCGACCGGGCGCGCGGGGTCGCGCAGGCCACCGGCTGCCGCCGCATCCACGTCATGGCCGGCTACGTCGCCGGGCTGGATGCGCCGGCCTGCCGGGCCGCGCTGCTGCGCAACCTGGAGCATGCACTGGCGCTCGCCTTGCGCGACGAACTCGTGCTGACGCTGGAGGCGCTGAACCGCGCCGACATGCCGGGCTACTGCTACCACCGGCCGGCCCAGGCCATCGCGATCCTGCAGCACTTCGAGTCGCCCCATCTGCGGCTGCAGTTCGACTTCTACCACTGCGTCAAGGAGGCGCTGGACCTGCCACAGGAACTGCAGGCGGCGGCCGGCTGGATCGGCCATGTGCAGATCGCCGGCGCCGCGGGCCGCCACGAACCCGACCTGTCGCGCGACGGGCTGCTCGAGGCTGTGGCGGCCTTGCCGGAGCTCGGGTACGACAGCTGGCTGGGCTGCGAATACCAGCCGCTTGCCCGTGCCGCGCAGGGCCTGGCCTGGTGTGAGCCATTGCGCCTGCGCGGGGTGCTGCAATGAGCCGGGTGCTGGTCACAGGCGCCGACGGCTACATCGGCCGTGCCGTCTCCGCGCGGCTCGAGGAGCGCCTGCAGGCGGGAGAACTGGAGTCGCTGACCCTGCTGGATCTGGGGTTCCAGAACGAGGGCGCCGTGTTCGCCGATGAGCGCGTGCTGCGCATCAGCGGCGACATGGGCGACGCCGCGGTGCTGGCGCGGGCGACCAGCCCGGCGCCCAGCGTGGTGTTCCATCTGGCCGGCATCATCAGCCGGCAGGCCGAGGATGACTTCGCGCTGGGCCTGCAGGTCAACGTGATCGGCACCATCGCCCTGTTCGAGCGGCTGCGGCTGCTGGGTCGGCGGCCCGTCGTGGTCTGTTCCAGCTCCATTGGTGTCTATGGAACGCCCCTGCCGGAGGCGATCGACGACCGGACGCCGCCCGCACCGACGCTGAGCTATGGCGCGGAAAAGCTGATGATGGAAATCCTGCTGGCCGAGTACAGCCGGCGCGGATGGCTTGACGGACGCACGGTCCGGCTTCCCACCGTCGTGGCGCGACCGACGTCGGCCAATGGCGCGCTCTCATCGTTCGCCAGCGACCTCATTCGCGAACTCGCCCAGGGCCGCCACTACACCTGCCCCATCGGTCCGGAGGGCAGCATGTGGCTGCTCTCGCTGCCGGCCTGCGTCGCCAGCTTGCTGCGTGCTGCCGACGTGGCGGCCGACCGGCTGCCTGCCGGCCGCGCCTGGAACCTGCCCGCGTTGCGTGCCGGCGCGGGGGAAATCGTCGAAGCCCTGCGCCGGCGCTTCGGCGCCGCCGTGGCGGACCGCGTCCGATACCAGCCGGTCCCGGGCATGCGGGCCCAGCTGGCGCAGTGGCCACCGCTGTCCACCGGGATTGCGGATGGCCTGGGCTTCCGGCACGACGGCGACCTCGACACCTTGATCGACAACGCGCTTGGGCATTGACGTTTCCCGCTCCACTTTTCCTCCACCACCGAAAGGACCCGCCATGAAGACGAAATGGACCGCCCCGCTGCTGGGCCTGTGTCTGTCGGCAGCGCTGTTCACCAGCACGCCGGCGGCAGCGCAAAAGCCCACCGAGCTGACCTTCTCCGTCTGGATTCCCCAGTCCCACGTCCTGGTCGCCAACTTCATGATCCCCTGGGCCCAGGAAGTCGAGAAGGCCACCGATAACCGGGTCAAGATCACCTTCCTGCCGAAGCCGGTCACGAACCCGCAGGGCCACTACGACGCCGTGCGCAATGGCGTTGTGGACCTGGCTTTCATCTCCCATTCCTACTATCCGGGCCGGTTCGACCTGATGAAGTTCGCCATGCTGCCCTTTTCCGGCAACTCGGCCCAGTCGACCTCGGTGGCGGCATGGCGCATCTACGACAAGTACCTGGCCGGGGCCGACGAGCACCGAGGCGTGAAGGTGCTCGGCATCTACGGCCACGGGCCTGGCGGGGTGTTCACCACCAAGCGCGTGGTCGAGAAGGTCGAGGACTTCAAGAACCTCAAGGTGCGGATCGGCGGCGGCATGGCGGCCGACGTGGCGGTGGCGCTCGACGCGAACCCCGTGGTCAAACCCGCGCCGGAGTCCTACGAGCTCCTGAGCACGGGCGTGGTCGACGGAGTGTTCTTCCCGCCGGAATCGATCGCTTCCTTCCGCCTCGACGGGATCGTGAAGAACGCCACCGTGTTTCCCGGCGGCCTGTACGCCGACACGCACGCGATCATCATGAACGAGCAGGCGTTCGCCCGCCTGTCGGCGACCGACCGCGCCATCCTGATGAAGCTGTCGGGGGAACACATCGCCCGCATGGGCGGCAAGGCCTGGGGCGATGCCGATACCGCCGCCCTGGAGAGCCTGCGCGCCAAGCACGTCGTCTTCCATCAGGCCAGCCCCCAGCTCGTAGCCGACGTCAAGGCCCGCACGGCATCCTTCGAAAAAGCCTGGCTGGACGCCGCCAGGGCCAAGGGCATCGATGGGCCCAAGGTCCTGCAGGAGTTCCATGCAGACCTGAAGCAGCTGGAAGCCGGCAAATAGAATGAATCGCGCCGTCTCGATCGCTCGTTCCGCGCTCAGGCTCGCCGCCGGCATCTTCCTGGCGGCGCTGGCGGTGCTCACAATGCTCGACGTCCTGGGCCGTTACGTCTTCGGCATCCCCGTGCGGGGCGCCGTGGAGCTGACCGAAGCGATCATGGTCGGGACGATCTTTACCGGCATCGTGCTCGCGACGCAGGCGCACCAGCACGTCACGGTGGATCTGCTGGCCATGAAGTTCGGGCCCAGGGGCCGCCGCATTCAGCTGGCGTTCAGCCTGCTGCTGGCGTGTGGCGTCAGCATCTTGCTGGGGGTGGTGACGTGGACGCAGGCGCTGGCAGCCCTGGACTTCGGCGACAAGACCACGATGCTGGGTCTGCCGATGGCGCCACAGGTCTTCTTCATGAGTGCGTTCCTGTTCCTCAACGGCATCGTCTACGCCGCGCAGTTGTGGAGTTTGTGGACCAACCGGGCGCAGGCCGCATGACCGAGGCACTGATCGGTTTCGCGGCGATGCTCGTCCTGATCTTCCTGCAGGTGCCGGTGGCTTTCGCCATGGCCCTGATCGGCCTGCTGGGCACCACCTGGTTGCGCAGCTGGCCGGCGGCCTATGCCATGGCCGGGGCCGTGGTGCACGAAAGCGGCTTCCAGTACCTGCTGTCGGTGGTGCCGCTGTTCGTCCTGATGGGCAACCTGGTGACCCAGGCCAAGCTGTCCCGGGAGCTGTATGCGGCCGCCTATGCCTTTCTCGGGCACCGCAAGGGCGGGCTGGCCATGTCCACCGTCGTGGCGTGCGGCGGCTTTGGCGCGGTGTGCGGCTCCAGCCTGGCCACCGCGGCGACCATGTGCAAGGTGGCCTACCCGGAAATGCGCAAGCTGGGTTACAGCGAGGGCCTGGCGACGGGCTCGATCGCTGCGGGCGGGACGCTGGGCATTCTGATCCCGCCATCGATCGTGATGGTGGTCTACGCCATCCTGACCGAACAGAGCATAGGCAAGATGTTCGCCGCGGGCATCCTGCCCGGCATCGTGGCCATCGGCTTCTACATGCTGGCCGTGCGCTGGACGACCTGGCGCGATCCCAAGTCCGGGCCGCCGGGTGTGCGCATGGGCTGGCGCGAGCGCCTGCGCGCGCTCAAGGAGGTGTGGGGCGTCGCCATGTTGTTCGGCATCGTCATGGGCGGTATCTACGGCGGCGTTTTCACCTCGTCCGAGGCCGCGGGCATCGGTGCCTGTGGGGCCTTCGTGTTCGCATGGGTGCGCGGGCGCCTGTCATGGCCGGTCTTGTCCGAAGTGCTGGTGGAATCCGCCCGCACCACCGGCATGCTGTTCATGGTGCTGATCGGCGCGCTGATCTTCGCCAACTTCATCAACTTCACGACGATGCCGACCGGGCTGCAGCAATGGGTGCGCCAGTTCAACGTCCATCCGACCCTGGTGATCGTGGCGATCTGCGGGATCTACATCCTGCTGGGATGCGTGCTGGAGAGCATGTCGATGGTGCTGCTGACGGTGCCGGTGTTCTATCCCCTGGTGCAGCACCTGGGAATGGACCCGATCTGGTTCGGCATCATCGTGGTGGTGGTCACGGAAATCAGCTTCATCACGCCGCCGGTGGGGCTGAACGTCATGGTGCTCAAGAGCCTGCAACCCGAGGTGCCCATCCGGACCATCTTCGCCGGGGTCTTTCCGTTCGTCGTGGCGGACTTTTTCCGGCTGGCGGTGTTGATCGCCTTCCCGTCCATCTCGCTCCTGCTGCCTCGCTACCTGGGGTGAACCACATGATTGTCGACCTGAGAACCTACACGATCCAGACGGGCGCCATGAGGGACTTCCTGGCGCTGTATGCGCGCGAGGGACTGGCCGTTCAGACGCAGCACCTCGGCTCGCCGCTGGGCTACTACACCACGGAAGTGGGAGAGCTCGGCCAGATCGTCCACCTCTGGCGGTACACCGACATGGCCGACCGTGAGCGGCGCCGCGCCGCGCTGGAAGCCGATCCGCGCTGGCTGGCTTACCGCACCAGGAGTTCGTCGCAGGGCCACGTGCTGCGCCAGGTGAACAGCATCCTCAGGGAAGTGGACTTCGCGGCGTTCGCGCCAGCCGCTGCCGCAGCGGCCTTGCACGAACCTCATGCGTGAGTTGGGCCGATGGTTTCGGTTGCTGCAGAGCCACTCGCGTCGCCGGGCTGCACTGCGTCAATCTCCTGCGACGCGTTGCGCAGCAGCCAATCGCAGAAGGCTGCCACGTCGGTCCGCCCGATGGCACGCCGGGCGACGATGAGGTGGTAGGCGCGCGGCGACGCAATGCGAGCCTCGAACGGCACGACCAACCGCTGCTGGCCGATGTGGCGACGCACCAGCGGACTGATGCCCAGCGCGACCCCCTGGCCGTCGATGGCGGCCTGGATCAACTGATCGTAATGGCTGAAGCGCAGCGTTCCTGCCGGCTTCATGCGGTGCAGCCCCATGGCTTCGAGCCACGTGCTCCACGAGGCGGCGGGGCGGTCGGTGTCGGCATGGTCCTGTTCCAGCAGGACGTGGTGGCGCAGGTCTTCCGGCGCCGCGAGCGGATGCCCACCGATGCCTTGCAGGCCGGGTGCGCAAACGGGGAACACTTCCTCGCCGAACAGCCGCCGCGAGCCGGCCGGGGCGAGGTCGGCCGGGCAGTACCGGACCGCCAGTTCGACCCGTTCGCGATCGATGTCGAGAATCTTGTTGTTGGCTGCGATGTGGATGTCGATCTCCGGGCACTCGGCGCGGAAGTCCATCAGGCGCGGCACCAGCCACAACGACGCAAAGCCCATCGTGCACGACACCGTCACCGAGGTGCCGGGCCCCGCCCGGATCTCGGTCGCCGCTTCGGTGAGCAGGCGCATCGCGTCGCCCGCGGCGCGAAACAGTTTTTGACCGGCCGCAGTGAGGCGGATCTCGCGGTGGCGCCGCTCGAACAACGGCGTGCCGAGCTGCTCTTCCAGCGTCTGCACCTGCCGGCTGACCGCCGACTGGGTCAGGAACAGCTCCGCAGCCGCCTTCGTGAAGCTGAGCTGGCGAGGCGCGGCCTCGAATCCGCGCAAGAGGTCCAGTGACGGCAGCAGGCGGGGCATTCACATTCCTTGTGAGCATGCGAGGCATTCGCATTGAACGTTTGTCGGAATGATGCCATGCAGCCAATATGGATACACCGCAGCATGAGTGGATACCGCTACTCTCGGCGTGGGATACGTCGGCGGCATGCAAGGAGTGCGCCATGAACATCCACCTGAACACCACCCCGGTGTGCCTTGCCAAGAGCCAGGCACTGACACTCACCAACGCCAAGGGAGCGCTGATCAGTTGTCTGCGCGGCGGGTTGTGGGTCACGCAGGACGACGATCCGCGCGACATCGTGCTGGCCCCCGGCGAGAGCTTCACGCTCGACCGCAACGGCCCGGCCATCGTGTGGGCATTGGCTGCCTCATCCGTCGAGATGGTCCCCGCGCGGCAGTCGCACCGGCTCGGCACCAGCGTGCGGCGCTGGGTCGAACAGGCGCATGCGGCAATGGCCAGCCTGCCAGGCACGCGGGGGGACAAGGCGACCGTCGACAAGATCGGGCGCGAGGTTGGATACCGCTCGTACGGCTTCTTCACGCCGGCCGGATGCCGACCGAGACCTCGCATGTCTCCACACCAAAGCGGCCAAACACAATAGATAGGTGCTTGGCCCTCAGGCGCGAGTGTTGGCGCAAGTGACTATAAGGTAGTAGCGCTATCTGCGCCGAGCGCGCCCTGCAAATCAGTGAACCACGCAGCCTGCTCCGCGCTCGGAGAGCGCCGATGCTTTCGTCGCGTCACCGTACATGCACAGCGGCGACGTAAGCCGGCCGCATTTCCGAAGGTGCTATGTCGCGTATTTCTTGGCCGGGTGCCGGATCGATCACCGTACCGCCAACGATACGCACCCCGCCCCTGGCAGAGCGTTGGAAGCGCAGGCCGACTAGCACTATCGCATGGCCTTGTGCACCAATTAGCAGCGGGCGGCCTTCAGCCAATTCGCTCAGTACCATCTCATTGGTGACGTCGAACCGGTTCGCCTGCCGATCCGATGCGAGTGCCGATGCCTGGAAGGCCTTCTCCTCTTTCGTGGTCCATGCACTCGACAAGGATCGCGTGATAGCCTCGCCGGAAGCGGCTGGCAGATCGTCGGCGACACCATAGCTGTCTTTCACAATCTCGCTTTGTGCCACCTTGTAGCCGTAGTGCGCAAAGATCATCGAAATACTTGCGGCCCAGCACCAGAGCGGCCGCTCCTGCACGGTCACCATCCGCCGCACGTTGGCCTGCGTCAGCCCAGCGTAGCAGCTGCTGACGTCGCCGGCAGGGCCGCATGTCTGTTCCGCCAGCGACGACACACCGTGGGCAAGCAGGGCACACAGCGCAAGACCACGGCAAAGCGAACACGCCGCAGAGTAGAAGGACATGCCGCAATGTTGTGCGTGCCAGCCCAGCGCCCGAGGGTGCCGGAAACGTGTCTGCTCAGCCATAGTCCGGCGCAAGGGTAGATCTCGTTGGATAGGACGAGTGCCACGAACCAGTGGATCGGATGCCATTGCGTTGCTTGGCGTCGTCACCCAGCCTGCTGAAGCCTGACCGCGTGCAATCGATTGCCTCCCCGCGCAAGTCACCCCCCAAAGTGCCGAATGGGTCAAAAGTCACGAAATCTCGGGTTCAGGGAGAGTGAACTCAATCCGTTACTTGTAACCGAATGTATACTGCGTCCGGCATGGAGCAAATTACAGGTCCTTGGGAGGGGATATACATCGCGGCTTACACGGCAGAACTGGACGGAATGTTCTATGGGTACGCCAAGCTTTCCACGGCATGCCCAGAAGACGTGTGGACGACTGACGCGCTGCTGAAAGTCACAACCAGGAGCGGCTATGTTGAAGAACCAACAGCACTCAGCGCTGTTCATGCCCTCGCGTTCAGGTGGATTTCCGAGGTGCGGGCGCCCCACAACGAAGGGTTCTGGTCCCGTTTGATTGCTGGTGCCCGACGGCGGCCCTGAGCCACCCGCCCGATGCTGAAAAGCATGACAGTACCAAGCGGCCGAGCGTGACCGGAGGGGAGATGATGGAAGACGAGAATCGACTGGCTGGTGCACGTGGATACACGCAACGGGGCCGTGATGCCACGGACTGGAGGCAGTACATCTCAGCCGAATTGCGTGCCGTGTGGCCGACCCTCCGCTACGAGCAGAAGTGGGCCATCGCGCAGAAGGCGGCCCGCATCCCGCGACAGGCGTCTCCTGCGCTGGTGTCCAAGATCCGGGCCGAACTGGATAAACAGGCCGGAGTCACGCCGTCCGACCGCCCGGATGCGGAGGTTCCATCTGCGTGATCACCCGCTCGGTCGATGCGCTCTCCCAGCACAATCGCGGCGATGTGTGTCCGCTACCACTCCGTGCTGGACGCTGCCCGGCTGAAGCAGTTCTTCCGACCTGCCCTCTACCGGCGTACCAGTCATAAAGCGGAAGTCCGGGTGTGCCATGAATCCGCAGCTTCAGGGCGCTCGCGCGACCGAAGGTGCCAGAGCCGCCGGGGCCGTTGCGCGCCCTACATTTCCGCCTTCCAGACCGTGTCGAATGCGTCGCAGAACGCGCTGTCGATGGCCGACATGGGCCTGAGGCGGTTGCGAATGATGCGAACGTCCAGTTTCTGGTCGGTGGCGAACGGCCTGACGGCAACGTCCTTGAAGATGTTGCCGGCCACCACGGCCGCGTCCACCACGGCGACCCCGGCGCCGGCGCTGGCAAACAGGCACGCGGACATCGAGGAGCGGGCTTGCAACTCGAGCCGCAGTGATGCGGCCTTGGGGCCGTAGGCGTTCTGCAGAGCCTGGCCATACCGGGTGTTGCCCGGAGACCCGATCACCCGCTGGCCCGCGAGGTCGGCGGGTCGAATGCGCTTGCGGGCGGCGAGCGGATGGTCGCGATGCATGACGCAGGCCATCCCGCATTCATAGCTGCGCACGAACAGCAGGTTGGGGTGTTCGTTGGGAAGCATGCCAACGCCCAGGTGCATCGATTGATCCAGCAGCGTGTCGGTCATGATCGAGGGCACCAGTGTCTCGACGCCGCACTGAACATGCGGAAACCGCTGGTACAGCAAGGCAACGGCACGCGGCACCAGGTGGGCCGACAGGCTTGCCGAGACCGCCAGCCGCAAGGAGCCGGCTTGCGGCTGCGCCAGCGCTCGCGAGACGTCACGCACACGCTCGACGCCGCGCCACAGGTTTTCCACCACGTCGTACAACTGCCTGGCCTCGGGTGTCGGCAGCAGCCGGCCTTTGACACGGTCAAACAGCGCGAGGCCGCTGTGCCGCTCGGCCTGCGCGAGCAGCTTGCTGGCGGCGGGCTGCGAGATATGCAGCAGCTCGGCCGCGCCGCCCACACTGCCGGTCGACATGACGGCGCGGAAGACTTCCATGTGCCGCAGGTTCATGCTGTGCCTCTCATGGCGAGAGCTTAGCGCAGTCCATAACCAACGGTTATGCGTGGCTGCGCTTTTTCTATTTGCCTGGTCCGGGTTCACCGCTCATCATGGGGCGACAAGACAATATTGGAGACATTCATGGGATCGATTCCGGAATCGGGCGGCCACTTCTCGCGGCGGCGAATGATCCAGGCGGCCGCAGCCTTGCTGTCGCCGGCGGGCATCCGTGCCCTGGCGCAGTCGGGCGCGTACGCGCCGAGCCGACCGGTCAGGCTGATCGTTCCGCAGCCTCCGGGGGGCGCCGCGGACCGGCTGGCCCGCACGCTGGCCCAACAGCTGGAGGTGCGCTGGAAGCAGTCGGTCATCACGGAAAACAAGCCCGGCGGTGGCGTGGTGGTTGGCACGCTGGCCACCGCGCACAGCGCACCCGACGGCTACACGCTGGCATTGCTGGGCAGCTCGCTCAGCATCAATGCCGTGCAGCGCCAGGACTTGCCGTATGACACGCTCAAGGATCTGACGCCGCTGGCCCGGGTCGGCTACTACACCGTCGCCCTGGTCGCCACCACGGCATTTCCCGCCAATGACATCAAGGGCCTCATCGCGCTGGCCAAGGCGCAGCCCGGCACGCTGTCGTACGGCTCCAATGGCATCGGCACTTCGGCCCACCTGGCCGGCGAGATGCTCAATTACATGGGCGGGATCCAGTTGCAGCACGTGCCGTACAACGGGGCCGCCAAGATGTACACCGATATGCTCGGCGGCCGGATTCCCCTCGGCTTCTCGGTCGCGACCTCGGCGGAGGGTTTCATCCAGGCCGGGCAGCTCAAGGTGTTGGGGGTCACCAGCCTGCAGCGCAGCACGCTGTATCCATCCTGGCCGGCCATCGCGGAAACCCTGCCGGGGTATGACGCCGTGAACTGGGCCGGTTTCCTGGCGCCGGGTGGCCTCAGTGCGGACCTGGTCAAGAGCATCAGCGACGACATCCTGGCGGTGTTGCATACGCCCCAGATGGCGAAGTCGATTGCGGACATGGGGATCGAGCTGGCGCCCCTGGGCGCGGCCGACTTCGAAGCCTTCATCCGCGACGAAATCTCCCGCTTTGCCAAGGCCACCAAGCCGCTCGGCAACCGCATGCACCAGGCAGGCCGCTCATGACCACCGATTCCCCGGACAGTTTCCGGCTGACCCGTTCCATCCCCAGGGACGCTCCCTATGACCTGGTGGTCGCGGGCGGCGGCCCCGCCGGAACCGCGGCCGCGATCTGCGCTGCGCGGCTGGGCCTGAAGACGCTGCTGGTGGAGGCGACCGGTTGCCTGGGCGGCATGGGAACGTCGGGCCTGGTGGCTTCGTTCGGACCGGTCGCCAACGGCGAGCGGATGCTGGTCGGCGGCTTCATGAAGGAGCTGCTGGAAACGATGTGGGAGCGCAAGGCCTTCGGGCCTCATGTGCCGATGGAATTTCTGCACCAGCACCTCAATCGCTGGGTGCCCTTTCAGCCCGAAGCGCTCAAGCGCATCCTGGACGACCTGGCGATCGCAGCCGGTGTCGAAATCCGTTTCTTCACCCGCGTCATCGATGCCGACGTGAGCGGGCACCGGGTCTTGGGCGTGATCGTCCACAACATCGAAGGCTACCGCTACGTGGCGGCCAGGACCTTTGTCGACGCCACCGGCGACGCCACCCTGGCTGACCTGTGCGGCGCGCCATGCAAGGTGGTGTTGCGCGACTCCGATACCGTCGCGCCCAGCACGCTGTGTTCGCTGTTTGCCGGCGTGGACTGGAATGACCCGGCGTACGGCAGCGACTGGCGCGGCATCGATGCGGTGAAGAACCGGGTCAAGAACGAACTGCTGCCCCAGGCGATCCGCGAAGGTCATTTTTCGCAGGATGACCGGTTCATGCCCGGGATGAACAAGGTCGCGCAGACCTTCGCCACGCTCAATGGCGGCCATGTGTTCAACCTCAATCCCCTGTCCAGCCGCAGCCTGTCGGATGGCATGATCTTCGGGCGCAGGCTCGCGCTCGAATACGAATCCTTTTACCGGAAATACGTGCCCGGTTGCGAGCACGCTGAACTGGTCACCACGGCGCCGGTGATGGGCGTGCGGGACTCGCGCCGCATCGTCGGGGAGTTCGAGCTCACGATCGAGGATTTCCGCGCGCGCCGGCAGTTTGCCGACCAGATTGCGGTGTACAACCGGCCGACGGACGTGCATCCGACCAATACCTCGGTCGAGGAATACCAGCGCTTCCTCAAGGACTTCGACGGCAAGGACAACCTGGGCGCCGGCAACTGTGTCGGCATCCCGTACAGCATCCTGGTGCCACGCGAATGGGAAAACCTCTGGGTCGCCGGGCGCTGCCACTCCAGTGACACCAAGGTGCACGGGTCGATCCGGGCCCAATCGGCTGCCTACATGATGGGCCAGGCCGTTGGCACCGCCGCGGCACAGTCGGTGGCGACCGGGCAGCCGGCGTGCGACCTGAACACGGCTGTGCTGGTTGAAAGCCTGCGAACGGCGGGGGCGTATCTGCCTCAGGCCGTTCTGTCTTCCAGCATGACGCGGCGCGAGGTGCCCGCCGCGAATGTCCCGGGCATGTCGCGCGACCACTAGCGAGCGTGCCGGGGCCCAGCGGCAAGAAAAAAGAGAACCTCATTCCCACACCATGGGAATGAGGTGTTTGAATGGCGTGTGGTTCCTTTGATACTCCGCCCATGGCCGCCAGCCCATCAACCCCAGTGACCACGGCCGACCGTGTGCTGCAGGTGCTCGCGGTGCTGGCCCAGCAGGGACGGGCGTTGCAGGTGGCCGAACTGCTGGAGCGCACGGGCCTGGCCCGCAGCACGCTGTACCGGCAGCTCGCCCGGCTCAAGCAGTGGGGTTTTGTGCTGGAAACCGATGGCTACTACGCCCCGGGTCCCCTGAGCCTGCAGCTCGCGCTGGGCTTCGATCTGGCTTCGCACCTGGTGCGCCAGGCCCGGTCCGACCTGCAAGCCCTCGCCCAGCAGTCCCATGAAAGCGTTGCACTGGTCGTGGCGGTCAATGACCGGGTCATCTGCCTGGACATGGTCGAAAGCGAGCAATCGCTGCGGTGCTCTTTCGAAAAAGGGCGCAGCGTGCCCCTGGGTGCCGGTGCCTCGGCCAAGTGCCTGCAGGCCCACCTGCCCGATACCGAGCGCTCAGCGATGCTCGACCAGCAGTACGGCCCCGAGGGCGCCAGGCGCCGGGCCGCGGAAGCCGAATCGGCGGCCATCCGCAAGGCCGGCTTTGCCGTGACCGCCGGCGAAGTCGATCCCGGGGTCTGGGGCGTCAGCGTCCCGCTGTTCGGCCCCGACCGGCGAGGCGTTGGCGCCATCACGCTGATGGCGCCGATTTCGCGCGCGCAGACCCAGGAGCCCAAGCTCACTCGCATGGCGGTGATCGCCGCCGCCCGCATCTCACGCAGCCTCGCCATCCGCTGATTTCCTCACCCCCAACCGGAGACAATCCCATGAATTTTCGTCGCAACTTCCTGCTGGCCAGCCTGGCCGCCCTGACCCTCGCCGCTGGCGGCGCCCATGCCCAAGGCAGCGTGCTGCGCGTGGGCACGGACGCCACCTTTCCCCCCATGGAATTCGTGGAGAACGACAAGCGCGCCGGCTTTGACGTGGACCTGGTCGAGGCCCTTGCGAAGACCATGGGCAAGCAGGTCGAATGGATCGATATCGACTTCAAGGGACTGATCCCCGGGCTCATTTCCAAGCGCTTCGACATGGCTGTTTCGGCCATCTACATCACCGATGAGCGCAAGAAGGTGGTCGACTTCACCGATCCCTACTACGCCGGCGGCCTGGTGGTCCTGACCAAGAGCGGCAACACCGCCATCAAGAAGCTGTCGGACCTCGACGGAAAAAAGGTGACCGTGCAGGTGGGCACCAAGTCGGTGGGCTATCTGCAGGAACACTATCCGAAGGTGCAGCGGGTCGAAGTGGAAAAGAACCAGGAAATGTTCAACCTGGTGGACATCGGCCGCGCCGACGCGGCCGTGACCGGCAAGCCCGCTGCCTACCAGTACGTGCGCACCCGCCCCGGCATGCGCGTGCTGGACGAGCAGCTCACCACCGAGGAATACGGCATGGCGCTGCGCAAGGACGAGCCCGAGCTCACCAAGGCGATCAACGCTGCGCTGGCCAAACTGAAGGCCGATGGAACCTATGCGGCCATCGTCAAGAAATGGTTCAGCAACAGCGCTGCCAAGTAGGCTGCCCGCGCGGCTGAACGATGGAACTGGATTTTTCCCCGGTCTGGGCAGGCTGGCCCCAGCTGCTGCGCGGCGCGCTGGTGACCGTGGAAATTACGGCCAGCTCGCTGCTGCTCGGGTGCCTGATGGGCCTGGTGATCGGCATTGGCCGGCTCAACCCGAGGCGGCGCATCGTCTACGGCCTGTGCACCGCCTATGTCGCCGTCATCCGGGGCACGCCATTGCTGGTGCAGCTGTTCATCCTGTTCTTCGGTCTGCCGCAGTTCGGCATTCTGCTGCCGGCCTTCGTCTGCGGGGTGATCGGCATGGGCGTCTATTCGGGAGCCTATGTCTCGGAGGTGGTGCGCGGCGCCATCCAGTCGGTCGACCGCGGCCAGATGGAGGCAGCGCGCTCGATCGGCATGTCGTCGGGGCTGGCGATGCGCAGCGTGGTGCTGCCCCAGGCCGCCGTGCGGATGATTCCGCCGCTGGGCAACGAGTTCATCGCGCTCATCAAGAACTCGGCGCTGGTGTCGCTGCTGACCATCCATGACGTCATGCACGAGGGACAGAAGATCATCAGCGTGTCCTATCGATCGCTGGAGGTCTATCTGGCCATTGCCGTGGTGTATTTCGCGCTGACCGGTGCCACATCGCTGGTGCTGCGCCAGATCGAACTGCGGCTGCGCGCGGGAGGGATGGTTCAATGAGCAGCGTCGCTCCCATGGTGCGCATCCGGGGCCTGCGCAAGTCTTTTGGCGATCACGTGGTCCTGAAGGGCATCGACTTCGATGTCCAGCCCTCCCAGGTGGTGGTGGTCATCGGCCCCAGCGGCTCGGGCAAAAGCACTTTTCTGCGCTGCTGCAACGGGCTGGAGCGCCCCGAAGGCGGCAGTGTCGAAATCTGCGGCCGCACGCTGGTGCGCGATGGCCGCATGCTGGCGGACCGCGAACTGGACGCCCTGCGCGAGGAAGTCGGCATGGTGTTCCAGTCGTTCAACCTGTTTCCGCACCTGTCGGTGCTGCACAACATCTCGCTGGGCCCGCGCAAGCTGCGCGGCCTGTCGCGCGCGGCGGCCGATGACGAAGCGCGCGCCCTGCTCGACAAAGTGGGCCTGGCGCAGAAGGCCGACGCCATGCCCGCCAGCCTGTCGGGCGGGCAGAAGCAGCGCGTGGCCATTGCGCGGGCGCTGGCCATGAAGCCCAGCGTGATGCTGTTCGACGAACCCACCTCGGCGCTGGACCCCGAGCTGGTAGGCGAGGTGCTGCAGGTCATGAAGATGCTCGCCAGCGAGGGCATGACCATGATGGTGGTGACCCACGAAATGGACTTTGCGCGCGAAGTGAGCGACCTGGTGGTGATGATGGACGAAGGCGTCATCATCGAGGCGGGGCCGCCCGAAACCATCTTTACCAGTCCCACCCAGGATCGCACGCGTCTGTTTCTGCAGGCCGTGCTGACGCGGGGGACTTGATGACGCTGCAGCGCTTTGCTGTCGACAGCCTGCGTGAAACACCCTGGAAGAACGGTGGCGGCACCACCCGCGAGGTCGCCTGCTGGCCGCCCGGCTGCGGGCTGGACGACTTCGATTGGCGCGTCAGCATCGCGACGATCGCAGCGAGCGGCACCTTCTCCGCCTTTGCCGGTGTCGACCGGACCATCGTGCTGCTCGAAGGCATGGGCATACGGCTGCAGTCACCGGATTTTTCCATCGACTGGCGACTCGACCGCCCGCTCGCCCCATTCGGTTTTCCGGGCGAGGCCGCGCCGAATTGCGAATTACTCGGGGGTGCCTCGAGCGACCTCAACGTGATGGTGCGGCGCGGTCGCCTGCAGGCCGAAGTCGGCGTCGTGCGGCAGCGCGCCGCATTCGGGGCAGCTGCGCACGGACTGCTGCTTGCGGTGCAGGGCGACTGGAGTCTCAAGCTGCACAGTGATGCCCGGGAAGACCTGCATTCGATCCGGCTCGCGCGAAACGAGGGGGTCTGGTGGGGCGGCGCGTCTCGCGCGGCGACGCTCGAGAGTTCGGGTACGGCTGCCTCGCTCATTACGGTGACGTTCAAGCAGCAAACACCACGATGAACCAGGTCATCTTCGCAGACAACGCATTGTTGCCCGATGGCTGGCGCCGCAATGTCCTTCTGGGCTGGGATGATCAGGGCCGGCTCACACAGGTCCAAGCCAACGCAGCAACGCCGCCTGCCGGCACCGCCATCGCCGCCGGACCGCTGATCCCCGGCATGCCCAATCTGCATTCGCACGCCTTCCAGCGCGCATTCGCGGGCCTGACCGAATATCGGGGCCAGGCGCAAGACAGCTTCTGGAGCTGGCGCACGCTGATGTACCGTTTTGCCGCCCGGCTGACCCCCGGTCAGTTGGAGGCGATCGCATTTGGCCTCTATGTCGAGATGCTCGAAGCGGGCTACACGGCGGTCTGCGAGTTCCACTACGTCCACCAAGACACCGACGGGCAGCCCTACGCCGACGACGCAACGATGGCGCTGGCGCTGCTGCGAGCCGCGCAGCGCGCAGGCATAGGCTTCACGCTGCTGCCCGTGCTCTACCAGGCCAGCGGCTTCGGCGGCCAGAGCGCCAACGCGGACCAGCGCCGCTTCATCCGTTCCACCGAATCGGTGCTGCGGCTGCTCGAGCGCCTCAAACCACTGTGCGAGGGGCAGGCTGCGCGGCTGGGCCTCGCGCCCCACTCGCTGCGGGCGGTGCCGCCGCAGGCGCTGCGCGAGGCGCTCCTGGGCCTGGATGCCATCGACGCCACGGCGCCGGTGCATATCCACGTGGCCGAGCAGATCCAGGAGGTCAATGCCTGCATTGCCTGGAGCGGGCAGCGGCCGGTGGCCTGGTTGCTCGACCATGCCGAGGTCAGCCAGCGCTGGTGTCTGGTACACGCTACGCACATGGACGCCGGCGAACATGCCAGGGCCGCCGCGCGGGGCGCGGTGGCGGGCCTGTGCCCCACCACAGAAGCGAACCTGGGCGACGGAATCTTCGACCTGCCGGCCTGGCGCAAGGCGGGGGGCACATGGGGCATAGGATCTGACAGCCACATCTGCGTCAACGCGGCGGAGGAGTTGCTCATGCTCGAATACAGCCAGCGCCTTGCCACCCATCAGCGCAGCGTAGGCGCGACCGAGGCGCAGTCACACGTGGCCAGTGCCTTGACGCTGGCCGCGGTGCAGGGCGGCGCCCAGGCCGCGGGTCGCGCCATTGGCGGGCTCGCAGTGGGGCAGCAGGCCGACTTCGTGGTACTCGATTCCCAGCATCCGGCGCTGCTGGAGCTTTCGGCAGCCGACATGCTGTCGGCCCACGTGTTCGCGAGCCATCGCAGCTCGGCCATCACGGCAGTCTGGGTCGGCGGTCGTCCCCTCGTCGCGGCAGGGCACCATCATCTTCACCAGCGCGCCAGGGCCGATTTTGCGGCCGCGCGCAAAGAACTACTGGTCCTATGAGCTTGAACATGAAATTCCAGACGACCCAACCCGCCTTCCGCCTGCGCCAGGGCACACAGCCCTTGCTGATATCGATGCCCCATGTCGGAACCCATGTGCCGCCCGCACTTCAGGCGCGGTTTACGGCGCAGGCGCGGCAGGTGCCGGACACCGACTGGCACCTGGAGCGCCTCTACGACTTCGCCGATGCGCTCGGTGCCTCCGTGCTGGTGGCGACGCATTCGCGCTACGTGATCGACCTGAACCGCCCGCCGGACAACCAGAATCTGTACCCGGGCCAGGACACCACGGCCCTGTGCCCGATCGACACCTTCGACAAGACACCGATCTACGCGGCCAACGACCTGCCTGACGACGACGAGGTCAGCGCGCGCCGCGATGCAATCTGGCATCCCTACCACCGACAACTGCAGGCAGAGCTGGATCGCCTGACAGCGGCGCACGGCACCATCGTGCTATGGGAGGCGCACTCGATCCGCTCGGTGCTGCCACGTTTCTTTCAAGGCAAGCTTCCCGACCTGAACTTCGGCACCGCGAACGGCGCCAGCTGCGATCCGGGGCTGGCGCAGGCAGTGCTGGCCATCGGCAAGGCGGCGACGGGTTACAGCGCCGTGCTCAATGGCCGATACACCGGAGGCTATATCACGCGGCAGTATGGGCGACCGGCGCAGGGCATCCACGCGGTGCAGCTGGAGATGACGCAGTGCAGCTACATGCAGGAAGCCCTGCCGTTCGACTATGTTCCCGAACGCTCGATGGGTATCCAGCCTCATCTGCGGCAGATGATCTCAGCCTCACTGGCGTTCGCCAAAGGGCGCGCCTGATCAGGCCGACAGGAAACCATGGCTGCACTCACAGCGCACCGATGGCGTCGCGCAGGCGGGCCGACAGCTGCAGCAGAGGCGTGTGCAGGCGTTCCGTTGCCTCTCTGATGCTGGAGCCCGTGACGCTCACATTCAATACATAGACCGGGTGGCCTGCGACCGCGATGGGCGTGGCGAGCGCCACCACCTCGGGTTGCCAGGAGGCGGCACAGAACCCCCTCGCGCCCACCTGCTCGATGGCGTCGAGAATTTCCTTCTCCAGCGCGCGCCAGCTCGCCGGGCGGCGCGACTTGAAAAGCGCGAACAGTTCGCGACGTCTGGATGCCGTCGCCGCGGCCAGCCACGCCCGTCCCAGTGACGTCAATTCGATCGGAACCCGCTGGCCGGCCACGACGTTGCGCAACGAGACCCGCCGGTTGTAGCGCACGGATTCCAGGTAAACCATTTCGTCGCGATCCGCCACGGCAAGCCCGACATTGATCTTCATTTTCTCGGCCAGCTTGCGCATCATCGGGGCGGCCAGCTGCAGCACCGGCGAGCCCGAACGCATGGCATGAGCCAGGCTCAGGACCGGCGCCGCCAGGCGATAGGCGCGATGACGCGGATCGTGTTCCAGCATGCCGGTGCCTACCAGCGTCTGCGTCAACCGGCTCACCGTCGCCGGGGCCAGTCCCGTGCGCTCGGCCAGGTCGCCGTTGCCCAGAAAGTCGGCGCCGGGTTTGAAGGCCCGCAAGATCTCGATGCCTCTTTCGAGAGAACGGTTCTGGGGCCTCTTGCCAAAGCGCGCGGCCGATGACGAGGCAGGGTCTGGGTTCAAGGCGGGCCCCCCGGGAGAGTTCATTTCCATTCAGTGGAATTAGATCATGGTGTCCTGCGCGCTGTGTTCCTAGACTCCGGGTGATAGCAGTTCCTGGCCGCGCAGCTTTGCGCCGCGTCCCATTCGAGTCACCTCAGGAGACATTCCATGCAGACATTCCGTTCCGCGTTCCCCCGATTGGGCGCGTTCCTGGCCGCTGTGCTCGCCGTCGCGGTGGTCGCGACAACGCCGGCATTGGCGGCCTTTCCGGAAAAGCCGTTGAAGATCATCGTGCCCTTCTCACCCGGCGGTGGCACCGATCTGATCTCCCGATCCATGGGAATTCTCATGTCGCAGGACCTCGGACAGCCCGTCATCATCGAGAACAAGCCCGGCGCCGGCACCATCATCGGAACCGACGCGCTGGCGAAAAGCGCGCCCGATGGCTACACCCTGGTGATGGCCACTATCGCGCACGCGGTCAACCCCAGCATCCATGCCAAGCTGCCGTATTCGCAAGACAGTTCCTTCGCGCCCGTGATGCTGGTCGGCCGTTCACCGAATGTCCTGGTGGTGCGGCCGGACAGTCCGTTCAAGTCGGTGCAGGACATCGTCGCCGCCGCCAAGGCCAAGCCGGACAAGCTGTCCTTTGCCTCGCAGGGCGCGGGCACCTCGGCCCATCTGGCCGGGGAGTTGTTCAAGTTCCTGACCCACACCTCGATCACCCACATCCCCTACAAGGGCGCCGGCCCAGCGCTCACCGACCTCCTGGGCGGCCAGGTGGACATGATGTTCGCGACGGCATCCGCCGCGGGGCCGTTCATCGAGAGCGGCAGACTGCGGGCCTTGGCGGTGACGACGGCCCAGCGCTCCCCGGCGGCGGTCCTGGCCAAGGTGCCCACCATCGCGGAAAGCGGCGTGCCCGACTACGTTGCCGACAGCTGGTACGGCCTGTTCGCGCCCGCGGGCACGCCCGCGCCCGTGATCGCTCGACTCAACGCGGCGGCGAAGAAGGCGGCGCAGTCGGATGAATTCCGCAAGAAGGTCGAAAGCGAGGGTCTGGTCATCAGCGCCGGGACGCCCGAGGAGTTCGGCAAGTACGTCAAGGGCGAAGAAGTGCGCTGGCGCAACGTGGTCAAGAGCGCCAACATCACCGCCGATTGAGCACGCATCGCTGAACGAGGACACTCAATGACAAACTCGACACTGATCGAACTGAAGATAGCCGCGGGCATCGCGACGATCTGCCTGAACCGCCCGGAAAAGCGCAACGCCATGAGCGACGACATGCGCACCCAGTTCATAGCCGCGCTGGAACGGGTCGCTGCCGACAAGGCCGTTCGGGCGCTGGTGCTGACCGGCAACGGCAAGGGGTTCTGCGCCGGCGGCGATATCGCCGGCATGGAGCGGCGCATGAGTGCGCCCGCCGGAGAAGTCGCCTTCAACGGCTGGCAGCGCCAGCAGCGGGTGCACCACGCGCAATCGCTGCTGCACGACATGCCCAAGCCGACCATCGCGGCCGTCAATGGCGCGGCCTCCGGACTCGGTGCGGACACGGCGCTGGCTTGCGATTTCATCGTCGCCAGCGACGCCGCCAGCTTCACCTGGTCCTACATCCATCGAGGGCTGATCCCGGACGGCGGCGGCATGTATTTCCTGCCGCGCCGGGTCGGTCTGGCCAAGGCCAAGGAATTGATCTTCAGCGGCCGGAAGGTGGATGCCGATGAGGCGCTGCGCCTGGGGATCGCCGATCGCCGGGCCACTGCGGACACGCTCCTGAGCCAAGCCCAGGACTGGGCCCGGGAGTTGAGCAAGGGCTCCGTCACCGCGCTGGCGCTGGGCAAGGGCATCCTCAACCAGACCTTCGAACTCTCGGCAAGTCAGGTGTCTGCGCAGGGCAGCCAGGCCCAGGGCATCTGCTACACCAGCACGGAGCATCGGGAGTCGGTGATGGCCTTCCTGGCCAGGAGCGCCGAGCGCGATGCCGGCAAGAGGCCGCAACGCGAAGCGAAGGACTGATCCATGGACGCGATCTCGCGCCTGCTCCAGCCGCGCAGTGTGGCCGTCATCGGGGCCTCGACCGACGCCGGCAAGACCGCCGGTCGCCCGGTGGCTTACCTGCGCAAGCACGGCTTCAGCGGCGACATCTATCCGGTCAATCCGCGGGTCGACGCCATCGACGGGCTGCCGTGCTATGCCGATATCGCCTCGCTGCCTGCCGTGCCGGACGTCGCGATCGTGCTGCTGGGTGCCGAACGCGCCCACATCGCCGTGCGCGAACTGGCTGCTCGCGGCACCCCGGCCGCCATCGTGCTGGCCAGCGGCTATTCCGAAACCGGCGCGGCGGGCGCGCACCGCCAGGCCCAGTTGATCGAGGCCGCCGGCGGCATGCGCATCCTGGGCCCCAACACCATCGGCCTGGTCAACCTGACCGACGGCATCGTCCTGTCGGCCAGCGGCGCGCTGGAGATGGATCGGTTCCCGGTCGGCAACATCGGCGTCGTGTCGCAAAGCGGCGGCATTCTGGGCGCTTTGCTGTCTCGCGCCGCGGCTCGCGGCATCGGCTTGTCCAAGCTCGTCTCCACCAGCAATGAAGCCGATCTCGATCTTTCGGATTTCGTCGACCGGCTCGTCGACGACCCGGCGACGCGGGTGATCGCGCTGTATGTGGAAGGCGTGCGGGACCCGGAGAAGTTCCGGGCAGCGGCGCTGAAGGCTGCGCGAAACGGCAAACCGGTGGTCGCCTTCAAGGTCGGCCGATCCGAAGCAGGGGCGAAAGCAGCCGTCTCGCACACCGGCGCCCTGGCCGGCGCGGACCGCATGTACGACGCGTTGTTCCAGCAGGTCGGCGTGATCCGGGCGCAGACGTTTGCGGACCTGCTCGACATCCCGGCCGCGCTTGCGACCGGCCGGGTGCTGCGGGGCAATCGCGTCGCCATCCTCACGTCGACCGGCGGCGCGGGCACGCTGGTTTCCGACAGCCTGGGTGTGTCCGGATTCGAGACGCCGCCACCCGACGCGCCAACCGCCGCCCGGCTGCGGGCGCTGCAGACCGGGGACCATGCAGCGCTGGACCGCAATCCCATCGATGTGACGCTGGCGGGGCTGCAGCCCGAACTGCTTCGCGGTGCCATCCAGGCGCTGCTCGACAGCCCGAGCTACGACGCGCTGGTGATCATCGTGGGCTCATCCGGCGTCGCGATGCCCGAGCTGATGGCCGGCGCCATCGCGGATTGCCTGCACACCAGCGACAAGCCCGTCGTCGCCTACATCAGCCCGCATGCGCCCGAAGCGGCCGCGCTGCTGACCCAGCGTGGCGTGCCGGCCTTTGTCGCTGCCGAGAGTTGCGCTGCGGCGCTGGATGGGATGCTGCGGGCCGCGCGCTGGAAGATGCCACCGGCGGTTGCCGCCATCCGGGCCCCCGAGGTCGCGGTCGCCGATTTTCCGGCCGCCTCGCTTGATGAGGCCCAGGCCAAGCAGTTGTTCGCGCGCTTTGGCATCCCCTGTGTTCGCGAAATCGTCGTCGGCACACCTGAAGAGGCTCAGCGGGCTGCGCGCGAACTCGGCCCCCGGGTGGTGTTGAAGATCCTGTCGGGCGAGATCACGCACAAGAGCGACGTCGGAGGGGTTGCGGTGAACCTGACGGCCGAGGAAATCGGCTCGCGCCTGTCGGAAATGGCCACTGAAGTGAAAGCCAGGACCGGGACGTCCCCGAAGCGCTTCCTGGTGCAGGAAATGGTCGCGGAGGGTACGGAGCTGATCCTGGGAATGCATCGCGATCCGCTGGGCACCGCGATCCTGCTGGGCATGGGCGGCGTCACAGCCGAACTGCTCAAGGACACGACGCTGTGCCTGCTGCCGCCGCAAGGCGGCCTCGGCCGCGCAGACGCGCTGGCCCTCGCACGCCGACTCAGGACCTGGCCCCTGCTCGATGGCTTCCGCGGCCGTCCCAAAGCCGACGTGGACGCGCTGGTGTCGGCGATCGTCGCGTTCTCGCAGATGGCCGGCCAATTGGGCGAGCGCCTGGTCGAAGCCGAGGTCAACCCCCTGTTTGTGCTTCCGGCCGGGCAGGGCGTGCGGGCGGCCGACGGCGTGGCCGTGCTGCGCAACTGAGCGGCGGGCTCGGCTGACGCGAACCGACAGATGCGCGCCCGGCGGCCGCCTCAGGCCTTGCCGGCCGCGGCCCGGGGCTTGCGCGCCACCAGAAATTCCAGCAGCACCTGGGCGGCGCTCGAGAGGCTGCGATCCTTCCAGCGGATCACGAAGATCTCGCGCTTGAGGCCGGGCGCGTTCAGCGGCCGGGTCGCCAGGTCAGGATGCTGGAAGTGGAACAGCGTCAGTGACGGCACGACGGTGATGCCCAGGCCGGCGCGCACCATGCCGGCCACGGTGCTGAGCTGCTCCAGTTCCATGACGCGGTTCATCTGCGCCGGCCGCACGGCCGCCTCGATGTGCTGGCGCACGCTGCTGCTGCGGGCCAGGTGGATGAAGGGCTCGCCGGCTAGCTGAGCCAGGGTGAGCGTGCGGCGGGCGGCCAGCGGATGGTCGGCGCGGCACACCAGGTGGAAGCGGTCGCTGCAGAACGGGTCGGTGCGCAGTTCGGGCGCGCTGGCTCGCACGGCCGCCAGCGCAAAGTCCGCGCGGCCGCTGCGAACCCGTTCGACGCAGCTCTCCGACAGCTCGTCGGCCACGTCCAGCTCGATACCGGGATAGTGGGCGCGAAATTCCGCGAGCACACCGGGCAGCCAGCCCGCCGCCAGCGAGGGCAGCGCGGCCAGCGCCACCCGACCGCGCCTGCGGGCGGCGTGCTCCCCGAGGTCGGACAGGGCCGCGCGGAAGTCCTCCAGCAGGCGCGACGCTCCGGCCAGGAACAGGCGCCCCTCGGGCGTGAGCTCGACCTTGCGGGTGTCGCGGTCGAACAGGCGGATGGAGATCGCGTCCTCGAGCGTGCGGATCAGCGTGCTGAACGCCGATTGCGACAGATGGCATTGGTTGGCGGCGCGGGTGAAGTTCTTCTGCTCGGCCAGGGCCAGGAAAGCCTTCACCTGCCGCGTGGAAACGTTCAGGTCGGTTATCTGCATTTTCGATCACTTTATCCAAAAAATGCGATTCTTCAAATAGAAGGCGCGGCCTACACTGCCCCTCGCACACCGGCAAAGCGGCCACATCGGCCCTGCGGGGTGTCCAGGACGACAAGAAACATGGAGACACTGAAGGTCGGCTGCGCAGCCGGCTTCTCGGGAGACAGGACCGATGCCGCGGCTGCGGTGGTCGAGACCCTGGTGCACCGGGGCGGGCCATCCGTGCTGATCTTCGAAACCCTGGCCGAGCGCACGCTCGCCCTGGCCCAGCTCGCGCGCCGCGGCGATCCCGAGGCAGGTTACGAGCCTTTGCTCCAGGAAATGGTCGCGCCGGTGCTGGCGCGCTGCCTCGCGCACCACATCCGCATCGTCAGCAACTTCGGCGCCGCCAATCCGCGCGCCGCCGCGCAGCGCATCCTGGCGTTGGCGCGCCAGCAGGGACTGCGCGCGCCGCGCATCGCGGTGGTCGCCGGCGACGACGTGTCGGGGCCTGAGCATAGAGAGGCGCTGATGCAGGCGCTCGGTCCTGCCGCCGCGGGGATAGCGATCGCCAGCGCCAATGCGTACCTGGGCGCCGACGCGATCGCCGCCGCCCTGCGCGCCGGCGCCGACATCGTGGTGACGGGGCGCGTCGCCGACCCATCGCTGACCGTGGGTCCGGCGCTCGCCCACTATGGCTGGGCCGAAGACGACTGGAACCGCATCGCCCGCGCCACCATGGCCGGCCATCTGCTGGAGTGCGGCGCCCAGGTTACCGGCGGCTATTACGCCGACCCGGGGTTCAAGGACGTGCCCGACCTGGCCCACGTCGGCTTTCCGATCGCCGAGATCGACGCCGAGGGAAATTGCACCATCACCAAGGCCGACGGCACCGGCGGCTGTGTCGACGAGCACACGGTCAAGGAACAGGTGCTGTACGAGGTGCATGACCCGGCGGCCTATCTCACGCCCGACGTCACGGCCGACATCACCCAGGCACAGGTGACGCGGCTCGGGCCCGACGAGGTGCGCCTGACCGGCGTGCGCGGCCATCCACGGCCGGCAACGTTGAAGGTCAATGTGTTCCACGAGCACGGCTGGCTGGCCGAGGGCGAAATCTCGTATGCCGGCCGCGGCGCCGAGGCGCGCGCGCGGCTGGGGGCGCAGGTGCTGAAGGAGCGCCTGGCCGGCTGCGGTCCGCTGCGGATCGACCTGCTCGGCGTCGCCAGCGTGTTCGGCGACGATGCCGGCCGCTGGCTGGCGGCGCAGCCGGTGGGCCAGGCCCAGGACGTGCGGCTGCGGGTGGCCATGAACCATGCCGATCGCGCGGTGGCGCAACGCCTGCCGCGCGAAGTCACCGCTCTCTACACCTGCGGGCCCGCCGGCGGCGGCGGCGTCCGGACCGGGCTGCGTGCGCGGCTGGGCACGCTGTCGTGCGGCCTCGCGCGAGAACTCGCGCCGGCCCGCTTCGAATTTGTCGAATGAGGAACGCCTGATGCGCACCGTCAAGGTCCCGCTCATCCATGCTGCCCACGGCCGCACCGGCGACAAGGGCAATCGCTCGAACATCAGTGTCGTTGCCTGGCATCCCGATCTGTACCCGTTGCTGGTGGAACATGTGACCGAGCAAGCGGTGGCGGCGCAGTTCGCCGATCGCCGGCCGAGCCGCGTTGCGCGCTATCTGCTGCCGCGCCTGCACGCCATGAACTTCGTGCTCGACGATGTGCTCGACGGCGGCGTCAACGACGCACTGAACCTGGACAGCCACGGCAAGGCGCTGTCCTTTCTCTTGCTGGACCTGCCGCTGGCCGTACCCGAATCCCTGCTGCCGCTGCTGCGCGGCGACTATCAACTCACCTCACTCAATGGAGACAAGCCATGACCCGATTTCCCCGACGCGCCGCCTTGCTGGCGCTGACCGCGGCCGCGTTGACAACGCCCGTTGCCTGGGCGCAAGCCGCCTGGCCCGACAAGCCCCTCACGTTCATCGTGCCGTTCGCTGCCGGCAGCGCCACCGACCAGCTGGCACGCGCCCTCGGCAACTCCGTCACGCAGCAGTCCAAGCAGCCTGTGGTGGTCGACGACAAGGCCGGGGCCAGCGGCATGATCGCCGCCCAGGCGGTGGCGAAGGCCGCGCCGGACGGCTACACGGTGCTGATAACGACCAACACCACGCACGCGGCCAACGAGCACCTGTACAAGAAACTGCCCTACGACCCGGTCAAGGATTTTGCGCCGGTCACCGGGCTGGGCAAGGGCGGGCAGGTGCTGGTGGTGCGCGCCGACGCACCCTACAAGACGGTGGCCGACCTGCTGGCCAAGGCGCGCAAGGAGCCGGGCAAACTCAGCTTTGCGAGCGGTAGTTCGTCCAGCCGGGTCGCGGGCGAGATGTTCAAGCAGCTCAGCCACACCGAAATCCTGCACATTCCCTACAAGAGCAATCCGAATGCGATCACCGACTTGCTGGGCGGCCAGGTCGACATGATGATCACCGATACCGCGACCGGCGTGCCGCAGATCAAGGGCGGCAAGCTGCGCGCGCTGGGCGTTTCGACAACGCACCGCATTCCGATTTTGCCTGAAGTGCCGACGATCGACGAAGCCGGCGTCAAGGGCTACGACATGAGCTACTGGTTCGCTGCGTACGTACCGGCGGCAACGCCGGCGCCGGTGGTGGCGAAGCTGAGAGAGCTGCTGGTGAATGCCGTCAACGGTCCGGCGGCCAAGGCCTTCTTCGAGACCAGCGGTGCCGAGGCCTGGGCCACCACGTCGCCCGAACTGGCGAAGTTCCAGGCCGATGAAACGCTGAAGTGGGGCAAGGTGATCAAGGCCGCGGGGATCGAGCCCGAGTAAACGACCAGCCCGGTTCGACCTGGCCGATGTCGAGCCGCTGATCCGGGCTACTTTGCCCTACCGAGACGCCCTCCGGTGGGCCGGAGATGGCCTGCGGCCAAAATGAAAAACGCCCCTGTGGGGCGCTTTTCCTGCACACAGATCCGCTCAGATGGGACCGGCTTCGCCGCGCGTGATGCGGCCCAGCCGCACGGCTTCGGCCGCCTGGGCACGAACTGCCTTCGAGTCGAGGCTGGACTGCAAGGGCACCGCCACGCGCGAGCCGGCCGGCTCGGTGCTACGGTTCGCCCCCGCCGTCGCGGCTTCCGCCCGCACCTCGTCGCGGGAGCGTGAGCCCTGGAACTGGATCCGGTATTGGGAAGCGTCGGCTTCGTCGGCATGCACAGCGGGGCCGGCGATCGCGGCCAGAGCGGCTATGGTGACGAGCAGCATTCTTGATTTCATGATCAACCTTTCAATGAGTGAACAGACTGTCCGGTCGGCGCTTGAAATCGCGGGGTTCAAGCTTCAACCGTGGTCTCACTGTAGGTGCCGTGCTTTAGCTGAGCATGAGCGTTTTCTGAGCTGGAAATGAGCGATGGGGATCGGAGCTCCTGGGCCGGTTCGACGCGTGCGACCAGGCCGCCGGCATCGGTGCGGTTGCGCAGCCGGATGCGCAATCCCCAGCGTCGCGCCGCCGCCTGGGCGATCGCCAGACCGAGCCCGCTGCCACGCGCCATGCTGCCCGGCACACGGTAGAAACGGTCGAACACGCGGTCCAGGAACTCGGGGGCGATGCCGGGTCCGCTGTCGACCACCTCCACCACGACGACGTCGCCATCGCGCAGCAGGCGTACGTCCACCACCCCGCCTTCGGGCGTATAGCGCAGGGCATTCTCGATCAGATTGTCCAGCACGCTGCGCAGGTCCCCGGGGGCGCAGCGCCACGCGGGGGCCGGCGAGCCTGCGTCAAGGCCATCGACCAGTCCCAGATCGATATGGCGCTGGTCGGCCAGCGCGATCAGGGAAGCGATGCTCTCGTGCAACTGCGCTCTCACATCCACGACGCTCTCGGCTTCGGTGACCGGCCCCTGCTGCCGCGACATCTTCAGCAACTGCTCCACCAGTCTCTGCGCGCGCTTGAGCCCCGCTTCGAGCTGCGCAAAACTTTCCGCGCAAGCACCCGGGGGCAGGTCGCCGCGGACGTTTTCCAGCTGCAGCGCCAGCGCCGTGATGGGCGTGCGCAATTCGTGCGCCGCGTCCTGCACAAAACGCCGCTGGTCGCCGAATGCGTCGCGCAGACGGGTCAGCAGGCTGTTGAACGAGATCACCAGCGGCTGGATCTCCTGCGGCACGCGCTCCAGCGGCAATTCGGCGATGCTGTGCGCGTCCTGCAGTGCGGCCTGCTTGCCGATGTCCTGGACCGCGGACGACATCGCGCGCGCGAGTCCCCACAAGATAAGAATGGCCAGCGGCAGCAGGATCAGCACGGGGGCGATGGCCGCGGCGGCACGCTCCGTCGCCAGCTGGCTGCGGAACAGCCCGCTCTGCAGGACCTGGATCCGTCGGCCGCCCACACCGGCTGGCTCACTGCTGTAGACCCGCCATGGCACGCCGCCGGCTTGCAGATCGGCAAAGCCTGGCTGCAGCAGCCCCACTTCCAGCCGGGGCCAGGAAGACAGCAGCAGCTTGCCGTCGGCCGAGTACACCTGGGTCACGTAGGCGCCCCAGGTGTGGACGCGCTCCGATGTTGGTGCGGGCGCCGGCACCAGCTCCTCGTGGGTGGCCATCGCCTGGGCCAGCTGCTGCATCTGGTCGTCCAGGAATTCGTTGACCATCCGGCTGTAACTCAAATAGGAGAACGCTGCCGATCCCGCGCCGACCAGCAGGAAGAGGGGCACCAGCCACAGGAGCAGGGCGCGCCGCAGGGAGCACATGGCGCCGGCGGGAAATACATGGAAGATGCGCCGCTGCGCCGGCGAACACATCCAGTTGGCGGGGCTGTGGTGAGCGCTCATCGCGGCGGCCCGGATACCGTGGCTGAGGACGGCCGCGCCGGTTGTGCCGGCTCGCCAGTCGATGGCGCGGCGACGCGCCAGCCCAGCCCCCGCACATTGCGGATCGCATCGGGGCCCAGCTTGCGCCGCATGCCATGGATCAGCACATCCACTGCGTTGCTGCTGACCTCCTCGCCCCAGCCATAGATCCGGTTCTCGAGCTGGTCGCGCGACAGGATGGCGCCCGGGCGCTCCAGCAACGCGTGCAGCAGCGCGAATTCGCGCGCGGACAGTTGCGAGCGCTCGCCCTGCACCAGGACCTCGCGGGTGGTCAGGTCCAGCTGCAGGGCCGCAGTCCCGACCACCGAGTGGGCACTGCCGTCCCGGCGCCGGATCACCGCGCGCATTCTGGCCAGCAGCTCCTGCAGTTCATAGGGTTTGACCAGGTAATCGTCGGCTCCGATGTCCAGGCCGGCGACCCGCGCATCCACTCCGTCCCGTGCAGTCAGCACCAGCACCGGAGTGCGGTCGCCCTGGCTGCGCGCCTGCCGCAGCACCTCGATGCCATCGCGTTTTGGCAGGCCCAGGTCGAGAAGAACGCACGAATAGCCGCCGTCCGCCAGCGCACTTTGCGCCAGCAGGCCATCCTTGACCCAATCGACGGACCAACCGCTGCCAGCCAGCGCCTGTTTCAGGCTGTGGCCGATCATCTCGTCGTCTTCCACCAGCAGAACGCGCATCGGACTCCCACCGCGCCTGTAACGCGAAAGCTCAAGTCTACCTGCGAGAAATTAGCCCGGCATTAGCTCAACATCAACCGGCAGATCGATGCGCATGAACATTCTCCGGTTCAAGTCAGTTGAATGCGCACAGCCTGAACCTTGCCACTATGGGAAGGCCAACCGGGCGATCGAGTCTTTAACGTCGTGTTTGAGCAAGATCAACTCCTGGACATGGATCAGTCCTAGGCTGAGCGCTCCATGAAGTCAGTTCTGATGGGCCAGACCGCGCCGATCCTCGGCGCCGGCATCGGTGCCTGAAAGATGGGGCCATGCCACTGCACTGCGACCCTTTCGAGCCCAGCCCTGGCATCCGCATGACCACCACCAACCCGAACCAACAACGTGCCGGCACCGTGCTGGTGGCCCTGCAATTCGCTCTGATCGCCGCGCTGGCGTGGCTGGCGGCGCCGGCGTTCCTTCAGGGGCACGCCGCCGCAGGGGCCTGGTTGCTTGCGGCTGCAGGGGGTGTGGTTGGACTTTGGGCGCTGGCCTGCAACCGTCCGGGCAACTTCAACATCCGGCCCACGCCGCGTACGGGTGGTCAACTGGTGCAGCGCGGGCCCTATCGCTGGATCCGTCATCCGATGTACACGGCGGTCCTTCTGTGCGGCGCGTCCTGTGCCTGGGCCGATGCCTCGTTCCGGGGCTGGCTTGGGGTCGCGGCGCTGGCGGCTGTGCTGATCGTCAAGGCCAACATCGAGGAACGCTGGATGCTGCTCGCGCATCCCGGTTACGCCGCCTACCGCGCGCGCACCTGGCGTTTTGCGCCGGGGCTTTTCTGACGGGGCAGGAAGAATCATGTGTGAACTGTTCGCGATGTCGGCGCGCCACCCCGGCACCGTGACGCTGTCACTCGAAGAGTTTTCGCGCCGCGGCGGACTGTCCGGGCCCCACAAGGATGGCTGGGGCATCGTCTGGTACGAGGACGGCGACGTGCGGCTGCTCAAGGAGTCCTCGCCGGCGGCGGGCAGTGCCTGCGTGCGTTTTGTGCAGGAGCATCCCATTCGCAGCTCGCTCGTCATCAGTCACATCCGCAAGGCGACGCAAGGAAAGGTCGCGACCCGAAACTGCCAGCCGTTCATTCGTGAACTCGGTGGCACGTGGCACAGCTTCGCGCACAACGGTGACCTGAGCGGGCTGGCAGCCGACAGCCGGTTTCGCGCCGGCGCTTGCCGTCCGGTCGGCGAGACCGATTCCGAGCAGGCGTTCTGTGCGCTGCTGGAAAGGTTGCGGCCGCTCTGGCATGCCGGGTGCCCCAGCATGCCGGCGCGCCTTGAAGTCATCACGCGTTTTGCCGGGGAACTGCGCGAGCTGGGCCCGGCGAACTTTCTCTACAACGACGGTGACACGCTGTTCGCCCACGGACACCGGCGGTACCAGGCCGATGGGACGATTCGTCCACCGGGACTCTGGCGTCTTGCCCGCCACTGCGACGCCGGCGGCGAGCTGAACGCCGAAGGACTGACCATCGACGCGCAGGGCGAACAGGAGGTTTTGCTGCTGGCCAGCGTTCCGCTGAGCAGTGAGGCCTGGCTGCCGCTGGCCGAGGGTTGCGTGCTGGCGGTTCGTCAGGGGCGTCTGCTTGCGTCCGGGTGAGCCCAGGCAATCACCACTTCGGCATCCTTGGTTCAGGGGCGGCTGTCCGTCGCAAGTAGCGCAGCAGCAACATGGCCGCCGAAACGCTGAAGGCGGCAGTTCCGACGGGGTTGGTCGAGATCAGGCTGCCGAGTTGCTGCAACGCATCCGGACTGACCTGCTCGACAAAACGCGCCAGCTCGAAGATCTGTTCATTCGAGTAACGCCCGGCATCCTCGAGCATGACCCATGCCCCGCGGTCACCGCCCCGGTGCAGGAAAACGGCAAAGGCCCCTGAGGCGACCGCAACCAGGCCCAGGGGGCTGAGCGGTCGCAACAGACAGGCAAGCATCCCGACTCGCAGCGGCGTACTCGCCCCCGCATACAGCCGGGAGACCAATCGAGCCGCCAGCGGACGGGCCTGGCGATTCGCCGTGGCCGGCGTTGTTGCACCTTGACGCAACACCTCGGCGTCGAGTGCTTCATCGAACTCGTCTGACATCAGACTTTCTCCAGTGATCGCCGTTGGCGGCAAGGTTCGTCAGCGTCAACCCGGCTCCCTCGCCCATGCGCTGCTCCGTCAGGTGATGGAATCAGTGTCGGGACCCTGGCTTAAGCGGTTCTTAAGCGGCCGGCCGGCGCCAGGAGATGACGTCAGTCACGCCCGCAGCGGCGTGAGCTGGGAAGGGACCACATGGCCAGTCAGGTTACGGTCTTGAAATAGTCGCCGTATTCGCTGCGCAGCACATTCTTCTGCAGTTTGCCCGTTGCGGTCATGGGCAGTTGCTGCATGAAGATGACCGCCTTGGGGATCTCATGTCGGCCCAGCCGGGTCTTGCAAAAATCGATCAGTTCTTGCGCAGTGGTGCTTTCACCCGGTTTGAGCACGACAAAGGCAGTGATCGCCTCACCCCAGTGGGCATGAGGCAGGCCCACGACCACCACATTGGCGATCTTTGGATGGCCCAACAGGGTGGTTTCCACGGTGATGGACGCCACATTCTCGCCCCCCGACTTGATCATGTCCTTCTTCCGGTCCACAAAGACGACCAGCCCATCGGCGTCCATGTAGCAAAGATCGCCGGTGTGGTGCCAGCCAAATTTGCTGGCCTCGGCGGTGGCTTCGGGGTTCTTGTAGTATTCCATCATCACGTTGGGTCCACGCACCACCAGTTCGCCGGTCTGACCCTGTGCCAACAGCTGGCCGTTGTCATCCATGATCGCCATGTCATCGATCATTGACGGGCTGCCCCAATACGGTCCGGGCTTGGACAATTGATACTCGGGCTTGAAGCAGGTCGATGCCGGGTAGGTCTCGGTCTGGCCGCTGGCCAAGGCAAAGTTGGGGCAAATTTCCTGGGTGAGGCGCATCAGTGTGGCCCGGTCCATCGGCTGCATTGCATACAGGCAATAGCGCAAGGACGATAGATCGAACTCCTTGCGCCTGGGATGATCGAGCACAGCCCGGAACATCATGGGCAAGAGAAAGATCCAGCTCAATTTGTGCTCACCCACGGCACGCATGAAGGCTTCCGCCTCGAAGCGCCGCATGATGACAACAGTGGCGCCACGGTGAAGGAAAGATGCCACCAACGAGTGCTGTGCACAATGAAAAATGGGCATCACAGCAGCGGTCACATCATCCCGTCTGACGTCCATTTCGATGATGTTGGCCAGTGTGGAGACGTACACGCCGAGGTGGCTGATGGCCACCCCTTTTTGCCGCGCCGTGGTTCCGCTGGTGTACATGATCTGCGCGATATCGCGCTCGTGGATGTCGACCACCGGCTCGGTGTCGGATTGGCCTTGAAGTGCCCCGGTAAATGATTCGCCCGCGGCAGCTGGCATGCCAGCTGCCTGAATGACGAGAATGCGGGGGCAAACCGCCTCGATGTCGGCACGCGATCGCACCAGCAGTTCGTCGTCGGCCACCACCAGCTTGGCCTCGACGTGGTTCAGGATGTACTGCAACTGCTCCCCCACCAGCAATACATTGATGGGCACCCACACCATGCCGGCTTTGGCAAGGCCATAGGAGACGATCAGGAGTTCGCTGGTGTTGAGGCACAGCGTGGCAACCGCATCGCCTTTCTTCAAGCCCAGTCCGATCAGGTAATTGGCAAATCGATTGCAGTGCGTGTCCAGCTCCCGGTAGGTCAGGCGCCGATCGCCCTCTATCAGCGCGACCTTGTCAGGCTGGCGCGCCGCGGTGCGGCGCAGGGAGTCGCCAATGGCGACACGGTTGATGATTGAAGTGACGTGTGACATGTCTGTTCCTCGAAACACTCTTCGCAGCGAAATGGCGGGGCGCCATTGCCATCACGCTGGCAGCCTGCCAATTGAGCATTGTGGACGAAGATTTGAACCTCGACCGGGCAATCGACCCGCGCGCAGCGTCCTGGTCATGACCTTGCGGCGGGTGGTGGATAATCCTGTCATGCCTGGGTTTGCTCCCGGGCATCTGCTAGGGGTGTCGACCCGGAAAGTCGACTGAGAAAATACCCTTTGAACCTGAACTGGGTCGTGCCAGCGTAGGGAAGCGACAGCCCGTTGTGGCGCCTCTGCCCGTGCCGACCTCTTGAGAGAGGATTTGTCGTCATGAGCCAGACCCGATTCGATGCAACGGCCCTGTGGGCCGACCTGGAGGCCGTCCGTGAGCGCGCGCCGCTGGTGCACAGCATCACCAATCTTGTGGTGATGAATTTCAACGCCAACGCCTTGCTGGCAATCGGTGCCTCGCCGGTGATGGCGCATGCCCACGAGGAGGTCCGCGACATGGTCCGCATCGCCCAGGCCCTCGTGCTCAATATCGGCACGCTGGAGCCGGGCTGGGTCCGCGCCATGCAAATGGCCCTGCAAGCCGCGCTCGCTCGCGGCATACCGGTCGTGCTGGACCCGGTGGGCGCCGGCGCCACGCCCTATCGCAATACGGCGCTGAAGGAGCTGATCGCAACCGGAGCCCCTTCGGTCGTGCGCGGTAATGCATCCGAGATCATGAGCGTGGCCGGCCTGGCTGCGACGACGCGCGGCGTCGACAGCGCCGCCTCGTCGAGCCAGGCCGTGGACGCCGCCGGCGCGCTGGCACGCAAGCTGGGGGCGGTCGTCTGCGTGAGTGGGGCCGACGATCATGTCGTCGATGCGTCCGGGCGTTGGGCCACGCTGTCCAACGGGCACCCGTGGATGACGCGGGTCACCGGCGTCGGCTGCTCGGCCAGCGCCCTGGTGGGCGCCTTCGCCGCCGTGCAGCCCGACGCCTGGCGCGCCACGGTGGCGGCAATGGCCTGCCTGGGCGTGGTCGGCGAAATGGCGGTCGAGCGGACGCAGGCGGCGGGTGCGGGCGTGGGACGGCTGCAAATCGAACTGCTCGACGGTCTGCAACTGCTCGACCGCGAGTCTTTCGCGGCACGCCTCAGGATGGTCGTCCATGCCTGAGCGGAAGATGGGGCGTGACCCGCTCGCGCTCCTGTGCCTGTGCCTCGTGACCGACAGCGCGCTGTGCGGCGAACGCGGCGTGCTTGCAGTGGTCGAGGCGGCGGTGCGAGGCGAGGTCAGCTGCGTGCAGTTGCGCGAGAAGTCGCTGGACACCCGCGCTTTCGTCGAGCGCGCGCGCGCGCTCAAGGCCTGGCTCGCGCCGCGTGGGGTGCCGCTCATCATCAACGACCGGCTCGACGTGGCGCTGGCCTGCGGCGCCGACGGCGTGCATGTCGGACAGAACGACATGACGGCCGAGGACGTGCGCCGCTTCATGCCGCATGCATTGATCGGACTGTCGCTGGAATCGGTGGCGCAGGTGGCCGCCGCGGAGCTTGCACCGGTGGATTACTACGGAGTCAGCCCGGTGTTCGCCACGGCGACCAAACATGACGCCGCGCCCGCGTTGGGACTGGACGGCCTGCGGGCCATCCGGGCGTGCACCCGACGTCCGCTGGTTGCCATTGGCGGCATCCACGCCGAGAACGCCGCCGCCGTCATGGGCGCGGGGGCCGACGGCCTGGCCGTGGTCAGCGCGCTGTGCGCCGCGGATGACCCAGCCGAGGCGGCACGGCTGCTGCGTGCTCAGATACGGATCCACGGCGCTTGAGAGGTGTGGACGCGAGAATCGAAGGGCCTTCCACATCGCGGCGGGAAGAAGGCTAACCGAGCATCGCGAAGCGTGCGGCCCGCACGTGGCAGCTCATGGCGTCACGCGCCCATGAGCTGTCGCGTGCGCGGAAGGCATCGATCAATTCGCGGTGGTGGTGAAAGCTGCGCTGCAACTGGCCTTCGCTGTAGCGCCCGAACGTCTGCTGCACGACCGGCGCCTCGATCGCATTGGTCAGCATGTTCACCATCCGCGGGCTGCCGCTGGCCTGCGCGATCACCAGGTGGAAGTCGCGATTGAGCGTTGCGATCCGTGCCAGATTGTTCCGGCCCAGATCGGCCCCTCGTTCCTCGATCTGTGCCTGCAGAATGGTGAGCCGTTCGAGTTGCACGGCCGAAATGCCGCGGGCGGCAGCGGCCGCAACCTCGGATTCCAGCAGCGCGCGCACATCGAACAGCTCGCCGATCTCCTGGGCCGTGTACGTGCCGACAAAAGTCCCGTAGTTGCGCTGGAATCGCAGGAAGCCGTCGCCGACGAGCCGCCGCATCGCCTCGCGCACCGGCGTTCTCGAGGTCCCCAGCGCATCCGCGATCTGCCACTCTGTCAGGCGCGTCCCGGCCGCGAAGTCCCCCGCGATGACACGCTCCCGCACATACGAATACGCCTGGTCGGCAGCGCTCCCCGGTTTCTGGTCCATGCAGCCACTCCTAGCAACACTGCGCCCTTCTGCCTGGGGCCCGCAGCGTTCGTCCATCATTGTGCACAACCGGCGCGCGGTCAATCGTATTAGTCGGGGGTAATCCCGAGTGCCGACGGTGCGGACGAGACGCTACATTTTCCCATTGTGCACAGCCGTTGACCACCTCGATGGTGCGCCTGTGATGCTCCGTCAGCAACACCCACTTCAAACTGGAGACAGACCATGTTCGGATATCTTCGTGCTGCGGCATTCGCGGCAGGCGTGCTTGGCGCAACTTCCGCACTCGCGGTCGACCTCACCGTCACCCACTTTGGCACCGGCATGTATGGCGTGCCGTTCGCCATCGCCCGGGAAAAGGGCTGGTTCAAGTCGGAAGCCGGGCTCGATGTCACCGGCTTCATCACATCCGCCGGTGGCGGCACGACCATCCGGAACGCGCTGGCCTCGGACATTCCCTATGGCGAAGTGGCACTGCCCGCTGCGATCGCAGCTATCCAGCAGGGTGTGAAGCTGACCATCGTCCACGGCGGTGTGCTGTCGGTGGCCGACCAGGTGTGGATCACCCGCAAGGACGACACGAGCATCAAGCAGTTTGCCGACCTGAAAGGCAAGAAGCTCGGTTATTCGAGCCCCAAGTCGGTCACGGACATCATCACGTCCGTGATGCTCCAGGAGCATGGCTTGACCAGCGCCGTGGAGCGCAAGTCCGTCGGCGGCATCGGCTCCGGCCTCACGGCGCTGCGTGAAGGCGGCGTCGACATGACGTATGTGACGGAGCCGGTCTGGAGCAAGGAGAAGGCCAACTTCCGCGCGGCATGGTGGTCAAGCGACATCGCCCCCCGGGTCACGCAGACGGTCGGAATCGTGCGCACGGACTACCTGAAGCAGCACCCCGAGGTGATCAAGGGCATCATCCTCGCGCGTCGCAAAGCGGTGGAGTTCATCAAGGCCAACCCGGCGGAAGCCGCGCCCATCATGGCCCGGGAATACAAGATTCCGCCGGAACAGGCGAAGACCGCGATCGAGAGCGTGATCGGGGCCAAGGGCGTCTACTGGAGTCGTGGCGAGTTCGACTACGAAGGCATGGAATTCATGCTGAAAGGCCTGCACCTGGTCAAGGCCATTCCGGACGGCCCGTTCGACTGGAAGACGGTGATCGACGAAAGCTATCTGCCCGTCGATCTGCGCAGCAAGAAGTGAATCCCGACGTAGCCTGCGCTGCCGCGGGCGAGGCCAGCGGCGCACCGCCTGCGCCTGCGTCCCCAGCCGAGCCGCATGCGCGTCTGAGGGGCGTGACCCGGGTCTACCCCGCAGCAGCCGGCAGGGAGCCGGTCCACGCGCTCGGGCCGGTCGATCTCGACCTGCACAGGGGCGAATTTTTCTCGGTGGTCGGTCCCTCCGGCTGTGGCAAATCGACGCTGCTCGACGTGCTCGGCGGCTTGGCCGAGGCCTCGGAAGGGACGGTGGAGTTCGAGGGCCGGCCCGTCGCCGGCAACGTGCCCGACGGTGTCGGCATCGTCTTCCAGGAAGATGCCAGCTTCCCCTGGCTCAGCGTCTACGACAACGCCGCCTTCGGCCTGCGCCGCGCCGGCACCGCGGAAGCGGAAATCCGCGAGCGGGTCGACCACGCGCTCGCATTCATGGGTTTGCGCGGTTTCGCGACCGCCTATCCGGCGCAACTGTCCGGCGGCATGCGGCAGCGCCTGTGCATCGCGCGCACGCTGGTCACCCGGCCGCGGCTGCTGCTGCTCGACGAGCCGTTCGGCGCCCTGGACCAGCAGACGCGGCTGCTGATGGGGGACGAGCTGCTCAAGTTGTGGCGTGGCACGGGCGCCACCATCCTGCTGATCACCCACGCGCTGGACGAGGCAGCGATGCTGTCGGACCGGGTCGGCGTCATGTCGGCGAGGCCTGGCGTTTTCCTGGATGTGGTGAGCACGGGCTGGTCGCGCGATCGCGACAGCAACATCGTCGCCGAGGAGAGCTTCGGCCGGATCACCGGCCGCCTGTGGTCCACCCTGCGCGCGGAGTCGCAGAAGTCGCTGGCCTTTGGGCAGGCGGCCGTCCTGCAATGAAGGGCGTCAGCCGGGCCGGGCGGATCCGGCTGCTGGTGGTGGTCGTGCTGGTGCTGGCCCTGGAGACGGCCTGCCGCGCCGGCTGGATCGATCCGGTGGCCGTGATCGCGCCGTCGGCGATGGTGCAGGGCGCATGGCGCCTGCTGGCCTCGGGCCAGTACACCAAGGACATCTTTCTGACGCTCTCCAACGTGGCGATCGCGTGCGCGCTCGCGGTCGTGACCGGTTTCGCCCTGGGCTGGCTGCTCTACCGGCTGCCACGCCTGCGGCGCGCCGCGGATCCTCTGCTGGCGAGCTACTACTCGGTGCCCACGTTCGTCTTCTACCCGCTGTTCATCGTGCTGTTCGGCCTCAATCGCTGGCCGCTGGTGGCGATCGGGTTCATCTTCGCGGTCGTGGCAATGGCGCTCAGCACCTTGCAGGGGTTTGAACGGGTGCCGCGTGCACTGCGGCGCACGGCGCGCGCCATGCGCTTGTCCCATCGCCAGGAGTTGCTCCATGTGGTGCTGCCATCGTGCGCGCCCTACCTTTTCACCGGCCTGAAACTGTCGATCGCCTATGCCTTCATCGGCGTCATTGCCGGCGAGTTCGTGTTGAGCGGGGCCGGCTTCGGCTTCGATATCGCGTTTGCCTACAACAGCTTCGACAACGCGACGATGTACGGCCTGATGATCCTGCTACTGGGGTTCGTCGGCGGCCTGAACATGCTGCTGTACTCCTGGGAGCGGCGTCTCTATCTTCGCCGGGGAGGGCGCTGAATGACCACCGGCACGCTGAAAACAGCGCGACTTCCCGGGTCGCAGGCCATGCTCGACAAGCTGTTGTTGATCGTCGCACTGCTGGCAGCCTGGCAGATCCTGTCGCTGGTGGCCGGGCCGGAGGTGCTCACGGCACCGCTGGCGACGCTGCGGCGGCTGCTCCAGTTGATGGCCGAGCCGCAGTTCGCCGAGCATGCGATCGAGACCGGCAGCGCCTTTGCCGTCGCTCTGGTGATCTCCCTGACCGGTGGCCTGGTGCTGGGCGTGCTGCTGGGCGCGCATCGCCTGTCGGGGGAAGTGAGTGAACCGCTGCTGGTCGGTTTCTACTCGCTTCCCAAGGTCACGCTCTACCCGGTGGTGCTGCTGCTGTTCGGCCTGGGCATGTCGGCGAAGATCGCCTTCGGCGCGATGCACGGGATCATTCCGGTGGTCCTGTTCACGATGAACGCGGTGCGCAACATCCCGCAGGTCTACCTCAGGGCAGCGCGTTCGATGCGGCTGACTCCGTCCCAGCTGTTCCTCCATGTCCTGGTGCCCGCCAGCGTGCCCGAGATCGTCACCGGCTTCCGGCTCGGTTTTTCGCTGACCCTGCTGGGAACCCTGATCGGCGAAATGTTCGCCTCGCAGCGGGGCATCGGCTACCTGCTGATCAAGTCGATGGAGACCAACAGCACCGACGTCATTCTGGCGCTGGCCCTGCTGCTGATGATTCTCGCGACCGCCGCAAGCTGGCTGCTGCTCGCGCTGGAGCGGCGCGTGCATGTGCGCTTCGGACCGTGAGCCGGTCCGGCGCCACCACCCACACCGCCTTCGTAGAACCTGTTTTCCGAAAGGACTCATGCCATGACCACCTCCAAGCGCCTCAAGGACCTGCTGGCAGCCGGCGAATTCATCCTGGCCCCGGGCGTCTTCGAGATGTTCTCGGCCCGCATCGCGGACAGGATGGGATTCAACGCGCTCTACATGACCGGCTATGGCGTGTCGGCCTCGCATCTCGGGCTTCCCGATGCCGGCCTGGTGACCTACACCGACATGGTGGGCCGGGCCCGCACCATCGCCGAGGGAACCACGACGCCGCTGATCGCCGATGCCGACACCGGCTTCGGCGGCCTGATCAATATCCGGCAGACCGTGCGCGGCTACGAGGCGGCGGGCGTGCAGGGGATCCAGATCGAGGACCAGGAAATGCCCAAGAAGTGCGGCCACACGCCCAACCGCAAGGTGGTCCCGCTCGCGGACATGCTGCGCCGGATCGAGGTGGCCGTGGACTCGCGCCGCCATGACGACACGCTCATCATCGCGCGCACCGACGCCAGGACCGGGCTGGGCCTGGACGAGGCCATCAGGCGCGGCCAGGCGTTCGCCAAGGCGGGCGCCGACGTCGTGTTCGTCGAGTCGCCGGAATCGGCCGACGAGTTCCGCCGGGTCGGCGATTCGATCGACGCCTGGCTGCTCGCCAACATGGTGCCGACCGGCAAGTCGCCGGAGATTCCCAGGGATGACCTGAAGGCGTGGGGTTTCGACATCGCGATCTATCCCTCGGCCGGCATGGGTGTCGTGTGCGCCGCGCTCGAGCAGAACTTCGCGTGGCTGAAGGAGCACGGCAGCACCAAGGGCTCGCCGGTGCCCGCCTTCGACATGAAGCAGCTGCACGAGCTGGTCGATTTTGCCGACGTGTGGGAGTTCGAGCGGAAATACGTCGAGTCGGGGCAGCCGTGAAAGGCGCAGCGGAAACGACAGTGCCGGACGCTGCCGCGCAGCCCCGGACCCTGTTCGACAAACTGTGGGACAACCACGTCATCGTCGACTTCGGCGACGGCTCGGCCCTGCTGCATGTCGACCGCCACCTGCTGCACGACCTCGGCGGCCCGCCGGCCTTCGCCGACCTGGAACGCCGCGGCTTGCCGGTCCACAGTCCCGAGCTGACCTTCTCGACGCCTGATCACGTGGTTTCGTCGGCGCCGGCAAGAACCGGCTCGGAGCATCGCTGGGCCGAGGATCTCATCACGGGTCTGCGGGACGGCAGCCGCCAGCGCGGGATCCGGCTGTTCGACGTCAACCAGCCCGGCCACGGCATCGTCCACGTGATCGGCCCGGAGCTGGGCCTGACCCTGCCGGGCGCGCTGGTGCTTTGCGGCGACAGCCACACCAGCACGCATGGCGCGCTCGGCGCGCTCGCCTGGGGCATCGGCACGAGCGAGATCGCCCACGTGCTGGCGACCCAGACCCTCATGCAGAAGCGTCCGCGCCGCATGCGCATCACGATTGACGGCGAGCTGCAGCCGGGCGTGCAAGCCAAGGACCTGATCCTGGCGATCATCGGCAGGCTGGGCGCCTCGACCGGCACCGGCTATGCGATCGAATACGCCGGGCCCGTGGTCGAACGGATGGGGATGGCGGGCCGCCTGACCCTGTGCAACATGAGCATCGAGATGGGCGCGCGCATGGGCATGATCGCGCCCGACGAGGTGACCTTTGCGTGGCTCAAAGGGCGCCGGTATGCGCCCGCAGGGGCGCTGTGGGACCGGGCGCTGGCATCGTGGCGCCAGCTGGCGACCGACCCCGGCGCCCGCTTCGACCGGGAAGAGCGGATCGACGCCTGCGCAGTGCGCCCGCAGATCACCTGGGGCACCAGTCCGGAGCAGACCCTGGCGCTGGACGAGCGGATCCCGGATCCAGCCCGGGCCGGCAGCGCCGACGCCGCGGCTTCGATCGCGCAGGCGCTGGCGTACATGGGCCTGGAAGCCGGCCAGCCGATCGCCGGCACGACGATCGACCGCGTGTTCATCGGATCGTGTACCAACAGCCGGCTCGAGGACCTGCGGGCCGCTGCCGATGCGGTGCGCGGCCGGCGGGTTGCGCCGCATGTCACGGCATGGGTGGTGCCGGGGTCGCAGGACGTGCGCCTCGCAGCGGAGCGCGAGGGGCTGGACCGGATCTACACCGAGGCCGGCTTCGAATGGCGCAGCCCCGGCTGCTCGCTGTGCGTCGGCGCCAACGGAGAAATCGTCGCGTCCGGCCAGCGTTGCGTCTCGACCTCGAACCGCAATTTTGTCGGCCGCCAGGGCCCCGGGGCGCGCACCCATCTGGCCAGCCCGGTCGTGGCCGCGGCCTGCGCGATCGCGGGATGCATCGTCGACCAGCTGCCTGCAAGGAGTGGCGCATGAAGAAGGTCTCCAGCATTTCCGGAGTGGCCGCGCCGCTGCCGCTGGCCAATGTCGACACCGACGTGATCATCCGGATCGAGAAGCTGGCGCAGCTCCGGCGCGAGGAACTCGGTGCCTGGGGCTTTGCGCCGCTGCGCTTCCTGCCCGATGGTTCGGAGAATCCGCAGTTCGTGCTGAACCAGGCCGGCTGGCGCGGCGCGCCGATACTCGTGGCGGGGCCGAACTTCGGCTGCGGCTCGTCCCGCGAGCATGCGGTGTGGGCCCTGCAGGGCATGGGCATCGAGTGCGTCATTGCACCCTCGTTCGGCGATATCTTCCGGTCCAACTGTTTCCAGAATGGCTTGCTCCCGGTTCAGCTTGCCGCCGCCCACGCGCAGGAGCTGCTGGCGTACCTGGAGGACCACCGCCAACGGGGCGCGCCGACGCGCATCACCGTCGATCTCGAAGGCCAGACCGTCCGCTGGCCGGGCGGTGCGGACTTCGCTTTCGCCATCGAAGACCGGCGGCGGCGCGCGCTGATGGAAGGACTGGACGAAATCGGTTCGACGCAAATGCACCAGCCGCAGATCGATGCATGGCAGGCTCTCGATCGGGAGCGGCGGGCGTGGATCTGGCAAATTGCGGACGCTTGAGGGCTCCGTTTACGTCGGGCCGCGGCCTGCGAACAACGCGTCCAGGCGCTGCTCGAACTCGTGATAGCCGATCCGCTCGTAGAGCTCTTCCCGCGTCTGCATGAGGCCCAGGACGATTAAAGCAGGACTCGCACCGGCACCAACTTCGACGGTGGACCCAGTCAGCACGTGAGCAGCGCAGCCTTCGTTGACCCAGGTCAACTGGGTGCGGGGACAGCCGAACCACCATGCGAACAAGCCCAACACGCGGCGCCGGCGCGCGCCGGTGCGGCCATCAGCGGGAAGCCTCCATGCCGACGATCACCCAGTTCATCAGGGACAACGTCCTGTGCCGCCTTCGGCCAGCCGTCGCCCGGCCTGCCGAAGGCGGTCTGATCCCGTGGCCCGACATGGCCAGCAGCGAGATGGAAGTCAACGAGGGGTGGCTGGTGACGGACGCGCTCGCGGCGATTCCGGGATGAGCGCGCTTACACCGTCGACCGGGCACGGCGACGCGGAAGCCGAGGATCTCGCCGCGCTGCGGCTGCGCATCGGCCGCGCCCATTTGCGGCACCGGCTGGGCCTGGAAGGCGAGCATGAAGCGCGGGTGTTTCGCAAGGGCACACATTTCTTCCATCTGGAGAACTGGACCATGGCGCGGACGCTGCTGCACGCGGGGCTGACGCTCGCGGGCCTGCGTGGCCGCGCGCGGCGGAACACCCTGCGCATCGAGCTGCGCCACAACGACGTGGCCCTGGCGGGCTTGCCTGCCGCCTTCGAGGGATACACGCTGCTGCACCTGAGCGACCTGCACCTGGACCTGAGCGAGCACCATCTGTCGCGCCTGGTCGAGCGCGTGCGGGGCATCGCCTGCGATGTCTGCGTGCTGACCGGCGACTACCGTTTCGCCACCGCGGGGCCGTGGGAGCCGGCCGTCGCGGCGCTGGAACGCTTGCGGGCGCACCTGCCGGGGCCGGTGTATGCGGTCCTGGGCAACCATGATTCCATCCGCATGGTGCCGCGCATGGAGGCGTTCGGCATTCGCATGCTGATGAACGAATCGGTGCACTTCGAGCGCGGCGATGCCGCCCTCCATCTGGCCGGCATCGACGACGCGCATTACTACCGCGCGCACAACCTGCACAAGGCGGCCGATGCGATTCCGGACGGTGGCTGCGCCATCCTGCTGTCGCACACGCCGGAGCCGTACCGCCATGCCGCGCATTGCGGATTCGACCTGATGCTGTGCGGTCACACCCACGGCGGGCAGATCTGCTTGCCGGGCGGGGTGCCCGTGCTCACCGACTCGGACGCTCCGCGCGCCTTCGCGCGCGGGCCGTGGCGCTATGGCGGCTTCACGGGCTACACCTCGGCCGGTTGCGGCTCGTCGATCATCGACGCGCGCTTCAACTGCCCACCGGAAGTCACGCTGCACCGGCTGACCCGCGTGCAAACCGGCCGCGACGCTCAGTAAGGCCGGTCGCGCAGCCCCAGCCGATAGGACAGGCGCGCCACGGGGATTTCGAGCAGGACAAAGGCCGCAGTGATCGCGGCGATCAGAAGCAGCGGCAGGTTCAGCATGCTCTGCAGCGCCAGCAGCGGCAACAATGATTCCGGAATCTGGTCGATCCCGAACGCCTTGCCGCTGGGCTCGATGGCCAGTCGGCGCTTGACGAAACTCGACAGCGCATCGCCCGCCATTGCGACGGCGCCGGTGAGCGCGCCCGCTGCGATGGGAAAGCCCAGGACCGGCGCGCAGAGCGTGCATGCCGCGACGGCCGCAACGACGCCGCGCACAGTCTTGGATGAGCCCAGCAGTGGGCGGCCGTCGGGCAAGCGCAGGCCCCCATCCAAAGGCCAGCTCCACCGGGGGCCGAGCAATCGCTTGGTGGCGATCGGGGCGCTGTTGGCCACGCCAAGCAACAGCAGCAGCCGGATGCCGAGCCACAGGTCGTCCATGGTCGAGGCGGGGGCAGCCGTCCGGCTCAGGAGCGTGGGAGCTGATCCGTGCGAAGCTCGCCCTCGCGCACCCACAGGCCCGGTACTTCGCAGCGCAGCAGTTCGCTACCGCTGAGCACGTATTCGCCAATCCGGAAGGCGACGCCGTTGAACTGGCAATAGCCGCCGGGGCCCTCCGGCTCGATGTCCTCCTTCTCGTCGTCGTCGATGATGGGTGAAGTTTCCCGTTCGGGGTCGGGGGCTCCGACCTGGAGGTGGCTGTCAGGCATGGGGTCGCTCCTGGGCTCGTGTGCGATGCAGGAAACATAGGCGCATCGGCGCCATCCCCGTTTGACCGAGCGCAAGCATCTGGCCGCTGGCGGTGCGCGCAATCGCTTGCGTGGCCGTGCGACTGTCGCTGCTGCAGCGCTTGATCGACGCCGGCATGCCCCTATATTCATCCGATGACACCACCAGACCGCGGCGTCAGCGTACGCGACGACTCTTCAACCCCTGAGACAGGCACCCCGGCCCGCTGGTGGCACGCGCTGCCCGACGGCCGCATCCAATGCGACCTGTGTCCGCGCGACTGCAAGCTGCACGAGGGCCAGCGCGGGCTGTGCTTCGTGCGCCAGCGCGTGGGGCAGGAGATGCTGCTGACCACCTATGGACGCAGCTCGGGCTTCTGCATCGACCCGATCGAGAAGAAGCCACTGAACCATTTCCTGCCCGGCTCCAGCGTGCTCTCGTTCGGCACCGCCGGCTGCAACCTGGCCTGCAAGTTCTGCCAGAACTGGGACATCTCCAAGAGCCGCCAGATGGACCGGCTGCTGGACGCCGCATCGCCCCAGGGCATCGCCCAAGCCGCCCAGGAAAGCGGCGCGGCCAGCGTGGCCTTCACCTGCAACGACCCGGTGATCTTTGCCGAATACGCGATGGACACGGCCGACGCCTGCCACGCTTTGGGGCTGAAGACGGTGGCCGTGACGGCCGGCTACATCCGCGCCGAGCCCCGGCGCGCGTTCTTCGGGAAGATGGATGCGGCCAACGTCGACCTGAAGGCCTTCAGCGATGAGTTCTATCAGCAGCAGACGGGATCGCACCTCGCACCCGTGCTCGACACGCTGCAGCACATCGTGCACGACACGAAGTGCTGGCTGGAGATCACCACGCTGCTGATCCCCGGGCTCAACGACAGCACGCCGGAGCTCGAGGCGATGACACGCTGGATCGCCGGGCATCTCGGGTCCGAGGTGCCGCTGCACTTCAGCGCCTTCCATCCCGACTACAAGATGGGCGACGTGCCCGCCACCCCGCAGTCCACGCTGACGCGCGCTCGCGGCATCGCCCTGGACAACGGCTTGCGCCACGTCTACACGGGCAATGTGCACGACGCCGAAGGCGACACCACGTTCTGCCCCGGCTGCGCCGCGCCGCTGATCGAGCGCGACTGGCATGCGGTGCTGCACTACGCGCTGGACGCCGAGGGCAACTGCCCGCATTGCGGCACCCGCATCGCAGGGCGCTTCGCGCCGAAGTTCGAGCGTGGCTTCGGCCGGCGGCGCATCCCGGTGCGGATCGCGGCCGCGTAGAGACCGCCGGCGGCCTTCCGCACGGGGTCGACCTCCCAAGCGACACACTCACCGTGTTCCTCGAGGGCCGGCAGCATCGCATGCGCCGTCCGCGATCAATTCACACTGGTCATGGAAAGACCTGGATCGCATTGCAGACCTCGCGGACCCCGTCGACGCACCATGTGTCGTGCTCGGCCCTTTGCCTCTGGGCGTCATTCTGCAGGGAGCCAGTGAGCGTGACCACTCCGAGGGTGACGTCGACGCCGATCGGCTGCGACTCCGGAAGCGAAGGATCGATCTCCAGCACCAGCCCCACGGCGTCGGCCAGTTCGTCGTCGCCATCCCGTTCGGGCGGCTCGACGCGCAGCCGGTTGATGACGCTGCGACAGCCGCCGAGCCACCAGGCGAGCGCTTCCACGACGCGCCGGTGCGACAGGCTTGGCACGCTGCCGGCAAGCTCGACCACGCCCTGCCTCACGCTGAACTCGATCTCGCCCGGCGGCCCCTCCGCAGTCGCCGTGCGCAGCGTCTCCAGCGCATCGCGATGGCGCCGGCGGATGGTGAGGGGCCTGAGCTCCGGAGAGTCGAGCAGCATTCGTGTCAAGGCATCCAGCATGTCCCCGTCCGGCCGGGAGACAGCCGGTACGACATCGAGGGCATCGACGACGGCGCTCTCGGCGCCCGCGATCTCGCTGGCGATCCGCGCTGCGATGCGCTTGGCCGCGACGTTTTCCACGTGGCCCTCCAGCACCAGCGTGCGGCCGCTGGACGTCACGCGAATCGGGAACCGATGCAGGTTGATGCGCCGCTCGAACTCCAGAGCGGCCGTCACGCGTTGCGAAAGATCCGGTAGGCTGTTCATCGCTGCCTCTCTCAAGTAGCGCCGCCGCGCGGCAGCGCAAGCACCACCGGATCGACCCACTTCCGTGCGAGAAGCTCTCTGGCCAGCAGCCGGCCGGCCTCGGTGCGGTTGGCGAAGACGTCGATCATTCACCTGAGCCCGGCAGGAGGTGGGCAGCGAACCACTCGCTCGCGGAGTCGGCGACAACCCCCAGCGTGCCCGCCACGACTTGCTCATGAATCATCCGGGTCTCCTTCGCGAGGTGCAGATCGGAAGAACGTTCAGGATCCAATCTAGCCACGACGGTGGGATCCGCATTGATGTGGCGCAAGCGATGCGGCTGTCGATCAGGCGAACTTACGTCGCTTCAACCGGGCCTACACGAAGTCACTCAGCAGCTGACGGTCGAGTTCGCGCGGCTGTGGCAGGTGCATGACGAACCCGGGCACCACCTCCTGCCATTCAGACCGACGACCCCTTGAGCGAAGTCAATCGGTTGTGGCACGTTCGGCCTAGAGTGACTTGAAGGGACTGCAGATCATGCCTCTGATCCAACTCGCACGCGGCCGCCGGCAAGAGGGACCGGGCCGACGGACGCTGGTCGCCGCAGCCGGGCTGGGCCTCACGGCCGGCCTCATGCCCCGCTCAACCATGGCCGAGGCGGCGAATTCCATCAGCCTCACGCCGCCCGCGCGCGGCGAAGCGCGTTCGCTGCAGGCTGCGTTGGCGCAGCGGCGGTCGACGCGCAGCTATACAACCCAGGCGCTGAGCCTGGCCGCCGTGTCCGAGCTGCTCTGGGCGGCACAGGGAGTTTCCAGCGATCGCGGGCTTCGAACCGCGCCTTCGGCCGGTGCCCTGTCTCCGCTGGAACTCTACGTGGTCGCCAGGCATGTCGACGGCTTGGCATCCGGCGTCTATCGCTACGCACCCGCTGCGCACGCCATCGAACGAACGCTCGAGCACCGCGGCGGGCCTGAGCTGAGCCGGGCCGCAGGCGGACAACCGGCGGTCGCAGCAGCTCCCCTGGTGCTGGCCATCACGGCAATACCCGCCCGCACGGCCGCGAAGTACGGCGCACGGGCCAGCCGCTATGTTGCCTTCGAGGCAGGTGCCGCCTCGCAGAACGTCGCCTTGAAGGCTGCTGCGCTGGGGTTGGGCACCGTGGTGGTCGGCGCCTTCGACGACGACGGCGTTGCGCAGGCACTGGGACTTTCCGCCGGTGTGAGGCCGCTGGCACTGATGCCGGTGGGCAGGCCAGGCTGAGCACCCCCCGTCACGGTCGAGATCGACGGTGCGCATGGCGAGGGTGGTGGCCAGCTCGTCCGCACGACGGTGGCGGTCGCCGCCGCCAGCGGTGTGCCGGTTCGCATCGTGAACATCCGCGCCCGCCGCCGCGTGCCGGGCCTTGCCGCGCAACACGCTGCCGCCGTGCACGCCGTGGCCGCGCTCTGCGACGCCCAGTGCGAGGGTGTGGACCTGCGCTCGACCGTGCTCTCGTTCCGGCCGCGACGGTCGCATGGCGGGGAGTTCGACATCGATGTCGGCACGGCCGGCAGCATCGCGCTCGTGTTGCAGGCCATGCTGCCCGCAGCGGTGGCCACCGGCGAGCGGGTGGTGGTGACGATTCGCGGCGGCACGGATGTGCGCGCGGCGCCGCCGGTGGACTACGTGCGCTTGGTGCTGCTGCCGCTGCTGGAAGGAATGGGCGTGGATGCCGAGCTGAGCATCGTGCGGTGCGGCTACTACCCCAAGGGCGGAGGCGAGGTGCGGCTGGCCTTGCAGCCGACGAGCCGTCTGCGGCCGTTCGCCGTGGAGGAGGCCGGGCCCGTCGAGCGCATCGAGGCGCTCGTGCATGTCGCCCGTCTTCCGCGGCAGATCGCCGAGCGGATGGAGCGGGCCGCACGAGCTGACCTGCCGCCGGGTATGCCGGTCGATGCGAGGGTGGAGGTCTGCAGTCCCGAACTCGCATCCGGCCCCGGCGGTGCAATCGTGTTGCGTGCGCTGGCCGACCGACCGTCGGTCTTTCGCGCTTCGCAGCTCAGCTCGCACGCTGCCACCGCGATGTGGCTGCTGGAGCGACTGACGGCCGCGCGCTTCCTGGTGCAACCCGCGCCGCCGGGCGTGCTCGTGCACGCGCGTCCCTGAGGCGCATGCAGCGGATCGACCTGCAGCGTGCACAATCCGCGAACAGTCACCCCGCACGGAAGGACAACATGACGGCCGACACTTCACTGGTGCGCGAATTCGCGCCAACCGGGCGCCTGCGGGCCGCCCTCAACATGGGCAACGCCGTCCTCGCGCACAGCAGGACCGCCCGGGAGCGTCCGGCAGGAGTCACCGTCGATCTGGCGCGCGCATTTGCCGGGCTGCTGGGGGTCGAGGTCTCGTTCCAGGAATACGATTCGGCGGCGCACTCCGGTGGCGCTCTCGCCGACGGACTGGCCGATGTCGCCTTCCTGGCCATCGATCCCAAGCGGGCCGAGCGCATCCACTTCACACCACCGTACGTGGAGATCGAGGGCTGCTACCTGGTTCGCAATGACTCTCCGCTGCAGGACAACGCTGCCGTGGATCAGCCCGGAACCGTCCTGGTGGTCGGTGATGGCAGCGCCTACGAGCTGTTCCTGAGCCGCACTTTGAAACACGCGCGCCTCATCAAGGTACCCACCTCGGAGGAAGTCGTTCAGGAGATGCTCGCGCGCACCGACACACACGCAGCCGCCGGCGTGAAGCAGCAATTGCAGGCTGATGCCGCACGGCTCGGCGGCGTCCGGCTGCTTCCCGGCCGATTCATGGTCATCCAGCAAGCGATGGCGATGCGCAGAGGCGGCTCGGAGCAGGCGATTGCCTTCCTCGATTCCTTCATCGCGCAGCAGAAGCGAACGGGTTTTGTCGCCGACGCCTTGGCACGCCACGGCATCGAAGGTGCCACTGTCGCTGCGTAAGTCCACCACCACGGCGCCGACCTCCACCACTTCAAGGTTCAGGCATCGAAACCTTGGCCAGGTGCGAGCGGATCAGGCCGCCTCCAGCCCCAGGTAGGCACGCTGGATCTCCGGCTGCCGCAGCAGCTCGTCGGCCGGGCCCTCGGCCACGATGCGGCCCTCTTCCACGACATAGGCGCGCTGGGCCAGCGCCATGGCCATGGCCACATTCTGCTCGACCAGCAGCACCGAGGTGCCCTGGGCGTTGACCTTGCGGATGGCGCGGAACATGTCGTGCACCACCAGCGGCGACAGTCCCAGCGAGGGCTCGTCCAGCAGCAGCAGGTCGGGGCAGGCCATCAGCGCGCGGCCGATCGCCACCATCTGCTGCTGCCCGCCCGAGAGCGATCCGGCCTGCTGGCGCAGCTTGATCTTCATCACCGGAAACAGCTCCAGCACCCGCTCGAGCGTGTCCTTGCGACGGGCCTTGGCGCGGCCGATGAAACTGCCCAGCACCAGGTTGTCCAGCACGCTCATCTGGGTGAACAGGCGCCGGCCCTCGGGCACGATGGCGATGCCTGCGTCGCAGAAGCGGTGGCTGGGCAGCTGCGTGATGTCGCGGCCATTGAAGTGCATTTGCCCCGCGCGCACGCGGTGCATTCCGGCGATGGCGTTGATCAGGGTCGCCTTGCCCGCGCCGTTGGGGCCGACCACGCAGACCAGCTCGCCGTCGCCCACCTGCAGGCTCACGTCCCACAGCGCGGGCGCCGCGCCGTAGTGGACCGAAATCGCGCTGACTTCAAGCACGGGCCGCCTCCTGCGTGGCCCGGGCAGCCCCGGTGTCGAGGATGGCCGTGCCCAGGTAGGCAGTGATCACCTCGGGATCGCTCATCACCTGCCGGGCCTCGCCAATGGCCAGCAGCCGGTCCTGGTCGAACACCGCCACGCGGTCGGCCAGGGCCATCACCGCACGCATCACGTGCTCGACAAAGACGATGGTCGAACCGCGCTCGCGGATCTTGCGGATCAACGCGATGGCCTCGTTGATCTCGCCCGGCGTCAGGCCCGAGAGCACCTCGTCCAGCAGCACCAGGCGCGGCCGCGCGGCCAGCGCTCGCGCCAGTTCCAGGAACTTGCGCTGGTGCAGGTTGATGTCGTCGGGCCGGCTGTGGGCCTTGTCCTTCAGGCCGGTGAACGCCAGCCAGGTCCAGGCCTCCTGCTCGGCCTGATGCTGCGTCAGGCCCGCGCTTCCGAAGTGGGCCACCAGGGCCACGTTCTGCAGCACCGTCATCTGGGCAAAGGGCCGCGGGATCTGGTAGGTGCGGGCGATGCCGCGGCGCGCGATCTGGTGGGCATCGAGCCCCTCGAGGCTGCGCCCCTCGAAGCGCACCTGTCCGCCCGAGGGCGCAAAGTGGCCGCTGACCACGTTGATGAAGGTCGACTTGCCCGAACCGTTGGGGCCCAGCAGCCCCAGGATCTCGCCGCGCCGCGCCGCGCCGCACCTGCAGCGTCACGCGGTCGAGCGCCTGCACGGCGCGAAAGGCCTTGGACAGGCCGGTGACCTGCAGGAAGAAGTAGTCGCCGAAGTTGATCTGGCCGATCAGTTCTTCGGACAGGTCTGCGCCCCGCACCACGATGCGGTCTTCGTTGGACGTGCAGATGGCCGAGCGCGGCACGGTGGCCTTGCCGATTTTCAAGGTGGTTCTCCGGGAGAAAAAGAAAGGGAAGGCTCGCAGCGCGGTTCAGGCAGCGGGCACCAGGCGGAAGTCGTAGGCGCAGTCGTACCAGGTCTTGGCGAGCACGCGGCCGTCGGGCGCGGTGCCTGGCGCATGTTGGCCGAACTTGACGATCAGGCTGTCGCGCACGCCGAAGACGGCGTCCGAGTCGATGTAGGGGCTGTCGGCATCGAACAGGTGGGTGATCAGCGGCTGGTGGCCCTTGGCATGCAGCATGGTGTGCATGTGGCCCGGCCGGTTGGGGTGGCGGCCCATGCCGCGCAGCATCCTGCCCACCGGGCCGTCGTCGGGCACCGGGTAGTAGGTGGGCTTGATCGACCAGAAGCTGTAGCGGCCGTCGGCGTCGGTGTGAAAGCGCGCGCGCAGCTGCATCGGCGCATCAGGGCCCTTTTGCAGGTCATAGAAGCCTTCGGCATCGCCCGACCACACATCCAGCGCCGCGTTGGCCACGGGCTTGCCGCCCAGGTCGGTCACGCGCCCGTGGTACCAGGCCGGCTCGCCCGGCGCGCCTTCGGCGATGTTGGCGCCGGCCGGCAGCACCGGCGCACCCTCCCAGTAGAAGGGGCCGAGCACCGTGGCCTCGGTGGGGGCCGATTCGCCAGGCTGCGGCTGGTACCGGGCGGCGCCCCTGGCCTGCTGGATCGCCACCACCAGCATCGACAGGCCCAGCGTGTCCGATAGCAGGATGAACTCCTGGCGCTTTTCATCGCACATCTTGGCCACGTCGGTGAGGAACTGGATGCCGGCCATCCATTCGTCGGGGGTGAGCTGCACCTCCTGCGCGAAGGCATGGAGGTGCTGGATCAGGGCGGTCATCACCTCCTTGAAACGCGGGTTCGGGGCATCGGCCATGCGGTCGATGACGGCTTGACCGATGTCTTGCGCGGCGTATTGCGACATGTGCTTGTCTCCTGTGGCTTCGGGCGGCCCGTGCGTGGCACGCAGGAACCGATGAATTTCGTTGTGGGCGCAGTCTAGGGGCGGCTTCCATCAATCGGAAATGACTTATTTCGACAGATATCATCGATACCGTCAATGGTTCTGCCCCCCGGGAAACCCCATGGAACTGAGACACGTGCGCCATTTTCGACGCAGTGGCCGAAACGCTCAACTTCACCCGAGCCGTCGAGCGACTGCACGTGACGCAGTCAACGCTGTCGCACCAGATCCGGCAGATGGAGGAGGAGCTCGGCGTGGTGCTGTTCGACCGCTCCGGCAAGAAGGTGCGCATGACCGAGGCCGGCGAGCTGCTGCGCAGCTACATGGCGCCGGCCCTGGCCCAGATCGACCGGGGCGTGCAGGCCCTGCGCAACCCGGGCGACGCGCCCACCAGCCACATCCGGCTGGGCACCACGCCCAGCTTCAACAGGCGCATGGTGCCGCTGTGCGTATCCACCTTCCTGAACCAGCATCCGGGCCACCAGGTGACGGTGGAGGAGCTGTCGGCCGGCGCCATCGCCCAGGGCATAGTCAACGACGCGCTCGACCTCGCCGTCTCCTACCAGCCGGCCGAGACCGGTGACCTGTGGTTCGAGCCGCTGTACAAGGAGGAGATGCGCCTGGTGGTGGCGGCCTCGCACCCACTGGCGCGCTGGCGCCGGGTGCGGATGGTGGAACTGCACCACCTGCGCATGGTGCTGCTGCCCGAGAGCTTCGCGACGCGGCAACTGCTGGAAGAGTGCTTCGAGGCGGCCGGCGCGGTGCCGCTGGTGGTGGCGCAGCTCAACTCGATCTCGCCGATGATCGAGCTGATTCGCCTGACGGACCTGGCCGGCATCATCACCGAGACCGCGGTGCAACCGACGGCCGACCTGCGCGTGATCCCGCTGGAAGACCCGACGCCGGTGCGCACGCCGGGCCTGCTGTGGCGCCGCGGCGCCAGCCGCTCACCCACCGTGCGGCAGATGGCGGAAATCATCCGCCAGGCCGTGGGCGAGGCGGGGTAAGGCCCCTCAGAGGACCTGGCAGGCCTGCTCGAAGGACGGGCGCTGGTTGCGGTCGAACAGCTTGCTGTCGTCGCTGTAGCCCAGGTTGATCAGGAAGTTGGCCTGCCAGCGGCCGTCGGGGAAGAACCCGGCATTGACCTTGGCCAGGTCCACGCCGCTCATCGGGCCGCAGTCCAGGCCGAGGGCCCGCGCGGCGATGATGAAGTAGGCCTCGCCCAGCGTGCTGTTCCGGTTGGCCGTGGCCGTGGCCAGCGCCGGGTTGGACTCGAAGTTCTCCTTGGCGCCGGGGCGGTGCCAGACCTGCGGCATGTGCTCGTGAAAGCGCGTGTCGGTGGCCACGATCACCGTCACCGGCGCGGCGCGGGTCTTGTCCACGTTGCCCGGCGACAGCGCCGGCACCAGCCGCGCGCGCGCGGCCGGCGTGGTGAGGAACACATAGCGCGTGGGCTGGGTGTTCATCGAGGTCGGGCCCATCCTGGCGATGTCGTAGACCTTGCGCAGCAGCGCCGCGTCGACCGGCTGGTCGGTGAAGCCGTTGGCGGTGCGCGCCTTCAAGAACAGCTGGTCCAGGGACTCTTGGGAAATCTGCATGGTGATCCGTCGGGAGATGATTGTCGTGGGTGCGATTGTGCCGAGTGGTCGACGCGGGCGTTCCGTGCGGCGTGCATCGCGCAGCATCAAAAGGTAGAGGCTTTCCACCTTCTCGCGAGCCCAGGGCGTTTTGCGCAGGAATCTCAGGCTCGATGCGATGCTCGGCTCGTGCGTGAAGCAGCGCACCGGTATGCGCACTCCCAGCTCGGACCACCCGTAGTGAGCCTCGAGGGCCCTGACGATGGCCTCCAGCGTCATGCCGTGCAGAGGGTTGCGCGGCTGGGCGGAGCGGGAGGGAGAACCTTGCATGGGCGTATTCTGCCTGCCTGTCGCGTCCGATCCTGGCCTGTGCGGGCAGGGCGGGAAGAGACAGTCCCGCGCACTTCTTCCTGTGGGTCAGGGGGTTTTGTCGGCGGCGCGCTGCCGCGCTGCGGTGAACAGCCGGGCGCGGATCAATTGCAGCGCGTGGCCACGGCGGTTGCTCTCCGGGGAAGCCGTCGATGTGGTCGCGATCACCAGTGTAGCTCGCGAAAATGGACCTCGGCTCACTATCAAGTCAACGGAGTCTTGAAGGCGACCGGTTCGTTGCGCCCTTGCATGTATCGCTGTTGCGCCTCACATGACTACATCACTGGCGTCAGTGCTTCCAGTCGCCGGCCTTCATGCCCACGTCCAGAAGGTAGCGCATGTGCACTTCGTTCGATGGGGTCCACAGAAAGAGCCGCTCCTCGATGAAGAACATATGACGGGAGAAGCCCGTGTCCTGCACGACATCCCCAGCCCTCAGATCAGGGACCGCGCTGAGGGCGGCCATCAGCAAGCGGCACTCGGAAGGTTGCTCCCGGCCAGCGTACTCTGCGAACACCGCCGCTCGCGCATCGTCAGTCAGCTGAACGCGCTCATCCTGAATGTCACACGTGAGCTTTGCTTTCGGGGCTTCGCTGACCAGGAGTGAAATCGTGGCGTTGGCGTGCTCGTCGGCCAGGAGCGAACGCTGCTCGACTCGCCAGACGCGATCAGTCAGCCTGAGATCGGCGATCAGATCGCCCGCGCACGGCAGCTTGCCCGTGGCATGAAGAGGCTCGAGAGTGAAAATGAGCCGTGGCGTATCCCAGTCAGCACCCAGCTCAGCCCGAAGCGCCGCGGCGGCTGCAGCCGTAAACGCGACGTCCACTCGGATGTATGGCATCGTCTTTCCTCCTCAACCCGGCCATTTTGACGCATCGCCGCGCCCTCATGGGGCCCAGCAGTGAGCGGACGCCACCTCATAGATGCCTGGGGGGCCAGACATGGCTACGTGCCGCGTGGCCATTGCTTCAAGAAAAAAAGATGCCCGCAGCGCCCCGCAGCAGGGCGCGTGAAGCGATCAATCCAGCGACGTAGGGGGGAAGTGCAGCTGCTGCCGGCTGGCAAAGCTGCGTTCCTCACCGGTCACGGGGTCGCGAAATGCGATGCTTTCCGCGAGCAGCCTCAGCGGGTTCCCGACCTCGTCACCGCCTCGCGGCAGCAAGCTCGGATAGATGCGGTCGCCCAGGATGGGCAGTCCCAAGGCTGCCATGTGCACCCGCAACTGGTGACGCTTGCCGGTGAGAGGGCGAAGGCGGTAGCGTCCCTGGGTGCCGCGTGTTTCCATCAACTCGATCTCGGTCCGCGCGTTCGGCTCCCGTCCTTTCGCCGCATCGTCAGGCGCCTCACGCATCTGCATGAAGTGATCGCTGGTCACCAGAGTGCTGGTGCGAGTCAGGGGGAATTGCAGCAGCGCATTGCTGGGCGCGATGGCCTGGTAGGTCTTGGCGACTTGGCGGTCGGCAAAGAGGGTGTGATAGCCCGCGCAGGTCGCGGGCTGCTTGGCGAACAGCACGACGCCGGCGGTCTCTCGGTCGATTCGATGTAAAGGCGTCAGCGCATGGAGGCCGAGCTTCCGGCGCAACCGGACAAGCAGGGTCTCCTGCAGGTATTCGCCGGCCGGCGTAACGGGTAAAAAGTGCGGCTTGTCGGCCACCACCAGCAGTTCGTCCTCGAACAGCACGCAAGCCTGCGCCGCATTGGGAATCTCGTACGGAACAGTACGGTAGTAGTACAGCTTGCTATAGGGAAGGTAGGGCTGCTCCGGTGCGACGCGACGGCCGGCGCCGTCGACGACATCGCCGCCCGCCATGCGCGCGATCCATTCGGTCGCGGCGATCGACGGGAACCGTTCCACCAGGAAGTCGAGCATGCAGGTCCAGCGACCTGCCGGCAGTGACACCTGGCTGGGACCGACGCCGTCGCGGATGGGCAGCATGGGCTACGTCACCGACTTTTCGGGCTGGTCATGACCTGCCTCTGCCAGCCGCCGGGCACGCTCCAGCCGCCAGGCACCGTCCGGTTCGTCCCGGTACACGTCCTCCAGCGTACGGGCGGTTTCCTGCAGCCGGGTGTCCAACGCCACGCGGTTGTCGAACACGAAGCACTCGCCTCGCCAGTCACGCCCCGCATCCGGCATCTGCTGGAAGTAGTTGAGGATGCCGCCTTCAAGTTGGTAGACGGGTAGATCCATGTCCAGCATCCAGGCGCTGGTTTTTTCGCACCGAATGCCGCCCGTGCAGTACATCGCGACGCGCTTGCCCTGGGCCTTCCACTCCGGGGCGCAAGCCCGCACGTAGGCGGGAAAGTCGCGGAAGTTGGCCACCTGCGGGTCGATGGCGCCTTCGAAATGCCCCAGGCGATACTCGAAGCTGTTGCGGTTGTCCAGCAGCACCAGATCGGGCTGCCTGATCAGTTCGCGCCAATCTTGCGGGCTGACGGTGATGCCGGTCCTGCGCGCATCCACCCCATCAATGCCGAGCGGCACGATCTCTTTTTTGACGTGCACCTTCATCTTGCCGAAGGGGCGCGTGGTGCACGCACTGCGCTTGAAAACCATGCCCGTGAAGGCGCCTGCGAAGGCCGGATCCTGCAGAAGAGCCTCTTCGATGCGGTTCACTGCTTCCGGCGTACCGGCCAGCATGCCGTTGATGCCTTCGGTGGCCACCAGAATGCTGCCGGTCAGCCCGTCTACCCGCTGCTGCGACACCAGCTCGCGCAAGAGGGCGGCCACTTGTTCAGGGTGCGGTAGCGGCGTGAATTTGTAGAACGCCGTATGAAGCAGGGCAGTGGGCAGGAGACAAAGCAAGGGCATTGGGCAATTTTCCCATGGGCGAAACAAGGCCGACTGAAATGGCACGGTGCGCCCGCTTCCAGAAATGTCGCGCGGCCCTGCTCGACCATCTCGTGCGCTTCAACGCCTTTTCCAGCGGCAGGCGCTGAGTCACATTGTGCAGAAGCCCGCCACGCGCGAGCATTCGCTGGAGCGCCGCCTGCGCGCGCTCGCGGTCGACTTCAGCCAGGTGGTACACCATGAAGAACTTCAGCTGGATGTTCTGTAAGCGCGCAACTAACCCCGCCTGTTCATAAAGGACTGCACGCATCTTCGCTCCTCGGGTTTCGCTCAAGCGTCGTGTCGCAGCCCGGGAAAGTCCTCTTCGCGGAACTCGTGTTCGCCACGCTGTCCCGCGGCGTACCGAGAGGCTTCCTGCGCGCGCAGCTGCACGCGCCGGATCTTGCCGGAGATGGTCTTGGGCAGCTCGCTGACGAATTCGATGCGGCGCACGCGCTTGTAGGGGGCGAGCTGGCGCCGAGCGAAAGCCATGATGTTCTCGGCCAGCGCCGCGTCGCCCGTCCGGCCGGGTGCCAGCATCAGGTACGCCTTGGGAACCGCGAGCCGCACGGGGTCGGGGCTGGGGACCACGGCAACTTCGACCACGGCTTCGTGCTCCATCAAGGCGCTTTCCAGCTCGAAGGGGCTGATCCGGTAGTCGGACGCCTTGAATACGTCGTCCGAGCGGCCCACGAAGGTCAGGTAGCCGTCCGCGTCACGCGCAGCCGTGTCGCCGGTGCGGTAAAAACCGTCGCGCATGGCCTGTGCATTCTTGTCGGGGTCGTCCAGGTAGCCAGTCATCAGGCCCACGGGTCGCTCGCGCAGGTCGATGCAGACCTCGCCCTCATCGGCCTCCCGATCATCCAGGTCCAGCAACACGATGCGGTAGCCCGGCAGCGGCTTGCCCATCGAGCCGGGCTTCACCGGCAGCGAGGGCGAGTTGCCAACCAGCGCCGTCGTTTCGGTCTGCCCGTAGCCGTCGCGCAGACGCAGGCCCCAGGCGGACTGCACCTGCTCGATGATTTCGGGGTTGAGCGGCTCGCCCGCGCCGACCACCGAGCGCAGCTTCAGGCGGTCTCTCCAGGCGCGCAGGTCCTCCTGGATCAGCATGCGCCAGACGGTAGGGGGCGCGCACAGGCTGGTGACGCCGCAGCGCGCCAGTGTCTCCAGCAGCGCCGGCGCGGAGAAGCGTGGCGTGTTGTGGATGAAGACGCACGCGCCGGCGTTCCATGGCGCGAACACGCAGCTCCATGCGTGCTTGGCCCATCCGGGCGAGGAGATGTTCAGATGCACGTCGCCGGGCTGCAGGCCCAGCCAGAACATCGTGGACAGGTGGCCCACGGGATAGCTCTGGTGCGTGTGCAGCACGAGCTTGGGCTTGGAGGTGGTCCCGGACGTGAAATACAGCAGGAGCGGATCGGTGGCGAGCGTGCGGCCTTCCGGCGCGAAAGTGATGGGCGCGTCTCGCGAGGCCTCGTAGTCGGCCCAGCCCGCTTGCGGCGCGCCCACGCAGACGCGGGTGTACCCGCCTTCGAGCTCCTGGAACTTGGGCGTGTGCGCGGCTCCGGTCACGACATGGCGAACGTTGCCACGGTCGAGGCGGTCGCGCAGGTCTTCGCTGGTCAGCAGGGAACTGGCTGGAATCACCACGGCGCCAAGTTTCATGGCGGCCAACATGGTCTCCCACAGCGCCGGCTCGTTTCCCAGCATCAGCAGCACGCGGTCGCCCCGCTGCACGCCGCGCGCTCTCAGGAAGTTCGCCACCTGCGATGAGCGCATTGACATCTGGGCATAGCTGAAACGTTGCTCGGTGCCGTCGGCTTCGACGATCCAGAGTGCCAGCGAGTCGTTGCCCTTCGCCAGAGCGTCGAAATGGTCGAGCGCCCAGTTGAACTCGGCGAGGGAGGGCCAGCGGAACTGGTCCACAGCAGCGGCATGGTTGTCGCGCAGTTGCAGCAGCAGGTCGCGCGCCTGGCGGAAGGCGGTGAGGTGTTGGGTCATGGCAAGCAGGGAGAGGTTTGACAAATTAGGGAGGCGACGCCATCGGCGGCGCGCTTCAGGCGATTTTTCCCAGGTCGGCGGCTTCGAACTCATCCTCTATGACATCGGACGTCCTTGTGAGGATACTATCGAGCGCCTGATCAAAGAGGGCCTTTATAGGCGTCGTCGTTCTTGCCGGGGGCATTTCGGGCCTCGCAGTTGGGAAGGGAAGCTGTCATTGTCGCTCCGCATTGCCATGTTCGGTAAGCGCCTCGGTTGGTCGCGACTTCAGTGAACCCAGCCGTTCGGTAATGACTAGCCAACCTTTTCTTTCAGGCCCATCGCTGCGTCGCGTCGATGTATGGGTTGCGCAACTCGCCTGAGCCAGCTCAAACGCTCGGCAGGGCATTCGACATAGGCCTCGTCTGCTTGGCCATAAGCAGACACACCGCTGCGCGACGCGACCGACACGCCGAAGCCACCCTCAGAGGCTCATTGGAGGCCGCAGGACACGGGTTCTGCCTCGAATTTGCACTCTGTTCAGCTTGCGTTCACATAAGGGCGATCAGGATGTGCTCCATACCAACCCTGAGGAGCCTCCATGAAACGTCTTGCCCTTGTCTGTTTACTCGGAACCGGAGTGGTCGCGCTTCACGCGGAGACCTTCATCGACAACGCGCGCGTCCGCAGCGTAGCTCCGCAGTACGAAAGCGTCGCTGTTCCCCGCGAGGAGTGCGCCAGCCACTGGGTCAACGAAGTTCGCCGCACCGGCGGCGGGCAGGATTACGGCGGTGCCGTGATCGGCGGCGTGGCTGGCGCCTTGCTGGGAAACCAGGTCGGCGGGGGTCATGGGCGGGAAGCCGCCACGGCCGTCGGCGCGGTGGTGGGCGCCTTCACCGGCGACCGGCTTGCCAATGGCGACCGGCGGGACTCGTACGAAGAGGTTCCGCGCCAGGTGACGAGCTGCCGCACCGTGAGCGATGTGCAAACGCGCATCAACGGTTACCGTGTCAGCTATGAGTATCGGGGCCAGTCCTACAGCACGTTGATGCGTGAAAACCCCGGCCCGAATCTGCAACTGCGGGTGTCGGTCACTCCCATCGAACGGTAGTACCATGCCCGGATCGATTTTGGCCATCCCCATCGCACCATGAACGCATTTGTCAGATCGGTCTGCGTCGCCCTGATCGTGCTGGCCAGCCCCGCCTGGGCCGACGTCAGCCGGAACGATGCCGCCGCCGTCGCGCAACGCCTGAGCAGCGGGCGCGTGCTGTCGGTGGAGAAATCCGAGTCCGCGGGTCGCCCGGTATGGCGAGTCAAGGTGCTCACCGCGCAAGGCGAAGTCCGGGTGATCCTGATCGACGTCGCCAGCGGGAAACCGCTTTAGGCGGGGGGCGGGGGCCGGTTGGCATGCGCTTGTTGCTGATCGAGGATGATGCCGCGCTTCGACTGGGATTGGCGCGCCGGCTCGAGGCCGACGGCTACCGGGTCGACCAGGCTGCCGACGGCGAGGACGGTTTGTTCCAGGCTCGCGAGTACCCGGTGGACCTTGCCATCGTCGACCTGGGACTGCCCAAGTTGAGTGGGCTCACGGTCATTCAGCGTTTGCGCTCCGACGGGCGAACCATTCCGATCCTGGTCCTCACCGCCCGCGGCAGCTGGCAGGACAAGGTGGTGGGCCTGGAGGCCGGGGCGGACGACTATCTGGTCAAACCCTTTGAATACCCCGAGCTGGCTGCGCGCGTCAAGGCCTTGCTGCGGCGCTCGCTGAAAGCCGCGACGGATGTCCTCACACTGGGGCCGGTGACCATCGATCTTTCCGCGCAGATCGCCCGGCTCGACGGGGCCGTGATGGACCTGACGGCCTATGAGTACCGCGTGCTTGAATATCTGGTGCGGGAACGCACCCGGGTCGTGAGCAAACAGGAGCTGTCCGACTACCTGTACCCGCACGACGAAGACCGGGACAGCAATGTGCTGGAAGTGCTGGTGGGGCGGTTGCGCCGCAAGCTCGACCCGGACGGAACCTTGATTCCCATAGAAACGCTGCGCGGGCGTGGTTACCGCTTCACCCTCGGATGAGGTTTGACCCCTCCATTCGCGCGCGCCTGCTGCTGGGCGCTGCGCTGGTGCTGATGGCCTTTGTGGCCGGGGCTGGCGTGGCGGTGCAACGCGCCCATGCGGACAGTGTGCGTGCGGCCCATTTCGCCCGCCTGCAAGGAACGATCTATCTCCTCCTGGCGGGGGCGGAACTCGATGCAGCCGGCGCTCTGGTCATGCCCGCGGCTTTCCCGGAGCCGCGCCTGTCGCTCCCGGGGTCCGGCTTGTACGCGAAGATATTCAATGTCAATCGGCGTGAAGAATGGCAATCGGCGTCGGCGGTCGGCATCAGCCCGCCGTTTCAGCGCAGTTCGGCCGTTGGTCAGTGGCGCTACGACACCGTGCAGGGAGCAGGTGGCGCCTTCCTCGCGGTCACCTACGGTGTCAACTGGGCCGGCCGCACAGTTGCAGCACCGCTGGTTCTTTCCGTGCTGGAAGACAAGGCGGAGTTCGATCGCGAGATCAGCGTCTTCGGGCGCACCTTGTGGACCTGGCTCGGCGGGGCGGCGGTGTTGCTGCTGCTGTCCCAGACGTTGCTGCTGGAATGGGGCCTGGCGCCGCTCGGGCGCGTAGCACAGGAGATCCGGCGGATCGAGAACGGCGAGCAGGCCGAGGTCGTGGGACGCTACCCCACCGAAATCGCGGCGCTCACCAACAACCTCAATACCCTGATCAAGCAGGAGCGTATTCGCCAGACTCGATACAAGGAAGCGCTGAGTTTCCTCGCCCACAGCCTGAAGACCCCGCTGGCCGTGTTGCGCACCGCGCTGAACGATCCAGCACAGTTGCCCGCCATGGTGGCGCAGCAGGTGACCCGCATGGACGACATTGTTCGCCACCAGCTCAGCCGGGCGGCAGCCAGCGGCTCCGCGCGCTTTGCGCCGTATTTGCCCATAGCGCCGATCCTGAATCGCATCCGCGATTCGCTGGGCAAGGTCTATGCCGGAAAAGGCCTCGTCTTCACCGTCGACTGCCCGCCGGAGTTGAGCTGGCGTATCGACGAAGGCGATGCCTTTGAAATCCTCGGCAACGTGCTGGACAACGCTGCCAAGTGGGCAAGGCATCGGGTAGCCGTGAGGGCTTCGCGCGAAGGTGATCAATTGAAGATCCGTGTCGAGGACGACGGCCCCGGGTTCAGTGACACGCAGTCCATCCTGCAGCTTCACGTGCGCATGGACGAGAAGGTGCCCGGCCATGGCGTGGGCCTGGCGGTGGTCAATGACCTGGTGGCCAGCCACCACGGCGAGTTGACCCTGTCCCGCGCCGACCTGGGTGGCGCACGGCTCGACATCGTCTTGCGCGCGATCTGACGGCATCCGCGCCCGGCGGGCTGAGCGCCAGCGGTCATGCATGCCCGGCGCGTACGGGCCTGTGCGAAGTCCCGGACTAGATGAAATCCGTTCAGCTTGCGTTCACTCAGGCGCGTTCAACATGGGAACCATGCCAACCCAAGGAGCTTCCATGAAACGCTTGACCCCCACCAGATTCCTCGCAACGGCCGCTCTCGCTCTGGGAGCCTTCGGTGCCGCGACGGCCGTCCACGCCCGAAGCGACGTGTACTTTTCCATCGGCGTGCAGGGCGCGCCCGGCTTCTACGTCGAGCCGGCGCCCGTCTATGTGCAGCCCCGGCCTGTCTATGTGCAGCCGCGCCCGGTGTACGTGGAGCCGCCGGTCTACTCCGAACCCGCCCCGGTGTATGTGAACCCCGGGCGACAGTTCTATGGCTACTCGTACGAAGACCAGCGAGCCTGGCGGCAGGCCGAGTGGCGCCGCCGGAACTGGAGGCGCCACCATGAATGGGAAGAGCACCATTCGCGCGGCCGCGACTGGGACTGACCGGCACAGCCGGCGGCCGCACTTCCGCTGCACGCTTCAATGCGGTTCGGTCGACTCCACGGCCGGAACGGCGAGCTCGCGGCCGACCATCGCCCGGGCGTAGAAGTAGTTGTTGCGGGCGCACTCGCTCAGTTCATCGAGGTCGACCCGACCGCTGCCATCGCAAGGGAAGGCGTACCCGCGTCCGCTGTCGAACAGCGAACGGAAACACAGTCGGAACGAGCCGGACCCCACACTTCGTTCGTCCTTCATGCAAGTCTCCGTTGAGTCGAGCCGCAGAGTGCTGCGATGCCCTTATCGCTTCAACGGAACGCACGGCAGTGGGGACGACGTCCTGCTGCAAAGAATGCGTGAAGACTGTGACGCATGGCTACGAGGTACAGCGGCAGTATCCTTCGCAGGGTCATGCCGGGTACGGTATAGCATCCAAAAGCGGGATCTTGACAGCCGGCTCCTGGAAGGAAGCATCCATGACGCAGTTCATCGAACCGGCAGCCGAAATCGTCCAGCGAATGGTGGCCGATGCAGCGTTTTCCGTCGATTGACCCTCATCGCCACCCTCAGTAACATCGATCATCGGCCACAACCAAGCAGGGACAAATCATGAGCCAGGGGACATTTCTTGATGGAAAGGTAGCGTGGATCACCGGGGGCGGAAGTGGCATCGGATTGGCCGGCGCGACGGAGCTTGCACGTGCAGGCTGCCGGGTCGTCATCTCCGGGCGTGACGAATCCAAACTGAATTCCGCAGTCGAATCGGCCATCGCACAGGGTGTACCGCAAGGCAGGATCAGCGCCGCCGTGCTGGATGTCTCGGACAGGAATGCAGTCTCCGCCACCGCACAGGCGATCGCTGCGGAACTTGGCGGCATTGACATTCTCGTGAACAGCGCCGGCGTCAATTTTCCAAGGCGTTACTGGAAGGAAACTGACGGTTCAACGTTCGAACGCGTGGTCGCGACCAACCTCAATGGGGCGGCCTATTGCACGCTTGCCGTCGCGGAAGGTATGCGGACGCGCCGGCAAGGGACCGTCATCAACGTCGCTTCGTTCGCCGGATGGCACCTGAGCTATCTGACGGGACCTGCGTACACGGCAAGCAAGGCCGGCATGATCGCTCTGACCCATTCGTTCAACATCGAGGAAGGGGTCAACGGATTGAGGGCCACGGCGCTCTGCCCCGGCGAGGCCGCAACGCCGATCCTGAAGCTTCGTCCGATCGAACCGAGTGAGGCGGACAAAGCCCGCATGTTGCAGGAGATCGATCTTGGCCGGACGATTCGCTTCATCGCGGAAATGCCGCCCCACGTGTGCATCAACGAACTGGTCATCACGCCGGTACTCAATCGTATCTACGTCGGCGGCGATGAACTCGGCCGACACTGATTCGCTTCGCCTGGCGGCGCGCGGCTGCTGCGCCGGCATCAGCGCGCAGAGCCAAGTCGCATCAGTTCGAACGCCTCGGCATAGGGCCGCAGCGTGCCCAGTGCCTCGCCCGCCTGGCGGTTGACCTGCAGCACGCGAGCGTCGAACCCGCTCCCGCGCGTGCGCAGGTTTCGCGCCTGCTGCGATCTGTGGGAGCGCAGCAACTGCCCCTTCCAGGCCGCGTCCTCCTCGTCGAAATCGAAGTACAGATCCACCCGCATCTGCAGCGTCTTGGCATCCTGGTTGAGGCAGGCCCAGGCGTTCAACTGTTGCTCGGCCGCCAAGGCGCAGATGGTTTCAGAAGTGCGGCGGTGCGTGCGGTTGCTGTCGCTGCCATGGGGCATGAACAGCAAGTCCGCCGGTCGACCGGCCAGCCACGACCGAAGCGGAGCCAAATCGTCGGCCCGATCCGTCCCGGCCGACCCGTTCCCGTCCGCGCCCGCGCCCGCCTGGTTCCGCCAGAGCCGCAGCAAGTCCAGCCGCTCCGGCGGCAGCCCGAAGAAGGCGCAGCTGTCTCGCTGTTCGGCCTCACGCAGCGCAGCCTTGTCCGCATCGCTGGAAGCTCCTTCGAAGCCATCATCGACGCCGCTCGCGCCGGTGGTGAGGACGGCAACATGCAAGGCGTGGCCCTCGCGGTGCAGATGGCGCAAGCTGAGTCCGATCGCGTCGAAGTCGTCGGGATGCGGCGCCAGCACCAGGACGTTCAGCCGCCGAGAGAAGACGAGCTCCCGCAGCGATCGCGGCCCGCGGCGCGTGATCAGGAGGGAATCGAGATCAGATGTCATGTTCAGTGTTTGCCGTCGAACTCCGCCCTCCGCCCTCCGCCGACCGGCAAGAGGAACGCGCGACTGTGCGACGCCGATCTTCGCTCGCGAGCTGCCCCGGCGCACCGAGGCGTCCGCTTTCGCTGTCCTGCAGCCGGACGCGCCCAATGTCATAAATGACTGCTTCGACTATGGGCACTGCCACAGCGCGGCGGTATCGGCGACGATTGGCGCAAATAGACTGAAGGCCCACGTTCAACTCCAAACGCAAATCAAAGATCCTTTGCGACCTTGGCGAATTGACCCAGCATAAATCGCCAATAGGGCAACACGCACTGCAGGTGTCCGGCTGGCTGGGCCGTGCAGTCCGTCAAAGTGACCAGATTGCCGGCACCTCTGGTCTGCATGGCTTGTAACGTACTGCTCGCGCTCAGGTAGGAGATGGTAAGGTCGTCACGACCATGAAAGAGATCCACTGGAACCTCGGGGCGCCAGTCAAACACATCACTCAGGTGTTCAATGGCCGATCGATCGTCCGCCAGATAGTTGTCGATAACCGTAGGCATGAAGATCGCATCGGCATCGGCTCCCAATACCAGCCGAAGCAGCAGATCGCGCACATTGTGCCGATCCGCATCGCTGAGGTATTTCAGAAATCCCGGATTGAGCAACTCGCCAAGCGGGAAATAGTCTCGGCGCACAATTTTGAGTTGCTCGTCCAGAGTTATTCCGACGTTGTAGGGGCCGGCGCCCGCCAGCACACGAACAAGCTCATTGCGATGCATCGAGGTGCCAGCTTGCAGCGCTCTATGGGTTGCCATCGTCACATAGCCCCCTTCCGAGTAGCCCGTCAGAAAGAGTTGCTTGTTGTCGGGTACGTGCAGCGTTTGCCGCCAATACTTTGCGGCAGTCAACAAATCGATGACCGCCGATGCAGAAGGAGCAGACAGCAAGTAAGGGTGAGCAGCCCCGCTCGACGCGCCGTAACCCACGTAATCAGCCGCCAAGACGATATAGCCCAAGGATGCCAGCACCACCGGCGGACTGCCCAGATCCGCAAGATTGCTGGGTGCATCGGCCTGTCGTTTGATGGTTTCGTGTTGATAGCTCAATACCGGGCTGAGGACGTTGGCCGGCTTTTGCGGTATGGCAACCAGAGCCGAGGCCAGTATCTCCTGACCCCGCCCATCCAGGGTCAAATAGGTCAGGCGGTAGGCCTGGACTGCATAGCTTGGACTGGCACGAAACGCCGAGTCTCCAGCGAGCGCCATCGCGGACGTGATTTCGGTGGTGGTAATTGTCTTTAGAAGCGCTGCCTCCATGAATTGACCAGGCCCGACGACATTGACTGCGGTTGCCGTGATGCTGACACTCGATGCCTTGATGCTGTTGAGCTTGCCATCATTGACAACGAGGGTGGCGGTATAGATGCCTGCCACATCCGCCATGAAAGTAGGCTTGGCAGAGGTGGCATTGGTCAGGGCGACTGTGCTGCCAGCAGGCTTGTCAGTGAGAGTCCAGGCATAGCTCAGAGGATCGCCATCCACGTCCGAACTCTTGCTGCCGTCGAGGGTCACGACAACATCGGTAACGACGCTTTGATCGGCATCTGCGCGGGCTACGGGTGCGGTGTTGACGATGGGTGGGGGTGTGGCGCTATCCGTTGCACCGCCTCCGCCGCCGCAGGCAACAAGAAGAACCGTGGACAGTACGATGGCCAGAAGTCCTTGGTGTTTCACATGACTATTGAATGGCGGGTACATGATTTTGTCCACTTCCTGTGATCAAAGACGTGCGGATAGTGCGCGCTGCAGTCACCCATCGTATGTCTTCAAGCATGATAAAGGCGTGCGGCAAGCCACATAGACAGAAAGGCCCCCCAGGTTGTTGAGCAACTCTGCCTGTCTCGCGGCCCCGTCTGCTTCATATCGTCGGTCACTGGTCGCGGGGGACCGCTCCGTCCCATCACCAAGGTCAGCAACGGGCACACTGCTGGCACCTCATTGGGTCGGGTACGGATGTTCGATCGTGACCCTGATCGGCGGCTTCACATGGCATTGCGGACCGTGGCGCGTGGTGTTCAGATGCACGTCACTGACCGGACACTCGAAAATTCCGTCATTGCGCAGCTCGCGCTCGGCAGATCCGCTCTGAATGTGTTGCATGATGGAGTGCAATCAACCGTATCGCACTACGAAGTGAGAAGGCAGGCAGAGCACCGAATACGCAGGGCCGCTTCCTTGGCACGCCCAGGGTGGATTTGGGCCGCAGCTGTCATCATGAACGCACCCGCCGTTGCCGGCGCCGCGTTCCTTGCATGGTTCGCATTCACCGCCGATGGGCCGGCGCTGACCACCGTGGCGGGCGTGCTCTTTGTGTTGGCCCTCTTCTGGGCCTTCATGGGCACAGTCGATTCCTGGCAGGTTCTACGCCGTTTCGCTCGGCGTTTCAGCCGATAGTGCGGTGTGAGCGCGCGTGCAAACGTTACCACAGCCAGCGTTCAACGATCGGGCGGCCTGAACGAAAGCGCCTGGTGGTTTGTGTTCAGCAGCTTTCGGCCACTTGCGGGCATTCGAGCCTCCTCAATCGAAGGTCGCCTCCAGACTGGCTGCAGTCGTTGGCCTGTCCCTTA
>DIZF01000019.1:0-110090 GCA_002427815.1 Ramlibacter tataouinensis
ATGGAGACCATCATGCTGAAAGGCAAAACCGCCCTGGTTACCGGCTCGACCAGCGGCATCGGCCTGGGCATCGCCAAGGCACTGGCGCGCCGGGGTGCCAACATCGTTCTCAACGGCTTCGGCGACGTCGAAGGACCCCGGTCGCAGGTGAAGGCCCTGGGCGTCAACGTGGCATATCACGGTGCCGACATGAGCAAACCGGCCGAGATCGAGGACATGATGAAGTACGCCGCGGCGCAGTTCGGCCGCGTCGACGTGCTGGTGAACAACGCCGGCATCCAGTATGTCGCGCCGGTCGAGGACTTCCCGCCCGATAAGTGGGATGCCATCATCGCGATCAACCTCTCCAGCGCCTTTCATGCCAGCCGCCTGGCACTGCCCGCCATGAAAGCCGCGAACTGGGGCCGCATCATCAACGTGGCCTCGGTGCACGGCCTGGTGGCCTCCGCGCAGAAGTCCGCTTATGTGACGGCCAAGCACGGCCTGGTGGGCCTGACCAAGGTCATCGCGCTGGAGAACGCCACCACCGGCGTGACCTGCAACGCGATCTGTCCGGGCTGGGTGTTGACGCCGCTGGTGCAGCAGCAGGTGGACGCCAGGGCCAGGGCCAACGACTGTTCCAACGAAGAGGCCACGAAGCAGTTGCTGGGCGAAAAGGAGCCTTCATTGCAGTTCACGACGCCCGAGGAACTGGGCGAACTCGCCGTGTTCTTCTGCTCCCCCGCCGCCAACAACACAAGAGGCGTGGCGTGGAATATGGATGGGGGGTGGGCGGCCCAGTAGCGCAGGTCGAGGATCGCAAAAGGCGATAGCTCTGTGTAACGAAGCCGACTTTTGCGATCGTGCTGCACCGCCGCTGCTTGCTGCGCAACGCGGTCGCTCTGGCGCAGCCCCATGCTGCGCATGGGGATCGACCCGCTAATGGGCCGCTCGTCTGGTTGGCGCTCGATGCGCCAACCAGACGACAGACGCCTCCCAGCAAGAGCGGAATGCTCCGATTTCCCCTTCCACCCGCATCTCCGGCGCGACGCCACATCGCTGCGCTCACCCGCAGCGCTCCTTCACCCCAACCCCAGCCAGTCACTCTGCACCGTCTCGAACCAGCTTTTTTCCGGCTGGTAGTCGCAGCGTTCCAGCCGGCACCTGCGCTGCTGGCCCGGCGACACCGCATCCCAGTGGACCAGGTTCACCGAATTGCAGGTGCCATGCCGCACCCGCGAGGACACGGCGGTACCCGCCTGGACACACCACATCGGCCGCGGCGTCGGCTGCGGCCGGTCCCGCAGGTCCAGCACGTAGGGCAGATGGATGTGCCCACCCAGCACAAGGTCGGCGCCGGCTTGCGACCAGGCCTGCAGGGCCGGATCGGCGCCGCGCAGGCGGTCATGCTCGTCTTCGGCCCGAAACACTGCCGCAGGCTGGTGCGTGACCACGATGCGCAACTGCCGTGGCCGCGCTGCCTGCAACTGGTTCGCCACGCGCCGCACCTGATCCGGCGAAACCTCCCCATTGACGTGCCGTGACGCGCGGGTGGTGTTCACTCCGATCACCAGGAAATCGTCGGTCTCCAGCGTCGGATCCAGCCGGGGTCCGAAAGCGTTCAGGTAATTGCCATAGGGCCGGGCCACCCGGGACAGCACGTCGAACAGCGGAATGTCGTGATTGCCGGGCAGGGGCAGCATCCGGGCGATGCCGAGGCGATCGCACAAACGCCTCGCCGCTGCGAACTGTGCCGGCCGGGCGCGCTGGGTGATGTCGCCGCTGAACACCAGGACATCCGGGAGCCGCTCGCGCGCCAGCACCTCGAGCGCAGCCACGACCCGTGGCTGCTCGGTGCCGAAATGGGTATCGGAGATGTGCAGCAGGATGCTCATTGGCGGCGCACCGACAGCCCGGCCGCGCGCTCAGCCAGCATGGCAGCTTGCCAACGGGAGAACTCGGGCCGCATCGGTCCAGCTTATCCACCCTCCCGGGCCGAGGCTGTCGGACGGCACCTAGCGCAGTTGTACGGAACCCGAGACCGTGACCGTCACCGTGCTTTTCCCGGCTTCGACGGGCACGGGCATATCGGCCTGGCCGGCCAGGGCCATCACGCGTTGTCTGGGCACGAATCCCTGGTCGTTTGAATTCACGGCGATCTCGCGCAGGCTGTAGCCGGAAAAGCCGAAGCCCTTCGCCAATTCGGCGGCCTTGGTCTTGAAGCGTTCGATGGCCGCCGCCTGGACTTCGCCTTCCACCTTGGCGCGTTGCTCGCGGCTCAGGCCGAAGCTCACCGCCCCCACGGTCAGGGTCTGCATTCTGGCGGCCGCCTGCGTGATGCGGGCAAAGTCGCGGCCTTCCAGGACCAGTTCGGCGGTTCCGTTCCAGCCGCTGATCTTGCCGTCGCGGCTGTAGCGCGGGTACAGCCCGAAGGTTCCCGTGCGCACATCCATCTGGCCCGGTTGCGCCGTCTTCCGGGCTTCGGCCAGCGCCGCATCGAGCGCGGCCTTGAGCTGAGCCTGGACGGCTTGTGCCTCGGCGCCCTCGCGCGTCGTGGTCAGGCTCAGGCTCAGCAAGTCCTGCTGCACTTCCACGCTGCCGCTGGCTGACAGCTGCAGCACGTTCTGCGGGGGTGGATAAGGCAGGGCCTGCGCCGATGCCCAGGCGGCAGCGGCCAGCAGCGCGATGCCGATCATCAGTTTTTTGAAATGCATGCAGTCCGTCGGTTGCCAGCCGACATCATGAACCTTTGGGTCCAACGCCCGCGGACTCCGGCGCTTGCGTAAATCCTGCCGCACATGCGAGCTTGCAGGCGAAGACTGCGAAATGCCTGTTCCACATCGCTGTTCAACGTGCGATTCCAGGCCAGGTTCACGAGGTGGCAGTGAGCCCTTGCGCTGCGCCGCAACATTTGTAACACTGTGTCAAGCATCCGGGAAAACGCCGCATGCCCGGCGCCAAGCCCCTCAGAATCGGGCCGGTTACATATGACATTGGAGCGACATGACCCAAACTGCAGCCCGCACCGACAAGATCCTCGTCGTCGACGATGACGCTCGCATTCGCGATCTGCTGCGCCGTTACCTGACCCAGGAGGGCTTCGAGGTCATTCTGGCGGAGGACGGCAAAGCCCTGAACCGCCTGATGCTGCGCGAAACCGCCGACCTGATCGTGCTCGACCTCATGATGCCGGGCGAGGATGGCCTTTCCATCTGCCGGCGCCTGCGCGCCGCCAATGACCGCACGCCTATCATCATGCTCACCGCCAAGGGCGAGGATGTGGACCGTATTGTCGGGCTGGAAGTCGGCGCCGACGACTACCTCGGCAAGCCTTTCAACCCCCGCGAACTGCTGGCCCGGGTCCACGCGGTGCTGCGCCGCCGGCCGGCCCAGGAAGCCCCCGGCGCACCGTCGAGCGACAACGAAGTGGTGAGCTTCGGCCCCTTTGCCTTCGATCTGGGCGCCCGCACCCTGCGCAAGAACGGTGAAGAGCTGCCGCTGACGACCGGCGAGTTCGCCATGCTCAAGGCGCTGGTGCGGCACCCGCGTCAGCCGCTGTCGCGCGAAAAGCTGGCCCAGCTGGCCCGCGGGCGCGAATTCGAGCCCTTCGACCGCAGCCTGGACGTGCAGGTGTCACGGCTGCGCAAGCTGGTGGAGGTCGATCCGGCCGCCCCGCGCTATATCCAGACGGTTTGGGGCGTAGGTTACGTTTTCGTTCCAGATGGCGCCGGCTGATTGCGCCCGATTCAAACAATAATCGGACGGTACACATGAGCAGGGAATCCGCGTGCTTCGAGGCGCCACCACCAGCATCGACGTAACCAGTCCGACACCGCTTGAAACGGCGCCGGCGCCGCTGGACATGCGCCCGAGGGTCGGCCTGTCCCTCTTCTGGCGCACCTTCTTCCTGTTGTCCCTGCTGCTGATCGGCAGCATCGTGGCATGGCTGCAAACCTTCCGCGCGCTGGAGTTCGAGCCGCGCGCGGTGCAGACGGCGCAGCAGATCGCCTCGCTGGTGAACTTGAGCCGCGCGGCCCTGGCTCACTCGGACTCCATCGCCCGGGTTTCGCTCATCAAGACCCTGGCCGACCAGGAAGGGGTCCGAATCCTGCCGCGCGAACCGAACGACACCTATGCCGCCTTCAGCCTGGGCGAGATGGACACCCGGGTCATGGACGAGCTGGCGACGCGGCTGGGCCCGGGCACGATCATGGCGGCCAGTGTGAATAGCGCGCCGGGCCTGTGGGTGGGCTTCAAGATCGACACCGACCCCTACTGGATTCAGCTCGACCGGGCTCGCCTGACCAACGTGGGCGGACGGACCTGGCTGATCTGGCTGATCACGGCGGCAGCCCTGTCGCTGACCGGCGCCGCGCTGATCGCCCGCCTGATCAACCGGCCGCTCAAGCAGCTTTCGTTCGCCGCCAGCCGGGTGCGCGACGGCGATTTCGACGCCAGCCGGCTGGACGAAAAGGCGGTGACCAGCGAGATTCGCGAGGTCAACATCGGCTTCAACCGGATGGCCCAGCAGCTGGCCAAGATCGAGCAGGACCGCGCCGTCATGCTGGCGGGCATTTCACACGACCTGCGCACGCCGCTGGCGCGCTTGCGTCTGGAAACCGAGATGAGCGTGGCCGATGCCGATGCGCGCGAGCATATGGCGGCCGACATCGACCAGCTCGACGCCATCATCGACAAATTCCTGGACTATGCCCGTCCGGACCACGCCGAGCTCAAGCAGGTGCTCCTCAACGACGTGATCGAAGCCTGCCTGTACGCGGTGCAGGACCAGGGCGACATGCGCATCAACCTGGACGTGTCCAAGGGCCTGTATGTGCTCGCCGACGAGGTGGAACTCGCCCGCGTCATTTCCAACCTGCTGGAAAACGCCAGACGCTACGGCAAGACGCCCGAGACGGGAATTGCCGTGGTCGACATCGTCGCCAAGTCGCGCAACGAATGGGTGTTGCTGAAGGTGCGCGATCACGGCATGGGCGTGGCGCCGGAGGCCCTGCCCAACCTGATCAAGCCGTTCTTCCGCGGCGACGCCGCCCGGACCGCGGCCACGGGCGCCGGCCTGGGCCTGGCCATCGTCGACAAGACCGTCCAGCGCATGGGCGGAATCTTCGCACTGGCCAACACCACGACGGGCGGGCTGGCGGCCCACATCAAGCTGCAAAAGCCGAAATCTCCCCCGGTGGCACAGCCCGAGCCCGTCGCCAAGACAGAACCGGCGTATTAGGACGCGCGGGGGATCGGTTCTCCACTCAGGAGCACCACGGCCCTGGCTTCGATGGCCAGCCCCTGTCCCACCGGTCCCATATTCTCGGCCGTTTTGGCCTTCACATTGACCTGCCCCGGCGCGACGTCCAGCGCCTGCGCGATGCGTGCGCACATCGCCTCGAGGTGGGGCGCGAGCCGCGGCGCCTGGGCGATGACAGTGCTGTCGACATTGCCGATCTGCCAGCCGTGCTCGCGCACACGGCGAGCCGCCTCGGCCAGCAGCACCATCGAGTCGGCGCCCCGGAAACGTTCATCGGTATCGGCGAACAGCCGGCCGATGTCGCCCAGCGCGGCAGCGCCCAGCAGCGCATCGGTGATCGCGTGCAGCAACACGTCGGCATCGGAATGGCCGAGCAGGCCGCGCTCGCAGGGCAGTTCCACGCCGCCGATCATCAGCTTGCGCCCGGGGACGAGCGCATGCACGTCCCATCCTTCGCCAATGCGAATCGTCATGAGGCCTTCCGGTTGAGCGTTGACACAGGGCGGCGGGTCACCGTGCGCGGCTTCTCAGCACGGCCTCGGCCAGGGCGAAATCATCGGGATAGGTCACCTTGAGATTCTGCGCCCCGTCGGGCACCAGCAGCGGCCGGTGTCCCAGGCCCTCGATCGCGGAAGCTTCGTCGGTGAAATGGGCGCCCGGCCGCTCCAGCGCCTGCATCAGCATGCCGATGCGGAACATCTGCGGCGTCTGGGCCAGCCACTTGTCCTCGCGCTCGAGCGTCGCCGCCACGCGCCCGCCCTCCTCGCGTTTGAGCGTATCGGTCAGCTTGTGCGCGAGCAGCCCGCCGACCTCGTCATCGGCACAGGCGTCGATCACCTTGTCGATCAGCGCCGGCGTAATCAGGCAGCGCGCCGCGTCATGCACCAGCACCCAGTCGTGCTCGTTCGCGCCCACGCGGCCCAGCTCGTACAGCCCGTTCTTCACGCTGGCCGCCCGGGTGGCGCCGCCGCAGGGCACCACCAGCGCCGAGGTTGGGTTGCGCTCGAAGAAGCCGTCGCCGGGTGCCACCACCACCAGGATCCTGGCGATCCGGCGCACCGCGGCCAAAGCCGCCAGGGGGTGCCAGACCATGGGGTGGCCGGCGATGCGCTCGTACTGCTTGGGACCGTTGGTGCCGGCACGGCTGCCGGTGCCGGCGCATGGAACCAGTGCGTAGAAACGGGGATTGGGATTGCTTTCGATCGTGGCCATGCGTCCATTCTAGAATCGGGGCTTACACCCCACCCTCTTCAGGCGCGGGGTGTTTTGTATTTTTTTGCCGCCGGGCTGCTTCAGGGCAACAGTTGCCGCCTTGGGCCGGCGCAACTTTTGTTTATGGATCTACCCAAACTCAGCATCGGCAGGCGCTTCACACTGCCCCGGCCCCCCGGCTCGGCCGACGCGTTGCTGTTGGCGCGCGTTGCCGAGCGCGCGAAAACCGACGGTCGGCTGACGGCCATCGTGACGGCGGACGCCACGGACGCGCAACGCCTGCTCGACGAGATGGCGTTCTTTGCCCCTGAACTGCGCTGCGCACTGTTTCCGGATTGGGAAACGCTGCCCTACGACACCTTTTCGCCGCACCAGGACCTGATCAGCGAGCGGCTGGCCACGCTGTGGCGCATCTCGCAGGGCGAGGCCGATGTGGTGGTGGTGCCGGCCACGACAGCCTTGTACCGGGTCGCGCCACCGAGTTTCCTGGCCGGCTATACCTTTCACTTCCAGGTCCGGCAGAAACTCGAGGAGGCGCGCCTGAAGGCCCAGTTGACGCTGGCCGGGTACAGCCACGTCACCCAGGTGGTCAGCCCGGGCGAGTACGCGGTGCGCGGCGGACTGATCGACCTGTTTCCGATGGGCTCCACGGTGCCCTACCGGGTCGACCTGTTCGACGACGAGATCGATTCCATCCGCACCTTCGACCCCGACAGCCAGCGCAGCCTGTACCCCGTGCCCGAGGTGCGTTTGCTGCCGGGCCGCGAGTTCCCCATGGATGACGACGCGCGGGCCAAATTCCGCAGCCGCTGGCGCGAGCTGCTGGAGGGCGACCCGACCAAGAGCCGCATCTACAAGGACATCGGCAACGGCGTGGCAACGGCCGGGATCGAGTATTACCTGCCGCTGTTCTTCGACGACACGGCGACAGTGTTCGACTACATCGGCGTGGGCTCCACCGTTGTGCTGCATGGCGACCTGGAGCCGGCTTTCCAGCGCTTCTGGCAGGACACGCGGGACCGCTACCGGCTGGTGCGCGGCGACCCGGATCGGCCGGCGCTGCCGCCGGAAACATTGTTTCTCACGGCCGAGCAGTTCTATGGCCGCGCCAACGAGCATCCCCAGCTGGCGCTGCGGCCTGTGGAAGGCACACCCTATGCCGAATTCGAGGCGCTGCCCCCAATGGCCGTGGTCCGCGGCGTCGAGGAGCCACTCGCCTCATTCAAGGCGTATCTGCAGGCCAGCCCGCAGCGGGCGTTGCTGCTGGCCGAAAGCGATGGTCGGCGCGAGAGTCTGCTGGATTTCCTGCGCGCCAGCCATCTTTCGCCGCCCGCCTTCGACTCGCTGGCGGAATTCCAGGCCGGCGACGAGAGGCTCGGCATCGCCACCGCGCCGCTGGCCACCGGCTTCGCCTGGGTCGAGCAGGGCATCGCCTTCATCACCGAGACCGAACTGTTCGCGGCCGGGCCCACCACGCGCCGGCGCAAGAAGCAGGAACAGGTCAGCGACGTCGAAGCCCTGATCAAGGACCTGTCGGAGCTGAACGTCGGCGATCCGGTGGTCCACAGCCAGCACGGAATCGGCCGCTACCGGGGCCTGGTCAACCTCGACCTGGGCCAGGGCAGCAACGACGATGGCTCGCCCGTGGTGCAGGAATTCCTGCACCTCGAATACGCGGACAAGGCCACCCTGTATGTGCCGGTGAGCCAGTTGCACCTGATCAGCCGCTACACCGGCGTGTCCGCCGACGAGGCCCCGCTGCACAAGCTGGGTTCGGGCCAGTGGGAAAAGGCCAAGCGCCGGGCCGCGCAGCAGGTGCGCGACACCGCGGCCGAACTCCTCAACATCTATGCCCGCCGGGCCGCGCGGGAAGGCCACGCCTTCCGCTTCTCGGCGCAGGACTACGAAGTGTTCGCCAACGATTTCGGCTTCGAGGAAACCGCCGACCAGAACGCGGCCATCCATGCGGTGATCCAGGACATGATCTCGCCGCGGCCGATGGACCGCCTGGTGTGCGGCGACGTCGGTTTCGGCAAGACCGAAGTGGCCTTGCGCGCCGCCTTCATCGCCGTCACCGGCGGCCGGCAGGTGGCCTTCCTCGCGCCCACCACCCTGCTGGCCGAGCAGCATTTCCAGACCCTCGCCGACCGCTTCGCCAAGTGGCCGGTGAAGATCGCCGAGGTCTCGCGCTTCCGTTCGGCAAAGGAAGTCACGGCCACGCTCAAGGGACTGGCGGACGGCACCGTGGACATCGTCGTGGGCACCCACAAGCTGCTCAGCGCGTCGACCAAATTCAAGAACCTGGGTCTGCTCATCATCGACGAGGAGCACCGCTTCGGCGTGCGGCACAAGGAGGCGATGAAGGCCATGCGGGCCGAGGTCGACGTGCTCACGCTCACCGCGACACCGATCCCCCGGACGCTGGGCATGGCCCTGGAGGGCCTGCGCGACCTGTCGGTCATCGCCACGGCGCCGCAGCGGCGGCTGGCGATCAAGACCTTCGTTCGCAACGAGGGCAACGGCGTGATCCGCGAAGCCGTGCTGCGCGAGCTCAAGCGCGGCGGCCAGGTCTATTTCCTGCACAACGAGGTGGAAACCATCCAGAACCGGCGCGAGCGGCTGCAGGAGCTGCTGCCCGAGGCGCACATCGCAGTGGCCCATGGCCAGATGCCCGAGCGCGAGCTGGAGCGCGTGATGCGCGACTTCGTGGCCCAGCGCTACAACCTGCTGCTGTGCTCGACCATCATCGAGACGGGCATCGACGTGCCCACCGCCAACACCATCGTCATCAGCCGCGCCGACAAGTTCGGCCTGGCCCAGTTGCACCAGTTGCGCGGGCGCGTCGGCCGCAGCCACCACCAGGCCTATGCCTACCTCATGGTCCCGGAAATCGAGAGCCTGACGCGGCAGGCGGCCCAGCGGCTGGACGCGATCCAGCAGATGGAAGAGCTCGGCTCGGGCTTCTACCTGGCGATGCACGACCTGGAAATCCGCGGCGCCGGCGAAGTGCTCGGCGAAAACCAGAGCGGCAACATGCTGGAAGTGGGCTTCCAGCTGTACAACGAGATGCTGGCCGAAGCGGTGCGCTCGCTCAAGGCGGGCAAGGAGCCCGACCTGCTGGCGCCGCTGTCGGTCACGACCGAGATCAACCTGCATGCGCCGGCGCTGCTGCCCACTGATTACTGCGGCGACGTGCACCTGCGCCTGTCGTTCTACAAACGGCTGGCCACGGCCCGCACCCCGGAGCAGATCGATGGCCTGCTGGAGGAGATCGTCGATCGCTTCGGCAAGCTGCCGCCGCAGGCGCAGACGCTGATGGACGTGCACCGCCTGCGGGTGCTGGCGCGGCCGTACGGCGTGGTGAAGGTGGATGCCGCGCCCGGCGTCATCCACATCACGTTCAAGCCCAACCCGCCGATCGAGCCGATGCGCATCATCGAGCTGGTGCAGAAGAACCGCCACATCCGGCTGGCGGGCAACGAGAAGCTGCGCATCGAGCGCGAGCTCAAGGATCCCAAGGACCGGGCCCAGATGGTGCGCGATGTGCTGCGTTCGCTCGGCCAGCCGCGCAAGGAAGCGGCCGAGGTGGCCTGAAGCGGTTCGGGGTAAGCGACATGCCACTGGAATTCGGCCTGATCGCGGCGGCCCTCGCGCTGTCGCTGTGGCTGCGGCCCTGGCGGCTGCTGGCGGACGGCCGGCTGCTCACGCCGCTGCTGGCGACACTGGCGCTGCTGCCCTGGCTGTGGGCGCTGCCGGCGCTGCACGCCGCACCGCTGCAACTGCAGTGGTCGGGCGCCTGCCTGGTGCTGCTGATGCTGGGATGGCCGGTCGCCATTCCGGTGCTGTGCCTGACGGGTGCGCTCGCCGCCTTGATCGCTCCCATCGGCTGGCCGGAGGCACTGGAGCTGACGGCGTGGCTGGGAGTGGTTCCAGCCACCCTCGCACTGGGTCTGGGCGCGGCGGTGCGCCGGCTCGTGGGCACCCACCCGTTCGTCTACGTGCTGGGGCGCGCATTCCTGGGTTCGGCCCTGTGCCTCTTCGCCGCGGGGCTGCTGCGGCAGTGGAGCGGCCATGGGCTGGCCGGCGTGGGATCGGAGCTGTCCCTGGTGGCGCGCTGGCTGATGGCCTGGGGCGATGCCATCGTCACCGGCATGCTGGCGGCGATCTTTGTCGCCTACCGGCCGCAGTGGCTGGCCACCTGGTCGGATGCGCTGTACCTGCGCCGGTAAGATGCCGCCTTTGCGCCACCGCACATGACTGCCACCAAATTCGCTCCCGGTCTCATGGTCCAGGGCTTCACGCCGCCCGTTTCGCTGCGCGATTTCCGCCTCATCGCGTTCGACATGGATTCGACGCTGATCAACATCGAATGCGTGGACGAGATCGCGGCGGCCGCCGGCAAGAAGGAAGTGGTGGCGGCCATCACCGAGGCGGCCATGCGCGGCGAGATCGCCGACTACAAGGAGAGCCTGCGCCGACGCGTCGCGTTGCTGAAGGGTGTTTCTGTACAGCACCTGGAAGACGTCTACGCCAACCGCCTCCGGTTGAACCCCGGCGCCGAGAAACTGGTTGCGGCGTGCCGGTCAGCCGGATTGAAAATGCTGCTGGTGTCGGGCGGTTTCACCTTCTTCACCGACCGGGTGCGGGATCGGCTGGGCATCGACTTCACCCGTTCGAACGTGCTCGAAACGGAGAACGGGCGCCTGACCGGCCGCATGGTCGACCAGCCCTGGGGCGACATCTGCGACGGCGAGGAAAAGCGCAGGATGCTGCTGCAAACGTGCGAGCGCCTCGCAATCGCGCCGCATCAGGCGATCGCCATCGGCGACGGCGCCAACGACCTGCCGATGATGGGCGAAGCCGGCTTGTCGGTCGCGTATCACGCCAAGCCGAAGGTGCGCGAGCAGGCGATGGTGGCCATCAACCAAGGCGGCCTGGACCGGCTGCTCGAAATCATGCGCTGAGTGCGGGCGGCAGCCTGCCGATCGGGGCTTCGGGTTTCCTGCGCGCGCTGATGTCCAGGAAGGTCCAGATCACGCCCGAGTCGGGGTCCTTGGTACGCAGGCAGCTGCCGCTCATTTCGACCCGGAACAGCTCGCCGTTGCTGCGTCTGAGCTGGTACTCGCAGACATAGGATCCGGTCTCGGCCAGCGCGGCGCGCGACTGCGCCCCGAAGCGCTCCCACGATTCCTGATCGGGATGGATGTTCCGGGACGACTGCCCGATCAGCTCTTCGGGCGGATAGCCCAGCATCTGCGCGAATTTCTGATTGACCCATTCGTGGCGCCTTCGGACCGACAACACGATGCCCACCAGCATGCTGTTGAGGATGGCCTCGCGCTCCCTCAGCACCTTGCGCAGGTGGTCCTGCGACTGGGTCAGCGACTCGACCATTGCGTGTTCGGCCGCGATGCGGGCCTGGGCCATCTCCTTGAAGCGGCGCGCCACGTTGATGCGGTCGGCCAGCGCGAACGACAGCAGCACCATTTCCAGGGCCGATCCGATCAGCAGCGAATTGGCGGTAATGGCGTTCGACGGCAACAGACCCGCGTTGTGCAGCGCCAGGGCGAGAACGCCCAGCAGCAACACGGCCCAGGCCGTGAAGAACAGGCGCGCGCCGGCAAATTCGCGACGGATGCTGTCCACCCCGACCACCACCCCGGTCGCCACGCTCACCACCGCCAGGATCGTCACCGTCCAGGTCGTCACGGTATACGGCAGGATGAACGCGCTGAGCAGCGTCAGGCTCCAGGCCGCCAGTTGGGCGACCATGAAGTGGTCGACCCGGGGCATCCGCACCGCGCTGGACAGGAAGTGGCGCGCGAACAGGACCCCGAAGATCGCCGCGGCGGACATGCCTGCCGACGGCGACACACTGTTCCACCAGGCCCATTGCGGCCACAGAAACTGCAGACCCAGTCCCGTCAAACCCAGCAGTCCCAAGCCCATGGAAGCGACGAAGGCAACGTAGATCAGATAACCGACATCGCGCACCGAGACGAACAGCAGCAGGTTGTAGAACAGCAGTCCGATCAACAGGCCGAAGTAGAGGCTCAGCACGCCATAAGCAGCCTGGTCGTGCTGCCACAAGGCGGCTGGCCGCCACAGCGTCACTGGCGCCACCACGGTTCCCTCCGATTGCAGGCGCAGGTACAAGGTGGATTCCGCGCCCGGCACCAGTTTCACGGACAGCACATGGTTGCGATGCGGGATGGCACGACTGCTGAATGGCAGCAGGTCGCCGCCGGTCCGCCGCTCGAACGCAGACCCTGGGCCTGGCGTGAACAGGTCCACCCGATCCAGCGGCGGATAGGCCAGCTCCAGCAACCAGTCCGGCGGAGTCGTCGCCGAGGCCTTGAGCTTGATGCGCAACCAGATGGCGGAGGACGTGAAGCCGAAATTGGCGCCGTGTCCGCCCTGTGGCACGAGCTGGAATGCCGCCTGCGCCTGGGGCTTCAGGATGTCGTCCAGCGTCAGCTGGCCGCCCTTGTCCTCCAGGTAGGTGAATGAGCGCGAGAGCACATAACGGTCATCTGCGCCAATCGCGAGCTCGCCCGGCGACGACTGGGCCGCGGCGGAACCCAGCGCCAGCACGCACCACAGGAACAACCACCGGCCGTGGCTCACGTTTGCTCCAGTTGCGGGCGCCCGGATTCGACCACAAAGCGCGCCAGGGTCTGGATCCGGGTGTCCTTACGTGTCACATCATCGACCATCCGCAGCGTGGTGGTCAACCGGCCGGGCGTGAACTCGGCGACACCATAGCCTTTCTGCTGCGCGTCCGCGAAGACGAAATGCGGGTTCTCGGCCAGGCGCTGCGCCGTCCTGCCCTTGTCGCTGGAACGCGACGTGATGCTGGTGCCGCAGAATTCGACACCGATCGCCGCGCTGTCCGGGCGGCTGTAGTCGGCCTTGACATGGCCGACCCAGTTCTCGTGCATGTCGCCGCCGAGCAGAACGGGATTCGCCGCCCGCTGCAGCGACTGCAACAGGCGCCCGCGTGCCGCGGCATAGCCGTCCCAGCCATCGTTCCACAGCGACTGGCCGGGGCCGGGCAGGTTGTCGCGCCGGCCGAACAGGGTCTGCTGGCCGATGATGGTCCAGCCGGTTGCGCTGCGCGACAGCTCGCCGTCGAGCCAGCGCTCCTGGGCCGCCCCCAGCAAGGTGCGGCCGGGGTCGTTCCAGGCCGGGCAGGCGGCGGGGTTCACCTCGCTCGAGCCCAGCTTGCCGCCGCGGCTGCAGACCTGCGGATCACGATACTGCCGGTCGTCCAGGAGCACGATGGTGGCCAGCTGTCCGAAGCGCTGGCGCGAATACAGCCGCACTTCGGCGCCTGCCGCCAACCCCGCGACACCTTGCGTCAGCACGGCGGCGCGCACCGGCATGTGCTCGTAGAACGCCTGGTACGCCGCGGCGCGCCGGGCCGGGAAGTTGACCACCGGCGGACCGCTGTCGCCCGCCTGCAGGCCCGCGTAGTCGTTCTGCACCTCGTGGTCGTCCCAGGTCACGAGCCAGGGACAGGCAGCATGCATGGCCTGCAGCTCGGCCTCGCCTTTGTGCAGCGCGTATCGCTGCCGGTAGTCGTCCAGTTTCAGGACCCAGCCGCCGGTGGGGACGCGCACCGCCGCGGCGGAGTTCGGATATTCGTAGATGTAGTCGCCCAGGAACAGCACCGCGTCCAGATTCTCACCGAGCATATGGCGGTAGGCGCTGAAGTAGCCGTGCTCCCAGCGCTGGCACGACGCGTAGGCCAGGCGCAGCTGCTGCGCGAGCGCGCCAGGCGCGGGGAAGGTGCGCGTGCGCCCTGTGGCGCTTTGCGTGTCGCCGGCCAGAAATCGATAGAAATACCAGCGGTCGGGGTCCAGGCCCGCCACTTCGACGTGGACCGAATGGGCCAGTTCCGGCAGGGCCTGCGCCTGGCCGCTGCGCGCGATCCGGCTGAACTGTTCGTCGTGGGCCACTTCCCAGCGCACGGTGACCGGCTCGACTCCCGGCCACGGGGACAACCCCGGCGCCAGCAGGCGGGTCCACAACACCACCGAGTCGTGGCTGGGCGATCCACTGGCCACGCCCAGGGCGAACGGATTGGCGGAGAAACGGGGCTGGCTTGCGGCAGTGCGCGGCAACCACAGTCCACCGGCACTCGCCGCAGCCAGTTGCAGCAGGCGGCGGCGGTCGAGAGCAGCAGCAGGAGCCATCAACGGAAGACTATAGCGCGCGTCACGTCCCGCTCATCGCGGTCCTGGCGGTGGTCATGGCTTTCACCCGGAACAGCAGGAAACCGACGATGGCGAGGTTCAGCAGGTTCCAGCCGATCCCGTTGACGAAAGCGGCGCGGTAGGAACCGGTCAGGTCGAACACGGCGCCGGACATCCACCCGCCCAGGGCCATGCCGAACAGCGTGGCCATCAGCACCGTGCCGACCCGGGCCCCGGCCTCGCGCGGTGAGAAATGCTCGCGCACGATCAGCGCGTAGGAAGGCACGATCCCACCCTGGAACAGGCCGAACAGGCCCGACACCACATACAGGGATACGAGGCCCTTGAACGGCAGGAACAGCAGCAGTGCCACGACCTGCAACCCGGACCCGAGCAGCAGGGTGCGCAAACCGCCGATGCGGTCCGAGATCCAGCCCGAGGCCAGGCGGCTCACCACGCCCAGCCCCAGCATCAATGACAGCATCTCGGCACCGCGGGCCGCGCCGAAGCCGAGGTCGCCGCAATAGGCGACGATGTGCACCTGGGGCATCGACATCGCGACGCAGCAGGAGACGCCGGCCACGCACAGCAGCGCCTGCACCGTGCCCGGGCTCATGCCCATGGGCCGCTCGCCCGCCTGCGACCGGGCGCCGGCTGTCGTGGGCGCCAGGGCATGAACCGGTGGCCGTCGCCGCAAGACCAGCGCCAGCGGCACCATCGCGGCCACGCAGAAGACCCCCATCCCGACATAGGTCTGGCGCCAGCCCACGGTGTCGATGAAGTGCTGCATCACCGGCGGCCAGATGGCCCCTGCGGTGTAGTTGCCGCTCATGCAGATCGCCAGCGCGATGCCGCGCCGGCGGTCGAACCATTGCGAGGTGTCCGCCACCAGCGGCGCGAACGTGGCCGAAGTCCCGAGCAGACCGATCAGCAGGCCCTGCGCCGCGCAGAAAAGCCACAGGTTGGGCGCCAGGCCGGCGGCAATGTAGCCGGCGCCAAGACCGGCGGCGCCGAGCCCCACCGGCACCAGCACGCCGAACCGATCCGCCAGACGACCCATGAGGATGCCGCCGAGGCCGAAGCCGATCATGGTCACGGTGTAAGGCAGCGAGGCGTCCCCCCGCGCCACGCCGAACTCCGACTGGATACGGGGCAGCACCACCGTGACCGAATACATCCCCGAGCCGCCGATGGTCATCAGCAACAAGGACACGGCCAGCCGCATCCAGGCATAGGGAGACTCGATCGCTTCAGCTGTCCTCGGGTGGGCCGCCATCGGCGCTATTGGACACGAGAAAGCGGGCGCGGCGCGGCTGGACTCAGGCCTGCCACACGCCATAGCCAGCCTGGCGCAACCCGATTCCCAGTTCCACTTCCATTTCGCAAGCGGCGGCGTAGGGCATGGGGTTGTACATGGCGTACAGGCCGGGCAACAGCCGCAGCCCATGGTCGCGCACGTAGCCGTTGGCCTTGATCCCCGCCTTGTGTTTGTCGAACCGCAGGTCGGGGTCCAGGCCGGTCATGCCGACGTAGACGAAGGGCATTCCCAGCCGGTAGTCGGGATTGGCCCGGCGAAAGCGAGCGAAGTTCCAGACCTGGTCGGACAGTTCGACCACGTAGACATGGTAGTGATGGCTGCGAGGTGGGGAGGCCATGCCGATGGCGTTCATTCTCGACCATCCCGCGATGCCGCACAATCGGATCCGCGGGCACAGCCGGCCGTCGGACGTCACCGACAGACGAGGGGGCCGGGGTCCCACGAGCGGCGCTCGCCGCCGCGCTTAAGGTGAACTCAACACTTCGAAGGAACCGCCATGGAACGCGCCGCTCCCCGCCACTTCTCGATGCTGCGGGAGTTTCACCTGGCCGATTTCTTCACGCTGGGCAACGCCGCCTGCGGCATGGGCGCGGTGTTCTTCGCCATGCTGTACATGGCCAGCGCCCTGCCCTTCCACTTCTACGCCGCTGCGGCGCTGGCGCCGGCGGCGTTCGTGTTCGACGTGCTGGACGGCCGCATCGCGCGGGCGCGCCATCAGCACTCGGCGCTGGGACGTGAACTCGACTCCTTGTCGGACGTGATCTCATTCGGCGTGGCACCGGCGGCGCTGGGCTTCGCCGCCGGCCTGCAGGGCGGCTGGGACGCCGCGGCGTTGATCTATTTCGTCTGTTGTGGCGTGAGCCGGCTCGCCCGCTACAACGTCACGGCCGAATCGCTGTCGGGTGACGACGCCAAGGTCGCCTATTTCGAAGGAACGCCCATTCCCACCAGCGTGGTGTTGACCGGGGTGCTGGCCTTCGCTGCGTGGCAGGGCCGCGTCGGCAGCGCCCTCTACGGCGGCGCGCTGACCCTGGGTCCGTGGCAGCTGCATCCGCTGGTCCTGCTGTTCGTGCTTTCGGGCAGCCTGATGATCAGCAAGACCTTGCGCATTCCGAAGCTGTAGGGACGGGCTGCAGCTGCCCCCGGCCTTCGGTCCGGCCGCACAATTCGTCGATGGACCCGGAAGTTCGTGCATCACCCGCGATGCTGCGGCTGTTCCTCGGGCTGTGGCCCGACCCGGCAACGCGCGAGGCCGTCGCGGTGTGGCAGCGCACCTGGAAGTGGCCGGACCGGGCTGCGCCGGAAAAGCGCGAGCGGTTGCACCTGACGCTGCATTTCCTGGGCAATGTGCCGGCGCCGCGTGTGGCGGAACTGGTGGACGGCTTGCGGGTGCCCTGCGAACCCATTTCGCTGGAACTGGGATGGGGCGAAGTCTGGCCCAACGGGGTGGCGGTGCTGCGGCCCGACTCCGCGCCCCAGCCGTTGCTGGAACTGCACGCCGCCTTGTCGCAGCGCGTGACCGACTTCGGACTCCCGGTGGACACCCGGCCGTTCCAGCCTCACATCACCCTGGCTCGGCGCGCTGCCGGCGCACGTCCGCCGCCGCAAGGGCCGCACCTGCGCTGGCAGGCCGATCAGGGCTATGTACTGGTGTCTTCCTTGCCGGGCGGCGCCGGCTACGCGGTGCTGGCGCGTTTCGGCTAGCGCAGGTTGGCCAGCTGCGCGCGTGTCCAGCGCACGATGTCGGCAGCCCCCATGGCGCCGGGCTGGCGCGCGACCTCACGGCCGTTCATGAACAGCGCGAGCGTCGGGATGCTGCGGATCTGGTAGCGGGCGCCCAGCGCCTGGGCTTCCTCGGTATCGACCTTGGCCAGTCGCACCTGCGGCTCCAGTTGGGCCGCGGCCTGCTCGAACGCCGGCGCCATCTGGCGGCAGGGGCCGCACCAGGGGGCCCAGAAATCGACCAGCACCGGGATCTGGTTGCGCTGGATGTGACGATCAAAGGCTGCTTCGTCCAGGGCCGTGGAATGCGCCGTGAACAACTGTTTATGGCAATTGCCGCAATCCGGGCCTTTGTCCAGGTCGCCCTGGCGCACCCGGTTGGTGGTGTGGCAATGGGGGCAGACGACGTGCAGGGCCTCGCTCATGGCTGCGTCCTCAGGCTGTGCGCCGGGCGCCATCGATCGCCGCGCGCGCGGCGACTTCCGCAGCCAGACCGGGCTCGAGCGCCGAACGGCACAGGCCCGCGTGCTCATAGTTGAGGTTCTCGTACAGCTCGCTGACGGCCGGAAAATTTCCCAGCACGGCGTCGAGCCCCGCATCGTGCGGCGTGGTCTTGAGTTCGTCCGCCAGGCGGCTGACCAGCACGCGGTACTGATCGGGGTCGATCGCCCGCCCGCTGTGCTCCAGCCGCTCGAGGATCTGGGCCAGCAGGACCAGGTTCTTGTTGAGGGTCACAGGAGATGTGTTCATGAATTGAAGCTGGGGTTATGGCCGGCGAATACAAGGGCCGACAGCGAACCCGCAGCGCGGCCGTTCGACGCTGACTTGCCTGTGCTCCAGCTGGTGGGCCAACGGCGCCGACGCGCGCGCGCCGGGCCCATTACGGCGCCATGCCGCAGCGCTATTCCTTCAACAGGAACAGCATCTGGGTTCCGCCGATCTCCAGCACGTCGTGATCGGTCAGCCGGACCGGCTGGTCCCCGAGGCGATCGCCGTTCAAGGTCGGCGGATCTTCGCCGTCCAGGTGCGCCACGTAAAAGCCGTCGCGCCGATGCGATACAGCCACCACCGAGACACCGGGCTTGCCGAAGGTGGTGACGGCCTTGAGCACCGGCATCTCGAGCCCGGCCGACAGGCCGTTGATCACCTTGAAGAACGCATTGAGCTGCGGGGCTGAGCCGTCCGGGCCGACCTGCATCACCGTCGTCCCCGAAAAATCGATGGGCTGCGATGAGCCCGCCCGGAACTGGATGCGGAAGTTGCCGATGGCGATGACCTCGCCATCGTGCAGCCGTTGCCGCTTGACCATCTTGCCGTTGATATAGGTGCCGTTGGTGCTGTTCAGGTCTTCCACGAACACATCGGCCAGCCCCTTCAGGTCGAACACGCAATGATGGCCGCTGACCACCATGTTGTCGAAAACGATGTCGTTGTCGGAATGACGGCCCAGCGTGGTTCGGTCCTTCTGCAGGGACACTTTCTTGATTTCGACGCCTTCGACCGAGGCGATCAGTTGCGGCATGTACAGCTCCAGGTTGTGCCCATCGGTCACGGTGGGGCGAACGCGATGTTAGTGCGGGGTATGCGGTTGGGCAAGTACGATGTGCCATGCGGTGGCCGCGCCGCATCGCCCCGAGCGCCTCTTTCCGCAGCTTCCTTCGATTCATGCACCCTTTTTCCAAACCCATCCACGTCGCCCTGGCCGGCATGGTCTCGCTGGCGGTGGCCATGGGCATCGGGCGCTTCGCCTTCACGCCGCTGCTGCCCATGATGCTGGCCGATGGCGCGGTGGACCTGGCCGGCGCGAGCTGGCTGGCCAGCGCCAATTACCTCGGCTACCTGCTGGGCGCCCTGCTGTGCACGCTGCAACCCTGGCTGTGGCGCAGGTTTCCCGGACTGCCGCCGCCCAACAGCCCGGCCCTGGTGCGCGCCGGGCTCGCCGCCACCAGCGCGCTGACCCTGGGCATGGCGCTGCAGCTGCCGTCCCTGTGGCCGCTGCTGCGCTTCGCCGCCGGCGTGGCCAGCGCCGTGGTCTTCATCTTCACCTCGGGCTGGTGCCTGGCCCAGCTGGCGCGGCGCGATGCCACCGCGCTGGGCGGCCTGATCTACACCGGTCCGGGCGGCGGCATAGTGGCCAGCGGGCTGGTGGCCAGCCTGATGGTGAACTGGCACCGGTCGGCGGCCAGCGGTTGGCTGCTCTTCGGCGTGATGGCGGCCGTGCTCACGGCCGTGGTCTGGCCGGTTTTCGCGCGCGGCGCCGATCCCATCCCGGCCGCGGCACCGGTGGCCGGGCCCGCCCCGGCTCGGGCGCCCGGCGTCCGGGCCGAGATGGCACTGCTGACGCTGGCATACGGGCTGGCCGGCTTCGGCTACATCATCACGGCCACCTTCCTGCCGGTGATCGCGCGGCAGGCCCTGCCCGGCTCGGCCTGGCTCGACATGTTCTGGCCGATTTTCGGCGTGGGGGTGATCGCGGGCGCGCTGCTGGCCACACGGATCCGGTTCGCCGGTGATCTGCGCTACCTGCTGGCCGGCTGCTACGCGCTACAGAGCGCCGGAGTCGCCGCCAGCACCTGGAGCCCCACGTTGGCGGGGTTCGCCGTGGGCAGCCTGCTGCTGGGCCTGCCCTTCACCACCATCACCTTCTTCGCCATGCAGGAGGCGCGGCGCCTGCGTCCGGTCTCGGCGCACAGCTTCATGGGCCTGCTGACGGCCCTGTACGGCACCGGCCAGATCGCCGGTCCACCGTTGGCGGCGGCTCTCATCGCGCGCAGCGCCACGCCTGCGCAGGGCTTTACCTTGTCGCTGGAGATCGCGGCCGGCGCACTGGTCGCCGGTGCGCTGCTGTACCTGGAACTGGCCCGGCGCTACCCGGTGGGCCGGCCGGCGGCTACCCGACCGGTCAACCCTTGGCCGTAACCCGCCTGAGGCACGGTGCCTGCAATCTCGTCACGCAAGCGGGGCCATTGCGATCGCCGCAGCTGCGCGCAACGGCAGCTTGTATTCTGGGCCTCCCGCGGCTCCCGCAGGCTCATCGGCAAGGCTCGACATGAAAACGCAACCCCGCGCGAGAAGGTTCGGCAAGGCGGCCGGCTTCATGGCCTACAAGCTCCTGCTGACCGCGGCCGTCCTCGTGGCGGCCGCCGGCGCGTATTTCGCCACCGGCGCGGCGGCGCAGCAACCCGCCAAGCTGCCGCCGCCCGCGCTCGACCTGCGGCCTTCGACCCGGGCCGCAGCGCAGACCGTGGTGTTCGCCGGCGGCTGCTTCTGGGGCGTGCAGGCGGTGTTCCAGCACACCCAGGGCGTGCTCAGCGCCGTCTCGGGCTATGCCGGCGGCCAGGCCGCGACGGCCCACTACGAGGCGGTGGGGAGCGGCACCACCGGCCACGCCGAAGCCGTGGAGGTCCGTTGGGATCCGCGCCGGATCAGTTACGGCACGCTGCTGCAGATCTACTTCTCGGTCGCGCACGATCCGACCCAGCTCGACCGCCAGGGACCGGATGTCGGCCCGCAGTACCGTTCGGAGATCTTCTACACGGATGCGGCGCAGCAGGACGTGGCGCAACGCTATATCGCGCAGCTCGACGCCGCGCACGTGTTCCCGCGCAGGATCGTGACGCAGCTGGCGCCCTTGAGCGGCTTCTACCCGGCCGAGGACTATCACCAGGATTACGCGACGCTGCACCCCGAATCGCCCTACATCGCGGCGTTCGACCGTCCGAAGCTCGCCAACCTCAAGGCGATGCTGCCCGAGTGGTATCGCGAGAAGCCGGTGCTGGTGGGGCGCCGCCAGGTGTGAAGGTGGCGCGCAAGCGCCGGGGGCGCGGGCACGCAGCGCTTTCAATGTGGTGTCCGCCAACTGGCCGGGCATTGACGAAAGTCAATGGGGGCGGAGCACCCTGGCCGCACGATCAATGCCAGCGTACCTGACAACTCCTCGCGAGGCCTTCCATGTTCAAGCATATCCTCCTGGGTACCGACGGTTCGGCGGCGTCCGAACACGCAGCCACTCTGGCCGTCGAACTCGCCCGCACCCATGGTGCCAAACTGACGGCACTTTATGTGGTGGACCCCTATCCCTACCTGGGTATCGGCGAGACCAACCCCATGGGTTTCCAGGCCTACATGGCCGCGGCCCAGCAGCATGCCGCCCAGGCCCACGCCAAGGTCGAGGCCTTGTGCAAACGCTCGGTTCCTCCGGTCCCACTCGAAGTGCGGCTGGTGGAGGACGTCACGGCCATGCGCGGCATCGTCGACATGGCCGAGCAGACCCACGCCGACCTGGTGATCGTGGGCTCGCACGGCCGTACCGGCATCAGCCGGCTGATGCTCGGGAGCGTGGCGGCCCAGGTGGTCGCCCATTCGACGGTACCGGTGCTGGTGGCGCGCTGAGCGCGTTGCGTTCCGCAACGACAGGAGCACCCGATGGACAACACGACCGTTGCGGCGCAGCCGCGCAGGTGGTGGGTGCGCGCTCTGCTCATGCTGCTGGTGGCGGTTGCCTTCCACCTGGCGGCGAGCGTGCTGTTGTGCCTGGCGCTGTTGCAGCTGGTGCTGTTGCTGGCCACCGACGCACCCAATGATCGTCTGCGCCGGTTCGGAGCGGGCATCGGCCGCTACCTGGCCCAGATCGCCGACTTCGTGAGCTTCGGCACCGAGGAGGCGCCGTTCCCGTTCAGCGAATGGCCCTCGCAGGCTGCGGGCTAGCTGCGCAGCAGCGGCCTGAGCATCCACAAGCCCAGCGCCGGTCCGAGCGCGAGCCACGGCAACACCTGGCCGAGCGGCCAGACCTGCGCCGCACGCACGAACAGTTCGATGCTCACCACCGAGATGGCGAAGCCGATGCAGTTGGTGAAGGTCAGCACGCTGCCCACCACCGCGGGCGGCGAATTCTGAGCCGTCAAGGTCGAGAACTGGGGTGAATCGCCCACCACGGTCGTCCCCCACACCAGCAGCCACGCCATGAACAACGGGAGTGGCGCGGCCAGCATCAGCGGCGCTGCCAGGCAGCACGCGGCGCTGGTCGCCAGCTGGAACTGGGCCACATTCGCACTGCCGAAGCGCCGCACCAGCAGCCCGCCAACCACGCAGCCCGCGAAACCCACGGCGATCGCCCAGAACGCGGCCGCGCTCACGGCCGTCCCGCTGATCCGGGTGGCCAGCACCAGCGGGACCAGCACGTAGAACGCGTACAGCTCCCACATGTGGCCGAAATAGCCGAATACCGATGCGCGCAGACGCCGGTCCGACGCGATCAGCGCCAGCGCCCTGGGCGTGATGCGCGCGCCCGGGACGGCATCGGGATTGGCGGGCACCAGCCACGCCGTGGCGACGCCGCCCAGGGCCGCCAACACGGACACGCCCAGCACAACCAGCTGCCATGGTGCAACGCCACCGGCCATGGCGGCGGCGCTGTCGCCCGCCAGCGCCCGCAAACCGTGCGGCAGGGCGGTGCCCAGCACCAGCGCGCCGATCAGCACCCCCATCACGGCACCCAGGCGCTGCCGGTACCAGCTGGCCGCGATCTTCATGCCGACCGGGTAAATGCCCGCCAGCAGGAAGCCCACGCCAAAACGCGAGGCCACCAGCAGTTCGAGCCGTCCCTGCGCGAGCAACAGGGCCGCGTTGAGCGCGGCGGCGAGCAAGGCACACACCAGGAACACGCGCTGGGGCCGGAACCGGTCCGCCAGCATCAGCAGCGCGAACACCAGCGTGCCGGCCACGAAACCCAGCTGCACGACCGAGGTGAGTCGGCCAACGGCCGCGGCCGGCAGGCCCCAGGCCCGCTGCAGATCCGGCATCACGGCATTGACCGCGAACCACAGCGATGTCCCCGCGAACTGCGACAGCACGATCACTGGCAAAATCCGGCGCGGAACGGCTATGCTCATCGACCCAGCATACAAGAGCGCTCCCCGCCTTGGCCGGCCGGCGCTGTCCCACCTGACCCAAGATGATCCCTTTTTCCGTCCTCGACCTCTCCCCCATCACCGAAGGCAGCGACGCGGCCCAGTCGTTTCGCAACACCCTGGCCCTGGCGCAGCACGCCGAACGCTGGGGCTTCAACCGCTACTGGCTGGCCGAGCATCACGGCATGCCGGGCATCGCCAGCGCGGCCACCGCCGTGCTGATCGGCCACGTCGCCGGCGGCACGCGCACCATCCGAGTCGGGGCCGGCGGCATCATGCTGCCCAATCACTCGCCCCTGGTGATCGCCGAACAGTTCGGCACGCTCGAAGCGCTCTACCCCGGCCGCATCGACCTGGGCCTGGGGCGCGCGCCCGGCTCCGACCAGGCCACCGCGCAGGCGCTGCGCCGCAACCTGATCAGCGATGCAGACGAGTTCCCGCGCGACGTGCTCGAGCTGATGGACCTGATGTCGGACCAGCCGCGCCAGCGCATCCGGGCCGTGCCCGGGACCGGGGCCAAGGTGCCGGTGTGGATCCTGGGCTCCAGCCTGTTCGGCGCGCAGCTCGCTGCGATGCTGGGCCTGCCCTACGCCTTTGCCTCGCATTTCGCGCCGGCGCAGATGATGCAGGCCATCACGCTCTACCGCGACACCTTCAAGCCTTCGGCGCAGCTGGCCAGGCCCTACGTGATGCTGGGCTTCAATGTGTTCGCCGCCGACACCGACGAGGAAGCGCAGGTACGCGCCACATCCATGCAGCAGGCCTTCGTCAACCTGCGCAGCGGCCGGCCCGCCAAGTTGCCGCCGCCGCTGCCGGGCTATCGCGAGAAGGTCGGACCGGCCGAACGAGCCCTGCTCGACAGCGTGCTGTCCTGCGCCACCATCGGCTCGCCCGCGACCGTGCGCCAGGGCCTGAGGGATTTCATAGCCCACACCGGCGCGGATGAGTTGATGATCGCCTCGCAGATGTTCGATCCCACCGCGCGGCTGCGCTCCTACGAGATCGCGGCACAGGTGCGCGAGAGCCTTTCGAAGCCGGCCTGAGCAGCCTCATGCACGGCGACGAAGACCGCGCCGCCGGGCAGCACTCCTCGCGCACGGCATGGATCATGCTGTTCGCGCTGGCGACCGCGTTCTCGCTGAGCCAGGCCTATCGAACCGTCGCGGCCATGATGGCCACCCAGCTGCAGCGGGACTTCGGCCTCTCCGCGCAACAGCTCGGCCTGTTCGCCGGCATTTTCCATCTCAGTTTCGGCGCGCTACAGCTGCTGATGGGCATCGGCATCGATTTCCACGGCGTACGCCGTACCATCCTCACCGCTTTCCCGCTGACCATAGCCGGCGCGCTGCTGTCGGCGCTGGCACCCGGCTATCCGCTGGTGGTGCTCGGGCAGGCGCTGATCGGCATCGGCTGCGCGCCGGCCTTCCTGGTGTGCACGGTCTTCATCGCGCGTCAATTTCCCGTGGCGCAGTTCGCCTCGGTCTCCGGACTCGTGCTGGGGATCGGCGGGCTGGGCATGCTGATCACCGGTACGCCACTGGCGTGGGTGGTGCAGGTGAGCTCCTGGCGCACCGGGTTTCTGGTGCTCGCAGCAGGCTCGGCAGCGGCCTGGCTCGTCATTTTCGCTTTCGTGCGCGAGCCGGCGCCCACACGCCAGCACCATGGATCCAGCGTGGGCGCGGCCCTGCGTCAATCGGCAGCCCTGTTCGCGATGCCGCAGACGCTGGGCATCGTCGCCCTCGCCGCGGTCACTTATGCATCGTTCATCACGCTGCGCGGCCTCTGGCTCGGACCGCTGCTGATCGAGCGCTACGGCTTCTCCCTGCTGCAAAGCGGCAACGTCGCGCTGGCCGTTTCCGTCACCTCGCTGCTGGGCCCGCCGGTGTTCGGAAGGCTGGACACCATGGGCGCCGCACGCCGGCCGCGCATCGTGGGCTTCAGCCTGTTCATGGCGAGCGCATTTGCCTTCCTGGCGTTCGTGCACGACCCGCTCGCCGGCGTCGCCGCGACGCTCGTGATCGGCTTCATGACCGGGTTCATCGTCTGGCAGTATGCGGATGTGCGCGCCGCCTATCCTGAGGCGCTGACAGGTCGCGCCATGGCCGTCTTCACCATGGCCATGTTTCTGGGCGTGGCCCTGGTGCAATGGCTGACGGGGGTGGTCGCCACCGTCGCCGATTCGGCGGGCATCGATCCCTACACCGCCGTGCTGCTGGCGACGGCGGTGCTGGTGGCCATGGGCACGCTCGTGTTCAGACTGCTGCCGGCACCGCCGGCGGCGCGTTGACCGTCGCCATGACCGGGCTGGTGCCATTTCGATGCCGCACCAGCGGAAAGCTTCCGGCTCGCTTATCCTGCGCGCTTTCAAGGAGCTCCGCATGCCGCCACGCCTGACCGCACAGGATTTCGACCAGGAACTGCTGATCCTCTTCGACGCCTACGTGCACGGCAACCTGGACCGGCGCGGCTTTCTTTCGCAGGCGCAGAAATTCGCCAGGGCCGGCGTCACGGCGGCCGGGTTGCTGGCGGCGCTGAGGCCGGATTTCGCTGCCGGCCAGCAGGTACGCACGGACGATCCCCGGCTCAAGACCGAGCGGCTGAGCTATCCGTCGCCCGCCGGCAGCGGGATCGTCAAGGGCTACCTCGCGCGTCCCGCCGCCGCGGGCGCAAACAGGCTTGCCGCGGTGCTGGTGATCCACGAGAACCGGGGTCTCAATCCCCACATCGAAGACATTGCGCGGCGCCTCGCGTTGGACGGCTTCATGGCTTTTGCGCCCGACGCGTTGACACCGTTGGGCGGCTATCCCGGCGACGAGGACAAGGCGCGCGATCTGTTCGCCCGACTGGACCCGGGCAAGGCCACCGAAGATTTACTCGCTGCTGCGCGCTGGCTGCAGGCGCGCGGGGACGGCACCGGCAAGCTGGGCGCGGTGGGTTTCTGCTGGGGCGGCGGCATCGTCCACGTGCTGGCCACGCGGATGCCGGACCTGAACGCGGGCGTCGCTTTCTACGGCAACACGCCCTCACCCTCGGAAGCCACCAAGGTCAAGGCCCCACTGCTGATCCAGCAGGCCGCGGTGGACGAACGCATCAATGCCGCCTGGCCGGCATATGAAGCGGCTTTGAAAGGCGCCGGCGTGAAGTACACCGCGTACCGCTACCCCGGCACCCAGCACGGATTCAACAACGACACCACGCCGCGCTACGACGCCGCCGCCGCAAAACTGGCCTGGGACCGCACCGTGGCTTTTTTCAAAACCAACCTGGTCGGGACAGCGGCCACTGCGGCGTCCAACGCATCGCCCATGGTGCGTTTGCGCGGAACCCTGCAGTCGGTGACGCCCGACAGCATCACCCTGAAAACACGCAGCGGAGAAGTGATCAGGCTGGCGTTACCGGCCGACCTGGTGGTGAGCGAGATCTATCCGACCGAGCTGGCCGATATCCAGGCCGGCAGCTTGGTGGGCGTGGGCGCCATGCCGCAACCCGACGGCTCGCAGCGCGCGATCGCCGTGACGGTATTCCCCGAGTCGGCCCGCGGCGTGGGCGAAGGGTTTCGGCCGTTCGACCTCCAGCCGCAAAGCACGATGACCAATGCCACAGTGGCCGGCGTGGCGACCGCACCCGACGGGCGCAACGGCTTTCCGGTGCCCTATTAGTCCCGGCGCGCCTGCCGCAGCATCTGAAAATTCAGCAGCCGGGTCGCGACCACGGTCTCGGCCAGGAAACACAGCAGCGCCAGCAGGAAGCAGATCACGCCCAGCAGGAAGCTGCCGACGGCGAATCGGTTGATCTGGAACGCGGTGGTCTCGCCCAGGAACAGCAGGATGATGGTGAGCCCGATCAGGAAGGCGCAGCTGGTCAGCAGCGCGATGCAGGCATTGGTCAGCCGGCCGCGCAGCCGCAACTCCGCCAGTTCCACGTGGGCGCGCCGCAGGAATTCAGCGTCGGTGGACACCCGAGCCCGGTCTTCCACCGTACGGGCACGGTCGATGATTCGCGCCAGCCGTCCCGCCACCGCGCCTATCATTCCCGACACGGCCGTCAGCAGGAACACCGGCGCCACCGCGAGCTGGATGCCGTGGGTGACGCTGCTGGTGTCGAGCGGAAACGCCATCGCCGGTACCTACACGCGGATCTCGTACATGGCATCACCCATGTAGCGGTTCGGCCCGAAAGCCGCAGCGACGGCCGCGGTCTCGGCGGCCTGCCACTGGTCGAAGATGGCACGCTCGGCGTCCGTGAGGCTGTCCGGATCGGGCGTGTCGCCGTAGCTGCCCACGATCCGCAGATAGGCCCGGTACACCGGCGCCACCAGACTCGCATCGCCCAGTGTTTCCTCCAGCGCCCGGCGAAAGCGCAGCTCGGCCGCGCGGCGCTCGACGTCGCTGACGTCGGCTTCGTAAAGGATGAGGGAGTAGGTCATTGGCGCAGCAAACGAAGCCGATTATGACCAGTGGCGGCGCCGGTTAAGCCGCGCGGGTTATCCTGCGCCACTCGCATGAACACCCGCCACCCCACCCCCGACAAGGAACAGATCGCGCTGCTGGAACCGTTCGAGCGGCTGGGGCTGGACCGGATCCACCTGGTCACTACTCGAGAGCAGGCGCAAGGGGCGCGGGAAGAGCTCGCGGCGACGCCCGTCTGGGGTTTCGACACCGAATCGAAACCCACGTTCTTCAAGGACCAGTTGTCCGAAGGCCCGCATGTGGTGCAGCTGGCGACGCTGCACAAGGCCTGGGTGTTCCAGCTGCACGACGTGGCCTGCCGGGCCGCCGTGGCGGATCTGCTGGCGCTGCGCGGCGTGGTGAAGGCCGGTTTCGGCCTGGGCGACGATCGCAAGCGGATCGTCGAGAAACTGGGCGTGGAGCCGGCCGACGTGCTGGAGCTGAACACCGTGTTCCGCGAACGCGGCTACCGCAAGGACATGGGCGTCAAGGGCGCCGTGGCCGTGCTGTTCAACCGGCGCTTCATCAAGTCGCGCAAGGCCACCACGTCGAACTGGGCCAACCCGCGCCTGACCGAAGCGCAACTGGTGTACGCGGCCAACGACGCGTACGCCGCCGTCCGCGTTTTCCACGAACTCGGTCTGGCACCGATCGGCTAGCGTCGTGGCCTGTTCATTCGCAACGCATGCTCGAGAGTGAAGCCGCTCGCGCGGCGGCAGCCGGGACAGCGCCCAGCGCGAGATGAAATGTCGCAGCGCGCAACCGGCCGGAGAAGACCCTGCGGGCGCCAACCATCTCACTTTCCGCGGCGGATGGCGGGCCGGCTCAGGCGCATCGGGCCGCGCTGTTGCGCCTGCCGCGCGTCGCTCCGGCGCGCGCGGTGCACTCTCAGGCGCCAGGGCACCCCGGGCGACTAGCCGGGGCGCGGACCGTCTAAGCCTGAGCCGGCCCGCCGTCCACCGCGAGACGAAATCTTGGCAAGCTCGCGGCGGCGAACCAGCATCACGTCTGCAGGCGAAGACAAGGCAGCGGGCATCATGAGTTCCTGCAAACTGGCGCCGGAACCGCCCCGCTTAATTGCGGTTGGGGTTGTTGGGATGGCTGTCGTAGCGATTGGGCACGCCGTCGCGGTCGCGGTCGCCCATGCCCCGTGCCATGTCGCGGTCACGCATGCCGCGTTCCCAGTGGCCCGGCTGCATCATCCAGTGCCCGTCGCGCTCGATCCACCGGTCCGCGACCCAGTGCTGGCCGCGGCGTTCGTGCATCCAGTGGCCGCGAACCCAGACGTGCTCGCCGTGGCGCCAGGCCCAGTAACCCGGCGCCCATTCCTGGCCGCGGCGCGCACCAGGCATGGGTTCATCGCGCGGCGGTGGCGGCGGCTGGGTGATGACGATGGCGCGTTGCTGCGCGGAAGCGATCAGCGGCATGGTGCCGCACGATGCGGCCACCAAACTGGCGAGAAGGATTTTCCTGAACATGGCGATCTCCTTTGAGCGACGGTCGAGCTTCGGTTCGAAGCGCGATGACCAGCCTCAAGGTTCGCCCGCTGCCAACCGCAGCGGTGTAGGACAGGAGCGCCTATGGTTGTGTTGGAATCGATCCACCGGCCGTCGGACGGCGCCGCACCGCGCAGAGCTAGCGCAGCCGGATGAACTGATTCGACTCCTGGGTGTGGATCTCGATCAGGGGGGCCAGCGCCTGCACCAGCGAACGGAAGTCGGCGTAGCCGTGTTCGCGCAGATCGAACGTGGAATCCAGCCGCTTGATCATGCGCCAGACCGCGCCCGTGTCGACCCAGGGATCGCCATGGGCTTGCGCCAGCAGCTGCATCGCGCGCCGGAAGATTTCAGCCGCGGGATCGGCCTGCGTCGCTGCCGCGCTACCGGCTGCCGCTGGGGCTTCAGCCCGTGCATTTTCAGCCGCCCGTTCCAGCAGGTCTTCGTAGTAATGGAACTCGTGGCAGCTTCGGGCCCAATGCCGGTTGGTGGCCGGGCGCGCGCCCACGCCGATGAGCGTGCGGCCCAGGGCCTTGATCTTCTGCGCCACCGGCATGAAGTCGCTGTCGCCGCCCACCACGATCACGGTGGCGATGTGGCCGAAGCGGCCGACGTCCTCGACGGCATCCAGGCACAGCCGGATGTCGGCCCCGTTCTTGGCCGAGCCACCGGGCGGGAACAGCTGGATCAGCTCCACGGCGCTTTGCAGCAGCACGTCGCGGTAGCGGCCGAAGTACTGCCAGTTGCAGTACGCGCGGTTGATCGCTATGGGGCCGAAGGACGCCGCCATTTCCACGATGGCCTGCACGTCGACCAGCGGCTCCTGCACCTTGAAACGGTTGTCGGGCTTGCCGTAGGCGCCCTCGCCCTGTGCCGCCTCGCACAGGTTGGCGTGCAGGTTCTCGAAGTCCCAGTACAGGGCCACCGCATCTTCCTGTTCATCGCGCCTGGACATGGTGTTTCCTTCAATGGGTGTGCCGGGCGCGGCTTTAGCGGCGGCGCGGGTACAGCGGGTACTGCGGGTCGCTGTAGCCCGGCGTGGAGGGATGGCCGGGCGCGACGAGAGCGTCGACCAGGGCCTCGTCCTCGGCCGTGAGCACGTAGTCGAGGGCGGGCAGGTAGTCCTGCCACTGCCGCAGGGTGCGTGGCCCGGCGATGACCGAACTGACGGCGCGATGCGCCAGCACCCAGGCCGTGGCGAACTGGGCCAGGGCGATGCCCTTGCCTTCCACGTGCGCCTTGAGCTGCTGCGCGATCCGCAGCGACTCCTCGCGAAATTCGGTCTCCGCCATCCGCTGGTCGCCTCGCGCCACCCGCGAGCCTTCGGCCGGCGGCTGGCCGGGCGCGTATTTCCCGGTGAGAACGCCGCGCGCGATCGGGCTGTACGGCGTGACGCCGATGCCGTAGTGATCGCACGCCGGCAGCACCTCGACCTCGGGCATCCGATTGAGCAGGTTGTAGTAAGGCTGGCACACCACGGGTCCCGGCATTCCGATCTGTCCCGCCAGGCGCATCATTTCCGCGATGCGCCAGCCGGCGAAATTGGAAACGCCCCAATAGCGGATCTTGCCGGCGGCGAGCAGCGTATCCAGTGCCCGCAGCGGCTCCTCGAGATCCATGCCATTGTTGTCGCGGTGCAGGTAGAGGATGTCGACATGTTCGGTCTGCAGCCGCTGCAGGCTGGCATCGACTTCCCGCAGCATCCAGCTGCGCGAGTAGTGCCCTTCGTTCACCCGTTTGGACATCCTGTTGCCCAGCTTGGTGGCCAGCACCCAGTCGTGGCGCTGTCCCTTGAGCAGCTCGCCCACCATGGTTTCGCAGACGCCCATGCCGTACACATCGGCGGTGTCGATGAAGTTGACGCCGTGCGAGTGCGCGTCGCCCGCGATCGCCTTTGCCTCTTCGCGCCCGGTCTGGTCGCCGAACATCATGGTGCCCAGGCACAGCGCGGACACCTGCAGGTTGCTCTTGCCGAGGTGGCGGTATTGCATGACGGATCTCCTTGGCCGAGAGCTTAACCGCGCGGCGCAGCCTGCGCGCGCCGGGCGGCAGAACCCATGCGCGCGACCGGCAGCGGCAGCGCGGCAACCGCTTCGCCCTCACGCGCCATCCTCATCATGTTGCTCTCGCTGGTGATCACGCCAATCACCCGGGCCAGCTGGCGGCTGACCGAGACATAGGCATGGCCCACGCGGCTGTCGAAGTAGAGCGAGTCGCCGCGTTCCAGACGAATCACCTCGCCACCTTCGAAATGCACGTCGATGCTCCCGCTCAGCACATAGACGAATTCTTCGCCGGGATGTCTCGCGAAATCTCCCGGTCCCTCGAAGCAGCGGGCATGCACCGTGCCCAGCACCGGGCTCATCTGCTTGCCCACGGCCGAAGTGCCAAGGAACTCGTAGGAAAAGGACAGGCCGCGATAGATCACGCCTTCGCCCGAGCGGGTGAGCACGGGCCCGGCGAACGGCCGGGCCGGCACGCCGGCTTCGGCGAACATCGAGCCCATGTCCATGCGCAGCGCACAACCCAGCGCCGAAAACTTCTCGTAGCTCAAGGCCAGCTGTCCGCGTTCGGCACGCGAGATGGTGGTGATGGAAACACCCGACAGCTCTGCCAGCTTCGCCAGCGTCCAGCCGTACTGCTTGCGCGCGGACCGCAGCCGCTTGCCGAAGGTGGCGCGGTCCAGCGTGTTGGCGACACCGCGCGGGCCGGACGTGATTTTTTTCGTGGCTGCCATCCCGCTCCCTTGTGTGTGCGCGCCGAAATTGCTGAAACGCAAATTCCGGCGAAGCGAAGCCTAACGCCTTGCCTGGGATGTCGTCAAATCAATTTGCATATCCGCAAATTTGTCATTACACTGCGGCGCATTCGAACGCAGAAAGCCGTGGCTGTTCCTTCCACGCACGCCAGGACCCAAGACGATGGCAGCTCCAGCGGCTCAACACGCCGACTTCCTCATTCTCGGCGGCGGCATCGCCGGGGCCGCGGCCGGACACTGGCTCGCGCCGCACGGCCGGGTCGTCCTGCTGGAACGCGAGTCGCAGCCGGGCTATCACTCCACCGGCCGCTCCGCCGCCCTGTTCATGGAGAGCTATGGCACGCCCCAGGTCCGCGCGCTCACCATGGCCAGCCGCGCGTTCCTGGAGCATCCCCCCGAAGGATTCAGCGACTACCCCTTGCTCACGCCGCGCGGCGCGCTGATGGTGGCGTCGCCGGGACAGGAAGAGCGGCTGCAACAGCACTGGCAGATGCTGCGCGGCATCACCGCCAAGGCGCACCAGCTGGGCGCGGCGCAGACCTGCGCGCAGATCCCCGTGCTGCGGCCCGCCAAGGTGGCGGGCTCGGTGCTGGAGACCGATGCCCTGGACATGGATGTCCACGCCATCCACCAAGGGTATCTGCGCGAATTGCGCCGGCGCGGGGGGGCGGTGGTGTGCGATGCCGGCGTCACGGCGCTGCGGCGCCAGGGCCAGGTCTGGCAGGTCGATGCCGGCGGCCAGCGGTACGAGGCGCCGGTGGTGCTCAACGCGGCCGGGGCCTGGGCCGATCAGGTGGCACGGATGGCGGGCCTGCCCGGCCTGGGCCTGCAGCCGCGGCGCCGTTCGGCTTTCATCTTCGCGCCGCCGCAGGGCGTGGACATTTCGCAATGGCCGATGGCGATCGGCGTGGACGAGGACTGGTACTTCAAGCCGGACGCCGGCATGTTGCTGGGCTCGCCGGCCAACGCCGACCCGGTCGAGCCGCACGATGTCCAGCCCGAAGAGCTGGACATCGCCCTGGCCATCCACCGCATCGAGGAAATGACCACACTCACGATCCGCCGGCCTACGCGCACCTGGGCCGGGCTGCGCTCCTTCGTCGCCGATGGCGACCTGGTCGGCGGATTCGATCCGCAGGCACCGGGCTTCTTCTGGGTGGCGGCTCAAGGCGGCTACGGCATCCAGACGTCGGCGGCCATGGGTGAAGCCTGCGCCGCGCTGGCGCGCGGCCTGCCGCTGCCGCAGCGCATCGCGGCCTTCGGATTGACGGCCGACATGTTGTCGCCGGCGCGGCTTCGCACCGGCACCCCTGTCGCAAGCACTGCGCACTGATCCCTTTCCATTCCTTCAGACATCATCGAACACCATGCGCGTCTTCAGCGGATCCCTGGCCACGGAAACCAACACCTTCGGGCCCATGCCGACCAGCATCGCCTCCTTCCGGGACCGCGGCTATTTCCCGGCCGGCCAGCATCCCGACCACATGCTCTATTTCGCGGGGCCGCTGTGGGCCGCCCGGTTGCGGGGCAAGGAGCAGGGCTGGACCCTGATCGAAGGCATGGTGGCGGGAGCGCAACCGAGCGGCACGACGACCCGGCACGCCTACGAGACGCTGCGCGACGAGCTGCTGGCGGACTTGCAGGCCGCGCTGCCGGTGGACATGGTGCTGCTCGGACTGCACGGCGCGATGGTGGCCGACGGCTATGACGATTGCGAGGGTGACCTGCTGGCCCGGGTGCGCGCCATCGTGGGTGCTGCTGTGGTGGTGGGCGCCGAGCTCGATCCGCACAACCATCTGACGCCCGCCATGGTCGCCAACGCGGACCTGCTGGTCTCGTACAAGGAATACCCTCACACCGACGTGCTCGAGCGCGCCCTGGAACTGGTGGACCTGTGCGCCGCCAAGGCGCAGGGCCGGGTGCAACCGGTGGCGGCCGTGGCCGACTGCGAGATGATCACCCTCTTCCACACCTCGCGCGATCCGGCCCGGGGCTTCGTCGACCGGATCCAGGCGCTGGAGGGCAAGGACGGTATCCTGTCGATCTCCGTCACCCACGGTTTTCCCTGGGGCGACGTGCCCGAAATGGGCACCAAGGTGCTGGTGTACGCCGACGGCGACGCGGCCAAGGCGCAGCAGCTGGCGCGCCGGCTCGCCGATGAACTGATAGCCGTGCGGGACGCCCTGTCGCCCCGATCACCGGGCATCGACGCCGCGCTCGACGAGGCCCTGGCCTTCGATGGCGGGCCGGTCGTGATCGCCGATGGTGCCGACAACCCCGGAGGCGGTGCGGCCAGCGATTCCACCTTCATCCTGCGCCGCATGATCGAGCGCGGCATAGTCAACGCCGCCGCGGGCCCGGTCTGGGATCCGGTCGCCGTGCGCATCGCATTCGATGCGGGCGTCGGCGCGCGGCTGCGCCTGCGCATCGGCGGCAAGATCAGCCCGCTATCGGGCGACCCGCTGGACCTGGAGCTGACGGTTAAATCGCTGGTCCCGGATCTGGTGCAGACCGGCTTGTCCGGGACGCCGACGCCAATGGGCAACTGCGCACTGGTCGAGGCAAACGGCATCGAGATCCTGCTGTGCACGCTGCGCAACCAGGCGATGGGGACGGACCTGTTCGCCCAGGCCGGATGCGACCTGGCTGCGAAGAAGATCGTGGTCCTGAAATCGTCGCAGCACTTCTACGCGTCCTATTCGAAGATCGCCCGGCACGTGATCTACGCCGACGCCCCCGGCTCGGTGGCGCGCGATTTGAATACGCTGCCGTTCCGCAAGGTTCGGCGGCCCCTGTGGCCGATCAAGGCGGCCACACCGTGAGCCCTGTGTCCCTGTTCCTGCCCTCAATGCCTGGAGAAACCATGATGAAACGACGCTTCCTCGCCCCGCTGGCTTCGGCCGCGCTGATGGCTTCCGCCCTGCTCGTCAGCGCGCCGGCGCTGGCGCAGACCAAGACGCTCAAGGTGGTGGCCCATGCCGATGTGAAGATCCTCGACCCGACCTTCACCACGGCCTACATCTCGCGCAACTTCGGCTACATGGTCTACGACACCCTGTACGCCCAGGATTCGAAGGGCGTTCCGCGTCCGCAGATGGCGGAAAAGCACACGGTCTCCAAGGACGGCCTGCATTGGACCTTCACGCTGCGTCCGGGCCTGAAGTTCTCGGACGGCAGCCCCGTCACTTCGGCCGACGCCGTGGCCTCGCTGCAGCGGTGGGGCGCCCGCGACAGCATCGGCCGGGCGATGGGGAACGCCGGCGCGCAATGGAAGGCGGTAGACGCCCGCAACTTCACGCTGACGCTGAAGGAGCCGTTCGGCATGGTGCTCGAAGGGCTGGCCAAGCCCTCTGGCTTCCCGCCGGTGATCCTGCCGGAGCGCCTGGCCAGGATGCCGACCAACGCGCCTTTGCCCGAGGTGCTGGGCTCGGGCCCCTTCATCTTCAAGCGCGACGAATGGGTGCCCGGCAACAAGGCGGTGTTCGTGAAGAACCCGAACTATGTGGCCCGGTCGGAGCCGCCGAACGGCTTGTCCGGCAGCAAGAAGCCGCATTTCGACCGGGTCGAATGGCTCTACCTGCCGGACGCCAACAGCGCCACCGCCGCCCTGAAGAACGGCGAGGTCGACTACATCGAGCAGGTCCCGCCCGACTACATCACGCCGCTGCGCTCGGACCCCAACGTCAAGGTCTACCCGGCCGGCTCCTGGCAGGGCTTCCTGGTGATGAACGAGCTGCATCCGCCGTTCAACAACCCGAAAGCGCGTCAGGCGCTGGCACACGCCGTCAGCCAGGAGCGCTTCACGGCCGGCATGGGCTATCCGCTGGACATGCGGGTAACCTACTGCCCGACCTTCTTCATCTGCGGCAGTCCGAATGAAACGGCGGCCGGCGCCGAGCCCTTCCGCAAGCCCGACCTGGCCAAGGCCAGGCAACTGCTGGCCGAGAGCGGCTACAAGGGCGAGAAGGTGGTGGTGCTGGTGCCCAGCGACGTGACCTACCTGAACGCCGAGGCCCTGATGGCCGTGCAGACCATGCGCAGCATCGGCATGAACGTCGACGCGCAGAACATGGACTGGGCCTCGATCGGCGCGCGCCGCGCCAAGAAGGATGCGCCGGAAGCCGGCGGCTGGAACGTCTATGTGACGGTCGCCGGTGAATTCGACGTGGACTCGCCGATCACCAATGCCTACCTGAGCGCCGCCTGCGGCACCACCCTGCCCGGCTGGCCCTGCGACAAGAAGCTGGACGAGCTGCGCACCGCATGGTTGAAGGAAACCGTGCCGGCCAGGCGCAAGGAACTGCTGGACGCGTTCCAGGTCCAGGCTTATCAGGCGTTGCCCTACATCAACCTCGGCCAGTATTCGCCCGCCTTCGCGGCGCGCAGCGACCTCAAGGGGCTGGACAAGATGTGGCGCGGCCTGCCCACGGTCTGGATGCTGGACCGGTAGGCACCAGGATGACGATGCGCGTTTTCAGCGGCTCCCTGGCGACCGAGACCAATACCTTCGCTCCCATGCCCACCGGCCTGGCGTCCTTCAAGGACAGGGGCTATTTCCCGGCGGGGCAGCACCCGAAAGAGCTGACATTCTTCTCGGGGCCGCTGTGCGCGGCGCGCGAAGTGGCCCCGGGCAAGGGCTGGACCCTGATCGAGGGCATGGTCGCCGGCGCCCAGCCCAGCGGCACCGTCACCCGGGAAGCCTATGAACGGCTGCGCGAGGAGCTGCTGGCCGACCTGCGCGGCGCCCTTCCGGTGGACATGGTGCTGCTCGGCCTGCACGGCGCGATGGTCGCCGACGGCTACGACGATTGCGAAGGCGACGTGCTGGCGCGGGTGCGCGCCATGGTGGGGCCCAAGGTGGTCGTGGGTGCCGAGCTCGACCCGCACATGCACCTGACACCGGCGATGGTGGACAACGCCGACGTCCTGGTATCGATGAAGGAATATCCGCACACCGATGTGATGGAGCGGGCGCGCGAACTCGTCGCTCTGTGCGAAGCCAAGGCGCAGGGCCGGACCCACCCGGTGGCCGCGCTGGCCGACTGCCGCATGGTGGTGCCGATTCACACCACGCGCGAACCGGCCCGCAGCTTCATCGACCGGGTTCAGGCGCTGGAAGGGCACGACGGGGTGCTGAGCATTTCCATCGGACAGGGCTTCGCCCACGGCGACGTTCCCGAGATGGGCAGCAAGGTGCTGGTCTACACCGACGGCGATCAGCGCCAGGCCGACGCCCTGGCGATGCAGCTGGCCGCCGAAATGATTGCCATGCGCGACCAGCTGGCCGTGCGCTACCCGGACATCGACACCGCGCTCGATGAGGCAATGGCCGTGGGCCGCGGCCCCGTGGTGCTGGCCGACCGCGCCGACAACCCCGGCAGCGGCGCGCCAGGCGACTCGACCTTCATCCTGCGGCGGCTGATCGAGCGCGGCATTACCAATGCCGCCATCGGGCCGATGTGGGACCCGATCGCGGTCCGCATCGCCTTCGAGGCCGGGGCCGGCGCGCAGCTGGCCTTGCGAATCGGCGGCAAGATCGGCCCGCTGTCAGGCCAGCCGCTGGACCTGCAATGCACCGTGAAAGCGCTCAGACACGACATGGTGATGACCGGCCTGGCCGGCGCACCCACCGACATGGGCGACTGCGCGCTGGTCGAGGCCAATGGCATCGAGATCGTGCTGGTGTCGACCCGCAACCAGGCGCTGGGCACCGACGTCTTCACCCAGCTGGGCTGCGACCTCGAGAGCAAGAGCTTCATCGTCGTCAAGTCGGCCCAGCATTTCCATGCATCTTTCTCGAAGATCGCTTCGCAGGTGATCTATGTCGGCGCGCCCGGCGCCGCCACGCCCCACACCGCAACCCTGCCGTACCGCAAGATCCGGCGGCCCCGCTGGCCGCTGGACGATGTGTCGTCGGCCGTGCTGCTGCCGCTCGTTCAGCGTCCCGCTACCCATACCCTTTAAGCGAGGTCCTCCCATGCGCATTCATTCCCTTGTCCGGCTGGCGGCGGCCGGCCTGCTGCTTGCGGCCGCCCTGGCGCCCGGCCTGTCGCAGGCCCAGACCAAGACGCTGCGATTCGTCGCCCACGCCGACGTCAAGATCCTCGACCCGACCTTCACCACGGCCTACATCTCGCGCAACTTCGGCTACATGGTGTACGACACGCTGTTCGCCCAGAACGAAAAGGGCCAGCCGCAGCCGCAGATGGTCGACAAGTACACGACCTCGAAAGACGGCTTGCAGTGGACCTTCACGCTGCGTCCGGGCCTCAAGTTCTCCGACGGCAACCCCGTCACTTCGGCCGACGCCGTGGCGTCGATCCAGCGCTGGGCCTCGCGCGACACCTTCGGCGCGGCCATGAAGGCGGCAGGTGCCGAGTGGTCGGTGTTGGATGCGAAGACATTCAGGCTCGCATTGAAGGAGCCGTTCGGCATGGTGCTGGACGCGCTGGCCAAGCCTTCTGGCTTTCCGCCGGTGGTGATGCCCGAGCGCCTGGCCAGGCTGCCGACCACCTCTCCCATTTCCGAAGTGCTGGGTTCGGGGCCGTACTTGTTCAAGCGCGACGAATGGCTGCCCGGCAGCAAGACGGTATTCGTGCGCAACCCCAATTACGTGCCGCGCAGCGAGCCGCCCAGCGGCCTGGCCGGCAGCAAGAAGAGCCATTTCGACCGCGTCGAGTGGCTGTACCTGCCCGACTCCAACAGCGCCGTCGCCGCGCTGCGCAACGGCGAGGTGGACTTCATCGAACAGGTGCCCGCCGACTACATCACGCCGTTGCGCTCCGACCCCAACGTCAAGCTGCTGTCCGCGGGCACTCAGCAGGCCCAGCTGATCATGAACCAGCTGCATCCGCCGTTCAACAACCCCAAGGTGCGCCAGGCGCTGCTCAAGGCCGTGAGCCAGGAGCGCTTCAATACCGCCATGGGCTATCCGCTGGACATGCGCATGCGCTATTGCGCGACCTACTTCATCTGCGGCAGCGCCAACGACACCGCCGCCGGCGCCGAACCCTACCGCACCGCCGACGTCGCCAAGGCCAGGCAGATGCTGGCCGAGTCCGGCTACAAGGGCGAGAAGGTCGTGCTGCTGGTCACCAGCGACATCCCCTACCTCAACGCGCTATCGCTGGTGGCGCTGCAAACCATGCGCAGCATCGGCCTGAACGTGGAGCCGCTCACCATGGACTGGTCGTCGATCGGTGCGCGCCGCGCCAAGCGCGACGCCCCGGAGAGCGGCGGCTGGAGTGCCTACACCACGGTCGCCAACGAATTCGCCATCAACAGCCCGATCGTCAGCACCTACTTGAGCGCCGCCTGCGGCAACACGCTGCCCGGCTGGCCTTGCGACAAGCGGCTGGACGAACTGCGCACCGCCTGGATCCGCGAAACCGTTCCCGCCAGGCGCAAACAGGCGCTCGACGCGTTCCAGGCACGGGCCTATGAAACGGTGCCCTACATCAACCTCGGCCAGTACACGGCGGCGGCAGCGGCGCGCAGGGAGCTCAAGGGCGCCGACAAGCTGTGGTCGGGGATTCCCAACGTCTGGGTGCTGGACAAGTAGGCGGCGCATCGCATGGGTTATTTCCTGCGCCGCCTCGCGGCCACATTGCCCGTGATGGCCGTGGTGTCGGTGCTGGTGTTCCTGTTGATCCACCTGTCGCCGGGCGACCCGGCCGCGCTGATCGCCGGCGACCTGGCCACCGGCGAGGACATCGAGAAGCTGCGCATCGCGCTGGGGCTGCACCAGCCGCTCTGGCAGCAGTTCATCATCTGGGCCGGCAAGCTCGCGCGCGGCGATCTCGGCACCTCGATCTTCACCCAGGTGCCGGTCGCGCACTTGCTGGGGCAGCGGCTGGAGCCGACGCTCTCCATCGCCGCGCTGACCATGCTGATCACGCTGCTGGTGTCGGTGCCGCTGGGCACGCTCGCCGCCTACCGCGCCGGCAGCTGGATCGACCGGCTCGTGATGCTGTTCGCGGTGCTGGCGTTCTCGCTGCCGGTGTTCCTGGTCGGCTACCTGCTGATCTACGGCTTCGCCATCCAGCTGCAGTGGTTCCCGGTGCAGGGCTACGTGCGTTTCGCGGAAAGCCCGGCCGGCTGGCTGCAAAGCCTGGTGCTGCCCTGCGTCAACCTGGCGCTGGTCTACATCGCGCTGGTGACCCGCATGACCCGCGCCACCGTGCTGGAAGTGCTGCACGAGGATTACATCCGCACGGCCTGGGCCAAGGGGCTGGGTGTGCTGCCGGTGCTGGGGCATGCGCTGCGCAATGCGGCGATCCCGATCGCCACCACGGTGGGCGTCGGGATCGCGCTGCTGATCGGCGGCGTGGTGGTGACCGAAACCGTCTTCGCCATCCCGGGCGTCGGCCGGCTGGTCATCGATTCGGTGCAACGCCACGACTACCCCGTGATCCAGAGCGTGCTGCTGCTGTCCGCCGGCGTGTATGTGCTGATCAACCTGCTGATCGACCTGAGCTACCGCCTGTTCGATCCGCGCATCCAGTATTGAAGCCGATGTCCGCCACCCTGCCCCTGCCGGAAGGCGTGCCCGACGACGACGCGCCCCTGCCGCCCGGCCGCTGGCGCTGGCTGCGCAAGCACCCCACCCTGATCATCGGCGCGCTGCTGCTGATCATCGTCGCCGCGATCTCGCTGGCCGCGCCCTGGATCGCCACGCACGACCCGCAGGACCTGGATCCGCTGGCCCGGATGCAGGGGCCCTCGGCCGAACACTATTTCGGCACCGATGCGCTCGGGCGCGACGTGTTCAGCCGCGCCGTCTGGGGCGGGCGGGTCTCGCTGATCGTCGGCCTCTCCGTCGCCGCGCTGGCGACGCTGGTCGGCGTGCTGCTGGGCCTCACGGCGGGCTTCGTGCGCTGGGCCGACGGTCTCATCATGCGGGTGATGGACGGCCTGATGGCGATCCCCGGCATCCTGCTGGCGATCGCGCTGATGGCCGTGACCACGGCCAGCCTCACAACCGTCATCGTGGCCATCACCGTGCCCGAGATTCCGCGCGTGGCGCGGCTGGTGCGTTCGCTCGCGCTCACCCTGCGCGAGCAGCTGTTCGTCGAAGCCGCCCACGCGGTGGGAACGCGGCTGCCGATGATCCTGTGGCGCCATGTGCTGCCCAACATCGTCGCGCCACTGATCGTTCAGGCCACCTTCGTGGCGGCCTCGGCTGTGCTGATCGAGGCGGCGCTGTCGTTCCTGGGCGTGGGCGTTCCGGCGCAGACCCCGAGCTGGGGCAACATGATGGCCGAAGGCCGCAACTTCGTCGCCGTGGCCTTTCACATCATCCTGTACCCCGGCATCCTGCTGGCGCTGACGGTGCTGGCCATCAACCTGCTCGGCGACGGCCTGCGCGACGCGCTGGACCCGCGCCTGGCGCGCCAACTCTGAAGACGATGGCCAACTCTGCCCTACCCAGCCAGGACCCGCCGCTGCTCGAAGTGGACAACCTGCGCACCTATTTCGACACGCTGAACGGCACCGTGCGCTCCGTCGACGGCCTGAGCTACACGCTGCGCGATCGCGAGACCCTGGGCGTGGTCGGCGAATCCGGCTGCGGCAAAAGCGTGACGGCGCTGTCGATCATGCGGCTCGTCCCCAGGCCGCCGGGCCGCTTCGCCGGCGGTGCGGTGCGCTACCGCGGCACCGACCTGCTCACCCTGTCCGAGCGCGAGATGCGCCAGATCCGCGGCAATCGCATCTCGATGATCTTCCAGGAACCTATGACCTCGCTCAATCCGGTGCTGACCGTGGGGCGCCAGATCGCCGAGACGGTGCGGGTGCACCGCCAGGTCAGCCGCGCCGAAGCGATGGCGCGGGCCGTGGAGATGCTGCGCGTGGTGCAGATCCCGGAACCGGAACGCCGCGCCGGCGAGTACCCGCACCAGCTGTCCGGCGGCATGCGCCAGCGCGTCATGATCGCCCTGGCCCTGGCCTGCGACCCCGAGCTGCTGATCGCCGACGAGCCGACCACGGCGCTGGACGTGACCATCCAGGCCCAGATTCTCGACCTGCTCAAGCACCTGCAGCGCGAATTCGGCATGGGCGTCGTGCTGATCACGCACGATCTCGGCGTCGTGGCCGAAAGCTGCGACCGCGTGGTGGTGATGTACGCCGGCCGCAAGGTCGAGGAAGCGCAGGTGCTGCAACTCTTCGACCACCCGCTGCATCCGTACACCCGCGCCTTGATGCTGTCGATGCCGTCGATGAACACGCACAGCAAGCGGCTGGCGGAGATCCCCGGCATGGTGCCGGCGCCGCACGAACTGGGCCGCGGTTGCGCTTTCGCCGCCCGCTGTCCTTACGCGCAGGCGCGCTGCCGCAGCGAAACCCCGGCGCTCGCCCGGCAGGCAGACGGCCATGTGGTCGCCTGCTTCGCCGTCGAAGAAAATCGCCTGCCGCTTGCAGCCGAGGCCATCGCATGAGCGAGTCGCCCGTCACTGCGCCGGCCACGACGGTCCCGCTCTTGCAGGTGCGGGACCTGAAGAAGCACTACAGCGTGCCGCGCCGCTGGCTGGCCGCGCCGCGCCCGCCGATCCAGGCGGTGGACGGCGTCTCCTTCGAAGTGGCGCGCGGCGAAACGCTGTCGCTGGTCGGCGAATCGGGCTGCGGCAAGACCACCACCGCCAAGTCCGTGCTGCGGCTGGTGCAGCCCACCTCCGGTTCGGTGCGCCTCGACGGCGAGGAATTGCTGACCCTCTCGGCCGGGGAGATGCGCCAGCGCCGCCGCCACCTGCAGATCATCTTCCAGGACCCCTATGCCTCGCTGAACCCGCGGCTCTCGGCCGGCGCAACGGTGGCGGAGCCCTTGCGCAACTTCGGACTGCACAACGCCGCCGAGCGGCGCGAGCGCGTGCAATGGCTGTTCTCCAAGGTCGGCCTGCGCCCCGAAACGGCGGCCAAGTACCCGCACGAGTTCTCCGGCGGCCAGCGCCAGCGCCTGGGCATCGCACGGGCCCTGGCCCTGAACCCCAAACTGATCGTGTGCGACGAGCCGGTGTCGGCATTGGACGTTTCCGTGCAGGCCCAGGTCGTGAACCTGCTGATGGACCTGCAGGCCGAGTTCGGCATGGCCTACCTGTTCGTCGCCCATGACCTCGCCGTGGTGCGCCACATCAGCCATCGGGTCGCCGTGATGTACCTGGGCCACATCGTCGAGGTTGCGGATCGCGACACCCTGTTCTCGGCGCCGCGCCATCCGTACACCGAAATCCTGCTGTCGGCGGTGCCGGTGCCCAACCCGCGCAAACGGGTCAAGCGCATGCTGCTGCAGGGCGACCCGCCCAGCCCCGCGAACCCGCCCCCCGGCTGCCGCTTCCACACACGCTGCCCGCTGGCGCAGCCGGTATGCAGGGAACAGGTGCCCAGGCTGTCCGAACGCCCCGACGGCGGGGCTTCCGTGCATTGGGTGGCCTGCCATTTCCGCTGAAGACCTTCAAGAAGGAGACGACCTCATGAACGCAGCAACCACCGTCGACCTCATCATCCGAGGCGGCACCGTGATCGACGGCACGAAAGCGCCCCGCTTCGAGGCCGATGTTGCGATCCAGGGCGGCCGCATCGCCGCCGTCGGCGACCTGGCGGGCTACCAGTCGCGTGAAATCATCGATGCCAAGGGACGCATCGTGGCGCCCGGCTTCATCGACTCGCACACCCACGACGACCAGGCGGTGCTGTCGCAGTCCGACATGAGCTTCAAGGTGTCGCAGGGCGTGACCACGGTGATCGCCGGCAATTGCGGGATCAGCGTCGCGCCCCTGCGGCCCGACATGGACCTGCCAGCGCCGCTGAACCTGCTGGAAGCGCCGGCCGGCGGCCGCTTCACCACCTTCAAGGCCTTCCTCGACGCGCTGCGCGCCACGCCGTCGTCGGTCAACGTGGCAGCCATGGTCGGCCACACCACCTTGCGCGCGGTCACCATGGCGGCGCTGGGCCGGCCGGCCAACGAGCAGGAAATCCTGGCGATGCGCGCATTGGTGGAAGAAGCGCTGCAGGCCGGCGCCATCGGGCTGTCGACCGGCACCTTCTATCCGCCGGCGGTGGCCGCGACCACCGAGGAGATCATCGAGGTGGGCCGGCCGCTCACCGCCCGCAAGGCGCTCTACGTCACGCACATGCGCGACGAGGCCGACCGGGTAATGGAGTCGCTTGAAGAGACCTTCCGCATCGGCCGCGAGCTTGGCGTGGCCGTGGTGGTGTCGCACCACAAGGTGCAGAACAAGCGCAACTTCGGCCGCTCCCAGGTCACGCTGCCCTTCATCCGCAACGCGATGCAGCACCAGTGCATCGGGCTGGACTGCTATCCGTACAACGCGGGCTCCACCATGATCCGCACCGACCGCGGCATGCTGGAAGGCAAGGTGCTGATCGCCTCCAGCGTACCGCACCCTGAGTGCGCCGGGCGCGACCTCGACGACATCGCGCGGGAATGGGGCGTGGCCAAGGACGAAGCGGCACGCCGCCTGCAGCCGGGCAGCGCGATCTATTTTCTGATGGACGAGCACGACGTCCAGCGCATCCTGGCCTTCGACGAGACCATGATCGGCTCCGACGGCATTCCGGTGGGCGAGAAGCCGCATCCACGCCTGTGGGGCACGTTCCCGCGCGTGCTGGGCCACTACAGCCGCGACGTCGGCCTGTTCCCGCTGGAGACCGCGGTGTGGAAGATGACCGGGCTCACCGCGCGCAATTTCGGACTCGAGGGGCGCGGCACGCTCAAGGCCGGGCATCACGCCGACCTCGTGATCTTCGACGCTGCCCATATCCGCGACGCCGCCGATTACGAGAATCCCACGGTGCCGGCCGAAGGAATAGCCGCCGTGATCGTCAACGGCGCCGTCACCTGGCGTGACGGCCGGCACAGCGGCGCGCGCAACGGCCAGGTCGTCACCCGCACTGTCGAGGAGACCACTGCATGAGCAGGATCCAGCGCTACCCCACGACCATGCCCGTCCCGTTTTCCAAGGCGGTGCGCGCCGGCGGTTTCCTGTTCCTGTCGGGGCAGCTCGCCATGGACGCCAGCGGCAACGTCCTCGAAGGCGACGTCACGCTGCAGACGCGTGCGGTGCTGGAGCGCATCGCCGCGACGCTGCAGGAGTGCGGCGCCAGCATGGCCGACGTGGTGAGGACCACCGTCTTTCTGGGCAACCTGGACGATTTCGCGTCATTCAATGAAGAGTACCGGCGCCATTTCACCGCCGGCCTGCCGGCAAGGTCCACCGTCGAGGCCAGGCTGTACAAGGGCGCGGCGGTCGAAATCGAAGTCCAGGCCCTGGCGCCGTAACACTGACACCGTTGCCGCCGGGACCGGTCACCGCCTGCGCCGCGCAACGCTCAGGGTACCGGCACATCGCGTGGGCGATGTGCGCGCGATTACACTGGGCCGAACAAGCTCCATGACCTTCTCCTTGCTCGGCCTTTCGCCCGCCCTGGTTGCCGCCGCCGCTGAACTCGGCTTCACCACGCCGACTCCGATCCAGTCGCAGGCCATCCCCGCCATCCTGCGCGGCGCGGACGTCCAGGGTTGCGCGCAGACCGGCTCGGGCAAGACGGCCGCGTTCGCGCTGCCGATCCTGCAACGCCTGCAGGCCGGCCCGCACCAGCAGCCGCGCCGCACTCGCGCCCTGATTCTGGTGCCCACCCGCGAGCTGGCCGCGCAGGTCGGCGAAGTCATGCGGCGGCTGGCGCAGCCGCAGGCCGATTCACCAAGGCTGAAGGTGGCGGTCGTGTTCGGCGGTGTGTCGATCAATCCGCAGATGATGGCGCTGCGCGGTGGCGCGGACGTGGTGGTGGCCACCCCCGGGCGCCTGCTCGACCTGATGCAGCACAACGCCCTGCGCCTGTCTTCGGTCGAAATGCTGGTGCTCGACGAGGCCGATCGCCTGCTCGACCTGGGTTTCGCGGAGGAATTGCACCGGGTGCTGTGGCTGGTGCCGCCGCAGCGGCAAAGCCTGTTCTTCTCGGCCACGTTTCCGCCCGCGGTGCAGGCACTGGCCGACGGGCTGTTGCGCGAGCCGGTGCGGCTGGACGTGCCCGCCACGCCGGCCAACGAGCCCGCCATCGCACAGCGGGCGATCCGCGTCGACGAGAAGCGCCGCACCGAATTGCTGCGCCACCTGATCAAGGAAAACCACTGGGAGCGGGTGCTGGTGTTCGTCGCGACCCGCTACGCGGCGCAGCACGTCGCCTGGAAGCTGCACCAGACCGGCATCTTCGCCAGCCCGTTCCACGGCGACATGAGCCAGGGCGCGCGCCAGCAGGTGCTCACCGAATTCAGGAACGGCCAGTGGGATGTGCTGGTCACCACCGACCTGGCGTCGCGCGGCATCGACATCGCGCAGCTGGCGGTGGTGGTGAACTACGATCTGCCGCGCTCAGCCGTCGACTACGTCCATCGCATCGGCCGCACCGGGCGCGCCGGCGCCAGCGGCCTGGCGGTGAGCTTCGTGACGGCGGCGAGCGAAGCGCATTTCGCTCTGATCGAAAAGCGCCAGCACCTGAGCCTGCCGCGCGAGCAGGTGCCGGGATTCAAGCCGCTTGAGTCCGAAGTGGCTGCGACTGCGGCGCCCGGCACGGGCGGCATCAAGGGCAAGCGCCCGAGCAAGAAAGACAAGCTGCGCGCAGCGCTGGCGCGAACGCCCAAGGCCTAGAGATCGGATCCGGGTGAGGCCTGCCCGGCGTCGCCCTCGGTTTCGTTGCCGGCACCGGCGGGCTTGGCCTTGCGATGGCCGGGCTTGGCCAGGATCTCGATGTAGCAGCTGCCCGCGCCATCCTTCGCGGCACCGTCGATCAGGCCGATGAGGCTGGCCAGGTGGACCGTCTCGGCGCTGTCGGGCGTGAGGCCGAAGCGGCAGTCGAAGTCGAGGAAATCCACCCCGGCGGGCAGTTCGCGCCGGCGCTCGCGCTTGATGTACTTGCGGATCTCGTGCTTGACCGCATCCACGACCCGGTCGCGGTTCTTGCCTTCGGCGGTGAGTTGGAATGTCTTTTTCATGGGGAATGAGGACGCGCAGGCGTTTCGTTACGCCTGCACGTCGATGTGGTACAGCGCCCAAGGGCACAAAGCAAAACGTTGGTCCAGGGGCTTGGCGGCCATGTCGGGGAAACGGTCCGCGTCGTACACCGCCCACAGCGGCCCCAGGCCCCCGAGCGCCATGGGCTTGCCGTCCAGGTGCGTGGCGACGATGAAACGGTACTTGCGGGCATCCACCACGCTGATGGTGGGAGCATAGCCATCCACGGCGCGCATCGCCAGCTGGCCGGATTGGATCGACGCGCCGGCTGCCTTGAGCACGTCGGCCATCCGGGGTCCGCGCAGCGCATGCGGCTTGTTGTCGTACTCCAGCGTCGGGCGGATGGTCACGGCCGGCAACGCCGCGAGTTCGGCAAAGTCGAACGCATGCGCCTTCTGGAAGCCGATCTTCTGCTTGGCCATCAGCTGGTCCAGCGCGGGATCGAAGGGACCGCGGTTGACCTTGCCGACTGCGCCCGTCACCGTCAGCAGTGTCGAGGTGCGGGGCCCATGGGCTGCCTTCAAGGTTTGAGCCAGTGCCGGCAGCGCCGTGCCTCCGAGGGCGGCGGCGGCGAGAAAGTCGCGTTTGTTCAAGGGATTCCCTCCTTCAGGTTGCCGATGATAGTTTGCCCGCGACGCTTTCAGCGCAATCCCGGGCCGGCCTTCGGCAAAACCGACCCGGGCCCACCATGGTCGAGCAGGTCGAGGCGTCATGGTGTGACCTTCGCCCAGCCGACCTTGCGAGCGGCCGTCGCCGGGATTATCGTCACGAACATGCACACCCGACCCATTCCCTCCAGCGGCGCGATGCTGCCCGTCATCGGTTGCGGCACCTGGCTCGGGTTCGACGTGGGCAGCAAGCCCCAGGAGATGCCGCAACGCGGCGAGGTGCTGGCCGCGTTGTTCGCGAGCGGCGGCAAGGTGGTGGACAGCTCACCCATGTACGGCTCGGCCGAGCAGGTGGTCGGCGACCTGTTGCGGGCCGCCGGGTCGCGCGACCGGGCTTTCGTGGCCACCAAGGTGTGGACCAGCGGCAGGCGCTCCGGCATCGAGCAGATGGAGCGTTCAATGGCCTTGCTGCGCACGGATCACATCGACCTGATGCAGGTGCACAACCTGCAGGATTGGCGCACCCACCTGGCGACGCTGCGCGACTGGAAGGCGCGCGGCCGCATTTCCTATATCGGAATGACGCACTACACCGACGCGGCCCACCCCGAACTGGAGCAGGTGATGCGGGCCGAGCCGCTGGATTTCGTCCAGTTCAACTATTCGATCGCCAACCGGGCTGCCGAACAACGCCTGTTGCCGCTGGCGGCCGAACGCGGCATCGCGGTGCTGATCAATCTGCCCTTCGGCGGCGGCAAGGTTCTGCAAGGGCTGCGGCAGCAGCCGCTGCCCGGTTGGGCCGAAGAGATCGGCTGCGTGAGCTGGAACCAGCTGCTGCTGAAGTTCGTGCTGTCGCAGCCGGCCGTGACCTGCGTGATCCCCGGCACCTCGCGTCCGGAACACATGCGAGACAACGCCGCCGCCGGCAGCGGTGCGTTACCGGGACCGCAATTCTGGCAGTCGCGCTTGCCCGACCTCGGCCTTTGAGATTTCGATCGACTTCGCACCCGCTCCCTGCGGTTCAGTGCCCCGCTGCGTTCGCCGCCAGTTCCCCGGCAGTGATCAGCCGCACAATCGCCACGCGGGAATCCGGCAGCGCTTTCTGCAGCGCCGCAACGGCTGACTGGGGCGATTGCTGCGCGGTGTCCAGGGCGAACGACATCGCCGCCGGCTGCGGCGATACCCGTACGCTCGCGGTATCCAGCCCTCTGACCTGGCGGGCGGCGTTGCGCAGGCGCCGGGCGTCGAATGGACCCTTGACCTCGCAGTACACCATCGCCTTGCCGGTGGCGGCCGCCTTCTGAACGACCGCGTAATCGTAGGTGGCCGCGACCTTGTCCTCGACACAGACGCCACAGCCCCACGCAGTTGGCGCGAGCGCCAGCAGCGCCGCGCCGCAACAACGCGCCCACCAAGCCCTCACTTGTGCTCCATCGCACCGGCCGGCTGGCCGGGCATGGGCATCCCCGACATCCCCGACATCCCCGACGGTGTCTGACCGGGCGCCAGCGAAGTTCCGGCGGCGGACGGCTGGGGCTGGGCCGTCCCCTTGGGCTGCAGGTTCTGGTCGGCCCATTTGAAATAGGCGATGTACTGCTTGATCTCCTCGTCGCTCAGCCCCTGGTTGGGCATGGGAAGCTTGAACTTGTCGAGCAGCGCCTTGGCGACCGGATCGCTCTGCAGCATCTGCTCGGGCGACTTGAGCCAGCGCGCCAGCCAGGCGTCGTCATGGCGCCTGGTCACGCCAAACAGGTCGGGGCCGAGCTTGTCGCCGCCCGCGATCGAGTGGCAGGCCAGGCATTTCGACTCGAAGGCGAGTTTGGCCTTCATCGCGGCCGGGTCGGTCGGCGTCGAAGTAGCCGGGATGTTGTGGTGCTCGGGGTCGCCGGCGCCGCCGGCAGCGATGATCCCGATCGCACCCTGCGACGCGTTGGCGAAGTGATGGTCGACCATCACATAGCTGCCGGCTTCGGGAATCACGAATTCGACGATCGCCGCGCCTGAGGATCCGAGCAGCACCGTCTGCATGCCGCGAAACTGGTTGTCCGGGTTGCCGTCGATCCAGACCCGGTCGAAGATGGTCCCCACCACATGGAAGCTCGAGGTGTTCGACGGCCCCACGTTCAACACGAACAGGCGCACCCGCTCGCCCGGCTTGGCTTGCAGGGGCTTGTCGACCATGCCGTTGTAGCGGCCGTTGAACACCGTATACGTCGGCGCCTTGGAGCGGACCCGTTCGCCATCGAGCACGTACAGGGGCTGGCCGTTGATCTTGCGTTTCTCCGGGTCGAGCTTGGTGTAGAACTCGCTCTGGATCACCGCGTATTCGCGATCGACCTTGGTCGGGTAGCCGTTGCGCGGCTCGACCACCATCATTCCGTACATGCCCGAGGCGATGTGTTCCAGCACCATCGGTGTGCCGCAGTGGTACATGAAGACGCCCGGATAGTTCAGCGTGAACTCGAACGAGATCGTCTGTCCCGGGGCGATGGATCGGTACTTGTCCTGCGGCGACACCATCGCCGCGTGAAAGTCCATCGAATGCATCATCGGCGCGGCCGTCATGCTCACGCCCGGCGCGGGCTCGTCCGAACGGTTGGTCATGGTGAACTTGATGCGGTCGCCGACCCGGGCGCGCACGACCGGTCCCGGTACCTGGTCGCCGAAGGTCCAGGCGCTGAAATTCACGCCCGGCGCGATCTCGATGATCTTGTGGGTCGTATCGAGCCGGATCTCCTTCACCGGCGATGGATCCAGCGGCTTCAGCGCGGCTTCCAGGTTGAGCGCGGCGCCCGCGGCGAACGCTCCGGTGTGGCGTTCATTGGAAAGCACCGCGGGCGGCGTCTTGAAGTCCATCTTGCTGACGTCGTAGGGGTCGTTGCCGCTGCCGGCTGTGCCGGCGGCGCTGGCCGCGCTGGCTACCTCGGGCGTAGCCGGCGCACTGGGTGCACGGTCGCCGCAGGCCAGCAGCAGCAACGCCAACGCGACGCCGGCGCCCGCGTGGGTGAGCCGCCTGATCGTGCCGGCGCCGGCTGCCACACGGAAACTCGAAAGGTCAACAAAATGCATGGGTGCGCTTCCTTTGAAAAGGGTCTGGCGCGCCATTGCGCCAGCAGGTGTGAGTGGCGGCAACTGAAGCGAAATCTCAGTTTGCCGGGGGTGCGCGATCCGCTGTTGGTGCGCGGCGCCGCGTTGGACGCCGTGACAGGTCATGGGGAAACTAGTCGCCCATATGATGCCACTCGCCCTCGGGGAGTTGCTTCAGGAACGCGAGCACCGGGTCCAGATTGCCCTTGGCATCGGCCCATTCCAGGTGTTCGCGCAGGCACATCCTCTTGGAGAGGGACGGAGTCGCCAGCCACGAGGGGCCGATCAGGGGCGGGGTCGGCTGATTGTTCTTGCGGTCCGGCAGCATCTGGTAGAGCTCCTGCCAGCGCGCAGGGATAGGGCACACGCGATTGTTCTTGCGCGCCTCCAGCATCGCATCGTCGACGGTCGGCGGCTTCGCTTTCGGCCCGCGTGGCGCGTCCGGGCTGGCTCCGTGTTCGCCCTGGAGGGGCGCGGGCTGCGTAGCGGCGTACCTTGGGTCGCCCGAGATCGGCACCGGGCTTGAAACGGGCATGGGCGCGGTATCCGCGAACTTGGCCTCATGCGCCGCGTGAGCTTCCTTCCACATCGCCCATGCCGAGTCCGAGTTCATTTCGACAGCCACCGGACTGGGCAGGGCGTCGCCCCGGATGTACGGCTCGTCCAGGCCGGGCGAAGCGCGGGGCGGATTCTTCTTCTTGTCAGTTGCCATGGGTGGGATTGAGTCTACACAAATCATCGACGCCACCGGATGACGTGTCAACCTCGGCCACGCTGGAATGTCAACCTCAACCACGAGATCCAGCGAGGCGGTCGGGCTCGGTGGCGCCGGGCGACCTGACGATACGCAAGGCGCGGCCGCTCGGATCGCACGCAATGTCCTCGAGCACCTGGCCCAGCATGCCCAGCAGCGCTTGCCCGTTGCCCTCGGGCAAGGGAGCGCAAGCCCCCGCCACGTGCAATGCCAGCGTCACCCCTGGAGGCAAGCGGCCCGAGAACTTAAGGCCACGCGCGATGATGTTTCGCGCCGCGACGGTGGCCTGCTCGCGCGTGATCCTTCCGTCCAGCAGCAGCGCCAGGTCGCCGGCCTGGTCGCGGGCCACGGTGTCGCCCTCCCTGGCCTCCAGCGCGACGCATTCGGCCGCCCGCACCATCGCTGCTTCGGCCGCTTCCCGTCCGTACTCGTCCACGATGGCGTCGAGGTTGCCGACGTGCACCCGCAGGACGGCACCTGCGAGGGCATCTCGGCGATGCCGGTCAAGCAGGTGCTCCAGCTGATCGATCAGCACGCGATGGCTGCCCACGCCGGTGAGCGGGTCGGTGCGCGTGAGCGCGTCCATGCGAAGCTTGTTGTCGCGGCGCTCGCGGCCGCGGAAATACAGGCCGACCAGCAGCAGCGGAACCTCCAGGACGCCGGCGACCTGCAGCCCGTAGCGGGTGGCAAACGCATCCGCCTCGAAGCCGAGATTGCGCAGAACGGTGAATACCGACCCGAGCGCCAGTACCGCGAGCCCCGCCAACACCCACAGGCCCACCTGCGGCCGGCGTATCGCATACCAGCCCGCCACGCCGAGAAACAGCGCGAAGCTCACCAGCGCATGCAGGTTGTGCAGCAGAAAGACGGGCTCGCGCCCGAAGTTCAGGAAGGCGAGCACAAACAGGAGGCTGATGGTCGCTTGCGCCAGCAGCAGCCCGGACAGCAGGCGCCGCCCGCGCTCGGCCACCAGTTCCCGCACAAAGAGACCCAGCCAACCGAGCGCCGCCGCGGGCAGCACGGCCGAGGCGATGTCGTTCCACCAGGGGCTGTCGGGCCACAGGTATTCGCCCGCCATTCCCGTCAACGCGAGCATCGTCAGGGCGATGAGGATGACGTGGATCGCGTAGTAGACATGGATGGGATCGCGCCAGAAGATGGCGTGGGCCGCGCTGAGCACCACCACCAGCACCATGACGCCGAGGTAAGCGCCCAGCACCAGGTGCCACATCTTGCTGGATTCCTCGAATCCCATGGAATCCGAAAGCACCCAGTCCACCGCGATCGGATGGCCGTGCTGGACCTTGAAGTAGGTGGACGGCTGCTGCTCGCCCGGATGCACCGTGAACACGAAAGCCGGGTACAGGTAGCGAACCGGCCACTGGGCCACCGGCAACGCGTCGCCGGAGCGCTGCACCTGCCAGCCTTCGTTCCCGTCGGGTCGGTACAGATCGACCTTGTCGATGCCGGGCACGGGCAAGGTGAGCACAGCGCGCACGGACGCGTTCACCCCCGGGAGATCCAGCTGGTACCATACCGCGCGATTGCCGCCCAGAGGCATGATCTGTCTGGGCACCACCGGGCGCCCCAGGCCCTCGCGGAACGCGACGCGTGCCATCTCGAGCGATGCGGTGCCGGACTCGTCGGCCCAGTACTGGGCCACGCGGGACCGGTCCGGCCACAGGCGTTGCGGCTCGGGCTGGGCGGCGGCCAGCCCGGCCGTACCGACGAGGAGCAACAACAGCGCAAGCCGGCCCAGTCGCCGCAGTTCGTTGCGCCAGTTCCACGCTGGACCCACGACGGTCCCAATGACCTTCCCCTGGACCTGGATTGTTGTTTTCACCTTTGGTCTGTAGACTCGATTGACTGGTACGGAACTGCTGACTTGCCGGGATGACGCTTCGGACCAAGAGCATCCTGCCCGAGCAGGAGAAATCACATTTTGTTACGATACACAACCATAACACTGATGCGTCGAGCCCGCTTGGTCTCGGGAAACCGGGGACATCAATGAGTTTCTTCAGGCAAATATTCGGCATGTCGGGCTCGAAGGGGCCTAACACGGCGTCCAGGACGCACTCGATGCTTTCGCCTGCGACCTCGCCCCCGTCCAGGACCGCCGCCTCGGACTCCGTCACCCGGCGCGAGCTGCTGCGCGTGGTGCTGCGCAACACCCTCAACCGGCATGGGATCCCGACGACGTGGATCGGGGCCGAAATGCTGCTGGCCACCTCGCGCGGACGCGAGCCGGGCATTCACTGGCGCCTGGTGATCAAACATTGGGACCCGCGGCTGCTGACCCACGCCGTGGCCTTGCAGAACGCCCTCATTGTCCGGGTGCTGGCGTTCGACCCGCTGGCAGCCAACTGGCTGATGGGCATCTCATGGCAGTTCAGCCTGCCCGATGAGAGCCTGTGCCCACCGATGCCTCATCCAGGGTGGTGGACGGCCGAGCAGAGGCGCGCCGAGCCCGACAGTGTCGACTCCGAGATGGATGGCGGCTCGGGCGACGTCATCGCCGGGCCGGTCCGTATCGGGGCGGGCGCGGCGCCGGGGCCCGAAGACGATCCCGATGCCGACGTCAAGTCCGATCTCGAGCGGCTGTTTGCGGTGCGCGACGCCGAGCTCGAGCTGAATCGCCGGGCCTCCGGGCCCACCGATGCGACTCAGCCGATGTACCTCAAGACCGAGCCACAGCCACTGGAGCGCGAGACCCCGAGGGGGCGCTCCTGAAGGGTGCCAGGCGGGGCGGGGTCACTCGGCCGTGATGCCGGCCTGCTTGATCAGCTGGCCGTAGCGAGCGAGCTGCGCGCTCATGTCCCGGGCCAGCTCGCCTGGCGTAGTGCCGCGCGGCGTGAGCCCTTGCGCAATGAACTTGTCACGCACCTCCGGATCGGCCAGGGCCTTGACGATCTCCGCGTGCAGCGTCCGCACGATGGTCCGGGGCGTTCCGGCCGGCGCCATCACGGCGAACCAGGAATTGAATTCGAAACCGGGCAGGCCCGACTGCGCCACGGTGGGCACATCCGGAAACTGCGGCATGCGCTGCGGGGTGGTGACGCCGATCAGCCGCACCTTGCCGGAGCGCACCAGCGAGTTGACGGTGGCGATGCCCTGGAAACCGGCATCCACCTCATTGCCGGCCACGCCCATCGCCGCCTGGGTCGCGCCCTTGTAGGGCACATGGGTCATTGCCACACCGGCTTGCGAGGCGAACAAGGCCATCGCGATGTGCTGCGGGCTGCCATTGCCGCCGGACCCGTAATTGATCTTGCCCGGCTCCTTGCGCGCGCTGGCGATCAGGTCGGCGGCGCTGCGCTGGGGCGAATTGGCAGGGACCACCAGGCCCCACTCCACCGTGGCCACCAGCGACACCGGTTCGAAATCGCGCAGGATGTCCCAGGGCATCTTGGTCTGCAGGTTGGGCAGCATGGTCATGATGCTGTCGTTGAAGCCGCCCAGCGTGTAGCCGTCGGGCGCGGCCTTGGCCACCTTGTCGGCGCCGATCAGGCCGGCCGCGCCGGGCAGGTTCTCGATCACGATGGACTGCCCCATGTTCTGGCCCATCTTGTGGGCCAGAATGCGGGCCGCGTTGTCGACGGCGCTGCCCGCCGCCAGCGGCACAATCATACGAATCGGTTTGTTGGGATAGGCGCCCGCTGGCGCCTGGGCCGGCGCGAGGCCGCTGTACAGCAATCCGAACAGGAGAATCCCGAGGGTGCGGCGTGATGTCATGTTGTCTCCTTCATTGTTGCTATGGTCTCGAGCGGCGCCAGGCCGGTCTCGCGCGCGAAATCCTGCAACTGCCCGAGCAAGGCCGCGGGCAGGGGGATGCCGTCACGCTCGTTCGCCGCACGGCGCTCATGGCTCTGCTGCCCCGGCAGCCAGATGCGCTCGACGCCGGGCATGCGTTCGCTGGCCCTGAGATCGCGCACCAGCCGATCGACCCGGGCCTTGAAGTCGGCTACGTCGCCGAACGCGCTCAGGTCGATCGCCATCACGGCTTGCCCGGTGTTGGTGGTGGTCACGTCGTCGTGGTTGAAGTCGATCACGTCCCGGCCCATGGCCGCGCCGTTGAGCGTGCCGGCGAGCAGGCCGACGATGAGCGACAGGCCATAGCCCTTGTAGCCGCCGATGGGCATGAGGAAGCCTTCTTCTGCCCGCTTGGGATCCGTCAGCGGCTGGCCCAGCCGGTCGATCATCCAGCCGATCGGCATCGCCTCGCCGCGCTGGGCCTTGGCCTTGACCTTGCCGTAAGCGGCCACCGTGGTCGCCATGTCCAGCACCACCGGCGGTTCCGCGCCGGCCGGCACCGCCACCGCGATCGGGTTGGTGGACAGCAGCATGTCCAGGCCGCCCCAGGGCGGCAGGTGGTTGGCGTTGCCCACGGCGAAGTACAGGCCAATCATGTCGTGCGCCATCGGCATGCGGGCATAGAGCGAGGCCGGCCCGGCATGGTTGCTGAAACGCGCGCCGACCCAGCCGATGCCGCAGGTCCGCGCCTTCTCCACCGCCATCTCGGCCGCCCGCTGCATCACCAGATGGCCCATGCCGTTGTCGCCATCGAGCACGGCCATCGCCGGGCGCTCCTGCACCACCTTGATCTCGGGATGGAGGTTGATGCCGCCGGCCCGGATGCGCCGCGCATATGGCAACAGGCGGATCACGCCGTGGCCGTCCGACCCCTGCAGCTCCGCCTGCGCCATCAGAGCGCCCACGACGGCGGCGTCGGCCGGCGGCAAGCCCAGCCGCTCCATGGCGGCGGTGATGAACCGGCACAGCGGTTCGAAGTGAACGCGGGACTCAGGCATACGCGATCCGCTTGCGCAGCGCCAGCACGGCGCAGTCGGGGCTGCTGAGCACGGGACAGGACAGCTCGGCCTGCACCGCCGGCACTGCGGCGGCCATGGAGAACTGAGCCAGCATCACGACGTCGCAGTCGCGCAACTGGCGCGCAGCCAGCGCGATCTGCTGGTGGTGCTGCGCGGCGCGTCCCTCGGCCAGGTCCTGCATGGCTTCGGGCGCGCAGGCGGTACGCAATTCGACGCGGGCACCGCGTTGCCCGGCCTTGTCCATCAGCTCCTGCGCCATCGGCGCCAGGGAGGGCTCGAACGTGGCGATCAGGCCCAGCGTGCCGCCGGCGGGCCGGCACAGCGCCAGGGCCTCGTCGAACATCGCCTCGTTGGGCTTGAAGGTGGGCACGTCCACAGCCGCGGCGGCCGCCTCGATCGCCGGGCCGAACGCCGAGCAGGTGAACAGGATGCCGTCGCAGCCGGCGCGCCGGGCGTAGCGGGCCAGGTCGACGAAGCGCCGCACCAGCGCCGGGTCGAGGCTGCCCGCCTCCGCCAGGTCGACCGACAGGCTGTCGTCCAGCAGGTTCATGCGCCGCGCCTGCGGCCAGTGCCGGCTGAACGCGCCGGCGATGGGCTCGACGGCCAGGGCGGTGGCGTGGATCAACGCGATTCTCGCGGCCGGGGTCTTCATGGCATGCCGGAAGGAAACATTCGGGAAGTCTTGCAGCGGGCCATCATAAGGCCGGGGCCGGCGTCGGGTCAGCGCGGCTTGCGCAACGGCTCGAGCAGGGGCTTCAATCCGTTGTGGTCGACCTCGTGCATCAGTGCGAGCAGCCGGCCGAGTTCGCCGGACGGAAAGCCTTCGCGCGCGAACCAGTTCAGGTAGTTGCCCGGCAGGTCCGCCAGCAACAGTCCCTTGTACTTGCCATAGGGCATCTCGCGCGTGACCAGCAGTTGCAGCAGTTCAGCGTCCATCAGCCACCGGCCCGCTTCACGGCATGCCCTTGGGCGGCCAACAGCTCGATCACGCGATCGCGATGCTCGCCCTGCACTTCGATCACTCCGTCCTTCACAGTCCCGCCCGAGCCGCAGGCGGCCTTGAGCTGCTGGGCCAGCCTGGCCAATGCAGCTGCGTCCAGGTCCAGTCCCTTCACCAGCGTCACGGCCTTGCCGCCACGACCCTTGGTTTCACGCGAGACACGAACGATGCCATCCGCCGGCGCCGCTGGCGCGGGCCGGTTTGCCGCGCAAGCGCAATTCGTGACAGGGCGGCGGCAGGCCGGACACATGCGGCCTGAATCGGTGGAATACACCAGCCCGCCGCGGGCCGTGACCTTGTTCTTCATTCCCGGCATCCTACCTGCGGCAGCTTCACGCACCGGGAATCGGCGGCGGCCGTACGCCCATGTGCATGCCGGCGTCCAGATGGATCAGCTCGCCCGTGACGGTCGCGGCGCCATCGGCCAGCCAGACGATGGCCTGCGCCACGTCCTCGGGCGTGGAGGAACGGCCCAGGAGGGTCATGGCCTCGGAGCGGACCTTGAGCTGATCGTAGGCGGCCTGGCCCAGGCCGTCGACGAACCAGCGCGAGGTGATGAACGCCGGACAGACCGCGTTGACGCGGATCTCGGGCGCCAGGGTGCGCGCCAGATGCAAGGTCATCGCGTTGATGGCACCCTTGGATGCGATGTAGGGCACCGACGAGCCTATGCCCAGCGAGCCGGCCACCGACGAAACGTTGACGATGCAGCCGCGTGCCGCCTTCAGGTGCGGCAGGCAGGCGCGCACCATCTGGAAGGTGCCCACGGTGTTGACGCCCAGGATGCGCTGGAACGCCTGCGCATCCAGCGCGTCCCAGGCGGCCTGCGCGCCAAAGAGCGAAACGCCCGCGTTGTTGACCAGTGCATCGATCCGGCCCCAGGCCGCCACCACGGCTTGCGCCAGCGCGCGGCAATCGGCGTCCTCAGAGACGTCGCCGCGCATCAGCAGCGTGCGGGCGCCGGCATCGCGACAGGCCGCTTCGGACGCGCGTGCCTCGTCTTCGCTGCGCGAGTAGTTGATCAGGACATCCCAGCCGCGCCGCGCCAGCGCCAGCGCCGTTGCGGCGCCGACACCGGTGCCCGAGCCGGTGACAATCGCGACCTTGCGGGGTGTGTTCATGGGAGTTCCTGGTGGGTGGCGGTTCGATTCATGGGGCTCCGGCGTAACGGCGCGATGGCTTTTGGAGGGTCCCTTCCCGGACCAGCCGCGCCACCGGATCGGTTTCTTCATTGGGCGGCAGCGCTGTGCGCACGGGTTCGGTCCAGGGCCGGACCGTCTGCGCCGGCGTCAGCGACTGCGCGACCTCGGCGGGCGCGGGCTGCGCCGCCAGCGCCGGCCGGATCGGCGGCGCATGCGACGGCATCATCGTCTTGAGCAGGACGAAACCCACAGTGAGCACGGCTACTGAAACGATGGCCCACAGCAGCCAGCCCGCCCAGCCGAACCGGTCCGGGATGAAGACCGCGGCCGCCGGGCCCAAGCTGTCCGCCGGCGGGCGCGTCTCCTCGGCGGCGAGCCAGTCGTCGTAACCGGCTCGCTGGGCCGGGTCCGACAGCACCTCGTACGCCTGGTTGATCAGCACCATGACGGTGGCCGCCGCGCGCTTGCCCGCGTGTTTGTCGGGGTGGAATTTTTGCGCCAGCCGCCGGTAGGCCATGCGCACGCGCTCGGGCGAGGCGCGTCGGTCGACCCGCAAGGTCTCGTAATGGCTGTGGCAGCGGTGTTTCGTCATTCGCTAGGGGCGGCGCTACCGCCGAACGATAACAGCGCCGGCGCGCTTCGAAAACAGCCTTGCCACTGCGCTCGAATCAGCCCTGCGCCTGCGCCGCCTTCCGGTCTGCCACCACCCGCTGCGCCGACGGCCGCCCCGAAACCAGCTTGATGTAGGGCTTGTAATCCACTCCGCCGGCCACGAGCAGGTCTTCGCCGAATGCCGCCTTGGTGGCCATGCCGATCACCGGCAGGTTGTTGAAGGCGCTGCAGTCGGCCATCGTGAACTGGTCGCCCGCCACGTAGGGCGAGAACTTCGCCAGCCGCTTGAACGCGGCGATGCTGGCCTCGAGCTGCTTGCGGATGCGCTCCAGGTTGGCCTCGCTCAAGGGCGCGCCGCCGAAGAAGGCAGCCCCATACAGCTGGCGCGCCGTGACTTCCAGGTGCCAGTCGATGAAGATGATGAGTTCGCGCACCTTGGCGGCGGCGAATGGATCGGCCGGCAACAGCGGCGGCTGGGGCCAGGTGGCCTCAATCCACTCGACGATGGCCTGGCTCTCGCACAGGGAGCCCTTCTCGGTGGTGATGAACGGGACCTTGCCCAGCGGCGAAGCGCTCAGCACCGCCTCGTCCTTGCTGCGCGTGGCCACGTGCTGTTCGGCGAATGGCACGCCCTTTTCCAGCAGAGCCAGCTTGACCTTGTTGTAGTAATTCGAAATATTGAGGCCGTGAAGAGTCAGCATGTCAATCTCCTTTGAAGCAGGCAGTCTAATCCGGGCGCGGCGCAGGCTCGTGCCGCGATCGGGACAGGGAACCGGTCGCGTCAGACCCGGCGCTTGAGCGGTTGCCAGCCGGCGAATTTCGGGTGATAGCGCAGCACCACCGGGCCGTCGAAATCCCAGGCGATGCATTTGCCCAGGTGGTAGGGAGGCTTGTCGTTGTCGGGCTCGGGCTGGCCGGCCAGTCTGCGCAGGCGATGCTGGTAGGAAGGAATGGTCTGGTAGGCCGCGGTGGCCATGTTGAACAGCATTTCCCGCAGGTGCGTGCAGCCCCGGACACCGCCCAGTGCCTTCTCGATGGCCTGACGCCAGCCAGGGCCCATGGTGACGCCCACCATGCGCTGCATCGGCGCGGCGCCCTGCGAACATTCATTGAAAGGGGTGTGATCGGCCGAGCTGGCGATTTCGCGGATCACCATCGCGTCGTCCACCGTCACGCGGATCGCCATGCCATGGATGGGCGTGCCGGGCGGCATCGGCCCGCGCTCGGCGCGATCCAGGGCGTAGGTCTTGGTGTCGGTCATCTCGGCTTCGATGTCCCACATGCCGTCTTCGCGGTGGTAGCCGCGGTAGACCACGGCGCGGGTGTGCAGGTGGGATCGGGGTTGGGGCGCGGGCAGTGGCATGGGGTACTTCAGTGAACGGTTCAGCAGGATTTTCTCAGAATGGGAAAAGCGCACCGGCCCCACGGCCATTTGCGCACTGCACAGTCAGGGCCTTAGCCCCTGCGTTGACGTGAGTCAATGACCCTCGGGCGGCTTCAGGCGCACCATGATCGATGCCTTGGGGGCGCCATATGAACAGAACCCTTCGCTTCCGGCTCAATGGCCGGACAGCCACGCTGGACATCGACGATGAGAGCTCGCTGCTCTGGGCCCTGCGCACGCAGCTGGAGCTCACCGGCACCAAGTACGGCTGCGGCGAGGGCCTCTGCGGCGCGTGCACCGTGCTGGTCGACGGCAAGGCCGTGCGCTCCTGCACCACGCCGGTCAAGGACGTTTCGGGCAAGGAGGTCGTCACCGTCGAGGGCCTGGCCCGTGGCGACACCTTGCACCCGCTGCAGCAGGCGTTCATCGATCACGGGGCCGTGCAATGCGGCTACTGCACGCCGGGCATGCTGCTGTCGGCGGATGCGCTGCTGCGCCGCAACCCCAAGCCGTCGCGCGATGAGATCGCGGCCCACATGGAGCACCACCTGTGCCGTTGCGGCGCCCATCAGGGAATCCTCGATGCGATCGAAGCCGCCGGCCGCCAGATGGGAGGTGCGACATGAATACCTCCTGCGGCCTGAGCCGCCGGGAATTCTTCGGCCGGGTGGGCGGGGGCATCGTGGTGCTGGTGGGGCTGACCCCTGCCGTGCTGCGCGCCCAGGACCCGAAGCGCCTCTATCCGGAGGACTTCAACGCCTACCTGGTGATAGGGGCCAGCGGCCGGGTCACCGTCTTCTCGGGCAAGATCGAAATGGGCCAGGGGGTGCTGACTTCGCAGGCGCAAATGCTGGCCGAGGAACTCGGCGTGCCACTTGCATCCATCGACATGGTGCTGGGCGACACCGACCGCTGTCCCTGGGACATGGGCACCTTCGGCTCGCTCACCACCCGCATGTTCGGGCCCGCCCTGCGCGCGGCCGGTGCGCAGGCGCGGCTCACCCTCCTGTCGCTGGCCGCGGCACGCCTGGGCGTTGCGCAAGACAAGCTCGTGGCCAGGGACGGCATGATTTCCGTCGCCGGCGACACCAGCCGCAAAGTGAGCTACGGCGAACTGTCCAGGGGGGCGCGCATCACGAAGATCGTGGACCAGAAGTCCGTTTTGCGCGCGGCCTCCGAATTCACGGTGATGGGCCGTTCCCCGGCCCGCCTCGACGGCGTCGAGAAGGTGACCGGCGCCGCCAGATACGCGGGTGATATCCGGCTGCCTGGCATGCTCTACGCAAGGATCCTGCGTCCGCCGGCGCACGGTGCCAGGCTGCTGCAGGCGGACACCTCGGACGCCGAGGCCTACCCGGGCGCGCGGGTGGTCAGGGACGGGAACCTGCTGGCGGTGCTGCACGCACATCCTGAAGCCGCAACGATCGCATTCGCGCGCATCAAGGCGCAGTGGCAGTCGCCCGAAGCCAGGCTGGACCCGGAGAACATCTTCGATCACCTGGTCAACACGACGACGGACCAGAAAACGGCGACAGAGCGCGGCGACATCCGGGCGGCACGTGCCGGCGCGGCGAAGCTGTTCGAGACGACCTACCGCAAGGGCTATGTCGCCCATGCTCCGATCGAGACGCACACGGCACTGGCCGATGTCCGGGACGGCAAGGCGACGGTCTGGGCATCGACCCAGACGCCTTTCCCCACGCGCGACCTCGTCGCGCGCAGCCTCAAACTCAAGGCGCAGGACGTGCGTGTGATCACGCCCTACGTCGGCGGCGGTTTCGGCGGCAAGAGCGCGAACATGCAAGCCGTCGAGGCGGCGCGGCTGTCGCAGGCGGTCGGCAAACCGGTTCAGGTGGCGCAGACCCGGGAGGAGGAGTTCTTCTACGACACCTTCGATCCCGCCGCGGTGGTGAAGATCGTCTCGAGCCTGGACGGCAACGGACGGATTTCGCTGTGGGATTACGTAGTGTATGCGGCCGGCGAACGCGGCTCCGCGCTGCTCTACGACGTACCGAATGCCCGCATCCACCTGGTCGGGCGCACCTCGTTCGCCTCCGAGACCGACAGCGCCAGCGTGCATCCGTTCGCGGTGGGGCCGTGGCGAGCCCCCGGCGCCAACATGAATGCCTTCGCGGTGGAATCGCAGATCGACATCATGGCCAGCGCGGCCGGCATCGACCCGGTCGAGTTTCGCCTGCGTCATCTCAGCGATGCGCGAATGCGCAGGGTGCTGCAGACGGCGGCCGACGCGTTCGGCTGGAAGGCGGCGGCCGCCCCCTCGAAGCGAGGCCTCGGGGTGGCATGCAATGTGGACGCCGGCACCTATGTCGCCACCATCGCCGAAGTGAAAGTGGACGCGGCGACCGGCAAGGTCAAGGTGTCCAGGATCGTCTGCGCGCAGGACATGGGGATTGTCGTGAACCCCGTCGGCGCCAGGATGCAGATCGAGGGCGGCCTGACCATGGGCCTGGGTTATGTCTTCAGCGAGGAACTGCGCTTTCACGGCGGCCAGGTTCTCGACCGCAATTTCGACAGCTACGGCATCACGCGCTTCAGCGACGCGCCCCGCATCGAGGCCGTGCTGGTCAAGAACGACGAGCTGGCACCGCAGGGCGGCGGGGAGCCGTCCATCACGACCACCGGCGCGGTGATCGCCAATGCCGTATTCGATGCAATCGGCGTCCGCATGTTCCGGCTGCCGATGACCCCCGAGCGCCTGCGGCAGGCGATCGCGGTGAAGCCGCTTTAGCAACCTTCCATTCGTGCCAACCCCATGACCAACGTGCTCACGACCGACATCGCCGTGATCGGCGCCGGCACCGCCGGCATCACGGCCTTTCAGGAGATCACCCGCGCCGGCCGGTCGGCGCTTCTGATCGACCGCGGACCACTGGGCACCACGTGCGCCCGTGTCGGCTGCATGCCGTCCAAAGCCGCTCTGCACGCGGGCCAGCAATGGGCCATCTTGCGCGAGCTGACGGCCGGCCAGGCGAAGGCAGGATGGTCGGCCGACGACCTCTGGCGCCATGCGCGCGCCACGCGCGATGCGCTGGCCCAGGGAGCGGCCCAGCGCACCGTGACGGCGGCGGGGGACCGGCTGCTGATGGGCACGGCGCGCTTCGTCGGCCCCGACACGCTCGACGTGGACGGCCAGCGCGTTCGCGCCCGCGCCTTCGTGATCGCCACGGGATCGCGCCCGGTCGTGCCGGCACCGCTCGCGGCGCTCGGAGATCGGCTGCTGACCACCGACACCCTGTTCGAACTGGACCGGCTGCCGCGCAGCATCGGCATTCTGGGACTGGGAGGCGTGGGCCTCGAAATGGGCGTGGCGCTGGCGCGGCTCGGTGTGCACGTGGTCGCCGCAGACCTGAAGGCGGTTGCGGCGGGCATCTCCGACCCTGCGGTGAGTGACCGGGCACTGCAGCGGTTCCGCCGCGAACTGACGATGTGGCTGGGCCGTCCGGCCCAGGCGCAGGCAGCGGGCCAGGGCGTCCATCTGTCGAACGGCGAGTCCGGCGAAACCGTGGACATGCTGCTCGCGGCGCTCGGCCGGCGCCCGAACGTCGAGGCGCTGGCGCTGGCCGATGCCGGCGTTCCGCTCGACGCGCAGGGCCAGCCGGTGGTGGACCTGTCCACGCTACGCGCCGGTAGCGCCCCCATCTTCCTGGCCGGCGATGTCCAGCCCGACCGGCCCCTGATGCATGAAGCAGCGGACGAAGGCGTGATCGCGGCGCGCGGCGCGCTCTCGCACCTGGGCGGCCCGGCCGAGCCGCTGCCGGCGCGGCGAACACCGATCTCCATCGTCTTCAGCGATCCCGATATCGCCGCGGTGGGCGCGCCCTACGACCGGCTGGACCTGCAGGGCACGGTAATCGGCACGGCCGAGGGATCCGGCAACGGCCGCTCCCGGATACTGGATGCGCAGGACAATCTGGTCCGCATCTATGCGCAGCGCGGCAGCGGCGTCCTGCTCGGGGCCAGCCTGATCGCCACCCACGGCGAGCATCTGGCTCACCTGCTGGCCTGGGCCATCCAGCGCGGCGAAACGGTCGCCACGTTGCTCACCGTGCCCTACTACCATCCGAGCATCGAGGAGATGGTGCAGTCCGCATTGAAAGATGCGGCGCGGCAGCTGACTGCGACGCATTGACCAGAAGCGCAACGTGCCGATCCCGTGAAGGAGCTTTGCATGATTTCAGGGAGTGAAGGAAGCGCTACCGTCCAGTCGGGGGCCAGCGCTGTCAACGCCGAGCCGCCCACTCAATTTCTGGAGAACCATCCTTCATCAAGCCCGTGCATGTGGGCGACACCCTGACGGTCACCGTGATGGTGACCAGACTCGATTCCGTGGACCGCCGTGTCGTGCTGCAAACGCGCTGCGTCAACCAGGCCGGCGAAACCGTCATCGATGGCCAGGCCGAGGTGATGGCGCCGGCGGACAAGCTTCGCATCCATCGCACCGATCTGCCGGAGCCGCTGCTGGCGGACAAGAACCTGCGCTACGACCAGCTTCTAGCTGCCGCCAGACGGTACCCCCGCATCCGCATGGGCGTCGTGCATCCCTGCCGCCGCGAGGCGCTGGAAGGTGCGGTCGACGCCGCTGGCATCGTGATGGGCGCGCGTGTGCCTGTCGTGCTGACCCGCCGCGCCGATTCAACCCACTCACGTATCGCTTCGTGCGCAATCGCGCTGCTGTGGGTAAACCGCCGACCCGCGGGAGTCGCATGAGCGGGGCTATCCTGGTCATCAATTCCGGTTCGTCGAGCGTCAAGTTCGCGGCCTTCGCCGACGGCGCCGGCCCGATTCCGGAGCGGGTCGTGCACGGCGAGGTCGAAGAGATCGGCGAGTCGCCGCACCTGCTGGTATGGAGCCATGAGGGCGCGCTGCTGGAGGATCGGCTTATCGGTGCGCCGCGCGATCCGGCGGGCGCGCACGAGTCGGCGCTGCAAGAGCTGCTCGGCTGGCTGGAGCAGCACGCCGGCGTGCAGACATTGCGCGCTGTCGGGCATCGCGTCGTGCACGGAGGCGACCTCTTCATCCAGCCGACTCGCGTCACGCCGGATGTCATTGCGCGACTGGAGGGTCTCAATTCACTGGCGCCGCTGCATCAGCCCCACAACCTGTCCGCGATGCGCGCGATTGCCCGCTTGCAGCCTGCGTTGCCGCAGATTGCCTGCTTCGATACGGCGTTCCACGCCACCCAGGCCTGGGTGGAACGGGCATTCGCGCTGCCCCGGCATCTGGGCCAGGCGGGCGTCAAGCGGTACGGATTTCACGGCCTGTCGTACGAATACATCGCCAGTGTCCTGCCCGACCATCTCGGTGAAGTCGCGGACGGCAGAGTCGTCGTGGCCCACCTCGGCAACGGCGCGAGCATGTGCGCGATGCTAGGCCGCAGGAGCGTGGCCACCACGATGAGCTTGACGGCGCTCGATGGATTGATGATGGGGACGCGTTGCGGCAGCCTCGATCCCGGTGCCGTGCTGTACCTCATCCAGGACATGGGGATGCGTCCCGCAGAGGTGGAGAAGCTGCTTTACGAGCAGTCCGGCCTGCTCGGCGTTTCGGGCCTCTCCGCCGACATGCGGACGCTGGAGGCGAGCGCGCAGCCCCAGGCCCAGGCGGCTATCGATCTGTACGTTCATCGCATCGCGCGGGAGCTGGGCAGCCTGGCCGCGACCTTGGGCGGAATCGATACGCTGGTCTTGACCGCCGGCATCGGTGAGCACAGCGCGGCAATTCGCGCTCGGGTGTGCCGGGACGCCGCCTGGCTGGGCCTCGAACTCGACGAGCACGCGAACGCGGCCGGAGGGCCTCGCATCAGCTCGGCTGCCAGTCGCGTGTCGGCCTGGGTCATTCCGACCAATGAAGAGCTGATGATCGCCTTGCACGTCCGGGCCCTGTTGGGTGGGCCGCACTCCGTGTAGCCCCGCCTGGCCTCATCAGGAGGCCTTGCGATATCCCACGGTCTGCGACAGCATCACCTGCTGGTCATGGCTCAACCCGAGCGCGTCGCCGATCGCTGCCCGATCGATCCATGCGCGAATGACCGTGGCCAGCCCGTTGCTAGCGGCAAACAGGTACACGTTCTGCGCAATGGCCCCCGCCGCGACGTGCGCGTACGCCTCCCGTTGCGCGACCGGCACCAGGCCCATGCGCGCGTGATTCGCCACATAGACCAGAGGTCCAACGGCGCCTCATCGACAAAGTCCTGGTACCCCGTCACGCGTCGCACATCGGTGCCGGCGACCAGGCGCAATTCGTGTCGGGCTGCGTCGTAACGGTAGGCTCCGCCCGGCAGGGCGATGAAGACATCCACTTCCTGCGCATTCAGCGCCAAAGGCGCGGTGCGTCCCCCATCAGGGCGGTTGACACCGTAGGCGGCCCAAAGCAGGCTCGAAAGCAAAGACAAGGGCAACGGATCGGGCGCGAACTCGCGGTCGGAGCGACGGTTGACCAGCGCCTGCATCAGCGAAAGGCCACCGTCCCTTTGCGGCGGGGGCAGCACAATCGAAGTTGCGCAGGCGCCAAGGGCGGGTTGGGGCCGCAGTTTCCCCATCATCCCGAGCGCCAGTTTGGCCATGGTCGTCATTGCGGTCCCTTCGTCGAGATGCCCTGTGGTGGGCTCATCCTATGGCGGCAAGGTCCCGCGCGGGTTTGACCCAACTCAAAGTTGAAGGTATCGGGACTCTTTTCCTGCCTCCCGCTCAGGCGGAAAACCCCGATCTCTGCGAGCATAGGGAATGCTGCCGAGCTCGACCATTCCTGCGCTAAGCACCCAGGGCCTGACCCGCCGGTTCGGTGCCCACGTCGTGGTGGACGACGTCAGCCTGGTGGTGGCGGACGGCGAAGTGTTCGGATTGCTGGGGCGCAACGGCGCCGGCAAGAGCACGCTGATCAAGATGCTCACAACGCTGTTGCCGGCATCCTCCGGCAGCGCCAGCGTCGCGGGCTTCGATGTTGCGCGCCAGGCCGCACGCATACGGCAGGTGATCGGCTATGTGCCGCAAGCCCTGTCGGCCGACGGGGAGTTGACAGGGTACGAGAACCTGCTGGTTTTCGCCCGGCTGTACGCCATTCCGCGCGCCGTGCGTTCGCAGCGCATCGCAGAGGCGCTCGAATTCATGGGCTTGAGCGAGGCCGCCCACAAACTGGTCGCCACCTATTCGGGCGGCATGATCCGGCGGCTGGAGATCGCGCAGTCCATGCTGCACCAGCCCAGGCTGCTGTTCCTGGACGAGCCGACCGTGGGCCTCGATCCGGTCGCGCGCGACACCGTCTGGCAGCACATCAAGCAGCTGCGCGCCAGGTTCCACACCACCATTTTCATGACCACCCACTACATGGAGGAAGCGCAGGAGTTCTGCTCGCGCATCGGCATCCTGCGCGCCGGCAAGCTCGTGGCTTGCGGCACGCTGGAGGAACTTCGTGCGGGCAGCGGCCGTGCCGGCGCCACCTTGGACGAGTTGTTCGCGCTGTACACGGGCGAATCGCTGGAAGCCGCCGGCGCTTACAACGATACGGCCAATGCGCGCCGCGCCGGCCAGCGCCTGGGCTAGGTGAGTGCCATGAATACCGGATTCTTCGCTCAAGCCGTTCGTTACCTGGCCACGGTCGCCGCGATCACGGGCATGGACATGCGCAAGCTGCGCCACGATCCGACCGAGCTGGTGACGCGCGCGATCCAGCCGATGCTGTGGCTGCTGGTGTTCGGACAGGTGTTCGCGCAGTCCCACAGCATCCCGACCGGCGGCATGGACTACATGGCGTTCCTGGCGCCGGGAATCCTGGCGCAGAGCGTGCTGTTCGTCGCCATCTTCAACGGCATTTCGGTGATCTGGGAACGGGACCTGGGCATCGTGCACAAATTCCTGGTCAGTCCGGCGCCGCGCACGGCCCTGGTGCTCGGCAAGGCGCTGGCCGCCGGCGTGCGCGCCCTGGTCCAGGCCGTGATCGTCTATGCGATCGCCGTAGCGCTCGACGTGAAGCTGACCTGGAGCCTGCCCGCGCTGCTGGGCGTGGCGGCGCTGGTGCTGCTGGGCGCCGGCCTCTTTTCGACGTTCTCGTTGATCATCGCCTGCATCGTCAAGACGCGGGAGCGTTTCATGGGCATAGGGCAGGTGCTCACGATGCCGCTGTTTTTCGCCAGCAACGCGATCTATCCGACCAGCATCATGCCGCCGTGGCTGAAGGTGGTCGCGCACGCCAATCCGTTGAGTTATCTCGTCGACGGGCTGCGCTCGATCATGGTGGCCGACAGCGTCAGCACACTGGGGCTGGCCATGGATTTCGGCGTGCTGGCGGCCGGGCTCACGGTCCTGGTCCTGATCGGCGGCCGGATGTACCCGCGCCTGATCATCTAGCCACTGCCCCCCCCGTCACTGCAAGTGGCGCAGCAGCCGCCCGAAGAGATCGTTGACGATGTTCATCACCGGGTCGTCACGGCGCTGGGGCTGCTGCAGCGGCGGCGGCGTCCGACGCGGCCGCGGGATATCGAACTCGGCCTGCGGATCGATCCAGCGATAGCGCAGCGACTGCTGGAAGACTTCGCCGACGATGGGCAGCGCGCTGCGTGCGCCCTGCCCCCACGGCCCCATCGCGATGTGGTTGTCGTTGTAGCCGACCCAGGCCCCGGCCACCAGCTGCGGATGCATCAGGATGAACCAGCCGTCGCTGTTGTCCTGGGTGGTGCCGGTCTTGCCCGCCACGTCCGCCTGGATGCCGTAGCGCTGGCGGATCGCCACCCCGGTGCCCTCGTCCACCACGCCGCGCATCACATTCACCAGCGTCAGCGCATGCGCCCGCGGCAGGGCCTGGTCGCCTTGCGTCGGCTCGATCCCGTGCAGGGTCTTGCCGTGCCGGTCTTCCACCCGCACCACCAGCACCGGTTCGATGTAGCTGCCGCCATTGGCGATGGTGCCGTAGGCCGCCACCATTTCCTTGAGCGTGACCGCGCTGGTGCCCAGCGCCAGCGAGGGCACCAGATCGAGCTTGCTCTGCCGCACGCCCATGGCCCGCGCCAGCTGCGCCACCTTGGCCGGCCCCACCTGCTGCATCAGCTGGGCCGTGATGGTGTTCTTCGAAAAAACCAGGCCGTCGCGCAGGCTCGTCGGCTGGCCGCTGGGGGGCGTCACATCGCTGGGCGTCCAGACCTCGTTGCCGTTGCCCATGTTGATCGCCACCGGCTGGTCGATGAAGGTGTCCGACGGCCTGAAGCCCTGCACGAATGCGGCCCCGTACACGAACGGCTTGAAAGTCGAGCCGGGCTGGCGCCGCGCCTGGCTCACGTGGTCGAACGGCTCGCTGGCGAAGTCCCGGCTGCCGACCCAGGCCTTGACCTGGCCGTTGCGCGGGTCCAGCGCCAGGAAGCCGGCTTGCAGCTGCGCTCGCTCCTGCCCGCGCCGGCGCTGCGCGTCCGCCAGCGACTGCAGATGCGCGGTCTGGCGCGCCACGGCCTGGTTGGCGGCCTTCTGCAGGCGCGACTGGATGGTGGTGCGCACCACCAGGCCGTCGGCGTAGATGTTGTAGCCCTCGCGATCGGCCCACTCGATCAGCCAGCGGCGCACGAACTGCGCCACGTGCGGCGCCGGCCCGGGCGGCTCGACCTGGCGCTCGAAGTCGACGTGCAGCGGCCGCTTCTGCAAGGCCTCCAGCTGGGCCGGCTCCAGCTTGCCGTAGCGGGCCATCTGGGCCAGCACCAGATTGCGGCGGTCGAACGCCCGCTCGGGGTTGGTGACCGGGTTGAAGGCACTGGTGCCCTTGAGCATGCCGATCAGGGTGGCGCTCTCCAGCACGTCGAGCCGGTCGGCGCTCTTGTCGAAATAGGTGCGCGCGGCCATCTCGATGCCGAACGCGTTGTAGAGGAACGGCACCGTGTTGAGGTAGGTCTCCAGGATCTCGTTCTTGGTGTAGAGCGCCTCGATCTTCAGCGCCGTGATGGCTTCCTTGGCCTTGCGATTGATCGTGGCCGCCCGGCCGATCTGCTCGGGATAGAGGTTGCGCGCCAGTTGCTGCGTGATGGTCGAGCCGCCCTGCCGCTCGCCCTTCAAGGTACTCAGCACCGCTGCCCCGGTGCGCCGGAAGTCGATGCCGTGGTGCTGGTAGAACCGGTGGTCCTCGGTCGCGATCAGCGCGTCCACCACGTGCGGCGAGATCCGGTTCAGCGGCACCCATTCCCGATTCACGCGCTTGAACTCGGCCAGCAGCACGCCGTCCGCCGACATCACCCTGGCCGGCACTTCGGACTTCGCCCGGCGCAGGTCGCCGATGCCCGGCGTGAACGGGACCAGCAACATCAGATACAGCAGCATCAGCGCCGGCAGCACCAATGCCACCCGGACGGGATACCCTCTGGCGGCGTCCCGGAGGCGGCGAAGCCAGACGGCGGCGAAGGTGGTGGCGCGTTGGACGGCCGGGGTCATGGGTTAGCCTGGGTCTGGGTACAGCCGGGGGTGCAGGACGGGAGCGCGTGCCTCAGAACTTGAGTTCCAGCCGCAGCGCGACACGGTATTCTGGGGCCTTGCCTGGCTTGCGACTCGGTTCAACAGCGGCGGCACGTCATGCGGTTCGAAAAAGAGGGCCCTGGCAGGGACCATGAAACAACTCGGCCAGCGTGGTTATTTCGGTAAGATCCGAAACGGGAGGATGGTCCCATGAAAGCTGGTGCCCGATCACGAGCCAAACGGCAGTTCGGCCAGAGTACGTTGCCCCTGGGCAATCTCGACGTCGGCCAACTGCGCGACAGCATCCAGTTCCTGCGCGGTTTCGCGCGCAACCCGGCCCAGGTCGGTTCGGTCGTGCCGAGTTCACGCCATCTCGAGCAGCGACTGGTGCGCGAGGCCCGGCTCAGTGAGGCGCGAACGGTGGTCGAGCTCGGCCCGGGCACCGGCGGCACCACGGCCGCGTTCCTGCGGGCGATGTCGCCGGTCGCCCGCCTGCTGGCAATCGAGCTCGACCGCGAGTTCCACCGGCACCTGGGCACGTCATTGCCCGATCCCCGTCTCATCCTCGAATTGGGGAGTGCCGAGCGGCTGGCCGATTTTCTGGCCGCCCATCGGCTGCCGGCGCCCGACGCCATCGTCTCCCGCATCCCGTTTTCGACGATGCCGCCCGCCGTCTCGGATCGGGTGGCCGCCGCGATCGCACAAGCGCTGCGCCCCGGCAGCCGCTTCGTCGCCTACCAGGTCCGCGCCCATGTCGCCGGCTTCGTGTCGCCCTATCTCGGCGAACCCGACAAGCAGTGGGAAGTGGTGAACGTGCCCCCGGTGCGCGTTTTCACCTGGGTCAAGGCCGGGCACTGACCGCCGCCGGGTTCTTCGGCGAAAACTCCGCAGCCAGTTCCAGGGCCGCGACCATGCTGCCCGCATCTGCGCGGCCCGTGCCCGCGATGTCGAATGCCGTGCCGTGGTCGACCGAAGTTCGCACGAACGGCAGGCCGACGGTGACATTGACCCCGGCCTCCAGGCCGAGCACCTTCACCGGGCCATGGCCCTGGTCGTGGTACATGGCGACGACGAGGTCGAAGTCGCCGCGCGTCGCGCGAAAGAACAGGGTATCGGCCGGCAGCGGCCCCTGCACATCGAGTCCGTCGCGCACGCAGGCCGCCACCGCCGGGGCGATCTTGTCGGCTTCCTCGCCGTGCCCGAACAAGCCGCCCTCCCCGGCATGCGGATTGATCCCGCACACGGCGATGCGCGGCCTGGCAATGCCCGCGCGCACCAGCAGTTCGTTGCCGCGCCGGATGGTGCGCTCCACCAGGCCCGGCTCGATCCGGGCGATGGCGTCCAGCAGCCCGATGTGGGTGGTGACATGGATCACGCGCAGCCGCGGTGCCACCAGCAGCATGGACACTTCCGGCGTTCCGCTCAGGTAGGCCAGCATCTCGGTGTGGCCGGGATAGCGGTGGCCCGCCGCATGCAGCGCCTCCTTGTTCAGCGGCGCGGTGCAGATGGCGCCGGCAAATCCGCTTTGCGCCACCTCCACGGCTTTGACGATGAACCGGTACGCTGCCTCGCCGCCGACCGCCGCCAGGCGACCGAACGGCAGGTCGGACGGCACGATGTCCAGATCCAGGCAGTCGATGGAACCCGGCGCGAACAAGGCTTCCCCGGGCTGGCGGATGGTGCGCACGGCGAGCTCCACGCCGGTCAGCTTCACGGCCTGCCGCAGGCGCCGGGTGTCGCCGATCACCAGCGGACGCAGGCGGCTGCGCACCGCCGGCTGGCTCACGCTCTTCGCGATCACCTCGGGGCCGACGCCGGTGGGGTCCCCCATGGTGATGAGGACGATGGGACGCTCCATGCTGGTTCTTTCTCAGGAAGGCGCCAAGGCGCGCCGGGTGGAATGCCGCTGCCGGCCGAAGTGCCGGATGATGCACTCTAATGCCGACGCATCGCCGAAGCCACCCGCCTTGAGCACGAACTGCGGCACAGCCAGGCCCCTCACGCGGGCCAGCGAGATGCCGGGTTCGAATTCGCCGGTGACGTCCAGGCGGTCGATCGCCAGCTCGTTGAACAGGGCGCGGGCGGTGTCCCCGCCGGTCAGGACGCAGGTTGCGGCGTGCCGCAACAAGGGCGCCGTGGTCCGCGCCATCGCCTGGACCAGCGAACGCGAGAACGGCTGCCTGACGGCACCGCCAACGGCAAACAGCAGGTTGCGACCGCTGCGCAGCGTTTCGTGCGCGGTTTCCAGGGCCTTGCGGCGGTCTTGCGCATGCTGCTCGCCGGTCCACTGCCCGGCGTCCAGGCGGATGACCTGCGCATCGCCCGATGCCTCCACCTGCTGCACCTGCGCGGCGGAGGCTTGCGAGAAGCTTCCCACCAGCGTCAGCACCGGGCCTGCCGGCGCCGGCGCGGCGCTCTCCCGGCCTGCATCGATGACCTTCGGGTCGAGATGCTGCGCCAGGGCCCGAGCCAGTCCGGCGGACCCCGCCACCAGCAGGCCCGCTGCGGGAGCGCACAACGCCGTGGCCAGGCGCGCCAGCTCGTCCTGGTTCGCAGCATCCACCACGACAGCTCTGGCGTCGCCGGCCAAGGCACGCTGGATCAGCAGGGTGATTTGTGCCGGATCCGCCAGGGGCTGCGCCAGCAAGGCCGGTTGCAGCCCCGCCAGGTGCAGCATGCTCATCAGGTCGCCGGCCTGGCCCGGTTCCCCGACCGGACGCCCCTGAAGGCACAGCCTGCCGCCGCTGAGCGTGCGCCCTTGCTCCGGAAACGACGGCGCGACCACGGCCCCGGTGAAGCGTGGCGCGGCGCCAAGGGCGGCCGCCAGTTCCGCTCCGACATGCCCGCGCAGCGTGGAGTCGATCTTCTTGTAGACCAGTTGGTGGACGAAGCCGTTGTCGGCGATCTGTTCAAACGCACGTGCGGTCGCCGCCACGGCCGCAGCGCGCTCCATCGCCCGGCTGTCGGTGTCAATCGCCATGCGGGCCGACTGGGCCTGGCCGTCGCCCAGGACCACCGACACTGGACCGCAAACCCTGGCAAACGCCGCCGCGCAGTCGGCCGCACCCGACAGGTCGTCGGCCACGATGCAGAAGGAGCGAAGGGTGGGGGATTGTGTCAACGGCTCCCCACGCGGACGGGCGGCGGCGGAAACCGGTAGATCGTCCGGTTCAGGTAGCGCGCGACCTCGTCGATGTCGGCTTCGGTCCAGCCCAGCTGGCCGACCTGCTGCCAGCGGCGCACCTGCAGCTTGAGGCTGGTCCAGTCGCGCGCCTGCCGGCGAGCGCGCCAATGCACCTGCGTGTTGTGGCATTCGATGCAATGCGTCGAATACAACAGCTGCCCGCGGCTGGGCGCGGGTTCGGCCTCGGCAGCTGCGCCCGCGGTGGCCGAGGCAAGGGCCGCCAGCGTCATCACGATGCGAATGAATGGTGAGGTCATCGTCTCATGTCAGGTCACAGAACAGCGTGCGGGATGCGTCAACGCCGGCTCATGGCGTCTCCCGGCGGGGTGACGGGGTGGCCGACCCATCTGCTCATCTCGAACAGGAGGCAGCCCACCCAGCCGGCACTCGCCAGCACCGTGACCCAAAGCCCGACGGCGAGGACATCGGCGCCGTTTGCGCCGGCGCTCTTGAACAGCAGCGGGGTCAGCGGCTTGACCAGCAGCATCGCGGCCAGCCCCACCGCGCCGGCGAGCATGACGATCCATCCCAGCCACCGCAGCAGCCACCCCGACAGGCGAGGCGGCCGTGCGTCCAGCGCCGCCGGGTAGCTCACCACCATGTAAACGCGAAAGGCCATGGCGCCGCAGATAAGAAAAAGCACCCAGGTCCCGAGACCGGCGCCAAGTCCGGTCCTCGTGGCCAGGCTGATCCACGGGGCGTCCTGTCCGAAGGCGCCCTGCGCGAAACCGAGCAAGGCCAGGCAGTAAAGCGTTCGGGTGACCCGGCTCGCGGGCACCGGCTTGATGGCGCTCTGTGGCCATTCGACGGTAGTGTCCTGAAACGCAGAAGAGTCCATTTTCATTTTTGCTCCCCTCCCAGGGCACAAAATGTTACACCAAGCCGCGGGGACGATACGGCGATCCGCAACGCCGACGACTTCAACATGCCGATGCAGGAACTTGTCACCGAGTACTGCTGGAACGGCATCTGGAACCGGCCCGGACTCGACCGCCGCACCCGCAGCATGCTGGACCTGGCGATGAGCACCGCGCCGGCGGCGCTTGTGCTCCTGGCTTGCCGTCAGCGAGCGGCGCGCTGCGCCGCGGGCGGCCAAGCTGTCACTGCTGGAGCAGGATCTGCATGATGATTCCGGTGGCGATCGCGACCAGAACGTAGTCGGACCCTGTCTGAACCCAGTGATAGCCGCGCGGAGGAGCGCTCAGATGGTGGCCACGCCAGTCATCGACGACGTAGTTGTTGTGCCGGTATTGCTGCGGAAGACGCTCGCCCCGGTAGAAATTGCGGTCGGGTCCGGCGCCTGGGCCGCGCTCCGGATTCTGGTATCCACTTCCCCCACGCCGATCATTTTGGTATGCGCCCGGCCCCCGTTCCGCACTTTGGTCCGCACGCGAGCCGCGCTGCATATTCTGATTTGTGCGAGGGCGCTGCACATTCTGCTGTCCACGCGGCTGGTTGCCCTGGCGGTTGCCCTGACGCATGTTGTCGCGCACATTCGGAGGGTCATTGGGTTGGGCGAAGGCCACATTTCCCAAACCAAGCGTCATCGCCATGACGGCGGCCAAAACTGATTTGCTGTTCATATCGGATCCCCGGCGGCTGTGAAGATGCAGCCTTGCATCGATGGCTCCCTTCGTTGCGTCTCGCGCCCGCGGGCTACCGATCAAAATTGAATATAGGAGGACCCGGCGGCAGTGTCGGTGCGCCACCGAACACAGCAAGGGCAAATCGGATTCGAAAGTTCGCGTTGTCGTCGGCGGTCGCAAGCGTCCTTGAGCCAGATCAATCCGGCAAGCTGCAATCTCTTGAGCAGATCCGTGCTGTGTGCTCAGCCTTACTGGCGCCGCAGCAATTGCCCTCGTGCAAAAATACGGTCCCGGGGCTTGAAGCCACGGCCTGGTTCTCCCCTCCTTTCAAACGCCATTCGATTCATGTCATCCATGCTGCCGCCCTCCTCCGTCATGCCTCCGTTCCACCTGGCCTTTCCCGTGCACGACCTTGCCGCGGCGCGCCGTTTCTACGGCGAGCTGCTGGGCTGCCCGGAGGGACGCAGTTCGCCGGAGTGGATCGACTTCAACTTCTACGGCCACCAGATCGTGGCGCACCTGGCGCCCGATGAGTGCGGGCATCGCAGCTCCAGCCGGGTGGACGACCACGATGTGCCGGTGCGCCATTTCGGCGCCGTGCTGACGATTCCGCAATGGCAGGTGCTGGCCGACCGGCTCAAGGCGGCGGGCACGAAATTCGTGATCGAGCCCTACATCCGCTTCAAGGGCGAGCCCGGCGAACAGGCCACCATGTTCTTCCTGGACCCGTCGGGCAACGCCATCGAGATCAAGGCTTTCGCCAACCTGGATTCGCTGTTCGCCAAGTAGGCGCCGCCGAGGGCGCTCACATCGGCAACAGGCTGTCGCCGATCCGGTACGCCTCGGAGAACCGATCCAGGCCGTTCAGCCCGCCGTTGACGAGGCGCCGCGCCGCCTGCAGGTTGCCGTTCAGCAGCGCGTCCTTGATCTGCAGTTCCCTCGCCCCCAGGAACGTGGCCAGCAGATCGGCCGCGACGCGGGCGTCGTTCGCCAGCTCGGGCTTCTGTTCCAGGTCCAGCGGCGGATTCAGCTGCGGGCCGTACTTCGCGTAGTTGAAGCGCCCGGTCAACTGGACGAAGCCGCGGTCGCGGTAGCGCTCGCCGTCGGGGCTGCCGCGGTTGCCCAGGTCCCTGCGGTTGTCGTAGAGGTCGAACGGATGACCGGAAGGCGAGGTGTTGAAGCGTGACTGCCCTTCGCTGATCGGCAGGAACGATTCGGTTTCGGCGCGGATCGTCGCCACGGCCATCAGCGTCATGGTCCGGTGGCTGAGCCCGGCTTGGCCGAGCGAGTCCAGCACCGCCGGCAAACTGGCCTTGATGTTGCCGATCGGCGTGGACGGGCACATCCGGCTCGCCACCTGCACGGTCATCTGCGCGCTGACGTCCGGCAGATCCGGCTCGTCCACCAGGCCCAGCGCGGCCTGGCTGCGCGGTCCGGCGATGCCGTCGGCCAACAGCCCCTCGCTGCGCTGAAACGCCATCAGCGCGGCCTGCGTGCCGCCGCCGAACTCGCCGTCGATCCGGCCCGGGTTGAACCCGTGCGCCAGCAGCGCGGCCTGCAGGGCCCTGACGGCCTTGCCCTGGTCACCGATACGCAGCACCTCGTCACTCATGATTGCCCTCCTTTGCTTGGGACGCACGGCACGCTCACGTCGTGGCCACCGCTTTCAGCAGCGCGTAGAACACTTCGGGTTTGCAGATATCCGAGTGGCCGGAGATGAACTTGTCGGCGTTCAGGTTGTAGATGGAGCCGGCCTTGAAGTCGATGTCGCTGCCCACGGGCTGCAGCTCGCTCGCGACCGCCTCGGTGGTGTTCTGCGCGCCGTTGCGGCCCAGCCCGCCGAAAGGATCGGTCGGCCCGCCGAAGCTTTGGGCGTTCTGCCCCGCGATCAACGAGGCCAGCGGGTAAGCCAGGCCCACCGCCTTGTCGTTGACGGTGCACGTCGCCAGGATCGGCCCGGCAATGCGCCTGTCGGCCACCACGTTGCGGAAGAACCCGACCGTGGTGAACTTGTCCGCGAAGCCATTGTGCGAAAACGCCCCCTGCAGCAGCGTCATGGTGGCGAACTTCCGCGCCGGCGTTCCTTCCCGGCCCAGCGCCAGCGACGTGACCAGCCGCGCGCCGAAGCTGTGGCCCACGAGATGCAGTTTGATGTCGGGCGAACGAGCGACAACCGCCTTGACCAGATCGCTCACCGCGGTGCGCCCTATCATCGCGGCCCGCTCCTTCATCTGGTAGAAGGTCGTCAGGTTGAGCAGATTGGCCGCCGCCGCGGTGACGCCGCTGAACGGATTGAACAGCGCCGCACCACCCGCCGCGCCGCCGGCCGCGCCACCCATCGATACCGCGCCGCCGCCGGGTTTGGCGGGGCCCCCCGGCAGCACGACGACGGCGAGCTTTTGCATCAGGTCGGCGCCGCTCATCTGGGCGAACAGCCTGGACGCGTCTTCACTGTCGCCGGCCATGTTGGCCATCAGCGAGCGCACCAGCTGGCCGAACTGCGCACGGGCAGCCGGCGTGGTTTCCAGCTCCGGCAGCAGATCCTTGGCCTGCTGCAGGATGGCGTCGGCATTCGGGGCGGTGAACACCCCCTTCAGGCCGTCGATCTTCTTTGCCAGCAAGGAGATTCGCGCCGTGGGCGTGACGCTGGCCGCGCCCCCGGGAATGAGCTCTTCGTCGGTGAATTTCTTGGACGGCCACAGGATGCCCACGACCGCGAATTTCCGGTCCAGCCCCGGCACGGCGTTCTGGTCGAGCAGCGTTCTCACACCCGTGAAGAAATCCTTGTAGAGGGCGCGCGCCTCCTCCATGTTGTTGTTCCAGCCGTGCGACATGAGGAACAGGTCGGTGATCCCGGCCTGGGCAAACAGGTCCGCCGCCTTCTGCTCCGAGCCGGCGTCTACGGCCCGGCCCGTCTTGTTCACCGCATATTCGAAATGCGGAAAACCAGCCAGTTCGTCAGCCATGTGGTACTCCTTTGCTTACACGGATTGAATCGCACGCATCAGGTCGACCAGACCCGTGCCCTGGAAATAGCGGTCGCGCTTCAGGTCGGTGGCCGTGGACACAAAGACCTGCTTCAGCTTCTCGGGCTCGCCGATGAACTCGCGGCGCACCGACAGGAAGGCCGCGATGGCGCCCGAGACATGCGGCGCGGCCATGCTGGTGCCGCTGTCTTCCTTGTACTGCGCGGCGACCTTGGCCGGCCGCTTCGTCGTCGCGGGCGCCGGGGGCGCGCCCCATTGCGCGACGCGCTGCTTCAGCACCCCCAGCTGCGCGGCGTCGGGTGTCGCCGCCGAGGTGGTGGCGCACGAGACGATCTTTTCGCCCGGCGCCACCAGGTCGGGCTTGGCGCGGCCGTCACCGGTCGGACCCTTGGACGAAAAGTACGAGACGCCGTACAAGTGCGGCATGTCGCGGTGCGTGGATCCCACCGTCACTGCGAGGTCGGCGTTGCCGGGGTCGTTGATCGTCAGCCCCAGCCCAGCCGGCACGGTGCCCCGGGCCGCACTCTGCGTAAACCCGTAGCCGGTGTTGCCCGCCGCCACCACCACCATCACGCCGGACTTGACCAGCCGGTTCACTTCGACGCACAGGGGGCTCTGGCCGCAGGCGAACCATTCGGGCTCGAAGTCGTAACCCACACTCATGTTGACGCCGTGGACGCGGATGTAGCGGCCGTTGCCGTTGATGCGCTGGATCTCGGCGATCGCCGCGATCAGGCTGCTGGCGCGGCCATTGCCCTCGTCGTCCAGCACCTTGAGGCTCAGCAGCTTGCAACGCGGCGCGATACCGGCGATGCGCGGCGGCTGGTCGGTCTGCTCCTTCACTTCGCCGGCCTCGTTGCGGTAGCGGGTGCGGGCGATGATGTCGCCCTGCTCGGCCGTCCTCGAGCCCGCGATGATTCCCGCAACGTGCGTGCCGTGGCCGTACCGGTCGATCAGTGCGCCCAGCTCGTTGTCGTCCACGGGCTGATCCGCGGCGGCCGTCAGGTCGCGGTGCCGCAGTGACACTTCGGAAAGATTGAGGTTGTCGAAGGTCGCGAAATGGGGATGCAGCGCATCGATGCCCGAATCCATCACGGCCCAGACGATCTTGTCGCCGGTGGTGGAAAACGAGTTGAGCGCCGCGTCGGCCTTGATGGTGCTGACGGATTTGTACAGCAGCGCCTTGACCGGGAAGTCGGGCCAGATGCGGTAGATGGCCGAACGCCCGGCGCGTCCCTTGCTGCGGGTCTTCGCATCCTCGTCGCCCCGGTCGCGCCGGACCAGCTCACGGATCACCCGCCCGTCCAGTTCGCCGAACACGTACTGCTCGGACATGCCCTCGTCGGCCAGGCCCAGGCTTCCGTCCGCCGGATGCGGCAGCTGGGGGTCGTCCTTGAAGATCGCCTCGAGGAGCTCGCGCACCCGCTCGCGGGCGGCCTTCCTGCTCCCGGCAAACTCCAGGTGCAGGTCAATGATGACGTGGTAGATCTTGCGCGGGGTGTCGGGAGCTTTCTTGAGCGCATCGTCCTCGGCCGTCAGCATGTTCTGCAACGGCGTGGCGATGACCGATCGGTCGAGCACCTGCGGGGTAAAGGGCTTGTCCTGCGGATCGGTCTGGGGCAACGGGCCCGCAGCTTGGGCCGGTGGGGTCGGGCCCGCGGCTTTCTTTCGTGTGGCCATGGTCTCCTCCGCTTGCTGACGCTGCTCGGGCGGAGCATATGGCGAAGCCCAGCCGGGCGCAACCCGCTGATACGGGATGGAAAAACCAACTTCGCTGAAGTGGACAATCGCTTTTCCAAGCGAGGCAGCGGGCGACCGAGGCGCCGGCCGCGCCGTCCGGGCAAGCTGTTACAGCATGTACCAACGATGCAAGGCGGCCAACGCCTGCTCGCCGCCGCGCCAGGCGGCAGCAACCGAACGCCTGCCTTGAGTGTTCAGCCTTCGCGATCCGGGGCCTGCGTCGGCACCAGCGGCGTCCAGCCGGTCAGGCGCCCCATCTCCGCCTTGACGTAGTTCGACATCGCGATGCGGTCCGCGACCAGCATCACCATCTTGAAGCCCTGGTCGATGTAGCGCTGCGTGAACTTGGCACTGGCGGTGTGCATGGCGGCGACCACGTTGTGGCGGCGGCAAGTCTCCAGCACGCGGTTGACGGTGGCAATGTGCAAGGGCTCGTCGTTGTCCATGACGGCCGGCAGCCCGAGCGCGAGCGCAAGGTCGGTCGGGCCGATGTAGACGGCGTCCAGGCCGGGCGTGGAGATGATCTCCTCCATCTTCGCTATGCCCTCGGCGGTCTCGATCATCGCCACGCAGGCCATCTCGCTGTCGGCCCGCCTCTGGTAGTCGCTGCCGCCATAGAGCGCGGCACGGTTGGGGCCGTTGCTGCGCATGCCCACCGGCGGATAGCGGCACGCGGCCACCGCGCGCTCGGCTTCGGCCCGATTGCTGACCATCGGCACGATCACGCCGTAGGCGCCCGCGTCCAGCACCTTCATGATGATCGAGGGCTCGTTCCAGGGCACGCGCACGAACGGCGTCACGGCGGTGGTCGAGATGGCCGTGAGCATGTTCACCGCGTCGGAATAATCGATGCAGCCGTGCTGCATGTCGATGCACAGCCAGTCGAGCCCGGTGTGCGCCATGGTCTCGGCCGCGAGGCCGTGCGGGATGGAAAGAAAGCCGCCGATCGCCGGCTTGCCTTCGCGCCAGAGTTTCTTGACGCGGTTGATACGCATGGGGGATCTCCTTGTTGCGCGCTCGGGGCGGCTCGTGCGTGGATTCTAGCGGGAACCCGTCCGGCGACCGCCGTTCCCCTTGACGGGTCATGCCGCCGGCGCATGGCCGAGCCGTCGGGCTGGCCCGGGCCACACACCCCCTCCCGCAAAAGCGGGGTTGTCGAAAGCAGATCTTGCGAGTAATGTCCCAATCCCGGTTTTCCCGGGGAAGCGGGGAGATGAATATGAACAGACTTCGGTCTCTCGTATTGCTCGTTGCCGGTTGGGCCGTTGCCGGCTCGGCCCTTGCGGATACGCTGCTCGCGGCGGTGGACGAGGCGCTGAAGGAACCCATCCGCCTGGTGGCGGAATGGGAAAGCGACCGGACCATCGCCTTCAACATGGTCGCCATCGTGTTCGTCCTGGGCGCCGTCATCGCGATCATCCACACACTGCCGACGAATGCAGCCAAGTTCTGCGCGGTGGTTCTGGGCAGCGCGGTGACCCTGCTCACGGCCCTGAGCAACGCCTACTTCGATTTCGATCATCGCCAGTACAAGGCGATGGCGAGCCTGGGCCGGCAACTGCTCACCGATATCAACATCAAGAAGATCCAGCTGCAGGAGTTTCCGGTCGATCAGAAACAGGCGCGAGAGGCGATCTTCGAGGACATCCGCCGCGATGCCAACGCCATCGTCGGATTGCCCGCGAGCTTCAAGGACAGGACGGTGCAGGGCGTCGCGGGAACGGGCGCAGATCGCCTGGCCGGCATGCTGCTTTCGCCTGCGCTGGCCCAGCAATCAGTCATCCCCGACTGGGTCAACAAGGTCCCGGCAGACGAGGACAACCTCTACTTCCTGGGGAATGCCGACGGGCGCGACTATTCCGCCATGCTCCAGGCTTCCAGGCAGAACGCTTACGACGAGGCCCGGGCTTATCTGGCCGGCCGGCTCCAGGCACCGGGGAAAAGCAGCGGCGTCGACAGCGCGTCGGCCGCGAAATACCTGCTCGACTCGGCGCGTGTGGCCAGCACCTATTCGTATTACGACAGGAGCCGGCATACGATCCGCTCCTATACCCTGCTCTCGCTGAGCAAGAAAGTCGCCGAGTCCGACCTGCGCCTGTTCGGCGCCAGGAACGCCCAGGCGGTGTCGCCGGTCCAGCAGCAATTGCTCAGAAGCGCCGTGCGCACGCAGGAGTCCTATATCTCGAATCGCAAGGAAGTGATACGCAGCCAATAGGCAGTTTCACCACCGCCTCACCGCGAGACTCAGTCGTCGATCGTGTTGTCGATGGTGAACGTGCCAGGGCCTGTCGATCGGGCCACCGAACTGAAGGTCTTGCCTGCCAGAGGCGCAGCCGAGCCCGTGGCCAATCTGTATGACCCCAGGCTGTTGGATTCCCACCCCGCCGATGGGCCTTTGCTCGTCTGAAGCTTCCTGGCGCCCTGATTCACTTCGTACACGACGGTTGATCCGGCCTTTTGCGCAACGGCGAGAGAACCCACCAGGATTCGTCCTCCTTCCTTTTCGGGTTCCCAGATATTGGTGCCGGTTACCACGAACCCATCGAGCATCCCACCCGTGATGCGGCACGTGAAGTGGGTCATCTCGGCCGGCTGGCCCTGACTGCCAAAGTGTTCAAGCTTCGTGGTGTCGACCACACGGCAGTCGGAGTGGTACTGGGTCCCCGCGGCACTGGACAAGGGCGCGCCCAGTGCGGCAAGAACACCTGCCAAGACCAGGGTGCGAATGGCGCCGCGTGTTATCGGGCGCATGGCCCTCACGACAGGCTCGTGTCAAACCAGGTCGCGGGAAACGCCGAATCCTGCCCAACGGTCAGTTGGCGCGCGTTGACCGATTCGCCCATCCGAGCTATCGCCAACTCGAACAGATCGTCAGCCAGGCATCGCAGGGTCCTGACTTCATCCGTTTCAGCCTGCGAGGGTGGCTCTCCTTTGCCGTCGAGAGCGCGGACAGCCCTTACAAAAGTGGCCTTTGCTGCGAGCATCGCCGCCAGATTGGCAATGCGCCACTTCTGGAACAAGTCAATCGAAGTCATGGGTCGCCTGTTATTGAGAGTTGCCGCCATTATTTAGCCAGCTCAACTGTACGGTTGACCGGGAGGCTTCACTCTTGATGTCGATCAAGCTGACTCGTTGGGTCGAGACCACGAAGACAGCTCCAATTCCTCAAAGCCTGGACCTGTTAGAGGACGCGCCGGCTGAACCGGTTCAATGGCTCGCGCCGTGCCCCGGGGCGCCCATCCCGGCAGCGGGTCAATCCGCGACGTTCACACCGTGTTGAGCGGCGCCTCGGGTTCCGTTGCGCGCGAAGGCGCGTGCGCCAGGTGGGAAAGAATCGCGGCCCAGGCCGCGGAGCGGTCCGCCGGCGGATGCCCGCGCGCTCCCCGCGCGCGCTCCGTCGCGAGCTGGCTGCACTGCTCGCCATACCGGGTCACGAGGGCCAGGAGTTCGTCTTGCCAATGTGAGTTCATTTCAGGTGCCCTTTCGCAGCTGGTTCAATGCTCAGCACATCGGCAATCGTCCTCCGGGATCTGGCTGCCGACCATGATTTAAGACAGGTTTTGCGCGGAAAATCGAGGCCCCGAGGTTAAGGTCAGCCCCTGTTGGGTGTCTCGCGGGAGACGGCGCTAATCGCTGCGCGGCTTAATCTTGACTTTGCCGGATGGAGCGAAATGGATGCGAATCACACTTGAAATGCATGGTGCGCTCCAACGCTTCAACAAAGGGGGGCAGCGCAGGGTCCAGCTGGATGTGGAAGATGGCGTCTCCGTGCAGGAGCTGCTGATGGGCCTGGGCATGGACATGGACGAGCCCTGGAACGCGGGGTTGGACGGCACACTGGCCGCTGGCTCGGACAAATTGTCCGAGGGGTCGCTGCTCATCGTGTTTCCGCCCATCGCGGGCGGGTGAGCCATGCGGGTCTGTTTTCGTTTTTGCCGGGAGTAAGCATCATGGTCAAAGGACTTGCCAACAAGATTCTGCGGGTCGATCTGTCCCATCGCCTGGTATGGACCGAGGAGCAGGACGAGATCTTCTACCGGCGCTACCTGGGCGGTGCCGGAATCGTCACCTACTACCTGCTGAAAGAGCTTCAGCCCGGCGTGGATCCTCTCTCGCCCGAGAACATCCTCGTCTTCGCCCCCGGCCCGGTAACGGGTACTCCTGCGCCGGGAGGCTCCCGCCTGTGCGTCGGCGCGAAATCGCCGCTCAGCGGCGGCATGGCCAAGAGCGAGGCGGGCGGCTTCTTCGGCTATGAGCTCAAGCGCGCCGGTTTCGATGCCCTGGTGGTGCAAGGCAAGGCCGACCAGCCGGTGTACCTGTGGATCCACAACGGCGAGGTGGAAATCAGGGACGCGTCGCACCTGTGGGGCCAGACGGTGCTGCAGACCCAGGACGCCATCGAGGCGGAGCTGGGCGAGAAGCGCGTCCGCACCGCGAGCATCGGCGCGGCCGGCGAGCGCCTGGCGGCGATCTCGTGCGTGATCACGGACCTGCGCAACGCCGCCGGCCGGGGCGGACTGGGCGCCGTGATGGGGTCGAAGAACCTGAAGTGCGTTGCCGTCAAGGGCGCAACCGTCCCGCAAGCCGCGGATCCGGAGAAATTCCGTGAGCTGGCCCGCTGGATGAACATGAACTACATGAATCACGGCAACGGCGCGTCCTTCCACGAATTCGGCACCGGCGCGGAAATGGCAGGTTTCAACGCAATCGGCAATCTTCCGGTGCGCAACTGGAGCGACCGGCAATTCGAAGACGTGGCGATGATCACGGCGAGGACATTGCGGGACACCTATCGGATTGCCATGGAGGGCTGCCCCGGGTGCCAGATCCGCTGCAAGAAGGTGGTGGCGCTGGAAGGCGATTCGTTCAAGGTGAACCCCCGCAACGGCGGCCCCGAGTACGAAACGCTCGCATCGTTCGGCTCGTTCCTGGGCATCAACGATCTGGCGGCCATCTGCCGGGCGAACGAGCTGTGTTCTCTCTATTCGCTGGACAGCATTTCGCTGGGCGGCACCATTGCCTTCGCGATGGAGTGCTTCGAGAAGGGGATCCTGACCCCCGAGGACACGGGCGGCATCGAGCTGCGCTTCGGCAACGCCGATGCCCTGCTCAAGGTCATCGAACTCATTGCGCATCGGCAAGGCATAGGCGACGTCCTGGCCGACGGCAGCCGCAAGGCCGCGCAGCGCATCGGGCGCGGGGCCGAGGAGATTGCCATCCAGGTCAAGGGCGTAGAGTTCGGGATGCACGATCCCCGGGTCAAACAGGGCCTGGGCCTGATCTACGCCATCGCGGCGAATGGCGCCGACCACATGGCCGGCGCGCACGACACGTCGTTCACCCAGGAAGGGCGCGGCATGGAAGCTGTCCGCAGCCTGGACAGCCCCACTCCTCTTCCCGCCAATGACCTGAGCACGGCGAAAGTGGACAGGGTGAAGAACCAGCACTGCGCGAAAAACTTCGGCGATTCGCTGGTGATGTGCCACTTTGTTCCCTGGACCCTGCGCCAGCAGGTGGACCTGCTGCGTGCCCTGACCGGCTGGGATTACACGGACTTCGAGGCTTTGCGGCAGGGAGAGCGGGTCGCCACCATGGCCCGGGTCTTCAATCTCAGGGAAGGCCTGACGGCGGCTGACGACCAGTTGCCCAAGCGGTTCTTCTCACCCGCTCCCCAAGGTGCATTGAAAGCCACCGCGATCGACCCCGAGGCGATGGAACGCGCGAAGCGGACCTTCTACGTGCTCATGGGCTGGGACCCGGTCACGGGCGTTCCGATGCAGGAGAAGCTGGAAGAGCTGGGGATAGGGTGGGCCGCGGCCTGGTGAGGTCTCGCGGGCAAAGTCGCGGACGCCTTTGCAGAAACGATGTTGGCGAGCTACGTCCGAATACACGTCACGTCGGTTGTCGCGGCAGGCGGTGACCGGTGGGCGCAATCGGGGTCAGAGCGAATTTCGTTCGGCACCCCGGTCTCCGATGACATGACTGTCCTGAATTCGATCTGACCCCGATTGCTGCGGGCGGCGCCGCCTGCCGCGACGCGGTGCCTTGACGCTACAGACCTTTGGACAGCCGCTTCAGCCTGTCGATCACCGCTTCGATGCCATGCTGGTTCACCAGGGACTCCAGCCCCCTCGCCATCGCTTCCCTCTCCTCGGTCTCGTCGACTGCCGTTTCCACCTGTCGTTCTTCGTAGGTGAGGCAGCCGGGCAGGCACGCAACGACGCACAGGGGCTGCGCCAGCGGCGGCTCGTCTTCGCACATGTCGCACTTCAACGGCAGGCCCGAGTCGGGTTCGATGAAGAAATCCCTGGAGGGGCAGGCCGCGCGGCAAAAGCTGCACTCGCTGTATTGCTTGCCATTGAGCTGGTAGAAGTGCCGGCCATCGCACTCCGCCCGTGTGAAATTGCCGGCGCGCACCGGCACGTATTCGTCGTTGATCTCGTCGGTGACCACCCGGATGCGCGACCGCGCCGGATTGACGCTGCTGTATCTCGGCTTGGCGTGAAAGGCCGAGCACACGGTTTCGCAGGCGCGGCAGCCCGTGCACTTGTCGACATCGATCCTGATTTCCTTGACAGTCTTCGTTGCGACGACGGCTTTCACTGCAGTCCTCCAGCCACGGTCAGGATCCCCCTTCGTTCCAGGTCATCGGCTGCGTAACCCAGATCCAGCCGTTCCAGCGTCTGCCGGGTCGGAATGCCCTCGCTGTTCCAGCCCTTGAATGCGTAGTACCGGCTCAGCAGCTCCTGCTCGTACTGTTCGTTGCGCACCGCCCAGTGGTCCTCGGGCGGGCGTTCGTCCTTGCGGCGCAGACCCCTTCTGTTGTTCACGGCCCGCACCAGCGTGCGGATTCTCTGGAACGTCTTCCACAACCGCTCCTTGTCCATCTCCATGCCGGTCGCATGCGAAATGACCTGCGGAATATTGTTCATGTGGTAAGCCACGCCGCCGCCGAACTGACCCCGGAACGACGACACGAAGCCGCACAGCCCGGTGGAGTCGTCGATGTAATGCATCGCTTCGTTCCAGTCCACGATCTCGCAGGTGGCGTCATCGGAAATATCGTCGCGCTTCTCCCACTCCAGGAAGTATTTCTTGAACTTCTCGTCGGGCACGGCCTCCCACCTGGCCACGAAAGCTTCCCGCTGCTCCTGGGTGGGAAGCGGGTCTTGCGGAAACGATCCCTCGATCTGGGTGATGCTCATCTTCTCGCCGGTAGCGATCATGAGGAAGTAGGCGGGGTTCAGCTTGCCGAGCTTGATCGGCAGCTGCTCGAATTTCTTCGTGGTGTTGTGATCGTAGGCCTCGGCGCCATTGCCGATCCGTTTCGCCGCGTGCGAGACACTGTCGGCCAGGACGTCGCCTATGCCTTCACGGCGCACGATCTTTTCCATCAGGTAGAAGAACCGGCCCCTCGCGTCGGCGGGCATGTCCGGGAAGTCCTTGTCGGTCAATATCCCGGCCTCGAGCAGCTCGAGTGCGAAGGCGATGACCTGCGGCGTCGAGTAGGAATCGAGCCCGTATTCCTGGGCCACCCCGAGGATTTCATAGGTGAAATCCAGCTCCAGGAACGCCGCCATGTGATAGGTGTCCTTGCCGAAGCACTTGTAGCCGAAGCGCGGCCGTCCCGGCCAGTTCATCACGTTGCGGCATTTCTTCGGGCAGTTGAAGCAGCCGGTCTGCCGGTCCATGTTCTCGAGCTTCCACTTCGTCCAGCGCTCCTGCAGTTCGTCGCTCCAGAAATTCTTTCTTCGCGTGCGCGCGTTGCCCCAGGCGAAATGGTTGTGGTGAAAGCTGTCGTCCTCGTCCACCGCCATCCAGTCGCCGTTGCCGTCGCCCTCGCCGATCTTCTTGTGCAGCGCCTGGCTCAGCTCGAACAGTTCGGCCGGCCTCGCGACATTGAGGTCCCGGGTTCCGCGCACGGCAATGGCCTTGAGGCGCTTGTCGCCCATGATCACGCCGACGCCGCGCGATGCGCTGGCGTGGTTGTGGTCGATGGTGGCCATGTAGACCCGGTTTTCGCCGGCGAGGCCAATGGCGGCCACCTGAAAGCGTTGATCCTTCAGTTCCGTCTTCAGCAGGTCTTGCGTTTCGGTGGTGCCTTTGCCCCGCAGGTGCGTGGCATCACGGATTTCCACCTGGTCGTTGTGGATGTACAGGTAGACCAGATCCGGCGCCTTGCCCTTGATGATGATCCGGTCATAGCCGGCAAATTTCAGTTCCGGTCCGAAGAAACCCCCGAACAGGGAATGCGACATCAGGTTGGTCTGCGGAGAAAACGTGTTCACCACCGTGCGGTTGGCGCCCGGCGCCGGCGTGCCGTTCAGCAGACCGGTGCTGAAAATCAGCAGGTTGTCCGGAGAAAACGGGGCTACGTCGGGCGGAACCCTTTCGAACAGGATCTTGGCTGCGATCCCCTGCCCCCCGAGATAGAGCTCGGTATCCCGCGGGTCCGTTGCCATCTTTTCGACGCGACCTGTCGACAGGTCGATCTCCAGGTTGAACCCTGTTTCCGCGTACTTCATCTCTTACCCTCTCACACGCCCGCCTCAGGCGAAAACCGGCAGGCAGAAGGAGATCTCCCGCGCCCAGGCGCAGGCCTGGCATGCGAGGCGTGCCTTCAGCGTCTCGCATTTCAGGCCGCGTTCACAACGATGCGCGAGGCCGATCGCCCCTTCGCACTCCGGGCAGGCGCGAGGCGTCACGACAGTCACTTCCATCTTCTGTACGCAGTCGCCGTCGCGGTTGCGGAAATCCCCCTCCAGAACGAGGGTGCGACGTTCGAATGCCGCGATGCCGCAGTTTTCGAGATCGTTCAGAAGACCATCGAAGAATGCGATGGTCTTCGCCGACTGCTCGCGGGCGAGCATCTTCCCGGCTTCGGTCAACATGGAACGCGGCGCGGCCAGGGCGTACGTCAGTTCCCGGCTCAGCGTGTGCACGAGTGCGTCGACGAGGCCGCGTCCGCGCAACGTCGCCTTGGTGAAGAACGATGCCACACCCAGCGCGCCGAGCTTGTCGAGCCGGTCCGCATCCTGCACGATGCGGCTGGCTGGGGCGATGCCCAGCCGGTCGTCGTACAGGGCGCGCAAGGCCGCCATCACCGCCTCGACATCGGCGCGTTCCACGCCGAACTCGGCGAGCATGGCCCCGGCGAGGATCGCCGCGTGCTCCTCCTCCGCCACGCCGTCCCTGTGGTATTCGCCCTCATGAAACTTGCCCGCATCATGGTAGAGGGCGACCAGCACGGCAAGAAACGGATCGACTCCTTCCCGTACGGCCAGCGTGTGGGCAATGGCCGCGGTGTGCTGGGTGTGCTCCAGCAGGAACTCCGAGGGCGCCTGTCGGGCCTTGCGGTTGTAGCGCGCCTCGCATTCCACGAGCGTGCGCTCGATGCGCGCGTGAAGCCCCGGAAAGCGGGACTCCAAAAGTTTTCGCACCTCGTTCATCGTCGGTTCCTGCTCTGGGTTCGCCCACCCTACTTGGGAATACCGGGGCCAGGGGCATACCCGATCAAGGCGCTCAGGTTAGCCGGCAAAACCACGAAGTTTGACGGAGATCAGTGTTGCCTACCCGATAAATACGCCTAATGGTACGGGAATACCGGTTTTGCCGGCAATACGGCCGATCGGGTATGGATTTCCATTGCAGGACTCATCGGCGGGAGGTGCGGGGGAGCGCCGCCGAGTTGGTGCCAGGGTCGCGCTTCGCTCCGGAATGCAGAGCATCCATCGCATGAGCGGCGCGAGACCCTTGAATTGAGGAGACCAGGCAAATGCGTTATGCAGAAACAGGTTTCAACCTGGAGATCGATCTATCCCGCGGCAGCATCGACCGCGTGGAATCCGATCCCGAACTGACCCGCCTGCATCTGGGAGGACTCGGTACCAGCGCCAGGATCCTGTGGGACAGGGTGCCCGCCGACACCGAAGCCTTCTCCGAAGACAACCTGATCATCTTCGCTTCCGGCCTGCTCTGCGGCACCGCGGCACCCGGCTGCAATCGCACCATCGTCTCGACCTTTTCTCCGCAGACCCGGCTGCTCGCCTATTCGATGATGGGCGGATTCTGGGCGCCGGAGTTGAAGCATGCCGGTTACGACAAGGTGATCGTTCGCGGCCAGTCGCCCGAACTGGTCTATCTCTGGATCCACAACGACAAGGTCGAGATCCGCGACGCGGCGCACCTGCACGGCATGGGCGCCATCGAAACCGCCGAATGCATCCGGCGCGAACTGAAGGAACCGGACGCCCAGGTGGCCGCCATCGGCCTGGCCGGCGAGAACAAGGTCTTCTACGCATCCATCGAGCAGGGCCGGTCCAGCGCCAGCCGCGGCGGCATGGGCGCCGTCATGGGCGACAAGCGGCTCAAGGCCATCGCCGTCCGCGGCACCAAGGACATCAACGTCGCCCGGCCGGCCGAATTCATGGACCTGTGCGACGACGTGCTGAAGTACATCAAGTTCCGCGACGAGAACCCGATCCCCGGCGTCCCCGCCATCCTGCAGGGCCTCGGGTCGCCGCAGGAGATGCGGATCCACGATGAGGAGTGGCACACCACCAGCTTCATGTGGGGCAATGCGCGCACCCGGCGCAAGGACTTCTGGACCCATGAAATCGAGGCGAAGTGGCGCACCACGCAGGAGAGCGTGCGCACGCGCCTGATCAGCTGCTACAACTGCCCGATGAAGTGCGGGGCCACCATCTCGGTGCCGGGGCAGCCAACCTACATGATGAAGTGCTACTCCAAGCTCACTTACACCATGGCGGCCTATTCCGACCTGGAGTTCGGCTTCAAGATCGCGCAACGCGCCACCGAATACGGCGTCGACGGATTCTCGACCCCGCAGGTCATGGCCTTCGCGCTCGAGCTGCTGGAGGCCGGCATCCTCACCGACGCGGATTTTCCCGGCATGCCGGCCGACGTCGAAGGGCGATTCTTCTGGCTGCTCGACCGGATCGTCCGGCGCGAAGGGATAGGCGACGTGCTCGCCGACGGCGTCTACTGGGCGGCGCGGCGCATCGGCAAGGGCGCCGAGAAATTCGATCACAACACGATCAAGAAGCACGAGCAGTTGCCGCTCAAGCTCGGCATGCTCAATCCGGTCTACTACCTGATGTATTCGACCGGCGAGAAGATCAACATCACCCAGATCGAGGGCCAGTTTCCGCAGGCGCCGTTCCCGACCATGGAAGAGCGCCAGGCGTTCGTCAAGGACTGGATCCAGGTGCCGCACCCCAAGTTCAAGCAGTACCTGCTGGACTGGGAGCCTCGCGGCGAGAACTCCAACCCGCTCTACCCGAGCATCGAAGCCAGTTGCGACATCGTCGACTGGCAGGAAAAGATGCACTACATCGACGACGCCCTCGGCATCTGCGCCGGCCTGTCGTCCTTCCCCCTCAAGCCGCCCTACCACATCCACAACTTCCCGAAGTTCGTTTCGGCCGGCACCGGCTACGAATTCGACGAAGCCAGCCTCTGGAAGGCGGCGACGAGAAACCGGACCTTGCTGCGCGCCATCAACGTGCGGCGGGGCATGCGGCGTGCCGACGACAAGCCGCCGGAAGACCACTGGAAGAAGCGCTTTCCCGACCTGGAAAAGAACCTGCTGGACGCCTACTACAAGCTCAAAGGCTGGAACAGCAACGGCATTCCGACCAAGGAGTCGCTGCTGGACCTCGACCTGGCTTGCGTCGCGGAAGACCTGGAGCAGAGGGGAATCCTGGGCGAGGCCAACGCCGGCAGCGAGAAGGCAGCAGCGGGAGCAGAACCGAAAGTGCAGGAGGTTCCCAGCCATGCCTAAGGTCATGAAGAAGATCAAGTCGATCACCATCGATGCCGACAAGTGCAACGGCTGTCGGGCGTGCGAGGTCATCTGCTCGCTGTTCCATGCGACGCCGCGCTACAGCAGCAACAATCCGGCGCGCTCACGCATCCGGGTGGTGCGCGAGCCCCTGCGGGACATCTACCTGCCGGTCTACGCCGGCGAATACACGGCGGCGGAATGCACCGGCCGCGACACCTACATCATCGACGGCAAGAAATACGACGAGTGCGACTTCTGCCGCGCGTCGTGCCCGTCGCGCGACCTGTTCAAGGAACCCGATTCGGGCCTGCCGCTGAAATGCGACATGTGCGAAGACGAGCCGCCGCTGGCCAAGCCCAAGTGCGTGGAGTGGTGCATCAACGACGCATTGATCTTCGAAGAGCGCGAAGAGGAAGTGGACGAGCCCGAGGCCAGCCCGGCTGACGTCGAGATCGGCATCGAGGCGCTCATCGACAAGCACGGCTTGCAGCAGGTGCTGGACACCGTCGCGAGAATGTCGAAAGCCTAGCCCATCAACGCCGCACGACAAAGGCCGGGAAAGAACATGGAGACGGTAACCCCCTTCAAGGAGATCGTCGACGCCATCAAGGCGAGCGGCGGCGATGCGTTCAAGTACTGCTACCAGTGCGGCCTGTGCGACACGGTCTGCCCGTGGAACCGGGTCGGCACCTTCAGCATGCGCAAGCTGGTGCGCGAGGCGACCTTCGGCCTGACCGAGATCGAGAGCGAGGACATCTGGCGCTGCACCACCTGCGGGAAGTGCCCGCAGGTCTGCCCGCGCGGCGTCAAGCAGATCGAGTCCGGGGTGGCGCTGCGCCGCATCGCCACGGAGTACGACGTATTCCCGCAGGCCGTGCAGCCGATCCGTGTCGTGGCGGCCAACCTGCGCGCCGAGGGCAACCCGTTCGGCGAAGACCGCGCCAAGCGCGCCAAATGGGCCGAGGGCCTTCAGGTCAAGCCATTCACCGAGGGGATGGAATTCCTGTACTCGCCCGGCTGCTATCTCTCGTACGACCCGCGAGCCAAGAAGATCGCCCGGGCCACGGCGGAGATCCTGAACAAGGCCGGCGTGTCGTTCGGCATCCTGGGCGCGCAGGAAAGCTGCTGCGGCGAGAGCATCCGCAAGACCGGCGACGAGGCGCTCTACAAGAGCCTGGCGCGGCAGAACATCGCCGCATTGGTCGAGCGCGGAGTCAAGAAGATCCTGGTGTCCTCCCCGCACTGTTTCCACACCTACACCCACGAATATCCCGAGTTCATGGTGCACTTCGAGGTGGTGCACATTTCGCAGCTGATTCACAGCCTGCTTGCCGAAGGCCGGCTGGAATTGAAGACTGAATATGCGAAGACGGTGACCTACCACGACCCGTGCTACCTCGGGCGGCACAACGGCGTCTATGACGAGCCGCGCGAAGCACTGAAGAAGGTGCCCGGCCTGCAGCTCAACGAGATGACCGAGTCGCGCAAGGACAGCTTCTGCTGCGGCGGCGGGGGCGGCCGCATCTGGATGGAAACCCCCAAGGCCGAACGCTTCTCCGACGTGAGGCTGGGCCAGGCGATAGCCGTCGGGGCCCAGGTGCTGGTGACCGCCTGCCCCTACTGCATCACCAACTTCGAGGACAGCAGGTTGAACGTGACGGGCGGTGATGCCATCGAGGTGAAGGACATCACCGAAATCATCCGGGCAGCGCTCTAGCCAAGGAATCATGCCGTGACACACACACTGGAACGTTCAATCGAACACGCCCACGAAGCGGTGAGCCAGCGTTCCCTGCGTCCGTACGACGACCAGCGCGGCGACGTGATGGTCGTGGGCGGCGGCATCAGCGGCATCCAGGCGGCCCTCGATCTGGCCACCGCCGGCTTCAAGGTCTACCTGGTGGAAAAAACGCCGACCATCGGCGGCAAGATGTCGCAGCTGGACAAGACCTTTCCGACCAACGACTGCTCGATGTGCATCGAGTCGCCGAAATTCATCGAGTGCGACCGGCATCCCAATATCGAGATCATGACCTATACCGAGGTCGCCGGCGTGGAGGGAACGCCCGGCAACTTCACGGTGACGCTGACCAAGAAACCGCGCTATGTCGACGAGGACAAATGCACCGGCTGCACCGTCTGCGTCGAGTATTGCCCCGTGAAGATTCCCGACCCGTTCAACCAGAACCTGTCGCTGAACAAGGCGATCCACATCTACTTCTCGCAGGCGGTGCCGCTGGTCACCTACATCGACGACACCTGCCTCTACCTGAAGGACAAGACCTGCTCGATCTGCACCGGTGTGTGCGAAAACGACGCCATCGATTTCAACCAGACGCCCGAAAAGGTCGAAGTCAAGGTCGGGGCGATCGTGCTGTCACCGGGCTACGAGATCTTCGATCCCAAGGTGCGGGGCGACTACGGCTACGGCACTTACGAGAACGTCGTCACCAGCATGGACTTCGAGCGACTGCTGTGCGCCACCGGGCCGCACGAGGGGCACATCCTGCGCCCGTCGGACAAGACCCATCCGCAAAAGGTCGCCTGGATCCACTGTGTCGGCTCCCGGCAGGTAACGCCCGGCGGCAACAGCTATTGCTCCGCGGTGTGCTGCTCGTACACGCAAAAGCAGGTGATCCTGGCCAAGGACCACGTGCCGGACATGCAGGCGATGATCTTCCACAACGACATCCGGTCCTACGGCAAGGACTTCGAGCGCTTCTACCAGCGCGCCGAGAAACTGCCCGGCGTGACTTTCATCCGCAGCTACGTCTCGGTCAGCGGCGAAGACCCGGTGACCAAGAACGTCAAGATCCGCTATTCGACGACCGACGGCGGCGTCAAGGAAGAGGAATTCGAGCTGGTGGTGCTGTCCGTCGGGCTGAACCCGCCGGCCGGCGCGAAAGACCTGGCCCGGAAGTTCGGCGTCGAACTGGGACCCCAGGGGTTCTGCAAGGTCAACCCGGTGAACCCGATAGAGACCACCCGCCCGGGGGTTTTCATCAGCGGCGCCTTCCGCGGCCCGATGGACATTCCCGAGGCCGTGATGACGGCCAGCGCGGCCAGCGCGCTGTCGGGCCAGTTCCTGAAGGCGCGGCGCGGGCGCCTCAGCACCGCGCGGGTCTACCCGATCGAGCGGGACGTCAGCGCCGAAGAAGCCAAGATCGGCGTCTTCGTCTGCCGCTGCGGCGCCAACATCGGCCGCGTGGTCGACGTGCCGGGCGTGGTCGAGTACGCGAAGACGTTGCCCAATGTGGTTCACGTCGAAGAGAGCCTCTTCGCCTGCGCCACCAACACGGCCAAGGCGATCGGCGACACCGTCCGCGACAAGGGCCTGAATCGCGTGGTAGTCGCTGCCTGCACGCCTAGAACGCACGAGCCGCTGTTCCGCGACACGCTGCGCGAGGCCGGCATCAACCAGTATTTCTTCGACATGGCCAACATCCGCGAGCATTGCTCCTGGGTCCACTCCAAGGAGCAGGCGGACGCCACCAAGAAGGCCAAGGACATCGTGCGCATGTCGGTTGCGCGGGCGGCCATGCTGGAGCCGCTGGACGAATTCTCGCTGCCGGTGAACAAGGCCGCGCTGGTCGTCGGTGGGGGCGTCGCCGGGATGACCAGCGCCCTGACGCTGGCCGAGCAGGGATTCCAGACCTATCTGATCGAGAAGGCTGCCGACCTTGGCGGCATGGCGCGCCGCATCCACTACACCGTCGAAGGCCTCGACGTACAGGCGTACCTGAACGACCTCAAGAAGAAGACCTACCGGCACCAGTTGATCCGCGTCATCACCGACGCCACCATCACCGATGTCTCGGGATACGTCGGCAATTTCGTCACCAAGGTGAAGTCCAAGGGCCGGGTGCAGGAGATCAAGCACGGGGCGGCCATCATCGCCACCGGCGCAGACGAGTACAAGCCGACCGAGTACCTGTACGGACAGGATTCGCGGGTCATGACCCAGCTCGAACTGGAGGAGAAGATCTCCGGCGGTGACGAGCCGGTGCGCAACGCGCGCAGCGTGGTCATGATCCAGTGCGTCGGCTGCCGGCAGGAGGACCGCAACTACTGTTCCCGCGTCTGCTGCAGCGGCGCGGTGAAGAATGCGCTGAAGCTCAAGTCCGTCAACAAGGACATGGACATCTACGTGCTCTTCCGGGACATGAGGACCTACGGGTTCAACGAGGATTACTACCGGGAGGCAGCGGGCAAGGACGTCAGGTTCATCCGCTACGAACCGCAGGACAAGCCGCTGGTGGAAGCCGTCGAGGAAGGCGGACGCAGCGTCCTGAGAGTGACGGCAATGGATCCGGTGCTGGGCAAGCGGCTCGCCATCGACGCCGATACCATCGTCCTGGCCGCCGCGGTCATACCGTCGGCCGGCAGCGAGGACACGGCGCGCCTCTTCAAGGTGCCGCTCAGCCCGGACGGATTCTTCCAGGAAGCGCACGTGAAACTGCGGCCGGTCGATTTCGCCGCGGAAGGCGTCTACCTGTGCGGCACGGCCCAGTATCCCAAGCACCTGTCCGAAGTGATCAGCCAGGCGTATGGCGCGGCCGGCCGCGCCCTCACGCTGCTGACGCACGACACCGTCGTCGCCTCCGGCTCCGTCTGCGAGGTCGACGAGAGCAGGTGTGTCTCCTGCGGGGCCTGCATCACATCCTGCACATACGGGGCGATCGAGTTCCACGACACGCCGCGCGGCAAAAAAGCCACGATCAATCCCGTGCTGTGCAAGGGCGACGGCCTGTGCAATGCAAAGTGCCCGTCAGGCGCGGTGTTCCTGAAGCATTACACCGACGCCGAAGTGTTCGGCCAGATCGACGCCGCGCTGGCCGGCTGACATACCGAAAGAGTGAACTGACCCATGGCTACCGCAACCGAGTTCAAGCCGACCATCATCGGCTTCCTGTGCAACTGGTGCTGCTATGGCGGGGCCGACCTCGCCGGTGTCTCCCGCTTCCAGTACCCGCCGCATCTGCGCGTGATCCGGCTCATGTGCTCGGGCCGGGTCGACCTGGCGTTCATCTTCCGCGCGTTCGCCCAGAAGGCGGACGCCGTGTTCATCGGCGGCTGTCACATCAACGACTGCCACTACAACCCCGAGGGCAACTACGACGCGATGGGCAATACCCTGATGGCCAAGCGCATCCTGGAGAAGCTGGGCGTGAATCCGGAGCGGCTGCGGCTGGAATGGGTGTCGGCGGGCGAAGGCGTCCGCTTCGCCGAGGTCATGAACGACCTCTCCGCGAAGGTGAAAAGCCTGGGGCCGCTGGGCTCTTCGGAGGGACTTCCCGTCGCCGAGCTGGTATCCCGGATGCGCACCGCGGAGGATCTTGTCCCCTACATCAAGCTGGTGGAGCGGGAAAGGCTGAGAGTGCCCGTGCGGACCGAAGACGGGTACCGGCAATTCTTCGGCAGCCAGGCGTTCGATGACCTCTTCAACGAACTGGTCCTGGACAAGCTGGTGCTGAGCCGCATCATGGGACTCCTGCGCAGGAAGCCGGTGGCGGCCATGGAGATTCCGGGGAGCCTGGACCTGGAACCGTCGGAGGTCGCCCGGCATCTGCAGCATCTGACCGAGCGGGGGCTGGTCAAGTTCGATGCCGGCCAGACGCTGGTGGCCGCGGTGTGAGCGCCGCAGATCGGAGGACGCAGGCCATGGACAGCACCAAGATAGACCAGATCATCGAAAAACACCGTGGCAAGTCCGGCGACCTGATTCACGTGCTGATGGAGATCCAGCACGAGAACCACTGGCTGCCGCGCGACGTGCTGCACCGGGTGGCCGAAGCCCTGGAGATCCCGTTCAGCCGGGTCCTGCGCATCGCTACGCTGTACAAGACCTTCAGCCTGACGCCCAAGGGGCGCAACGAGGTGCACGTGTGCAATGGCATCTCCTGCCATCTGCGCGGCGCCAAACAGGTGATGGAGGCAGTGGAACGCGTGACCGGCATCAAGGCGGGCGAGACCGACGCCAACTGGCGCTTCAGCCTGGAGGCAGGCACCTGCCTCGGCACCTGCAGCCTCGGGCCTGAAATCGTCGTCAACGGCACGCACCATGCCCGGATGACGCCGGCCAAGGTCGAGGACGTACTCAAAGAATATCCGTAGGACGGCAAAAATGACCAGGCTTCACTCCGCCGCGGAACTGGAACAACTTCGCGCGGCCATCCTCGCGGCCCGGGAAAGCGCCAGACCGTGCATCGCGGTCTGCGCCGGCGCGGCCTGTCACGGGCTCGATTCCATGCGCGTGGCCAACGCCTTCCAGGCCGAAGTCGGAAAGCTCGGTCCCGCGGCCGGGGTCGAGGTCCGGGTGACGGGCTGTCACGGCTATTGCGAAAAGGGACCGAACGTCGTCGTCGGCCCGGCGGAGATCTGCTACTTCGAGGTCAAGCCCGAGGACGTGCCGGAGATCGTCGAGAGCACCCTGACGGGGAAAGTGGTCGAGCGCCTGGTCTACGCGCACCCCGGCACCGGCGAGAAGGCCGTCCACATGAACGAAGTGCCGTTCTACAAGCACCAGACGCAGCTGCTGATCGGCGACAACACACGCATCGACCCGATGCGCATCGACGACTACCTGGCAGTGGGCGGCTACGCGGCCCTGGCCAAGGCGCTGTTCCAGATGACGCCCGAGCAGATCGTCGACGAGGTGAAGAAAGCCAACCTGCGCGGGCGCGGCGGCGGCGGATTTCCCGCCGGACTGAAATGGGAAACCACCAGGAACGCGCCGGGGGACGAGCGGTACGTCATCGTCAACGGCCACGAGGGCGAGCCGGGCGCGTTCATGGACCGCGCCCTCTTCACCGGCAATCCGCACAAGGTGCTGGAGGGCCTTGTCATCGGCGCGTTTGCCATCGGCTCGCACCGCGGCTTCATCTACACCCGCCACGATTCCCCGCAGCTCATCAAGCACATCGAGCAGGCGCTGGCACAGGCGGAAGAATATGGATTGCTGGGCGACGACATCCTCGGCTCCGGATTCGACTTCCACGTCGAGCTGCACTTCGACGTCGGCATCTTCGTGTCGGGTGAGTCGAGCGCCCTGATGCGCTCCATCGAGGGCCTGCCGCCCGAGCCGCGGCCCAAGTACATCCGCACCTCGGTCGCCGGCATCCGGGACAAGCCGAGCAACCTCAACAACGTGGAAACCTGGGCCAATGTGCCGCAGATCATCAGCCGCGGGGCCGAATGGTACGCGAGCATAGGCACGGAGGGCAGCAAGGGCACCAAGCTCGTGTCGCTGTCGGGCAACGTCGTCAACAGCGGCGTGGTGGAAGTGCCGATGGGGACGCCGCTGCGCAAGATCGTCTATGACATCGGCGGCGGCGTTGCGGGGGGCAAGGCGGCCAAGGCGGTGCATTTCGGCGGGCCCATGGGCGGGTCCATTCCGGCGAGCCTGATCGATGCGCCGCTCGATTTCGACGAGCTGGCCAAACTGGGCGCGCCCATCGGCGCCGGCGGCCTGCTGGTGATGGACGAGGACACCGACATGGTGGAGGTGGCGCGCTACTTCCTCGAGTGGTTGACCAATGAATCCTGCGGCAAGTGCGTGCCCTGCAGGGAGGGGATGTGGCAGACGATGAAGGTCCTGGACAACATCACCAAAGGCAAAGGCAGGAACGGCGACATCGCGCGGCTGGAGGACCTGAACGACGTGACCGGCGCCGCCTGCCTGTGTGCGCTCGGCAAGACCGCTTCCGATCCGCTCAAGAGCATGCTGCGCTACTTCAGGGACGAGTACGAGACGCAGATCGCCCGTGGCAGCGAAAGCAAGGTCGGCGCAGCCGAGAACAAGGGCGGCCAGGCCGTGGGGAGCGCCGCGAAATGACCGACGTCCTGATGCAGATCGACGGCAAGGAAGTCAAGGCCAGCGGCGACATGACCGTGCTGCAGGCGGCGCGGGCCGCGGGAATCCACATCCCGACGCTGTGCCATCACGAGAAGCTGGAGCCGTTCGGCGCCTGCCGCATGTGCATGGTCGAAGTGGAAACGCGCGGCCGGAAGAGTTATGTCGTGTCCTGCCTCTACCCGGTGGCCAAGGACCTCGTCGTGCGCACGCGCTCGGAGCGGGTCGACAAGATCCGCCGGGTGATCCTGGAGGAACTGCTGGCCCATGCGCCGAACTCGCCCGAGCTGGTGGCACTGGCGCGGGAATACAACGCCGACCGGGACCGGTTCGAAAAGGATCCCTCGTTCTGCATCCTCTGCGGCCTGTGCGTGCGCTACTGCGCCGAGGTCAAGCAGAAGAACGCCGTCGACTTCATCGAAAGGGGCGCGCTGCGGGAGATCAGCTTCATTCCCGAGATCGCCGCCAAGGAATGCTGGGACTGCCAGGAGTGCTTCGCGCTGTGTCCGACCTCTTACGCGCAGGCCGCCTACTTCCTCACCGAAGCGCTCGCCTTCCCCGGCCGGCGCAAGGCCGGCGCGCCAAGCGCCGGATGACGGCCGAAACCTGCGACGCCGCGCTGTTCAATCCAGCCGCTTGTCGAACGACAGGCGCTGCGACTGTTCGAAGCTGACGTCATAGAAGAACCCGAGCAGGCCGAAGTTCTCGCGCGCAACCACCGTTTCCACGCGGTCCACGCCCAGCGCGTTCAGGTTCGCAAAGAGCTGCAACAGCAGCGCATGCCCCACGCCCCGGTGTGCGTAATCCGGGTCCACCCCGATGGTATCGAGCACCGCCACCGGCTCCACCCGGCCGTAATCGCCGAAGTCCGCGCGCGCCGTCACGAAACCCGCAGCAATGCCGTCCACGCGTGCCACCAGAGACAGGCGCACGGCGGAATCGCCCATCGCCTCATCAACCACTTCACGGATGTAGGCCTCGCGCCGGCGGCCGGTTACCCTCTGATCGATCCGGATGATGTCGCCCAGGTCGCCGGCCTCGAGCACGCGCACGTCGACCTTGTCGCGCGCGAGCGCGTCGAAGTCGTTCGCGGCAGCCGCGCCATAGTTGACTTCGGTTGCCGAGAAGCCGCTGACGTGCGCGGGCGCCAGGGTCTTGTCGCCGTCATGCGCCGCGACCCGGTTCTGCCGCATGGCGCAATCCAGGACCATGGTCTGCGAGAGTTCGAAGTCCGCACCGTCGAAAAACTGCATGATCGCGTGGTTGCGCCAGGACGCGGTCGTCCGGATTTCGGGCACGCCCAGGCGCTTCGCCTCGCTCTCGAGCCTGGCCAGCAGCGCTGAGCCGATTCCCTGGCCCTGCTCACCCGGCGCTACCGCGATAGCCTCGAGCAACATCGCCGGCTCCGCCCGGCCGAACTCGCCCAGCTGCTTGCGTGCCTTGATGAAGCCGACGAACCGGCTGTCCTGCTCCGCCGAGAACTGAACGTGCCGCTCGGTGTGGGCCAGGGCGGCCTTGAGGCGTCGCTGGAAGTACAAATGCCGGGGGTGGCCCACGATGGCCGCATCCAGTGCGACCACAGCTTCCATGTCCTCGGCTTTGGTACGGCGAAGCGAGATCCCGGCAGATTGAGGCTGTGGGCGAGTTGCCAAGGTGTTCTCCTTGTGAGGCAGGAAGTGCCTTCAAAATTCTAGCTGGGCAGTTTCGTTCGCCGTCTGGAGAATCATTGATCCTTCGCAAGGTTGTTGCGTCGCTCGCCAGCAACGGTTGATCCATGGCATGCGGCAAGCGTTGCCCGGCGCCGAAAATGAGATCACGCCGGCCACTGAAGGAAAAACGAGACAACGCCATGAGCACCGATTCGATCTTGCGCGGTGAACGGGCGGGCGATTCGCCTTCGCGCACCCGCCGCAGCGGCCATGGCCTGTATGCGTGGGTCGCGGTGGGCGCCGCGTTGATCATTTTCGCGGGCTTCGCCAGGACCTTCTACCTCAGGAGCGTATTCGGCACGACCCCGCTCTCGCCATTGCTGTTCGTGCACGGCGCGGTGATGACGACGTGGCTGGTGCTGTTCGCCGCGCAGGTAGGGCTGGTCGCCGCCGGCCGAACCGACCTGCACCGGCGCCTGGGCGTGCTCGGCCTGGTTGTGGCGGTCCTGGTCATCGGCGTGGGCGTTGCCGCCGCCATCGACGCCGGACGCCGCGGCGCCAGCCCCACCACGGAAGTGCCGCCGCTGGTGTTCATGGCCATCCCGCTGTTCGACATGCCGGTGTTCGCCGCTCTGGTGGGTGTCGCGCTGTGGAAGCGGCGGCGTCCGGACATCCACAAGCGGCTGATGCTGCTGGCCACCCTGGGCCTGTTGACGCCCGGCATCGCGCGCATTCCGCTGGACTTGATTCAGCGAGGCGGCCCGCCGATGTTCTTCGGCCTGGCGCTCTTTTTCCCGCTGCTGTGCGTCGCCATCGACACGGCGCGAAGCCGGAGATTGCATCCTGCCTTCGGCTGGGGCGGGGCACTGCTGATTCTGATGCTGCCGTTGCGCCTGCTGATCGCCGAAACGCAGGTGTGGATGCAGTTCGCCCGCTGGCTGGTCGCTTGAGCGGGTCGTCCTCCGGGCGGCGGCAGAGCCGGGTGTAGTGCGGCAACCTGCTACGCTCCTGCGGAGGAGACCGAGCGATCGTGAACGAATTACCCGCGCCCACAGGGACTCGAACCGCACCGACTGGCAACCGCTTCGACCGGATGGAGTGGGCTGGCGCCTTTGGCGACCTGGGAACGCTCATCCCCTTCGTGGCCGCCTACATCACCGTTCTCAAGCTCGATCCCTTCGGCGTGCTCTTCGCGTTCGGGGCATGCATGCTGGTCTGCGGGCTGTATTACAGGACACCCTTTCCAGTCCAGCCCATGAAGGCCATCGGCGCCGTGGCAGCCATTCAGGCGGTGCACGCGATCACGCCTGGAGCGGTCTACGCCGCCGGTCTCGTCACCGGGATCGTCTGGCTTGCACTGGGTTTCACCGGTCTTTCTTCCAGGGTTGCGAAACTGGTCCCGGCTCCGGTCGTGGCGGGCATCGTCCTCGGGCTCGGATTCGGCTTCATGCTCGAGGCCGTGAAAATGATGGAGACGAACTGGCTGGTGGCCGGCATAGCCGGAATCGCAGCGCTGCTGCTGTTGCGCAACCGCACATTCCCGGCGATGTTCGCTCTGCTGGTTTTCGGCGCCGCCGTCGGCGTGTACCAGAGCCCTGACCTGATCGCCGGCCTCGCTGGCTCCAGCGTCGGTGTGCGCATGCCGGAATTCGCCCTCGCGGGCCTGAACTGGCACGACTTGTGGATCGGCACGGTGCTCCTCGCACTGCCGCAGGTACCGCTCACCCTGGGTAACGCGCTCATCGCCATCAAGAAGGAGAACAACGAACTGTTCCCCCATGCCCCTGTCACCGAAAAGAAGGTTTCCATTTCCACCGGCCTGATGAATCTGTTCAGCTCCAGCGTCGGGGGCATCCCGATGTGCCACGGCGCGGGCGGCATGGCGGGCCACGTCGCCTTCGGCGCGCGTACCGGCGGGGCCGTGGTCATCCTCGGAACCCTATTGCTGGTCGTGGCTGTCTTCTTCAGCGGCTCGGTCGAACTCTTGTTCAAGTTGTTCCCCGGCGCCGTGCTGGGCGTCATCCTGTTCCTGGCCGGGGCACAACTCGCCCTGGGGGCAGGCTCCCTTGGCGAGACCCGGGCGGCCCGGGTGGTGGTGCTGGCGACCGCAGCGTTCTGCATCTGGAACGTCGCGGTCGGCTTCGTGGTGGGCATTGCGCTCCACCATCTTCAAAGGCGCGGCTTGCTGCGCCTTTGAAGTCCACCAGCCGACCTGCTTCACCGACGACGGGTTGCCTGAGCTGCGGATCTTTCAGTCCGCCACGAAGCGGCGTTCGAACTTCTGCGCGTCGACCTCGAGTTCGAACGTCACCAGTTGCCCATGCTTCCCGTCCGCGAGCCGGTAGGCCGCGAACAGGCTGTACTTGCCAACCAGGTCGAACCTGGGCAAGTCGATCAGCGCGTAGGGATGCGGCACGAAGACTTCGTGCAGGAACACCTGGCGATGCGCGTTGCGCGGCGACGGGAACAGCTTGTAGGTGCCGGTGTTGATCGTGGCTTCAGCCATGGGACAGATCTCGAAGATGGGGAACTCAGGCCTATTGTCGCCCCGGACCCTGGGGATGCGCCTAAGATGTTCCATCTTGACCTGAGGACGTTCCTTGCTCCTCCTCCAGCGGCGAAGGCGCCGATTGCGAAACCAAGAACCACCTGCGCTTGCGATGACTCCCGCGCAGTACGACGCCTGGTACGACACGCCGCGCGGCCGGTGGATAGCCGACACGGAGTACCGTCTGGTCCGCAGCCTGCTGGACCTGCAGCCGGGCGACACCGTGCTCGATGTCGGTTGCGGCACCGGCTGGTTCACCCGACGTGTGGCGGCTGACGGCGCACAAGTGGTGGGGCTCGACCTCGATGCGCAGGCTTTGGAGTTCGCGCGCGAACACTGCTCCGGGAACACGAGCTACGTGCGCGGCGATGCGACCGCGCTGCCGTTCGCTGACGCGTCGTTCGACGCGGTGCTGTCGGTCACCGCGTTGTGTTTCGTCGAGCAATGGCCGCGGGCGCTGGCCGAGATCGTGCGTGTCAGCCGCCGCCGTTTCGTGCTGGGCTTGCTCAATCGCCACAGCCTGCTCTGGCTGGACAAGGGCCGCCAGGGCGGCATTGGCGCCTATCGCGGGGCGCACTGGCACACGCGCGCCGAGATCGATCACGCGCTGCGGGTCTTGCCGGTCCGCGACGTGCAGTACCGCCATGGCGTTTTTCTGCCATCGGGCTCCTGGATCGCGCGTGCGCTCGAGCGCGCGCTGCCCGCGCGGCTGCCGCTGGGGTCCTTCCTGGCCGTGGCGGGCGAGGTCGCGCGCTGAGATCCGGAGTGGGAGCGGACGCTACGCAGCCATTGCAGCAGGTCCGACGCCAATTGGGATGTCCCGCGCGGATCGCCGGTAGGCGCAAGCCTCTGTGCCGATCTCGCTCACTGCAACTTTCAAGTCGAAGCGGTTTCACCGCTCTGCGGCCCATTGGGAAACGACAGAGTGAAGGTCGTTCGCCCGGACGCGCTGTGAACCGCAACACTCCCCTTATGCGCCGTGGCAATCGAGCGGACGATTGCCAGGCCGAGCCCGCTCCCACCTTCTCCGCGGGACCGGCCGGGATCCACGCGATAAAAGCGTTCGAAAATGCGCTCGATGCTGGCCGGCGCGATGCCCTCGCCCTCATTCGTCACCGCCAGGGTGGTATCGGTGCCGACATGGGAAATCTCAATCGTGATGGTGGAATGCCCGAAAGCGTGCCTGATGGCGTTGGATACCAGGTTCGTGATGGCTCGCTGTACCAGCAGGCGGTCAGCCGGGAGCGGCCGTGCTTGACCAATCACATCGAGTTGCACGTCCTTCTCGTCCGCGGCAATCGACAGGTAGTCGGCAACTCTTCTTGCTTCGCCCGCAAGGTCCACGGGCTCGGTCTGTAGTGGGGCCGCGTTGTGGTCGGCACGGGCGATGAACAACATGTCGCTGATGAGGGCGGACAGGCGCTCGAGCTCTTCCACGTTGCCCTCCAGCACCTCCCTCAGTTCGCCCGTGGTACGGGTCTGGGACAGCGCAACCTGAGTGCGTCCAAGCAGTGTGGCAACCGGCGTCCGCATCTCATGGGCCAGGTCCCCGGAAAAGTCCTGCAGTTGCCGGTAGCCTTCGTCAATGCGCTCGAGCATGCCGTTGAATTCCGTCGCCATGTCGACCAGCTCGGCCGGCAAGCCGGAGACCGAGACGCGCTGGTTCAACGACTTGGTGCCGATCGAGGCCGCCAGCCGGTTGAAGCGGTGCAGCGGTGCCAGGCCGGTCCGGGCGATCAGTCCGGCACCCAGTGCGACGAGCAGCAGCAGCAGGGGCAGCGCCAGCAGGGTTGCCTTGATGAAGCCTGCCACCAGTTCGGTATCGCGTTGGCGGTCCACGGACATGTAGAACCGCAGCGGATGGCCGTCGCCCACGGCAATCGTGCCGTGCAAGCCGCTGAAGCGGGCACCGCCGGGTGTGACCCAGCTGTGCATGACGTCCGGCGCGGCCCTCGCGTGATTCAGGGCCGTGACCGAGGCGGCCGCGACGTCGGAAAAGCTCGCGAGTATCCGGCCGCTGTCCGGATCCACCAGGGCCAGATTCAGGTCGTCATGGCCGAAAAAAAGATCGGCGAACCGTTCTCCGGGTTCTGACACCGCATCGATCGACGGCACATCGGACAGGATGTGAACGAGCAGCTCGCGCCGGCCTTGCATCTCCGCGGCCGACCGAGCGTCGAGCTGCTGCCAGAGTGCCCAGTAACCTGCGACGATGGCGCCGCCCGCGACCATCAGACCGAACAGCGCGCTCGCAATCGCGATGCGCAGCGCCAGCGATGCGTGCGAAGGCGAGGGGCTTGCGAAGCTGCGCGTCATGACGGGGCCCTGCGCTCCAGGACATAGCCGACACCGCGCACGGTGTGGATCAGCTTTTCCGCAAAGGGCTCGTCGACCTTGGCCCGCAGCCGCCGCATCGCCACTTCGACCACGTTGCTGTCCGAATCGAAGTGAATGTCCCAGACCAGGGAAGCGATCTGGGTGCGCGAGAGCACCTCACCGGTTTTCTGGGCCAGCAGCGAGAGCAGCGCGAACTCCTTGGCTGTCAGGTCGATGCGCTGGCCCTCCCGCGTCGCGCGGTGGCGCACCGCGTCGATCTCCAGATCGCCCACTCTCAGGATCGGGTCCGCCGCAACCGGCTGGCCCCGCTTGAGCAGAGCGCGCACCCGCGCCAGCAGCTCGGGAAACTGGAACGGCTTGACCAGATAGTCATCGGCGCCCAGGTCGAAGCCGCGCACCTTGTCATCCGTCTTGCCGCGCGCCGTCAGCATCAGGACGGGTGTCTGCTTCGACGTGCGCAGCGCGGAAAGAACGGCAAATCCGTCGATGCCCGGCAGCATGACGTCGAGGATCAACAGGTCATGGTCGCCAGTGGCAGCCGCATGCAGGCCATCCGTGCCGTTGTGCGCCACCTCGACGCTGTAGCCGCTCTCGGCGAGCCCCTGGCGCAGGTACTCCGCTGCTTTGGGCTCGTCTTCGATCACCAGAATTTTCAAAGTGTGGCCTCGTTTGCGGATAACGAATTTGTAATCTTCGGGTCAGCGCGGCGTGGGCGTTGGATTTCTACATTGGGAACCGTGATGCAGAGGTTGCATCCGGCTGGGCCCGAAAGGGGCAGCATCCGCAACATTCAAGGAGTTCAATCATGTCTTTCCGTCAAACCGCTCTCATTCTCGCATTGGCCGCCACAGGCCTGTCCGCTGCCCATGCCGGCACGTCCAGCACCTTTGTGGGCGGTGAAATGGGCTGGGTCGATCGCCCGATGCAGAGCACGATCACCCGTGAACAGGTGCGCCAGGAGCTGCAAGCCTTCCGCAGCAATCCGGTCGCACCGGACGGTGGTCAGTTCGTGGGCGGTGAAGCCGGCTACATCTTTCCGGCCCACACCTATGCCCGTGTCAACGGCCAGTGGGTCTGCACGGACAAGATCGCCCACAACGCGAAGCCCAACCCGAACAAGACGGCTGCCGAGCAGCGCCTGTTCATCGAGCAGAACCCGGCGTAATTGATCCACGGGGCCCGGCTGAGGCCGGCCTCCCTGGCCCCCTTCATCAAGGAGTATCGAAATGTTTGCTTCACGTATCGCCCCCATCGGCTTCGCGCTGATGTTGTCCACTGTCGCGTTCGCCCAGGAGAGCCCTGCGCCGGCGCCAGCCAATGCCGCCGCTGCCGCTCCGGCCGCCGCCGCGCCAATGCGCAACGGCTGCGGTCAGGCGATGGCCCGCCATGACCACGGCGCCGAAAAAGGCACACCGACTCCGATGTCCTCGCTGACGATGCCCATGTCGATGACGACCGGCTGTGCCACGGCGCCGGCTGAACCCGCCACAAAAGCCAAAGCCAAGCTGGGCCACGATCACTCGAAGTTCCACAAGCTGATGTGAATTCCGGCTGCGTGCTCTATGGGGCGTTGGTATACGAGAACTCAGCATCCTTTCCTACAGACACGGGCGGCCCCGGTTCGTACAGTGAGGTCGCCATTGCTCCCACTTCCGCGCTTCATAGCCCACCATGCCGTTCCGTTTCAACCGTCGCAGAACCCGACTGACAGCCGTCGCGATGCTGTTCGTCTGGCTGCTGGTGGTGGGAATGGGCATCGCCAACGCCTGTCTTGCCAATGAGGATCATGCACGGCATGGTCATCTTCAGCATCTCGACGCCACTGTCGCCGATCAATCGACGGCCGCGGCGCAGCTTGATCCGCACGCTCAGCCAACATCGTCCGCAAAGGCGACTTGCCAGAAATTCTGCACAGCCGCGCAAAGCAGCGTGTTCAAGCAACAAAGCCACGAGCCAGGACCCATGGATGCGGGTCTGGTTCCGGCAATCTCGTGGTGGCCGGCCGAACCTTCGCCTTATCGCCATTCCCTGCGGGCGATGCAACGCGACTCCGCCCGGTCCCACCCTCCCATCGCCATCCGCTTCATGCGGCTGACCATTTAGCGCCTGTCAGCCGGGCGTGCCGCTGTGCGGATGGACGGCCTCAGCCGGCCAGATGGATTCTGGCGCATCCGCAGCCATGGCAGCGCTTTGCAATGCGCTGAGCACGGCAAAAACCTGTTTCAACACTTCACCAGGAAATATTTATGAAAAACCTATCTTCTATCGCCATCGCCGCAGCGTCGCTGTTGGCCGCAGGCGCCGCGTCGGCGCAGAACGGAAACATGATGAATGGGGGAGGCTGGGGGTCTGGGTGGATGGGTGGCTACGGTGGCATATGGATGCCGATCCTGCTGGTCGTCGTCGTTGCCGGTGTCGTGGCATTGATCATCGGTCGCAAGGACAAATGATCCAGGGCCTGCCCGTCGGACAACCCGTGCTGTTCCCAACCTTACCCAACCAACCCAGGACTCTGTCATGACCCGTTTTCGTTTCGTTCCACTGATCGTTGCCCTTTCCGCTACGGGCGCACTGATCGCCTGCGGCACCACGCCCGCGATGCCCATGGGCACCGCGGCCGCCAGCAGCATGCCCACACCCGACGCCATGACCAGGATGGACGAGCAGATGAAGACCATGCGCGCCATGCACGAAAAGATGATGAGCGCCAAGACCCCCGAAGAGCGCAGCAAGCTGATGACCGACCACATGAAGGCCATGCAAGATGGGATGAGCATGATGAAAGACATGTCCGGCATGGGTGGCCCGATGGCAGGCACGGGTGCCATGGGTGCAATGGGTTCCATGGGCGCCGGCGCCGATCCCAAGGGCATGCCGGCCGACATGGCCAAGCACCATCAAATGATGGCCAAGCGCATGGACATGATGCAGATGATGATGGAAATGATGATGGATCGCATGCCGCCGTCCCCGGCCAGGAAGTGAGGGGGAACGAAATGATCTCCACACAACGTACCGGGCTTGTACCGGCCGCTTCGAGTTACGGCTTTCACTGCGTCCTCCAGGACCTGAGCTTCGCGCAGGCGGTCGCTCTCGTGACCGAGGCGCTCAAGACCGAAGGCTTCGGGGTCCTCACCGACATCGACGTTCAGGCCACGATGAAGGCCAAGCTGGGCATCGACGAGCGGCCTTATCGGATTCTGGGCGCCTGCAA